>NZ_JBIVVR010000006.1:537256-560538 GCF_044757755.1 Streptomyces sp. NPDC091209 | reverse complement strand
GCGTTCACCGGCTCACGCCGGTTCCGCCTCACCCCGCCTCCGCCACACCGTCCTCCCCGTACAGCACCCGGGTCACCGACTGGTACGTGATTCCGTGATCGGCCAGGGCTTCTCCGGCGACCCCGCCTCGCAGGGTGATCGCCAGCAGCAGGTGTTCGTCCCCGATGTGGCGGTCCCGTCGGGCGAGAGCGACCCGCAGAGCCCTCGTCAGGACGTCCTTCGCGCTCTGCCCGAAGGGCCGACGCCAGCTCCGCCGGCCGTTTCCGCCACGCCCGCCCGACTCCAACGCCCCCTCACCGTGCGTCTCCTCGATCCGGGAGACGATCTCGGCGAGGTCGATACCGAGACCGGACAGGGCGTCCGCGTCGGCGCGCGACAGCCCGCCCCGGCGGCGCGCCTCGGCGAGGTCCCGCTCCAGCGACTCCCGGAACCCGGCCGCCCCGAGCGACGTCAGGACGAAGGAACCCCGGCTGCCCTCCCGGTCGAGGAGCGCCAGCAGCAGGTGCTCGTCCTCGACGGTCTCGGCCCCCACCCGCTCCGAGTGCGACACGGCGCCTTCGACGACGGCGCGCGCATCCTTCGTAAAGCGTTCGAACATCACTGCCTCCCGTACTTCTTGTGCACGGCCTGCCTGCTCACTCCGAGTTCCGCGGCGATCTCCTGCCACGACCAGCCCTGATGGCGCGCACTGCGCACCTGTACCGCTTCCAACTGCTCCAGCAGCCTCCGCAGCGCGGAGACCGCCCGCAGCCCGATCCGCGGATCGCGATCACCCGCACGCTCGGCCAGATCCGTTGCTTCGGTCATGATGTCAACCTACGTTGACAGACCCTTCATGTCAACCAACATTGACACCCGCGCCCGCACGGACACCGACCGCGCGCACCGACCGGACACGGGAAACGGGCACGGAAGACGGGCACGCGAAACGGCGGGCCCGGAAACCCGGACCCGCCGTTTCGTGTGTCTCCGCAGCCCCGGGAATCAGCCCGTGGTCAGCACGATCTTGCCGAACAGGTCGCCGGACTCGAGCCGTTCGAACCCCTCACGGGCCCGGTCGAGCGGCAGCACCTCGTCGATGACGGGTCGCACACCGGTGGCCGCGCAGAAGGACAGCAGGTCCTCCAGCTCGTCCTTCGTCCCCATGGTGGAACCGACCACCTTGAGTTCGAGGAAGAAGATCCGCGTCAGTTCGGCGTGCGAGGGCCGGTCACCGCTGGTGGCACCCGAGATCACGACGGTGCCGCCGGGACGCAGCGACTTGACCGAGTGCGACCAGGTGGCGGCGCCGACCGTCTCGATGACGGCGTCCACCCGCTGCGGCAGCCGCGCCCCGGACTCCAGCGCCTCGACGGCGCCGAGTTCGAGCGCCCGCTTCCGCTTGGCCTCGTCACGGCTGGTGGCGAAGACCCGCAGCCCGGCGGCCTTCCCGAGCACGATCGCGGCGGTGGCCACGCCCCCGCCCGCACCC
Source organism: Streptomyces sp. NPDC091209 (assembly GCF_044757755.1). NCBI lineage: Bacteria > Bacillati > Actinomycetota > Actinomycetes > Kitasatosporales > Streptomycetaceae > Streptomyces > Streptomyces sp. NPDC091209. Next base: position 559,067 of record NZ_JBIVVR010000006.1, on the reverse strand, counting down.
TGCACGAGCACGGAGTCACCGGGCCGCACCCCGGCGTTGGTGAACAGCATGCGGTACGCCGTCAGCCAGGCGGTCGGCAGACAGGCGGCCTCCTCGAAGGACAGTTCCTTGGGTTTCGGCAGAACGTTCCACGCCGGTACGGAGACCTGTTCGGCGAAGGTGCCCTGGTAGCGCTCGGTGAGGATGGACCGGGGCTCCCCGGGGCCGACCCCGTGCCCGCTCTGGCCGATGACGGAGTGCAGGACGACCTCGTTGCCGTCCTCGTCGATTCCGGCGGCGTCGCAGCCGAGGATCATCGGCAGCTTGTCCTCGGCGAGGCCGACCCCGCGCAGCGACCAGAGATCGTGGTGGTTGAGGGAGGCGGCCCGTACGTTCACGGTCGTCCAGCCCGGCCTCTGTTCGGGGGCCGGACGCTCCCCCAACTCCAGGCCGTTCAGCGGCTGGTCACGGTCGATTCGGGCGGCATAGGCAGCGAACATGACCTTGACGATAGGCTCCGCCCCCGGCCGGGGGAACCGCCTCCCCGTGTGACACGCGTCCCCCGGCGCGCCGGGGCGAACCCCGCCGGGCAACCGCCTGTCCTCGCCCCCTCCGCCCCCGCCCGTCCCGTACCCGGGGCTGCCGCCCCCAGACCCCCGCTTCGGCCTGGACGGCCTCGCCCTCAATCGCCGGACGGGCCGAGACTTTCCGGCGCTGGGGGGACAAATTCAGCCCCTCAGACCCTTGAGGAGCGGGGGGCGTACCAACGGGGGCAGCGCCCCCGGTATGCCCCCCGGTACGGGCCACGGGCAGGGGCGGAGGGGGCGAGAAACACCCGCCCGGACGCTCACGCGGGCAAAAAGCCGGCCCCGCCGGAACCATCCCGGCGGGGCCAAGCAGGACGCGAACGGTCAGCGGCGGGCGACGCCCTCCGCACGGGCGGCCGCGGCCACCGCGGCCGTCACCGCCGGAGCCACCCGCTCGTCGAACGGCGAGGGGATGACGTAGTCCGCGGCGAGGTCGTCCCCGACGACCGCGGCCAGCGCGTCGGCGGCGGCGATCTTCATGCCTTCGGTGATCCGGGAGGCCCGGACCTGGAGCGCACCGGCGAAGATCCCCGGGAAGGCCAGCACGTTGTTGATCTGGTTCGGGAAGTCCGACCGCCCGGTCGCGACGACGGCCGCGTACTTGTGGGCGATGTCGGGGTGCACCTCGGGGGTCGGGTTGGCCATCGCGAAGACGAAGGCACCCTCCGCCATGGAGGCGACCGCCGGCTCCGGCACCGTACCGCCGGAGACCCCGATGAAGACGTCGGCGCCCGAGAGCGCCGCCTCCAGCGAACCGGAGATCCCCGCCTTGTTGGTGATCTCCGCGAGCTCCCGCTTGACGTCCGTCAGATCGTCCCGGTCCCGCGACACGACGCCCTTGCGGTCGGTGACCGCGACATCGCCGAGGCCCGCCTCCAGCAGGAACTTGGCGATGGCGACGCCGGCCGCGCCCGCGCCCGAGATCACCGCGCGCAGATCGCCGAGCGAGCGCCCGGTGAGCTTGGCGGCGTTCCGCAGGGCCGCGAGGGTGACGACCGCTGTCCCGTGCTGGTCGTCGTGGAAGACGGGAATGTCCAGCCGCTCCTGGAGCTTGCGCTCGATCTCGAAGCACCGCGGTGCCGAGATGTCCTCCAGGTTGACGCCGCCGAAGGAGGGAGCGAGCCGGACCACCGTCTCGACGATCTCGTCGACGCCGGTGCAGGCGAGCGCGATCGGCACCGCGTCCACTCCGCCGAACTGCTTGAACAGAATGGCCTTGCCCTCCATGACGGGGAGCGAGGCCTCCGGGCCGATGTCACCGAGCCCGAGCACGGCCGTGCCGTCGGTCACCACAGCGACCACGGACGACTTCCACGTGTAGTCGTGGACGAGTTCCGGCTGCTCGGCGATCGCGCTGCACACCTTCGCGACGCCGGGCGTGTAAGCCAGGGACAGGTCGTCCTTGTCGCGGATCGGCACCGTGGCTTGCACAGCCATTTTGCCGCCGCGGTGCAGCGCGAAAGCCGGGTCGAAGGAATCGAGGGGCTCGGCCCCGCCTTCGAGATCCGTACTGCTGTCGCTGCGAGGATTGACGATCTCCGCTGCCACTTTGTTTTACCCCTTAAGTCTTCATTGGCTGAGGGTGACCACTCCTGGTTGAGGGGTGGGCGGGCACCGCGCAGGCCCTGCCGCCGTGGTTGCGTACGGGCCGCTGCGCGACGGGCGCGCCGCACACGCGCCCTGAGCCCCGGATGAGGGGTGTAAAGAACCTTCTTACCGGACGGACCATGTCGAGGACGAGTCCATAGAGCCAAGATCACACGTCGGTGAGATGACTCATGCCCTGATCCATTGACACTTCCTGACATGTCCTCGTTCGGACATGAGTGCCGCGTAGCGGTCGTCCGCATCGCACGAAGCGCCGAAGATCTTCCCGCCCGAGGGAGGGATTCCCGCACAAGATCCGGCCTGGAGCTACTGGCCCGTAACGGTTCGGGGGTCGCCCGTTATCCGATTTTGACATAGCGGGCACCCTGAATCGCGCGATCCGAATGGCAAGATGCCGTCATTACACGAGGTCGCGACACTCAAAGGTGTGTGTTCTCGTCGACCTATCGGCTACTCCCTCATCCGCCGGAGGAACCCTCATGACCGCACGCACCACCCGTCGTACCACGGCCGCGTCGTCCCGGATAGCAGCGGTCGGTGCGATCGCGGTCGCCGGCGCCCTGATCCTCACCGGTTGCGGTGACCAGACGAAGAGCGGCAACAGCAGCTCCACCCAGTCCAACAGTGCTCCCCTGTTCTCCAAGCTGCCCAAGAAGATCCAGGACGCGGGCGTCATCAAGGTCGGCACGAACGCCGAGTACGCCCCCATGGAGTCGACCGATGGCGGCAAGATCGTCGGTGTCGACCCGGACCTGGCCGACGCGCTGGCCAAGCAGCTCGGTGTGAAGTTCGAGTTCACCTCGGGCTCCTTCGACGGCCTGATCACCGCCGTCAACTCCGGCCGCTACGACATCGGCATGTCGTCCATCACGGACAACAAGCAGCGCCAGGAGGGCCTGGACGACAAGGGCAAGAAGCTCGGCGAGGGCGTCGACTTCGTGGACTACTTCACGGCCGGTACGGCCATCTACGTGAAGAAGGGCAACCCCGAGGGCATCAAGGGCATCGAGGACCTCTGCGGCAAGACGGCCGCCGTGCAGCAGGGCACGACGTACGAGACGGCCCTGAAGGACCAGTCCAAGAAGTGCACGGACGCCGGCAAGAAGGCCATCAACATCGAGTCGTTCCAGAACGACACCGAGGCCCAGACCCGTGTGAAGTCCGGCGGCGCGGTGGCCGGCATCAACGACTACCCCGTCGCGGTCGACCTGTCCAACAAGGCCGACGGCGGCAAGGCCTTCGAGGTCATCAACAAGCAGTACGACGCCGGACCGTTCGGCATCATCCTGAACAAGAACAACACGCAGCTCCGTGACGCGCTGAAGGACGCCGTCGACGCGATCATCAAGGACGGCTCGTACCAGAAGGTGCTGGAGAAGTGGGGCGCCCAGTCCGGCGCGATCGAGCAGTCCGCGATCAACGGCGGCAAGTAAGCCGAGCGCACCACTGAAGGGCAGTCACGTGACTGACAATCTCGACAAGTCCGCCTCGGACACCCCGCCTCCGGGCGACACGGTGTCCCAGAGCGGGACCTCCGGGCCGGCCCCGGAGACCATCAAGGCGATCCCCGTCCGGCACTACGGCCGGTGGATCAGCGGCGTCATCGTCGTCGCGCTGCTCGTGGCGCTCGGCGTCGCGTTCTCGCAGGGCAACATCCAGTGGCACACGGTCGGCAGTCAGCTCTTCGTGTCCACCGTCGTCCAGGGCGCCGGCCGCACGCTGCTGATCAGCATCCTCGCCATGATCGTGGGTGTGGTGCTGGGCGTCGTCCTCGCGGTGATGCGGCTCTCGAAGAACCCGGTGACCAGCACGGTCGCGTGGCTGTACATCTGGTTCTTCCGCGGCACGCCGGTCTACGTCCAGCTCCTGCTGTGGTTCAACCTGGCGCTGATCTTCCCCGTTCTGAACCTGGGGCCGATCTACAAGAACAACATGACGGACGTCATGACTCCGTTCATGTGCGCCCTGCTGGGTCTCGGTCTCAACGAGGCCGCGTACATGGCCGAGATCTGCCGCGCCGGCCTGCTGGCCGTCGACGAGGGTCAGACGGAGGCCGCGCAGGCCCTGGGCATGAGCCACACCAAGACGCTGGCGCGGATCGTGATCCCGCAGGCCATGCGCGTGATCGTGCCGCCGACCGGCAACGAGTTCATCAACATGCTGAAGACCTCGTCGCTGGTGTACGCGGTCACGTACAACGAGCTGCTGCGCTCCACCTCGGCGATCGGCTCCACGTCGTACGCCGTCATGGAGATGCTGTTCGTCGCCTCCATCTGGTACCTGGCCATGACCAGTGTGTTCAGCGTCTTCCAGTACTACCTGGAGCGCTACTACGCACGGGGTTCCAGCCGCAGTCTGCCGCCGACCGTCTTCCAGAAGATCAAGACGAACATGCTCGGTCTCGGCAGTGAGAGGGGCAAGGCATGACCGCGATGGTGAAGTCGGAGGGCGTCCACAAGTCCTTCGGTCCGGTGGAGGTGCTCAAGGGCATCAACCTGGAGGTGAACACCGGTGAGGTGTTCTGCCTGATCGGCCCGTCCGGCTCGGGCAAGTCCACGTTTCTCAGGTGCATCAACCATCTTGAGAAGATCAGCGCCGGCCGGCTGTACGTCGACGGCGACCTGGTCGGCTACCGCCAGAAGGGCGACAAGCTCTACGAGCTCAAGGACAGCGAAGTCGCTCTGAAGCGCCGGGACATCGGCATGGTCTTCCAGCGCTTCAACCTGTTCCCGCACATGACGGCCGTAGAGAACGTCATGGAAGCGCCGATCCAGGTCAAGGGCACCAAGAAGTCGGACGCCCGGGACCGCGCGATGGAGCTGCTCGAACGCGTCGGCCTGTCCGACAAGGCGCGCAACTACCCCTCGCAGCTCTCCGGCGGCCAGCAGCAGCGCGTGGCGATCGCCCGCGCGCTGGCGATGGAGCCGAAGCTGATGCTCTTCGACGAGCCGACCTCGGCCCTGGACCCGGAGCTGGTCGGTGACGTCCTCGACGTCATGCGCGACCTCGCCGAGTCCGGCATGACGATGGTCGTCGTCACGCACGAGATGGGCTTCGCCCGTGAGGTCGGCGACAGCCTGGTCTTCATGGACGGCGGTGTGGTGGTCGAGTCCGGCAACCCGCGCGACGTCCTGACGGACCCGCAGCACGAGCGCACGAAGTCGTTCCTGTCGAAGGTCCTCTGACCGGGACGTCGGCGCTCCCGAGCGCAGGGAAAAGGGGCGGTACGGGTCTCCCGTACCGCCCCTTCCTCACGCCCCGGTCCTCCTGCCTTTCCCGCTGCCGCGGCAGGCCCGGCCCGCGCTCGCGTACCGTCCCACCCTTCCAGTGCGGCGGGAGGTGCCGCGGGACGCGGCAAAGGCGGTACGGATTTTCCGTACCGCCTCGACAGGGCGTGTGCCTCGACAGGGTGTGTGCCTCAACAGAGCCTGCGGGTCGCCTACTTGACCGCGAGCACCAGCGCGTCCGAGGGGGAGGACCAGACCGGCCGCGCCTCCCCGAAGCCCCGCTCGCGCAGCACGCGCGCGTGCCAGTCGGCGGAGGGGGTGTCGCCGTCGGCGTGCTCGCCGTAGATCTCGAAGCGGCGGGCGGTGGGTCCGGCGAGGACGGGGTCCTGGGCGGCCACCTTCCACCATTCGGCCCAGTCCAGGGCGCCTTCCTTCTTGGCCTCGTCCATACGGGCGATCCGCTGGGCGCGCTCGGCCGCGTTGATCCGGGGTGTCGTCTCGTCGATCACGTGGTCGGCGTTCATGAACACACCGCCGTCGCGGACGAGTTCGGCGATCTGGCCGTAGAGGACGGCGAGGGGTTCACTGTGCAGCCAGTGCAGGGCCGTGGCGGTCAGCACCGCGTCGTACGTGTCGTACGGCAGCGAGGTGCGCCACTTCGGGTCCGTGAGGTCGGCGGTGACGAAGGTGACCCGGTCGTCGCCGGCGAAGGTGCCCTCGGCGATGGCGAGGAGGGCGGGATCGAGGTCGACGCCGGTGCTGGTGGCTCCGGGAAGACGGGTGAGCAGCCGCGCGGTGACGGTGCCGGTGCCGCAGGCGAGGTCGAGGACGCGGGGCGCGGGTCCGACGAGGGCCTCGACCATGTCGAGCATCACCCGGAAGCGGTCCTCGCGGTCCGGCATGTACCACTCCTGCTGCCGGTCCCAGCTCCGCTGCCAGGCGTTCCAGTCGGTTCCGGTGCCGATGGCCATGAAAGCCCCTCCCCCAGTCGACCACGTAATACCCTGTAAGCGCGATCGTCTGTTACCTGACCGCCGCCACGACGATAGAGCGCCTCCGTAAGGACTACAAGTGGAACTGGCCTATTACTCGGACTACGCCGTCCGCCTCGTCAACACCGAGGAACCGGCCCGGGGCAAGGACTCGCTGACCTCCGTCGAGGCCGTCCGTGACCTGTTCAGGGGCAACTCCTCGGCGGCCCGCCGCGCCGCCGACGCTGACGTCACCCGCTTCCGTTCGGTACGGGGGCGGCTGCGCGCGGTCTTCGAGGCGGCGGACACCGGCGAGGAGACCCTCGCGGTGGACCTGCTGAACTCGCTGCTCCTCGAATTCCCGGTGAGCCCGCAGATCTCGGGTCACGACCACCGTGACGACGACGACCGCCCGCTGTGGCACATGCACCTGGCGGACCACCCGTCGAACGCGACAGCGGGGTACGCGGCGATCGCGGCGATGGGCCTCGCCTTCCATCTGACCGAGTACGGCGTGGACCGCCTCGGCCTGTGCGAGGCCGCCCCGTGCCGCAACGCCTATCTGGACACCTCGACCAACCGCTCCCGGCGCTACTGCTCGGACCGCTGCGCGACCCGCGCCAACGTCGCGGCCTACCGCGCCCGCAAGCGCCTGGAGGCGGACCGGACGGGAAACACCGGCCTGGCGGCGACCAGCACCCAGCGGACAACCGCGAACAGCGAACGCTGACCCGCCTTCGGCGGTCGGAACCGGAACCGCACCTTCCCGAGGACGAGTTCCTCGGGAACGGTTCCGTAGTCGGTGCTGTCCCCGCCCGCGAACGCGTTGTCCCCGAGCACCCACCAGCCACCCTCACGCCGCTCCGCGATCCGCTTCACGACGAGCAGGTCCTGCTGGAACGGATGCCGCAGGACGACGACATCGCCCGGCCCCACCCGCGCCCCCCACTGAACGACGAGCCGATCCCCGTGCTGGAGTGTGGGCACCATCGAGGGGCCCGTCACCTCCGCCGCCCCGAACGGCAGCAGGGCCTTCCCCCGCACGGTCTCCTGCGACAGCTCCGGCATCACCGGCACCTCCCCGGTCCTATCCTCCACCAGTCCCAGTTTCACCCCGGACTTTTGTCCTAAGCCCATGGGGGCACTCGCGAAAACGCCTCTCCCACGGAGTAATGTCCCACCTGAGAAGACGATCACGAGGAAGGACAGCTCAATGCTTTCCCGCCTGTTTGCCCCCAAGGTCAAGGTCAGCGCGCACTGCGACCTGCCCTGCGGCGTGTACGACCCGGCCCAGGCCCGCATCGAGGCGGAGTCGGTCAAGGCCGTCCAGGACAAGATGGCCGGCAACGACGACCCGCACTTCCAGGCTCGCGCCACCGTCATCAAGGAGCAGCGCGCCGAGCTCGCCAAGCACCACGTGTCGGTGCTCTGGAGCGACTACTTCAAGCCCCCGCACTTCGAGAAGTACCCGGAGCTGCACCAACTGGTCAACGACGCTCTCAAGGCCCTCTCGGCCGCGAAGGCGTCCACCGACCCGGCGACGGGCCAGAAGGCGCTGGACTACATCGCCCAGATCGACAAGATCTTCTGGGAGACCAAGAAGGCTTGATCTATGGCTAGGCCATCTGACCTGTGGTTTCGCGGGTCTCATCGCCTACCTGTCCGCACCCGGTCCGCCGGCCGCCGAGAACGGCGTCCATGACGGTCCGGGTGCGGCCTTCTTCGCCCGGCCACAGGTGGGCGTAGATCCGCAGCGTGGTGACGGCGGATGGGACCGAGGACCAGCTGAACCTGCTCGACGCCCGCTCCGCCGGCAAGAGGGCGGAGGCGTAGAAGTGGTGGAGGTCGCGGGTCGCCATATGCCGCAACTCAAGGGGCTTGCGACCCTCACGCTCGGCTGTCACGGTCTCTGCCGCTTGGAGGGCCTTACGCGCGCAGAGTACGAGACGACAGCGATGACAGAGACAGCTCGCCGAACGGTAGCCTCTTGGGCATTGTTGTACGCGCCGTGGCGCGGGGGACAAGGGGGCTGCGGGTGCGGTTGAATCTTGAGTTCCAAGATGTGCAGGTACCAGAGGCCGAGTTACGTTCGCTGCACATGTGGCTGATGGCTGACCCTGTCGCTCGCCGCCACGCGAAGCCGGCGCTCGGTGCCTCATGCCCCCTGCCATCAGGTGCTCAGGGCGGCACAGTTGACCTGGTGTCGCTCGTGGTCGGTTCCGGTTTCAATGCCGCGTCGCTCGCCATGTCCCTGGTCGCATGGCGCGCGACGCGTCCGCAGCGTCCGACGGTGACTGTGGATCGCGCCGACGGTCTGACGATCACGATCTCGGACTCCTCTGCCGAAGAAGCCCTGCGTCTCATCGAGTTGTTGGTCGACGACTCCGGCAGCACGAGCGAGCCCAACGGCTCCGACGGTTCCGGGGAGCCCGATGGCCTCTCCCCCTGATCCTTCCGCCTCACGAGCGGTACTCATAGGCGCCGGCTCCTACGAGGCGCTCGACGACCTGCCCGCCGTAGCGCACAGCGCGGAGACGCTCGGGAGCCTCTTCACTCAACAAGACATCTGGGGACTTCCATCCGCCCATTGCCGAGTGGTGCTGGACCCTCAGACCCCACGGCAACTGTCCAAGTCCGTGGCCGAGGCGGCCCGAGAGGCAACGGACGCCCTGGTCGTCTACTACGCGGGACACGGGCTCATCGAGCCGCGAACAGGCGGGCTGTATTTGGCCGTCGGGGACAGCGACTGGATGTCGGTCCACGACACAGCGGCGCCTTACGACTGGATCCGGCGTTCGATCGAGCAGAGCCCCGCCGCCCGGAAGATCGTCGTGGTCGACTGCTGCTACAGCGCACGGGCCTTCGGTGTGCAATCAGCGGACGCTGGCACTGTTCTCGAAGTCGAAGGCACATATCTACTCGCCGCCTCCGCCGAGAACGCCGTAGCAATCGCTCCTCCGGGCGAGCCGTACACCGCGTTCACCGGCGAAATGATCAGGTTGATCAGCAACGGGGTGCTGGAGGGTGGCGAGTTCCTCGATCTCGACACGGTCTACACAAAGCTGCGCCTCGAACTCGGCATGAGAGGGAGACCCGAGCCCCACCGGCTGTGCCGCAACAGCTTGGGCAGAGCACCCTTCATTCGGAACGTGGCGTACGAGCCGTTACCGACTGCGTCACGGCCCAGCTGGAGTACCTGGACGGCCAGTCATACGACCAGCACCAATGCCTCGACGGATCCCACGGAATCCGAGCCCTACGTCCGTCTCGCCACCCTGCGGAGCTTGCTGGACCAGCTGATCCAGCAGCTCTCCCCGGCCCAGAGCCTCGCCGACACCCTGCAGACCGTCACAGACGGGGTCGTCGTGGGGTTGGGCTACGCATTGGCCGCCCTCAACCTCGTGCGTCCGGACGGAGACCTCGTTGTCGCAGCCTTCGCAGGCAACTCGAGCGCCGAGGCCTTGCTTACGGGCCGGGTCGGCTCACGCGAGTCGTGGGAACGCCGTCTCTCGATGGGCGAGGCGTGGGGCGATCTACGGTTCATCCCTCACTCGGAGGGCTGGGTGCTCGATCAGGACGACGTACCGCAGTGGTACACCGAGGGGGAATGCCGAAGTTCGACGACGAGTGGCATCCCGGCGACCGGCTCTTCGCACCCCTGTACTCCGTAGGCAGCAACGGTCGCCAGGACCTCATCGGTGTCATCTCCGTCGACCGGCCGCGCAACGGACGTCGCCCCGGTGCGTGGGGGAGGGAAGCACTCCAGGTGTACGCGGCCCACGCCTCGGTCGCCATCGCCAACGCCCAGCTGAAGGCGAACATGAAACGTGCGCTGGCACGTCTGGAACGCGAACAGCACGCACTTCGCGCCAGCGAGGCGTCCTTCCGGGAAGCCTTCGAGTACGCGCCGTCGGGCATGGCTGTGACCGAGCTACACGACGAACAACCGGGCAGAGTCGTGCGCACGAACGACGCTCTGTGCCACATGTTGGGCAGATCAGCCACGGAAATGCGTCGCTACACGTTCTCCGATCTCGTCCATCCCGAGGACGGGCACACCTTGTTGACAACACCCGTCAGAGGAGGCAGAGCAGAACTGCGGCTCACCCACCGGGACGGCACGTCCGTATGGGTTTCCCTCCGGAACAGCGTCATCCCCGACAACACCTCTGCGCCGAATCTCCTTCTCGTCCACGTCCACGACATCGAGGAACCGAACTGGCACCGCTCCCGAGGCTCAGCCGATCTGACGTGAGCTCCGGGGCGATGCCGGCAAGATCCGACCCGACCGACATCGTCTCGGCTGAAGCCGCTTACCCCATGCCCGTACGGGGCTCAGATCCGCGCTGACTCCGCGCCGACGGGGTGCCGCAGGAAAGAGTGGGACGCCGTGCCTTCTCAACGCCCACAGGAAGATCCCCGCAGGTCACCGACCCGGCCCATCACTAGGAGACCAAGAAGGCCTGACCTGCGTCCGGGCCGTCCGACCCGCGTTGTCGCGGATCGCGTCGCCTGCTTGTCCGCACCCGGCCCGCGGGCCGCCGCTCTCGTCGTCCCGACGGTCCGGGTGCGTACTGCTTTCCTGGGGCAGTCGGTGTATCTCGGTCACACGGGCAGTTGGCGCATCTCGATCACCCGCAGGCCCAGTGCCTGGAACCGGGTGAGCAGTCCGTACAGATGGGCGTCGTCGATCACGGTTCCGAAGAACAGGGTCTGTTCCTTCGTACGCACCCTGTCGAGTTCGGCGAAGGCCGAGGCGAGCGTGTCCGAAACAAGGCCGGCGATCCGGAATTCGTAGCGCATACGAGCACTTCCCTCGGGGCCGGGGCGCGGGGTCCGCTGCGATCCCCTGCCATCGTCGGTCCCGCGCACCGATGTGGCATCCCCCGGTGCGGGCGACCCCGGCCCACCTCGGAACACTCCCGCTCACACCCTCGCCACTCCACCTTCCACCCATGCCCCGGCGCTCCGCGCATCGGGCGCGGAAAAAGGCCGAAAAAAGGTGACCGGGCGGCGCGCCCGGCGCCTGGTGCTCACCTTCTGCGGGTGATGCGGGTGATCGCGCGGGCGGCGAACCTTGAGGGGCGGGTCCGCGTTCCGCCGGCCCCGGGACCGCCTCGGAGGATGTCGATGAACGTTCTCGCGGCAGCCGGCCGGGGCGCCTCCGTCCGCACCGGCCGCGCCGCGTTCCGCCGCAGGCGGCGGTTGCGCGCGGGCCTCCTCCAACTGGTCTTCATCGCCGGCGGACTGGGCCTCGGTCTCCTCGTCCCGGAGTTCACCCGGGGACCCGTGCTGCCTTCCCGCCAGGTGTCCGAGATGCTGCTCGCGACCGGCTTCGGGGTGCTCGGCGCGGCCACCGTCATCTTCTCCGTGCTGTTCCTGGTGGTGCAGTGGGCGGCCACCACCTTCACCCCGCGGCTCACCCTGTTCCGGGACGCGCCGATCGTGTGGCGGACGTTCGCCTTCGCCGTCGGGACGACCGTCTTCTGTGCCACCGCGGCCCTGACCATCGCCAACCGGGACAAGGTCTCGGTGGTCCTGCCGATCAGCGCGGGCGTCCTGCTGCTCCTGCTGCTGACGCTGCTGCGCAACCTGCTGCTGCAGGCCGTCGCCGCGATCCAGCTCGCCCCGGTGCTCGGCTCCATCTCCGAACGGGGCCGGCACAACCTCGACGTCTTCTACGCGAGCGGCTCCACGAGCGGCCGGGGAGGTCCGGGACACCCGGCCGGTCCGGACGGGCCGCGGTCGACGGTCGGCTGGCCGAAGGCCGGCGCGGTGCTGCAGCGCGTGGACGTGGGCCTGCTGGCGCGCGCGGCACAGGCGGCGAACGCGGTCGTCGTCCTGCGGGTGACCCCCGGCACCACCTTGCAGGACGGCACCACCGTCGCCGAGGTGTACGGCGGCGAACTGCCCGCCGCCGCCGTCCTGCGCGGCCTGGAGACCGGCGCCGAGCGGGTCTTCGACCAGGACCCCGGACTCGCCTTCCGGCTGCTCGCCGACATCGCGCTCCGGGCGCTGTCCCCGGCGGTCAACGACCCCGCCACGGCGGTGCAGGCACTGGACGCCATGGAGGATCTGCTGCGCCGGCCGGTCCCGGCGCGGGCCCGGCCGCGCGAGGTCACGGACCGCGGGGGTGCCTTGCGCGTCGTCGTCCCGCTGCCGGGGTGGGAGGACTTCCTGCGCACCGCTCTCGACGACGTGATCCCGGCCGCCCGGAACTCCCCGATGGTCCTGATCCGCCTCCGGACGCTCCTGGAGGAGCTGCGCCGGGCGCGCCACGGCCGCGCCGACGCGCCGCTCACCAGGCGGCTGGCCTGGGTGGACGAGGAGCTCGACGCCGGTTTCCCGCGGCTGCGGGACGCCCTCGCGGAGGAACACGAACGCGAGGACCACGAGGGACGCGAAGGGCACGAAGGGCACGAAGGGCACGAAGGGCACGAAGGGCACCTGGAGCACGAAGGGCACGACGAGCTCCCTGACCAGGGGTGAACGGGTGTCCGAGGGGCCCGGGGCCGGACCGGTCCCTCGCCCGGGAGCCCGTGGCGGCGGATCCGCGAGCTCACCCGCGGAGGGTGATCCGGCGGGGCGGGGGGTGACCGCACTCTGGAGCCGAAGAAGGACGTCACGCGTCAGAGAGGGCACCGCTCATGGCCTGCATCCAGCGGCAGATCCGGCCCGTGCCGGGTGTGCCGTGCCCCGGGCCCGTCCGGCACGGCCCGGAGGACCCCGTACGGTCCTCCGCGTCGCCGTGCCCCTCGGGGTCCGCGCGCCGCACGCCGTCGACGCGGCCGCCGGCGCCCCCGGACGGCGCACCGAACGTCGCACCGATCACGCCGATCACACCGGACGACGTCGTCATGGCACGTCCCGTGTGTTCGGGGGGCCCTGCTCGCCCCCCGCCTTCGAGCGTCTGTCCGCCGGCGGACCCAGCACCCCCGTCCGGCACACCACCGCGCTCTGCGCACCGACCCGCCAGGCCCTGCTGACCGGCCGCAACCCCCCGCCGGCCGGACCTGGGCGGAATCCCCGAGATCGCGACCCGGCGCCCGGCGACAGTTCGATCCGCCCGACACCAAGGCAACGCTCGCGGAGATGTCGCACAACCGACAGGAGTTCGACCATGAACGGCTCGACGCTCAATCTGGCAGCGGACTACCCCCTGCTGAACGTCTTCTGGACCACGATGTGGTTCTTCCTCTGGATCCTCTGGTTCATGCTGCTCTTCCGCGTCATCGGAGACATCTTCCGCGACGACGAGCTGAGCGGCTGGGGCAAGGCGGGCTGGTGTGTCTTCGTCGTCATCCTGCCCTTCCTGGGCATCTTCGTGTACCTGATCGCGCGGGGCCGCGGCATGGGTGAGCGCGAGATGAAGCGCATCCAGCGGAGCCAGGAGGACATGAACTCGTACATCCGTGAGACCGCCGGTACCACCGGCAAGGCCGACGAACTGGCGAAGCTCGCGGACCTCAAGAGCCACGGCCACATCACGGCCGAGGAGTTCGAACAGGCCAAGGCCAAGGTCCTCGCCGCCTGACGGCACGGACCCCCCGCGCACTCCCGCGCACGAAGGACCGCCGCCGTCCCCCGGGCCAGTGATCCCCCGAGGGGCGGCCGGCCCTTGTGCCATTCTGGGGACGTGGGAAATCCCGGACGCCTCGAAGACCTGGTCCGGTTGCGACAGGCGCGCGACCGGATGAACCGCGAGTACGCCGAGCCGTGGGACATGGCGACACTCGCGCGCACCGCGCTGATGTCGCCCGGGCACTTCCAGCGGAGCTTCAGGGAGGCGTTCGGCGAGACGCCGTACACCTATCTGATGACACGCCGGATCGAGCGCGCGAAGGCTCTGCTGCGGCGCGGCGACCTGACGGTGACCGAGGTGTGCTTCGCGGTGGGCTGCACCTCGCTCGGTTCGTTCAGCTCGCGGTTCACGGAGCTGGTGGGCGAGACCCCGAGCGCGTACCGGGCCCGTCCGCACGACCACGGCGCCCCCATTCCCTCCTGCGTGTCCCGCCGGCTGACCCGCCCGGCCCGCCACCGCAACCCGGAGGCGGAACCGGGCACGCGCCTTTGAGGACCGCCGTCCGGGACACGCGGCGCCCGCGTGAGGCGCCTGACAAGCCCTAGGTTGGACGCATGGATCTGAAACTCTCCCAGTGCTTCATCTCCGTCGACGACCACGACAAGGCGCTCGCCTTCTACCGCGACGTGCTGGGCCTGGAGGTCCGGGGTGACGTCGGGTTCGAGGGAATGCGGTGGGTCACCGTCGGCTCGCCGCTCCAGCCGGACGTGGAGATCGTCCTGGAACCCCCGGCGGCGGACCCGGAGGCCTCGCCCGCGGACAAGCAGGCCATGGCCGAGTTGCTGGCCAAGGGGATGCTCCGCGGTGTGATCTTCTCGACGACCGACTGCGACGAGCTCTTCGAGCGGGTCCGTGCCTCGGGCGCCGAGGTTCTGCAGGAGCCCGCGGACCAGCCGTACGGCCTGCGGGACTGCGCCTTCCGCGACCCGGCGGGCAACCTGCTGCGCTTCACGGAGAAGCGCGGCACCGGCTGACCGTGGCGCCGACACCCGTGTGAGGGCGTCACGGCGGACCGGCCCGGCGAGACACCGGCCGGCCCGGGCGACATCCGCCGGCACGACACCGGCCGACTCGGTACCGCACCGGCCGGCCGGGGGCGACACCCGCCCGCTCGGCGCGACACCGGCCGGCGCGGTACCGCACGGGCCGAGTCGGGCGGCACCCGGCCTGCTCGTCGCTCCACGGGACGCGCGGGGTCGGCCGTCGTTCTCGGGTCCCCGCAGGTCACCGGCCCAGGGTGATGAGAGGCGGGAGTCTCAAGGGAGGGACACTACGTCCGTGTGTTCCGCGGGCATGGTCCGCCCGCGGAGTGAACCGTCCGAACGCCTTCGAGGAGTCACCCGTGCCGTCCGCACGCCCCCGCGTCCTGTTCGTCAGCGACCTGGCCTATCCGGCCAAGGGGCGGCGGTACTGCGACGAGGACATCGCCCTGACCTCGCGGCTGCGCGAGGAGTTCGACATCGCCGTGTGCCATCCGCTGGACGCGGCCGGGCTGATGACCGGCTTCGACGCCGTGGTCGTACGCAACAGCGGGCCGGTCCTGCACTACCAGGCCGCGTACGACGCGTTCCGGGAACGCGCGCTCGCGGAGGGTGTCCGGGTCTACAACCAGCTCTCGGGCAAGGGCGACATGGCCGGCAAGGGGTACCTGCTGGAGCTGACCGCCGCCGGCTTCCCGGTCATCCCCACCGTCGACCGCGCACCGGATCTGGATCTGCTGCCCGATACCGGCATGTACGTGGTGAAGCCGAAGCACGGGGCGGACTCCATCGGCCTGGAGTTCGTGCCGCGCGAGGAGCTCGCCGGGCTGCCGTTCGGCGACATCCTCGTCCAGCCGCGGATCGACTTCCGCTACGAGGTGTCGTTCTACTTCGTCGACGACACCTTCCAGTACGCCCTGTACGCGCCCGACCCGGAGCGGCGGTGGGCCCTGGAGCCGTACGAACCGACCGACGAGGACCGGGAGTTCGCGCAGCGGTTCGTCGAGTGGAACGACATCGCGTACGGCATCCAGCGCGTGGACGCCTGCCGGGCCCCCGGCGGTGAGCTGCTCCTCGTCGAGCTGGAGGACCTCAACCCGTATCTCTCCCTGCACGTCCTCTCCCCCGAGGTCCGGGACGCCTTCGTCGCACGGATGAAGGCGTCGTTGCACACCCTGATCGCCCAGGAGACGGTATGAACCGCACCGACGGTCCGGCGGGGAGCGTCCCGGTGCCCGCGCGACCGGTCGTCCGGTGGACCCACGTCTTCGTCGACCGGCCCGCCGCGGATCTCGGACCGGCTCTCGCCTTCTGGACGGCGGTCACCGGCACGAAGGCGTCCGAACCACGCGGCGACCGGGGCGAGTTCCTGACGCTGCTGCCCCGCGAGGGCGACGCCGGAGTGAAGGCGCAGGGCGTCGCGGACGGTGCCGGGGGCGCCCATCTCGACCTGTCCGTGGAAGACGTACCCGCGCTGGTGGAGTCGGCACTGAGGCTGGGCGCCGAGCTCGTCGCGGGGCACGAGGGGTGGGCCGTACTGCGCTCCCCCGGCGGGCAGTCGTTCTGCGCGGTGCCCTGGCACGGGGAGTCCGCGCGGCCGTCGGTGGTCGAGGGGCCGGGCGGCACGACGAGCCGGCTCGACCAGGTGAGCATCGACCTCGCACCGGGCGTGTACGAGACCGAGATCGCCTTCTGGAGCGAGCTCACCGGGTGGGAGTCCCACCCCGGCGCGCTCCCGGACTTCCAGCTGATCAGGCCGCCCGCCGGGCTGCCACTGCGCATCCTGCTGCAACGCCTCGGCACCGACCGCCCCACTTCCGCCCATCTGGACCTCGCCTGCTCCGACGTCGAGGCGGTCCGGGCGCACCACGAAGCCCTCGGGGCGACGGCGGTCGGCCGGGGCGCGCGCTGGACGGTCATGCGGGACCCGGTCGGCGGCGTCTACTGCCTGACCGGCCGCGATCCGGTGACGGGCAGCCTGCCCTAGGGGCCGGTCGCGACCACGCAGAGGACGGGCCCGCCCCGCTCCGCCTCCGGGCAGGGCAGGTCCGAGACCTCGGCGGAGATCAGCGGGGCCGGGGCGTCGCCGTCACGGCCGTTCTGCTCGGAGGTGTACCAGCCGGTCGGCGGTGCCGGCTCCGCCGAGGCCTGGAGCCAGAGCGTGAGGGCGCCGGCGCCGGCCACGGTGACCGCCCACACCACCAGGACCCTGCGCCACAACCGGCGTCGGTCCCCGTCCGCGTTCACGCCGAAGCCGCCCCGCCCCGGTCCCAGACCTCCGTGTCCACGACGGCGTCCACCGGGATCGGCCCGTAGATGTGCGGGAACTCCTCGCCGCCGGGCTCCATCGCCTCGAAGCGGACGGGCACGGTGAGCCGTTCGGCGTCGACGACGAGGAGCACGAGTTCGTCGGGTCCGGTGTAGGAGCCGTAGACCGTGGCTGCCACGGCGGGGAGTTGGTGGCGCAGCGAGCAGTGGATGAAGCCCTCCTCCTGGAGGGTCCGGCCGCGGGTGGACATCTCGAAGGCGCCGGACTTGCGGGCCGCGTCCCACAGGGAGCGCTCGGTCAGATGCAACAGGGGTTCGGACATGCGGACAACGCTACGACGTCAGCCGGGCCGCCCGCGCCTCCAAATAGCGCCGTTCGGGAAGGCTGAGGGTCTTGGCCGCCGCCGACGCGTAGGCCCCCCTGGCTCCGGCCGGGTCACCGGCGCGCTCCAGCAGATGACCGCGGACCGCGTCCAGCCGGTACCCGGCGGCCGACTCGCCCTCCAGCCGGTCGAGTTCGGCGAGTGCGGCCCGCGGCCCGTGCACCATGGCCACGGCGACCGCGCGGTTGAGGCGTTCGACGGGGCCGGGGACGCGGCGGACGAGGACGTCGTAGAGGCCGAGGATCTCGGCCCAGTCCGTCTCCTCCGGCGAGGCCGCCTCGTCGTGGACCGCGGCGATCGCGGCCCGGAGCCCGTAGGGACCCGCCGGCCCCCGCCCCAGCGCCTCGGTGACCAGGGCCACGCCCTCCTCGACGGCCGCCCCGTCCCAGCGGGTGCGGTCCTGCTCGTCGAGGGGAACGAGTTCCCCGTGCGGCCCGGTCCGCGCGGCGCGCCGGGCGTCCGTCAGCAGCATCAGCGCGAGCAGGCCGGTCACCTCGCCGTCCCCGGGCAGCAGTTGCCGGACCGTTCGGGTCAACCGGATCGCCTCATGGGCGAGTTCGGCCCGTTGCAGTGCCGTGCCGGAGGTCGCCGTGTACCCCTCGTTGAAAGTCAGGTAGAGGGTGTGCAGGACGGCGGGGAGCCGTTCCTCCCAGTGGTCGGGGCGGCCGAAACCGACGCCTCGCACCCGCTGTTTGGCCCGGCTGATCCGCTGCGCCATGGTCGCCTCGGGCACCAGGTAGGCCCGCGCGATCTCCGCCGTGGTCAGACCGCCCACCGCGCGCAGGGTGAGCGCGATCTGCGCGGCCGGGGTCAGATCGGGATGGCAGCACAGGAAGAGGAGGGTGAGCGTGTCGTCCTCCGACGGGGCGCGGTCCGCACCCGGGGGCGGCGCCGTGAACGCGTCCCGCGGCGTCAGCGCCGCCGCCTTCTCCTCCCGCAGCCGGCGTGCCTCCTCCGCGCGCAGGGCGTCGACGAGGCGCCGCGAGGCGACCTTGATCAGCCAGCCCCGCGGGTTGTCCGGCACGCCCTTGGCGGGCCACTGCCCGGCGGCCGCGAGCAGCGCCTCCTGCGTGGCGTCCTCGGCCGCGTCGAAGTGCCCGTAGCGGCGGACGAGCGCGCCGAGGACCTGCGGCGCGTGGCGGCGCAGCAGGTCCTCGACCTCGGTCGTGCCTCTCATCCCGTTCAGAGGTCCCCGGCACCGTCCTGGATGCGCCGGATGACGACCGGGTACTCGGTGAGGCCGTCGGGACCCGGGCAGCGGGTGACCCGCTCGGCGATCTCGGTGACCCGTTCCAGACTCGCGCAGTCGACCACCCAGTAGCCGGCCATCAGCTCCTTGGTCTCGCTGTACGGGCCGTCGGTGATCACGGCCTTGCCGTCCGGGCTCCGGGTCACCAGGCGGGTCTGCGCGGGTTCCACCAGACCCTGGGCGTCGACCAGCTCGCCGGACTCGGAGAGGTCGTCGCTGATCGCTCCCATGTAGGCGTACATGGCCTGCAGTTGCTCCTCGTTCCAGGCCGGCGCCTGCGCGGACGCCTTGCCCCGCATGCCCTCGTAGTCGGCCTGTGTGCCCTGCACCATCACCAGGTACTTCATGAGTCCGCTCCTTCGGCTTCCTCGGCTCGGACCACCCGTCGTGGGCGGTTCTCACAGGGGACGTCGGAGCCGGCCCGCGATTCTCTACACATCTCCGCCCGGCGGCGTCCGGTGCGTCAGGACTTCTCCGCGGCGGGCTCCTCCGGCAGATCGTGTCCCCGGTCCTGGCCTTGGTCCTGTCCGCGTCCGGGCTCGCCGGCGTATGCCGCGCACTTCGGGTTCCGGCAGGGTCCGGGGCCCCATTTGGGTACCCAGGCGCCCAGGGTCTTGTACCGGTGCACCTTCGTGGCGACCGGCTGCCCGCATTCGGGACATACATGCTCATCGGTGCCCATGCCTTCAGGGTAGGGCGGCGGACCCACCGCTTCCTGTTGTACGTCCCGGTCCAGGGCTGGGCCCGGGTCTGGCTCTAGCCCTCGGCCCGGGCCTGTCGCCCCGGTCGCGGCTCGCGCCACATGGGCCACATCCGCGGGCCGTCCGGCAGGTCGAGGGGACGGCCGATGAGCACGAAGCCGAGCCGTTCGTACAGTGCGCGGCTGCGGGCGTTGCTCGCCTCCAGGTAGGCGGCCACGCTCTCGCGGTCGCAGCGGTCGAGGACCGACTCGATCAGCGCGCCGCCGAGCCCCTCGCCCTGGCGCTCCGGATCCACCCCGATCATCCACAGGTACTCATGGGCGCGCCCCTCGGGGTGGATGTCCGCCGTCAGCCGGCCGATCAGCTCGACCCGTTCGTTGTCCGGGTCGACCGCCGCGCGCAGT
The DNA here is from genome assembly GCF_044757755.1 of Streptomyces sp. NPDC091209. Lineage (NCBI taxonomy): Bacteria > Bacillati > Actinomycetota > Actinomycetes > Kitasatosporales > Streptomycetaceae > Streptomyces > Streptomyces sp. NPDC091209. The sequence goes on along the minus strand of NZ_JBIVVR010000006.1, from coordinate 539,128 downwards.
TGCGCGGGAACGTCCTGGTCCGCGCCGCCGCCGTCGCCCTCACTCCCGTTCTCGCCCTCGCCCTCGTGGTTCCCGGCGGGGACGGACAGCCACAGGGCGCACGCCGAACCGTCCTCGGCCAGATCGATGCGCCCCTCGGCGAGCACGGCATCGGTGAACGCCGCCATGAGCTTGGGGTGCGTCGCGCGGCGGTGTGCCGGGTCCGGGAAGACCCAGTTGCTCACCGGATCGTCCTGAAACGCACCGTCCAGCAGCCGGACGACCAGCTCCCGGTCCGCCTCGCCCGCCACCCGGATCGCCACACCCATGACCAGCCCCACCCTTCACCCAACCCGCCCCGACCGTACGGTGGTTGAGCCTAATACCCCTCTAGGGCGACGGGCCTGTCCCGGGGTACCAGAGACGGAGTCGAGGGCGCGGCCCCGCACGCCGTGGGGGTGCGCGGGGCCCGCCCCCTCCGGAGCCGGACACCGTACGGATGTCAGGTGCCGTACGGTGCCCGGGGATCCGGGCCCTAGACCGGCCGATGAGACCGGTCAGTTGCTGCGCCGGGTGACGAACTCGGCCAGTGCGAGAAGGCCGCCCGCCGCCTCGGGGTCGGGGACCGCGCGCGACAGTTCGTGCATCGCCCGGGACATCCGTTCGGCCGCCTGGACCTGTGCCCAGTCGCGCCCGCCCGCCCGCTCGACGGCCTGCACCGTACGCTCCAACTCCCCTTCCCGGTACGGCGCCGCGTACAAATCGGCCAGTTCGGCGGCCGCCCGGGTGCCCGAGGTGAGCGCGGCGACCACGGGCAGCGACTTCTTGCGGGCGGCGAGGTCCGCCCCGGCCGGTTTGCCGGTGCGGCCGGGGTCGCCCCAGATCCCGATCACGTCGTCGATCAGCTGGAAGGCGAGCCCCGCCTCCCGGCCGAACGCGTCCAGTGCCTCGACGTCCTCGGCGTCCGCCCGCGCGTACAGCCCCCCGATGGCGCAGGCACTGCCGAGCAGGGCGCCCGTCTTCGCCTCGGCCATGGCGAGGCACTCGTCCAGGGTGACCTCGTCCGGGCCGAGCTTCTCCATGGCCGTGTCCGTGTGTTGTCCCTCGCACAGTTCGACGACACAGCCCGCGAGCCGCGCGGCGGCCGCCGAGGACGCCGGGTGCGGATCCTCGGCCAGCAGCCGCTGGGCCAGCGCCTGCAGGGCGTCCCCCGCGAGGATCGCGTCGGCGTCGCCGAACACGGTCCACGCGGTGGGGCGGTGTCTGCGGGTGGTGTCCCGGTCCATCACGTCGTCGTGCAGCAGGGTGAAGTTGTGGATCAGCTCCACCGCGGCGGCCGCCCGTACGGCCGTCGCCTGCTGTCCGCCGAGCGCCTGGACCGCGGTCAGCACGAGCGCGGGCCGGATGGCCTTGCCCGCGTTCCCCGCCGCCGGGGTGCCGTCCGCCTGCTCCCAGCCGAAGTGGTAGAGCGCGACGCGGCGCATCGAGCCCGGCAGCGAGTCGATGGCCCGGCGCAGTTCGGGGTCGACGGACGTCCGTGCCCGCTCCAGGATGACCGCGGCCTCCTGCGCTTCGGCCGGGTTCGGCGCGCCCTGTCGTTCCATGGGTCTGCCGCCGGGACTTCGCCGGTCCGGTGCCCCGGCCGGGCGCCGTCTGTCGGGAATCCCGGCCGGACCCTGCCGCGTCTCCGTCGTCATGCGGTCACCCGCTCGATCGCACCGGAGCGTCGGCCTGCCCCGGCGCCGAAACGGCCGCCGGGCGCGCACCCCCGTCGTGGGGGCCCCCCCCCCGGGGGGGGGGGGGGGGGGGGGGCCGGGGGGGGGGGGCGCCCCCCCCCGGCCCCCCGCGGGGGGGGCCGGGTGCGGGGGGGGGCGGGCCCCCCCCCCCCGGCCG
>NZ_JBIVVR010000006.1:534032-537246 GCF_044757755.1 Streptomyces sp. NPDC091209 | reverse complement strand
CGCCCCGGGCGGGCGCCGCGGTGGGGGGGCGCCCCCCGCCCCCCCCCCCGGGGGGGGCCCCCCCCCCCCCCCCCCCCCCCGCCGGGGGGGCCCCCCCCCCCGGGGGCCCCCCCCCGGGGGGGGGGGCCCCACGACGGGCTCCGCTTCGCGGATCGTCACCGCCAGCGGCCGATCTCGACGTTCTCCAGGATGCCTAGGGCGTCCGGCACCAGCACCGCGGCCGAGTAGTACGCCGTCACCAGGTAGGAGATGATCGCCTGCTCGTTGATGCCCATGAAGCGCACCGACAGGCTCGGCTCGATCTCGTCCGGGATGCCGGCCTGCTGGAGCCCGACCACTCCCTGTTCGGCCTCGCCGGTGCGCATGGCGATGATCGAGGTCGTACGGGCGTCGCTGACCGGGATCTTGTTGCACGGGAAGATCGGCACCCCGCGCCAGGTCGGGATGCGGTTGCCGGCCATCTCGATGCTCTCGGGGACGAGTCCGCGCTTGTTCAGCTCGCGGCCGAACGCGGAGATCGCGCGCGGGTGGGCGAGGAACAGCTTGGTGCCGCGCCGTCGGCTGAGCAGTTCGTCCATGTCGTCCGGGCTCGGTACGCCGTCGTGCGGCTGGAGCCGCTGGTCGTACTCGCAGTTGTTGAGCATCCCGAACTCGCGGTTGTTGATGAGCTCGTGCTCCTGGCGCTCCTTCAACGCCTCCACGGTGAGCCGCAACTGCTGCTCCGTCTGGTTCATCGGCTGGTTGTAGAGGTCGGCCACGCGCGTGTGCAGGCGCAGGACCGTCTGGGCGATGCTCAGTTCGTATTCGCGCGGGGTGGCCTCGTAGTCCACGAAGGTGCCCGGGATGTCCTGCTCCCCGGTGTGGCCGGCCGCGAGGTCGATCTCCTTCTCGCCGTACTTGTTGGTGCGCTGCGACGGAATCGCGCGCAGTTCCTGGAGATGGGCGCTCAGGGACTCGGCGCGCTCCGCCACCTGTTCGAGGTCCTGGCGGGGCAGCGCGAGCACGGTCACCGCCGTCACCGCGCGGGCCGTGTACTCCCAGATGGCCTCCGGGTCGATGAGCGCCTGCTCCCCGAAGTACGCGCCGTCGGCGAGGACACCGAGCACCGCGTCTCCCCCGTAGGGGCCGGTGCCGATCTTCTCGACCTTGCCGTGCGCCAGCAGGAACACCTCTTCGGCCCGGTTGCCGAACGAGGCCAGCACCTCTCCCGGGGCGAACTCCCGCTGCTGGCACCGCTGGGCGAGTTCGCCCAGCACCTCGTGATCCTCGTACGACCGCAGTACGGACAGTTCTCCGAGTTCCGCGGGGATGACCTGGACCCGGTCCCCGGTCTTGACGAACGTCACGCGGCCGTCGCCCACGGAGTAGCTGAGCCGCCGGTTCACGCGGTACGTGCCACCCTGCACGTTCACCCACGGAAGCATGCGCAGCAGCCACCGTGAGCTGATTTCCTGCATCTGTGGCGCGGACTTGGTGGTGGTGGCCAGGTTCCGCGCGGCGGATGTGCCGAGACTCTGCTGCGGACGGCCCTGCTCCGCGCGGACCTCTTCGCCTACCGACATGAAAATTGCCCTCCCGGTCGTGCACTGATCTTCGGGAGTAAGCCTTCCATCACGGAGCGTGCTGGTGCTATTACACGAATGAGGGGGAATGGATCACCCTGGACCTGGGCAGAGAGGGCGATTTCGACGGCGGCGCCGCCCGTCCGCCGGGGGAACTCCAAGATCCGGCCATCCGTTCGCTCCCCGACGGACAACGACAGGAGACAGCAGTGGCAGGGTTCCTGGACCGCGCGAAAGAGCAGGCGCAGCGCGGCCTCACGCAGGGCAAGCAGAAACTCGACGATGTGCAGGCGCAGCGGGCGGGCGGCGACCTCTTGAAGAGACTCGGCGCCGCCTACTACGCGGAGCGGCGCGGCAGCGGCTCCCCCGAGGCGACCCGGCAGGCGCTCCAGGCGCTGGAGAGTCACATCGCCGTCCACGGGGACGCCTTCCTCCGATCCTGACCGGACTCGACCGGTTACGACCGCTTACTCCGTGTCTGTCCGGATCGGCTCGCACGCTGTGCGAACGAGTGGGTCCGGCAGCCCGGCCGGCTATAGAAGCTGCGGTACGAGACGGGCACGACAGGTGGCCGACGTACAGCGCGAAGGAGTCGGCCATGGCATCGCCCATGTCCGCGGGCAGTTTCCTGGACCGGATCAAGGAGGAAGGCGTCCGTGTCGTCGAGGTCGGCGACTGGGAGCATCACAACCGCAATCACAAGGGCCCCTGGGGCCCGGTGCACGGGGTGATGATCCACCACACGGTGACCTCGGGCACCGAACTCACGGTCGGGCTCTGCCGCGAGGGCCGCGAGGACCTGCCCGGACCGCTGTGCCACGGTGTCATCACCAAGGACGGCGTCCTCCACCTGGTCGGCTACGGCCGGGCCAACCACGCGGGTCTCGGCGACGACGACGTGCTGCGCGCGGTGATCGCCGAGAAGGCGCTGCCGCACGACAACGAGGCGAACACCGACGGCAACCGCCACTTCTACGGCTTCGAGTGCGAGAACCTCGGCGACGGCAAGGACCCGTGGCCCGAGGTCCAGCTCGACGCCATCGCCAGGGTTTCCGCCGCGATCTGCCGGTTCCACGGCTGGACGGAGCGCTCGGTCATCGGCCACCTGGAATGGCAGCCGGGAAAGGTGGACCCTCGAGGCTTCACGATGAGCTTCCTGCGGGGGCGTGTCCGCGAGCTGCTGAAGTGAGCTGAGGCGTCGAGGGCCGGCGGGGACGGCCGGTCTCGCGGCCCCCGCGTCCGGCCGTCCCCGGACAGGTGTCCGACAATGAGACGGTGACCAGCCCCGCCGCCCCGGACCGCGCCGCCGCACCCACCCCCGGCCCGCCGCACACCCCCGGCACACCCGGAGCCCCCGGCCCGCTCGCCCCGGCCGACCCGGTCACCCCGGCTGATCCCGCCACCCCGGACAGCCCCGCCGATCCGGTCAGCCCCGCCACCCCGGACAACCCGGCCACCCCGGACAACCCGGCCGATCCCGCCGACCGGCCCAGGTCAGCCACCCCGGCCACCCCGGCCGATCCCGCCGACCGGCCCAGGTCAGCCACCCCGGACAACCCGGCCGATCCCGCCGACCGGCCCAGGTCAGCCACCCCGGACAACCCGGCCGATCCCGCCGACCGGCCCAGGTCAGCCACCCCGGACAACCCGGT
>NZ_JBIVVR010000006.1:423423-533934 GCF_044757755.1 Streptomyces sp. NPDC091209 | reverse complement strand
ACCCGGCCGATCCCGCCGACCGGCCCAGGTCAGCCACCCCGGACAACCCGGCCGATCCCGCCGACCGGCCCAGGTCAGCCACCCCGGACAACCCGGTCGATGTCGCCAACCCGGCCGACGCGGCCACCCCGGAAAATCAGGCCGACCCCGCCGACCCCGCCGACCCGCTGACCCCGGTCGGGCCGAGGGGCCCGCGTCTCTCGCTCGGTCTGCGGCCCTGCGTCCCGTCGCCGCTGTGGGAAGCCGTGGACGGGCGGTTCGAGCGGCGCGGGGTGCGGCTGGTACTGAAGCGGGACGATCTGATCCATCCGGAGCTGATCGGCAACAAGTGGCGCAAGCTGACGCCGAACCTCGAAGCCGCGGCGGGCCGCCCCCTGGTCACCTTCGGCGGGGCGTACTCGAACCATCTGCGGGCCACCGCCGCCGCCGGCCGCCTCCTGGGCCTGTCCACTGTCGGCGTGGTCCGCGGCCAGGAACTGGCCGACCGCCCCCTGAACCCCTCGCTGGCCCGCTGCGCCGCCGACGGCATGCGTCTTCACTTCGTCGACAGATCGACGTACCGACGTGCGTCGGAGCCGGGGACGCTGGCCGGGATCCTGCGTGCGACGGGTACCGAGGACGCGTACGTGGTGCCCGAGGGCGGCAGCAACGCCCTCGCCGTACGCGGCTGCCGGGCCCTCGGCGAGGAACTGCGCGGCCACGACGGCATCGACGTGGCCGCCCTCGCCTGCGGCACCGGCGGCACCCTCGCCGGGATGGCCGCCGGCCTCGCCCCAGGTCAGCGCGCTCTGGGCATCCCGGTCCTGCGGGGCGGCTTCCTCGACGCGGAGACGACGGCCCTCCAGACGGCCGCGTTCGGCGCCCGGCGCGGAACCTGGTCCCTGGACGAGCGTTTCCACTTCGGCGGCTACGCCCGCACGACTCCCGAACTCGACGCCTTCGCCGAGGACTTCGAGCAGCGTCACGGGCTGCCGATCGAACGTCTCTATGTCGCCAAGATGCTCTACGGACTTGTCGCCCTCGCCGAGGAGGGCGCGTTCCCGCGCGGCACGACGCTGGCGGCGGTGATCACCGGAGCGCCGTTCCCCGCCGCGCAGGCCGGGCCTCAGGCCGCCTCCCGGTAGGCCGCCGCCTCCTCCAGGTCCAGCCGGCGCAGCAGCGTGCGCAGCATCTCGTCGTCGATGTAGCGGTGGTCGCGCAGCTTGACGAAGACATCGCGCTCGGTGCCGATCATCTCGCGGGAGAGGCGGCGGTAGGTGTCGTCCGCGGTCTCGCCGGTGACCGGGTTGACCGCGCCGAGCCGCTCCCAGACGGCGTTGCGGCGCCGCTCCATGACCGTGCGCAGCCGCTCGGCGAGCGGCGGGGGCAGGGCGTTGCGCTCGTCGGCGAGGAGTTCGTCGAGACGCTCCTCGGCGGCGCGGGAGGCCTGCGCCTGGGCGTTGGCCTCGGCGAGCGTCTCGGCCTGTGTGTCGCGCCCGGGCAGTTTCAGCAGCCGGATCAGCGGGGGCAGGGTCAGGCCCTGCACGACCAGGGTGCCGATGACGGTGGTGAAGGTCAGGAAGAGGATCATGTTGCGGTCGGGGAAGGCGCCGCCGCCGTGCACGGTGAGCGGGATGGAGAAGGCGACAGCGAGCGAGACGACTCCGCGCATGCCGGCCCAGCCGATGATGAACGGCCCTTTCCAGGTGGGGTTGTCCTCGCGTTCGCGGATGCGCGCCGACACGATGCGGGGCAGGAAGGTGGCGGGGTACACCCACACGAAACGGGTCGCGACGACGACGAGGAAGAGGGCGAGGGCGTACCAGGCGGCGCTCGTGCCCTCGTGGGCACCGAGTCCCTCCAGGACGACCGGCAGTTGGAGTCCGATCAGCGCGAACACCGCGGACTCCAGGACGAACGCGACCATCTTCCACACGGCCTCCTCCTGGAGCCGGGTCGCGAAATCCACCTCCCAGGAACGGTGTCCGAGGTAGAGCGCGACGACGACGACCGCGAGCACTCCGGAGGCGTTCACCTGCTCGGCGATGCCGTAGGCGACGAAGGGGATCAGCAGGGAGAGGGTGTTCTGCAGGAGCGCTTCGTTCATGTGGGTGCGCAGCCAGTGGATGGGGATCATCAGGACGAGCCCGACGACCACCCCGCCGACCGCCGCGAGCAGGAACTCGCGGACGCCGCCCGCCCAGGTCGCGCCCTCTCCGACCGCCGCGGCGAGCGCCACCTTGTAGGCGGTGATCGCGGTCGCGTCGTTCACCAGGGACTCGCCCTGCAGGATCGTGGTGATCCGTGAGGGCAGTCCCACCCGGCGCGCCACCGCCGTCGCGGCCACCGCGTCCGGCGGCGCCACCACGGCGCCGAGCACCAGCGCCGCGGGCAGCGGCAGGCCCGGTACGAGCAGATAGGCGGCCCAGCCGACCACGAGGGTCGCGAAGAGGACGTACCCGACCGACAGCAGCGCGACGGGCCTCAAGTGGGCCCTCAGGTCGAGGTAGGAGCTGTCGGTGGCCGCCGTGTACAGCAGCGGGGGCAGCACCAGCGGGAGCACGATGTCGGGGTCGAGTTCGTACGCGGGCACCCCGGGGACGTACGAGACCATCAGGGCCACGGCGACGATCAGCAGAGGTGCCGGGACCGGGGTACGGCGGGCGGCCCCGGCCACCGCCGCGCTCCCCGCGACCAGCAACAGCAGTGGCAGCACATCCATCGTCTTCCGCCCACCCTCGTTTTCCGCGCGGCACACCGCACGCCCGACGTAACCTGGCCATCATGAAACAGTGCACGCACGCCGACGCGCTGCCGCAGCCCGAACCCGACCCCGGGAGCGAGACCTGCCTGGAGTGCGTGGCCGCCGGTACCCACCCGGTGCAGCTTCGGCTGTGTCTCGAGTGCGGGCATCTCGCCTGTTGTGACTCCTCACCGCTGCGGCACGCCTCGGGGCACCACAAGGACACCGGACATCCGATCATGCGCACGTTCGAGCAGGGGGAGAACTGGCGTTGGTGTTTCGTGGACCACGTACTCGTCTGAGCCGTGGATCACGGACACGTCCGAGCCGTGGATCACGTACGCGCGTGACTCACGATCCGGACGGTTCGACCGTCTGACGTCTGGGTACGTCAACCCGGCGCGCGCTCTTCCTATTTGGGGCCGCAGACCTCTAGCCACTGTCCGTACTCATGTGCTTACTATGAGTGACAGCAAGGGGCGGGGTCCCCAGGACAGGAAAGTCTGGAGCGCGGTAGCGTCACCGCTGAACGACGTAGCGCGTTACCCCGGGGGGCGACCCTCGGCCCCCGAAAGAGCTCGAATGAGCTTGTACCACCATGGAGGTGAGGGTGTCCCAGATCGCAGGCGAGCCCGCGACGAAGGACTTCGTGGAAGTCCGGCTGCCGGCCGCGGGTGCCTACCTGTCGGTACTGCGCACGGCCACGGCCGGGCTGGCGGCCCGTTTGGACTTCACCCTCGACGAGATCGAGGATCTGCGCATCGCGGTGGACGAGGCCTGCGCGATCCTGCTGCAGCAGGCCGTCCCCGGTTCGGTGCTCAGCTGTGTCTTCCGGCTGATCGACGACTCACTGGAGGTCACGGTCTCCGCCCCGACCACCGACGGTCACGCTCCGTCACGTGACACCTTCGCGTGGACCGTGCTGTCGGCGCTCGCGGGCAAGGTCGACTCCACCGTCGCCGAGGACAAGACCGTTTCGATCAGCCTCTACAAACAGCGCGGCGCGGGACCCGGGCCGGCGTGAGGAACGGGGACGGGCCGGTGCGGGACGAAGAGCGCGGCACACGGGAGCCTCCCGCGGAGCGCGCCGACGGCCCGGACGGGTCGCGGCACACGGCGGACGGCGTCGACGGCATCCCCGAACAGGCCCGGCCGCATCCGGAGATCGGCGTCTCCTCGGCAGCAGCGGCGCAGCCGGTGGTCTTCCCCGTCCGGGGAGGCCCCCCCGGTTCGAGCGCAGCCGAGGACACGGGGGAAGAGCCGCGAGCTCGGGGAATGGTGACGGGCGGGACTATGAGCGAGCACGAGCGAAACGCGGAGCAGAACGTGCAGGGCGCGCAGCACGGGCCGAGCGCCCAGCACATCCAGCACGGGCCGAGCGCCCAGCACATCCGGCACGACCCGCAGGACCGCAGCGGGGCGCGGGCGATGTTCATCGAGCTGCGCAAGCTGCAGGACGGCAGCGCCGAGTACGCGGAGCTGCGCAACCAGCTCGTCCGCATGCATCTGCCGCTCGTCGAGCACCTCGCGCGCCGCTTCCGCAACCGCGGCGAGCCGCTGGACGACCTCACCCAGGTCGCGACGATCGGGCTGATCAAGTCGGTCGACCGCTTCGACCCGGAGCGCGGCGTCGAGTTCTCGACGTACGCGACCCCGACGGTGGTCGGCGAGATCAAGCGGCACTTCCGCGACAAGGGATGGGCGGTGCGCGTCCCGCGCCGCCTCCAGGAACTGCGGCTGGCGCTGACCACGGCGACGGCCGAGCTCTCCCAGCTGCACGGCCGCTCCCCGACGGTCCACGAGCTGGCCGAGAAGCTGGCCATCTCGGAGGAGGAGGTCCTGGAGGGCCTGGAGTCCGCCAACGCGTACTCCACGCTGTCCCTGGACGTCCCCGACACGGACGACGAGTCCCCGGCCGTCGCGGACACCCTGGGCGCCGAGGACGAGGCGCTGGAGGGCGTCGAGTACCGGGAGTCGCTCAAGCCGCTCCTTGAGGACCTGCCGCCGCGGGAGAAGCGGATCCTGCTCCTGCGCTTCTTCGGCAACATGACGCAGTCGCAGATCGCGCAGGAGGTCGGCATCTCACAGATGCACGTCTCGCGGCTGCTGGCCCGCACCCTGGCCCAGCTCCGGGAGAAGCTCCTCGTCGAGGAGTGAGACCCGCCTACTTCTCGTTCTGTACGTCGCCGCCGGGCCCTCGGATTCCGAGGGCCCGCGTCGTTGCCGGATTCACCAGCAGCACCAGGGCCGCCACCGCGACGACCGCGAGGGCGATGCCGGCGGGGATCGCGACGCTGTCGGCCTGGAGCAGGGTGTAGGCGACAGGCAGCGCCAGGATCTGGGTGACGAGGGCCGGGCCCCGGCTCCAGCTCCGGCGCAGCAGCAGACCGCGCGCGGCCAGGAGCGGCAGCAGGGCCAGCACGATCAGCGTCACACCGCCGGTCACGCCCTGCCGGCGGCTGCCGGAGTCGCCCGTGAGACCGAGCACGAGGATGCACACGCCGCCCGCCACCAGGGCGGCGCCTTCCAGCGCGGCCAGCGCCGCCGCGGCGGTCAGCCGTCCGGGGCGGGGTTCGGAGAGGGGGGCTTCGGGAGTGGGATTCTGCTCACGGCTCACCCCCGAAGAGTAGCCGTCGACCCCGGACCGCCCAGCGTCCCGGGGCCGGTCACCGCCCGGTTCCGGGGCTCGCACCGGTCCGTCGCCGCACCCCCGGCACCTCCCGGGACTCTTACTGGATCCCTACCTCGGTCTGGGACGAGTACCACCCAGTAGGTACGCTGCATCGCATGCGTGCACTTCTTGTGGTCAATCCGGCGGCAACCACCACCAGTGCGCGTACGCGTGACGTCCTGATCCACGCGTTGGCCAGTGAGATGAAGCTCGAGGTGGTCACCACCGAGTACCGCGGGCACGCCCGGGACCTCGGCCGGCAGGCTTCGGACAGCGACGACATAGACCTGGTCGTGGCCCTCGGCGGGGACGGCACGGTCAACGAGGTCGTGAACGGTCTCCTGTACCGGGGCCCCGACCCGCAGCGTCTTCCCCGCCTCGCCGTGGTCCCCGGCGGCTCCACCAATGTCTTCGCCCGCGCCCTCGGCCTGCCGAACGACGCCGTGGAGGCGACCGGCGCCCTGCTGGACGCGCTGCGCGAGGAGCGCGAGCGCACCGTCGGTCTCGGCCTCGCCGCGGGGACTCCCGGCACCGAGGACGAGTCCGTGCCCTCCCGCTGGTTCACCTTCTGCGCCGGTCTCGGCTTCGACGCGGGCGTGGTGGGCCGGGTCGAGCAGCAGCGCGAGCTCGGCCGACGCTCCACCCATGCGCTGTATCTCCGCCAAGTGGCACGCCAGTTTTGGGACGAACCTCATCGCCGGCACGGAATGATCACCCTGGAGCGTCCCGGCGCGGACCCGGTCACCGATCTGGTCCTGTCCATCATCTGCAACACCTCGCCGTGGACGTTTCTCGGCAATCGTCCGGTGTACGCGACGCCTAAGGCCTCGTTCGATACCGGACTCGACGTACTCGCCCTCAGCCGCATGTCGACGGCCTCGGCTGCCCGGTATGCCACTCAGTTGCTCACTTCGTCCCCCGAGCGTGGACCCCAGGGCAAGCACGCCGTCACTCTGCATGACCTGACGGACTTCACCTTGCATTCCAAGGTTCCACTACCCCTTCAGATGGACGGCGACCATCTGGGACTGCGTACAAGCGTGACGTTCACAGGCGTACGCCGTGCACTGCGTGTGATTGTGTGAGCGGAAGGGGCCAAAATCCTTTCACTCGAACGTTTAGACCAGGGTCCACCCCATGGAAGTACGGCTGTGACTCAGCCGACACCGAGGAATCAAAAAAAACTTTTCAGAAGGGGTTGTATCCGCCGCTGAGGTTTGCGAGTCTCTACGTGGCGCTCGGGACGGCCCGCACCATCGGCCCCCAGAGCACCGGAACCCCTCCTCACATCAAAGGACCACACCAGTCCGTCTGGTTGTCGGCCCTTCACTTGTTGAGGGATTCGTGAAAGCGTTCACATTCACAAGCAACGTGCATGTAATACCAAGGAGAGGTAGCAGCCATGGACTGGCGTCACAACGCCGTTTGCCGCGAGGAAGACCCCGAGCTCTTCTTCCCCATCGGCAACACCGGTCCTGCGCTGCTGCAGATCGAGGAAGCCAAGGCCGTCTGCCGCCGCTGCCCCGTCATGGAGCAGTGTCTGCAGTGGGCGCTCGAGTCCGGCCAGGACTCCGGCGTCTGGGGTGGCCTCAGCGAGGACGAGCGCCGCGCAATGAAGCGCCGTGCCGCCCGCAACCGAGCTCGTCAGGCCACCGCCTGACGTTCCACCCCGCACGAGCCTGAGCTTGGCGGCGCGTACAGCGAGTACGCAACTCCCGCCCCCGAGCCGCAGCGCGCAGTACCCCGATGCGCTTGATGCAACGAGCTTTCAGCCCCGGACCACCTGGTGGTCCGGGGCTCATTGCTGTTCGCGTCCGGGATCCGTCACAGTGAGTGACACTCTCCCGTGAGCGCCGACCGCCCCTGCCCATAGGCCACTTGTGCGAGCCGTACGCCCATCGTGTGCGGGCCGGCTACTTGGGGACGATCACCGGAATGTCCAGCAGCACCTGGGTGCCGCGCTCCGGAGCGGCCACCATGTCGAAGGTGCCGCCCAACTCGCCCTCCACCAGCGTCCGTACGATCTGCAGGCCGAGGTTGCCCGAGCGGTGCGGGTCGAAGCCCTCGGGCAGTCCGACCCCGTCGTCCGTCACGGTGACCAGCAGCCGGGCGTCCTTGGAGGTGCCGCCGCGCACCGCGGAGACCTCGACGGTGCCCCGGTCGCCCTCGCGGAAGCCGTGCTCCAGCGCGTTCTGCAGGATCTCGGTGAGGACCATCGAGAGCGGGGTCGCGACCTCGGCGTCCAGGATGCCGAAGCGTCCGGTGCGCCGGCCGGTGACCTTGCCGGGGGAGATCTCGGCGACCATGGCGAGCACCCGGTCGGCGATCTCGTCGAACTCCACCCGCTCGTCCAGGTTCTGGGAGAGCGTCTCGTGCACGATCGCGATGGACCCGACCCGGCGCACGGCCTCCTCCAGGGCTTCCCGCCCGCGGTCGGACTCGATACGGCGGGCCTGCAGCCGCAGCAGGGCCGCCACCGTCTGGAGGTTGTTCTTCACCCGGTGATGGATCTCCCGGATGGTGGCGTCCTTGGTGATCAATTCGCGCTCGCGGCGGCGCAGTTCGGTGACATCGCGGAGCAGGACCAGGGAACCGACCCGGGTGCCCTTGGGCTTGAGCGGGATCGCCCGCAGCTGGATCACGCCCTCGGCGCTCTCGATCTCGAACTCGCGGGGCGCCCAGCCGCTGGCGACCTTGGACAGCGCCTCGTCCACCGGGCCCCGGGACGGGGCGAGTTCGGCGGTCGTGGAGCCGAGGTTGCAGCCCACCAGGTCGGCGGCCAGGCCGAGGCGGTGGTAGGCGGAGAGCGCGTTCGGTGAGGCGTACTGGACGACACCGTCCGCGTCGAGGCGGATGAGTCCGTCGCCGACCCTCGGCGAGGCGTCCATGTCGACCTGCTGGTCGGGGAACGGGAAGGTGCCCGCCGCGATCATCTGCGCGAGGTCGGAGGCGCTCTGCAGATACGTCAGTTCGAGGCGGCTCGGGGTGCGCACGGTGAGCAGGTTGGTGTTGCGGGCGATGACGCCGAGGACGCGGCCCTCCCGTCGTACGGGAATGGACTCGACCCGGACCGGCACCTCCTCGCGCCATTCGGGATCGCCCTCGCGCACGATCCGGCCCTCGTCGAGCGCCGCGTCCAGCAGAGGGCGGCGGCCGCGCGGGACCAGGTGACCGACCATGTCGTCCTGGTACGAGGTGGGCCCGGTGTTGGGGCGCATCTGGGCGACCGAGACGTAGCGGGTGCCGTCGCGCGTGGGAACCCACAGGACGAGGTCGGCGAAGGAGAGGTCGGAGAGCAGCTGCCACTCCGAGACCAGCAGATGCAGCCACTCGAGATCGGAGTCACCGAGAGCGGTGTGCTGGCGTACGAGGTCGTTCATGGAGGGCACGAGTGCGAGCGTACCCGGAGGATCCGACAGGTCCGGAAATCGGCCACCCTCGCGGGGCTCCCAGGGGCGCCACAGGGCCCGGAAACACCCGCGGGCCGCGGCGCCTGGGAGGGACCCTCAACCCTCCCGGCACCGCAGCCCGGAGCAACAACGGCCGCGGGGTGTGCGGTCCCGGTCGGCCGAAGAGAGGAGCCGGAGCAGTCAGGGCAGAGAGCGCCGGATCCTCGGTCCGTCCTCCTGTGCGGGGAAGACGGAGGCTTGTTCAGTTTCTCAAAGCATTGTGGACTAGACCATGCGTCCGCGTCCATGAGTCCGCAGCCCGCGCGACCGCGGATGTTCTTCGCTGTCCGCTTATCCAACACCAGGAGCGCCCGTCAGACTATCCCGCTTCGGTTCATGAACGGGCGGAGTCGCCGGACGAGCGAGCCGGGCGGGTCCGGGCCGCGGCCGGGAGGGCCGGCGAGGGCGCGAGCGCGAGCGCGGCCGGGCGAGTCCGGCAGGGGCCTGGCCGGTTCGGTATGTCGCACCGGGACGCGCCCCGATCCGGGGCGACGGAAGGGTGACGCTCTGCTAGATTGGTCTATACCACATGTGTCCCCCTTCGGATTCGGTTGCGTTCCTGAGTCCCCTCTCCAGATCGGCAGGCCCAGCGTGGAAGTTGTCATCGTCCCGGACGCCAAGGCGGGCGGCGAGCTGATCGCCGAGGCCATGGCGGAACTGCTCAGGCGCAAGCCCGACGCGCTGCTCGGCGTGGCCACCGGCTCGACGCCGCTGCCCATCTACGCGGCGCTGGCGGCCCGAGCGGGTTCCGGTGCCGTGGACGCCTCGGGTGCGCGCATCGCGCAGCTCGACGAGTACGTGGGGCTGCCCGCCGAGCACCCGGAGTCCTACCGTTCCGTGCTGCGCCGCGAGGTGCTGGAGCCGCTGGGCCTCGGCATGGACGCGTTCATGGGGCCCGACGGCACCGCGGCGGACGTCCAGGCCGCGTGCGAGGCGTACGACAAGGCGCTGGCGGCGGCCGGCGGGGTCGACCTCCAGTTGCTGGGGATCGGGACGGACGGGCACATCGGGTTCAACGAGCCGTGCTCCTCGCTCGCCTCCCGGACCCGGATCAAGACGCTGACCGAGCAGACCCGGGTGGACAACGCGCGGTTCTTCGACGGCGACATCGAGCAGGTACCGCACCACGTCATCACCCAGGGCATCGGCACGATCCTGGAGGCGCGGCACCTGGTGCTGCTCGCGACCGGCGAGGGCAAGGCGGACGCCGTGGCGGCGACCGTCGAGGGGCCGGTCGCGGCGGTCTGCCCGGCGTCGGCGCTGCAATTGCACCCGCACGCGACGGTGGTCGTCGACGACGCCGCCGCGTCCAAGCTGAAGCTCGCGGACTACTTCCGGCACACGTTCGCCGCCAAGCCGGACTGGCAGGGCATCTAGGACGCGGCCACCGCGCGGGCCGAACGGAACACGCAGGTGCCGGGCCTCCCGAGGGAGCCCGGCACCTGTGCTGTGCGGCCCGGGGGCCGGTCGGCTACTCCCCCGCGATGACCTCCGCCGCCGCCTGGCCGCACACCCGTGCCGCGCCGTGGGTGGCGATGTGCAGGGCACCCCGGGGTGCCGACTGGGGGACGCCCATCTCGACCACGACGGTGTCGGGGCGGGAGGCGAGCAGGGTGTCGAGGGCGGTCGCCATCCAGGGGTGACGGTGTTCGTCGCGGACGACCGCGACGAGGGGCCGCGCGCCCGCGGCGGCGAGTGCCGCGGAGCCCGCGTCCTCGCCGTTGAAACTGCCGGTCTCGGTGCCGGGAAGCAGCCGGGCCAGCTCCGCCGCCACGCCCCAGGGGGTCTCGTCACCGACCGCGATGTTCGCGACCGGGGTGAGCGCGGCGACGTAGGGAGCCTCGGTGAGCGGGGCGTACGACGCCGAGCGGGTCACGGTGAGCGCGCGCCGGGCGGCGATCAGACCGACGTCGGACGCTCCGCCCGTGCCCGTACGGCCCGTACCGCCCGTCGCGCTCGTGCCGCCCGTACGGCTTGAACGGTTCGAGCCCTCCGAGCCGCTCGTACCGGCCGGGCTGTGCGAGCCGCTTGTACCGGCCGGGCTGTCCGTATCCGCCGCACCGCGCGTAGCGCCGGTACCGCTCGCCCCGTCCGTACCAGCCGTACCGCCCGTACCGTTCACGCCACCCGTACCGCTCGTACCGTCCGTACCGCCCGAGATGTTCGAAGCGTTCGAGCCGTTCAAGCCATTCGTGCGGGAGACGACGGCCGAGGCGGAGGCGGCCGGGGATGCCTTCGGGATCGCGGAGGCCGCGGCTGTCCACGCGGCCAGTGCCCGCACCCGGTTCGCCGCGTCCGCGAGGCGTTCCTCGGGGAGTTCACCGGTGCGGACGGCGGAGACCAGTGCGTCGCGCAGGCGGCGCACGGTGTCGTCGTCCGCCAGTCCGCCGCCGACGCAGATGGCGTCCGCGCCGGCCGCGATGGCCAGCACGCTGCCCCGCTCGATGCCGTACGTCGCCGCGATGGCCTGCATCTCCATGCCGTCGGTGACGATCAGACCGTCGTAGCCGAGTTCCTCGCGCAGCAGACCGGTGAGGATGCGGCGGGAGAGGGTGGCCGGGCGGTCCGGGTCCAGGGCCGGGACGAGGATGTGCGCGCTCATCACGGCACGGCTGCCCGCGGCGATCGCGGCCCGGAAGGGGACGAGTTCGCGGGACTGGAGGACCGACAGGTCCGCGTCGATGCGGGGCAGGGCGTGGTGGGAGTCCACCGCGGTGTCCCCGTGGCCCGGGAAGTGCTTCGTGCAGGCGGCGACGCCGGCGGCCTGGAGGCCGGTGACGTACGCGGCCGTGTGCCGGGCCACCAGGTCGGTGTCGGCGCCGAAGGACCGTACGCCGATGACCGGGTTGGCCGGGTTGGAGTTCACGTCGGCGGACGGCGCCCAGTTGAGGTTCACTCCGCACGCGGCCAGCCGGCGGCCGAGTTCGAGGGCGACGGCCTCGGTGAGCGCCACGTCGTCGACGGCGCCCAGCGCGTGGTTGCCCGGGAAGGACGACCCGGTGCGCACCTCCAGGCGGGTGACGTCGCCGCCCTCCTCGTCGATGGCGACGAGGACATCGTTACGTTCGACGCGCAACTGGGCGGTCAGAGCTGCCAGTTGATCGGGCGAGGCGATGTTGCGGCCGAACAGGCCGACGGAGGCGAGCCCTTCACCGAGACGGCGCAGCAGCCAGTCCGGAGCCGTGGTCCCGGTGAAGCCGGGCTGGAGCACGGTCAGGGCGTCGCGCGTCAGGCCGTCCTTTGGATGGGACGCAGTGGTACCACTGGCGAATGTCGTCATCGGGAGGCGTTATCCCTTCACGGCGCCCGCGGTCAGACCCGCGGCCATCTTGCGCTGGACGAGGAGGAACAGGACGACGATCGGCACGGCCATCATGGTGGATCCGGCCATCATCGGGGCGTACTCGGTGCCGTGCTTGGTGGTGAAGTTGCCGAGCCAGACGGTGGCGGTCTGATTCTGCTGGCTCAGCAGCATGAGGGCGTAGAGGTATTCGTTCCACGCCTGGATGAAGGCGTAGACGGAGGTCGCGACCATGCCGGGGGCCAGCAGCGGGAAGACCACGCGGATGAAGGCGCCCGTGCGGCTGCATCCGTCGACCATCGCCGCCTCCTCCAGCTCCTTCGGGATGTTGACGATGAAGCCGCGCAGCGTCCACACCGTGAAGGGGAGGATGAAGGTCAGATACGTGATGATCAGACCGGAGAGCTTGTCGTACTGCCCGAGGTCGTTCAGCAGCAGGAAGATCGGGATGATCATGGCGACCAGCGGGACCATCTGGACCGCGAGGATGCCGACGATCACGGCCTTGCGGCCGCGGAAGGCGAAGCGGGAGATGGCCAGCGCGGCCAGCATCCCCACCACGATGCCGATCACGACGACCGAGAGCGACACGATCAGACTGCGGCCGACCGGGCCCCAGAAGTCGGCGATGTTCAGCGCGCGGCGGAAGTTGTCGAGCGTGAACCCCGTGGGGAACAGGCTCGGATCGGGGTCGATGGCGTCCTTGGCCGGCTTGATGGCCGTGTTGAGCATCCAGTAGACGGGGAAGCCCGCGACGACGAAGACGAGCAGACCGAGGACGTTCCAGCCGAGCTTGGACTTGCGGGGCCCGGAGGACTTCCGCCCCGTGGCGGACGTACGCCCGGACGTGGCGACGGCACTCATTCGACCTCTCCGATCTGCAGCATCTGACGCATGTACACGGCCACCACGCCCAGCAGGAGCAGCACGGTCAGCACGGCGATCGCCGACCCCTGCGCGTAGTCGTTGACGACGAAGGCGCGGTCGTACGAGTACGTGGTGAGGAGCTGGAACTCCGCCTCCGGGTGGCCGCCCCGCATGACGAAGACCTGCGGGAAGACACCCATGTCCCAGATGACGGAGAGGGTCGTGAGCATCACGATGATCGGCTTGAGGATCGGCAGCGTGACGTGGCGGAAGACGCCCCAGGCGCCCGCGCCGTCGAGCCGTGCGGCCTCCTCCAGCTCGGCGGGCACCTGGGTGAGTCCCGCGCTGAGGGTGATGACGACGAACGGCACCGCGCCCCACACGACCAGGAGCATGATCACGCTCAGGCCCTGGGTACCGCTCGCGAACCAGTTGTGGCCGATCATGTCGACGCCGGGAAGCTTGCTGAGCAGCGCGTTGAAGACGCCGTAGTCGGAGTCGAAGAGCCACTTGAAGACCGTGGTGGCCACGATGATGGGCATGCCCCAGCTCGCCACCAGCGCGATGTTGATGAGTGTCTTCACCCAGCCGGAGACCCGCTGGAGGAGCAGCGCGATGAGCATGCCGACGACCATCGTGAAGACGACGGCCCCGCCGGCGAAGAGGACGGTCCGGACGACCACCGCCCAGAACTCGCTGTCCGAGAACACCTTGGAGAAGTTGTCGAAGCCGACCGACTCGGCCGGCTGGAAGCCCCAGAGCTGGGACTGCCCGAACTTCTGGAAGGAGAGCGTGACCAGGCGTACCAGCGGATAGCCGAGGACCAGCGCGAGGATCAGCAGACACGGGGCGAGCAGGACCCAGGGGGCCGCCGCTGTGCCCGCGGTCCGCTTGGCGCGTGGCGCCTCGGCGACGGCCGGTGGCGGTGCCTGCCGCGGTGGCGGCACCTTGGCGGGGGTGGTCGTGTCTGCGGCACTCATCGCGCGCTCCTCAGCGGTCCCTCAGGTCGTACGAAGGCGAAGTCCCGCACGGCCGGGCACCGCGGGGGCGGACCCCGGGCCGGGCCGTACGGGAGACAGGGCCCCGCCCCTCCGTGACGGAGGACCGACGGGGCCCTGCTCTCAGGTCACTTGACGTTGATGACCTTGTCGATCGCGGCGTCCGCTTCCTTCGCGGCGTCCGCCACCGACTTTTTGCCGGTGCCGATGTTCTGCAGCATGGTCTGCAGGACCTGGGCCTTCTCGACCTGGCCCCAGCCCGGCGCCATCGGCACGAACCAGTTGGACTCGGCCGCGGTGGCCGGGACGACCGTCGCCGGGTCGTTCTTCAGGGTGGCGAGGTCGGTCTTGTTGTTGGGCAGGTTGCCCTTGCCCATCAGGCCCTTCTGGCCCTTGGCGCCGGTGAACGCGTTGATCCACTCGGCGGCCAGCGCCTGCGCCTTCGACTTCACCGGGACGGCGAGGTCGGAGCCGCCCAGGAAGACCGGGAGGTTCTTGCCGGACGGGCCGGGCATCACGAAGTTCTCGAGGTTGCCCTTGAGCTTGCCGGTCTTGTCGCTCTTCGGGTCCTCGGCGGTCGCGCCCTCCCAGGCGGCACCGAAGATCATGCCGGACTTGCCCTGGCCGTAGACGATGTAACGGTCGGACTCGTCCTTGGTCTTGTCGCCGTGCATGTACTTGTCGACGACGTTCTTGAACTCGGTGAGGCCCTTCTGCGACTCGGGCGAGGAGAGGTTGCCCTTCCACTGGCC
Organism: Streptomyces sp. NPDC091209; assembly: GCF_044757755.1. Classification (NCBI taxonomy): domain Bacteria; kingdom Bacillati; phylum Actinomycetota; class Actinomycetes; order Kitasatosporales; family Streptomycetaceae; genus Streptomyces; species Streptomyces sp. NPDC091209. Next base: position 519,174 of record NZ_JBIVVR010000006.1, on the reverse strand, counting down.
GCCCTCCTGCTTGGCGATGGAGCCGCCGGCGTCGTAGACGAAGGACATGGCCGCGTACCAGTCGCGGGTGGGCTGGTACCAGGCGCTGAACTTGCTGCCCTCCTTCTTCTGGATCTTGTCCAGAGCGGAGGTGAGCTCCTGGTACGTCTTCGGCGGGGTCTTCACGCCGACCGAGGCGGCGACGTCCTTGCGCCAGTTGCCGACGCGGCCACCGGCGTAGTACGGCACGCCGTAGGTCTTGCCGTCGTAGGTGACGGAGGCCTTGAGGCCGTCCAGCCAGGCGTCCGCGTTCTCGAACTTCGACGTGTCGAGGGGAGCGAAGGCACCCTTGACCATGTAGCCGAGCATCTCGGTGTTGCCCATCTCGACCACGTCCGGCGCCTTGTCGGTGGCGAGGACCGCGTCGAGCTTGGTGTTCTTGTCCGGCCAGCCGTAGTACTCGTGGTTGATCTTGACGCCCGGGTGCTTCGCCTGGATCGCCGTGTCGGCCGCCTTGACCAGCTCCGGCCAGTTGTTCTGCGCGTCGACCGTGAGCCAGACCGTCAGCTCCTTGGCGTCCGCACCCTTGTCCGACCCCCCGGACCCCTTGTCGTTCCCGCACGCCGCGATGGAGAACATCATGCCCGCGATACCGATCGCGGCTACCAGCTTGCGCTTCACGCCACCCTCCTCAGGGATGCCACAAACCCCCCTGCTCCCCGCGGTGACATACGCCGTGTACCGCCCGTGGGGCCGGGACTGGACCAATGGTGTAGACCAGTACGGGGAGCTTGGCCTAGACCTAGGGGGGTGTCAAGGGTGCGTAAGCCCGTCCAGTCGTCCGTTATGGGACCTACATATGCAAGGACCTTTAAGTAGGTAAGCGGCATAAATAGCAGGCCCGTTCACCGCCTGCGGAGGGAACCATCCCTGGCCTGCGGACGAACCATCACCGGGCCGTCCGGGCGACCGTCTCCGCCGCCGCCGGTACCACCGTCTGCGCACGATGGACTAGACCAACAGGTACGCCGACGGTATATAGAGGGGATCACGGAGCGTGCGGGGGACACTCGCGCGGAAAGCCGTGCCACGATGTGAGCCGTGGCCGTCGACATGTCGGTCGCTTCGGCATCCGGAGCCGGGAAGGCAGAGCATGAGCACCGACGTCAGCAGTGCGGAGAACGAGGGTGGGGCGCCCATCCGTACCGCGCGCGTGCCCAAGTACTACCGCCTCAAGAAGCACCTGCTCGACATGACGGAGACACTGCCGCCCGGTACGCCGGTACCGCCGGAGCGGACCCTCGCCGCCGAGTTCGACACCTCGCGCACCACGGTGCGGCAGGCCCTTCAGGAGCTGGTCGTCGAGGGCCGTCTCGAACGCATCCAGGGCAAGGGCACCTTCGTCGCCAAGCCGAAGGTCTCCCAGGCGCTCCAACTGACCTCGTACACCGAGGACATGCGCGCCCAGGGCCTCGAACCCACCTCGCAGCTGCTGGACATCGGCTACATCACGGCGGACGAGACCCTCGCCGGCCTGCTCGACATCTCGGCCGGCGGCCGGGTGCTGCGCATCGAGCGGCTGCGCCTCGCGAGCGGCGAGCCGATGGCCATCGAGACGACCCACCTCTCCGCCAAGCGCTTTCCCGCCCTGCGCAGGTCGCTCGTCAAGTACACCTCTCTCTACACCGCGCTGGCCGAGGTGTACGACATCCATCTCGCCGAGGCCGAGGAGACCATCGAGACCTCGCTGGCGACCCCGCGCGAGGCCGGACTGCTCGGCACCGACGTGGGCCTGCCCATGCTGATGCTCTCCCGCCACTCGCTGGACCGGCAGGGCGAGCCGGTGGAATGGGTGCGGTCGGTGTACCGGGGCGACCGCTACAAGTTCGTCGCCCGCCTCAAGCGCCCGCAGGACTGAGCCGTTCGGGGGTAGCGCGCGGGTACCGGGCATCCGTTCCCGGATCCGCGCGCGGCGCCCCGCCGCCCCGGCGGTCCCGGACGCACCGTCAGGCGCCGCAAGCGCTCCGGGGGTTCCGCACCTGCTGAGCGCGCCGTGCGCACCGACACGAACCCTCCACACCCGCCGTCCGAGGTGGGGTTCCCCAAAGCGGAACCATCCCCTAGATTGCCTGCGCGTTACCCAGGTGATCGATGAGGGGACGGAGTCGCCCTATGTCAGACCTGCCCGAAGTGAAACCACCGGTGGTGACACCGGTACGTGTGGTGATCGCCCTCTGTCTGCTCGCGCCCTTCGTGGCGATGCTGTGGGTCGGCTCCTACACGAAGACCGGCCCGGCGTTCATCGGCATCCCGTTCTTCTACTGGTACCAGTTGATGTGGGTGCCCCTGTCCACGGTGCTGACCGTGACCGCGTACCTGCTGTGGCGGCATGACCAGCGGGGCCGCACCTCCGCTTCTGCCTCCGCCACGGGAGGTGCCGGCGCATGAACGACGGTGTGAACGGCGTCGCCCTCGGCGTCTTCGTCTTCTTCTTCCTGGCCGTCACGGTCATGGGCTTCCTGGCCGCGCGCTGGCGCAGAGCGGCCGACGAGCACAGCCTCGACGAATGGGGCCTGGGCGGACGGTCCTTCGGCACCTGGGTGACCTGGTTCCTGCTCGGCGGCGACCTCTATACCGCGTACACCTTCGTCGCCGTACCCGCGGCGGTCTACGCGGCGGGCGCGGCTGGCTTCTTCGCCGTGCCGTACACGATCCTGGTCTACCCGCTCATCTTCACGTTCCTGCCCCGCCTGTGGTCGGTCTCCCACAAGCACGGCTATGTGACCACCTCGGACTTCGTGCGCGGCCGCTTCGGCTCCAAGAGCCTGTCCCTCGCCGTGGCCGTCACCGGCATCCTGGCCACCATGCCGTACATCGCGCTCCAGCTGGTCGGCATCCAGGCCGTCCTCGACGTGATGGGCGTGGGCGGCGGCGAGAGCACCAACTGGTTCGTCAAGGACCTGCCGCTCCTCATCGCCTTCGGCGTGCTGGCCGCGTACACCTACTCCTCGGGTCTGCGGGCCCCGGCCCTGATCGCATTCGTGAAGGACACCCTGATCTACATCGTGATCGCGGTGGCCATCATCTACATCCCGATCAAGCTGGGTGGCTTCGACGAGATCTTCAAGGCGGCGAGTGCCAAGTACACGGCCGCGGGCGCCGGGGGACTCGTCCCCGCCGAGGCGGGCCAGTGGACGTACGCCACCCTCGCGCTCGGCTCGGCGCTGGCGCTGTTCATGTATCCGCACTCGGTCACCGCGACGCTGTCCGGCCGCAGCCGGGAGGTGATCCGCCGCAACACCACGATCCTGCCGCTGTACTCGCTGATGCTGGGCCTGCTCGCCCTGCTCGGGTTCATGGCGATCGCGGCCGGCGTGAAGGTCACCAACGGCCAGCTCGCCATCCCCCAGCTCTTCGAGAACATGTTCCCCGACTGGTTCGCCGGTGTGGCCTTCGCCGCGATCGGCATCGGCGCGCTCGTCCCGGCGGCCATCATGTCGATCGCGGCCGCGAATCTCTTCACCCGCAACATCTACAAGGACTTCATCAACCCGGCCGCGACCCCGCGCCAGGAGACCCAGGTCTCCAAGCTGGTGTCGCTCCTGGTGAAATTGGGCGCGCTGGTCTTCGTCCTGACCATGGACAGGACCGTCGCGATCAACTTCCAGTTGCTGGGCGGCATCTGGATCCTGCAGACCTTCCCGTCGCTGGTCGGCGGACTGTTCACCCGCTGGTTCCACCGCTGGGCGCTGCTGAGCGGCTGGGCGGTCGGCATGCTCTACGGCACGATCGCCGCCTACGGGGTGGCCTCGCCGACCCAGAAGCACTTCGGCGGCAGCTCGAAGGAGATCCCCGGCATCGGGGAGATCGGCTACCTCGGCCTGACGGCGTTCGTCCTGAACGTGGCGGTGGCCGTCGTCCTCACCTTCGCCCTCAGGGCGTTCAAGGCCCCGGACGGTGTCGACGAGACCTCGCCCGAGGACTACACGGCCGATGCGGGAGACCCCGGAGTCGAGACGGAGCTCCCGCCGGCCACGGCGGACGCGAGCCACTAGCCATCGGGAACCAGGAACGAACGACGCGACAGCGCCGTACGACGGGCCGCCGGAGGAAAACCGGCGGCCCGTCGCCGTGCCGCTCGGGCACACTCGCCCGCATGGACATCGTCATCAGGCGGGCACGGCCCGAGGAGTACCCCACCGTCGGCGAGATCGCGGCCCGGGTCTATCTCGGGGACGAGCTGCTCGACTTCGGGGAGAGCGACGCGTACCTGGAGAAACTGCGGGACGTCGCGGGGCGCGCGGCCGTCGCCGATGTACTGGTCGCCGTCGACGGGGCCCGGGTGCTCGGCAGCGTGACCTTCGTGGCGGACGGCAGCCCCATGGCGGACTTCGCCCGCGCCGGGGAGGCCGAGCTCCGGATGCTCGCGGTCGCGCGCGAGGCACGGGGCCGGGGTGCCGGGGAAGCCCTCGTGCGCGCCTGCGTCGAGCGGGCACGGGCCGTGGAGGGCTGTACCCGCGTCGTACTGTCCACCCAGGGCTCCATGCACAGCGCCCACCGCGTGTACGAGCGCCTGGGCTTCACCCGCACCCCCGACCGCGACTGGAACCCGCTTCCGGGGCTCGACGACATCCGGCTGCTCACCTACGAGTTGGCACTCCAGCACGCTCCGTAGTGCTCGCGGACACCGACCCGACACAACATGTGGGGGCACTCCCGGAGCCCGGCACAAGATGTATGCTCATGGTCGCTGTCGCCGCAGGGGAATCCGGTGCAAATCCGGAACTGTCCCGCAACGGTGTACTTGTGCGTGTTCGCGTTTCGGCGTGCCCGTACTCGCGTCAGTCCGAGGACCTGCCGACAGCGCGCCCCGGCCGTCCGGCCCGGGTGCCGACGACGTCCGGGCCTCGCGGAATGGGCCGGTGGACGCGGTGCGTGCTGCCCTGAAGCGCTCCCGTGTGCCCCGCTCCTCCCCCGCCGGGCCCCGTGCCGAGCGAGGGAGATCCCCACGTGACCATCGCGCCAGCCGATCCGGCTTCAGTGACCGCGCAGCAGGCCCGGGTGGAGACCGACGGTCCCGGAACCGCGCTGCTGCGGACCCTGACCGATCTCACCGCCGACCTCACCGACGCCGACCCCGGCCGGGTCGCCGCCGCGGCGCTGCGCGGCCGGTCCGCCCGCGCCGACGAGGCCGAGCTGCGCGAACTGGCCACGGAGGCGGCCGCGGGTCTCATCTCCGAGGACCCCGCCTACTCCCGGCTGGCCGCCCGCCTGCTCACGATCAGCATCGCCGCGGAGGCCGCCTCCCAGGGCGTCACGACCTTCTCCGAGTCGGTCGCCGTCGGCCATCGCGAGGGTCTGATCGCCGACCGCACGGCCGCGTTCGTCCGGCTGCACACGGCCCGCCTCGACGCGCTCATCGACACCGAAGGCGACGACCGCTTCGGCTACTTCGGGCTGCGCACGCTGCACAGCCGCTATCTGCTCCGGCACCCGATCACCCGCAAGGTCGTCGAGACGCCCCAGCACTTCATGCTCCGGGTGGCCTCCGGTCTCGCCGAGGACGACACGGCCCGCTCCGTGGACGAAGTCGCCGCGCTCTACCGGCTCATGAGCCGCCTCGACTACCTCCCCTCCTCCCCCACGCTCTTCAACTCCGGTACGCGGCACCCCCAGATGTCGTCCTGCTACCTCCTGGACTCCCCGCTGGACGAGCTGGACTCCATCTACGACCGCTACCACCAGGTGGCACGCCTGTCGAAGCACGCGGGCGGCATCGGACTGTCGTACAGCCGGATCCGGTCGCGCGGTTCGCTGATCCGCGGCACCAACGGGCACTCCAACGGGATCGTCCCGTTCCTCAAGACGCTCGACGCCTCGGTCGCCGCCGTGAACCAGGGCGGCCGGCGCAAGGGCGCGGCCGCGGTGTACCTGGAGACCTGGCACTCCGACATCGAGGAGTTCCTGGAACTGCGCGACAACACCGGTGAGGACGCCCGGCGTACGCACAACCTGAACCTCGCGCACTGGATCCCGGACGAGTTCATGCGCCGGGTGAACGAGGACGGCGTCTGGTCGCTCTTCTCCCCCTCGGACGTGCCCGAGCTGGTCGACCTGTGGGGCGACGCGTTCGACGCCGCGTACCGCAAGGCCGAGGAGGCGGGCCTCGCCAAGAAGACCATCCCGGCCCGCGACCTGTACGGCCGCATGATGCGCACCCTCGCGCAGACCGGCAACGGCTGGATGACCTTCAAGGACGCCGCCAACCGCACCGCCAACCAGACGGCGGAGCCCGGCCACACCGTCCACTCCTCGAACCTGTGCACCGAGATCCTGGAGGTCACGGACGACGGCGAGACGGCGGTCTGCAACCTGGGCTCGGTCAACCTCGGCGCGTTCGTGGTCGGCGACGACATCGACTGGGAGCGCCTCGACGAGACCGTGCGCACCGCGGTGACCTTCCTCGACCGCGTCGTCGACATCAACTTCTACCCGACCGAGCAGGCGGGCCGTTCCAACGCCAAGTGGCGTCCGGTGGGCCTCGGCGCGATGGGTCTCCAGGACGTCTTCTTCAAGCTGCGGCTGCCCTTCGACTCGCCGCAGGCCCGCGCGCTGTCCACGCGGATCGCCGAGCGCATCATGCTCGCGTCCTACGAGGCCTCCGCGGACCTGGCCGAGCGCAACGGTCCGCTCCCCGCCTGGGAGAAGACCCGTACCGCCCGTGGCGTGCTGCACCCGGACCACTTCGACGTCGAGCTGAACTGGCCGGAGCGCTGGGCCGCCCTGCGGCAGCGGATCGCGGCGGTCGGCATGCGCAACTCGCTGCTCCTCGCCATCGCGCCGACCGCCACCATCGCGTCCATCGCGGGCGTCTACGAGTGCATCGAGCCGCAGGTGTCGAACCTGTTCAAGCGCGAGACGCTCTCCGGCGAGTTCCTCCAGGTCAACTCGTACCTGGTGGCCGAGCTGAAGAAGCTCGGTGTGTGGGACGCGCAGACCCGTGAGGCGCTGCGTGATTCCAGCGGCTCGGTGCAGGGCTTCACCTGGGTCCCGCAGGACGTCCGCGACCTGTACCGCACGGCGTGGGAGATCCCGCAGCGCGGCCTGATCGACATGGCCGCCGCCCGGACCCCGTTCCTGGACCAGGCCCAGTCGCTGAACCTGTTCCTGGAGACGCCGACCATCGGCAAGCTCTCCTCGATGTACTCGTACGCCTGGAAGTCGGGCCTGAAGACGACGTACTACCTGCGTTCCCGCCCGGCGACGCGCATCGCCCGCGCGGCCCAGGCCCAGGCGCAGCCCGAGAAGATCATCCCCGTCCAGCAGGCGGCCGATCCCGACGCCGTCGCCTGCTCCCTGGAAAACCCCGAGTCCTGCGAGGCCTGCCAGTAATGAGCGACACCACCACCGAGAAGGCCGCGTCCGAGAAGAACCTCCTCGACCCGGGCTTCGAACTGACCCTGCGTCCCATGCGCTACCCGGACTTCTACGAGCGCTACCGGGACGCGATCAAGAACACCTGGACCGTCGAGGAGGTCGACCTCCACTCGGACGTGGCCGACCTCGCGAAGCTGACGCCGGGTGAGCAGCACATGATCGGCCGGCTGGTCGCGTTCTTCGCGACGGGCGACTCGATCGTGTCGAACAACCTGGTGCTGACGCTGTACAAGCACATCAACTCCCCCGAGGCGCGGCTCTACCTGAGCCGTCAGCTCTTCGAGGAGGCCGTGCACGTCCAGTTCTATCTGACGCTGCTCGACACCTATCTGCCCGACCCGGACGACCGCACGGCGGCCTTCGCGGCGGTCGAGAGCATCCCCTCCATCCGCGAGAAGGCGCAGTTCTGCTTCAAGTGGATGGACTCGGTGGAGAAGCTGGACCGGCTGGAGACCCAGGCGGACCGCCGCCGTTTCCTGCTGAACCTCATCTGCTTCGCCGCGTGCATCGAGGGGCTCTTCTTCTACGGGGCCTTCGCGTACGTCTACTGGTTCCGCAGCCGGGGTCTGCTGCACGGCCTGGCCACCGGCACCAACTGGGTGTTCCGCGACGAGACGATGCACATGAGCTTCGCCTTCGAGGTCGTCGACACCGTCCGCAAGGAGGAGCCTGAGCTCTTCGACGACCGGCTCCAGGAGCAGGTGACCGACATGCTGCGCGAGGCCGTCGAGGCCGAGCTGCAGTTCGGGCGCGACCTGTGCGGTGAGGGTCTGCCGGGCATGAACACCGACTCGATGCGGCAGTACCTGGAGTGCGTCGCCGATCAGCGCCTTCAGCGGCTGGGCTTCGCGCCGGTGTACGGCTCCGAGAACCCCTTCTCGTTCATGGAGCTCCAGGGTGTCCAGGAGCTGACCAACTTCTTCGAGCGCCGGCCGTCCGCGTACCAGGTCGCGGTCGAGGGCACGGTCGACCTCGACGAGGACTTCTGACCGGTCCGAACGTTCCGAGGGTGCTGGTGCTCCAAGTGCTCCAAGTGCCCTGAGCGCTACGAGTGTTCCGAGTGTCCTGAGTGTCCTACGTGTTCTGATTGTTCGTCAGTGATGAGAGTCGGGCCGCCCTGTGCGGCCCGGCTTTCGTCACGTACTGCCCCCGCGCCTCCAATCACCGGGCCAATCCCCGTCCATGGAGCGGCAAAGTTCTTCCGGCACGGCTGTTCGCACGTCGTTCACCCCGGCTAGGTTCTGGCCGTCCCCTCATGCCGCGCACCTCGGCAGATCGGGACGACTGAATTGGCATGCCCATGACGCATTTCTGACCACCTCCCCGTGGTCGCGCTACGCGCGTCACAGGTCCGCCTGTTCAGAGCGCCGAGAAACCCCCACTTCCGGCTATGGCGTCGCGTACGGCCCTACCCCGGCCCGAGCGGCACCGGCCTCGAACCGATGGAGGCGACACCCCCATGCGTTCCCAGCGCCCGATACCCTCCGCCAGACCCGCCCGGAAACTGCGAAGACTCCTCACCGCCGCCCTCCCCGCCCTGGCCCTCGGCCTCGCCGGCTTCGCCGCGGCTCCTCCCGCGGACGCCCAGCCCGCGCCGACCCCCCACGTCTCCCGGGCCACCCAGAACGCCGGGGCCCTCACCGATCCCGCCCGCCAGGCGGTCCACGCGACCGGCAGGGCCGGCCAGAAGGTCGCGACCAAGCACCTGTGCGCCGAGGCGACGAAGCCCGGCCAGATGTCGTGCTTCGCGCAGCGCCGCACCGACATCGCACAGAAGCTCGCGGCCAAGGTCTCCCCCGACGCCGCCGCCGCGGTGTCCGGCCTCAGCCCGGCCAACCTGCACAGCGCCTACAACCTGCCCTCGACCGGCGGTTCCGGTCTGACGGTCGCCGTGGTCGACGCCTACAACGACCCCAACGCCGCCTCCGACCTGGCCACCTACCGCTCGCAGTTCGGCCTGTCCGCCTGCACCGTGGCCAGCGGCTGCTTCAAGCAGGTCAGCCAGACCGGTTCGACCACGTCACTGCCGACGAACGACACCGGCTGGGCGGGTGAGGAGGCGCTCGACATCGACATGGTCAGCGCCGTCTGCCCCAACTGCAACATCATCCTCGTCGAGGCCAGCTCCGCGAACGACTCCGACCTCGGCATCGCCGAGAACGAAGCGGTCACGCTGGGCGCGAAGTTCGTCTCCAACAGCTGGGGCGGCTCCGAGTCCTCCTCGCAGACCAGCGAGGACACCTCGTACTTCAAGCACCCGGGTGTCGCCATCACCGTCTCCTCCGGCGACTCCGCCTACGGCGCCGAGTACCCGGCGACCTCCCAGTACGTGACCGCCGTCGGCGGCACCGCGCTGAGCACCTCCTCCAGCACGCGCGGCTGGACCGAGTCGGTCTGGAAGACCAGCAGCACCGAGGGCACCGGCTCCGGCTGCTCCGCCTACGACGCCAAGCCGTCCTGGCAGACCGACACCGGCTGCACCAAGCGCATGGAGGCCGACGTCTCCGCGGTCGCCGACCCCGCCACCGGCGTGGCCGTCTACGACACCTACGGCGGCTCCGGCTGGGCGGTCTACGGCGGCACCAGCGCCTCGTCGCCCATCATCGCGGGCGTGTACGCGCTGGCCGGCACCCCGGGTTCGGCCGACTATCCGGCGAAGTACCCGTACTCCCACACCTCGAACCTGTACGACGTGACGAGCGGCAACAACGGCTCCTGCACCACGTCCTACTTCTGCACCGCGGCCACCGGCTACGACGGCCCGACCGGCTGGGGCACCCCCAACGGAACGACCGCCTTCACCTCGGGCACCAGCACCGGCAACACCGTGACCGTCACCAACCCGGGCAGCCAGTCCACGGCCACCGGCGGCTCGGCGAGCCTGCAGATCTCGGCGAGCGACAGCGCGGGCGCGACCCTCACGTACAGCGCGACCGGGCTGCCGACCGGTCTGTCGATCAGCAGCTCGACCGGGCTGATCTCCGGCACCGCGAGCACCGCCGGCACCTACGCGGTCACCGTCACGGCGAAGGACAGCACGGGCGCCTCCGGTTCGGCCTCGTTCACCTGGACCGTCAGCACCTCGGGCGGCGGCACCTGCACCTCGGCGCAGCTCCTCGGCAACCAGGGCTTCGAGTCGGGCGCCACCGTGTGGAGCGAGACGAGCGGTGTCATCACCAATGACACCGGCGAGGCCACGCACGGCGGCTCGTACGACGCCTGGCTCGACGGCTACGGCTCGACCCACACCGACACGCTCTCCCAGTCGGTGACCATCCCGTCCGGCTGCAAGGCCTCGCTCACCTTCTACCTGCACATCGACACGGCCGAGACCAGCACCACCTCGGCCTACGACAAGCTCACCGTCACCGCGGGCTCCACCACGCTCGCGACCTACTCCAACCTCAACAAGGCCACCGGGTACGCCCAGAAGACCTTCGACCTGTCCTCCTTCGCCGGTTCGACCGTCACGCTGAAGTTCAGCGGCGTCGAGGACTCCTCGCTCCAGACCAGCTTCGTCGTGGACGACACCGCCCTGACGACCAGCTGACCCGCGTCAGGGTCTCCGGCCGCCGCGGCGGCCCGACCCGCGGCAGTGCCCCGGTCCCGCCTCGGCGGCCGGGGCACTGTCGCGCTCGGGGATGGATCCTGATCCACCGGTGGCACGTCCAACCCGCAAGGAGGCCACCCCATGCGTCGAACGACTCACACCAGGACCATCGCCCTCGCCGCTCTGACCCTGCTCCTCGCGGGCTGCGGTACCCAGAGCGGAGGCGGCGCGGGCGGCAGCGGCACCGTGTCGCCGTCCCCCACCCCGTCCCACCCGAACTGCGCCACGGCGAAGGGGGAACTGGGCGCCGCCGACACCGGCCACACGTACTGTCTGGCGCCGGGCGGGACGATCCGTGTCTCCCTGGACGGCACGACCCGCCGGCCCTGGGCGCCCGTGAAGACCGCCGGAACCGGGCTGGAGGCCACCAACAGCGGGATCGTCCTCCAGCCGGGCGACGCGTCCGCCGCCTACCGGGCGGTCTCGGCGGGAACGGTCCGGCTGACCTCGTCCCGGCCGCTGTGTCCGAGCGATCCGGCCCGGGTGTCCTGCGACGGCCTTCAGGAGTGGACGGTCACCGTGGTCGTGCCGAAGGCGTGAGACCGCGGCGCACGTTCAGGGGCCCGAGGGCGGCCTGAACGTGCGCCGGTGGACGTACCGGCCGGACACCGGCCGGACACCGGCCGGACGGACACGCACCCGCCCGGCCGCCCGGGAGCCCTAGCGAGGACGGCCCTTCAGCCGCAGCTCGTGGGGCCGCAGGGTGATGCCGACGCGGGTCGCGTCGTTGGACCCGGACACGTGGTCGAAGCGCCACCGGGACGCCACGGTCGCGGTGATCAGGGAGAGCAGAGCCATCGAGAAGTGGTCACTCGGGCACTTGCGGTTGCCCACGCTGAAGGGGCGCATCGCGTACTTCGGGATGTCCTTGGAGCGTTCCGGAAGCCAGCGGTCGGGATCGAAATCCAGGTGCTCCTGGTACGACCGGGGGTCGCGCTGGATGGCGTAGGGGCTGTAGACGATGTCGGCTCCGGCCGGAATGCGATAGCCGCCCAGCTCGGTTTCGGCCACCACGCGCCGCGTCAATATCCATACGGCGGGGCGTAAACGCATCGCTTCGACGACGACATTGTTCGTGTGCGACAGCTTCCGGACGTCGTCGAATCCCACGGGTCGGTCTCCTGCGACGGATCGGACCTCTGCGGCCACTTTGTCCGCCTGTTCCGGATGTTCCGTCAACACTTGAAGCAACCACATGATCGTGGACGCGATGGTTTCGCTGCCGGGAGTGAGTATCGCGACGACTTGGTCGTGGATCTCCTGTTCGTCTATGGGGTCGCCGTCGTCGTTCTTCGCTTCCAGCAATGCCGTCAGCAAATCGTTCGGCTTTTGACCAGATGCACGTCGTTCGTCGACGATCTCGTCGACAAGCGCATGCAAATCGGCCAATGCGCGGTCGAATGCGCGCATCGAGGGAAGCGGGAGCCTGTAGAGCGGCCCCGCGGGTATGACCATGCGCCGGTACATGCCGCGGAACACGGTGGCGAGCGCGAGGCTCAGACGTTCGGCGCGCTCGTCCATGAACCGGCCGCGCAGCAGACAGCGGGCGGCGACACGGACGGCGACACGGAACGACTCGGAGGTGCAGTCGACGGACCCGCCGTCCTCCCAGCGCGCCGCGAACGCCCGCGACTCCTCCTCCATGATCGGGCCGTACTCGGGGATGATGTCGGCCCGGAACGCGGGCTGGATGGTCCTCCGCTGGCGCCGGTGCTGCGGCCCGTTGGCGGTGGCGACACCCTGCTTGCCCAGCAGTCCTTCGAGCGACTCCCACAGGGGGCCGCCGATCTCGAAGTCGGGGTTGACCGCCAGTGCCCCGGTGAGCGCGGGGGTGGTGACGGCGTACACCGTCTTGGGGCCCATCCTGAGCCGGACGACGTCGCCGTGGTCGCGCAGCTGGGCGAGGAAGCCCAGCGGGTCGCGGACCAGTTTCCAGCCGTGCCCGAGAACGGGCACCCCGCCTCCGGCGAGGGGCGGGACGGACAGCTCCCCCGCCTCGGACACCTCGGGTCGTACGGACTCGACGGTCATTTCTCACCTGCCGCTTCGTTGTTGACGTACGGGGGTGTGGAGCGGTCGTCCCAGCTGTCGACCGCGTACCGGCCCGACTCGTGGTGGAACCAGTACACGGAGCTGAACCAGTTCCGCATGTTTCCGAGGCACGCCCTCACGGCGGCGCTCGTCGCTTTTCCCCGGACCGTGCCGTCGTCGAGTAATTCGGCGAGCCGTGACACATCCTTCTCGGCGACGAGGAATTGCTCGATGCATTCCTCCACCCGCCGCCTCACTTCGGTGACGGCCTCTTCGAGTGTCAGCCCCTGATGGTGAATAAGACTGATTCCGAGATTGTGGACCTCGTCGCCCGCTATTTCCTTGGGCAGCGAACAGAGGTCGTTGTACCAGGCGGCGAATTCCTGGCTGAGCAGCGCCGCCCGCCGAAATGCCGGATGCATGCGTACGGTGGCCGGGATTTCCTGCCCCGCACTCGGTTCCAGAAGGTCGGTCCAGATCCAGTGCGCAAAAGTGAGCCGACGGAGTTCAAGGTATTCAGCGACCGTGGGAACCGTTCCGGAGGTGCGGTTCCGGAACTCCCGGTCGTACGCCTCGATCACCGCGTGGAAGTGGAGTGCGAACCGTTTGTTCCAGTTCTCGCCGAGGAACGAGTACAGCCGCACCATGCCGTCAGCGAAGCCCGCGACCAGGGGATCCCGGTGGTGCAGATGGTCCCTGGGGGCGTCGAGTGCCGCATGCAGCCGGAACCTGAGCCTCCGCCAGGCGTCCGCCCGGCCGTGGATGACATCGCGGTCGTGCCGGTCGTCCCAGACGAAGAACCACGCGCTGTAGTCCGCTATCGCCTGCATGACCTCGTCGGGGGCGCCAATGTAGTAGCCCGCCATGAGGTCCGTGTAGCACAAGCCGTCGGCATACTCCTCGACCTTGTCCGCGGGCATCAGCCGTTTTTCGAGGAGCCAGGTCCTGGTGTTCTCCTGGAGCTTGGGCCAATACGGATGCAGTTGACGGGGAAACTCGGACTCGATCACCGGGAGAGAGAGCGCCGGTGGTACCGCGAGCGCTGTCGATGAAGAGCCGTATGAGAAAGCATGCACGAACAAACCCCTCTCAGCCGCCTGTTGACGTCACACCCCTCCACCCGTGCCGGGCGCGCGCCGTTGCGTATCCCCGCACTTCCCATTCAGCACCACAACTGACCGTTCTGGGAACGGATTTGGCCCACTGACTACCTGACCATGCCGAGAATATCCCCTTGTGTGACTGATTCTGGATCACTGAAGGAGCACAGGGGATCGAACGTACGACGTACATGCGAACGGTGCCTGGTCAGGAGGATCACCTGCCCAAGCACCGTTCGAGTGGACCCACGAGAGACCGCGCGTCACGCCGGTCAATTTATGTCACAGGCGTCGGGGGCGCCCGGCGAGGCGGTGGCTCAGCCGTTCGCCACGGTCTCGTAGCGGGGCTCGTTCTCGGCCATCTGCCGCAGCGCGTCCTTGCGGTCGCGCTTGGAGAGCCGGTCGATGTACAGGTAGCCGTACAGGTGGTCCGTCTCGTGCTGGAGGCAGCGTGCGAAGTAGCCCGTACCCCGCACCCTGACCGGGTTGCCCTTCTCGTCCTGCCCGGTGACCTCGGCGTAGTCGGGGCGGGCCAGTGGCGCGTAGGCGGTCGGCACGGAGAGGCAGCCCTCGTTGCTCTCGTCCAACTGGCGCCGTTCGGCGGGCAGGTCGACCAGCTTGGGGTTGCACACCACGCCCACGTGCCGGTCGCCCTGGTCGTCCTGGCAGTCGTAGACGAAGACCTTCAGGTCGACGCCGATCTGGTTGGCGGCCAGGCCCACGCCCTCGGCGGTGCGCTGGCTGGCGAACATGTCCGCGACCAGCCGGCCCAGCTCGTCGCCGAAGTCGGTGACGTCCTTGCACTCCTTGTGCAGCACCGGGTTCCCGACCACCGTGATCGGCCGCGAGGCACCGCGCTCGCGGTAGGCCGCCTCACGCTCCTCGGTGTCCTCGGTGTCGATGACGAACCCGTCGTCGTCCACGGGGAGCACGCCCACGTGCTGCTGATCGGTGTCCTGCTGCGCCATGACGACGTACGCCTTCCTCAGACCTTTGAACTTTCTGCCACTACAGCCTAAAGGGGCGCTCAGCAGACCTCTTCCAGATCCCGCCAGTCACGGGAGTCCGGGCTGTCGGCGACCCAGCCGTCGAGCAGGCCGCGCACCAGCGAGGCGGGCGCCGCGAGCCCGCACTCCCGCTCGGGCACCCACAACTGTCCGTCGGTGCGATGCCCGAGCGGACCCGGGTGCCCCGGCTCGCTGTGGTCGTGCGGGTCGAGGTGTTCCTCGTCGCCCTCGTCGGACGGCATCCGGGACTCGGAGCACATCCGGCACAGCAGCCGTACGGACGACGACCAGTCCTCCGCGGCGAAGCCGGCGTCGGCGGCGAGCTGCTCCAGCGCGTCCCGGTCGCCCTCGGTGGCCGCCTCCAGCAGGACGACCCAGGTGGGCACCGGCGAAGGGGCCCACAGCTCGATCTCGTCGAAGACCGGGTAGGCGTGCCCGGCGGCGGTGGTCCGCTCACCGTGCGGAACGCCGTCGTGCAGCACGACCTCGCCCCAGCGGCGTCCGGAGGACGGCAGCGGGATCGACAGCACCTCGATGCGGGCCGGGTCCAGCCGGCGCCCCCACACCACTTCGGCCTCGCCCTCGGGCGACAGCCGGACGGCCGCGCTGCCGAGGTCCATGCCCGCCGGCTCACCGGAGACGGCGGCGCCGCCGGGCACCCGCAGCCCGTACGCCTGCCAGGAACGGCGGGCCAGCGGCCAGTCCTGCAGGGCGGTGGCGGCGATTCCGACGTTCCACCAGTCGGGTGCGCCGGTCTCCCGGTCGAGCAGGGCGACGGCCCGCAGACCCGCGGCCCGCGCCTGCTCCCAGTCGTGCCGGAACTTGTGCAGCAGGGCCAGGTTGAACCAGGACTCGGACAGCCAGGGCTCCAGGTCCGCGGCGCGGGTGAGCAGCGCTCCCGCGTCCTCGTACCGGCCGTCGCCGATCAGCGTGAACGCACGGTCGGTGGCCTGCCGCCATGAGGCGGAGGGCCGGTGTCGTCCCTTGCCGAAGATCCTCACGATTCCCGCCTGCCAGTTTTTTGCGCTTCCCGCCTGCCGGTCGTTCGAAGAGTTCCTTGAAGGCAGTGCGGCCCCGGGCCGGCCCGTGCCCCCTGGCACCCTCTTCCTCGCATCCAACCACGTACCTTCGGACGACCGCTCATTACCCATGGGTTACCCAGCCCAGGGCAGGGTCAGACCGGGTCGGGACAGGACCCGGGCCAGCGACTCCACGACCTCGGGCTGGTAGTCGCGGGCGGTGGCCAGCCGCAGCTTCTCCAGGGCGGTCAGCGGCCCTGTGGCCCCTGCTTCCCGGGCCATCTCCTCGTATGCGTTGACGGTCCGGACGATGCGCGCGGTGACGGGCTGGTCCCGGTAGGGGTCCGCCTGCCGCTCCACCACCACGGCGACCTCGGCGTCCACGCCGGTCTGCCGGACGACGGCGCCGCCGAGCAGCGCGATCCGCCGCTGCTCGTCCGCCGGGAGCGCGGCGGTGGCGCCGGCCGGTACCGGGTCGACCAGGCTGAGCTGCCCGATGTCGTGCATCAGCGCCGCGTACTCGAGGACGGTGAGGTCGGGCTCGGACAGGCCCAGCTCACGGCCGACGGCCCGGCTGAGGGCGGCCACCCGCCGGGCGTGCCCGGCCGGTGTGTACCCGGCGATCTCGGTCGCGCGCGCGAGCGAGGCGATCGTCTGCCGGTAGGTGACCCGCACGGCCGCGTACCGCCCGAAGGAGAGCTGGGTGAGCAGCAGCGGCAGCGAGAAGACGGGCAGCGCCCACAGTCCGACCACCGCGACCGCGAGCGACATGACGGCCCCGGTCGCGCACACGGCCGAACCGATCCCGAGGGTGGCCCGCAGTTCGTCGCGCAGCAGCGGCCCGAACGGCCAGCGGGTCCGCGCGTGGGCCGTCGCGGCCGCGAGCACGGCGTCGCACAGGGTGGTGAGGACCAGCAGCGCGACAAGCAGCAGGGCCTGGGCGGGGCCGCCCCACTCCAGCAACCTGCCCTGGTCGTAGAGGGGTTGGAAGCAGACGGCGGCGAAGGCGACGGTGAGGACGCGGCGGGCGAGGTGGTCCGGCGTCGGTCCGTGTCCCTGTGCCACGTGCGGAACGCAGCCGATCAGCGCCGCCGCCACGACGACGGCGACGACCTGGAGGACGCCGTGGCCGGTGCGGTGCCCGGCGTTCTCGCCGAGCAGCGCGTACGCCAGGGCTCCGGCCGCTCCGAGAGGCGCGGACTCCCGCTCCTCGGCCCCGCTCCACCGGGCGAGCTCGCCGACGGCGATGAGAACGCCGAAGGCCAGCGCCGTACCGCGTTCGTCGATTCCGTCCCAGAGGGTGACGCCGAGGGCGAGGAGCGCGACGAGCAGGGCGGCGGAGCGCACCGCGGTGAGCGTGGCCGGGACTCTCCCGGCCGACGGGAGACGGGCGGAACGGTCGGAACGGGCGGGGACTCCGCGCCGCGGGGTGGCGGTGCTCATGGCGCCTTCCGCCCGACGGTGCCGGACGGATACGCGGGCGGCAGTCCCTGTAAGGGCGTCGGCGCCAGGTCCGCGGTCACCGCGGGATGCCAGCCGTGCCGGCCGAGCGCCCGCGTCAGCGCCCGCACCATCCGGGGGTCGAACTGGACCCCGGCGCACCGCGCCAGTTCCTCCAGAGCCGCCGGCACCGGGCGGGCCCTGCGGTAGGACCGGGTCGACGTCATGGCGTCGAACGCGTCGGCGACGGCCACCACGCGGGCGAACTCCGGGATCTGCGACCCGGTCAGCCCGTACGGATATCCGCTCCCGTCCAGCCGCTCGTGGTGGTGCAGGATCGCCGAGCGGGCCTCGCCGAGGAACCCGATTCCGCGGACCATCTCGTGCCCGTACTCGGGATGCAGTTCGATGATCCGCCGTTCCTCGGGGGTCAGCGGTCCGTCCTTGCGCAGCAGCCGCGTGGGGACGCCGAGTTTGCCGACGTCGTGCAGGATGCCGGCGAACCGGAGCACCTCGACGCGCTCGTCGTGCATGCCCAGTTCCCTGGCGATCATCACGGACGCCTGGCCGACCCGCTCGCTGTGCCCGCGGGTGTAGCCGTCCTTGATGTCGACGGCCTGGACGAGGGCGCGGATGGTGGCCTGGTGGGCGGCCCGTTCGCGGTGGTACTGGGCGAAGACCCAGCAGGACACGTACATCGGCAGCAGGACGAGGAGCGCGGCGACGGGCCCGTACGGGCTGCGCCACAGCACCGCCATCATCAGTCCGGCGAGACCGTGCACGGCGACGGGTGCCAGCGAGCGCGCGAAGAGGCCGTGCCAGGCACCGCGCGGCGGCACGCGCTCGGCCAGGGCCAGGATCCCGCCGTCGAGGACGCCGAGCACGGCGCAGAAGGTGAGCACCGCGGCCCCGGCGGGCACCAGCGCGTAGGGGAAGTCGGGGGTGACCAGCGCGTCCCGGCCGCCGAGTCCCCCGTACACCCGGGAGGCGGTCCAGACGGCGACGGCGAGCTGGGCCGCGCGCCAGATCCGGCGCGGACCGCGCGGGCGCTGTTCGACCCGGGCGAGCAGGGCCCCGGGCAGCGCGACGAGGGCGGCGGCGGGCGGCGGAAGCAGAAAGGCCCCGGCCAGCAGGACAGGGAGGAAGGTGCCCATCCCCTGGGTGGTCTCGCCGCCGGGCGCGCCGGTGCCGCGCGGCCGGGGCGGCAGCGTGACGCGCTCGCAGCCCGCGTACAGCACGGCGAGCAGCGCGACGATCCCCCAGGGAACGCGGAGGTGCGGCAGAGGGGCGAGGCAGGCGACAGCCATGAGGACGACACAGGCCACGTACGCACGGGCCCACGCCGGAACCGAACCCATCTCCCCGTACCTCCCCCGTACCTCCCCTGATCTCAGGCTCGGAGCCTAGGACGGGAGGAAGGGGGCGGGGACGGGTATGAACGAATCCGCGGGCACCGAGCCCGCGGATTAGCACGTTCGGGTGATAAACGGAGTGTCTTCGCCGGAGACCGGCCCTCGCGCCGGAGGGCTGAGGAGCGCCGGGGAGCACCTTGGGCCGGGAGTCAGGACTCCTGGGCCGTCGCGGTCACATCGTGCTCGGGCACGGCCTGTCCGGAGCGGATCAGATCGATGCGGCCCATGACCTTGGCCCGCAGATCGGTGGGCACGTCGTCATGGCCGCAGCACCGCTTGACCAGCTTCTTGACGGCCTGTTCGAGGCCGTACTTCTCCAGGCACGGGGAGCACTCCTCGAAGTGGACCTCGAACTTGGTGCAGTCCGCGTCCGGCATCTCATGATCGAGGAACTCGTAGAGATGATCGAGTACCTCACTGCAATCCGTCTCGTGCGGCTCTCCGCAGCTCATGAGCCCGAGCCTTTCGCTTCGTTCGACTCTCCGGCGCCGGCGGGAACCAGCCCGCGGTCACGGGCGTAGTCCTCCAGCATGCCGCGCAGTTGGCGACGCCCCCGGTGCAGCCGGGACATCACCGTTCCGATGGGTGTCCCCATGATGTCCGCGATCTCCTTGTACGCAAAGCCTTCTACGTCCGCGAGATAGACGGCGATGCGGAATTCCTCGGGGATCGCCTGCAGCGCTTCCTTGACGTCCGAGTCGGGCAGGTGGTCGAGCGCCTGCGACTCGGCGGAACGCAGTCCCGTCGACATGTGCGACTCGGCACGCGCGAGCTGCCAGTCCTCGATCTCCTCGGCCGCGCTGCGCTGGGGTTCGCGCTGCTTCTTGCGGTACGAGTTGATGAAGGTGTTGGTGAGAATGCGGTACAGCCACGCCTTGAGGTTGGTGCCCTCGCGGAACTGGTGGAAGGACGCGTACGCCTTGGCGTACGTCTCCTGCACCAGGTCCTCGGCGTCGGCCGGGTTGCGCGTCATGCGCAGGGCGGCCGAGTACATCTGGTCGAGGAATTCGAGCGCGTCCCGCTCGAAGCGCGCGGTGCGCTCGGCGGATGTTTCCGCCGACGCCTCGCTCGTGCCCTGGCCCTCGGGCTGCTCCGCCTGGCCGTTTTCGGTCCCTGCGTCGGTCCCAGTGACCGGACCCACCTCCTCCAGCGACGTAGCGAGACCGAGACCGGTCCCACTGGAATCGGAGGATAGACGACCTTCGGTCGGGGAGGGATGTACTTCTTGTCCGCCCGCCGCCCGAATCGGGGCGTTCTTGCCCGCGTGCAGCACCGTCCAGTCCAGGTCAGCGCGGCTGCTGCGGCTCGGGCAGAAGATCGAACCCATGCGGCGGACTTCCTCTCGTACGAACAGTGCAGCACTCTCCGTGCTGTCTGCTCGGCACAACAGAAGTCCGTCACTCTGCATTCCCGCGTGTCACCCGAGTGACGCGGCCCACCGCACGACGCCGTCGGTGACGACCTTCAGCGCCTCCTCCTGGCCGAGCGGAGCCCGCTTCGGAACGGCGAAGCCGTGATCTCCGTAGGGCACTTCGACCAGTTCGTACGAGCCCGGCGGGAACTCCTCGGGCTTCCCGAACGGGTCGTTGCCGCCCTGGACGACGAGCGTGGGCACCCCCGCGCCGAGCAGCTCGTGAGCGCGGGACTTCTCCGGCTTTCCCGGCGGGTGCAGCGGGAAGCTCAGCGCGAGGACGGCGGCGGCACCGAGTTCGGTCGCGGTCCGGCAGGCGACGCGGGCACCGGCGCTCCGGCCGCCGGAGACGACGGGCAGTCCGGGCCTCGCCAGCGCCGGCCACACCCCCCGCCAGCCCACGTCCAGCGTCTTCGGCGCCGGGGCGACCTTCTTCCCGGCGACCCGCCAGGGCTGTTCGACGAGCGCGACGCTCACGCCGTGCGGGGGCAGTGCCTCGGCGAGCGCCATCAGGTCCCGGGCCCCGATACCGCCGCCCGCGCCATGGCTGACGGCGAGGACGAGCCGCGCCTTCGCCGCCCGGTGCCAGGTGACACGGGCCGTTCCGGCGTCGGTCTCGATGGTCTCGCTCGCGCTGCTGATCTCTGTCACGTCAGAAGAGTGTGCCCTCCTCGGGCCCGGCCAGCTCCTTCAGCAGCTCCGCTCCGTTGTTGCGGACGTTGCTGACCATGGTGGAGACGGGGTACGCGCGCATGAGTCCGGTCGGCGGGGGCGCGAGCAGGTCACGGAGTTCGCCGGGGTCCGTGCGGGACGGGTCGAGCCAGTGGTCCCAGCGGTCGGGGGTGAGCATCAGGGGCATCCGGGGATGGATGTCGGCCAGCACGGTCGGGCCCTCGGCGGGGGCCACCGCCAGCGGTGCCGTCTCCGCCTCGGTCGTGATGACCGAGCACGTCACCCACCAGGCCAGCGGATGCTCGTCCGGCAGCGTCCGGTCCCGCCAGAACTCGTACAGTCCCGCCATCGCGAAGACCGAGCCGTCCGCGGGCGTCACGAAGTACGGCTGCTTGCGCGGCCGCTTCTTCCTGCCCTCGACCTCCAGTTCGCGTTCGGCGCTGCCGGTGACCCACTCGTAGTAGCCGTCGGCGGGGACGATGCAACGGCGGGCGGCGAAGGCGCGGCGGTACGAGGGCTTCTCGTGCACCGTCTCCGCGCGCGCGTTGATCATCCTGGCGGCGCCCTCGGGGGTCTTGGCCCAGGACGGGACGAGTCCCCACTTGAGCCTGCGGAGCTGGCGAACCGGCCTCGGGCTGTCCGCGTCCTTCACAGGGCGGTCGAGGACGACGTAGACCTCTTTGGTCGGGGCCACGTTGTAGTCCGGGGCCAGGGTCTCCTCGGGATCCCGGTCCCACTGCTCGATCTCAAAGACTCCTGCGAGATCCTCGGGTCCACGACTGGCCGCATACCGTCCGCACATACGTGCAACACTGCCAGATTCCGCGTCACAAAAGGGAGCCACCGCCGACAATGGACAGCACCGCCTCCTCCTCGCTGGCCTCGCTCACCTCCCTCTGGGACCAGGTGTCCGGCACGCAGCCGGACCCCGACCTGTGGGTGGTGATCGCCACCATGGTCGCGGCCCTCGCGGCGATCGTCCCGCACGGCGTCTGGCGCGTCTCCCGCAACACCATCACCATCGCGCACGAGGGCGGCCACGGCCTGGTCGCCCTGCTCACCGGGCGCAGCCTCAGCGGCATCCGGCTGCACTCCGACACCAGCGGTCTCACGGTCAGCCGCGGCAAGCCGACCGGCCTCGGCATGATCCTGACGGCGGCGGCGGGCTACACCGCTCCGCCGCTGCTCGGCCTCGGCGGCGCCGCGCTGCTCGGCGCAGGCCGCATCACCCTGCTGCTGTGGGTGGCCACGGCCCTGCTGATAGCCATGCTGGTGATGATCCGCAACGCGTACGGCGCGCTCACCGTGATCCTCACCGGCGGCACCTTCCTCGTGGTGTCCTGGCTCACCGGACCCCAGGTGCAGGCCGCGTTCGCGTACGCCGTGGTGTGGTTCCTGCTCCTCGGCGGCGTCCGCCCGGCGTTCGAACTCCAGGCAAAGCGGATGCGGGGCGGCGCGGGCGACTCGGACGCGGACCAGCTCTCGCGGCTGACGCACGTACCGGCCGGGCTGTGGCTGTTCCTGTTCCACGCCGTGTCGCTGTGCTCGCTGATGGGCGGCGGGCGCTGGCTGCTGGGACTGTGAGCGGCGGACGTCGCCCGGAGGGCCGCTGAGCTGCGCCGCGACCGTCCGGCCGGTCCTCGGGCACCATGCGCCGGCTTCCCGGCCCGGGTGCCACCGGCGGTGACGGACCCGCGGCTGTCCGGCGCCCTGCCACTAAAGTGGGGCGCATGACCGTGAACCCCGCCCACACCGCCCTCTGGCCAGCCCCGCACGCAAGCGGAGCCGTCGACGCGACGGTTCACGTGCCGGGGTCCAAGTCGGTCACCAACCGCGCTCTCGTCCTCGCCGCGCTGGCCTCCGAGCCGGGCTGGCTGCGCCGCCCGCTGCGCTCCCGCGACACCCTGCTGATGGCCGGCGCGCTCCGCGCGATGGGCGTGGGCATCGAGGAGACGGTCGCCTCCAGCTCGACGGTCGCGGCGGGCCCCGACGCCTCGGGCGAGGCCTGGCGGATCATCCCCTCGGGCCTGCGCGGCCCGGCCACGGTCGACGTCGGCAACGCCGGCACGGTCATGCGCTTCCTGCCTCCCGTGGCCGCCCTCGCGGACGGCCCCATCCGTTTCGACGGCGACCCCCGCTCGTACGAGCGTCCGCTGCACGGCGTGATCGACGCGCTGCGCCTGCTCGGCGCCCGGATCGACGACGACGCCCGCGGCGCGCTGCCGCTGACGGTGCACGGCGGCGGTGCCCTGGACGGCGGCCCGGTGGAGATCGACGCGTCCTCGTCCTCGCAGTTCGTGTCCGCCCTGCTGCTCTCCGCCCCGCGCTTCAACCAGGGCGTCGAGGTCCGCCACACCGGCTCGACGCTCCCGTCGATGCCGCACATCCGGATGACCGTGGACATGCTGCGCGCCGTCGGCGCCCAGGTGGACACCCCGGAGTCGGGCGGCGAGCCGAACGTCTGGCGGGTGACGCCGGGCGCCCTGCTCGGCCGCGACCTGATCATCGAGCCCGACCTGTCGAACGCCCAGCCGTTCCTCGCGGCGGCGCTGGTGACCGGTGGCACGGTCGTGATCCCCGACTGGCCGGCCCACACCACCCAGCCCGGCGACCGGCTGCGGGAGATCTTCACCGAGATGGGTGGTTCCTGCGAACTGACCGAGCGCGGCCTTGAGTTCACCGGTTCGGGTGCCGTCCACGGTATCGATGTGGACCTGGGCGAGGTCGGTGAGCTGACCCCGGGCATCGCGGCGGTCGCGGCTCTCGCCGACTCCCCCTCCACCCTGCGGGGCGTGGCCCATCTGCGGCTGCACGAGACGGACCGGCTGGCCGCGCTCACCAAGGAGATCAACGAACTCGGCGGCGACGTCACCGAGACCGCCGACGGCCTGCACATCCGGCCGCGCCGGCTGCACGGCGGCATCTTCCACACGTACGACGACCACCGCATGGCGACGGCCGGCGCGATCATCGGGCTGGCGGTGGAGGGCGTCCAGATCGAGAACGTGGCGACGACGGCGAAGACCCTGCCCGACTTCCCCGACCTGTGGACCGGGATGCTCGGGAACTGACGGGCGGATCTGGATCATGCGCCGTTACGGCAAGAACACCGACGAGGACGACATCCGCCAGCGCCCCAACCGCAAAGGCAACCGTCCGCGTACGAACATCCGCCCCAAACACGAGGAAGCCGTCTCCGGCATGGTCCTCACGGTCGACCGCGGCCGGCTGACCTGCCTGGTCGAGGACCGGGTCGTGATGGCGATGAAGGCCCGCGAACTGGGCCGCAAGGCCGCCGTGGTGGGCGACCGGGTCGCCATCGTCGGCGACCTGTCCGGCGAGAAGGACACCCTCGCCCGCATCGTCCGCATCGAGCCGCGCGGTTCGGTGCTGCGCCGCACGGCCGACGACGACGATCCGTACGAGCGCGTGGTCGTCGCCAACGCCGACCAGCTCGCCATCGTCACGGCCCTCGCCGACCCCGAACCGCGCCCCCGCCTGATCGACCGCTGTCTGGTGGCGGCCTTCGACGGCGGCCTGACCCCGCTCCTCGTGCTCACGAAGTCGGACCTGGCCCCGCCGGACAAGTTCCTTGAGCTGTACGGCGCGTTGGACATCCCGTACGTGGTGACCAGCCGCGAGGAACTGCGGAGCGAGGCCGTCGCCGACCGGGTGCGCGAGCAACTGGACGGCAGGATCACGGCGTTCGTCGGTCACTCGGGCGTCGGCAAGACGACCCTGGTGAACGCGCTCGTGCCGCCCGAGCAGCGCCGGACCACCGGTCACGTCAACGCGGTCACGGGCCGCGGCCGGCACACGACCACCTCGGCGCTGGCCCTGCCGCTGGCGGGAAGCGCCGGAGGCTGGCTCGTCGACACCCCGGGCGTCCGTTCCTTCGGCCTGAACCACGTCGATCCGTCCCGGGTCATCAACGCCTTCCCCGATCTCCAGCCCGGCACCGAGGGCTGCCCCCGCGCGTGCAGCCACGACGAACCGGACTGCGCGCTCGACCAGTGGGTGGCCGACGGCCACGCGGATCCGCAGCGGCTGTACTCGCTGCGCCGGCTGCTGGCCACGCGCGAGCGACGCGAGGGCGACTGACCTTCCCCGTGTTTGCGTGCGCCCGCCGTCGGTAAGGGCTTCTCCGGGTCGGTGAATGCATAATCGCACCGAGCCGGATCGGGCCAGCCGAAGCAGTCGACGTGCGGATGTGGGAGGACAAGACATGGCGTGGCTGCTGGTCGTTGTGGCGGGACTGCTCGAAACCGGCTTCGCCGTCTGCCTGAAGCTCTCGCACGGCTTCACCAGACTCTGGCCCACCGTGGCCTTCTGCGTCTTCGCCCTCGGCAGCTTCGGTCTCCTGACCCTCTCCCTGAGGAAGCTCGATGTCGGTCCGGCCTACGCGGTGTGGACCGGCATCGGCGCGGCCGGCACCGCCATCTACGGCATGATCTTCCTCGACGACCTGGTCTCCATCCTCAAGATCGTCTCGATCAGCCTGGTCATCATCGGTGTCATCGGACTCCAACTGTCGGGCTCGTCGCACTGAACACGCGCCCCTGAGTCCTGAGGCCGCCGCGCCCTTGAGCCCTGCGGACGACACGCCCGGGCCCTTCAGACCCCGAGCCGGTGGGACGATGCCAGCGCGGTCCTGACCAGCTCCGTGACACCGCCCCGGGCGGGCGGCGCGACGACCCACGACAGCGCGAGCCTGACCACCAGTTCGCAGGCCCGCGTGACCTCGGGGGTGTCCGCCCTGGACAGGGCGAGCGCGATGACCGCGCGGTCGCGGACCAGCGCCACGAAGTCGGCGGGCGAGGGCAACGGTCCGTCGGCCCGCCGCTGCGCGGGCACCGCGGACGACGAGGGTACGGCGGACAGCCCGGGCGAGGGCAGCCGCTCGCTCCAGCATCCGGTCAGCATCGCCCGCACCAGCGCGTTGCTGCGCGCCGCCGATGCGGTCCACTCGGCGGCCGCGACCAACCGCTCCCGCGCGTCCGTGTGAGCGGCCAGCGCCCGGTCGATCCCGGCGAGATAGGCGTCGGCCTCCCGCCGTACGAGGGCACGCGCGAGTCCCTCCTTGCTCCCGAACTCGTTGTAGAGCGTCTGGCGTGACACTCCGGCCACGGCGGCCACGTCGACCATCCGCACCGCGGACCACGCCCGGCGCGCGAGCGCCGTATAGGCAGCGTCCAAGAGGGATTCTCGCGCTGCGGGCATCATCGCCTCCCTGGGGCGAGCGGCTCTGCAGCCAGATTTGACGCGTACGGAAGCACTGTCAAGGGGTCGCGGCGGCCCCGAGGGGCGCACATCCGGACCCGCGCGCACCCGGGGCCGGACACGAGCCCCCACGACGGCCCCCCGACGAACCCGGGAACGGCACCGGTGGGGCGCCGTCCTGTGTAGCCCCGTCACGACACGGGCAGATACGGTTCACCCATGCCCGACTATCGCGATGACCTGCGCCTCGCCCATGTCCTGGCGGACGCCGCCGACGCCGCGACGATGGACCGGTTCAAGGCGCTCGACCTGAAGGTCGAGACCAAGCCGGACATGACACCGGTGAGCGAGGCGGACAAGGCCGCCGAGGAACTCATCCGCGGCCACCTCCAGCGGGCCAGGCCGCGCGACGCGATCCTCGGCGAGGAGTACGGCATCGAGGGAACGGGCCCGCGCCGCTGGGTCGTCGACCCGATCGACGGCACCAAGAACTACGTCCGCGGTGTGCCGGTGTGGGCCACGCTGATCTCCCTGATGGAGGTGGGCGAGGGCGGCTACCAGCCGGTCGTCGGCGTCGTGTCCGCCCCCGCGCTCGGCCGTCGCTGGTGGGCGGCGAAGGGCCACGGCGCCTTCAGCGGCCGCAGCCTGTCCTCCGCGACCCGCCTGCGCGTCTCCAGCGTCCCGCGGATGGCCGACGCGTCCTTCGCGTACTCGTCGCTGTCCGGCTGGGAGGACCAGGGCCGCCTGGACGGTTTCCTCGACCTCACGAAGGCGGTCTGGCGCACCCGCGGTTACGGCGACTTCTGGCCGTACATGATGGTCGCCGAGGGCTCGGTGGACATCTGCGCCGAACCCGAGCTGTCGCTCTGGGACATGGCGGCGAACGCGATCATCGTGACCGAGGCGGGCGGCTCCTTCACCGGCCTCGACGGGCGCCCCGGCCCGCACAGCGGCAACGCGGCCGCGTCGAACGGCCTCCTCCACGACGAGATGCTGGGCTACCTCAACCAGCGTTACTGAGCATGGTTCCTGAGCAGCCCCGGTCGGCCCGGGGCTGCTGAGCAACCCCCGGGCGCCCCCGAACTCACCGCACGCGCCCCCTTGTTGACCCTCTCTTTAACTGCGACTCTGAGAGCTCCCCCACTTGTGAACTTGTGAACCGCTTCTCTTTGCGCTCCGCTCGGGAGCCGGGGAGGCCGCGGCTCACCAAGGAGGTGGCTCCAGCCCATGCTCGTCCGCGACGCCATGAGCACGGTGGTCCTCACCATCGGCCCGGCACACACCCTCCGACAGGCGGCCCGTCTGATGTCCGCGCGGCACGTCGGCGCGGCGGTGGTCCTCGACGAGGACTCCTCCGGCCTCGGCATCCTCACCGAGCGCGACATCCTCAACTCCCTGGCCCTCGGCCAGAACCCGGACTCAGAGACCGCCGGCACCCACACCACCACCGACGTCGTCTTCGCGGCGCCCACCTGGACCTTGGAGGAGGCCGCGTCCGCGATGTCGCACGGCGGCTTCCGGCACCTGATCGTGCTCGACGGCAGCGGCCCGGTCGGCATCGTCTCGGTCCGCGACATCATCCGCCGCTGGGCGCCCGTCCGGCAGCACGTACCGGCCTGACCGCACGAGCGGGCCGGAACCCCCGGTGCGCCCCCGGGGGTTCCGGCCCACCACCCACCGCCCACAACAGACCTTCCGGTGTCGCACTCCCCGCGCACGGCACACGATAGACATGATCTAAGTCGAGTCGACTTCTAAAGTCACACCCATTCGGGATCTGGTTCACCGGCTGTTACGCTGACCTGTATGAGTGACCTGTTGGAACGACTGCGCGGACGTGGATGGCGGATGACCGCGCAGCGACGTGTCGTGGCCGAGGTCCTCGACGGCGACCACGTCCATCTGACGGCCGACGAGGTGCACGCCCGGGCCGTGGCCAAGCTGCCCGAGATCTCCCGGGCGACCGTCTACAACACGCTGGGTGAGCTCGTCTCGCTCGGCGAGGTGCTGGAAGTCGCCACGGACAAGCGCGCCAAGCGGTACGACCCGAACGCGCACCGTCCGCACCACCACCTGGTCTGCGCCCGGTGCGGCGCGATCCGCGACGTCCACCCGCTCGGCGACCCGCTCACCGACCTTCCCGACTCGGAGCGCTTCGGCTTCACGGTCTCGGACGTCGAGGTGACGTACCGGGGCGTCTGCCCGAACTGCGCGGCCGTACAGGCGTAGCAGGACACACCCGCACGCACCCGAGAGCCCCGGCACGCGAGACGCGCCGGGGCTCTTCGCACTCCCCGGCCGACGGGTCCGCAGTCACCTGCTCGCCGGTCGGCCGGGGAACGCACCGAGGGCCGGAACCCTTTCGGATTCCGGCCCTCGGACTTCAGTAGCGGGGACAGGATTTGAACCTGCGACCTCTGGGTTATGAGCCCAGCGAGCTACCGAGCTGCTCCACCCCGCGTCGATGAACTGAACAGTACGTCAACTCCGTGGCCAGCGCAAATCCCTTGATCTAGCGCTCCTGCGGCCGCTCTTCGCCCCCGGTCGACCAGTGCCGTTCGCCGGGGGAGACAGGACCCGGCCCGCCCGGACCGAAGCAGCTCCAGACCCCGGCCCACCCGGCCCGAGGCCGGGCCCACGGCAGGGAGGGTCCGGGCCGGGTCCGCGTGAGGTACACTCCGGGCCCGGC
Source organism: Streptomyces sp. NPDC091209 (assembly GCF_044757755.1). Classification (NCBI taxonomy): domain Bacteria; kingdom Bacillati; phylum Actinomycetota; class Actinomycetes; order Kitasatosporales; family Streptomycetaceae; genus Streptomyces; species Streptomyces sp. NPDC091209. Next base: position 490,147 of record NZ_JBIVVR010000006.1, on the reverse strand, counting down.
CGGGGTGTACCTCACGCGGACAGTTCCTCCCGCAAAGCGTCCCGCAGCCGCGCCGCCCGTTCGGAGACCTCCGCCGGTCCCAGCGACACCGCCCGGTCGGCCCACCGCTGCCCCTCCGCCAGCTCCCCGCGCCGCGCGTACACGAGCGCCAGCCGAAGCGCCGCCCGCCCGTGTCCCGCGTCGGCCGCGCGGGTCCACCACAGCGCCGCCTCCGGCTCGCTCCCCTCGCGGGCCAGCAGCAGCCCGAGATTGAACGCGCCGTTGCGCGACCCGGCCTCGGCGGCCTCGCGGTACCAGCGCGCCGCCTCCACCACGTCACCCCGCGCCGCGGCCAGCATCCCGACCCGCACCTGCGCGCGCCGGTGCCCCTGGGACGCCGCCCGCTCGTACCACTCCTCGCACTCGCTCTTCTCCTGCGCGGGCTCCCCGAGTTCGTGCGCGGGCGCCGGTGGCCGCCGGGCGTCGAGCACGGCGGCGAGCCGGTAGGCGGCCTCGGCGCTGCCCCCTCCCGCGGCGCACCGCAGATGCCGCTCGGCGGCCGGCTCGTCGCCCTCCCGCAGCCGTGCGATGCCCACCTGGAGCGCCGCCTCCGTGTGTCCGGCGGCGGCCGCCCGCTCGTACCACCGCAGCGCGGCGGCGTCCTCGCTGTCGGTGGCGCGCCCGGCGTGCAGGATGCCGAGGTTGAACGCGGCGTCCACGCTCCCTGCCTCCGCGGCCTTGGAGAACCACGGCTCGGCTCCGGCTGCGTCGCCGACCTGGAGCAGCAGGATCGCCAGGGCGTTCGCGGCCTCGCGGTGACCGGCATAGGCGGCCCTGCGGTACCACTGCTCGGCCTGCGCGGTGCGCCCCTGCTCGGCGCAGAGCAGTCCGAGGTTGTACGCGCCGTTCACATCACCCGCGTCCATCGCGGCCCGGTACCACCGCTCGGCGGTCTGCGTCTCACCGCGCTCGGCGTGCAGCGCGCCCAGCGCGTTGGCGGCGTTCCCGTCCCCGTCCTGTGCGGCGCGCAGCCACCAGACGGCGGCGCTCTCGGGGTCCCCGGCGTCGCGCAGCAGGAAGCCGAGGGCGCACGCCGCGCGCGCCTCCCCGTCCTTGGCGGACGTCAGATACCAGCGCCCGGCCTCCTTGAGATCGCCCCGTTTCTCCAGGATCGCCCCGAGATGCAGCGCGGCCCGGCGGTGCCCGCGCGCGGCGGCCTGCCGGTACCACTGCTCGGCGGCCTGCCCGGCGGCGCCGATGACACCGTTGTCGCCCACGGCCTCGCCCGAGTCCAGGGCCTTGCGGTCGAGCGTGCGCGCCAGCCGGTACGCGGCCTCCCGGTGCCCTCGCTCCGCCGCGGCCCGCATCCACTGTTCGGCGCCCACGTCGCTGCGGTGCTCCAGCAGATCGGCGAGGGCGTACGCACCCAGGGCGTGCCCCTGCTCGGCGGACTGGCGCAGCCAGTACTCCGCGGCGGGCTCGTCGCCGCGCTCGCGGTGGTGACGGCCGAGGGCGTGAGCGGCGGCCGCGCTGCCGGCGACGGCGGCGATCCGCCACCATCCGGCGGCCTCGTCGGCGTATCCGCGCTGGTACAGGAGGACACCCAGATTGTTGGCGGCCGCGCGGTCACCGGCCGAGGTGGCCGCGCGCAACTGGGGCTCGGCCGCGTCGAGATCACCGCGGCGCAGCAGCATGGCTCCGAGGACGCTCATCGCCTCGACGTCGCCGGCTTCGGCGGCCGACCACTGGCGCGCCTCCTCGGCAGCCTCGCCGGTTTCGTCCCGGTCGGAAGGCTGCGTGAGATCCGCAGGCTGCTCAAAGTCGGCAGGCTGCGCAAACCGCCCTGTATCCAACAGAGTTGCCTTGTCCCCCATAACGTCCATCGTCGCACCACCTGCAAACTGGGTACACCTGGTATACCGCAGCCAGTTAGGTCACTTCAGCGTTTTGTCGACATGCCCACAGAGAGACAAGTCAAACACAGATCGCCCAACTGCCCTCGCATGTCGCGGCACTTCACACGAGTCGCCAGGTCAACGGGTACACCCCGGCGTGGCGTCACACACGTCGAAGGCCCGGATCCATGAACTGGATCCGGGCCTTCGACTTCAGTAGCGGGGACAGGATTTGAACCTGCGACCTCTGGGTTATGAGCCCAGCGAGCTACCGAGCTGCTCCACCCCGCGCCGTTGTGTTGCAACCGTACCACGGCGCGGGGTGGGCTCCTGATCAGCCGCTTCCGGGGCTCTTTTCGCTGGTCGGGCTGCTGCTCGGGCTGCTGCTGGGAGTCGCGCCGGGACTGGCGGTCTTGCCGGCGCCCTTGTCGGCTGTCTTGCCGGCGCCGGGACTGCCGCCGGCCTTGTCCGCCTTGGCCTGCGCCTCCTCGGCCCGCTTCAGCGCGTCCTCAAGGTTCTTCTGCGCGTCGCCGTACGCCTTCCAGTCGCCCTTCTTGAGGGCTTCCTGACCCTGGTCGAAGGCCTTCTGCGCGTCACCGAGCGAGGCCTGGACCGTCGGGTTGCTCGACGTGGGCGGGTTCGTGGTGCTCTGGTCCGGCGGCACGGTCGAACTCTCCGCCCCGAAGACCTTGTTGAGCGCCTGGCCCAGCGTGTCCTCGAACGCGGTGCTGCCTCCGTAGGTCACCAACACCTTGCGCAGCAGCGGGTACTTGAGGTCGCCGCCGCGGACGTAGACCGGTTCCACGTAGAGCAGTCCGCCGTCGAGGGGCACGGTGAGCAGGTTGCCGTACTCGACCTCCGAGTCGCCGCCTCTGAGGAGTCTGATGGACTCGGCGATGGACGGCTCGGAGTTGAACTGGCTCTGCACCCGCTTGGGTCCGTCGACCGTTCTGCCGGTCGGCAGTTTCAGGATGCTGATCTTGCCGTAACCGGGTGTCCCCGCCTCGGCGTTGACCGAGACGAAGGCGCTCAGGTTGTCACGGCCGTTCGGTGTCATCGTCGTCGTCAGCGAGAACGCCTGCGACGTGTCCCCCGGCAGCTTCATGCTCAGGTAGTACGGCGGCACCGCGCTGCCCGAGTTGTTGGTCGGGTCGTCCGGGACCTGCCACACCTCGCTGCCGCTCAGGAACGTCTGGGCGTCCTTCACGTGATAGCGGGTGAGCAGTTCGCGCTGGACCTTGAACAGGTCCTGCGGATACCGCAGATGAGCCATCAGCTCCGGCGAGATCGACTTCTTCGTCTGCACCGTGTCCGGGAAGGCCTTCATCCAGGTCTTCAGGACCGGGTCCTCGGTGTCCCACTGATAGAGCTTGACCGCGCCGGTGTACGCGTCGACGGTCGCCTTCACCGAGTTGCGGATGTAGTTGACCTGGTTCTGCTGGGCCACCACCGCGCGCTGGTTGTTGGCCGCGGTCAGCGAGTCCGCCGTGGTGTCGCCGAGCGTGGTGCGCGAGGCGTACGGATAGCCGTTGGTGGTGGTGTACGCGTCGACGATCCACTGGATCTTCCCGTCGACGACCGCCGGATAGGCGTCACCGTCGATGGTCAGCCAGGGGGCCACCGCCTCGACCCGCTCCTTGGGCGTGCGGTTGTAGAGAATCCGCGAACCCTCACCGATCGCACCCGAGTAGAGGATCTGCGGCTCGCCGAACGCCACCGCGTACGCGGCCCGGTTGACCGGACTGGCGAGGCTGACCCCGCTCTTGCCCTTGTAGCTGGTGGTCCTCTCGCCGCTGTCGTCGGAGTAGTCGATCTCCTTCTGGGGACCGCCGACGATCGAGTACTGGGTGGTCTTCTCGCCGTAGTAGATCTGCTGCTGGTACGCGCCCAGGTCGCCCGTGGACGGCAGGTTGTACTCGGTGAAGACCGGGCGGCCCTCGCTGTCGGCCGTGGTGCCCTTGGCCGCGACGACGCCGTATCCGTGCGTGTACCGGAAGTGGTCGTTGATCCAGTTGTTCTTCGGGATGCCCGCGAGGTTCAGCTCGCGCAGACCGAGGACCGTGTCCTGTTCCTTGCCGTTCTTGCTGTACCGGTCGACGTCCAGGTTCGACGGGAAGCCGTAGTAGTTCCGCACCTGCTGGAGCTGCTGGAAGGTCGGCGACACGACGTTCGGGTCCATCAGCCGGACGCTCGCGACGGTGTCGGCGTCGTCACGGAGCTTGGACTTGTCCTTGGTGTCGCTCGCTCCCGGGTAGTCCTGCACATCGGTGCCGGCGATCCCGTACGCCTCGCGGGTCGCCTTGAGGTTCTTCTCGACGTACGGAGCTTCCTTGGCCTGCTCGTTGGGCTCGACCTGGAACTTCTGGACGATCGCCGGGTACAGCCCGCCGATGAGGATCGCCGAGAGCACCATCAGGCCGAAGCCGATCACGGGCAGCTGCCAGGTGCGCCGCCACAGCGTCGCGAAGAAGAGCAGCGCGCAGATGACGGCGATGCAGAACAGGATCGTCTTGGCGGGCAGATAGGCGTTCGCGTCGACGTACCTCAGGCCCGTCCAGTTGCCGGTCGCCTTGAAGTCACTGGACTTCACCGCGAGTCCGTACCGGTCGAGCCAGTAGGCGACCGCCTTCAGCGCGACGAACACGCCGAGGAGCACCGAGAGATGCCCGGTGGCGGCGGCCGTGGCACGCGCTCCCGGGCTGGTGACCCGCAGGCCGCCGTACAGGTAGTGCGTGAGCGCGGCGGCGATCAGCGACAGCACGGCCGCGGCGAAGCCGAAGCCGAGCAGGAAGCGGTACCAGGGCAGGTCGAAGGCGTAGAAGGAGACGTCGAGGTGGAACTGGGGGTCCGTCTGGTGGAAGGGCACTCCGTTCACCCACATCAGCCACGTGCGCCACTGGCCCGAGGCGGACGCGCCGGCGATCAGCCCCACCAGGGAGGTGACCGCGAGCAACAGCCACCGCTTGTAGGGCGCGATGCCCATGCGGTACCTGTCGAGGCTCTGCTGCTCCATCGACATGGCGCTCAGTGGCGGGCGCAGCCGGTGCGCCAGCCAGATGTTGAAGCCCACCGCGGCCGCCATCAGCAGACCGAAGACGAAGAAGAGCCCGATCTTGGTCCACAGTGTGGTGGTGAAGACCGACGAGTACTGAACCGAGCGGTACCAGAGCCATTCCGTCCAGAACCCCGCGAACATGACGAAAGCCATGGCCAGCACGGCCAGTACGCCCAGGGTCATGAGCAGGGTCCGGACACGCCGGGACGGCCGGCCCACTGTGATCCGTGGCCCCGTCGGGCCTCCGCCGCGGTCCGGCATCTGGAAAGCCAAGGTGCGCACCTCGAAGTCGCTGTCGATCCGTCAGGCCCCCATGTCGGTGGGCCGTCCGTAAGGCTCCGTGATCGAGGAGCCTCATCTATGCAACTTACTCACGCTTTACTCGGTTCCCGATTCCGGTCACGAACGAGGCAGGATTGTGACCATGTCCAACACTCCCATGGCAGCGAGCCCACTCACCCGGGCCGTACTCGAGATCGACGAGTACGCCTCCGGCCTCGGCTGGGACCAGCCCGCCCGCCTCTTCGCCCTCGTAGACACCGCACGGCTGCGGGCTCAGGAACCCGGCCTCGCCGCTCAGCTCGGCCTGGAGAACGAGCAGGAGACCATCGGTCTCACCCCCATCGAGCAGGACGAGATCCCTGCCGGCAAGCCGCTGGACGAGTTCCTCGGCACCATCGCCTGGCCCGACGCCGTCGTCGGCTGCGCGCTCACCGTGGAGCGGCTGATGCTGCCGCCGTCCGCGGAGGCGTCGGTCCCGGAGGGTCTCAGCGGCAAGAAGCTCACCCAGTGGGTCGCCGCGCACCCGGACCGCCAGGAGGTGCGCATGACGGTCGGTGTCCTGCGCGACGGCACCCGCGACTCGGCGCTGCGGCTGCGTGAGAAGGACGCGGCGACGGAGGTGCTCACGGGGGCGGGCCTGGTGCCGGGCCTCGCGGAGGCGCTGTCGGCGACCTTCGCGGACTGATCCGCGCGCGGACGTTGCCGGGGCGCCCCGTGGTTCGCGGGGCGCCCCCGGCAACGGACGAGCGGTGTCTGTCAGCCCTTGGTGGTGCACTTCGGCAGGTCGGAGGTCCGGCCCGCGCTGATGTCCTTGAGGGCCTTCATCGCGTCGTCGATGGTGTTGACCTTGACGAGCGTGAGCCCGCCGGGGGTGTCCTTGGCGGCGGCGGCGCAGTTGTCCTTGGGCGTCAGGAAGTACTGGGCGCCCTTGTTGCGCGCGCCGACGGTCTTCATGTCGATGCCGCCGATCGGGCCGACCTTGCCGTTGTCGTCGATCGTGCCGGTGCCGGCCACGAACTTGCCTCCGGTGAGGTTCCCCGGGGTGAGCTTGTCCACGATGCCGAGCGAGAACATCAGGCCCGCGCTGGGGCCGCCGACGTCCGCGAGCTTGATGTCGATGGTGAACGGGAACGTGTGGTCGGTCCCGGCCGAGATACCGACGATGGCACGGTCGGTGCCGCTGTCGTCGGACTTGGCCGTGGTTATCGTCACGTCCTTGGTCGCGGTCGCCGTCTTGTGCTCCTTCACGGCGTCGGCCTGCTCCTTGGCGGGCACGACCCTGAAGACGACCTTCTCGCCGGGCTTGTGCTTGGTGACCAGCTTCGCGACGTCGTCCGGCGCCTTCACGGCCGTACCGTCGACGGCCTTGATGACGTCACCGGCGTGCAGTCGTCCTTCGGACGGGGAACCCTTGACGACGGTGGAGACGATCACCCAGGACTTCACCGGGATGCCCAGCTCCTTCAGGGCGGACACCTTGGCGCTCTCCTGGGACTGGCTGAACTCCTCGGCGTTCTCCTGCGTCGACTGCTGCTCGGTCTTGCCGTCCGGGTAGAGCGTGTCGTGCGGCACGATCTTGCTGTCGTGCGCGAGCCATCCGTACACGGCCTCGACGAGGTTCATGTTGTAGTCGGCGCTGGTGACCCGGACCGTGGTCATGTTCAGGTTCCCGGTCGTCGGGTACGTCTTGCGGCCGGAGATCTGCAGCACCGGCTCGCCGTCGTGGTCACCCAGCGTGTTCACCGTGGGACCCGGTGACATCTCCGAGTACGGCACTTTGATGAACACTCCCGCGCACAGGAGCGCGATCAGGATCAGAGTGGCAGCGAGCATCGTCGCGGTGCGGCGTGGCATGGAACGACAGTACGGGACGGTGCTGTAAGCGCACCGTCGGGGCCGTCCGTACGTGGTGGGGCCGGAGCCCGCCCAAAATGCGCGAATGCCCACTTCCCGGCGGTGGTCCAGGGCGTTCGGCGCGGTTCCGGGGGCGGGCGGGACCCCGGACTCCGTCCGCCGCGCACCCGGGCGGGACGCACGGGCACGGGGGCCGGACCGTGCGTCTCACGCCGCGTCGGAGTGCGACTTCTCCCGGACGTCGGTCCGCTCCATGGCCTCACGGAAGCGTGTGTACCCGGCGAGCTCGACACCGTCTCCCGCGGCCTTGCGATTCCGCCCGGCCCAACTTCCCCACAGACTGGCACCGATCGCTGCCATCAACGGAATCAGCAACCAGACAAGCGCCGCCATGTCGACCTCCCAACCCCATGAGCGACCGCAACTGACTGATCAGCAGATTAACCATCCGCACTCTTAACGCTCACGGCAGGGCCCCGGTTACGCAACCGGACGGCAGGTGAGAAGTCGGTCAGTCCTCGGCACCGGGGAACCGGGCCGGTCTCAGCAGGCGCCGACCCACTCCTGTGAGCCGTCGGAGAACCTCTGGTGCTTCCAGATCGGCACCTCGTGCTTGAGGTCGTCGATGAGCCTGCGGCAGGCCTCGAAGGCCTCGCCCCGGTGCGGGCACGACACGGCGACAATCACCGCCAGGTCCCCGACCCGCAGGTCACCCACCCGGTGAACGGCGGCCAGCGCCCGCACCGGATAGGCGGCGGCCACCTTCTCCGCGACCCGGCGCATCTCCGCCTCGGCACTGGGATGACACGAGTACCCGAGCTCGTCGACGTCGGCGCCTCCGTCGTGATTGCGCACGGTCCCCACGAACAACGCGGTCCCCCCGGCGGCGTCGTCCCCCACGGCCTTGAAGACCTCGTCCAGGGAGAGCGGTTCGTCACGGATCGCGAGCAGCCGGATCGGATCCTGCGCGGCCCGCTCACCGGGGTGGTCATAGGTAGGTGCCATGACTCCATCGTGCCGTACCCCGCCGACACCGTGGAATACGGCTTTCACCCGGCACGCGCGCGTACCGCTTGGAGCCTCCTCCAGAACACCCGCGCCCCGGCGACGCCTCGCCCCCAGCCCCTGACGGACGTGAGGTCCTCACCTTCCCCCGCCTCGCCCCGACCATCAGCCGACGGGACCGGTCTCCCCGGCGCGGCGGGCAGGCCCCGGTTCCGCGGTCAGTCCGGGCCCGCCCGACGAGGCTCGGCACGAGAGCCCGTCTCCACCCGGCCGACCCGCTCGGCACCACAACCCCGCCCCCTGCCCAGCCGACAGCCTCGGTTTCACAGCCCCGTCTCGGCCCGGCCGACACGCTCGACACCACAACCCGGCCTCCGCCCAGCCGACACGCTCAGCACCACGACCCCGACCCCTGCCCGACCGACAGCCTCGGATTCACAGCACCGTCTCCACCCGGCCGACGGGCTCGGCTCCGCAGCCGGACCCGTGCGCCCCGGCTCTACGGCAGGGCCCGCGTTCTTCACCACGGTCGGGGGTCCGGTCGATCGCCGCGCCCGACCGCGTCCGGTGCGGAGGCTCGGCCCGCTACCCCACGCCGCCCGCACACCACCCTCGCCGCCCGGCCACCCGGACCGCAGGCTCACCGGCGCGCGGGTTCAGCACGGATCCGTGCCGGACCTGCTCCGCACCCGTGCTGGGAGCAGCTCCGGCACAGGTCCGGAGTGAGGTCTGGAGCAGGTCCGACACGAGCCCGGCACGGACCCGGTGTCAGATCCTGCGCCGGGCCTTTCGTGCCCGACGTACGACCGCGGCCGCGCCGAGCAGGGCCACCGTCGCACCGGCCGCGCCCGCCGCGGTCGCGTCCTTGCGGCCCAGCCGACGGCCGGCCACCGTGTGCCGCCCGGCGACCTCCTCCAGCAGCTCCGCCAGGACCTCCTCGTTGGTCCAGCGCGGCCGCCAGCCGGCGTCGTGCAGCCGGCTTCCGCTCACCACCCAGGGGTACATCGTGTAGGCGAGATCCCCGGCGGGCGAAGGAGTGAGCCCGATCCGGTGAAGCCGGGCGGCGGCGCCCAGCGCGACCGCGGACGGCAGCTCCATCCGCCGGATCCCGCTCAGCTCCTCCACCTCCTCCTGCTCCAGCCACCCGTCGCACCCGACGGCCAGCTCGCCCTCGACCTTCTCGACGACCGCGTACTCCAGCGCACTGCACAGATCCTCGACGTGGCAGAACTGCCAGGCAGGCCTCGAACCCGCCACGACCAGCAGCCGGGGAGACTCGAAGTACCTGGTCAGCGCGGTGTCCGTACCACCGCCGACCAGGACTCCAGGCCGTACGACGGTCACGTTCAGCCCCGGGTGGGCCCGCGGCGCGCGGCGGGCGAGCCTCTCGATCTCCAGGAGGTCACCGACCCCCGTCGCCTCGGCGGTCGCCCGCAGTTCGGCGTCCTCGGAGAGGGGCAGTTCGTTGTCGGGGAGCGCCCCGTAGACCATGGCCGACGTGCACAGCACGACCCGGTGCACCCCCGCCGCCGCGGCGGCGGTGAGAACGGTCTGCGTCCCCCGGACGTTGTACGCGGTCCGGGCCGCCGCGTCCGTCTCCAGATCGAGGTCGAGCGCCAGATGGACCACGACGTCCGCTCCGCGCAGTTTTTCGGCGATCGCCGGGTCCCGGACGTCCAGGATGTGCCACTGCGCCTCGGCGCACTCGCCGCGCCGCTCGTCGATGGCGACGACCTGCTTGATCTCCTCGCTGGCGGCCAGCCGCTCGGTGAGCAGCGCGCCCACACCGGCCGCCGCGCCGGTGACCGCGACGACGGGGCCGCGCGAGGCTGGGCTGGTTGAGTGGTTTCGCGCTGCGCGAACCTGCGGATCTGGGGAACTCACCGGGCGTCTCCAGCGGTTGTCTTCAGTAATGGACGCGCGTGACGCGCCCCTACCAGGTGGCATCCATCCTGCCGCAGGCGACGAGTCGGCGAAGCACCGAGGCCCGATCGGGTTCTGGTGTCTACGCTGGGTGGTGTTGTGGGCAGCCGCCGTCGGAACGAACCGGCGGCCTTACCAGCCGAGGAATCCCGTGAGTGACACCCCATTCGGATTCGGCCTTCCGCCGGAGGAGCCGGAGAACGGCGACGAGGGCAAGAAGAAGGACCAGCAGAGCGGTGGTGGTCAGGGACCGTTCGGTTTCGGGCCGCCCGGAGCCGGTGGCCCCGGCGCCGACAATCCGCTCGCAGCCATGTTCGGCTCGATGAACCCCAATGACCTGGGCGCCGCGTTCCAGCAACTGGGCCAGATGCTCTCGTACGAGGGTGGTCCGGTGAATTGGGACATGGCCAAGCAGATCGCCCGGCAGACGGTCGCCCAGGGCACCTCTGACGGCACCAAGGACGCGAGCGTCGGTCCCTCCGAACGGCTCGCGGTCGAGGAGGCCGTCCGTCTGGCCGATCACTGGCTGGACGACGCGACGTCCCTGCCGTCCGGTGCCGCCTCCGCGCTGGCGTGGAGCCGTGCGGAGTGGGTCGAGGCGACCCTTCCCGTGTGGAAGGAACTCGTCGACCCGGTCGCCGAGCGGGTCGGCGCGGCCATGGGCGACGTGCTTCCCGAGGAGATGCAGGCCATGGCGGGCCCGCTGATCGGCATGATGCGCTCGATGGGCGGCGCCATGTTCGGTACGCAGATCGGGCAGGCCGTGGGCGTGCTCGCGGGCGAGGTCGTCGGCTCGACCGACATCGGTCTGCCGCTCGGCCCGGTCGGCAAAGCCGCGCTGCTGCCGCTGAACATCGAGTCGTTCGGCAAGGACCTGAGCGTCCCGCAGGAAGAGGTGCGCCTCTACCTCGCCCTGCGCGAGGCCGCCCACCAGCGGCTCTTCGCGCACGTGCCGTGGCTGCGCTCGCACCTGTTCGGCGCGGTCGAGGGGTACGCGCGCGGGATCAAGGTCGACACCGCGAAGCTGGAGGACGTGGTCGGCCAGTTCGACCCGCAGAACCCTGAGGAGCTGCAGCAGGCACTCCAGCAGGGCATGTTCCAGCCGGAGGACACGCCGGAGCAGAAGGCGGCGCTGGCCCGTCTGGAGACGGCGCTCGCGCTGGTCGAGGGCTGGGTGGACGCGGTCGTCCACTCGGCGGCCAAGCCGCGCCTGTCGTCGGCCGACGCGCTGCGCGAGACGCTGCGCCGCCGCCGCGCCACGGGCGGTCCGGCCGAGCAGACGTTCGCCACACTGATCGGTCTGGAGCTGCGCCCGCGCCGGCTGCGGGACGCCTCGCGCCTGTGGGCCTCGCTCACCGACGCGCGCGGTGTGGACGGCCGGGACGGTCTGTGGGCCCACCCGGACATGCTGCCGACGGCGTCCGACCTGGACGACCCGGACGGCTTCGTGCACCGCGAGCACATGGACTTCTCCGAGCTCGACAAGATGCTCGGCGAGGCCGCGAGCGGCAAAGCCGAGAAGCCGAACCTGAAGAAGGACGACGACTCCAAGGACTCCGACAACGGCGGCGGGGACTCCGGCAAGGCTGACGGCAAGGGTGACGGCACCGAGTGAGCCTGTATGACGACGCGGTCCTCGTACTGAAGAGGTATGAGGGCCAGGAAGAGCTGCGCCAGGTCTATCTGGACCACCTGTCCGGGCACCCGGACGGGATGTGGAAGGCGTGCCACGCCGGGCACCTCACGGCGAGCGCCCTGGTGATCGACCCGCCGCGCGGCCGCGTCCTGCTGACCCTGCATCGCAAGCTCCGGATGTGGCTGCAGATGGGCGGGCACTGCGAGCCGGGCGATCCGACCCTGGCCGACGCCGCCCTGCGCGAGGCGACCGAGGAGTCGGGCATCGAGGGTCTGACCCTCCTGCCCGGCGGCCCCGTGACGCTGGACCGGCACGCCATCCCGGCGCCGTGCCACTGGCATCTGGACGTCCAGTACGCCGCCCTCGCCCCGGCCGACGCCGTCGAAGCCATCAGCGACGAGTCCCTCGACCTGCGCTGGTTCACGTACGACGAGGTCGGCGAGGTGGCCGACGATTCGGTCGTACGACTGCTGGAAGCGGCCCGCGCACGGCTGTGACCGGCGCGTGGACGACGAGCGGGTCGCCGCGGGGACCGGTACGGGTAAGGGGCGACCGCCATGGGCGGTCGCCCCTTACCTCTGCTCTCCGGACCGTCGTTTCCCGGACGGTCGGACGTCAGCTCCAGGCGTTGCCCTGGTTCTGCGCGTGCACACCCTGTTGGCCCATGCCGTACTGGGCGCGCAGTCCCTGGCCGATCGCCGCGTTCTGCGGCGGCAGCAGTTCACTGGGCTGGACGAGCGCGTAACCGCTGCCCATGAAGCTGAGCTCCCAGCCCTCACCGGTGTTGCCGCGGCGCCGCCACACTCCGGAGGAGTGGGTCTGGGCCTGCATCTGCACGCGCAGGCCGGTGGACCACGCGACGATCGCGTCGGCATCGCAGTTGACGTACTTGTCCGGAGTGACCTGCATCATCAGCGGCGCCCCGGAGGTCACCAGCGCGACCTTGCCGCGCCCGGTGATGTTGAGCTGGTACTTCCCGGAGCCTGAGATGCCGTACTGGCTGTCCACGGCGATGACCTCGTGGTGCAGCCCGGAGTCCATCGCCAGCACGTAGCTGCTGTCGACGGTGAGGCCGTCCTGGTCCACGTCGAGAATGTGCACGTGCTGGCCGAGGTTGGCGAGGTAGACCGTGCCCTGCCCGTGGCAGCGCATCAGGTTGAGGCCCTCACCGGTGTACGCACGCGCGCGGTGCTGGCTGGTGTTCTGGTACTCGGCGTCGAACTCGACGAGACCCTGGTACGCGACCATGGTGCCCTTGCGGGCGAGGATGTCGTCGTGACCCTCCAGGACGACGCGCAGCATCTGCTCGTTCTGCAGGCTGTAGCGGTCCTGGGTCTGCTGTTCGTTGTAGCCGAAAAGCGGGCTCTGCATGATGTCCTGCTCCCCCTCAGCCCCGGACTCGGAGGCGGTCGGTGCTGTCCTCGCTGGGCTGGACGACGACGATGCCCTGCCCGGAGAACGCCATCTGGAACGCCTCGCCGCTGCCGCGTCCGATCAGCGACTGCGCCTTGAAGCTGCGCTTGCCCTTCACCTTGAGGTTCGGGGACCAGGCGACGAGCGCGTCCGGGTCGACGTACGTCTCGTCCTCACCGCCGCCGCAGTCGACGACGATCGGGGTGCCCCGGGAGGTCAGCGCGACCCAGCCCTGACCGGAGATCTTGGTGTTCCACAGACCCTGTCCGGCGAACTTGGCGAGCCCCTTCACGCGCTCGACGCCCCAGCTGAGGTGGGCGTCGAAGGCGAGCAGATTCGTCGCGTTGACGGAGATCGCGTCCCCGTTGAGGTTGATGACGACGACGTTCGCCCCGTAGTCGGCGAGATAGAGCAGACCGTCGCCGGAGCACTTCATGAGGGGTGCGCCCTCGCCGGTCATCCAGTCGCGCGCGATCTGGCGTACGGCGGGCGGGTTGGGCTCGTACTGGACGAACCCTTCGTAGGCGACCATCGACCCCACGCGCGCGAGGAGGTCGTTTCCGGTCTGCATGGCGACCTTCAGCATGTGGCTGCCGTGGTTCTCCATGCGCGCGGTGACGGGTGCCGGGGCAAAGCCCGCGAGTGGCTGGTTCATGACGGGCTCCCTCAGACCTCGTACGGCTGGACGACGACGAAATTGCCTGGCGCGGCGCGGAACTGGAGGTTCACGCTCTCGCCGGTGTCACCGGGGTAGGCGTTCCGGCGCATCCTCACCTGGCTGGAGACGATCACCTGAGCGGCGGCGGACCAGGCGACGACGGCGTTGCAGTCGGCGAACGTGGTGGGGGTCACCGGCAGGACGACCGGGGCACCGTGCGTCTTGACGACGATGGTGCCGGTCCCCTGGAACTGCATCGTGAACAGGGCGCCTCCGGGGATGCCGTGCCCCTCGATGCGGCGGACCTCGTACTGGAGGGACTCGTCGAAGGCGAGGACGTTCTCCGCGGAGACGCAGATCGCGTCCCCCTGGAGCTCGATCGGGTGCACATGGGTGGCGTTCTCGGCGAAGAACACCTGGCCCTGACCGGTGCAGCGCATCAGCTGCATCTCCTGGCCGGTCGCGCTGCCCACGAGCCGGCCGGCGAATCCGGCGCCCTTGTAGCTGAAATCGACCTTGCCCTGGTACAGCACCATGCTGCCCTGACGGGCCAGCACGGGCTGACCGCCGATGCCGAGATCGACGCGGATGAGCTTCTTGTTCTGCGGAGTCCACCGCTGACCGGTGGGCGTCTCCTTGAAGAGCCCCAGCGCGGCGGACACACCGGCCCCGCCCTGCGGAGCTCCCTGGGGTGCGCCGTACGGGGAGGGAGCGCCGGGCTGACCCGGGTACGGCGCGGGTGCCTGGCCCGGGACCTGGCCGTACTGCGGCTGCTGGCCGTATCCGGGGGGCGCGGTCGGGGGCTGCTGACCGTATCCGGGAGGGGCGGGCGGCGCCTGCTGGCCGTAACCGGGCGGCTGCTGGCCATAGCCGGGCGGCGGACCGGGCGGACCGGGCGGCTGCCCGTACGGCGCGGGACCCGGCGGCGGGACGGTGCCGCCCGGAGGGGTGTGCAGAGGCGCCACGATCGTGGGGGCGCCGTGCACGGAGGGAGCGGGCATCGGAGCGTGCGGCGCGGCACCGGGCGGCGGCGCGAAACCCTGCGCCGGTGCCGGAGCGGGCGCCGCCGGCGCGCCGAACGCGGGCGGGGCGAAGGACGGCGCGGCGCCGGGCTGCGGCTGCGGCTGCGGGGCGGCGGGCGTCTCCTCGGCGACCTCGCCGCCGAAGTTCTTCAGGAGCGCTTCGAGACCGCCGTCGAAGCCCTGTCCCACGGCGGCGAACCGCCATACGTCCTTGAGGTAGAAATCGCCCAGCATCACCGCGCGTTCGGTGGAGAACTCGGCACCGCTGAACGCGTACCGGGCCACCTCCTCGCCGCCCGCGACGACCCGCAGGTATCCGGGAGCTATCTGCGACATCTGTCCGGCGCCGTCGATCGTCGCCGTGAAGGCCAGCTTCTGGATCTGCGCCGGAATCCGGTCGAGGGTGACCCGGAAGGACTCCGTGTCGCCCGACTGCGTGCCCAGGAGCTGAATGGACTCCTCGGGGGACTTCGGCTGGTTGAAGAAGACGAAGTACCGGTCGTCCGACAGCCGTTCGTCGGCGTCCAGACCGAAGCAGCTGATGTCGAAGGTGAGTCCGGGGCCGGTGATCTGCACGCCTACGTACAGATCGGTGCCCGCGGTGAGGTCACTGATCTTGGCCTTGTGGCCGCGTTGGAATTCCCTGGCCATGCGTAACGACCGTCCCCCATCCCGATGCGAGTGCGTCGCGTCAGGCTAACGGCAAAGTCCGGAAGTGGACGAAGCCGGTACAGACCCGGTACACAATCACATCCGCGGCGGGGCCGGCCCGGCCCTACTCGTCGCGCGCCGTCGGGAGGTGGGGCAGCCGGTCGGCGGCGACGACACCTTCGAGATAGCCGCGAGCGCGCTCGGTACGGGGATACGCCTCCAGGAGCCGCCAGAAGCGCGGCCCGTGACCGGGTACGAGCAGATGGGCGAGCTCGTGGAGGAGGACGTAGTCGACGACGTACTCGGGCATGCCCTGCAGTCGGTGCGACAGCCGGATGCTGCCCTCGGCGGGGGTGCAGGAGCCCCAGCGGGTGTTCTGGTTGGTGACCCAGCGCACCGACGAGGGCCGTGCGCGACCGTCGAAGTAATGGACCGACAGTCGCTCGGCGCGTTCCGCCAGCTCGGTGTCGCCGAGCAGCCGTTTGCTTTCCTGGGCGGCCAGTTTGTCGAGCATGACGGTCACCCAGCGCTGTTCCTCCGCCTCGGACATACGGGCGGGGATGAGCACGACGGTGCGATCGCCCTCGCGGTAGGCGGAGACGGTTCTGCGCCGTCGGGCACTCCTGCGGACCTCGATCGCGCTCGCCCCCGAACCGCTCGGCGGCGGGCTCGTCGTGCTGCGCTGTGATGTTGCGGCGCTGTGCGGTGGGTCGGCGGGCACGCCCCGACGTTACCTGCTGCACATGGGGGAAGTCCCGCCCCCGGGACGGTTCGATGCCGATCCGCACCCTGCGCGTTTGATTTGTGCGACGAACGGTGCCGCCTGTGGACAACTTTCGGCGTGGGTCGACGGGGACGGGCATGCTGGCATTCGGTCCGCGCTGCGGGAGTGCACCGCGGACATACGGGGACGTACTACGGATCTACGGGGGTAGGTCATGCATCCGATCATGAAGCCCGCTCTGCGGCGCGGCTGGCGGGATCTCAACACGGTCCAGTTCGGGATGGCACCGGCGCACGCGATGGTGCTGGGCCCGATGGACACGGCGACCGGCAGCTTCCTCGAACTGCTCGACGGGACACGCGGAATGCCGCTGTTGCGGGAGCAGGGACGGGAGATGGGGCTGCCCGACGGCCATGTCGACGGGCTGGTGGACCGGCTGGCCCGGTCGGGCCTGCTCGACGACACGACCGGAGGCGGTCCGGCCGCGGACGCGTTGCGCGAGAGGAAGGAGGTCATGGACCGGCTGCGGTCCGACCTCGCCTCCCTCTCCCTCGTCGCCCCCGAGCCCGGCGGGGCGGTCAAGCGTCTGGCCGCCCGCCGCTGCCTGCGCGTACAGGTACGGGGCGCCGGCCGGGTCGGCGTGGTCCTGGCCGCGCTGCTCGCGGGCGCCGGGGTGGGCGAGGTCGAGGTGCGGGACCTCGGCCGCGTCGAGCCGTGGGACGTGGCGGCGGGCGGGCTCTCTGTGGAGTCCATCGGCGAGCGCCGGGAGGACGCCGCCCGTCGGGCGGTGCGCCGAGCGGCCCCGGACCGTCCGCCCCGCGCCTCCTCCAAGGAGAGGGAGAGGGAGGGGGAGCCGACGCACGGACTGTCCCTGGTGGTCCTCGCTCCCCTGGACGGTCTCGCCGTCCACGCGCCGGACCCCGCGGCGGCCGAGAGCCTGATCACCTCAGGCACACCCCACCTGTACGCCGGGGTCGTCGAGGCGACCGGAGTCGTGGGCCCCTTGGTCCTGCCGGGCGACACCGGCTGTGCGGGCTGTCTGGACCAGCGGCGCACCGACCGGGATCCGACCTGGCCGCGGCTGGTCGCGCAGTGGCGCTCCGGACGGCAGCGCAAGGTGGCCGCGTGCGACCTCGCCCTGGCCGCGGCCGTCGCCGGACTCGCCGCGAGCCACGCGCTCGCCTTCCTGGACGGAGATCCGCCCTCCAGCACGGGCGCCCGCTGGGAGGCGTCCCTGCCCGGATGCGACTGGCACGCGACGCCGGTCTGGGCGCATCCCGCCTGCTCCTGCGGCACCGCGGAGAAAACAAAAGGTGAGCGGACCCCCGAGGACGGCGAAACGCACGAGACAATGGCAGGGCAACAGCCGAACGCTGCACGGCTTGCTGGGACCTGGAGGGCGCATGTCTGATCTTCCCCGGAAGGCAGTCACCCGTACTGCCAAACTGGCCGCGCTGCCGCTCGGCTTCGCCGGGCGTGCGACCTGGGGACTCGGGAAGCGGATCGGCGGGAAGTCCGCGGAGATCGTGGGCCGCGAGCTTCAGCAGCGCACGGCGGAGCAGCTCTTCAAGGTGCTCGGCGAGCTGAAGGGCGGTGCTATGAAGTTCGGGCAGGCACTGTCCGTATTCGAGTCGGCACTACCGGAAGAAGTCGCGGGTCCCTATCGGGCGGCGCTGACGAAACTCCAGGAAGCGGCACCCCCCATGCCGACGCGCACGGTCCACTCCGTGCTGGAGGAGCGGCTCGGCGCGGACTGGCCCGAGCTCTTCGTGGAGTTCGAGGACAAGCCGTCGGCAGCGGCCTCGATCGGTCAGGTGCACCGGGCGGTGTGGCACGACGGCCGCGAAGTCGCCGTCAAGGTGCAGTATCCGGGTGCGGGTGAGGCCCTCCTGTCCGACCTGACCCAGCTCGGCCGCTTCGCCCGGCTCCTGGGTCCCTTGATCCCCGGTATGGACATCAAGCCGCTCATCTCGGAGCTGCGCGACCGCGTCTCCGAGGAGCTCGACTACGGCCTGGAGGCGCGGGCCCAGGCGGCGCACGCCGAGGAGTTCGCGGGCGACCCGGACGTCATGGTGCCCGCGGTGGTCCACCAGTGCGAGCAGGTCCTGGTGACCGAGTGGATCGACGGGGTGCCGCTGTCGGAGGTGATCACCGGCGGTACGCAGGAGCAGCGGGACCGCGCCGGCCAGTTGCTGGCCCGCTTCCTCTTCTCCGGGCCCGCCCGCACCGGCCTGCTGCACGCCGATCCGCACCCGGGCAATTTCCGTCTCCTGCCGGACGAGAAGAGCGGCTGGCGTCTGGGGGTCCTCGACTTCGGCACGGTGGACCGGCTTCCCGGCGGCCTGCCCCAGCCGATCGGCGATTCCCTCCGCATGACCCTGGACGGTGACGCCGATTCGGTCTATGAACTGCTCCGCGAGGAAGGCTTCGTCAAGGAGTCGATAGACCTCGAACCCGACGCGGTCCTGGACTATCTGCTGCCGATCATCGAACCGGCCCAGGTGGACGCGTTCACCTTCACCCGAGGCTGGATGCGCAGCCAGGCCGCCCGTATCGCCGACCCGCGCTCCCCCGCCCACCAGTTGGGCCGGCAGTTGAACCTTCCGCCGGCGTACCTCCTCATACACCGGGTGACCCTCAGCACCATAGGTGTCCTGTGCCAGCTCGGCGCGACGGTCCGGCTGCGCGACGAACTGGAGGAGTGGCTGCCGGGGTTCATGCCGGAGGAGGAGCTGGAGGACGAGGAGTTGGGCGAAGAGGTGTCGGCCGCCGAGGCATGAGCCGGTGCGGGACCGGCTCTACCACCAGGCCGAGTCGAGTCGGCCCTCGATCGCTCTGAGGTTGCCGCGGGCGCAGTTGTCACAGAAGTAGTGGCGGGTGCCGTTCTCGACGGAACAGGTCCACATCGGCCGGGGACCGTCGGCCGGTGTGCCGCAGAGGGCGCACACGATCTTCTGGGGCTCGCCCGTGTCGGACGCGGGTGTGGAGCCGGTGCTGTCACTGTCTTCGGGAAGACTCGTCACTCGGGCGACGATATCGCCGCGATCGGCGGTTCGTCCGGTGCAACGCACCGCGGGGGCCGGTCCCTTCGGACCGGCCCCCGCCAGATTCAATGCCTGAGACTGCTGCGACTGCAACGGCTGCTACGACGACGTGCGTCGATTACTGCATGACCGCCATGGCCAGCGCGCGCCGGGCTCGCATCGAAGCGCGCTCGGCCCTGCGCTGCATGCGGCGAGCGGTCGCCAGGCGCACAGCCCGGCGCTCCCGCTCGGCCTGGTGCAGTCGCTCGTGCATATGCGCACGAGCCAAGGCTTCTGGGATGAGTTGCATCTCTCGGGTCCTGTTCTGACGCGAGTCGTTCGCGCCGGTGGTGGTGAAGTCTGGGGTCGCGGAGCCTGCGGGCTCGCTCGTGGACGGCTTCATCGGGGCCTGCTTCTTGGGGTCGTGCGTCAGGGGGCGGTCGATCGTTCCTCGGATGTTCATGCCGCAACCGGGTTCTTGCGCGGGCGGCCACGCGGCCGCTTGCGGGCCACGACAACACCCTGGACGAAGAGCTCGCCACCCCAGACGCCCCAGGGCTCACGCCGCTCCTTGGCGCCGGCGAGGCAGGCCTCCATCAGTGGGCAGGTGCGGCAGAGAGACTTGGCGTACTCGACGTCGGCCGGCGACTCGGCGAAGAAGACCTCCGGGTCGTAGGAACGGCAGGGGACGGGTACGCCGAGGTTCTCGATGGCGTCGTCGAGCGCGGTGAGCGCAGTGAGCGGGATCAAGGTGGAGTCCTCCGTGAGGCCGGGCGGGGGGATCGTTTCGGAAGGCGGTACGGACGGGGCGTGCGCTTCGAGTTGCACGGTTGGTTTTCCTCGTCTGGTCGTGCCGGCCGGGTTGGCCGGTTGGCGGCTGGTACCGGGTTCTGTTCTTGTCCCGAGGCCCCTTCGCTCTGCCATCCCCGGTCGGGGACAAACAGAAGGGCCGCGGATCCCGGGTGGGGTTCCGCGGCCCTGAAGGCGCCGGCCTGATGGTTGATCAGGCTGGATCACTCCAGGGTTCAGGCCCACGGAAGGCCCACATCGTGTGGTGCTGCTGCGTCTGCTTCAGGGATCCGGCACCGGTTGCCGCAAAGGCATAGGCATGTGCCTGGGCCTCTACTGCCGCTTCCAGTGCCTGTGTCGGTCGCTCATTGCGCTCACTGACGGGAAGACCCGCGAGAGACACGGAGGACGCCGGCCGGACGGCAGGAATGCCGGACAGACCAGTGCCCAGGTTCGAGACGCCGAGCATGCACGTGGAGACGACGACCGAGCGATCGGTCATTTTCACGGTGTTGATGAAGCTGGTGTTGATGCTGATCACTGGAATCGCCTCCTCTCGGCGTCTTGGGGGACCGGTGCGAGCCGGTCCGACGGTTATTAAGTACAGCACGGAACCAGGGCCTTGGAGAAGGCCGCTGCTGCCGTGGTTAAGAACCTATGGGGATTGCTGGGGCATGCGCAAACTATTTTTCCGACGAGTTTGAATCAATCACCCTCACCGTCCCCTCCAACCTCCCGACCTGCGCAGATGGCCAGAACGTCGGCTCCGAAGCGGTTGAGTTTGCGCACACCGACCCCGGGGATCCGGGCCAGCTCGCCCTCGCCGTCCGGCGCCGTCTCCGCGATCGCCATCAGTGTCTTGTCGGTGAAGACGCAGAACGCGGGCTGCCCACTGCGCTGCGCCTGCACCGCGCGCCACTCGCGCAGCCGCTCGTAGAGACCCTCGTCCATGTCGGAGGGGCAGCCCTCGCAGCGCATCAGCTTCATCTCACCCGCGTCGGTGAGGGTGCGGCCACAGACCCGGCAGCGCGCGGGGCTGCGGCTCGTGCGCCGCACGGCGGTGACGCCACTGCTTCCGGCGCCGCGCTCGATGCCGCCCGAGGCGCCGCCACCGCCGCGGCCCGCCGTGGCGACGGAGCCCGGGCGCAGCCCGTCGAGGAACCGGCTGGGGCGCCGGCCCGCGCGGCCGCCGGGCGAGCGGGCGAGCGCCCAGGAGACGAAGAGGCGCTCCCTGGCGCGGGTGACACCGACGTAGAGAAGGCGGCGCTCCTCCTCGATCTGCTCGTCGGTCTTTGCGTAGGTGATCGGCATCATGCCCTCGGCCACCCCGACCAGGAAGACGACGTCCCACTCCAGTCCCTTGGCGGAGTGCAGGGAGGCGAGGGTGACACCCTGCACGGTCGGGGCGTGCTGGGCGCTCGCGCGCTCGTCGAGCTCGGCCACCAGGTCGCCCAGCGTCGCGCCGGGCTTGGCGGTCGCAAAGTCCTGGGCGAGATTCACCAGGGCGGCCAGCGACTCCCAGCGCTCTCTGACGGCGCCGGAGCCGGCCGGGGGATTGCTGGTCCAGCCTTCGCCCGAGAGCACCGCTCGGACCTGCGAGGGCAGGTCGACGACATCGTCGAGCAGTGAGTCGTTGCCGCCGAAGCGGGCTGCGGCGCGCAGGGCCGATCCCGCCTTGCGCACCTCGGGGCGGTCGAAGAACCGCTCGGCACCGCGCAGTTGGTAGGGCACACCGGCGTCGGCGAGGGCCCCTTCGTAGGTCTCGGACTGGGAGTTCGTGCGGAACAGGATGGCGATCTCGCCGGCGGGAACTCCCGAGGCGATGAGGTCGCGGATGCGTCGGGCGGCGCCCTCGGCCTCGGCGGGCTCGTCCGTGTACTCGGCGTAGACGGGCTCGGCACCCGGGGGCCGCTGGGAGATCAGTTCGAGGCGGTGCTCGGCGGCCCTGCCTCGGGCCTGGGAGAGCAGTCCGTTGGCGAGATGGACGACCTGGGGCGAGGAGCGATAGTCGCGGACGAGCTTGACGACGGTGGCTCCCGGGTGGCGGGTGCGGAAGTCGAGAAGATGGTCGGGGGTCGCACCGGTGAACGAGTAGATCGTCTGGCTGGCGTCACCGACCACGCAGAGGTTGTCCCGCTCGCCCAGCCACAGCTCCAGAAGGCGCTGCTGGAGCGGGCTGACGTCCTGGTACTCGTCGACCACGAAGTGCTGGTACTGGGAGCGGACCTGCTCGGCGATGTCGTGCCGGTCCTGCAGGATGGCGACCGTCAACAGCAGCACGTCCTCGAAGTCGATGACGGCGCGGTCGCGCTTGAGGTCCTCGTACGCGGAGTAGATCTTGGCGGTCTCGGCCGGGTCCCGGGGGGCTTCGCGTCCCGCGCGGGCGGCGGCAGCGGCGTAGTCGGCGGGGATGGTCTGGGTGACCTTGCACCACTCGATCTCCCCGGTGACGTCCCGCAGCTCTCCTCGGTCGAGGCGGATGCGGCAGGCGGCCGCCGCGTCCGCGACGAGCTGGATCTTGCGGTCCACGAGCCGGGGCAGACTGCCACCGACAGCTTTCGGCCAGAAGTACTGGAGCTGGCGCAGGGCCGCGGAGTGGAAGGTACGGGCCTGGACTCCTCCGGCGCCGAGCTGACGGAGCCGGCCGCGCATCTCGCCCGCGGCCCGGTTGGTGAACGTGACCGCGAGCACGCTGGAGGGCTGGAGAATCCCCGCGCGCACCCCGTAGGCGATGCGGTGGGTGATCGCCCGCGTCTTGCCCGTACCGGCGCCCGCCAGTACGCACACCGGACCGTGCAGGGCGGTGGCGACCTCGCGCTGCTCGGGGTCGAGCCCGTCGAGCACCGCGTCGGCCGTGTCCGGAACCTGCGGGAAGAGGGTGGAGTGCGTTGCTGCTGTCACCCCGCCATGCTGCCAGGTCGGGAGAGACGGGTGAGCCGGTTGTCCACAGGGAGGCGCCTGCAGTCGTACGAATGCGGCAAGCGTCACGTCCGCCGCGTGCGCCATGGTCGTATCTCGGCCACGCTCCGGACGTCGCGCCCCTCCCCTGCCCCGGCCGTCGATCCTCCCCCGCCCCGGCCGTCGCCCCTCCCCTGCCCCAGCCGTCGCGCTACGGTGCGGTGCATCAGCGCAGCGCAGTCCAGTGCAGTGCAGTGCAGTGCAGTGCAGTGCGGCGAGCGTCACGTCTCGGCGGGCGCCCTTGATACCCCCGGTGGGAATGGCGACCGGGTGACCCGCGTTCCACTAGCAGCGACCACGCACCCGAAGCCGTGAAGGAGCGCATGAGACATGCAGGGAACTGTGACGATGTACAGCACCACGTGGTGCGGCTACTGCCGTCGGCTCAAGAGCCAGATGGACCGTGAGGGCATCGCGTACAACGAGATCAACATCGAGCAGGACCCGCAGTCCGCGGCGTTCGTCGAGAAGGCGAACGGCGGCAACCAGACGGTTCCGACCGTTCTGGTGGTCCCCTCCGGCGGTGGCGAGAACATCGTCATGACGAACCCGAGCCTGGCCCAGGTCAAGCAGGCTCTCGCGGTCTGACGCTCCCGCGCGCCACGCCCCCTCCGGTCGAGGTCACCGGAGGGGGCGTCGCTGTGCGGAGCCGTGCGGAGCCGTGCGGAGCCGTGCGAACGATCTAGGCGCCGCCGCCCGGGGAGATCAGCCCCGCCTCGTACGCCAGGACGACGGCCTGGACCCGGTCGCGGAGATCCAGCTTCGACAGGATGCGGCTGATATGTGTCTTGACCGTGGTCGGACTGAGGAAGAGCCGCTCGGCGAGCTCGGCGTTGCTGAGACCCGTCGCGAGAAGCCGGAGGACTTCCAGCTCGCGCGGCGTCAGTCCGGACAGATCGCGGTGCAGGATGGTGGCCCGCACCTCGTCGCGGGGCGCGAAGCGCTCGATCAGCCGACGGGTGATCGTGGGCGCGAGCAGCGCGTCGCCGGACTGCACCAGGCGTACGGCGGCCACCAGATGCTCCGGGGTGACGTCCTTGAGCAGGAAACCGCTGGCTCCGGCGGTGAGCGCGGCATAGACATAGTGATCGAGGTCGTACGTGGTCAGAATGATCACTCTGGTGCCGTCCGGGCCGCCGTCGGCGAGGATCCGCCGGGTCGCCTCGATGCCGTCCATCTGCGGCATCCGGATGTCCATGAGGACGACGTCGGGCCGGGTTCGCCGGACGGCGGCGACCGCCTCGGCTCCGTCGGCCGCCTCGGCCGTCACCTCGATCCCGTCGGCGGCGAGGATCATCCCGAAGCCCGTACGCACCAGGGCCTGGTCGTCGGCGATGACAGCGCGCAGCGCCGGCCGGCTCACGCGGTCCGCCGGGGGATACGAGCGCTGATCCGGTAGCCGCCGACGAGCGTCGGCCCACACGTCAGCTCGCCGTGGTACACCGCCAGCCGCTCGCGCAGTCCGATGAGCCCGCGGCCGTTGCCCGCCGCCGGCACGGCGTCCCGCGCGCCACCGGTGTCCATGACCTCGATCTCCAGACAGTCCTCGGCGTAACCGACCATGACGGAGGCTTCGGCGCCGGGGGCATGCTTGATCGTGTTGGTCAGCGCCTCCTGGACGACCCGGTACGCCGCGAGGTCCACCCCGGGCGGCAGCGGGTCGGGCGGCAGCGAGACCGCTACGCGCACCGGTGTCCCGGCGGCACGCACCCGCTCGACCAGGGCGTCCAGCTGCCCGAGCCCGGGCTGGGGTTCGAGGCCGTCGGGGCGCTCGTGGTCCGGCGCCGCGAGCAGGCCCATGACGTGGCGCAGTTCGGCCATGGCGGCCCGGCCCCCGGCCTCGACCGTGAGCAGCGCCTCCTTCGACCGCTCGGGCGCCGCGTCCATCACCTTGCGCGCCGCGCCGGCCTGGATCACCATCACGCTCACATTGTGGGTCACGACGTCGTGCAGCTCGGCGGCGATCCTGGAACGCTCCTCCTGGACCGCCCGGCGGGTGGCCTCCTCCTGGGCCTGCTGCAACTGCGTGTAGCGGTCCCTGCTCGCCGCCAGCTGTCGCTGCCAGATGCGGACCAGGCCGGCCAGCGCCCCGGCGATCAGCAGCACGACGGCCGGACTCGACCAGCCCGGCAGGATGGGCTGCGTGTCCTTGAACGCGAGGCCGGCCAGTACGGCGGCGAGGACCATGCCCGCCATGGCCCGCATCCGGTGGCGGCTGTACATGACGGCGCTGTAGGCGCCGATGACGCAGGTCGCCACGTTGATCCAGGGGGCGTCGTCGACCATGGCCAGCGTCGCGGCCGTCACCACCGCGAACGCGGTCAGCGGATACCGGCGCCGGTAGGCCAGCGGCAGCGCCGACAGCGCCACGAGCACCCAGATCGTCGACGACGATTCCTCCTCCCCCACCGGGCCGCCCGGGGGCACCCTGGGGACCGGGGGCATCGGAGGCACCCGGGCCCCGATCGACACGTCCTGCCCGATTCGCACCGGCCCGCTGTCGGGGTATCGCGTCGCGACGATCAGCGCGATGACGGTGAGCACGACCGCCAGCACCACATCGGCGCGCACCGCCCGGCGCGACAGGGGGGCCGGTTTCGCCTCCGGCCGCAGCGCGTCGCGCAGTTGCTGTCGCCATCCGCGCCGGTCCTCCGTCTCCATCGGCCCAGTGTGCGGCCCTGGCGCCCGGACTCGCGTCCGCCTGCGTGAGCAGGCCCGCTGTCCTCGAGGCGTACATCGCAGGGATGACCTCACGGACGGATCCTCCGCGAGAAGGGCCCGATGTCGGTGCCACGGCCGACGCGGCCGGAACGGGACCGCCCCTACGTTCGCTGAGCCGGAAGCCGGCGCACGTCCCCTCCCGACCGCAAAGGACGGACACTCCACATGACCCAGGTGATCGAACTGGAGGACGTGGTCAAGCGGTACGACAGCGCGGGCGCGCCCGCACTCGGACCGCTCACGCTCACCGTCGAACAGGGCGAGGCGCTCGCCGTGACGGGCCCTTCGGGCAGCGGCAAGTCCACGCTCCTCAACCTCGTCACCGGTCTGGACAAGCCGACCGAGGGAGCCGTGACCGTGGCCGGGCAGCGGATCGACCGGCTGACCGAGCACGCCCTCGCGAAGTTCCGCCGCGCGCGGATCGGCATGGTCTTCCAGTTCTTCAATCTGCTCGACGACCTCACCGTCGCCGACAACATCCAGCTCCCCGCCCAGCTCACCGGGACCCCGAGGCGCGAGGCGGCGGCCCGCGCCGATGAGCTCATGGAGGTGCTCGGCATCACCCGGCACGCCCGCGCCTACCCCGGCAGACTGTCCGGCGGTGAACGTCAGCGCGTCGCGGTCGCCCGGGCGTTGGTCAACCGGCCCGCGCTGCTGCTCGCCGACGAGCCGACCGGCGCGCTCGACACCGCCTCGGGCCACGACGTACGGGAACTGCTGCTGGATCTGCACCGCGGCGGGCAGACCATCGTGCTGGTCACGCACGACCTGGTGCTGGCGGAGGCGTGCGCGAGCCGCACGATCCATCTGGTCGACGGTCACCTGGCCCTCGACACGCATGCGGAGGCCGCCCGATGAGCCGCTGGGGCACGGGCGCGCTCGGCCGGGTCGTACGCTCCGGGGTGGGCCGGCGCCGCGTGCAGACGGCGGTGATCGCCGTGGCCACGATGATGGCCGTGGCCTCGGCCGTCGTCGCCGGATCCCTCATGGTCGCGACCGACGCGCCCTTCGACCACGCCTTCGCCGCCCAGCACGGCGCGCATCTGACCGTGCAGTTCGATCCGGCCAAAGCCACTGCGGCGCAGCTCGATGCCACCCGGCGGCTGGACTGAGTGACGGCGAGCGCGGGGCCGTTCCCCGTCACGACCATCCACCCGGTGGACGGTCACGGCGGGCATCTGCCGGGGCTGACCCTGGTCGGGCGGTCCGGTCCGGGCGGTGCCGTCGACGACCTGACCCTGAAGTCCGGCCGGTGGGCACGAAAGCCCGGCGAGATCGTGCTCTCCGCGGCGTTGTCCGGACCCGATCTCAGGACCGGCTCCACCCTGAAGTCCTCGGACGCCGCGGGCAGCCGGACGCTCACCGTGGTCGGCTTCGCCCTGTCGGCCAGCCGGACCGCCGACGCCTGGACACTCCCCGCGCAGGTCAGCGGGATGGCGTCGAAGGACGGCCCGGTCACGCGGCAGATGCTCTACCGGTTCGACTCGGCCGGTACGAAGGGGCAGTTGACCGCGGACAGGAAGCGGCTCGCCGCGGCGGTGCCGTCCGGGGCGCTGCTGGGAACCCAGTCCTATCTCGACACCAAGCACGCCGCCGATCAGGGCGCGGCGGCGAGCATCCCGTTCCTGGTCGCCTTCGGCCTGCTCGGCATCGTCATGTCGGTGATCATCGTCGGCAGTGTGGTCAGCGGCGCGGTCGGTACGAGCCTGCGCCGGATCGGCATCCTCAAGGCCATCGGCTTCACCCCGCGCGAGGTGGTACGCGCCTACGTGGCCCAGGCGTTGATCCCGGCCGGCGTCGGCATCGCGCTGGGGGTCGTGCTGGGCAATCTGCTGGCCGTACCGCTGCTCAAGGACAGCGAGCAGGTGTACGGCACGGCCTCGCTCGCCGTGGCCTGGTGGGTGGACGTCGTGGTGCCGGCCGTGGCGCTGCTCGTCGTCGGGGTCGCGGCGCTGGTCCCCGCACTGCGGGCCGGGCGGCTGCGTACGGTCGAGGCCATCGCGGTCGGCCGGGCACCGCGCACGGGTCGGGGCCAGTGGGCGCATCGGGCGGTGGGGCGGCTGCCGCTGCCGCGGCCGGTGACCTACGGCCTCGCGAGCCCCTTCGCGCATCCGGTCCGTACGGCCGCGCTGCTGCTGGCAGTTGCTTTCGGCACGGTCGCGGCGACCTTCGCGGTGGGGCTGACGCAGTCCCTGAACGCGGTCGGCGCGGCGTCGGATCCCGAGGACCGCGTCGATGTCACCGCTGTCAGCGGCGGGCCGGTCGCCCCGGGCGGCGGGCCCCGTTCCAGGGGGCACGGCGCGCCGACGCCCGCCGACCCGGCGAAG
This sequence comes from Streptomyces sp. NPDC091209, assembly GCF_044757755.1. Taxonomy (NCBI): domain Bacteria; kingdom Bacillati; phylum Actinomycetota; class Actinomycetes; order Kitasatosporales; family Streptomycetaceae; genus Streptomyces; species Streptomyces sp. NPDC091209. The sequence goes on along the minus strand of NZ_JBIVVR010000006.1, from coordinate 462,232 downwards.
GTCCGCGCCGCCATCGAGGCGCAGACGGGTACCGCCGCGTACTACGGCATGAGCCAGGCCGAGGTCACGGTGGCCGGAATCTCCGGCTCGGTCCGGGCCGGCCTCTACCAGGGCGATTCGAGTTCCGGCGGCTACGAGATGATCTCCGGGCACTGGCTCTCCGGCGCGGGACAGATCGTCGTGTCGACGCGTTTCCTGGAACGGACCGGCACCAGGATCGGCGACACCGTGCGGGTCACCTCCGAGAAGGACACGGAAACCCTGCGGATCGTCGGCGAAGCCTTCGACACGTCCGACGACGGCCTGCACATCCACGCGGACATCCCCGGTTTCGCCGGCGCCGGGCCGCAGGCCTTCTACATCCAGGTGAAGCCGGGTGTCTCCCCCGACGAGTACGCCCGCAAGCTCTCCGCGGCGTTGAAGCCGCTCGGCGCCGGAGCCTTCGCCGATTCGGCCTCGCAGCAGGAGGGCATGATCCTCGTCCTGGACGCGATGGCGGTGCTGCTCACCCTGATGCTGGTCTGCGTGGCGAGCCTCGGCGTGCTCAACTCCGTCGTCCTCGAAACCCGCGAACGCGTCCACGACCTGGGTGTCTGCAAGGCGCTCGGCATGTCGCCGCGGCAGACCGTGAGCCTCGTGCTCTCCTCGGTGGCCGGGATCGGCGTGCTCGGCGGACTGATCGGCGTACCGGCCGGCTACGCGCTGCACGGCTTCGTGCTCCCGGTGATGGGGCACGCGGCGGGCACCGAACTGCCGGCGTCGGTTCTCAAGGTGTACGACACTCCGCAGCTGGTGCTGCTGGGGCTGGCCGGGATCGTGATCGCCGTGCTGGGCGCGCTGCTTCCGGCGGGCTGGGCGGCCAGGGCCCGCACGGCCACGGCGCTGCGCACGGAGTGACCACCGGGCGAAGCGCGGGGGCGACGTCCGCCGGGCCGGTGAGTTCAAGGCGGGAGTCGGCTCGCCCCTGGCGCCGCGATGGCGCCAGGGGCTGGAGTCGAAGCCGCTGCCAGCGGTCGTACCGGGACATCGTCGAGACGGTCACGGCCGCGCCGCGACAGACGAAGCCGATCGTGCCCACCGTTCCCGTCCCGAAGGGTTCGCGGCTGACGAACCCTTCGCTCGCGCGGGTCGAGCGCAGGTCGAGCGCAGGTCGAGCGGAGAACGACGTCCGGCCGACGTCAGGCGGTGTTCCCTCGCGTCGGCAGGGGCTTGCCGTACCAGAGCTCGATCAGGCGGGCCGCGATCGAGATTCCGTACGGAGGCACCACCTCTCCGGACTCGAAGGCGGCTCGCAGGTCCTCCCGGGAGAACCAGCGGGCTTCGTGGATCTCCTCGCCGTCGACGTTGATCTCCGACGAGGTGGCGCGGGCCATGAAGCCCAGCATGAGGCTGGACGGGAACGGCCAGGGCTGGCTGGCGACGTATTCGACCGCGCCGACCGTCACGCCCGCCTCTTCGAAGACCTCGCGGCGCACGGACTGCTCGATCGACTCGCCGGGCTCGACGAAGCCCGCGAGCGTGGAGAAGCGGCCCTCGGGCCAGTGCACCTGGCGGCCGAGCAGGATGCGGTCCTCGTCGTCCGTGACGGCCATGATCACGGCCGGGTCGGTGCGCGGGTAGTGCTCGGCGCCGCAGGCGGGGCAGCGGCGGATGTGGCCGGCCGCCGCGATGACCGTGCGCTCGCCGCAGCGGGAGCAGAAGCGGTGCAGCCGCTGCCAGTTCTCCAGAGCGACCGCGTGCACCATGAGTCCGGCGTCGCGCGGGGACAGCAGGAGACCGGCCTCACGCAGGCCCGCCGGGCGGGCGGACTGGTCGATGCGGCCGGGAAGCGCGTCCTTCTGGAGTGCGAAGTAGCTCACCCCGTCGTCGTCCGTGCCCAGGAAGTAGCGGTGCGCCTCCGTGAGAGGAGCCTCGAAGGAGGGCGTCATCAGCAGTTCGGTGGTGCCGTCGGCCGTCTCGTCGATGAGCACCTGGCCTCCGGAGACCACGAAGGCGCGGGTCGTGGGGTGGCTCCAGGCCGCCGCGAGCCAGGCCTCGTCGAGCCGGTGGTGGGCGGCCCGGTCGATGCCGCTGGGAGCGGTGAGCGAGATGGGACGGTCGGCGCTGTGGTCGGTCCAGGTGGTCACGGGTGCTTCCAACTCCCCCGGTGGAACGGTTATTTCGGCGGGCGGTCCAGCAGGACGGGTGTGCGGTGCGCTCTTGAGGGTGCGGATCGGCTTGTTCAGTGTGTCTCGCGCCAGTTCTCGGCCAGGTCGCCCCACAGGTAGGCGGCCGTTTCGACGCCCTTCATGAGGAGATCCAGTTCGACCTTCTCGTTGGGAGCGTGCCAGCCGTCGGAGGGAACGGAGATGCCCAGGAAGAGCACCGGGGCACCGAGGACTTCCTGGAGGTCGGCCGCCGGTCCCGAGCCGCCCTCGCGGGTGTAGCGGATCGGCTGCTCGAAGGCCCGGCCCATGGCGCGTACGACGGACTGCAGGGCGGGGTGGTCCAGCGGAGTCAGACACGGGCGGGTGGCCGCGCCGAACGTGATCTCGTGCCGGATGCCGTCGGGTACCTGCTCGGCCGCCCAGGCGCGTACGGCCTTCTCGATGTGGTCCGGATCCTGCCCGGCGACCAGCCGGAAGGAGAGCTTCACCAGGGCCGAGGACGGGATGATCGTCTTGCTGCCGGCGCCCTGGTAGCCGCCGCCGATGCCGTTGACCTCGGCGGTCGGGCGGGCCCAGACGCGCTCCAGGGTGGTGTGTCCGGCCTCTCCGTGGGTGGCTGTCGACCTGGCCGTGCGCAGCCACCGTTCCTCGTCGAAGGGCAGCTCGGCGAAGAGTTCGCGCTCGCGGTCGGTGAGTTCGGTGATGCCTTGGTAGAAGCCGGGCACGGCCACGCGCGCGTGCTCGTCGTGCAGGGCCGCGACCAGGCGGGCGACCGCGGTGGCCGGGTTGGGCACGGCGCCCCCGAAGGACCCGGAGTGGATGTCCTGCGCGGGCCCGTGCAGGACGATCTCGCACTCGGCGAGGCCCCGCATGCCGGTGCAGACCGTGGGGGTGTCCTCGGACCACATGCCGGTGTCGGAGACGATCACGGCGTCGGCGGCGAGCCGCTCCGCGTGCTTCTCGACGAGGTCGCGGAAGTGCGGGGAGCCGGACTCCTCCTCGCCCTCGATCAGCAGTTTGAGGTGCACGGCCGGGGCGGTGCGCCCGGTGGCGGCGAGGTGGGCCCGGACGCCGAGTGTGTGAAAGAACACCTGGCCCTTGTCGTCGGCGGCCCCGCGCGCGTGGAGGCGGTTTCCGCGGATCACCGGCTCGAAGGGGTCGGTGTCCCAGCCGTCCTCGCGGGCGGCGGGTTGCACATCGTGGTGCCCGTAGACGAGGACCGTGGGCGCCTCGGGGTCCTCGGAGGGCCACTCGGCGAAGACGGCCGGAGCGCCGGCGGTCGGCCAGATCTCGCTGGTCGGGAAGCCGGTCTCCCGGAGTTTGGCGGCAAGCCAGTCGGCGCTGCGTGCCACGTCCGCTGCGTGCTCGGGCTGAGCCGACACCGAGGGGATGCGCAGCCACTCCGCGAGATCGTCGAGGAAGGCGGCGCGGTGGGTCCCGATGTACGTACGGACGGTGCTGACGGCGTTGTCAACGGGCTTGCTCATGTTCCTGAGCCTATCCGCCCACAGAGGCGTGTTCGTCCGGTGGTTCTCCGGGAGCCCCCTCCGGTGGGCCCGCCGGGTCCTCGGTGAGCAGTCGCTCCAGCGCGGCACGGTCCGGGAGGTCGTCCGGTCGTACGAGTTCGCCGTCGCGGACGTACAGGAACGCGGCCGTGACGGATTCCAGGGGCACGCCCAGCCGCTCGGCCCAGCCCAGGCGGTACAGCGCGAGCTGGAGCGGGTCGGCGGTGCGGCCGTGGCCGGTCTTCCAGTCGACGATCTCGTACGTCGTCCCCTCGCCGTCGCCGTTCCTGTAGACGGCGTCGATCCGGCCGCGGACGACCCGGCCGGCGATCGCGAGCTGGAAGGGCACCTCGACGCGGTACGGGGTGCGGTGCGCGTAGGGAGTGCGTTCGAAGGCGTCCTTCAGGGCTTCCAGGTCACGTTCGTCGGCGATCTCCGCCTCGCCGCCGGGCAGTTCCTCGGGGTCGAGCATGGGCAGCCGCAGCTCTTCGAAGCGGGACTCCACCCAGGCGTGGAAGCGCGTGCCCCGGCGCGCGGCGGGCTGCGGGGGGCGCGGCATGGGGCGGGCGAGTTCCTGTGCGAAGCCGTCCGGGTCGGCGGCCATGCGCAGGAGCTGGGAGGCGGTGAGCGAGGCCGGCAGGGGTACGTGGGTGACGGTCGCGCGGGCGCGCAGGAGTTCTCCGGTCAGCGCGTCCAGGTCGCGGTCCCAGGAGGCGAGGGTGCGGGCCTCTTCGGGCGTGAGGCGCTCGTTCGCGGTCTCCTGCGAGTGCGGGCGGGCCGCGGGCAGCGTGGCAGGGCCCTGGGCCTGGTGCGGCACGGTGGGGCGGCCGTTCGTGCCGGCGGCCGGACGCTCTCCCGGTCGTTCCGTCGTCCAGGAGTCCCAGTCGGAGTCGGAGTCGGAGTCGTCGCCCTCGGACAGGGCGGTGTCCAGGAGGTCGCCCTCCGGGACACGGTCCTCAGGAAAGCCGTCCTCGGAGAACCCGTCTCCGGAGAACCCGTCCTCGAAGAACTCGTCTTCGGGGAGGTCGTCCTCGTCGTAGGGCGGGACGTCGTCCTGCGACGGCGGCGGCCATTCCGGGTCGTCGTGGGAGGCGGGGTCGTGGGCAGCCGCGTGCCGGTGTCCGTCGGCCCCCGGGTGGGCCTGGGCCTGGGACGCGACCCGCTCCAGGTGGGCGAGTACGGTCTCCGCCGCCGCACGACGCCGGGCGAGGGCCGCGTCGTCGAGCGGGAGCGGCCAGGCATGGTCGGCGGCCGCCTCGTGCAGGGCCGGGTTCTCCTCGTCCTCCGCCGGCTCGTCCGCCCAGACCTCGATCTCACCGTGTCCGGCCGCGCAGTGGTCGTACAGGGCATGCAGGAAGTCCGAGGGGCCGCGCGGCCGCTTCTGGGACGGGCCCCACCAGTGCCCGGATCCGAGCAGGAGCGAACGGGGGCGGGTGAACGTGACATAGCCGAGGCGCAGTTCCTCGGTGTGCTGGTGGGCCTTCATGGCCTCGTGGAAGGCCTTGATGCCCTTCGCGTCCCAGGCTTCGACGTCCGGCAGCGTGTCGGCGTCACCGCGCAGCCGGTGCGGCAGGACCTTGCCCTGGGAGGTCCATTTCTCGCGTCCCTGGCTGCTGGGAAAGGTGCCGTTGACGAGACCGGGGACGACCACCACGTCCCATTCCAGGCCCTTGGACTTGTGGGCGGTGAGCACCTTGACAGTGTTCTCGCCGCCGGGCAGGGCGTTGTCCAGGCCCTTCTCGTACTGCGCGGCGGTGCGCAGGAAGCCGAGGAAGGCCAGCAGGCTCGCCTCGCCGTCACCGGAGGCGAAGGACGCGGCGATGTCCAGGAAGTTCGACAGGGTCTCGCGGCGGCGGGCGGCCAGGGCGTGCGGGGAGGCGGAGAGCTCCACCTCGAGACCGGTGACGGCGAGGACCCGGTGCAGAACGTCCATCAGCGGGTCGGCGAGCGAGCGGCGCAGGTCGCGCAGTTCGGCGGCGAGACGCGCGAAACGCACTCGCGCGTCCGGCGAGAACGGCAGCCCGTCGTCGTCCCCGGCGGCTTCGATGGGTGTCTCCAGGAACGTGTCGAGGGCGTCGGCGAGCGATATCACCTCGGCCGGGTCGACCCCCTCGACGGCCGCGGCGAGCCTGCGGTCCGGATCGTCGTCGGCGCCCACGCGCGCGCGGGACACGAGCAGCCGGGCGCGGCGCCCGAGGAGGGCGAGGTCGCGCGGGCCGATCCGCCAGCGCGGACCGGTGAGCAGCCGGACGAGGGAGGCGTTCGCCCCGGGGTCCTGGAGGACCTCGCAGACGGCCACGAGGTCGGCCACCTCGGGCAGGTGCAGCAGACCGGAGAGGCCCACCACCTCGACGGGGATGTCGCGGGCTACGAGTGCGCCCTGGATCTCGGCGAAGTCGGTGGCGGTGCGGCACAGGACAGCGATCTCGGCGGGTGCCGTTCCGGTGCGGACCAGATGGGCGATGGAGTCGGCGAGCCAGCCGATCTCCTCGGCATGGGTGCGCAGCAGCGCGCAGCGCACGAGGCCGTCCCGCTCGGCCCCGGGAGCGGGCCGCAGGGCCTCCACGCCCGCGTGCATCGCGCGCAGCGGCTCAGCGAGGCCGTTGGCGAGGTCGAGGAGGCGGCCGCCGCTGCGGCGGTTCTCGCTGAGCGACTGGCGGGTCGCGGGGCGGCCGTCGGGGCGCGCGAAGTGCTCGGGGAAGTCGTCGAGGTTGGCCACGGAGGCGCCGCGCCACCCGTAGATCGCCTGGCAGGGGTCGCCGACCGCGGTCACGGGGTGTCCCGTCCCGGCGCCGAACAGTCCGGCGAGCAGGACGCGCTGGGCCACCGAGGTGTCCTGGTACTCGTCCAGCAGGACCACCCGGAACTCGTCGCGCAGGATCTCCCCGACCTCGGGACGGGTACTGGCCAGTGTGGCCGAGAGAGCGATCTGGTCGCCGAAGTCGAGGAGGTCGCGCTCGCGTTTCGCCGCCCGGTAACGGCCCACCAGCTCGGCGAGTTCCCGCCGGGCGGCGGCGGCCTCGGGGACCTTCCGCAGATCCGGGTTGGTGAGAGCGACGCTCTCCAGGGTGCGCAGCAGTTCGGCGTCGTGGGCGCGCAGCCCCTCCGCCCGTACGAGGTGTTCGGCGAGCTCGGAGTCGAGGGTCAGGAGGTCGCCGACCAGGTCCGGGAAGGATCGGGTCAGCGCCGGATACGGACCCGGCGCCTCGCGCAGCACGCGCGCGGCGAGCTGGTAGCGGGTGGCGTCGGCGAGCAACCGCGACGTCGGTTCGAGCCCGATGCGCAGGCCGTGGTCCGTGAGCAGGCGGCCCGCGAAGGCGTGGTAGGTGGAGATGACCGGCTCGCCCGGCGGGTTGTCGGGGTCGATGACGTCCGGGTCCGTGACGCCCGCCCTGACGAGTGCCTTGCGGACGCGCTCGGCGAGTTCACCGGCCGCCTTGTTGGTGAATGTCAGACCGAGGACCTGCTCGGGGGCGACCTGCCCGGTGCCGACCAGCCACACCACACGTGCCGCCATCACCGTGGTCTTGCCCGAACCGGCTCCGGCCACGATCACCTGCGGGGCCGGCTCCGCGGTGATGCAGTCCGTCTGTTCCGGGGTGAACGGGATGCCGAGGAGCTCCTTGAGCTGTTCGGGGTCGGTGATACGGGCGGGCATGTCGCAGAGGCTAGCGGCGTCCACTGACAGCGGTGGCCACATCTGCGCCCGGGGCGGAAGAAACGCAGGTCAGCACATGTGGTGCCGTGCGTCACTCGCTGACGTACGGCCCCGGACCCGCCCGGACCGGCGACCTGGCGAGCGTCGGACGACTCGGTGTCCGACCCCGCCCCGCGCCGCCGCGGGACCCGTCACTCGACCACCTGTTGTCCCTCCGGCCGGGCGCTGCAGGATGCCCGGAAGGAGCAATGCGTGCAGTGTTGTCCCGTTGTCGGCGAGAACCGTTCGTCGAGGACCTTGCCGGCGGCGTTCGCCAGCAGGTCGCCGACCCATTCGCCCTCCAGCGGCTCCTGCGCCTGCACCTTGGGCAGGGTCTCGCCGCCGTTCTTCTTGGCGGCGCCCTGGCGGAGCTGGACCAGTTCGGCACCGCCCGCTTCGGGTCGTACGCCGTCGAAGACGTCGTCGACCGCGCCCTCGCCGACGGCGAGCTGGTAGACGGCGAGCTGCGGGTGGTGCGTCACTTCGGCGGCGCTCGGCGCCTGCTTGCCGGTCTTGAAGTCGACCACGTAGGCGCGGCCCTCGGTGTCGGCCTCGACGCGGTCCATCGAGCCGCGGATGCGTACTTCGTAGGAGCCCGCTTCCAGGGTCACGTCGAAGTCGTGCTCGCTGGCCACCGGCGTACGGCCGGTGCGGTCCATGACGTGCCACTTCAGGAAGCGTTCGAGCGCCACGCGCGCGTGCTCCTTCTCCTGCGCGGACTTCCAGGGCGCGTCGAAGGCGAGCGCGTTCCACACGGAGTCGAGGCGTTCCATGAGGACGTCGAGGTCGGCGGGGGTACGGCCGGACGCGACCTCGTCGGCAAGGACGTGCACCACGTTGCCGAAGCCCTGGGCGGCCGTCGCGGGCGCGTCGGCCTTCACCTCCCGCCCCAGGAACCACTGCAGGGCGCAGGTGTTGGCGAGTTGGTCGAGGGCGCTGCCGGAGAGCACGACGGGCTGGTCGCGGTCGCGCAGCGGGACCTTGCTCTCCGTCGGCTCGTACATGCCCCACCAGCGATAGGGGTGGGCGGAGGGGACCAGCGGGCGGCCGTCCTCGTCGGCGAGCGCGGCGAGCCGGGCGAGGCGGCGGGCTGCGGCCTGTCTGAGGCCCTCCGAGACGCGCGGGTCGACCGTGGTGGCTCGCAGCTCGGCGACCAGCGGGGCGACGGCGAGGGGGCGGCGCGGGCGGCCGGTCACGTCCTTGGGTTCGACGCCGAGTTCGGTGAGGAAGCGGGAGGGCTGGTCGCCGTCGTCGGCCGGCGCCTTCACCGCGGTCACGACGAGCCGTTCCCGCGCGCGCGTGGCGGCCACGTAGAACAGCCGGCGTTCTTCGGAGAGGAGTGCCCCGGGTGTGAGGGGTTCGGCGAGCCCGTCCCGCCCGATGCGGTCGGCCTCCAGCAGGGAACCGCGGCGGCGCAGATCCGGCCACAGTCCCTCCTGGACGCCCGCGACGACGACGAGGCGCCACTCCAGTCCCTTGGAGCGGTGTGCCGTCATCAGGCGGACGGCGTCGGGGCGGACGGCCCTGCGGGTGAGCGTGTCGGCCGCGATGTCCTCGGCGTCGATCTCCTCGAGGAAGTTCAGCGCGCCACGGCCTCCGGTGCGCTCCTCCGCGCGTCCGGCGGTCGCGAACAGCGCGCAGACGGCGTCGAGGTCCCGGTCGGCGTTGCGTCCGGCCGCGCCGCCGCGCCGGGCGGCCCGCTCCAGGCGCTGCGGCCACGGTGTGCCGTCCCAGAGTTCCCAGAGGGCCTCCTCGGCCGTCCCGCCGCCCGCGAGACGCTCACGCGCCCTGCGCAGCAGCGCGCCGAGGCGCTGGGCCCCTCGGGCGTACGCGGGATCGTGCGCGACGAGCCGCTCCGGCTCGGCCAGCGCGCGGGCGAGCAGGACATCGGACGGCGGCGGTACGAGGTTTCCGCCTGCGCGCTCCTCCTCGCGCAGCGCCCGCCCCAGGCGCCGCAGGTCGGCGGCGTCCATGCTCGCGAGGGGCGAGGCGAGGAGGGTGAGCGCGGTCTCGGTGTCGAGCCAGGACGCGACGCGGACGTCGGCGGTGCCCTCGTGCGGGCCGGGGTCCTCATCCGGACCAGTGCCCTCGCGCGGGCCGGTGCCCTCGTGCGGGCCGGGGTCCTCATCCGGACCAGTGCCCTCGCGCGGGCCGGTGTCCCCATCCGGACCGGTGCCCTCGCTCGGGCCGGTCTCGGCACTCGGATCGGTCACGGCAGGCGGGTGGGCGCCGGTGCGCGGGGCGGCGCCGGCACCGGACAGCCCGTCCGTACCGGTCGCCGACTCCGCCCGGGCCACCGCCCGCAGCGCGGTCAGCAGCGGCGCGACGGCGGGTTCGTGCCGCAGGGGCAGATCGTCGCCGTCGATGTCGAGGGGCACACCGGCCGAGGTGAGCGCCCGCCGGATCGTGGGGATCGTCCGGGAACCGGCGCGCACCAGGACGGCCATCTCCCCCCAGGGGACACCGTCCTCCAGGTGGGCGCGGCGCAGGATGTCCGCGATGTTGTCGAGCTCCGTGCCGGACGTCGGGTACGTGTAGACCTCGACGTGTCCCCCGTCCCGTACCGCGGACAGCTCGCGGTGGGCGCGCACCTTCCGCGCGGGCAGGCGGGTCAGCGGCATGCGCTGGGTGAGCCGGCGGGTGGCGGCCAGCAGGTCGGCGCCCGAGCGGCGGGACGTCCCGAGGACCTCGACCGGAGCCGGACCGCCGTCCGCGCGCGGGAAGGTCTCGGGGAAGTCCAGGATGCCGTTCACGTCGGCGCCGCGGAAGGCGTAGATCGACTGGTCGGGGTCGCCGAAGGCGACGAGGGTGCGCCCGCCGCCGGCGAGGCCGCGCAGCAGCCGCACCTGCGCGGGGTCGGTGTCCTGGTACTCGTCCACGTAGACGGCGTCGTACTGCGCCATGAGCCGCTCGGCCACCTCGGGACGCCGGACGAGGAGCACCGCGCGGTGGACCAGTTCCGCGTAGTCGAGGACTCCCTGCATGTCGAGGACGTCGAGGTACTCGGCGAGGAAGGCGGCCGCCGCGCCCCAGTCCGGGCGGCCGATGCGGCGGGCGAAGGCCTCCAGGGCGTCGGGGCCGAGCCCGAGCTCCCGGCTGCGGGCGAGGACCGCGCGGACCTCGTCGGCGAAGCCGCGCGTGGTCAGGCAGGCGCGCAGCTCGTCCGGCCAGCGCACATGGGCGAGGCCCAGCCGCTCCAGGTCGGGCTGGCCCGCGAGCAGCTCGCGCACGGCGACGTCCTGCTCGGGGCCGGACAGCAGCCGCAGGGGCTCCACGAACAGGTCGCTGTCCTGGTGGGCGCGGATCAGGGCGTAGCAGAAGGAGTGGAACGTGGTGGCCCTGGGCGCGCGGGCGGCGCCGATGCGCAGCGCCATGCGGTCGCGCAGTTCGACGGCCGCCTTGCGGCTGAACGTGAGCACCAGGACGCGTTCCGGGTCGCCGCCCCGTTCGATCCGGGCGGCCACGGATTCGACGAGCGTGGTCGTCTTGCCCGTACCGGGACCCGCGAGCACGAGCAGCGGGCCGCTCCCGTGGTCAACCACCGCGCGCTGTCCTGCGTCAAGACGAGGGGGATCCACCCGGGCCGGCAGGGTGCGCACCAGCCGGTACGCACCGCGGGCCCCCTGGCGCACCGATGGGTGCGTCAGGCGCCTGGTGGAAGAAGTGGAGCTCACGTGGTTCGCCGGTCCTGGTGGTCGTACTGGTTGGCGGACTGCCGCACGTGGAGGGCGGTGACCGCGGGGTGAGAGGGACGCGTGCCGACGACGCTACGCCGGTGCGGTTCGCGGAAGGAGGGCTTCCGATTCTTCCCTCACGCCACGTGTGTCCCGTCCTTCACGAACGTACGGCATGTCACGGATGTGCCTCGTTTCCCTCGTACGGGCCTCAGTTTCCCCCTCGGCCCCGTGAATGCCCGAAGCTGTCAGGTGTGACCTTCCGCGCGTTCGCCGCCGTCCCACCGGGCCCGTCTCATGTCGACGCGCGGCAGATGCCCCTCGGAGGCCCGGCTCGCTTCCTTGAGAGGCGTTCCCTCGGCGCGGTAGTGGGCCAGGGCGTCGAGTTCGTGGCCGGGGAGCAGCACACCGTCGGCGCGTATGACACGCCACCACGGAACCGCTCCTCCGTAGAGGGCCAGCACCCGGCCCACCTGGCGCGGCCCGCCCTCTTCCAGCCATTCGGCGATGTCGCCGTACGTCAGGACGCGGCCGGGCGGGATCAGCTCGGCGACGTCGAGGACCCGCTCCGCGTACTCCGGCAGGGCGTCCACCGGAAGGCTCTCCTCGCTCATCCGCCCCATCCTGCCCCACCCCACCGACAACGTGCCGCGGCGGCGGCTGTGCATATTCCCCGCCACGGAGTGACGCTTGTAGCAGATTGCGCGCCCCGCATTTGCACCCTGATGCCCCCGTGTGTCGGTCGGGCATGCCACCATCGTGCGGGCGGTGACTGGTGATACGAGATCAAGAAGAGACCATGAGGCAGCAGGGCGTGCACCCCGAAGACGCGGAGGGCACCTCCGCTGCCTCGTCACGCCCGGACACCGGCGGCGTCGGCGAGAAGGAAACGGACGACCGGGCTGACGGATCCTCCTCCGTCACGCGCGAGTCCGCCTCCGCGAAGGCGAGCGGGACCGGCTCCGGCGAGGCCCGGGACACCTCTCCTGAGGCCCACGAAGCCCCCGCCCGGGCCCACGGGGACGAGGAGCGGCAGGCCGAGCGGGACGCCGACTGCGCCGACGAGGTCCATGCCGACGAGGTCGAAGGCGACGAACCGCTGCTCCCCGCGCGCGTGCACCGCCCGTCCGACCTGATGCGGCTCCTGGTGGGCGTGCTCGCGATCGTGGTGCTGCTCGCCATCGCCGCGTTCGCGCACGGCACCACCTCGGGCCTCGAACAGGACATCAACAAGGGCACGGGGCAGGCACCCGACCTGCTGATCAAGATCGCCGGGCTGGCGTCGAGCATCGCGATCCTCCTGGTGCCGGTCGCTTTCGCCATCGAGCGGCTGATCAAACGCGACGGGCTGCGCATCGCCGACGGCGTCCTCGCCGCGGTCCTCGCGCACGGAGTGACGCTGGCCACGGACCTCTGGGTCGCGAAGGGCGCCCCGGGATCCATCCAGGAGGCGCTCACCCAGCCCTCTCCGGGCGACATCCACGCCCTCACCGACCCGGTCCACGGCTATCTCGCACCGGTCATCGCCTATATGACGGCCGTCGGCATGTCCCGCAGACCTCGCTGGCGCGGGGTGCTCTGGGTCGTACTGCTCCTCGACGCCTTCTCCATGCTGGTGACCGGCTACACGACCCCGTTCTCGATCATCCTGACGGTGCTGATCGGCTGGACCGTCGCCTACGGGACGCTGTACGCGGTCGGCTCACCGAACGTGCGGCCGACCGGACGCACACTGATGGCGGGCCTTCGGCACGTCGGCTTCCACCCGGTCAGCGCGGCCCGCGAGGAGGTGCCGGAGACCACGGAGAGCGGCGACCGCGGCCGGCGCTACTTCGTCACCCTGGAGGACGGCCCCCCGCTGGACGTCACGGTCGTCGACCGTGAGCAGCAGGCGCAGGGCTTCTTCTACCGCGTCTGGCGCCGTCTGACGCTGCGCGGCATCACCACGCGCCGCAGCCTCCAGTCACTGCGCCAGGCCCTGGAGCAGGAAGCCCTCCTCGCGTACGCGGCCATCGCGGCCGGCGCCAACGCGCCCAAGCTGATCGCGACCTCCGAGCTGGGCCCGGACGCCGTGATGCTCGTCTACGAGCACACCGGCGGTCACACCCTCGACTCGCTGCCCGACGAGCTGATCACCGACGACCTGCTGCGCGACACCTGGCACCAGGTGCAGGCGCTGCAGTCACGGCGCATCGCGCACCGCCGGCTCGCGGGCGACGCGATTCTGGTGGATCGTTCCGGCACTGTGATCCTCACCGATCTGCGGGGCGGCGAGATCGCGGCGGGCGATCTGCTGCTGCGCATGGACATCGCCCAGCTGGTGACCACCCTCGGGCTCCGTGTGGGCGCCGAGCGCGCGGTGGCGTCGGCGGTCGGCGTGCTCGGCCCGGACGCCGTCGCGGACTGCCTGCCCATGCTCCAGCCGATCGCGTTGACGCGCACCACGCGCGCGACGCTGCGCAAACTCGCCCGGGAGCGCTCGCAGCGCGAACGCGAGGCGGTACTGGAGGCCTCACGGCAGGCCAGGCTCGCCCGCGCCGAGGCGGCGGCCGAGGAAGCCTCGGAAGCCGCCGTACCCGTTCCGGAGAGGCCCGGGAAGAAGGCCGTGCGCGCCGAGCAGCGCGCCGAGAAGCGGGCCCTCGACGAGGCCCTGGACGAGGCGCGCGAGGAGGATCTGCTCACCCAGATCCGCCACCAGGTCCTGCTGATCAGGCCGCAGGCGCCCGTCGAGCCGGCCCGTCTGGAGCGGGTCAAGCCCCGCACGCTGATCAGTGTCTTCGCCGGAGCGATCGGCGCGTACTTCCTGCTGACGCAGCTCACCCACATCCAGTTCGGGACCCTCTTCGACAACGCCGAGTGGGGCTGGGTCGCGGCGGCCGTGCTCTTCTCCGCGCTGAGCTACTTCGCGGCGGCGATGAGCCTGCTCGGCTTCGTGCCCGAGCGGGTGCCGTTCCTGCGGACCGCGGCGGCGCAGGTCGCCGGCTCGTTCGTGAAGATCGTGGCACCCGCCGCGGTCGGCGGCGTCGCCCTCAACACACGCTTCCTGCAGCGTGCCGGGGTGCGGCCGGGACTCGCGGTGGCGAGTGTCGGCGCGTCGCAGCTGTTCGGGCTCGGCTGCCACATCCTGATGCTGCTGTCCTTCGGCTATCTGACCGGTACGGAGAAGACACCGTCCCTGTCGCCGTCCCGGACGGTCATCGCGGGTCTGCTGACGGTCGCGGTGTTCATCCTCGTGGTGACGTCGGTGCCGCTGCTGCGCAAGTTCGTCTCCACGCGCGTGCGGTCGCTGTTCGCGGGCGTCGTCCCGCGCATGCTCGACGTGCTGCAGCGGCCGCAGAAGCTGGTCACCGGCATCGGCGGCATGCTGCTGCTGACGGCCTGCTTCGTGATGTGCCTGGACGCGTCGATCCGCGCGTTCGGCCACGAGGAGACGACCTCGCTCAGCCTCGCCAGTGTCGCCGTCGTCTTCCTCGCCGGAAACGCGCTGGGTTCGGCGGCGCCGACCCCGGGCGGTGTCGGCGCGGTCGAGGCGACCCTCACCGTCGGCCTGATCGCCATCGGCCTCCCCAAGGAGGTCGCGGCGCCCGCGGTGCTCCTGTACCGGCTGCTGACCCTGTGGATCCCGGTCCTTCCGGGCTGGCTGTTCTTCAACCATCTGACACGCAAGGGCGCGCTCTAGGGTCCGCGCGGGGACCGTCCCGTACGCCTCGGCCCAGCCGCGTACGGACGGTCCCGTCCATGCCCTCCGCCCACCGGGTGCGGACCCGTGTCTCCTCACCCACACGGCTCGTGCCCCGAGCGCCCCGCCTCGCCCGCCCGCAGGATGGGGAACATGCCGAACCCGCCCCAGCGGCGCGCCGCCGCCCTGGCCGTCACCGCCGTCCTGCTGACCTCGTGGGTGTCCGGCTGCAGCGGTGACTCCAAGGGCGAGGATCTGACAGCACAGAAGCTGAACTGGAAGGCGTGCCCGGCACCGTCCGAGGCAGAGGGCGGTGGCAGCGCCCCCTCGCCTCTGCCCGGCGGTACGGAGTGGCAGTGCGCGACCTTGAAGGTGCCCCTCGACTGGTCCCGGCCCAAGGGCGACACGATCGGGCTCGCGCTGATCCGGGCGAAGGCCGGCGGCCCGGGCAAGCGCATCGGCTCGCTCGTCTTCAACTTCGGCGGTCCCGGCGGCTCGGGCGTCACCACCCTGCCCGCCTTCGGACAGGACTATGCGACCCTGCGCACCCGCTACGACCTGGTGAGTTTCGACCCGCGCGGCGTCGGCCGCAGCGCGGGGGTGAAGTGCGAGAACGACCAGCAGCTCGACAGGTTCTTCCAGCAGGACGGCACTCCGGACGACGCCGCCGAACAGCAGGAACTCCTGCGGAACACCAGGACGTTCAACGCGGCGTGCGAGAAGAACTCCGGCAAGGTCCTCCCCCATGTGCGCACGACGGACGCGGCTCGCGACATGGACCTGATGCGGCAGGTGCTCGGCGACGACAAGCTGCACTACTTCGGCATCTCCTACGGCACAGAACTGGGCGGCGTCTACGCCCACTTGTTCCCCAAGAACGTGGGCCGCGCGGTCTTCGACGGAGTGGTGGACCCGACGCAGAACCTGGAACAGAGCTCCCTCGGGCAGGCCAAGGGCTTCCAGCTCGCACTGGACAACTTCGCCGAGGACTGCACTTCGAAGGCCGAGGGCTGCCCCATCGGTGACACCCCGCAGGACGTCAAGGACCGCATCGCCAAACTGCTGAAGGACCTGGAAGCGAAGCCGATCCCGGGCGTCTTCCCGCGTCAGCTCACCCAGACCGCCGCGACCAGCGGTATCGCGCAGTCGCTGTACTCCAAGGACTTCTGGCAGTACCTGACGGAAGGACTTCAGCAGGCGTACGACGGCGACGGCAAGGTGCTGATGCTGCTGTCGGACTCGCTGAACGGGCGCAGCGAGAACGGCCAGTACAGCAACATCACCCCCGCGAACATCTCCATCAACTGCGCCGACGACAAGCCGCGTTACACCGCGGACTACGTGCAGTCGAAGGTTCCGGAGTTCCGGGCCGCCTCCCCGCTGTTCGGCGACTATCTGGCCTGGGGCATGGTCAGTTGCACCGACTGGGCCGTGCCGGGAGCCGCCGAGCACCCGGACGTCAGCGCTCCCGGCGCGGCACCGATCCTCGTCGTCGGCAACACCGGCGACCCCGCCACACCGTACGAGGGCGCTCGGGCGATGGTGAACGCGCTCGGCAAGGGTGTCGGGGTCGAGCTGACCTACAAGGGTCAGGGGCACGGGGCGTACGACAGCAAGAACAAGTGCGTGCAAGGCGCGGTGAACGCCTATCTGCTGCAGGGCACCGTGCCATCGGCCGGCACCGTTTGTTCCTAGAAAGTCGCAGGTCAGAGCGTTATCCACAGGCCTCGACGGCGGTCGGCGGCGGGCGCCTACTATGGCCTGCATGTGATCCGCGACTTCGGGCGGACCACGGGCGAGGGGGACACTCATGACACGTTTCGCACGGTGGACGGCCGCGGCCGCCGCCGCGTTGATGCTGGCCGGCTGCGGCGGGGGCTCGTCGGCCGGCACCAAGGACGAGGGGAAGAACGGTGACGGGCCGTCGGCCACCGCGCCGACTTCCGGCGGGTCCTCGGCTCTGCCCGCCTCGCTCACCTCGCAGAAGCTCGACTGGGGTCGCTGCAAAGGCACTTCGGACTCCCCCGCGCCCGGGAGCGGCTGGCAGTGCGCGACGCTCAAGGTGCCGCTGGACTACGCGAAGCCGGGCGGCGCGACGATCGGCCTGGCGCTCATCCGCTCGAAGGCGACCGGCGGTCAGGGCAGGCGCATCGGCTCGCTCCTGTTCAACTTCGGTGGCCCCGGCGGCTCGGGCGTCTCCACGATGCCGTCGTACGAGAGCGTCGTCGGCCCGCTCCACGACCGCTACGACCTGGTGAGCTGGGACCCGCGCGGGGTGGCCGCCAGTGAAGGCGTGCGGTGCCGGGGGGACAAGGCGATCCAGGCCTCCGAGTCGGTGGACGCCACACCGGACGACGCGGCCGAGGAAGCGGCGTACTTCAAGGACGCGGCGGACTTCGGCAAGGGCTGCGCGAAGGCCGCCGGGAAGCTGATGTCCCATGTCTCGACGACCGACACGGCCCGGGACATGGATCTGATGCGCCAGGTCCTCGGCGACCGCCGGATGCACTACTTCGGTATCTCCTACGGCACCGAACTGGGCGGTGTGTACGCGCACTTGTTCCCGGAGAACGTGGGACGCCTGGTGCTGGACGCGGTCGTCGACCCGAGCGCCGACACCGTGGGCCACGCCAAGAACCAGACGCTGGGCTTCCAGCGCGCCCTGGACGACTACCTCAGGTCCACCGGCCAGGACCCGAAGCTGGGCTCCCGGAAGATCGCCGACCTGCTGAAGCGGATCGACGCGAAGCCCCTGCCCACCACGCGCGGGCGCGAGCTCGGCCAGACGCTGGCCCTCACCGGCATCGTGCTGCCGCTCTACAGCAAGGAGGGCTGGCCCCGCCTCACCGAAGCCCTGAAGGACGCCGAGGGCGGGGACGGTTCGGCCCTGCTGGCGCTCGCCGACGGCTACAACGAACGCGACGCCTCGGGGCACTACGGCACGACGACGCATTCCCAACGGGTCATATCGTGCTTGGACGACAAGGAGCGGCCGACTGCCGAGGAGACGAGGAAGCGGCTGCCCGAGTTCGAGAAGATCTCGCCCGTCTTCGGGGACTTCATGGGCTGGGACACGGCGGGCTGGTGCCACGACTGGCCGGTGGCCGGTCAGTACGACAACCCCGAGGTCAGTGCGCCGGGAGCCGGACCCGTACTGGTCGTCGGCAACACCGGGGACCCGGCGACACCCTACGAGGGCGCCCGCAGGATGGCGGACGAGCTCGGCAAGGGCGTGGGCGTGGAGCTCACCTGGAAGGGCGAGGGCCATGGCGCCTACGGGAGTGGGAGCGACTGTGTCGACTCGACCGTGAACAGCTATCTGCTGGACGGGACGGTGCCGAAGGACGGCAAAGTCTGCTCATGACGAAGGCGGGGACCTCGCGGACACCGGGTCCGCGAAACCCCCGCCGTCGAAAGAGCGGGCCGAGCCGTCGGTCAGTACACCGGCTTCTCGGGCTCGATCTGGTGGACCCAGCCGATCACACCGCCGCCGACGTGCACCGCGTCGGAGAAACCGGCGGCCTTCAGGACGGCGAGGACCTCCGCGCTGCGGACACCCGTCTTGCAGTGCAGGACGATCTTCTTGTCCTGCGGCAGGGTCTCCAGGGCGGTGCCCATGAGGAACTCGTTCTTCGGGATCAGCTTCGCGCCGGGGATCGAGACGATCTCGTACTCGTTGATCTCACGGACGTCGATGATCTCGATGTTCTCGCCCTCGTCGATCCACTCCTTGAGCTGCTTGGGAGTGATCGTCGAGCCGGCGGCCGCCTCCTGCGCCTCCTCGGACACGACGCCGCAGAAGGCCTCGTAGTCGATGAGCTCGGTGACGGTGGGGTGGTCGCTGCAGACCGCGCAGTCCGGGTCCTTGCGGACCTTGACCTGGCGGTACTGCATCTCCAGGGCGTCGTAGATCATCAGACGGCCGACGAGCGGCTCACCGATGCCCGCGAGAAGCTTGATGGCCTCGTTGACCTGGATGGAGCCGATGGACGCGCACAGCACGCCCAGGACGCCGCCCTCGGCGCAGGAGGGGACCATGCCCGGCGGCGGGGGCTCCGGGTAGAGGCAGCGGTAGCAGGGACCGTGCTCGGACCAGAAGACGGAGGCCTGTCCGTCGAAGCGGTAGATCGAGCCCCAGACGTACGGCTTGTTGAGCAGCACGCACGCGTCGTTGACCAGGTAGCGGGTCGCGAAGTTGTCCGTGCCGTCGACGATCAGGTCGTACTGGCTGAAGATCTCCATCACGTTCTCGGCCTCGAGCCGCACTTCGTGAAGGACCACGTTCACGTACGGGTTGATGCCCAGCACGGAATCGCGTGCGGACTCGGCCTTGGAACGGCCGATGTCCGCCTGGCTGTGGATGATCTGGCGCTGCAGGTTCGACTCGTCGACCTCGTCGAACTCCACGATGCCGAGCGTCCCGACGCCCGCCGCGGCCAGGTACATCAATGCCGGCGATCCGAGGCCGCCGGCGCCCACACAGAGCACCTTGGCGTTCTTCAGCCGCTTCTGCCCGTCCATGCCCACATCGGGGATGATCAGGTGGCGGGAGTACCTGCGGACCTCGTCTACGGTGAGCTCAGAGGCTGGCTCGACCAGGGGTGGCAGCGACACGGGGACTCCGTTGGTCGGTCAATCACTACAGTTGTTCTCCCGGCAACACTGCCACGCCCTTCTTCATTCCGAGACACCCGTTCCGATCCGCGAGACGATTTCGTCCCAGTAGCCGGGCATCGTCTCCCAGGGGTCGGCTCTCCCGCCGTGATCCGAGCGGTCGGTGAAGTAGATCGTCGACGCGCCCTGCCAGCGGGCGACGCGCAGTGCCTCGTCCAGGTGGCCGCGCGGCACACCGTGCACGAAGTGGCAGAAGCGCTCGGGGGGATAGTCGGCGGTCCACTCGGCGACCTGGGACCAGCGGTATTCGGTCCAGGGGCCCGAGAAGGTCACCAGCTGGTCGGCGTTCTCGGCGTAGCCCGGGTGCGGATGGGTGCCGTGGCCCAGCACGATGTGGGCGCCGTCGCACAGTGCCCGGAGCGTGCCGACCGTGCGGCGGATCCCGGGAAGCGCGGCGCGTTCGGTGGGACAGCGGTCGAGGATGAACCCGTCGGCCTGATACCAGTCGAGATAGCGGCGCGCGTCGGAGGTCAGGTCGCCGAAGGTGCGGGCTCCATGGGCGGTGTCGAGGTGTCCCAGCACCCGGACGCCCGCGTTGCGCAGCCGTCCCGTGGCCTCCAGGCAGCGCGGGTCGGGTCTCGCGCCGGGACCGTTGTCCACGTTCAGGACGACCCAGTGCAAGGGGGTGCCGGGTCGGGTGAGTTCGTCCCATTCGACGGGAGCGACGAGGGGGTGCGCATAGCCGGGGATGCCGAAGCCGAGTCCTAAGTCGGTGCTCGCGCTGCCGGTCGCGGTGCTGGTCAGATACGACATGCCGCCTCCATCCAGATATCGGCGAGGGATTCCTCGAGGTTGATCCGGGGCCGCCAGCCGAGCCGGTCGCGTGCGGTGCGCACATCGGCCTGCTGCCAGCTGCCGCAGCCGTCCGGGTAGGGGTACGCGACCGGGGCCACGTGGTCGGGTTCGGGGCGGGGGTGGCCGATGGACGGCCGCATGGACGGACCGGGCGGGCCGTCGAGTTCGTGCAGGGTGCCGCTGTAGCCGGCCACGCGGGCGAGGACGGCGGTGGCGTCGCGGAGGCGTACGGCACGGCCCGAGCCGATGTTGATCACGCCCTGTGCGGCGGACAGGGAGGCTGCGTGGACGGCGCGGGCGACATCGCGGACGTCGATGAAGTCGCGTTGGACGCCGAGGCCGCCGAGTTTGAGCTCGCCGTCGTTGGCCTGCATGGCACGGCGCAGGGCTTCGGCGAGCCGGCCGAGCGGGGATCCGGCCGGGGTGCCGGGTCCCGCGGGCGAGAAGACGCGGAGCACGACGGCGTCCAGGCCGGAGCCGAGGACGAGTTCGGTCGCGGCGAGTTTGCTCACTCCGTACGGGCCGCCCGGGCGCGGGATGGCGTCCTCGGCGGTGGAGGAGCCGGGCTGGCTGGGCCCGTACTCGGCGCCGCAGCCGATCTGGACGAGTCGGGCGCCGCAGCCGCTGCGGCGCAGGGCCTCGCAGACGGTGGCGACGGCGACGGTGTTGTGCCGGGTCAGTTCGCGGGCGCCGCCGCGGGTGGCGCCCGCGCAGTTGATGACGACTCCGGGGTGCACCGCGTCCAGGAAGCGGGTGAGTGCGCCGGGGCTGCCCGAGGCGAGGTCGAACCGGACGTCGGCGTCGTCGCCCCGGCCCAGGGCGGTGAGCTGCACGGCCGGGTCGGCGAGCAGCCTGTCGGCGACGAAACGGCCGAGGTAGCCGTTGGCTCCGATCAGCAGGACCCTCATCGGGCAGCTCCCGGGGCGGATTCTCCGGTTCGGGAGGTGATCATCTGACTGTCTCCTTCGAGGTGGTGCCGTAGGTCGTGAAGAGGGCCCGCGGTGTCGGCCCCGCGGGAGAGAGGGGGCCCGGATCCGGGACGCTGTCCGGACGCCGGGGAGGGCTCACGGCGGTGGGGGCGTCGTGGGCCGGTTTCGGGCGGGCTCGGGCCACCGGTCCTGCGGACCTGGTGCGCCGGGGCGCGGATCGCGGCTCATGGGGCCTCGCAGGGCAGGGCGTGGGCGGAGGCGCGGGTGAGGGTGCGGGTGGCCTGGACGAGCAGGACGAGGGCGCCCGCCCCGCAGGCCAGGGCCGGTACGGCGCCGGGTCCCACGGCCCCGACCAGGCTGTCGACGGGGGTGGCCAGGAAGGAGCAGCCGGGCAGTCGCGCGGCGAAGACCGTGGCGAGGGCGGTGGCCTCCGCCGCGCCCGCACCGGCGAGGGCGCGGACCGGGGCGTGGGTGAAGCCGCGTGCCGTCAGCAGTCGCGCGAGCAGGAGCAGTGCGCCGAGGGCGCCGGCTCCGGCGTAGGCGGGTGACTCGTCCAGTGCCGTTCCGCACAGTGCGAGCAGTCCGCCCAGCGCGCACAGGTACAGGGCGAACGCCCCGAGGAGCAGCGGGCGTACGGCGGTGGCGAACTCCTCCAGGCCGCGGCTCGCGCTCAGTCGGCGACGGGCGCGGGCGGCGAAGAGGTGGGCGCACCAGGCCGCCGGGGCGCAGGCCAGAAAGAGGGCCAGCACGGGCGCGGTGGCCAGGGGCCAGGGACCGTCCGGGCCGCCGTCCCGGCCGGCGCTCAGCAGTCCGTCGCCTGCGAGGGCGTACGCGATGAGCGAGCAGGTCCACGCGCGGGCGGCGTTCGTCGTGCGGTGCCGGGTACTGAGGGGGCCGTGGCGGAGGGCGAGGCACAGGCCGGTCGTCATGGCCAGGGCGCCGAACGCCGCGACGGCGAGACGCGGCTGCCCGTCGGTGAGGCGCAGCCCGACGACGACGGCCGTGCCGACGGCGCCCGGCACGAGGGCGAGCGCCGCCCAGGAGGCGCGCGTGCCGGGGCGTCCCGGGGGCTCGGTGCGGGGCGCGGACTCCCCCTCGCGTGCCGCGCGGGCGTACATCTCCTCGGCGAGCGAGAAGACGTCCCGGTGCCGGAAGCGGGCGGCGGTCCGGTCGGTCATCCCGTGGGCCTCCAGCCCCGCCGCGATCTCCAGCGGGTCCACGGCCCGCTCGCAGAGCTCGCGATGCCGGTGCATCAGCACCTTCACGGGGTCCACCGCGCCGCGGTGCCCGCTGGCCCTGCGGGCACCGGGGGAGCCGTCGCGTGCCGAGTCGCCGTCGCGGAGCGGACCGCCGTCGCGTGCCGAGCGCTCGTTCCTGGTGCCGGGGCTCGTCGGTGCGGTGGGCAGGTCCGGGGCGCGCTGGCCGTCGAGCCCGCTCGGGACGCCCGGTCCGGCGCTGTCGATCGTCACGCGCCCTCCCCCACGGAAACGGGCACCGGCGCGGACACGGACGCGGTGGCGCGTACCGGGGCCCCCTGTGCCCAGCGCGGCCGGCCCGCGGTCATGAGGCGGGGCTCGGTCCAGCGACCGGGCACATGAGCCTCGGCGGGGACGCCGAAGGGCAACGGTTCCCCCTCGTCGTCCACGATGACCCGACGCACCGGGGAGTGCGAGACGATCTCCAGGTAAATGCCGTGAAATGCCGTGATGTTCTGCTCGACGGTGAAGAGTTCGAGGGCGCGTGCGCGGGCGGCCGCGCCCAGACGCTCACGGCGCTCCGGGTCACGCAGCAGTGCCACGCACGCCTCCGCGAGCGCCCGCGGATTGCGCGGCGGAACCACCAGCCCCGTACCGCCGATGACCTCGACGACCGCGCCCACGTCCGTGGAGACGGTGGCTCGGCCGCAGAGCATGGCCTCGACGAGACCGACCGGGAAGCCCTCGACGACGCTGGACAGGACGACCAGGGCTCCGCAGGCGTAGGCCTCCGCGAGGCTCGGGATCTCCGGGCCGCCGATCTCCTCGAAGGAGACCGGGTTGTCGCCGACCGCGTGCGCTCCCTCCGCCTCGTCGGGGAAGAGCTGTGCGGCCAGCGCCTTGCAGTGGGCGAGATAGCTCGTGCCGTCCGGGCCCTCGGCGGGGGCGCCGACGATCCGCAGCCGGGTCTTCGGCTCTGCCTTGCGGATCTCGGCGAAGGAGTGGAGCAGGGAGATCAGGTCCTTGGCCGGTTCGACGCGGCCGACCCACACCAGCGTGTCGGGGTCCGCGCACCGGCTGCCCCGCGTGCCCTCCCCGACGTCGGCGAAGCGGGCGGCCTCCATGCCGGGGTGGACGGTGCGCAGCTTGGCGCGGTCGGCGCCGCAGCGCTCCTGCCAGCGGCGGGCGTGGGTGTTGCCGGGTGTGATGAGCGCGGCCGCGCCGTAGACCTCGGCGGCGAGCCGGCCGTGGAACGCCGCGAGCAGCGCCCGGACCGCGGGGGCCTCTTCGAGGGTCGCGGCGGCCAGGTAGTGCGCGCGCAACTGCACGCCGTACTCGGTGACCAGCAGAGGGACGCCGAGGAAGTGCCGGGCGAGGAGGCCGGGCAGCGCCGCCGCTCCGCCGGCCGCGGCGTGGCAGAGGTCGGCCGAGCCGAGCGCGTCGTCCTCGTACCAGTCCAGCGAGAGGGGGCGCAGGGTGCGCTCGATGTGCGCGGCGACGGTGAGCAGATCGGGTACGCGCGCGGTGCGGGCCGTACGGAGTGCTCCGGGTGCGCGACAGGCGCGCTCCAGGGCCCGTACCGCGTTCTCGGAGCGCAGGGCGCCGACCAGTCCGCCCTCGTCCCGGGCGAGTTCGGCCAGTCCGTACAAGGCGTTGGCGAAACGGTCCGCCTCGGCGCCGACGGCGTCCGCCGGGTCCCCGGCGGCGGCCTCAGCGGGTACTTCCGCGCCCGCGGCTTCCGGGCCTCCGCACACGGCCGCCGCCAGTTCGCCGTACGCCTCGGCGAACCGGCGCCGGGCCCGGCGTCCGTACACCACCCCGTCGCTGTGCGCCGTCCACAACGGCGCCGTGCGTACGCGGCCGACCTGGGGCGGAAGCTGGATCCAGCCCCGGTCCTCCTGGCGCTCCGTGCGGCTGAGCGCGTAGATGTCGAACTCGTGCTGCCCGAGCCCGCGGACGAGCCGGTCGCACCAGAGTCCGGCGTCACCGCTCACATACGGATAGCCACCCTCCGTCAGCAGTCCGATGCGCACGAGCACACCCCCGATCTCCCGTATGAGGAGCCGCCGTTGACCCGGCGGCTCGCAGCGGGACGAACGTATGCGGACAAGGCGGTGGTGCGACGGACGGTTGTCCGTCGCACCACCAAAAGGGGTGAACGGTCGTAACTTTCCCGCGCAGGCGGCGTTTCGTCGCGCTACGAGATCAAGCAGGCATGTTTTCGCGGGCCTCGGGCCCTCGGTTCACGCCGGGGACGGCTCCTTGCGCTCGGCGCGGCGCCGCGCCGCGATCTCCGGATCGAGTGCCGGTACGGCGGCCAGGAGCTGCCGGGTGTACGGGTCCCGCGGGCTCCCGTAGACCTCGTCGGCTGGACCGTACTCGACGATCCGGCCACGCCGCATCACCGCGACCCGGTCGCTGACCTGGCGTACGACCGCGAGATCGTGCGCCACGAACACCAGCGCGAGCCCGAGTTCCCGCTGCAACTCGCCGAGCAGGGAAACCACTTGGGCCTGTGTGGTGACGTCGAGCGCGGAGACCGGCTCGTCGCACACGATGACGTGCGGCTCCGCGGCGAGGGCCCGCGCGATACCGACACGCTGGCGCTGTCCGCCGCTGAACTCGTGCGGGTAGCGGTCGTAGTGCGCCCCTTCGAGCCCCACACGCTCCATCAGTTCCCGTACGCGCCCTCGGATGCGCCCCTCGTTGCTCCCCCACTCCCGGCTTCGCTCGAGCGGGGGTACCCCCATCCCGCGCGCCCGCAGCGGATCGGCGATGGACTCGCCCACGCTGCGCCGGGGGTTGAGGGAGGACACCGGGTCCTGGAAGACCATCTGCACCGAGGGGCGGACGCCGGACTGTTCGCGCCCCTCGTGGCGGACCACGCCGGCCGTGGGCTCCAGGAGCCCGACCAGCATCCTTCCGAGGGTCGTCTTCCCGCTGCCGCTCTCGCCGACGATGCCGAGGGTTTCGCCGCGGCGGACACTCAGCGACACGTCGTCGACGGCCGCGAACCGCCGCTTCCCGCGTCCGAACTCCCGCCGGAGTCCGACCGCTTCGAGGACGACGTCGTCCGAGCGGGCGCCCTCGAACTGGCTGGTTTCCCCGGCCGGGCCGGTCCCCGCGACGGGACCGGCGCCTCCGGCCTGTCCGGCGCCTTCGCCAGGCCGTGCGCCTGCCTCCGGCCCGGCGCCGATCTCGCCGGGGCGTGCGCCGGTGTCCGGTCCGGCAGCCTTTTCGCGCCCGGCCCGTTCGACCACGCGAGGTGTGTCCACGCGGGGGACGGCGCGGAGGAGTTCGCGGGTGTACGGCTCCCGGGGTGCGCCGAGGACGGCCGCGACCGGCCTGTGCTCGACCGCGCGTCCGTGACGCATCACCAGGATCTCGTCGACGCTCTCGGCCGCGACCCCGACGTCATGGGTGACCAGCAGCAGCCCCGTCCCGGTCTCCTCCCGCAGGGTGTGCAGGAGGTCGAGGATCTGGGCCTGGACGGTCACGTCGAGGGCCGTGGTCGGCTCGTCGGCGATCAGGAGCTCGGGTTCGCAGGCCAGGGCCATGGCGATGAGAGCGCGCTGGCGCATCCCGCCGCTGAACTCGTGCGGGCGCGAGCGGGACCGGCGAGCCGCGTCGGGGATGCCGACGCGGTCCAGTACCCGCACGGCACGCGCGCGTGCCGCTCGCCGGGACGCCTTGGTGTGCACCCGGTACACCTCGGCGATCTGGTCGCCGACCGCGTAGTACGGGTCGAGGGACGACAACGGGTCCTGGAAGACCATGGCGGCCTTCGCGCCGCGCAGCCGGCGCAGTTCGTCGTCGGACGCCCGCTGGACGTCCACCCCGGCCACCCGGACCGTGCCGCCGACGTGCGCTCCGGTGCCCCGGTGCAGCGCCAGCAGGGCCGACGCCACCGTGGACTTGCCCGAACCCGACTCGCCGACGAGTCCCAGCGCGGCGCCCTTCTCCAGCCGGAAGGAGAGCCCGTCGACGGCGCGCAGGTCCCCGAAGTCGACGACGAGGTCGCTCACTTCGACCAGCGCGGAAGGGGCCGGAGCGGAGGAAACGGACAGGGAGGAGTCGCTCATGCCAGTACCACCCGTCGGTCGGCCACCGCGTAGAGCACGTCCGCGACGGCGTTGGCGATGACCACGAAGAAGCCGATGACCAGGACCATGCCGACGACCACGGGAAGGTCGACGACGTTCACCGCGTGCACCAGTTCGTGACCGATGCCGGGCAGTCCGAAGAGTGTCTCGGTGAGCACCGCGCCACCGACCGCCGATCCGAAGGTGTTGGCGTTCAGCGCGATGATCGAGGCGAGCGCGCCCCGGACCGCGTGCCGCCCGATGATCGACCGCTCGCCCACGCCGTAGGCGCGGAAGGTCCGGATGTGGTCCTCGGCGAGCGTCTCCAGCATCGAGGCCCGGGTCAGCCGGGCGAACGCGGCGGCCTCGACGAGGGCGAGCGAGAGCCAGGGGAGCACCAGGTTCCACGCCCACTGTTCGGGGTCGTCGGAGAAGTTCACGTACTGCGGGAAGGGAAGCAGTTCCAGCTGGCCGCAGACGACGATCATCAGGATCAGGCCGATGACGAAGACGGGCGTCGCCGTGCCGGCGAGGGTGACGCCGGTCAGCACCCGCTCACTGAGCCGGCCGCGCCGCCACGCGGAGAGCACGCCGGTGCCCACGCCGAGAACCAGCCACAGGACCATCGCACCGAACACCAGCGACAGGCTGACCGGCAGTTTCGTGAGGATCAGCCGCGTGACCTGCTGGTCGGTCTGGTACGACAGGCCGAGGCAGGGCGCCGGGCAGTGCTGGACGGAGGTGCCCGTCGAGTAGTCCTGGCCGACGAGGATCCCCTCGAGGAAGTGCCAGTAGCGCAGGTACAGCCGGTCACCGAGATGCAGTTGCTCGGCGACCTGGCGCACCTGGAGGGGTGAGCAGCGCGGGCCGCAGGTGATCTGGGCGACGTTGCCGGGGGTGGCGTAGAAGACGACGTAGATGATCACCGAGATGGCGAACAGGGTGACCGCGGTGCCCAGCGCACGGCGCAGGACGAACCCGCCGAAGCCGCTCATGCCGTGGCCTCCTTCGTGCCGAAGCCGCTCATGCCGTGGCCTCCTTCGTCTCGTCGGCGGGCGCGCCCGGCCGGGGCACAGCCGCGCCCGGCAAGGCCGTTCCGGCATCCCGCCGGGGCACATCCGCCCCCGGCGGGGGCGTTCCGGCGTCCTGCCGGGGCACGCTCGCGCCGCCGACGGGTACCTCCGTGCTCGCGTCCGCCTTGGCCTCGCGCCTGCGGCCCGTACCGACGCGCAGGCGCGAAGCCGCGCGCGGGTCCAGGGCGATGCGCACGCCGTCACCGAGGACGGTCAGGGCCAGGACGGTGACGAACAGCGCGCCGGCGGGCAGCAGCAGGTACTGCGGCGCGGCCTGGTACCAGACGTCGGCCGCGGTCAGCATCTGTCCCCAGGACGGCGTCGGGGGCTTCACACCGACGCCGAGGAACGACAGGGCCGCCTCGACACCGATGTTCATCGGCACGAGGAGCGCGGAGTACGTGATGAGCGGGGCGGCGAGGCCCGGCAGCAGCTCGCGTCGGGCGATGCGCCAGGTGCCCCAGCCGCTGAGGCGGGCCGCGGCGACGTAGTCGAGCTGCTTGAGCGTGAGCGTCTGGGCGCGCACGATCTTCGCGAGGACGCCCCAGGAGATCAGCCCGATGACGAGGGCGACCAGGACGGGACGCGGGAAGCTGCCGGGCACGATGGCCAGCAGCGCCAACGACATGATCATCAGTGGCATCGCGACGATGATCTCCGTGACGCGGCTCAACAGTTGATCGACCCATCGGTTCCCGAGCGCGGCCGCGACGCCGACGACGACGGCGATGAGGACCTGCACCAGGGTCGCCGCGAGCGCGACGCCGAGGGAGACCCGGGCGCCGTACACGAGGCGTGCGAACAGGTCGCGGCCGGTCTGGGGTTCGACACCGAGCCAGTGGTCGGCGCCGATGCCGCCGAGCGGGCCGACGGGGACGCCGCCGCGGGCGGAGTCCACCAGCGTGGGGTGGTAGGTGGTGGGGTCCTGGCCCTCGATCGCCGTGAGCAGCGGCGCGGCGAGCGCGACCAGGACGAGCAGCACGACGACGGCCGCCGCGACGAGGGCGGCGCGCTGCGCACGCAGCCGCCGCCAGAACTGACGGGCCCCCGAAGCCCCCGTGACGGACACGTCCGTCACGGGGGCCGAGGAGGCGACAAGTGCCTCGCTCACGGCGCTACTTCACCGCGACCTGGGAGATGTCCAGAACGCCGGTCCAGTCGCTGATCACGATGTTCTTGACGCCCTCGCCGTACAGGCGCTTGTAGACCGGGTGGAACAGCGGGACGGTCAGCGCCTGCTCACCGATCTTCTTGTCCAGTGCGCCCCAGCGCTTGGCGGCCTCGTCAAGATCGGTCAACTTGTTGATCGCGTCAATCTCGTCATTGACGGACTTGTCGTCGAGGAGGCCGGTGTTGAAGTTGGCTCCGTCCTTGACGATCTGCCGGCCGTCGAAGATCGGGGCGAGGAAGGGGCCGCCGGAGGGCCAGTCGGCACCCCAGTGGGCGAGGAAGAAGCCCGGCTCGGTCTTGACGCTCTGGACCTTGTCGCTGTAGTCGTTCTCCTCCAGACCCTGGAGCTTGACGGTGATGCCGGCCTTCTTGAGCGCGTCCTGGACGGCGGTCGCGATCTCCGGGCTGGTCTCGAAGTTCTTGCTGTTGGAATGGGTGAGCGTGATGGTCAGGCCGTTCTTGTGGCCCGCCTGCGCCAGCAGTTCCTTGGCCTTGGCCGCGTTGCCGGACGCGCCCGCCGGGAACAGGTCGTACGGCGTGTAGCCGAAGGACTTCTGGTTCGGCAGGTACGTCGTCGCGGGCTCGGCGAGCGACGAGCCGCCCGCGGCGTTGATCACCGAACTGCGGTCGATGGCGTACGAGATCGCCTGGCGCACCTTCGGGTCGTCGAACGGCTTCACCTTCGGGTTGAAGGCGAGGTAGTTCGTGTAGCCGAAGTGCCCGGTGCCGACGCGCGAGGCCAGCGCCTTGTCCCCGGTCACCTTGGCGAGCTCGGCCGGGCCGAGGTTGGTGTCCGTGGTGACGGCGGTGGCGTCCGCGCCCTGGGAGGAGGACAGCCGCTGGTTGATCACGGAGGAGTCCAGGCCGGACCGTACGTCGATCTTGTCCGGGTAGGCCTTGCGCTCGGCGTCGGTCGAAGCGGACCAGTAAGTGTTGCGCTCCAGGGTGAGGCGCTCGCCGTCGTTCTCGTTCCTGACGACCTTGTACGGACCCGAGGAGACCGGGTGCTCCTCGTACTTCGTGCCGGTGTCCTTGGCCTTCGGGACGGGCGTGAACTGCGTCTGCGTGGCCAGGTAGGGGAACTCGCCCTCCGGCTTGTTCAGGTGGAAGACGATGGTCAGCGCGTCCGGCGTCTCGATCGAGTCGAGGCCCTTCTTGTCCTTGTAGGGCCCCTGGTAGCCGGCCCCGCCGATCAGCCAGTCCCTCAGGTAGGGCGCGCCCCCGGAGAGCTCGGCGGCGAAGGAGCGCTCGATGCCGTACTTGATGTCGGCGGAGGTGATCGGCGTGCCGTCCTCGTACTTGAGGCCCTTCTTCAGGGTGTACGTCCACACGGTCGCGTTCTTGCTCGGGCGGCCCGTGTCGGTGGCGAGGTCGGGGACGACCTGGGCGCCGGGGGCCCCGTTCTCGCGGTTGCGGGTGGTGAGCGTACGGAAGACGAGCGAGGGCACGTTGCCGCCGCCGGACGTGTAGAGCCGCGCGGGGTCGAAGTCCTGCTGCGGGTTGGCGTTCAGGACGGTGAGCGTGCCGCCCTTGTGGGGCTGGGAGTCGCCACCGGAGCTCTTGGCATCGTTGTCCTTCGGCCCGCAGGCGGCGGCGCCCGCTGCCACGACCAGGCTGACGGATGCCGCGGCCACGCGGCGCGCTATGACGGACGGTTGACGCATCGGAAGACGACCTCTCGGATGACTCGGATACTGAGACGGAATGACGCGGAGTGAGACGGAAGAGCGCGGAGCTCGCCCAGGGCGTCAGGCGTCGGAGTCCGACCGGACCGAAAGAGGCACGGGCGCGCCGAACCGCGGAGGTTCGGGGGCGCACGGAGACAAGACGGGAAGGAAAGCGACGCACTCGCCGGGGGCGGGCGTCAGCAACAGTGAATGTCGGCCACGCAGAGCGCGGTCACGCCGAAGAGCGCCAGCTCAAGAGCGGCGCGAACGGAGGCGTGACGGGGTGACATGCGGAGAAATATGAACGATCTTTCGACGCATGTCAAAGCGATGCGAGCGCTTTCCGTCAACTCCCGGGATAGGGCCAGGGGTTGGGCAGACAGTGGATTCCGTCGTGGTCGAGGAACTTGGTCTGCTGCTGCATGACCGGGGCGAGATCGCCGTCCTTCTGGCAGGAGACGTGCCCGTATCCGAGCCGGTGGCCGACCTCGTGGTTGATCAGCATCTGCCGGTAGGAGTGAATCTTGTCACCGAAGCCGTAGGTCTTGGAGCCCTGGGCCCAGCGGTACGCGTTGATCATGACGCGCTCGGTGGACGCCGAGTCGCACGACACGTTGTCCTCCGTGGTGTCGAGCCCCGACTTGGCGCACCACTCGGCGGTGGTGCCGGGACTCGCCAGCGTGATGACGAAGTCCGGTTTGCCGGTGTAGATCCGCTCGAAGGTGCGGGCGCCGCCGTGGGCCCAGCTCCGTGGGTCGTTCAGGGTCTTCTGCACGGCGTCGGCGAACAGCGCGCCGTCCAGACCGAGTCCCTCTTCGATGTCGACGCGATAGGTGTACTTGTGCCCCTTGCCTGGCGCCTTGGCGACTCCGGGCACCGCGTCGAACTTCCCCGACGCCTTGAGCTTCGCTCCGAGCGGGTACGTCCTGGCCATCTTCTGGTCGTACGTCAGGGCCGCCGCGGCCACGTTCGGCTGGCCCGACTGGGTCGGCCGGTCGTCTCCGCGCGAGGCGGAGTCCTGGGTCACCCGGCCGGCACCGTCGGCGGATTCCGTCCGCGTGGCGGTGTCGTGCTGTCCCGAGGTCATCTGCCCCGCCACGACGACGGCCAGCACGGTGGTGACGGCGGCCGCCGCGATCCCGGTGAACGCCCATCCCTTGCGGGCCTTGCCCTCGTCCTGCTCGTCGGTCTCCGGCAGCGGCCGCCCACCGGCCCCGGTGGACTCGGCGTTCCCGTCGGCGGCGGAACCGGGGGGGCCGGCGGTACGGGGGCCGGCGGTCCGCCCCGAGGCACCGCCGCGAGCCGTGGGAAGACCGCCGCTCTCCTGCGAGTCGAGGTCGAACGCGTCGACGTACGCCTGCCGGGGGGCCGTCACGGCCTGCTGACGCTGGCGGGGGACCCTCGGTCCCGGAGGTGCGCCCTGCGGAGCCACGCCGGCCCCGGACTCCCCCCAGCCGCCGCCCTGTTCACGCTGCTCGGGATGCCCGCCCCGCACCTGCGGCACGCCGTGCGCCGGGGTCCCGTCGAAAAAACGCGGCACCCCGCGCGCCGGGGTGCCGTCGTCGAAACGCGGGACGCCCTGGGCCGGAGTCCCGTCCGCGAAGCGTGGCACCCCGCGCGCGGGAGTGCCCTCGGCCGTCCGCGGGAAGCCGTGCGCCGGAGTCCCGTCGGGAAAGCGCGGCACGCCCTGGGCCGGGGTGCCGTCCTGGTGACGCGGCACCCCGCGCGCGGGAGTGCCGTCGGCCGTCCGCGGGAAGCCGTGCGCGGGGGTCGCGTCGTCGAAGCGCGGTCCACCTCGTTGCGGTGCGCCGGCCGAGGGCGGATAGGGGCCCAGGGGGCCGGTCGGACGGGTCGCCGTGCGGCGGGCGCCGTCCGGGCCCGGTGCCGCAGCGGGTGCCGCTTCCTGTGCCGGAACCGCCCGCGTCTGCGAGGTGTCCGTCTTGTCGGCCCGCCCCCGACGACTGTGTCGTCCCACTTCCCGCCTCAGCTCTCCGCGCCGATTGCCACCGAAGGGGTCAACTCTCCCAGATCCGCGAGGAGTTCACGGAAGGCGGTGGCCACCGTCTCCGGGTACTCCATCATGGCGACGTGCCCCGCCTCCGGCAGGCACAACAGCCGGGAGTCGCGGAAGGCACGAGCCGCGCGCTGCGCCATACGGTAGCCGACAAGTTGGTCCCGTCCGCCGTAGACCAGGAGCGTCGGGGCGAGCACCCGTTCGGCCTGACGCCACAGCCCGTGCTGGCCGCCCAGCGTGTAGGCGTTCACGACCCCGCGCGCGGAGCGTGCCATCGCGTCCCAGAAGTAGGGCAGGGCGAGCCGCCGTTCCATCTCCTCGACCGCGTCGCGGAACCCCTCGGGGGTCACGATGCCGGGATCGCCGTAACAGAGGGCCAGCACCCCCCGTACGCGCTGCTCAGCACTCCATTCCTTGGTGAGCCTGGTGAACAGGCCCGCCACCCCCGGCAGCGCCAGCAGCGCCGTCGGCCAGGCGGTGCGCTGCGCGCGGATCTCGGGCAGCGCGGGGGACACCAGGGCGAGCGTCCGGACGAGATCGGGCCGGACGGCCGCGACGCGGGTCGTGACGGCTCCGCCGAGGGAATTGCCGAAAAGGTGTACGGGGCCTCGTCCGGACGCGTCGAGATAGCGGATGACCGCGCGCGCGTGTCCGGTGACCGAGTAGTCGCCGTCGTCCGGCGGCGGCGAGTCACCGAAGCCCGGCAGGTCGAGGGCCTCGCTCTCCACGAGCCCGTCGAGCATCGACATCAGCGCCGACCAGTTCTGCGAGGAACCGCCCAGACCGTGCACGTACAGCGCGGGCGGCAGGTCCTCCCTGACCGGCGGTCTCGACCGGATCGTCAGCGTGATGCCGGGCAGCCCGACCGATCGCAGCCGCTCCCCCTCCGCGACCCTGACGGCGCCGACCCTCGGCAGGACGGTGGCGGCCGGTGCGGAAGGGAGTTCGGTCGAAGACATGCCGCAATGTTACGAGACGATCACGCGGGGACTCATGTGTTCGCCGTCACAGATCGCGAGCGGATCGCATAGCGTCCGGATCGCGTGTCTCCTAGGCTTCGAACGAGGGCACTCGCACGTACGTCAGGAGCGCACTCGTACCGTTCGGGAAGAGGAACCATGACAGTCGACCCGACAGACCCCGGAACATTCGACGACCAGTTCCGGGAAATCCTCGACGCGGAGGCCCCCGAGGCCGATGTCGTCGAGCAGTCCGCCGAGCTGGACCCGGCGGACGACGTCGACCCGGAGCCCCCGGGCGACCGCCTCAACGCCGACGAGGCGGATCTCGCCGAGCAGGCCCGGGTCGTCCGGCTGAACGAGGACGACTACAGGTGACGCGACAGCGCTGATCAAGGCCGTCGGGAGGGCCGGGTGCCCAGCTCGTCCCCTTCGGCCCGCTGTGCGCCGTCCCCGTCGGCGTCCGGTCCGTGAAATTCTGCGCTCGCACCGCACACAGCAGGGTTACCGAAAAGTACGATGGCGGCGCGGCGCACACCGCACGTGGACAATTTTGGGAGGCGGCGTGACAGCCATCGAGCAGACAGAGGCAGCACGCCCGCGGGGCACTCGCCTGCCGCGCCGTGCCCGACGCAACCAGCTCCTCGGCGCCGCCCAGGAAGTTTTCGTTGCTCAGGGATATCACTCGGCCGCCATGGACGACATCGCCGAGCGCGCGGGCGTCAGCAAGCCGGTTCTCTACCAGCACTTCCCGGGCAAGCTCGATCTGTACCTCGCCCTGCTCGACCAGCACTGCGAGTCCCTGCTCCAGGCCGTTCGGACGGCGCTCGCGTCGACTTCGGACAACAAGCTGCGCGTCCGCGCCACCATGGACGCCTACTTCGCGTACGTGGAGGACGACGGCGGCGCGTTCCGGCTGGTCTTCGAGTCGGACCTGACCAACGAGCCGGCGGTGCGCGAGCGCGTCGACAAGGTGACGCACGAGTGCGCCGAGGCGATCTGCGACGTCATCGCCGAGGACACCGGTCTCTCGCGCGCGGAGTCGATGCTCCTCGCCTCGGGCCTCGGCGGTCTGGCCCAGGTGGTGGCCCGTTCCTGGCTGCACAGCGACCACAGTGTCCCGCGCGACCAGGCGGTCCAGTTGCTGACCTCGCTCGCCTGGCGGGGCATCGCGGGGTTCCCGCTGCACGGCAGCGAGAACCACTGACCCGCCGCATCACGACACCGAGGAAGCGGCCGGGGCACACCCCCCGGCCGCTTCTTTGTTCCCGTCCGCTGTTCGCTCCTGGCGTTCCCGGGCGGAGCGTGCACCTCCCCTCGCCGGGCTAATGTGTGCTGCGTACGGCGCGTACGAACGCGCACATGACTGACCGTCGGAGGGACAAAGCCGTGGAGGTCAAGATCGGCGTGCTGCACGCGCCCCGCGAGATCGTTCTGGAGAGCGGTCAGACCCCGGAAGAGGTCGAGCGCGCGGTGTCCGAGGCGCTGGCCGGCAAGTCGCAGCTGCTGAGCCTCGTGGACGACCACGGCCGCAAGGTCCTGGTTCCGGCCGACCGGCTGGCGTACGTGGAGCTCGGCGAGCCCACGCAGCGCAAGGTCGGATTCAGCGCTCTGTAGAGCAGCGCAGTGGTAGGGGAAGGGCCCGGTGACCTGGTCACCGGGCCCTTCCCCTATTCCTTGCTCTCGCGGTTCCCCCACCCCTTGCCGTACCTGTTCCCTTATCCCCTGCCGCTCCCGTCCGCTCCCCTGCCGCTCCCGTCCACAGATGGAGCACATGCCGGACACAGGGGAGGGTTGCGTTCCACACGTCAGGGGTAGGAGCGGCTACGACCGATTTGCACCGGCCGTGCGGGAGGGACCAATCACCATGTTCTTGGAAGCGCTCGGCTCCGCGCTGCTCGGTCTCGCGCTGGCGTGGGCGGCCTCGTACCGCCTGCCCCACCGGATGCCGGCACGCGCCCTGGTCCTGTCGACCGGCGTGGCGGGAGCCCTGTTCGGCGCCTTCCTGACGCACACGGCACTGGGCTCCGGCCACTTTCTGGCCATCCTTCTCGGCGCGGCGGTGGTCTCCGCGGCACTGCTGTCGCTGCTGCTCCGCCCCGAGGAGCGGTTTCGGCGCCGCTCGGCGACGGCGTAAGCCGTTCCGCGGGCGCCGCTCCCGCGACCGTGCACCGCGCCCCTAGACAGCCGGACAGGTCCTAGGCGGCGAGGCCCAGTGCGGCCATCCGCTTGGTGTGCGCCTCGGTGATCCGGGAGAACATCCGGCCGACCTCCGCGAGATCGAAACCGTCCGCGACGCCGCCCACGAGCATCGTCGACAGGGCGTCCCGGTCGGCGACCACGCGCTGCGACTGGGACAGGGCCTCGCCCATCAGCCGTCGCGCCCACAGCGCGAGCCTGCCGCCCACCCGCGGGTCGGCGTCGATCGCGGCGCGCACCTTCTCGATGGCGAAGCCGGCGTGACCGGTGTCGTCGAGGACGCCGAGGACGAGCTTGCGGGTGTCCGAGTCGAGGCGGGCCGCGACCTCGCGGTAGAAGTCACTGGCGATCGAGTCGCCGACGTACGCCTTGACGAGCCCCTCCAGCCAGTCCGAGGGAGCCGTCTGCCGGTGGAAGCCGTCGAGCGCGGCGACGAAGGGCTCCATCGCCTGCGTCGGCTCCGCGCCGACCGCGGAGAGCCGGTCCCGGAGCTGCTCGAAGTGATGGAACTCGGACGACGCCATCTTCGCCAGCTCCGCTTTGTCGCTGAGCGTGGGCGCCAGCTTGGCGTCCTCCGCGAGCCGCTCGAACGCCGCGAGCTCGCCGTACGCGAGCGCTCCGAGCAGGTCCACGACCGCGGCGCGGTACTGCGGCTCGGCCGAGGCCGTGTCCCAGTTCTGCGCGGCGACTCCGGTGGCCGCGGGGGCGGTGTCGGCGGGGGCCTCGGCGGGCTTTTCAGCGGCGTTGTCAGGCGTCGTCATGAAGCGCACAATAGCCCGCTCACAGCACGAGGGAAGTCCCTGGTCAACCAGTGTGACGACGACTACGTGACCAAATCGGCCATCACATGTGCGTGATTCCGGGGTATGGTGGTAATGCGCCCGGCGAGTAAATTCGACGGGCCGCACGAATGAGGATGCCCGGTCGGTGGCCCGATCGGCTCCGACCCGACAGCCCTCCTCGCCGGTACGGCACCTTGCGTACGGCATCCGGAGGGAACCCTCAGCGGCACGAGAGCTCGAGCGTCGGCAGTGGTCCCATGCCACTCGGCCCGCCCGTCAAGAGCGGCCGACGTCCCCGGCACGGTCCCGTCACGACCCCCGCGCTCGCCTCGCACCGCGTACACAGAAGAGGCAGCACCCTGACTACGACTTTCCGAGACCTCGGAATCCTTCCTGAGACCGCCGAAGCCCTCGAGGCCGTCGGCATCATCAACCCCTTCCCCATCCAGGAGATGACGCTCCCGGTAGCCCTTTCCGGCTCCGACGTCATCGGCCAGGCCAAGACCGGCACCGGCAAGACGCTGGGCTTCGGCCTCCCGCTCCTGGAGCGCGTCACCGTCCCCGCGGACGTCGAGGCGGGCCGGGCCAAGCCCGAGCAGCTCACCGACGCACCGCAGGCCCTCGTCGTCGTCCCGACGCGCGAGCTGTGCACCCAGGTGACGAACGACCTGCTGACCGCGGGCAAGGTCCGCAACGTACGCGTTCTCGCCATCTACGGCGGCCGGGCGTACGAGCCCCAGGTGGAGGCCCTGAAGAAGGGCGTCGACGTGATCGTCGGCACCCCGGGCCGGCTGCTGGACCTCGCGGGCCAGAAGAAGCTCAACCTCAAGCACATCAAGGCGCTCGTCCTCGACGAGGCCGACGAGATGCTCGACCTGGGCTTCCTGCCCGACGTCGAGAAGATCATGAACATGCTGCCGCCCCGCCGTCAGACGATGCTGTTCTCGGCCACCATGCCGGGCGCGGTCATCGGTCTCGCGCGCCGCTACATGTCGCAGCCCACGCACATCCGCGCCTCCGAGCCGGAC
Organism: Streptomyces sp. NPDC091209; assembly: GCF_044757755.1. NCBI lineage: Bacteria > Bacillati > Actinomycetota > Actinomycetes > Kitasatosporales > Streptomycetaceae > Streptomyces > Streptomyces sp. NPDC091209. Next base: position 424,962 of record NZ_JBIVVR010000006.1, on the reverse strand, counting down.
GACTCGGGCGCGACGGTCCGCAACACCGCGCAGTTCATCTACCGCGCGCACAACATGGACAAGCCCGAGCTCGTCGCCCGCATACTGCAGGCCGACGGCCGCGGCCTGGCCATGGTCTTCTGCCGCACCAAGCGCACGGCGGCCGACCTCGCCGACCAGCTCCAGCAGCGCGGCTTCGCCTCCGGCGCGGTCCACGGCGACCTCGGCCAGGGCGCCCGCGAGCAGGCGCTGCGCGCGTTCCGCAACGGCAAGGTCGACGTCCTCGTCTGCACCGACGTCGCGGCCCGCGGTATCGACGTCGAGGGTGTCACCCACGTCATCAACTACCAGTCCCCCGAGGACGAGAAGACGTACCTGCACCGCATCGGCCGGACCGGCCGCGCGGGTGCCAAGGGCATCGCGATCACCCTCGTCGACTGGGACGACATCCCGCGCTGGCAGCTCATCAACAAGGCGCTGGACCTCGGCTTCGGCAACCCGCCGGAGACGTACTCCACGTCCCCGCACCTCTTCGAGGAACTGAGCATCCCGGCCGGCACCAAGGGTGTCCTGCCGCGTTCCGAGCGCACCCGCGCCGGGCTCGCGGCCGAGGTGGTCGAAGACCTGGGCGAGACCGGTGGCCGTGGCGGCCCGCGTGGCCGCGGTGGCCGTACGGCCGCGCCGTCGGCCACCGAGCGCGAACATGAGCGCCCTGCGCGCACGCCGCGTCAGCGCCGTCGTACGCGCAACGGTGCGACGACGGACGAGACGTCCGCGTCCACGTCCCCCGAGGTGACCACGGAGTCTCCCGCGTCGGCCGAGGCCACCGAGCCCCGTACGCCGCGCCGCCGTCGGCGTACCCGCGGTGGAACGGGCTCCGAGCCGGTGGCCGCCGCCGCTGTGGCAGCCCCCGTGACCGAGGCCGCCGAAGCCGCCGTCGCGACGGCGGAGGGCGTCAGCGAAGAGCCGGCCGCCCCGCGCCGTCGCCGGACCCGGAAGGCCGCCGAGACGGTCGTCGAGCCGGCGGAGGCCGCGGTGACCGCCGCGGAGGCCGTGGTCGAGAGCGTCGCCGCCGAGGTCGTCGCCGAGGCTCCGGCCAGGCCCGCCCGCCGTCGGACCCGCAAGGCCGTCGAGACGGCGCCCGTCGCCGAGACGGTCGCCGAGCCCGCCGAGGTCACCGAGGCTCCGGCCAAGCCCGTGCGGCGCCGGACCCGCAAGGCCGCGGAGGCCGTCCTCGACACCGTCGAGGCCGTCGCCACCGAGGTCGCCGAGACCGTGACCGAGACCAAGCCCCGGCGCACCCGCGCCAAGGCCGCGACCACCGTCACGGACACCGCCGAGACCGCCGACGCGACGGACGCCAAGCCCGTACGCCGACGCACCCGCAAGGCCGTCGCCGACACCGACATCCCGGCCCAGGCCACCGACGACGCCGAGGCAAAGCCCGTGCGGCGCCGGACCCGTAAGGCCGCGGAGGCCGTCCTCGACACCGTCGAGGCCGTCGCCACCGAGGTCGCCGAGACCGTGACCGAGACCAAGCCCCGGCGCACCCGCGCCAAG
>NZ_JBIVVR010000006.1:182476-423324 GCF_044757755.1 Streptomyces sp. NPDC091209 | reverse complement strand
GCCGAGACCGCCGACGCGACGGACGCCAAGCCCGTACGCCGACGCACCCGCAAGGCCGTCGCCGACACCGACATCCCGGCCCAGGCCACCGACGAGGCCGAGCCCAAGCCCGTGCGGCGCCGGACCCGCAAGGCCGTCGCCACGGAGCCCACGGAGAGCTGATCTCCCGTCCGATGGCCCGGTCCCCCTTCCTGGGGGGCCGGGCCATCGGCGTTTTCCCAGTCCCGCCTTGCCGATCCGCCCCGCCGATCCGCTCTGCCGCTCCCCCTGCCGATCCGGCCCGATCCGCGCTTGCCGGTCAGGCCCCGGTCACCGGGAGCCGAATTCCGCGGCCGGTGCGGCTGCCGGCCGGTGGCGGGCTTCACCCGGTGCCCGCCCCGGAGCGCCCCTCCCGCCGAGCGGCTGTCACATTCGCCCGATAGCCTCCTCCGCATGAGCAGGCCCTATACGTTCGTTCCGCCCGCAGGTGTCCGCGCCTACCGGCTGTCCACCGCGCGCGGCGAGTTCGCCGTGCTCGACGCCGTGCCGGACGGACAGCCCAAGGGAACCGCCTTGCTGCTGCCGGGGTTCACCGGGAGCAAGGAGGACTTCATCGCACTGCACGCGCCGTTGGCTGCGGCGGGGTACCGGACGGTGGCCGTGGACGGGCGCGGACAGTTCGAGACCGAAGGGCCGCGGGACGACGAATCGGCTTACGCGCAGCACGAGTTGGCGCAGGACGTGCTCGCACAGGCCGCCGCCGTCGGGGCTCCCGTGCACCTCGTGGGCCACTCGCTCGGCGGCCAGATCGCCCGCGCCGCCGTACTGGTCGACCCGTCGCCGTTCGTCTCACTGACGCTCATGGCTTCCGGCCCCGCCCAGATCTCCACGCCTCAGCAGCAGCGCGTCAAGCTGTTGCGGGACGCGCTGGCCGTGATGAGCATGGCCGACGTCTGGGAGGCGATCCGGGCGATGGAGTCACCCGAGGAGACCGACACGGGCGGGCTGGACGCGGGGCTCGACGACCTCGCCGACCTGCGCCGCCGCTGGCTCGGCAACAGTCCCGCCCAGCTCGTCGCCACGGGCCGCCAGCTCTGCACAGAGCCCGACCGCGTCGGCGAACTGGCCGCAGTCCCCCTCCCGAAGCACGTGATATCCGGCGAGCGCGACGACACCTGGCCGGTCTCCCTGCTGGACACGATGGCCGTACACCTGGACGCGCACCGCACGGTCGTGGAGGGGGCGGAGCACTCGCCGAACGCCGACCAGCCTCTGGAGACCGCCCACGCCCTGGCCGGTTTCTGGGACGGTACGGGCCCGCACGCCTAGTACCGCGCCTGCTAGTACCGCGCCTCAGTACTGCGCCTGCAAGTGCTCCCAGAAGCCGTCCCGGAGAGCTCGGCGCAGGTCCGACTGTCCGCGCAGGGAGTACTGGAGCAGGCCCTCGGCCTCGACCAGCAGGTCCTGGTCGACCGATCCGGGCAGGTACGGGTGCCCGGGCAGCAGCTCGACCAGGGATTCACGGCCCCGGGCGGCCAGCCACTTGGCGGCGATCTGGGCGCCCACGAAGCGCACGTCCTCCCGGGTGGGCCGGACCGCCGCCGTCGGGTCGTACGACTGGGCGGTCCGCCTGGCCACGTACGGCTTGAAGAAGTCGAGGTCGAGGGTGCGCTGACTGTCGACCTCCCAGAGCAGCGGCTCGGCCTGGTTGCGGCCCTCGGGCGCCTCGATGCCCCAGAGGTGGACCCGGGCGCCGTAGCCCTGCGCCGCCTCGACCGCGGAGACGAGGTCCTCGTCTCCGCCGAGCAGCGCCGCGTCACTGATGGCGCGGTGCCGGGCGAGGGACTCCAGGTCCGACCTGATGAGCGAATCGACGCCCTTTTGCTGGTTGTTGGCGTTCAGGTTGCCCAACCGGACCTTCACGTCCGGGAGTTCGGCGATGGCCTGCTGCTCCGCGGTGTGGATGCGGCGTCGCGCGCCGTCGTACCAGTAGACGCGCAGCAGCCGGCTGTCCGCGAAGATCGTGCGGGCCCGGTCGATGAGCGCCTCGATGAGGCCCTCGGTGTCCAGGTCGAACGAACGGCGGTCCTCCGTGCCGGCGACGAGCCGTCCGGCCGCCGCGTACAGATATCCGGCGTCCACGAAGATCGCGTGGGTGGAGGGGGTCTTCGCGACCTCGGCGAGCATGCGCTGGAGCAGCTCGTTCGTACGGTCTATGCGGGCGGCGAGCGCCGCGTGGTCGTCGTTCATCAAGGCCATTGTCCCGGCGGTCACGCTGCGAACACAACTGGCGTCGTTCAGTCTCCGCCACCCGGCCTACCCGCCGGTAATTAGGTTCTCGAAAAATTTCCTTAGCGTAGGGAATGTTTGTAACACGCATCCCGTTGACTCCCTACGTGAGCGAGGCTACTGGTGCCTCGCTCCACCCACACAAGTAGTTCTCCTCAGGAGGATGACCAGACGAAGGGAGAAGCCCATGCGCTTCGAAATCATGCGACTCGACGATGTCGACGGCACGCCCGTGGACAGCACTGTCGTAGACGCCGCCTCCGTCAACCGGATCGTTCAGCAGGCCGCCGCCATCGGGCAGCGACTGTGGATCCGCCCGGCCGGTACGACCGCTTCATAACACGACGATCATCCGCTTCGCCGTACGAGGACGCACCGAACGCGCCTCGTAGGACCGGAACGCGTAGCGGACCGCAGACGCTTCTCAGACTTCAGAGCCCCGCACGGCGAGGATGCCGTGCGGGGCTCTGCGTGTCCGGACGAAGCGGGGGCCTGTCCTGGACCGCCGCTGAATCGGCGCCCGGGGAACGCCGTCAGCTCCCCTTGATCACCTGCGTGACGCCGTTGATGATCTGCTGCACCGCGATGGCGGAGAGCATCATGCCCGCGAGCCGGGTCACCAGCACCACGCCACCGTCCTTGATCACGCGGATGATCAGCAGCGAGTAGCGCATCACGATCCACAGCACGACATGGATCGCGAGGATCGCGGACCACAGCGAGACCTGTGTGGCGACCGTGTCGGCCTTCTGCACCGCGAGGATCACGGACACGATCGCGCCCGGCCCGGCGAGCAGCGGCATCCCCAGGGGGACGAGGGCGACGTTGACGTCCTTGGTCTGCTTCGGCTCGTCGGTCTTGCCGGTCAGCAGGTCGAGGGCGATGAGCAGGAGCAGCAGGCCGCCCGCGATCATCAGCGCGGGCACGGAGACGTGCAGGTAGTCCAGGATCTGGTGCCCGAGGAGCCCGAAGGTGGTGATGACTCCACCGGCGACGCAGACCGCCTGGAAGGCCATCCGCCGCTGCACCCGGGCGGGGCGGCCGGCGGTGAGCGCCAGGAAGATCGGGGTGATCCCGGGGGGATCCATGATGACGAAGAGGGTGACGAAGAGGGAGCCGAAGACGGCGACGTCGAACATGGTGAAGAGAAGCCTTGCGAGGTGGTGGGAGAGGGTGGGCGGGTCTTCCGGCCACCGTTTCGGGCAGTCGTTCCGCGGGGCGGAACAGGGCGGCACGACCGGCGGTGCCGGGTGCCTGGGGACGAGCCGGTGAACACGGTGCCGGCGGACGTGGGGCGGGGCGTACGGCCCGGATGCCCGTCCCGGATGCACGTCCCGGATGGAGTGCGGGTCCGTGCTTGCGGTCGGGCGGGCGCGGCCCGGAAGGCTCCCGGGCCCGGCGGCGATCCGGCCGTACGACCGGACCGGGCGCCGGCACGAGCGGCGTACCGACCGGTGGGGCCAGGGTCCTACCCCGCCGACCCGGTTCGTACGGCCTCAGGTACGGGCCTGGTGACACAGGCCCGCCCTCACCAGCACAGGCACCAGCACCGGCACGTCGCAGCCGCAGCCGCAGCCGCAGCAAGCCATGGGATCAGGCGGGGACAGGCAGCGACCTGACCGGACCGGCCCGGGACGGAACCTCCGGGGAGATTCAGGCTCCGCCCGCGCCCGGTACCGGGAACGCCCCGGTGGCGCGGCGGGTGATCTCCCCGTAGACCTCGGGGTCGGTCGTGAACTCCCCGAGCACACAGGTCTTGCGGCTGCCGTGATAGTCGGACGAGCCCGTGGTCAGCAGCCCCAGCTCAGCGGCGAGACCGCGCAGCCGCGCCCGGGTGGCCGGTTCGTGGTCCATGTGGTCGACCTCGATACCGTCGAGCCCGGCGCCGGCGAGCTCCGCGATCACCGACTCCGGCACGGTCCGGCCCCGCTTGGCGGCGGCGGGGTGCGCGAAGACGGTGACGCCTCCGGCCCCCTTGACCAGCCGGATCGCCTCGAAGGGGTCGGTCTCGTGCTTGGGGACGTAGGCGCGGCCCCCGTCGGCCAGCCACTGCTCGGTGAAGGCGTCGGAGACGCTGCCGACGACGCCCAGCTCGACCAGCGCGGAGGCGACGTGCGGGCGCCCGACCGATCCGTCGCCCGCGATGCGCGCCACCTGTTCCCAGGTGATCGGCACGCCGAGTTCCCGGAGCCTGGCGATCATGCTCTGGGCGCGCGGCACCCGGTCGTCGCGCACGAGTTCGCGCTCGGCGAGCAGTGCGGGCTCCTCGGGGTCGAAGAGGTAGGCCAGCATGTGCATGCTGATGCCGTCGATCCGGCAGGAGAGTTCGGCGCCGGTGACGAGGGTGAGCCCCTCGGGCAGTGCGGCGATGGCCTCGGCGTACCCGCGCGTGGTGTCGTGGTCGGTCAGAGCGACGACGTCCAGACCGGCGGCGGCAGCGTTGCCCACCAGCTCGGCCGGGGTGTCCGTACCGTCGGACGCGGTGGAGTGGGCGTGCAGATCGATGCGCACTACGCGAACTCCAGGCGGTGACGGAACGGGCGGGAACGCTCAAGGATAACGGGAACCCGTACCCCCCTTGTCACACCCGCACCGACCGAGCACCCCCTACCGAGCCTGCCGAACCCGCGACACCCGGTCCCCGAGGGAACGGCTCCGCGGAGCGCTGCCGCGGACCGCTCGGAACACTGCCGCAGACCGCTCTGAACGCTGCCGCGGACCTGCGGTTCCACCGCGGGCCGGCAGTTCCGCCGCGGGCCTGCGGTTCCACCGCGGACCGGCGGTTCCGCCGTGGGCTACGGCTCCAGGATGCGCGGGGACAACGCGCCGCACGGCAGCAGGTCCACCTCCGCGCCGGCGTCCCGCAGATCCGTCAGGACCAGTTCGTCGTACATCAGCAGTCCGGTCTGCTCGGGCCAGACGACGGCCCACAGCCACAGCCCGCGCGCCTCGCCCGCGAACACGGCGCGGTCGTCGGGGGAGCTGGAGACATGCCAGAGCGGGGTGGGCCGGCCCGCAGCGAGGACCTTCGCCTGAGGCGGCTTCTCGACGCTCATGTACGGGCCGGGATCGGGCCCGTCCATGCCCGCGTAGCGCGCGCCGAGGCCGACACCCAGTTCCTCGGCGACCAGGATCAGCTCACCCATGCCGCCGAGCGGTCCGGGCCCCGAGCAGGCGATGGCGGTGGCCCTGCCTCCGCTGCGGTCGTCCCCCGCGAACGCCGCCCCGGTGAACAGCCAGCCGACCGGCAGCGGCCACGGCATCCACACCGGCACACGCGAGCGGTGCACGACCACACCGAGGGCCTCGACGCTGGGCGGGATCACGGGCTGCAGCGGATGCACCGTGCCGTGCACATCGCACTGCCAGGAATCGGCAAAGAGGCCGGGAGCCCTGACCCGGCCACCACACTTCGGGCAACTGGGTTCGCCCCTCATAGGGCCCAACGGTCCTCCCCGTCCTTCGCCGCGTCAAGGACGATCACCCGTCCGCCGTGTGCCTGCCACGTCAAAAACTACGTGCATCTTGCACTAATTAGCTCACCTAACTTATTGTGTGTATAAGACAACGATCCAGTCGGCACACAGTGGAGGAGCGGGCATGAACAACAGCACGGAAGGCCCCGCGGAGGGGGACACCTTCGACGCCGGGGCGGGCAGCATCCTGCGACAGCCGAGGGCCGTCTGGGCGACCGCCGGAGCGTCGGTCGTCGCCTTCATGGGCATCGGGCTCGTCGACCCGATCCTGCCGTCCATCGCCCGGGGACTCGACGCCACGCCCGGCCAGGTGTCCCTGCTCTTCACCTCGTACTTCCTGATCACCGCCGTCGCGATGCTGCTGACCGGGTTCGTCTCCAGCCGGATCGGCGGCCGCAGGACCCTGCTGCTCGGCCTCGCGCTCGTCGTGGTCTTCGCCGGACTCGCCGGCACGTCGGGATCGGTCGGCGAACTCGTCGGCTTCCGGGCCGGCTGGGGACTCGGCAACGCGCTGTTCGTCTCCACCGCCCTCGCGGTCATCGTCGGCGCGGCGGCCGGCGGCAGCGCGTCGGCGATCCTGCTGTACGAGTCCGCGCTCGGCCTCGGCATGGCCTGCGGGCCGCTGCTGGGAGCCCTGCTCGGCAACGCGAGCTGGCGCTACCCGTTCTTCGGCACCGCGTTCCTGATGGCGGTCGGCTTCCTGTGCATCACGGCGTTCCTGAAGGAACAGCCGAAGCCCGCGCGTAAGACCTCACTGCTCGACCCGCTGCGCGCCCTCGGCCACGGCGGCCTCGCCTCCGCCGCGACGTCCGCGTTCTTCTACAACTACACGTTCTTCACCGTGCTGGCCTTCACCCCGTTCGTGCTGAACATGACGCCGTACAGATCCGGCGCGGTGTTCTTCTGCTGGGGCCTGCTGCTCGCGGTCTTCTCGGTGATCGTGGCGCCCCGGATGCAGGCGCGGTTCGGCTCGCTGAAGGTGCTGGGCGGATCCCTGGTACTGCTCGCCGCCGACGTGCTCGTCCTCGGGTACGGCGACCACACGACCGCCGTCGTCTGCACGATCCTGTCCGGCGCCTTCATCGGCGTGAACAACACCGTCTACACGGAGCTGGCCCTCGGGGTCTCCGACGCACCGCGCCCGGTGGCGAGCGCCGGCTACAACTTCGTGCGCTGGTTCGCGGCCGCGGCGGCGCCGTACTTCGCCCCGAAGATCGAGGAGTGGAGCGACATCCACGTCCCGTTCGCCGTGGCCGCGGTCACCGCGCTGCTGGGCGCGGCGGTGGTCTACGTACGACGTGACGCGCTCACCAGGGAGGCCGAGGAACTGGAGCCGGCCCACGCCACCGCGGACAGTGTCACGGTCTTCGCCAACTGACCGGTGAAGAGCCAGAATCGACGTACCGTCACATGCCGCCCCACGCGGTGCCGTCGGGCCCCTGCGGGCCGGTCAGTCCAGGGGAACGGACCTGCGCAGCGGATCGCGCAGGTCCGTTCCGCCGTTCAGCCAGCGTTCCTGGAGGGCGCCCGCGCCGTGAACGCGCTTCCAGGCGGCCTCGTTGGGCGTCATCGGGAGCAGCGGCAGGAAGCGCACGGGCTCGGCTGGCTCGTCCAGTTCCAGGTCCTCGACCAGACCACCGGGCTCCGCGACCAGGACGGAGGTGAACGGCGCGCCGGGCCACAGGGGTTCACCCACGTCGAGCGAGGCGCCGGAGGCCACGACCAGACCCTCCACCTGGGGAGAGGCGGCGAGCACGGCCAGCGGGCGGAGCACCTTGTCGGTGTCGGCGCCGGCGGGCCGGACCGAGAGGATCAACTCGGCGCGCGGCCCCTTCACCGGATCGGCGAGCACGGCGGTGGGGTCCGCCATCGGCTGGGCGGACATGCCGAGCGTCGCGTAGCGGACGATGTCGCCCTCGGTGAAACGCAGTACCTCGATGCGGTCGGTGCCCAGGAAGGTGACCGCGGCCCGTGCGTCGGGTTCGCCCAGCGCGGAGCGCAAACGGGCCTCGACCAGAGGAAGAACATCAGCCATGAGCCGAGCATAGGCCGCGTCAATTGCGCCATGACGCACCGGACCCCGGTCAACAACGCGCAAAGCGGGGCCTTGACGTATCGGTGCGCTGATAGTCTTGGCCGCTGGTCGGAGCAGTGCATGACTGAAGGCCCCACCAGGCCCTCATGGCACCGCGGGAGTTGGTCCCGGGCTCCGGCGCACTGAGACTGATCTGACTCCCCTTCGGAGGGAGACAGACTCCCCTTCGGGGGATGGATCGTCCCTCACGGGGGACCGACCGGAGGAGGTGGGGCTGCAATGGACCGAAGTCGACCGTGCAGTACCACCCGCTCTTCCGGTCGCTGAGTCCGTAGCTGTTCCGCTGGGTTGTTCGACCCTGCCGGCTGCCGCCTCCCGCAAATCGTGTGCATACGTGTCAGCGTTGCCCGGTGCACCACGGAAGAGCGCTTCGTTTCCGCCTGATCTGTCCGATCTGAACCCCTGATCTGTCCGATCTGAATCAGTAGCGAAGCTGCCACCGCGACGGTGCGGTGCTCCCCGCTTTGTGGACGTGCCAAACATCCGCAGTCAGGACGTCCCCATTCCGGGTAGTTCCAACCGTCGCCGGCCGCCTCCGTTGCGAAAAGGAGCCTGCCATGTCGATGATCCGTGACCTGCGCGCCGCGGTCCGCCCCCGCCCCCCGATGCGCAAGGACAGTGGCTCGTACGACACCACCCGTGACCCCGGAACCCCGTCGGCCGTGGTCGACTGCGCCGTCTACCGCGACGGTGCCCGCGTCGCGACGCGCTCGCCGCTCTCGCCGCAGGAGGCGATGCGTCAGGTGCGCCGCGACGGCGGCTTCGTGTGGATCGGTCTGCACGAGCCCACGGAGGACGAATTCGCCGGTATCGCCCGGGAGTTCGGGCTGCACCCGCTGGCCGTGGAGGACGCCGTCCAGGCCCACCAGCGCCCCAAGCTGGAGCGCTACGACGACTCCCTCTTCACCGTCTTCAAGACCATCCACTACGTCGAGCACGACCGGCTGACGGCGACCAGCGAGATCGTCGAGACCGGCGAGGTCATGTGCTTCACCGGACGGGACTTCTTCATCACCGTCCGGCACGGCGGACAGGGCTCCCTGCGCGCGCTGCGGCACCGGCTGCAGGACGACCCCGAGCTGCTCTCCAAGGGCCCCTCCGCGGTGCTGCACGCGATCGCCGACCATGTCGTCGACGGCTACATGGCGGTCGTGGACGCCGTGCAGGACGACATCGACGAGGTCGAGACCGAGGTGTTCTCGCCCGGCCGCAAGGGCACCCCGCGCGGCACGGACGCCGGGCAGATCTACCAGCTCAAGCGCGAGGTGCTGGAGTTCAAGCGGGCGGTGTCGCCGCTGCTGCGCCCGATGCAGCTGCTGAGCGAGCGCCCGATGCGGCTGATCGACCCCGACATCCAGAAGTACTTCCGCGATGTCGCCGACCACCTCGCCCGCGTGCAGGAGCAGGTCCTCGGCTTCGACGAACTGCTCAACTCGATCCTCCAGGCCAACCTCGCGCAGGCCTCCGTGGCGCAGAACGAGGACATGCGCAAGATCACCTCGTGGGCCGCGATCGTCGCCGTACCGACGATGGTCTGCGGTGTGTACGGCATGAACTTCACGTACATGCCCGAGCTGCACTGGCGCTACGGCTACCCGGTGATCATGGGTGTCACGGTCGGGCTCTGTCTCGGCATCCACCGCATCCTGAAGCGCAACGGCTGGCTGTAGTACGGGCTGGATAGTCTTGGACCCATGACGCAAGAGCTGCTCGACCAGGCCCTCGTCGAGGAGGCCACCAAGAAGTCCGGGCTGATCTGGGTACGCGGCATCGATGTGCCGACGCCGCCCGGTCCGGACCACGAGGTGCCCGCCCAGGCGCTGTGGCACGTGTGGCACGACGGCGCGGCCTGCCTGGTCGGCGACGGGCCCGGCGAGCAGCCGCTGCCGGGGCTGGTCGACGGCGGCGCGGCGCTCGTCACCGTACGCAGCAAGGACAAGGGCGGACGGCTCGTCTCCTGGTCCGCCGGCGTCGTGGAGCTCGCCGAGAACACCCCGGAGTGGGAGGCGGCCGTCGGGGAGCTCAAGGGCAAGCGGCTGAACGCCCCGGACGGCGAGGCCATGACGGAGCGCTGGGCCCGCACCTGCCGGGTGCTGCGTCTGGAACCGACGGGCGCGACCGCCGAGCTGCCCGAGGGTTCGCTCGCCGAACGGCCGCTGCCGACCCCGGCGACGACCCGCCGGCCGATCCCGGCGGCGCTGCCCCGGCTGCTGATGAAGAGGCGCAAGCGCGCCTAGAACCCTGTCCAGCCGGTCGGAGCCCGTGCGGGGTCACGACGAGGGCAGCTGCCGGCCGTAGTCGACCGTGTCCTTCTTGGCCGGCTCCGTCAGCGGGAAGTCCTTGCCCCAGTCGGTCAGCCGGAGGGTGCCGGCGTTGCCCGCGCGCCCCAGCAGGAGCGGGTACGGGGTGCCCTGCAGGGAGACGTCCAGGGTGCCGCCCGAGCCCTTGTCGCCGGTGATGCGGATGGTGCGGACGCCGGACTGGTCGTGGTGACCGTCCTTGGCGAGGGCGCCGTGCAGACCGAGCAGCCCGTCGAGCAGGACGTCCTTGTCGGTGAAGCCGCTGAAGCGCTTGTACGCGGGGTCGCCGGTCGGCACCTTCACGTACATGCCCTCCAGCTTGTCCGCCGCCGCGGTGTCCCCCGGCTTGCCGTCGTTCTTGCCGTCCTGATGGGCCCAGAACCCGGCGTCGGCCTTGAGGAAGAGGTGCTCACCGACCCGCAGCAGCCGGAAGCTCGCCCCCTTCGAGGTGACCGAGCCGGTGCCCCCGTCCGACTTGAGGCGCATGTCGAGGGTGAACGTGGTCCCGTTGGAGACGACGGTCCCGGAGAGCCGTACGGTCGGCGCGGTCGCGGCCGCCTTCTTCGTCCTCGCCTGGATGGTGGCGGCGGACAGCTTGCCGACCCCGTTCGTACCCGCGTCCGGATCCCCGCTGCCGCACCCCGTCAGCGCCGTCCCTGTCACGGCCAGTGCGCACATCGCGGCCACCGTCACGGCTCTGCGGGTACGGCCCTGGGGAATTGCGGTCACAGGTGGGGCTGCCTCTCACGAGCGGTCCTCAAACGGCGTACGGCAGCGTACCGGTGCGGCACCCGCCGGGCGGAGGCGGTCCGTCCGGACCGCCCACCAGGGCGTACCCGAGCGGGACGGGCTAGCCTGAAGCCCACCCGAGCGGACAGACCGGCACATAACGCTTCGAAGCGAAGGAGGCGCGGGCATGGCCGCAGCCGCCCCCCGGATCTTCGTCTCGCACCTGGCCGGCGTCGCTGTCTTCGACCCGAACGGCGACCAGGTGGGCCGGGTGCGGGACCTCGTCGCCATGCTGCGCGTAGGAAGGCGGCCGCCCCGCATGCTCGGCCTCGTCGTCGAACTGTCCACGCGCCGCCGGATCTTCCTGCCCATGACCCGGGTGACGGGCATCGAGTCCGGCCAGGTCATCACGACCGGCGTCCTGAACGTGCGCCGCTTCGAGCAGCGGCCCACCGAACGGCTCGTCTTCGGCGAACTGCTCGACCGGCTCGTGACCCTCGTCGAGACGAACGAGGAGGTGACGGTCCTGGACGTGGCGATCCAGCAGCTTCCGGCCCGCAGGGAGTGGGAGATCGGCCGGGTCTTCGTCCGCAAGGGGCGCAGCGGCGCCTTCCGGCGCGCCAAGGGCGAGACGATGACGGTCGACTGGTCCTCCGTCACCGGGTTCTCCCTGGAGGAGCACGGGCAGGGCGCGGAGAGCCTGCTCGCCACCTTCGAGCAGCTCCGCCCGGCCGACCTCGCGAACGTGCTGCACCATCTGTCACCGAAGCGGCGCGGCGAGGTGGCCGCCGCGCTCGACGACGACCGCCTCGCCGATGTCCTCGAGGAACTGCCCGAGGACGACCAGATCGAGATCCTCGGCAAGCTCAAGGAGGAGCGCGCGGCCGACGTCCTGGAGGCGATGGACCCCGACGACGCGGCCGACCTGCTCGCCGAACTGCCCACCGAGGACGTGGAGCGGCTGCTGACGCTGATGCGGCCCGGCGAGGCGGCGGACGTCCGGCGGCTGATGGCCTACGCGGAACGGACGGCGGGCGGCCTCATGACCACCGAGCCCATCGTGCTGCGGCCCGACGCGACCGTCGCCGAAGCGCTCGCCCGGGTCCGCGATCCCGACCTCTCCCCCGCGCTCGCCGCCCAGGTGTACGTGTGCCGCCCGCCGGACGAGACGCCGACGGGCAAGTACCTGGGGGCGGTGCACTTCCAGCGGCTGCTGCGCGATCCGCCGTTCACCCTGGTCGGTTCGCTCGTCGACGACGACCTCCAGCCGCTGGCCCCGGAGGACGAGCTCCCCGTGGTCGCCGGGTTCTTCGCGACGTACGACATGGTGGCGGCCCCCGTCGTCGACGAGAGCGGCTCGCTGCTCGGCGCGGTGACCGTGGACGACGTACTGGACCACATGCTGCCCGAGGACTGGCGGGAGACGGAGTTCCACCTCGACGAGGGCGTGCACGAGAGCATGCACGACGAAAGCCACGACAGCCACGGCAGCCGCCACGGCGACGACGGCGGTGAGGCCGGCCGCGCGGGTGTCCCCGAGGACGGCCACGGCCACGAGGACGTCCGCCGGGGGCCGGACGGCCCGCTCGGCGGAGAGGGACGCCATGGCGCCTGAGCGTGAGGCCCGTGAGCGGGCCGCCACGGGGGCGACGGCGGCCCCCCGGCCGCGCACCCGGCTCGACCAGCCGAAGCCGCCGCGGCGCAGACTGCTGCCCGAGTGGGACCCGGAGGCCTTCGGACGGTTCTCGGAACGCATCGCCCGCTTCCTCGGCACCGGGCGGTTCCTCGTCTGGATGACGATCGTCATCATCATGTGGGTGGTCTGGAACGCCTTCGCGCCGCACGGCCTGCGTTTCGACAACTACCCGTTCATCTTCCTGACCCTGATGCTGTCGCTCCAGGCCTCCTACGCGGCCCCGCTGATCCTGCTCGCGCAGAACCGGCAGGACGACCGCGACCGGGTCAACCTCGAACAGGACCGCAAGCAGAACGAGCGCTCCATCGCCGACACCGAGTACCTCACCCGCGAGATCGCCGCGCTGCGGATGGGCCTGGGCGAGGTCGCCACCCGCGACTGGATCCGCAACGAGCTCCAGGACCTGGTCAAGGAGCTGGAGGACCGGTATCCCGACGGTCACGGGGACGGCCGGGCCGTATTCCCGGCGGAACGGTCGCAGGCACGTGACGTAGACGACCGGTGACGGGGCTTTCCCGGGCCCATGGGGAGCGCCGTACCATCGTGCCTATGGCTACGGAAGACGCGGTGCGTGAAGCACTGGCGACGGTGAACGACCCCGAGATCAACCGACCCATCACCGAACTGGGGATGGTCAAATCGGTCCAGATCGGTGCGGATGGCGTGGTCGCGGTCGCCGTGTACCTGACGGTCTCCGGCTGCCCGATGCGCGACACGATCACCCAGCGGGTGACGGAGGCGGTCTCGCGGGTCGAGGGTGTCACCGGTGTCGACGTCGAGCTCGACGTGATGAGCGACGAACAGCGCCGCGAACTGGCGACCGCGCTCAAGGGCGGTACGGCCGAGCGCGAGGTCCCCTTCGCCAAGCCCGGCTCGCTCACCCGCGTGTACGCGGTGGCCTCCGGCAAGGGCGGCGTCGGCAAGTCCTCGGTCACCGTGAACCTGGCGGCCGCGATGGCCGCCGACGGACTCAAGGTCGGTGTCGTGGACGCCGACATCTACGGCCACTCGGTGCCGCGCATGCTCGGCGCGGAGGGCCGGCCGACCCAGGTCGAGAACATGATCATGCCGCCGTCCGCGCACGGCGTGAAGGTCATCTCCATCGGCATGTTCACCCCGGGCAACGCGCCGGTGGTCTGGCGCGGCCCGATGCTGCACCGCGCCCTCCAGCAGTTCCTGGCGGACGTGTACTGGGGCGACCTGGACGTCCTGCTCCTCGACCTCCCGCCGGGTACGGGCGACATCGCGATCTCCGTCGCCCAGCTCGTCCCGAACGCCGAGATCCTGGTCGTCACGACCCCGCAGCAGGCGGCGGCCGAGGTGGCCGAGCGGGCCGGCTCCATCGCCGTGCAGACCCACCAGAAGATCGTGGGCGTCGTCGAGAACATGGCGGGGCTGCCCTGCCCGCACTGCGACGAGATGGTCGACGTGTTCGGCACCGGTGGCGGACAGTCGGTCGCCGACGGCCTGACCCGCACCACGGGCGCGACCGTCCCGGTCCTCGGCTCCATCCCGATCGACGTCCGCCTGCGCGAGGGCGGCGACGAGGGCAAGCCGGTCGTCCTGACCGACCCCGACTCCCCGGCCGGCGCGGCCCTGCGTGCCATCGCGGGCAAGCTGGGCGGCCGTCAGCGCGGCCTGTCGGGCATGTCACTGGGAATCACCCCGCGCAACAAGTTCTGAGGCTTCCCACCGCTTCCTGAGCGAAGCCGGCGAAGCTCCAGCGCCGTCCGTACGAAGGAGGGGGCGCCGTCCGCACGGACGGCGCCCCCTTCCTCGTAGCGGCTGCCAGGACCTTGCCCCGGCCGTCGGGCCCTGTAGCCGCTGCCAGGGTCTCTCCTAGGCGTAGGCCGCGATGTCCTTGATCATCGCGAAGCCCAGCCCGTACGCGCTCATTCCCCGGCCGTACGCGCCCACGTGGACACCTTCCCGGGTGGAACCCGCGAGCACCCAGCCGAACTCGGACTCGCGGTAGTGGAAGGTCGTGGGGACGCCGTCCACGGGGAGGGACAGGGTGGACCAGTCCGGACCGTCCAGGTCGTCGGCGAGCACCCACGCGGTCTCGGTCTGCTGGTCCAGCCAGTCGTCGCGCAGGGTGTGGTCCATCTGGCCGGGCCAGGTGAAGGACAGCAGCCCCACACCGGCCAGCCACGCCGCCGAGGACACCGAGGTGGCCTCCAGCAGTCCCGTGCCGTCCGCGCTGCGCCGTACTGGGCTGGCGGCGACCGTGACCACCACCGCGAACCGCTCCTTGTCCTCGCCGGGTTCGGGACGCACCGAGGGTTCGTCACCGTGCCCGATCGAACCGTGCTCGACGGCGCCGTCCGCCGAGGTGCCCACCTGCATCAGCCAGTGCGGCCCCGTGAAGGCCTCGTCGAGGCCGTACCAGGGGAAGTGCGCCAGCAGGTAGCCGTCGACCGTACGCCGGACGGAGGGGACCTGTTGTCCGCCCTCCGCGGCCGGCGCCTGTGCGCCTACCCGACTTGTCGTCTCCATCTGCCGGACGCCTCCTCGCTCTCGTCGGACCGGGTGGCCCGCCCCCCTCGGGCGTCCTTGTCGGTCCGCACAACAACTGGGCAGCATAGCCACACCGCTGCGAGCAGCGGCGAAAGCGCCCGGCGCGTAAGGCGCGTGGACGGCGTGTTCGGACCGCGCGGGGCAGGTCCGCGGCCCGCGGACGAACACGCTTTCAGGCCGACCCGCCGGGCCGGGCGGCAGGGCCGTCGGGCCCGGGAGGGCTGTGGATGCCCGGTCGCGCGGGCTTTTGGGCGGCGGGCCGCCGCGGTACTCCGTACGGCTCAGGTGGCGTCGGCGTCGTAGGGCGGGCGCTCGTCGTCGTCGAGCTTCTCGCGCTTCTTCGTCATGTCGACGGAACCGCCGGCCGTGCCGTTGGAGGAGGGCCCGGAGGAATCGGAGGAGTCGGACTCTCGGCCGTGCACCACGTCCGTGACCTCGGCCATCTCCTTCTTCAGGTCGAAGCCGTTACGGATCTCCTTGAGCCCCAGCTCGTCATTGTCCAGCTGCTTGCGTATGAACGTCTTGGGGTTGAGGTCCTCGAACTCGAAGTCCTTGAACTCCGGGCCGAGTTCATCGCGGATGTCCGCCTTGGCGCTCTCCGAGAACTCACGGATCTTGCGGATCGTGCGCGTGACGTCCTGAATCATCTTCGGGAGCTTGTCGGGACCGAAGACGAGCACGGCCAGGACGACCAGCGTCACCAGCTCAAGCGGTCCTACGTCATTGAACACCTGATAGCTCCTTGCGATGTCCTCGGTCCTCGGCCCTCGGGCATGTTCCGTGGTCCGGGCCGGGTCCAACGGTACCCGGCGTTCCTGTCCGTCCGGAACTGTCCCGGGGCTTCCGACTTCATGTACACCGCTGGTTTTCCATGATGTTTGCCGTCCGGAGCTGCGCCATCATGCTCGACTGTGAGGTTCGTGTCACTCACGGGCCGCGGCCCTCGGGCGCTCAGTCACCGTCCGCGGAACCGAGGACCAGGGTGACCGTCTTCCGCGTGCCGCCCCGTCCGACGGTCAGCCGGAGCCGGTCGCCCGGCCGGTGGGCGCGGGTCCTCACGATGAGCTCCTCGCCGGAGTGGACCCGCCCGCCGTCGACCTCGGTGATGACGTCACCCGCCCTGAGGCCCGCCTTCGCGCCGGGACCGCCGGCGGCGACGGAAGGACCGCCCCCGGCGGCCTTGGTGCCGACCCGGGCGCCGTCACCCGCGTAGTTCATGTCGAGCGTGACACCGATCACAGGGTGGGTGGCCCGGCCGGTGTTGATGAGCTCTTCGGCGACCCGCTTGGCCTGGTTGACCGGGATGGCGAAGCCGAGCCCGATGGAACCGGCCTGACCGGTCGCCGGGTCGGAGCCGCTGTCGGCGGAGCGGATGGCGCTGTTGATGCCGATGACACGGGCCCGGGAGTCGAGCAGGGGACCGCCCGAGTTGCCGGGGTTGATCGGCGCGTCCGTCTGGAGAGCGTCCACGTACGAGACGTCGGTGCCGTCGCCCTTCTCGCCGCCCGCCGTGATGGGCCGCTCCTTGGCGCTGATGATCCCGGAGGTGACGGTGTTGGCGAGGTCGAAGGGGGCGCCGATGGCGACGACGGGGTCGCCGACCTGGACGCTGTCCGAGTTGCCCAGCGGTATGGGGGCGAGACCGTGCACGCCCGAGACCTTGACCACGGCGAGGTCGTAGCCGCTGTCGTGTCCGACGACCTCGGCCTTCGCGGTCTCACCGCCGCTGAACGTCACGGATATCGTGCCGCCCGCACCGGCCGGTGCGATCACATGGTTGTTGGTGAGGATGTGTCCCTCGGCGTCGAGCACGAAGCCGGTGCCGGTTCCGTCTTCCTCGCTCCCGCGCACATGCAGCGTGACGACGCTGGGCAGCGCGTGCGCCGCGATCCCGGCGACGCTGTCCGCTGCACGCCCGGGAGCCTCCTTGGCGGCCTGCGGCAGCTCGATGTCCGTCAGCCCCCCGTTCCGCTCCAGATACGCCCCTACGGCGCCGCCCACTCCCCCGGACACGAGCGCCAGCGCGACGGCCCCGAGCACCAGGGCCTTCCTCGCCCTCCTGCGCCGCTCCGCCACGGTGGGCACGGCGCTCCCGTTCTGCTGGAGGGGACCGTCGTGCTGGAGGGGACCGTTCTGCTGGAGAGAGGCGGACACGGCCCAGGGGTCGTAGTTCTGCCAGGGGTCGGGGACAGCGGGCTCGGCCGGTGCAGCATCGGAACCCTGCGCGAACGGGCCCCGCGTCTGCGGGCTCTGTGTCAGCGGACTCTGTGTCAGCGGACTCTGTGTCAGCGGGCCCAGCTCGTGCGGGCCTTGCTCGTGCGTGCCTTGCTCGTGCGGGCCCAACTCCTGCGGGCCCCGCGCCTGTGCGGTTGTCGGGTGCTCGACAGGCGGGGCCGGTGCCCACGGGCCCGGGCCGCCGTGGGGCGGGGTGCCGTGGGGGTCGGGGGCGTGCAGGGGCTCGGGGCGCCGGGGAGCGGGCCGCTCCAGCTCGAAGTCGCCGTCGCCATCGCCATCGCCATCGCCGACACCCTCGCCCCCGGCGTCCGCGCGAACGCCGGCGGGGAAGACGGACCCGGAGCCGGTGGAGACCTCCTCTCCCCTCGGACCGGGGATGCCGGGGGGCCGGTCCGGCTCGTAGTCGCCACCGGTGTCGCCCTCGCGGGCCCCGCCGGGGTGCGCCCGCGCCGTCGGCACGCTCGGACCCGGGCCGCCCTCCGCGCTCTCCGAAGGGCCGCCAGGGTGCGGGGAACCCGGTTCCGTGAGGTGAGCCGGTGCGGTGTCGGCCTCCGTGCCCTCGGCCCGGGGCCGACTCCACCACTTCGCCTTCGTGGGCCTGCCCTCGTTCATGCTCTCCCCACACCTGGCCCGCGGCACGACTCGCCGACGGCACCGCACACTTGTCGACTCCGCGCCCGTCAACCCTCCCGCGGACGCGGCCCACCCCGGATTCAACCAGGTTCACGGGCCGGTGCGCAGAGGGCGGGGTCGGCGAACGCCCCTAAGGGGTGGGGGTCGGGGACGAGGTGGGGGACGGTGTGACGTCGGGGGCGGCGAGCAGTCCCGGAGCCGGGGTCAGCGCGAGCGGCTGGGCGTTGGTGAGGGGACGTATGAGCGGGGACATCGCGGCGGCACCGGCGACCACGGGTGTGGTCAGTGTGTGCACGACGTCCTCGCCGCGGCCCGCCGGAGCGGGGACTCCGGGCAGCAGCGGGGCGGACACCCCGGTGGGCGCCACCGGACCGTTGCCGAGCGCCCGCTCGCCCTGGGCGAACAGCGGTCCGACGGACCGGCGGCGCTGCGACTCGGGAGTCGCGGCGGCCCCCGTGCCCTGGGAACGGGACGGCGTCACATTGCTTCCGGCGCCGGCCCCTCCGCGTGCGTCCGGGGTGTCTCCGGGCACTCCGGTGGACACCCCGCCGAGCGCGACGGCGGCCAGCGACACCGCGCCCGCCGCGGCGAAGGCGAACCGCAGCCCGCGCGAGGCCGACCGCTCGGCCTCGTGACGGCTGACGTCATGGATGCGGAAACCGCGCCCAGGAGCGGGGGGCAGCACATCGGCGTGCGGTCCGGCCGGCACGTACCCGAAGGGTTCGCCGCGCATGCCGAAGACGCCGGGCAGGCCGGGGCCGGTGGAGCCGCCGGGGAGTCTGCCGCCGCCGAAGCCTCCGCCGCCCAGCCGCGAGCTGTCGGAATCGCCTCCGCCGGGAAGGCCCTGGAGACGGGCCAGGAAGCTTTCGGAGGGCGGTGGCGGGGCCATTTCCGCGAAGACGCTCTTCAGTCGGCGCTGGGCGTCGGCCTCGGCCTTGCACTTCGAGCAGGTGGCGAGGTGGGCCAGGACGCGGTCGCGCGACTCATGACCGAGCTCTCCGTCCACCAGGGCGGAAAGTCGGTCCCCGAGGTGCTGCTCGGCAGGGGTGGGACGGGTTCCACTCACGCGGTCGCGCCCCCTCCCCCCAGCACGGGCACACGGGCCGCGAACGAGCGTCGCTCGGCGCGGGCCTCGGGAGACCGGTGTGCCAGGGCCTTGCGCAGCTGGGAGCGGCCGCGGTGGATCCGGGAGCGGACCGTGCCGAGCTTGACGCCCAGGGTCGCGGCGATCTCCTCGTAGGACAGTCCCTCGATGTCGCACAGGACGACGGCGGCGCGGAACTCGGGCGCGAGGGTGTCCAGCGCCTGCTGGACGTCGGCGTCGAAGTGCGCGTCGTTGAAGACCTGCTGCGGGGAGGGCTCACGGCTGGGCAGCCGCTCGGCCGCGTCCTCGCCGAGGGCGTCGAAGCGGATGCGCTGCTTGCGCCGGACCATGTCGAGGAAGAGGTTCGTGGTGATGCGGTGCAGCCAGCCCTCGAAGGTGCCGGGCGTGTAGGTCGACAGCGAGCGGAAAACGCGGACGAAGACTTCCTGGGTGAGGTCCTCGGCGTCGTGCTGGTTGCCCGTGAGGCGGTAGGCCAGACGGTAGACGCGACCGCTGTGCGTGCTGACGATCTCCTCCCAGGTGGGCGGAGTCCACGCCTGCGACTCCGCGTCGGTGGTGAACGTCGCGGTCTGCGCCGGGGCAGCAACGTGGAACTGGTCAGCGTTCTCGGTCACGGATTTCGGCTCACCCGCTGATCTGAGTAGGCGCCGCAGCACCCCTCCCCGATCCACAGGCGCAGCCGCACCTCCCCTGTCGGCTCTGGTGGTGTCCAGTGGAGCCCCTACCATAGCCACCTCGCCCGTTAGCTCCGGATAAGCGGTTTTACGAGAATTTGATACGGGCTCATATGGGCGCGCCGACCGTCGCCCGCCGTCCCGCTCCGTGTACCGATCCATCGACTTCCCCCCGCCAGGTGTCCGCACCCTTCTAAACGCCCGGTCCCATCCGCAGGTTCCCGGCACCAACGGATACAGTCACGCCCAGGCAATCACGGGGACAGGAGAGGGTCATTACCGGCAACCGGCAGACGAGCTGGGCGGCGTTCGCCGACGCCTTTGTCGCCGAGGACGAGGCGCTGCGCTGGGCCCGGGACCGAGCCCACGAGTCCGGCCTGCGCTCGGTGTCGCCCGGCACGGGCGCCGCGCTGCGCCTGCTCGCCGGCACCCTCGACGCGAAAGCGGTCGCCGAGATCGGTACCGGGACCGGCGTCTCCGGAATTCATCTTCTGCACGGCATGCGGCCGGACGGGGTACTGACCACGGTGGATCAGGAGCCGGAGCGCCAGCAGTTCGCCCGCCAGGCCTTCCGCGCCGCGGGGTTCGCGAGCAATCGCGCGCGTTTCATCCCGGGCCGTGCACTGGACGTCCTGCCCCGTCTCGCGGACGCCGGCTACGACCTCGTGTTCTGCGACGGCGACCGTCTGGAGAGCCTCGACTACCTCGCTGAATCGTTGCGCCTGCTGCGTCCGGGCGGGCTCGTGGCGTTCGAGGGCGTCTTCGCGGACGGCCGCACCGTGGACTCGGGACCGCAGCCCGTGGAGGTGAGCCGGCTGCGCGAACTCCTGCGCGCGGTCCGCGAGAGCCAGGAGCTGGTGCCGTCCCTGCTGCCGGTGGGCGACGGCCTGCTGTGCGCGGTCAAGCGCTGACCGAGCCGCCCGGCACGCGTCCCGCCAAACACCTCTGAGACGCCGCTGACACGCCTCTGAGCAGGCCGTATACCTCACCGAGCGCTGCCGACGGAGCGGCGCGGCAGCCCCGTACATCCGGAAAAGACAACTTCCCCGGCACCATGTGCGGTGCCGGGGAAGCCGAAGAGGTGTGGGTCGCGTTCCGCGTCAGCCGACGACCTTCTTGAGGGCGTCGCCGAGCGCGTCGGCCTCGTCAGGGGTCAGCTCGACGACGAGCCGACCGCCGCCTTCGAGCGGAACGCGCATGACGATGCCCCGCCCCTCCTTGGTCACCTCGAGCGGGCCATCGCCCGTCCGCGGCTTCATGGCCGCCATGCTCGTTCCCCTTCCTGAAACCAGCTCATCGTCGCCGACGGCCCCCTCGGAGGGCACGCACGTCCCCTCATAGGACACACGTCACCGGCATCGAACACATTGCTTCCAGGCCATTATCCCGCATCTCAGGACCCGATGACCAACATCAGTCGGCATCGCTTGCGCAACGCGCTTGAGCAAAACCACTCATTTCGGCGATGTGGCTGCGATACTGCGCCGCCGCATGGACTTCCACGAGGCGGAATTCTTTGATGCAGGTCACATGTGGGCCCCGCGCCACCGCCGGTGATCTCCGCCATGCTGTCATCGGACACAGGACGTACCGGCCGGTACGACGAGCCGCGACCCCGGAAGGGACCCACCATGGCCGACACCGTGCTCTACGAGGTGAGCGACGGACTCGCGACGATCACGCTGAACCGCCCCGAGGCGATGAACGCGATGAACACCGAGACCAAGGTCGCCTTCCGGGACGCGGCGCAGGCAGCCGCCGCGGACGACGCCGTACGGGCGATCCTGCTGACCGCCGCCGGTGACCGGGCGTTCTGCGTCGGGCAGGACCTCAAGGAGCACATCGGGCTGCTGGCCGCCGACAAGCAGTCGGGGTCGGGCCGGACCATGAGCACCGTGCGCGAGCACTACAACCCCATCGTGCGGGCGCTGACCGGTGCGGCGAAGCCCGTGGTCGCCGGGGTCAACGGCGTCGCCGCCGGGGCCGGGTTCGGTTTCGCGCTCGCCGCGGACTATCGCGTGGTCGCCGACACGGCCGCCTTCAACACGTCCTTCGCCGGCGTCGCGCTGACCGCCGACTCCGGGGTCTCCTGGACGCTGCCCCGGGTCGTCGGCCCGAGCCGCGCCGCCGATCTGCTGCTCTTTCCGCGCAGCATCACCGCCCAGGAGGCGTACGAGCTGGGTATCGCGAACCGGCTGGTTCCGGTCGGCGAGCTGCACGCGGAGGCGGAGAAGGTGGCGCGGGCGCTGGCCTCCGGGCCGACGCTGGCGTATGCCGCGCTGAAGGAGTCCCTCGCGTTCGGGCTCACCCACTCGCTGGACGAGACCCTGGAGAAGGAGGACGAGCTCCAGGCGCGGGCCGGCGCGTCCGAGGACCACACCATCGCGGTCCAGGCGTTCGTGAACAAGGAGAAGCCGAAGTACCTGGGACGCTGACGGACCGAGCGGACCGGGAACGGACCAGGAGCGTGCGCCGCGGGTCGTCCGTCGCCCGCGGCGCAGTTCCCGGGATTCCCTCCGGCTCCGTACTCCTCGCGGCCCGTAGCGCCGCCTCCCGCGCCCCTGGAGGGGCACCCCGGTCACGCGGCGTCGCGCACCGCGCAGTCCGCCAGGTGGTCGTTCACCAGGCCGCACGCCTGCATCAGGGCGTACGCCGTCGTCGGGCCCACGAAGCGGATGCCGCGCTTCTTGAGGGCCTTGGAGAGGGCGGTCGACCCGTCGGTGACGGCCGGTACGTCGGAGAGCTTCTCCGGGGCCGGACGGGAGGCGGGGTCCGGCGCGAACGACCAGATCAGCTCGTCCAGCTCGCCCGGGGCCCAGCCGGCCAGCACGCGCGCGTTGGAGACGGTCGCCCGGATCTTGGCGCCGTTGCGGATGATCCCCGGATCGGCGAGCAGCCGCTCCTCGTCGGCCTCCGTGAACGTCGCGACCCGGGCGATCTCGAAGTCCGCGAAGGCGGCACGGAAGCCGGACCTGCGGCGCAGGATGGTGATCCAGGACAGCCCCGACTGGAACGCCTCCAGGCACAACCGCTCGTAGAGGGCGTCGTCGCCGTGGACCGCCCGGCCCCACTCCTCGTCGTGGTACGCCACGTAGTCCTCGGTGGACAGCGCCCAGGGGCAGCGCGGTACGCCGTCGGGCCCGGCGAGCGCGTCGCTCACTGCTCGTCCTCCGGGTGCTTGCGCAGCGAAGTGGGGTGGCTCGCCGCGCGGGCACCCGCGAGCGCGGCCTCCAGGTCGGCGATCCGGGCGTCCCGCTCGCCGATCTCGGCGCCCAGCCGGCCGAGTGCGTCGTCGACGTCCGCCATGCGGTAACCGCGCACGGTGACGGCGAAGCGCAGCGCGTCCACGTCCCCCTGGTGCACCGGACGGTCGTACGGCAGCGGATCGCGCAGCCGCTCGGGCTCGGCGTCGGGAAGGGGGGCGCTCTCTCCGCCGCCCACCACGGACAGGGTGACCGCGGCGACCACGACGGCGAGTGCGACGACCAGGAACAAGAACATGAACATCGCTGAGGTCCCCACGCTCTGGTGCCGGCGCGGGTCGCGTCGGCGCGAAAGTACTGGTGCTGGCGAAAGCAGTCTGACGACGGAAGTGTCAGGCTCCGATCGTGCCATGCGAGTCTGGCAGTTAAGGTCGCAGGCGGCTTATCAGTGCGACTTACCGGGAGAGGTCACAGGGGATGCTCAGGCTGGGCAGGCGCGAATTCGACGCGCACGAGCCGGTGATCATGGCGATCGTGAACCGGACCCCGGACTCCTTCTACGACCAAGGAGCCACCTTCCGCGACGAGCCCGCCCTCGCGCGCGTGGAGCGGGCGGTGTCCGAGGGTGCCGCCATCATCGACATCGGCGGGGTCAAGGCCGGCCCTGGCGAGGAGGTCACCGCCGAGGAGGAGGCACGCCGGACGGTCGGCTTCGTCGCCGAGGTCCGCCGCCGCTTCCCCGACGTGATCATCAGCGTCGACACCTGGCGGCACGAGGTCGGCGAGGCGGTCTGCGAGGCGGGTGCCGATCTGCTCAACGACGCCTGGGGCGGCGTCGATCCGCGGCTGGCCGAGGTGGCCGCCCGGTACGGGGTGGGGCTCGTGTGCACGCACGCCGGGGAGTCGGAGCCGCGGACGCGCCCGCACCGGGTCGTGTACGACGACGTGATGGCCGACATCCTGCGGGTCACGCTCGGGCTGGCGGAGCGCGCGGTGGCCCTCGGGGTGCCCCGCGAGTCGGTGCTCATCGATCCCGGGCACGACTTCGGGAAGAACACCCGGCACAGTCTGGAGGCGACGCGGCGGCTCGGGGAGATGGTCTCCACCGGGTGGCCGGTCCTCGTCTCCCTCTCCAACAAGGACTTCGTGGGCGAGACGCTCGACAAGCCGGTCAAGGAGCGGGTCCTCGGAACGCTGGCGACGACCGCCGTCTCGGCGTGGCTGGGTGCGCAGGTGTACCGCGTCCACGAGGTCGCGGAGACCCGTCAGGTGCTGGACATGGTGGCGTCGATCGCCGGGCACCGGCCGCCGACGGTGGCCAGGCGCGGGCTGGCCTAGCGGACGCCCTGCGCGGGCCGCACGGGAGACGGGCCGACTCGTCGGCCCGTCTCCCGTGCCCCACGGCCGGCAGAACCGCCCGCAGGATCGCCCTGGGACCGCCCATGGAACCGCGGGAGAAAGCCTCTAGCGGGGGCCCGCCTCCTTCGACACCAGTGCCACCGCTTCGTCCACCTCGTCGGTCAGGTGGAACAGCATCAGGTCCTTCTCGGACGCCTTGCCCTGGGCGATGAGGGTGTTCTTGAGCCAGTCGACGAGGCCGCCCCAGTACTGCGTGCCGAACAGCACGATGGGGAAGCGGGTGACCTTCTGGGTCTGGACCAGGGTGAGCGCCTCGAAGAGTTCGTCGAGGGTGCCGAGGCCGCCGGGCAGGACCACGAAACCCTGCGCGTACTTGACGAACATCATCTTCCGGACGAAGAAGTACCGGAAGTTCAGGCCGATGTCGACGTACTGGTTCAGCCCCTGCTCGAAGGGGAGCTCGATGCCGAGGCCGACGGAGATGCCCTTCGCCTCGCAGGCACCCTTGTTCGCGGCCTCCATGGCACCCGGTCCACCACCGGTGATCACCGCGAACCCGGCCTCGACCAGACCGCGGCCGAGGGCGACTCCGGCCTCGTACTCGGGCGAGTCCACCGGCGTCCGGGCCGAGCCGAACACACTGATCGCGGGCGGGAGTTCGGCCAGCGTGCCGAAGCCTTCGATGAACTCCGACTGGATGCGCAGGACCCGCCAGGGATCGGTGTGCACCCAGTCCGATGGGCCGCCCGCGTCCAGCAGCCGCTGGTCCGTGGTGCTCGCCTGCACCTGGTCCCGCCTGCGCAGCACCGGACCCAGCCGCTGCTCCTCAGGTGGCCGCTTCTTTCCCCTCGGGTCGCCAGTAGCCATGCCCACTCCCTCCGCGTACGGATCTCCCCCGCTCCGGCCGAGGCCGGGGCGGGGGAAGGTCGTTCCGCCCCAGCGTAGATCTCCGCTGGTTACGGCGGGGGGACGTCGGCATGTCCGCCATGAACCGCCGACAGGTACGTGCGTGCCCTCAGACGGTGAGCCAGTCGCGCAGCCGCCGCTCACCCGCGAGGATCTTGGCCGTTTCCACCCGTTCGTCCCGCTTGTGGGCCAGGTGGGGATCGCCGGGGCCGTAGTTGACCGCCGGGATGCCGAGGGCGCTGAAGCGGGAGACGTCCGTCCAGCCGTACTTGGGCTGCGGGGTGCCGCCCACCGCCTCGATGAACGCGGCGGCGGCCGGGTGGGAGAGACCCGGGAGGGCGGCGCCGCTGTGGTCGTCGATCACGAACTCGGCCACACCGCAGTCGGCGAAGACCTCGCGGACGTGCTCGACCGCCTCCTCCTCGGTGCGGTCGGGCGCGTAGCGGAAATTGACGGTGACGACGCACTCGTCGGGGATCACGTTCCCGGCGACACCGCCCGAGATGCCCACCGCGTTCAGGCCCTCGCGGTACTCCAGGCCGTCGATCACCGGGTGGCGCGGCTCGTACGCGGCCAGCGCGGCCAGGATCGGGGCGGCCGCGTGGATCGCGTTCGAGCCCATCCAGCTGCGGGCGGAGTGGGCCCGCTCGCCCTTGGTCTTCAGCAGCACCCGCAGCGTGCCCTGGCAGCCGCCCTCGACCTGTCCGTCGGAGGGCTCCAGGAGGACCGCGAAGTCGCCCCGCAGCCACTCGGGGTGGGCCTCGGCCACATGCTTCAGGCCGTTCAGATGGGCGGCGACCTCTTCGTTGTCGTAGAAGACGAAGGTGAGGTCCCGGTTGGGTTCGGGGACGGTGGCCGCGACACGGAGCTGGACGGCGACGCCCGACTTCATGTCGCAGGTGCCGCAGCCCCACAGCACGCCGTTCTCGTCGAGGCGGGAGGGCACGTTGTCCGCGATCGGCACGGTGTCGATGTGCCCGGCGAGGATCACCCGCTCCGCCCGGCCCAGCTCGGTGCGGGCCACGACGTTGTTGCCGTACCGGTCGACCCTGAGATGCGGCAGCGCCCGCAGGGCGGCCTCGATCGCGTCCGCGAGCGGCTTCTCGTCCCCGCTCTCCGAGCGGAAGTCGACCAGCCGCGCGGTGAGCTCGGCTGCGTCCAGGGTGAGGTCAAGCGGGGTGTCGGCCATGCCGTCGACCCTAGCGCGCCCGGTCGGGGGCCCCGAAAAAGCAGCCGGATGCGGTCGTATCCCCCGGCCGCGCTCCCGTTGTCCACAGCCCCACAGATGACCGACAGCGGTCTCCAGTACCTTGTACGCGTGTCTGAGCCGTCCCCCACTCCTGTCCGGCGCCGCCGCCTCCTTCGCTTCGGAGGGGCCCTCGTGGTCCTGTTCGCGATCGCGGGCTATCTCGGCGTGCAGTACCTCACGGGCGGCGTGGGCGCACCCCGGTGCAAGGTCGTGTCCGGCAACGGCGACGGCGCGTCGTACGAGTTCACCCCCGAGCAGGCGGCGAACGCGGCGACGATCTCGGCCATCGGCACCTCCCGCGGCATGCCCGAGCGCGCGGTGGCCATCGCCCTCGCGACGGCGATCCAGGAGTCGGGGCTGCGCAACATCCAGCACGGCGACCGGGACTCCCTCGGCCTGTTCCAGCAGCGGCCCTCGCAGGGCTGGGGCACGCGGAAGCAGATCATGGACCCGACGTACGCGGCGGGCGTCTTCTACGAGCACCTGGCCAAGGTGACCGCCTACTCGCGGCTGCCGCTCACCGTCGCCGCGCAGCGGGTGCAGCACAGCGGCTTTCCACAGGCGTACGCGAAGCACGAGCAGGACGCCACACTGCTCGCCGCCGCCCTGACCGGCCGCGCGGCGGCCACGCTGACCTGCCAGGGGCGCCCGGCCGCGACCCCGGCGGGCGGCCCGGCCCCGGTGCGGGCGGCGCTCGCACGGGACTTCGGGCGCGATGTGCTCCAGGAGGCGGGCGCCACCGTGAGCACGGCGGGTTCCTCCGCGTCGCCGAAGCCGGACTCCCCGGCCTCCCCGGCCGCCACGAAGGCCGCCGGCCGGACCGTGACGGTCCCCGTGCGCGAGGACTCCACCGCCGGGACCGGCGTGGTCCGCCGCGGCTGGGAGCTGGCGCACTGGGCCGTGGCCAACTCCTCGGCCCTGCACATCGAGCGGGTGTCGTACGCGGGGCGCGAGTGGACCGCGGGGACCTCGCAGGGCTCGTGGCGCACGGCCGACGAGAAGAGCGGTTCGGGAACCGGGAAGGCCGCGGCCGAGGTCCGGATCCTGACCGGGCAGTAGTACGGGCCCTCACCCGTGGGAAGGACCCGGCCCTCGGCGGGCCGGCGATGTGCGCACGCTTTCGGGCACTCACTCCGGCATCCGGGAAATCCCTTGGGAACAAAGGGCCATGGGGATTCCGCGGGCTCTCAGACCGGGTGCCGTTTGCCCGTTTTTATCCACAGCCGATAATGCGACGCATTGCCAACTCTTTGCGGCGGGCCACCGCAACCTTCGCGGACTTCGAGCGGTAGTCAGTGCGTCCGAGCCCGGAACGATCACCTCGGGCGGTCGGCGTCCGGTGACGCGGTCGGTCGGCAGCCAGCCGGTCGATCGCCGGGCGCGGCAGGACACTTCCCCGTTCCCTTCCGTCTAAGGAGCACCATGTCCCTCTCCCTGACCCGCCGGATCGCCCGTGTCGTGCTGCTCGTCGCGGCCGGAGCGGCGCCCGTGGTCGGCGCGGCCGGCTCCGCCTGCGCGGCGGCCGACCTGCCGGCCACCCCTGCTCTCGGCGGCCTGACCGCCCTGGACGGGGCGAACGTCGGCAACACCGTCGACGGAGCGGCGCAGAACGTCACCGGGACCGCCGGCACGGCCGGCGGGAAGGTCGCCAAGAAGGCCACGCCCGCCGCGCGGAAAGTGGCCGGGGGCGCGGCCGGACAGGCCGGCGGCCTCCTCGGCGACACCGCCAGGACCGCGTCCGGCCGCGGCCTGCCGACGGACGCGGTGACCCACGGCGGCCTGCCGACGGGACAGCTGCCGGTGAAGGGCCTGCCGTTGGGCTAGGACCTGTCCGGCCGATCAGGCCGCAGGAAGGCGACGGCGCCGTGCCAGTGCCAGACCCCGCGTCTGCGACATGATCGGCAGGACACGTCGTGGTCCCCGCGGGGGCGTACGACGACGGGGGTCCGGGGAACGCGCTTCCCCGGACCCCCGTTTCGCTTCATTCGGCTCCGCGTGCCTACCGCAGGCGTTCCACCGCCGCCGCCACGCGCTCGTCCGAGGCGGTGAGGGCCACGCGGACGAACTTCTCGCCCGCCTCGCCGTAGAAGTCGCCCGGCGCCACCAGGATGCCCAGGTCGGCCAGACGGGCCACCGTGGACCAGCAGGACTCGTCCCGGGTGGCCCAGAGGTAGAGGCTCGCCTCGCTGTGCTCGATACGGAAGCCGTGGTTCACGAGGGCGTCGCGCAGGGCGGTTCGGCGCGCGGCGTAGCGCTCGCGCTGCTCGCGGACGTGCGTGTCGTCCGAGAGCGCGGCGACCACGGCGGCCTGGGTCGGCGCCGAGGTCATCATGCCGCCGTGCTTGCGGATCGCGAGGAGCTCACCCAGGACGGCGGGGTCGCCCGCGAGGAACGCCGCGCGGTAGCCGGCCAGGTTCGAGCGCTTGGAGAGCGAGTGGACCGAGACGATCCCCTCGTAGGAGCCGCCGCAGACGTCGGGGTGCAGCACCGAGACCGGGTCGGCCTCCCAGCCCAGCTCGAGGTAGCACTCGTCGGAGAAGACGAGGATGCCGTGCTCGCGGGCCCAGGCGACGATCCGGGCGAGTTCCGCGGCGGACAGGACCCGGCCGGTCGGGTTCGACGGCGAGTTCAGCCACAGCAGCTTCAGGTCCGTCGGGTCGAGGTCCGTCGGGTCGTCGTAGACCACGTGGTCCGCCCGTGCGAGCCGCGCGCCGACCTCGTACGTCGGGTACGCGAGCCGCGGGTACGCGACCTTGTCTCCGGGGCCGAGACCGAGCTGGGTCGGCAGCCAGGCGACCAGTTCCTTGGAGCCGACGACGGGCAGCACATGGCGGTGGGTGACGTCCCGCGCGCCGAGCCGTCGCTCCACCCAGCCCGTGAGCGCGTCCCGCAGCTCGGGCGTGCCCCACACCGTGGGATAACCGGGCGAGTCCGCGGCCGCGACCAGTGCTTTCTGGATCAGCTCGGGCACCGGGTCGACCGGCGTGCCGACGGACAGGTCGACGATGCCGCCCGGGTGAGCGGCGGCGGTCGCCTTGTAGGGCTCCAGCTTGTCCCAGGGGAAGGTGGGAAGCCGGTCGGAGACTGCGGACACGGGATCGGGCTCACTTTCTCGTACGTACGACCCGTACCGGCGGAAAACCGGACACGGGCTGCTGCACGGACCGCTGCGGGGCCGATACGGCAAATGCCTCGGTCCCGTACGGCGATCGGAGCGATCAGCGGTACGGGACCGAGGCGGCGCGTATGCGGGCCGCTTACTGGTTCTGCGGCGACAGCGCTGCGATGAAGGGGTGGTCGCGCTCGATCAGACCGAGCTTGCTGGCGCCGCCGGGCGAGCCGAGCTCATCGAAGAACTCGACGTTCGCCTTGTAGTAGTCCTTCCACTCTTCCGGAGTGTCGTCCTCGTAGAAGATCGCCTCGACCGGGCACACCGGCTCACAGGCTCCGCAGTCGACGCATTCGTCCGGGTGGATGTACAAGGACCGGGAGCCCTCGTAGATGCAGTCGACCGGGCACTCCTCGATGCACGCCTTGTCCTTGACGTCGACACAAGGCTGCGCGATGACGTAGGTCACGCTGTCGTTCCTCCTCGATAGGGCGCTGGCGGGCCTCCGTAGGCTCCGCCGCCTGGCGCGCGGGAGCGCGGCGTCGTCGATGCCCGCCCCTAGTATCTCCGTTCTTGGGCATGATCCGAACAGGAGGGGTGAACTGACCTGTGGAAATCTCTGCTTCCGGCCGCCTTGAGGTCCGGATCACCGCTGCTGACGTGGGAAAACGCGTCTCGGTGCGACGCATGATCGACGATGGAGACACGGTGGAGAAGTTCACCGATACGGTCGGTGTTCTCACATCATGGGACGACGGTGTGCTGCTGATCACACGACGGACCGGCGAACGTGTCCGGATCGCGGAATCCTCGCTGGTCGCGGCCAAGGTCGTACCGTCCGCCCCGGCACGACGGCGCGGCCCCTCGGCGTCGTACGAGGAGCTGGCGCGCGTCTCCGCGCGGGCCTGGCCGCCGGTGGAGAGCGAGCGGCTCGGCGGCTGGGAGCTGCGGGCGGCGGGCGGGTTCACCCGGCGCGCCAACTCCGTGCTGCCGCTGGGCGACCCGGGCGTGCCGCTCGACGGGGCGCTGACGTACGTCCGGGACTGGTACGCCGCCCGTGACCTGCCCGCGTACGTCCAGACCGCCACCGGTGCCGAGGGCACGCAGGAGCCGCTCTGCGCGGAGCTGGAGGCGCGCGGCTGGACGCGTGAGGTGACCGCCGAGCTGTGGATCGGCCCGCTCGCGCCGGTCGCGGACCGTCGGACACCCGCGGCTCCCGCCACTCCCGAGACTTCTGTGGCTCCCGAGGCTTCCGAGGTGACACTCTCCCGCACGGCCGATGAAGCGTGGCTCGGCCGCTACCAGCGCAAGGGCCTGAGCGGTGTGGCCCTGAAGGTGCTGGGCGGCGGCCCCTCGGTGTGGTTCGCGACGGTGCCCGGCGCCGCGGACGCGCCTCCGGCCGCGATCGGACGGTGTGTGGTGGACGGCCGCTGGGCCGGTTTCGCCGCGGTCGAGGTCGACCCGGCCCACCGCCGCCGGGGCCTCGCCACCGCCGTCATGGCCGCCCTGGCCGGCCGGGCCCTGGAGGAGGGCGCCTCGGCCGCCTGGCTCCAGGTGGAGGCGGACAACACCGGGGCACGGGAGCTGTACGCCCGGATGGGCTTCGGCCCGCACCACGCGTACCACCACTACCGGTGGCCCTCGGAAGCCGGGACCGACGCCTTCGCGGACGCCGGTACGGCGGGTACCGGCACGAGCGCCGACACGGCGAACGGGTCCGGCACGAGCGGCGGCACGGCGGACGGCTCCGACACGAGCGACCACACGGCAGACGGCTCCGGCACGAGCGGCGGCACGGCGGACGGCTCCGACACGAGCGACCACACGGCAGACGGCTCCGGCACGAGCGCCGACACGGCGGACGGCAGCGGGTCGGACGGTCGTTCCGCCCGGGCCGGGCAGGGTGCGGCACCGAGTGCCGATCCGGGTGTCCGGCCGGGCGCCGAGCCGTATCGATCGACGTGAAGGGGCAGGAGCCGGCCATGCCTTCCCCCCGTCCCCCGCAGCCGGAGCGAGCCGACGAGGTACGGCGGCGGTTCGCCGACGAGGCGCGGGCCGAGCGGCCCGATCTGGCGGCGCTGTGCCTGCTGGTGGGCGCCGCGGCGGACGGGACGCTGGACGAGGCCGGGATGGAAGCGGCGCAGATCGAGCTGGACGAGCTGGCGGGCCGGCTGCCCTTCCGTCCGGGCGGCCCCCGCTCCTGGGCGGCCGCCCTCGCCGAACTCCTCGGCGGGCGCTGCGGGTACCGGGGCTCACCGGCCGACTACCAGCGGCTGGAGTCCTCCCTGCTGCACGCGGTGCTGCGGCGGCGGCGCGGGCTGCCCATCCTGCTGTCGGTGGTGTGGATGGAGGTGGCCCGGCGGGCCGGCGCGCCGGTCTACGGGGTCGCGCTGCCCGGTCACTTCGTGGTCGGCTTCGGACCGCCCGAGCAGCAGGTGCTGGCCGATCCCTTCGACGGCGGGCGCGTCCTGACCGGCTCCGACGCGGAACTCCTCGTCGTGGGCGCGACCGGTGCCCCGCTCGACCCGTCGATGCTCACCCCCGCCGATCCGCTCGACGTCGTGGTGCGCATCCTGAACAACATCCGCGCCTGGGCCGCCACCCGGCCCGAACGCTCCGACGTGGCCCTGTGGTCGGTGGAGCTCTTCCTGCTGCTGCCCTCGCACCCGGCGAGCCTGCGCTACGAGCGCGCCCAACTCCTCGTCCAGCGCGGTGACTTCCTGACCGGAGCGACCGAACTCGACGCCTACGCGGACGTGGTGGCGGCAGTGGACGAACCTGCCGCAGCCCGAGTACGCCAACAGGCCCACGCGGCACGGTCGATGCTCAACTGAGGTACCGGCCGGCCGTGCGGTTCACAGCCACCCCTTCTCCCGCGCGATCCGTACCGCCTCGGCCCTGTTGCGGACCGCGAGTTTCTGGATCGCTGTCGAGAGGTAGTTGCGGACCGTGCCCTGGGACAGGTGCAGGGCCTTCGCCAGTTCGGCGTTGGTGGAGCCGTCCGCGGCGGCGCGGAGGATCTCACGTTCCCGGTCGGTGAGGGGGTTGGCGCCCCCGGCCAGCGCGGCGGCCGCGAGAGTGGGGTCGATGACCCGCTCCCCGGCCAGCACCTTGCGTACGGCCGCGGCGAGTTGGGCGGCCGGGGCGTCCTTGACCAGGAAGGCGTCGGCGCCGGACTCCATGGCGCTGCGGAGGTATCCGGGGCGGCCGAAGGTCGTGAGGATGACCAGTTTCAGCGCGGGGAACTCCTTGTGGAGTCCGGCCGCGGCCTCTATGCCCGTCATGCCCGGCATCTCGATGTCGAGGAGCGCCACGTCCACGTCATGGGCGCGGGCCGCCGCCAGCACCTCGTCCCCGCGGGCCACTTGGGCGATCACCTCGATGTCCGGCTCCAGTCCCAGCAGGGCGGCCAGCGCCTCGCGGACCATCGACTGGTCCTCGGCGAGCAGGACCTTGATCGTGCGGCTCATGCACCGGATCCTACGGGGTCGTCCGCCGCGTCCACAGGTTCCCGAGTGCCCGTGAGGGGGACGCGGGCGACCAGCCGGAACCCGTGCCGGACGCGGCCCGCCTCCAGCGACCCGCCCGCCTTCTCCAGTCGTTCGGTCAGTCCCGTGAGGCCGTTGCCGGGGGCGGCGCCCGCGGGGCCGCCCGAGCCGTCGTCCTCCACCGTCAGTTCGAGCACCTGGCCGTCCAGGGTCTGGCGTCGGACGAGTTCCACCGCGCAGCGCCGGGCGCCGCTGTGCCGTACGACGTTGGTGACCGCCTCGCGCAGCGCCCAGGCCAGCGCGGACTCGCTCTCCTCGGGAACACCGTCGAGGCCGGGTTCGGCCGGCAGGTCGGCGACGATGCCGGCAGCGGTCAACGCGACCTGCACACCCGCGAGTTCACCGGCCAGCCGGGGCCGCCGGTAACCGGTGACCGCCTCGCGTACGTCCACCAGGGCCTGCCTGCTGACCTGTTCGATGTCGGCGACCTGCTGGGCCGCCCTGTCGGGGTGGTCGGGGAGCATCCGCCCGGCCAGTTCGCTCTTCAGCGTGATCAGCGAGAGCGAGTGGCCGAGCAGGTCGTGCAGGTCCCTGGCCAGCCGCAGGCGCTCCTCGTTCGCGGCGAGCTGGGCGACGGTGGCCCGTGCCTTGCGCAGCTCCACGGTCGTCAGGACGAGCTGCCGTACTCCGGTCATCGCGAAGCCGATGAGGACGACGAGCAGGACGAGGTCGCGCGCGTCCCGCTCGCCGCCGTGCAGGCCGACGAGCAGCATCACGACGGCGGTGAGCGGGATGGTCCAGTACGAGACGCGCAGCGGGAACGTCGTCCCGCAGGCGACCGAGACGTACACGAACAGGCCGAGCCAGGGCGCGCCGAGCGTCAGGCACAGCACGACGGCCAGCGCGCCGAGGGCGACGACCATGAGGGTGACGGCCAGGGTGCCCGTGAAGGCCCTGCCCATGTGCCGGAAGACCAGCGTCAGATAGACCGCGACGAAGGCCGCGAGGCCCACCCAGCCGGCCGCGGTGGCCGCGGTTGTGTGGTGGCCGGCGGCGAGGTCGTGGACCGGTGAGCTGAGGAACACCAGCCAGATGACGATCCACACCGACTTGCGCAGGGCCTCGCGGATGGTGCGCGGGGACTCTCCCATCCGCAGCAGCCGCTCCGTGCGGGCCGCGTCGGGCAGCGGGTCTTCCGTCATGGCACTCACGCCTTCAGCGTGTCCTTCCGGTACAGCCAGGCCGCGCCGCCCGCGAAGAGGGCGAAGGAGACGGCGAGGATGGCGATGTCCTTCGCGTGCGGGGCGTTCCCCAGCTCGATGGCCTGCCCCAGGGCAGCGTACGCGTGCGTGGGCAGCCACTTCGCTATGTTCTGCAGCCAGTCGGGGAAGGTCGTCGTCGGCATCCACAGACCGCCGAGCATCGACAGACCGAAGTAGACGATCATCGTGATCGGGCGGACCGCGTCGCCGCTGGCGAGATAGCCGATGGCGACGCCGAGCGCGGCGAACACCAGGCTGCCGGCCCAGATCACGCCGGTGAGCGCGAGCCACTGCCAGGCGTCCAGGCGTACGTCCTTCACCACCGCGGCGACCACGAAGACGATCACGATCGACGGCAGGCTGATCACGGCGGCACTGGCCGTCTTGGCGAACACATAACCGCGGCCCGGCAGCGTGGTGAGCCTCAACTGCCGTACCCAGCCGCTCTCCCGCTCCTTGGCGATGCGCTCGCTGTTGCCCATCAGGACCGCGGTCAGGGCGCCGAAGGAGGCCATGGAGACCATGAAGAAGGTCGGCAGGGTGAGACCGGTGCCGTCCACCTTCGTGGTGCTGTCGGCGCTGCCCGCGATCAGCAGGAACAGGGCCGAGGGGTAGATCACCGAGAAGAACAGGAACTTGCGGTTGCGCAGGGCGCGGGTGATCTCCAGCTTGATGAGACTGTTCACTTGGACGTGGCCTC
Organism: Streptomyces sp. NPDC091209; assembly: GCF_044757755.1. Lineage (NCBI taxonomy): Bacteria > Bacillati > Actinomycetota > Actinomycetes > Kitasatosporales > Streptomycetaceae > Streptomyces > Streptomyces sp. NPDC091209. The sequence goes on along the minus strand of NZ_JBIVVR010000006.1, from coordinate 388,320 downwards.
CTCGGCGGCGCTGCGGTCGGCGTCTTCGGCGGTGCTGGGGTCGGTGGCCTCGGCCGCGGTGCGGGTGGCCTCCTCGGCCGCGGTGATGGCGACGAAGGCCTGCTCGAGACCGAGCCCGGCGACTTCGAGGTTGCGCGGGTAGACGCCGAGTCCGTACAGCGCGTGGACGGTCGCGTCCGCGTCGGAGGACTGGATGCGGACGGTCTGCCCGGACACGTCGATCGAGGTGAGGAACGGCAGCGCGCGCAGCGGGGCCTCCTCGATCGCGCCCTCCAGGTCGAAGGCGACGCGGCGGGCGCCTGCCTTGGCCTTGATCTCGGCGGCGGTGCCGTCGGCCAGCAGCCGTCCCCGGTGCAGGACGAGCACGCGGTCCGCTATGGCGTCGGCCTCCTCCAGGTAGTGCGTGGCGAACAGGACCGTACGGCCCTGTTCGGCCTGCTCGCGCATGGTGGCCCAGAAGGCCTGCCGGGCGGTGACGTCCATGCCGGTGGTGGGCTCGTCGAGGACGATCAGGTCGCTGTCGCCGGCCGTGGCGAGGGCGAAGCGGACGCGCTGTGCCTGGCCGCCGGAGAGCTTGTTGACCTTGCGGTCGGCGATCTGGGTGATACCGGCGCGGGCGAGGACGTCGCCGACGCGGTACGCCTTCGGGTGCAGATCGCAGGCGAGCCTGACCAGTTCGGCGACGGTGACCTCGTCCATCAGCCCGCCGCTCTGGAGCATGGCGCCCACCCGGCCGGCGACGATCGCCTCGCGCGGGCCGGAGTCGAACACCCGGACCGTCCCGCTGTCGGCGTTCTTGAGGCCGAGCAGCAGGTCCAGCGTCGTGGACTTGCCCGCGCCGTTGGGGCCCAGCAGGGCGACGGTCTCGCCGGGGTGCAGTTCGAGCGTCAGCCCGTCCACGGCCCGGACGTTCCCGTAGCTCTTGGTCACCGATTCGAACCGGACCACCGATGGGGTGGTGGTCCGCGCAGTCGTTGTCATGTCGTCCATCGTGGGGGAGAAGGGGGTGCCCGCGGCAGTGCGGTGTGTCCTCCGTCGCGGATGACAGATGTCATGCCGGCGGACCGCGCCCGCGCCTCGCGGCCGACCGTGCGACACGGCAAGAGGGCACCCGGCCGGGGAGAACCCGGCCGGATGCCCTCGACGCGCGTGGTGCGCCTTGGTGCGCCCGTTAGTTGGGGTTGGTGGGGATGGTCACGTCGCGTGCGACGGCCGTCTTCCCCACGAGCGCCCTTCCTATGGCGGAGGCGACGTCCTGCGGGCTCACGGCCTTCTTGCTGCCGTCGCCCTTGGTGATCGTCACACCGTCGAAGGCATGGCCGTACAGCCCCTGGAGCACGTTGAGGTCGTAGTGCTCGACCAGCTTGCCCTGGACCGGCGTGACGCTCAGGAACTTCCAGATGGACTTCTGCGGGCTGAAGCGGACGAAGTGGGTGGCGTCCGTACGGATGACGATGTTCGCCGACATGGCGACCGTCGCGAACGTCGACATCTTCCGGTCCACCTCGGCCTTGCTGACCGTCGGCTGGCGGGTCGTCGTGGCGACCTTGACCGGAGTGGTCGCGTCGGTCTCCACCTGGGCGCGGTACGCGTCCTCGACGGCCTGCACCGAGGGGCCGACGTCGATGCCCTTGCCCTCCTTGCCGTAGACGGCGACGGCCTTGCCCGGCTGGAACTTGATCGTGCCGTCGCTCGCCGAACCGGCACCGCTCGCGGCGCGCTCCAGGGCGGCCTGCAGCTTCTCCTTGTCGACCGGCATCACGGGCTCGACCACACGCTCCTGGCCGAACAGCGAGCCGATCACCGAGATCGGGTTGTAGTCGCTGCCGGCGGCGGCGCGGACGGTGGCCTGGCTGTCGAGCTGGAGTCCGGCCTGGTCGGGCCGGAGCTGGACCGTGTCGCCGTCGACGGACAGCGTGAGCGGCTTGTTCGTCCGCGTGCCGAAGGCGTCGTCGAGCTTCTTGACGGCGTCGTCACGGGTGCCGCCGCCGATGTCGACGCCGAGCACGGTGGTGCCCTTGGGCACGTCCGAGTGGTTCATGAGCAGGCCCGCGCCGTAGGCGCCACCGACGAGCACCACGACGAGGGCGCCGAGGAGCGCCGGCTTGTTGCGGCCCTTCTTCTTCGCCGGCTTCGACGAGGCGGACGGCTGCTGGACCGGCTCGGGAAGCCTGGGCGCGGTGCGCGACCGGGGTCCGTCGTTCCGCGTCCCCGCGTCGTACGCGAAGTTCTGGCTGGGCGTCACGACGGGGATGCCACTGGTCAGGGTGTGACCGGAGACGTTCTCCACGGGCGCGCCGTAGCCGCCGGGACCCGGGTCGGGCGCCGGCTTCTGCGGGGTGAGGATCGCGGTGTCGTCGCTGAGACCGCCGCTCAGGCCGCCGCGCGAGCCGTTGCCCGGGCCGGGGTAGCCCGTGCCCGTGTTCCGGTTGCCGGGGCCCGAGCGGGGCGACGCGGCCAGGCTGCCGGGAGCCGCGCCCGCACCGGCCGGGGGCAGCAGCGGGCCGTCACCGGTGGTGGGACCGCTCGTGGGACCGGCAGGGCCGCCCCTGCCGCCCTCGGAGAAGTACGGGAGGTCGTCGCGGCGCGGTTCGCCCGACCCGCCGGCCGGACCGATGGCCGGGAAGGAGCCGGTGTCGCGCAGCGCCCCGGAGACGTCGAAGGAGCCCGTGCCGCCGCCGTGGCCGGGGGCCACGGGTCCGGCACCGGTGGCACCGGGGAGTCCGGCGCCGTTCGTACCGCCGGGCCGCACGCCGCCGGTGATGCCCAGCGGACCGGCACCGGTGGACGGCATCGGCCGTCCCCCGCCCGGCGCGCCCGCGGAACCCGCCGGGCCGGCCGGAGCCGAACCGCCGGGCAGGCCCGCGCCATTGGTCGAGCCGCCTCCCGGTCCGCCCTTGGGGGGCGTGCCGGCCTTGCGGGGCGCGAACCAGTCGCTCGTCTTGTCCTCGGCCGCCGCGGGCTGGTCCCCGGGGGCGGGTGCCGGTGCGGAGGGGGCCGCGGCGGCGGCCGGGGCGGAGGCGCCCGCGGGCGCGCTCATGCCCTGCGGCGCCTGTGTCCCGGCGTGCGCGCCGTCGCCGCCCTCGGGCGACACGTCGGCGTCGGCGACGGGGGTACGGACGACCACGGGCGGGATGGGCCGCGACCCGGGGATGTTGATCCGGATCCGTGTCGTCAGCGTGGTCTCGGTCTTGCGCTCCTCAGGCGGCTTGCCGGCGGCCGAACGGCCCGCGTCGGCACCGCTTTCGGAAGCCGCGGGGGTGCCGTACGGCGGCGTCCCCGACGGGTACGCGGCTCCACCGCGCCCGTTGGGCCCGGAGGACGAACTGTCAGTTTCACGACTCAAGGCAGGTTCTCCCGGTTGGCTCCGCCGCCCGTTTACTCGACCTCATCTCGGGCAGCTCGGCGGCGCGCACCACCATACTGGCCATGTACGGCCCGCAAACCTCGGCCGTCCAGGAATCTCGCACGGGACCCGCACGGGACCGATACGGCGAAGTGGTACGTCACTTGCCAAGTCGGGCGCCGGAAGGGCCTGATTGCCGCCCCTGGCCGAGGGTGGCGCACATCACAGCCAGGGCCATGCCTCCGAGCAGGAAGAGGTACGAGACGACCCCCACGCCGAAGAGGAAGTCCCCTTCCGGGCGGCTGGCGGTGAGCAGGACGACGGTGACCATCCAGCCCGCCGCGGGGGCGACGGCCCCGGCGCGGGACCCGGTCGCCCGCGCGCCGCCCAGGAAGAGGCCGGCCGCGCCCGCCAGCGCGAGCAGCAGCCCGAGCGGGAACCAGCCCGGCTGCACCAGCGCCCCGGCGACGCCGACCACGGCACCGAGCAGGAAGAGGCCCAGGTAGGCGGCGATCCGCCCGCCCGAGGGCCGGGTCAGCGGCTGGGCGAGCACGCTGCCGCCGCGCTGTCCGTTGGTACTCATCGCAGATCCGCCCCTGACCACGTCGTCATCGTCCTCGCCCTCGTCCCCGTCTTCGCCCTCGTCATCCCCGCGCCCCTCACCGGTCGGCTCCGTCGATCGTCCCGGTGCCGTCGGTCCCCGCGAAGAGGTCGCTCTCGCGCGTCGCGGGCCGGCGGGTGCCGACCAGTTCGTAGTACTCGGTGGTGAAGAGCGGCTGTGCCAGCTCGTTCGAGAGGACGAACCAGGGCCCGTCCACGGTGATCTGGGTGGCGTGCGCCCGCATCGCGGCGGCCTTGGCGGCGGCGTACGCGGTCCCGTCGATCTCGGTGGTGACCGTCGCCTCGTCGACCACGCCCGGTACGTCGTCGACGGCGGCCACGCGGTCGAACGGCAGCTCCGGGAGGGCCGCGCGCAGCCGGGCGAACGCCTCCTCGGCGACCGGGCGCGGCACCCGGTTCCAGTAGGTCTTGGTGATGCGCCAGGCGTCGCCGAGGTCGGGGCGATGGGTGGGCTCCGCGGCCAGTTCGGCGGCGCGGGTGGCCACGCGGTGGGCCTGGATGTGGTCCGGGTGCCCGTAGCCCCCCTGGGGGTCATAGGTGACGAGCACCTGGGGGCGTACCTCGCGGATCACCTCCACGAGGCAGTCGGCGGCCTCGTCGAGGTCCGCGGACCAGAAGGCGCCCGGGCGGTGGTTCTGCTCGGCGCCCATCATCCCGGAGTCGCGGAACCGCCCGGGTCCGCCCAGGAAGCGGTGGTCGGCGACGCCCAGTTCCTTCATGGCGGCGCTCAGCTCACCGGTCCGGTACGGGCCGAGTCCGCCGTCGCGGTCGGGGGCGAGATGGGCGAGTCCGGGCGGGATGACCTCGCCCTCCTCGCCGAGGGTGCAGGTCACCAGCGTCACATGGGCGCCCTCGGCCGCGTAGCGGGCCATGGTCGCGCCATTGTTGATCGACTCGTCGTCCGGGTGCGCGTGCACCAGGAGCAGACGCCGGTCGGGCAGTTCCGTCATGGGGCCCACCCTACGAGGCACCGGTCGCCCGTGGGTCCCCCGTCAGGCACCACGGGCGCGCTCGCCCGGCCGGCGCGGCTCAGAACTTCAGGCTGCCGATCATCCCCGCGATGTTCGTGGTCAGATCGCTGATCGTCGGCGCGATGGTGGAGGAGGCGAGATAGAAGCCGAGCAGCATGCAGACGACCGCGTGCCCGCCTTTCAGTCCTGACTTCTTGATCAGAAGAAAGACGATGATCGCCAGCAGCACCACCGCCGAAATCGAGAGTGCCACGGCGGCTCACCTCCAAAGTTCCCAGGGACTTGGGGTCCGGTACGGGTCGGACATGGGGGGTCGGTAAATCCATACAGCAGCCAGCAGGTTCCTACCCACGCAGCGCTAGTGATCATAACTATCCGTACGCGCGCATCGATCGGCGCACGGCCGCACAAGGGGGCGCATGGCCAATATGGTCGAGGCATGACGAACGAGCCTCTCTCCTTCCCGCGCCGGTACGCCCGCACCCAGCGGTTCACCTCCGGCGCGCCGCGCGCGTTCACCGTGTCCCCCGACGGTTCCCGTGTGGTGTTCCTGCGGTCCCCCTCCGGCAGGGAGCGGGCGAACCAACTGTGGGTTCTCGATGTGCCGGAGGGCCGGGAACGGGTCGCCGCCGACCCCGCGGCCCTGCTCGGCGGCGCCACCGAACATCTCTCCCCCGAGGAACGGGCGCGCCGCGAGCGCAGCCGCGAGGGCGGAGCGGGGATCGTCGGATATGCCACTGACACAGCCGCCGAGTTGGCCTGTTTCACCTTGTCAGGGCGACTGTTCACGGCGGAGCTGCGGGCCGGCACGGCGCGTGAACTCCCGGTCCCCGGACCGGTGATCGACCCGCGCCCCTCCCCCGACGGCACGCTCGTGGCGTACGTCTCCGGGGGCGCGCTGCGGGTCGTGGGATCCGAGGGCGAGGGTGACCGGGCGCTCGCGGAGCCGGAGCCGGCGGCGGCTCACGGTTCGGTTTCCTATGGACTGGCCGAGTTCATCGCGGCCGAGGAGATGGGGCGTTCGCGCGGCTTCTGGTGGTCACCCGAAGGGGACCGGCTGCTCGTCGCGCGGGTCGACGACACGCCCGTACAGCGCTGGTGGATCTCCGATCCGGCGCATCCGGAAGCCGATCCGCAGCGGGTCGCCTACCCGGTGGCGGGCAGCGCCAACGCGGAAGTGCGGCTCTTCGTGTTCGGGCTCGACGGGGTGCGCACGGAGGTCTCCTGGGACCGGACGCGCTACCCCTATCTGGCGCATGCGCACTGGTCAGCGGCGGGTGCGCCACTGATCCTGGTGCAGGCTCGGGACCAGCGCAGCCAGCTCTTCCTGGCCGTGGACCCGGACTCCGGGGCGACCCGTATGGTGCACGCCGACGAAGATCCAACTTGGCTTGATCTTTTCCCCGGAGTGCCGTGCTGGAGCCCCGGCGGACAGCTCGTCCGGATCGCCGACGAGGGCGGCGCGCGGGTCCTGGCGTTCGGCGAACGCCCCCTGACCGGCGACCAGTTGCATGTCCGGGCGGTGCTCGACGTGTCGTCCGACGACGTACTGATCGCGGCCTCGGCGGGCGAGGGGGCGAACGCGCCGGAAACAGGCGAAGTCCATGTGTACCGGGTGAACGAACTCGGCCTGGAGCGCGTCTCGCAGGAGCCCGGCGTGCACTCGGCCGTGCGCGCCGGGGGCGTGACCGTGCTCGTGTCCTCGGTGCTCGATCAACCGGGAGCCCAGGTGCAGGTGCTGCGGGAGGGGAAGCAGGTCGCGGCCATCACCTCGTACGCCGAACACCCCGGTTTGTCCCCGCGCGTGACGCTCACACAGGGGGGCGCACAGAAAATCCCATGCGCCGTGCTTATGCCTACCGACTACGACGGTGACACTCCCCTGCCGGTCCTGCTGGACCCCTACGGCGGTCCGCACGGCCCCCGAGTGCTGGCCGCGCACAACGCGCACCTGACCTCGCAGTGGTTCGCCGACCAGGGCTTCGCGGTGGTCGTCGCCGACGGACGCGGCACCCCGGGGCGCTCCCCCGCCTGGGAGAAGGCGATCCGTGACGACCTCACGCTCTCCCTCGACGACCAGGTGGAGGCGCTGCACGGGCTCGCGGAGCGGTTCCCGCTCGATCTGTCCCGGGTCGCCATCCGCGGCTGGTCGTACGGCGGCTGGCTCGCGGGACTCGCCGTACTGCGCCGCCCCGACGTCTTCCACGCGGGCATCGCGGGCGCCCCGGTCGCGGACTGGCGGCTGTACGACACCCACTACACGGAGCGGTACCTCGGCGATCCGACGGCGAGCCCGGCGACGTACGCGAAGAGCTCGCTGGTCACCGACGAGGGGCTCTCGGCGCCCGCCGAACAGCACCGGCCGCTGATGATCGTGCACGGCCTGGCGGACGACAACGTGGTGGTGGCGCACACCCTGCGGCTGTCCTCGGCGCTGCTGGCCACCGGCCGCCCGCACGAGGTGCTGCCGCTCTCGGGGGTCACGCACATGACCCCGCAGGAGACGGTCGCCGAGAACCTGCTCCTGCTCCAGGTGGACTTCCTGCGGCGCGCCCTCGATCTGGCCTGACACGGCAACGAGCCGGGGTGACATGGCGCACCCCGGCTCGTTTACGGCACCCGCACGGCCGTACGGTGTTCACCTTGGCGCGTCCGTATATCGGTACCGCTTCCACCAAGTTGCCTGTGTGTTAACGAAGTTCGCTCACATTTGTGATGTTATGCGGCCCCGCCGGACGGCTCCTCCGGGGGCACGACCTGCTTCTCCTCCGCGAAGTGACAGGCCGAGTCATGGGCCGCCGGACCCTCGATGAGCCGGAACTCGGCGGGGATCGCGAGCAGCGGCACCTCCAGCGTGCAGCGCTCCTGCGCCTTCCAGCAGCGGGTGCGGAACCGGCAGCCGGACGGGATGTGCGCGGGCGAGGGCACGTCCCCGTGAAGGATGATCCGCTCCCGGTGCTCCCGGGCCTCGGGGTCCGGCACGGGCACGGCGGACAGCAGCGCCTGGGTGTAGGGGTGCGTCGGATGGTCGTAGATCTCGACGTCCCTGCCGGTCTCCACGATCCGCCCGAGGTACATCACCCCGACCCGGTCGGAGATATGCCGCACGATCGACAGGTCGTGCGCGATGAAGACGTAACTGAGCTCGAACTCGGACTGGAGCCTGTCCAGCAGGTTGATCACCTGCGCCTGCACGGAGACGTCGAGCGCGGAGACCGGCTCGTCGGCGACGATGATCTCGGGCCGCAGCGCCAGGCCCCGCGCGATGCCGATGCGCTGGCGCTGGCCGCCGGAGAACTGGTGCGGATAGCGGTTGATGTACTCCGGGTTGAGCCCGACCACGTCCAGCAGGTCCTGGACCCTGCGCCGCCGGTCGCCCTTCGGCGCGACCTCGGGGTGGATGTCGTACGGCTCCCCGATGATGTCGCCGACGGTCATCCGCGGGTTGAGCGAGGTGTACGGGTCCTGGAAGACCATCTGGATGTTGCGGCGTACGGCCTTCAGCGCCTTGCCGGACAGCCGGGTGATGTCCTCGCCCTTGTACTTGATCGCTCCCTCGGTCGGCTTCTCCAGGTTGACCAGCATCTTGGCGACCGTCGACTTGCCGCAGCCGGACTCGCCGACGATGCCGAGGGTCTCGCCGCGGCCGAGGTGGAAGTCGACGCCGTCCACGGCCTTGACGGCCCCGACCTGCTTCTTGAACAGGATGCCCTGGGTGAGCGGGTAGTGCTTGACCAGTCCGCTGACCTCCAGCAGCGGCTCAGTTGCTGCTTGTGTCATCGAGGCACTCCCTCCAGAAGAAGCAGGCGCTCCTGCGGTCCGCGTCGACCTCCGCGAGCGGCGGCACCTCGCTGCGGCAGATGTCCTGGGCCATCGGGCAGCGCGGGTTGAAGGCGCAGCCCGGCGGGATGTGCATCAGGTTGGGCGGCAGCCCCTTGATCGCGTACAGCTCCTGGCCCTTCTGGTCGAGCCGGGGGATCGAGTGCAGCAGGCCCTTCGTGTAGGGGTGGGCCGGCGCCTTGTAGATGTCGTGGACCGGCGCCGTCTCGACGATCCGGCCCGCGTACATCACCGCGATCCTGTCGGCGACGTCCGCGACCACGCCGAGGTCGTGGGTGATGAGGATGAGCCCCATGTGGAGCTCGCGCTGGAGTTCCGCGAGCAGGTCCATGACCTGGGCCTGCACGGTGACGTCGAGCGCGGTGGTCGGCTCGTCGGCGATGATCAGGGCGGGCTCCAGGGCCAGCGCCATGGCGATCATGATGCGCTGGCGCATACCGCCGGAGAACTGGTGCGGATAGTCGCGCACGCGCTCGGCTGCCCCCGGGATGCGCACGTGCTCCATCAGCTCGATCGCCTTGGCGCGGGCTTCCTTGCGCTTCATCCCGCGATGGACGATGAACATCTCGCCGAGCTGGTCGCCGACGCTGATCACGGGGTTCAGGGAGGACAGCGCGTCCTGGAAGATCATCGCCATCTCGGCGCCCCGCACCTTGCGCCGCTCCTCCTCCTTGAACTTCAGCAGGTCCTTGCCCTGGAAGAGGATCTCGCCGCCGGTGATCTTCCCGGGCGGCATGTCGAGAATGCCCATCACGGCCTGGGCGGTCACCGACTTGCCGGAACCGGACTCGCCGAGCACGGCGAGCGTCTCGCCCTCGTCCACGCTGTACGTGACCCCGTTGACGGCCTTGGCGACACCGTCCCTGGTCCTGAACTCCACCTGCAGATCGCGCACTTCCAGCAGCACGGCGGTCACCTCAGCTTCGGGTCGAGGGCGTCGCGCACCGCGTCGCCGAGCATGATGAACGCGAGCACGGTGATCGCGAGCGCGCCGGCCGGCCACAGCAGCATGTGCGGGGCCTGGCGGATGTACGCGGACGCCGAGGAGATGTCGATGCCCCAGCTGACCCTCGGGGGCTTCAGACCGACGCCCAGGTACGACAGCGTCGCCTCCAGCGAGATGTAGGTACCGAGCGCGATGGTCGCGACGACGATCACCGGCGCGACCGCGTTCGGGGTGATGTGCCGCAGCATCATCCGGGAGTTGGAGGCGCCCAGCGCGCGGGCCGCGTGGACGTAGTCGTTCTCCTTGGTGGTGATCACCGAGCCGCGCGCGATACGGGAGACCTGCGGCCAGCCGAGCAGCACCATGAACCCGACGACCGGCCAGATCGTGTTGCTGGTCACCACGGAGAGGAGGACCAGACCGCCGAGCACGACGGGGATGGCGAAGAAGATGTCGGTGATCCGGGACAGGACCGAATCACCCACCCCGCCGTAGAAACCGGCCAGACCGCCGAGGAACGAACCGAGGAGTGCGACCCCGATCGTGGCGAGCACACCGACGCTGATCGAGATCCGGGTCCCGTACACGGTCCGTGTGTAGACGTCGCAGCCCTGTCCGTCGTAGCCGAAGGGGTGTCCGGGCTGGGAACCCTCCTGGGCCTTGGACAGGTCGCACTGGAGCGGGCTCTGGGAGGTGATCAGCCCGGGCCAGATCGAGATGACGACCAGGAAGAGGATGACGAGTCCGGAGATGATGAAGACCGGGTTGCGGCGCAGGTCCCGCCAGGCGTCGGACCACAGGGAGCGCGGCTTCTCCCGCGGACCCGTGCCCTCCGGTCCCCCCGGCGTCCGCTCCAGGGTCTCCGCCTCGCTCGATCCGAGGTCCATGGTGCCGCCGAAGCCGGTCGGAGCGATCGCGAGGTCCTCCGGCGGCGGACCTTCGGGGCCGTGGTGAAATTCCTCTTCCTCGTACGGCGGCTGCTCAGGCATAGCGGATCCTCGGGTCGAGTACGGCGTACAGGAGGTCGACGAGCAGATTGGCGACCAGGAAGACGAGGACGAGGATGGTCACGAAGCCGACGACGGTCTGGGTGTTCTGGCGCACGATCCCCTGGTAGAGCTGATAGCCGACACCGTGGATGTTGAAGATCCGCTCGGTGACGATCGCGCCGCCCATCAGCGCGCCGACGTCGGTGCCGATGAAGGTGATCACGGGGATCAGCGAGTTGCGCAGCAGGTGCCGGATGGTCACCCGGCGCCGCGGCAGGCCCTTGGCGACGGCCGTGCGGACGTAGTCGGACCGCTTGTTCTCCGCGATGGAGGTCCGGGTCAGCCGGGTCACGTAGGCGAGGGAGACCGAGGCCAGCACCAGGCCCGGCACGATCAGCTCGCCGAAGGTGGCGTCCGCGGAGACCGACGGTTTGATCCAGCCCCATTTGACGCCGAGCAGCAGCTGGGCCAGCAGACCGGTGACGAAGGTCGGCACGGAGATGACCACGAGGGTGAGCAGGAGGACGCCTGTGTCGACGGGCCGGCCGCGGCGCAGACCGGTGATGACACCGAGCGTGATGCCGATGATGATCTCGAAGAAGATCGCGACGATCGTCAGCCGGATGGTGACCGGGAAGGCGGAGGCCATCAGCTCGGTGACCGGCTGTCCGTTGAACGCGGTGCCGAAGTCGCCGGTGAAGATGTGGCCGATGTAGGTCAGGTACTGCTGCCACAGGGGTTTGTCGAGGCCGAACTCCGCGCGCAGCTGGGCGGCCGTGGCGGGGTCGCACTGTCGTTCACCGCACAGGCCCGCGATGGGGTCACCCATCACGTTCACCATCAGGAAGATGAGAATGGTGGCGCCGAAGAAGACCGGGATCATCTGCAGCAGACGCCGGACGACGTACCGTCCCATGAGTGCTCCGGAGTTAGAGGGGCGGGCCGTGGTGGCGGGTCCGCCCCGGGCGGCTCAGTTGACGGTGATCTCGTTGTAGACCGGGACGCTGAACTGGTTGAGCGCCACGTTCGAGACCTTGTCCGAATAGCCGGCGCTGCCGTTCTGGTACCAGAGCGGGATGGCGGCCATGTTGTCCCGTACGACCCCTTCGGCCTGCTGGAAGAGCTGGATGGCCTTGGTGGTGTCGGTCTCCGCGTTCGCCTGGTTGACGAGGCTGTCGAACTGCTTGTTCGACCACTGGCCGTCGTTGGAGGAGGCGTTCGTGTAGTACAGCGGCTGGAGGAAGTTCTGGATCAGCGGGTAGTCCATCTGCCAGCCGGCCCGGAACGGACCGGGCATCTTGTGCTGCCCGATCTGGTTGCGGAAGTCGGCGAAGGTGCCGATCGGGTTGCCGACGCAGGCCGTGTTGTTGCCGAGCGCGTTGTTGATGGAGTTGCAGACGGCGTCGACCCATTCCTTGTGGGAGCCGGTGTCCGCGTTGTACGAGATCTTGACCTGGCCGCCGGGCAGACCTCCGCCCTCCTGGACCAGCTTCTTGGCCTCGGTCGGGTTGTACTCGCAGGACTTGCCGCACAGGCCTTCCTGGAACCCGCCCTTCTGGCCGAGCACCGGTGAGGTCCAGTCGCTCGCGGGCGTGCGCGTCTTCTGGAAGATCGTGTCGGTGATCTGCTGGCGGTTGATCGCCATGGACAGTCCCTGACGGACCTTCGTCGCGCCGCTGGTGTTCCACTTCGGGTCGTAGAACGGGAAGGCGAGGGTCTGGATGATGCCGGCCGGGGTGTTGATGTACCGGCCGTTCAGGTCCGTCTTCGCGTTCTTGAGCTGGGCCGCGGGCACGTCGTCGACGAGGTCGAGGTTTCCGGCCAGGAGGTCGTTGTAGGCGGTGTTGTTGTCCGTGTAGACCTTGAGGGTCACACCGGCGTTCTGCGCCTTGTCGTCACCGGGGTAGCCGTCCCACTTCACCAGGGACATCTGGGAGCCCTTGGTGTAGGAGTCGATGGTGTACGGGCCGTTGCCGACGGGCTTCTGCACCCAGGCCGCGTGGTCGCTGAAGAACGACTTGGGCAGCGGCGAGAAGGCCGCGTAGCCGAGGGTGTCCGGGAAGGTCGAGAACTTCTGGGTGAGCGCGACCGTGAAGGTGTCCGTGCCGGTCACCTTGAGGCCGGACAGGGTGTCGGCGGTCTGGCTGCCCGTGTCGGGGTGCACCTTGTCGTAGCCCTGGATGTACCCGAAGAAGTACGCGTTCTTCTGATTGTTCTTCAGGCTGGCGCCGTAGTTCCAGGCGTCGACGAAGGACTGCGCGGTGACGGCCTCGCCGTTGCTGAACTTCCAGCCGCTCTTGACGGTGATCGTGAAGTTCTGCGAGTCCGTGGTGTCGATCTTCTGGGCGAGCATGTCCTCGGCGGCGCCGGTCTTGGCGTTGTACCGCTTCAGCCCGCGGAAGATCATGTCGAGGACCTTGCCGCCCTGCACCTCGTTGGTGTTGGAGGGCTCCAGCGGGTTCTGCGGGTCGCCCCAGGAGGCGCTGACGGTGCCGGAGCCGCTGCTGCTGCCGCCTCCCCCGCCCCCACATGCGGACGCCGCGAGGGCTACCGCCACCGCGCATGCGGCCCATTTGGCGTGCGTGGCTCCACGCATGGAGTGCCTCCTCAAGAGTGCGCTGTGCCGCCGGCGCCGGGTCGGGGTCGGACGTCCGGCTCCGGTGCGTTGTGCCTTTGGGGCCCAATATCCGTCCATACGGGGTGCATCGCACATTTACCCCACCCTTCCGGGTGTCGGCTCATCCGGAAGGAGGAACTCCGGATGTGTCGTCAGAGGATCTTGACCCTCGACAAAGAGGATCTTGACCGTCGACGCAACAGATCCCCGCACTTCGATGCGGAACCGTTGATTCCAGTGCACTAGATGTACGCATTCCGAGACTCCGGCGTCCGGATAACGAACTCATTGCCCGTTTCGCGAAGTTGGTCCGAATCCGGACACAGAACGGCCACGGTGCGCTACACGCGTAGTTACGCTAAGGTCAAGCTAAGGTCAAGAAAGTAAAGAGAGGACCAAGGCGACCGAGATTTTATTGACCTTGCATGAATTGCGTTGAAAAAGTCCGGCGTAGCCCGTAGGGAGCGCCCTGCGGACGCCGTTGACCCCACGGGCCTGGAGCACCATGACCCTCCCCACTCCTTCCGCGGCCGCATCGCTTGAGGTGACCGACGAGATCGGATCGATCCCGGATTCGTCTTCCAACCCCAAGGGCTCGGAGAGTCGCTCCCCGGGACGACTCGCCTGGAAGCGGTTCAAGCGTGACCGCACCGGCGTCATCTCCGCGTATATCGTGATCTTCTTCTTCGCGGTCGCGATCCTGGCCCCGCTCATAGCGAAGCTGTACGGGAAGGACCCGTACACGACCTACGCCAGCCAGCGACCGGAACTCCTCGACGCCTTCTCCTACCCGTCCGGCCCCAACGGCGGGATGAGCTCGGAGTTCTGGTTCGGCATCGAGCCGCAGCTGGGCCGGGACGTCTTCACGTTCCTGCTGTACGGCATCCGCACCTCCCTGGGCATCGCCGTGGCCGCCACCCTGCTGACCACCTTCGTCGGCGTGATCGTCGGCATCACGGCGGGCTATCTGGGCGGCCGTACGGACTACTTCGTCGGCCGGGTCATCGACATTCTGCTGTCGTTCCCCTCGACCCTGTTCTTCATCGCCTTCATGCCGGTGGTGTACGGGCTGTTCGTCGCGCCCGACGACAACATCCCCACCTCGCTGCGGGCCATCTCCCTGATCGTGGTCCTCTCCGGCTTCGGCTGGGCCTCCATCGCCCGTCTGCTGCGCGGCCAGGTCCTCGGCCTGCGGGAGCGCGAGTACATCGAGGCGGCCAAGGTCACCGGCGCTTCCTCACGGCGCATCGTGTTCAAGGAACTGCTGCCCAACCTGTGGACGCCGATCATCATCCAGTCCACGCTGATGCTCCCGGCGTACGTGACCGCGGAAGCCGGTCTGGCCTTCCTCGGAGTCGGCATCATCGACCCGACCCCGGACTGGGGCGTCATGATCCAGCGCGGCGCCGAGTTCTACACCGAGGACCTCACCTTCATGCTCTTCCCGGGCCTGTCCATGGTGATCTTCGTCCTCGCCTTCAACCTGCTCGGCGATTCGGTGCGCGACGCGCTCGACCCGAAGTCCAAGCGGTAGCCACCAGCTCCACCCGGCCGGTCACGTGTCGTACGGCCGGCGCCATCCGTCCCGATCGTCCTATAAGGCAGGATTCTCCATGTCTTTCTCCCGTAGAAACTTCCTGATAGCCACTGGTGTGGTCGCGGCCTCGTCGTCCGTGCTGACGGCCTGCGGCGGCAGCGGCAGCGACAGCAAGTCAAGCCGCAAGGTCCCCACGGTCAGCGGTTCCAAGACCCAGGAGATCCTGGTCGGCACCAAGGCCGACTCGACCGGCCCTGCGCCGGAGGTCCCGGGAGCGGTCAAGGGCGGGACGATCTACTCGCTCGACCAGTTCGACATGGACCACCTGGACCCGGCGCAGATCTACGTCTCCACCGAGGGCGCCATCACCCGGCCGATCCTGCGTGGCCTCACCGGCTACAAGATCGACGACAAGGGCGGCGCCACGCTGGTCGGCGACGCGGCCACGGACGCCGGTGCCACGAAGGACGGCGGCAAGACCTGGACCTTCACCATGAAGGACGGTCTGAAGTGGGAGGACGGCTCGGACATCTCCGCGGACGACCTCCGCCACACCTTCGAGCGCCTCTTCGCCTCCTTCGTCACCGAGGGTCCCCGCTACGTCCAGCAGTGGCTGGTCGGCGGCGACAAGTACACGGGCCCCTACAGCGGCAAGAAGCTCGACTCCATCGAGGTCGACGGCAAGACCATCACGTTCCACCTCAACGAGGCGCGCGCCGACTTCAACTTCACGCTCGCCATGCCCGGCTACGGACTGGTGAACAAGAAGCACGACACCAAGGAGAAGTACGACAAGCGTCCCTTCTCCTCCGGCCCGTACAAGATCGGCAGCCGTAGCATCGGCAAGTCGCTCACCTACGTGCGCAACGAGCACTGGGACCCGGCGACCGACTCGATCCGCAACAACTACCCGGACCAGTACGTCTTCCAGTTCGGCTTCCAGCCGCTGGCCGCCACGGACCGCTTCATCGCGGACTCGGGCAAGGACCAGTACGCGATGGCGATCTTCAACGAGGTCGCCCCGGAGCGCATCGCCCAGGTGCTCACCAACGCCACGCTGAAGAAGCGCGTCCTCACCGAGGTCGACACGGTCACGTACTACTGGCCGATCAACATGACCCGCATCAAGGACGTCAAGGTCCGCCAGGCCATCAACTGGGCCTGGCCGCACCAGCAGCTCCAGACGATCCGCGGCGGCGCCTCCACCAGCGAGCTGGCCACCACGGTCCTCTCCCCGGTGACCCCGGGTTACCAGAAGTTCGACCTGTACGGCGTGGCCACGAAGCCCGGTGGCGACCCGGTCAAGGCCAAGGCCCTGCTGAAGGAGGCCGGCAAGGTCGGCCAGAAGCTGGTCATCGCCTACCAGCAGTCGGACAACGCCCAGAAGCAGGCCGTCGCGATCAAGAACGCGCTGGAGGCCGCCGGCTTCACGGTCGTCAACCAGCAGATCGACAAGTCGACCTTCTACACCCAGATCGGCAAGGTCGACAACCACTTCGACCTGTTCGCCGCGGGCTGGAGCCCGGACTGGCCGAACGGCTACTCCGTCTTCTACCCCTGCTGGAGCGGCAAGAACATCGGCGACGGCCGCAGCAACTACGCCCAGCTGAACGACCCGAGCATCAACAAGGCCATCGACGCCGCCGCCAAGATCACGGACACCAAGGCCGCGAACAAGGCCTGGGGCGACATCGACCGCCAGATCATGGAGACGTCCGCCGTGGTCCCGGACTACCACTCGATCCGTAACTGGATGCACGGTTCCAAGGTCGGAAACGTCATCTACGACAGCGGCAACACCTGCGTCGCGCTCTGCAAGCTCTACGCGATGAAGTAAGCCGTACGACCCAAGGGGGGTGGCCGTTCGCCCGGCCGCCCCCCACAGGCCCTCCCCCCTTCACGCCCCCGGCGACGGCGCCCCGTCCGGAAAGTCACGCCCCCATGCCCCGCTTTCTCATCCGCCGAGTCCTCGGCGCACTGGTCATCCTGCTGATCATCAGTGCCATCACCTTCGGCCTCTTCTACGCCATCCCGCGTGACCCGGCGATGATGTCCTGCGGCAAGAACTGCACGCCCGACATGCTCGCGCGGATCCGGCACAACCTGGGCATCGACCACCCGGTACCTGTGCAGTTCTGGTACTGGCTGAAGGGCGTATTCGTCGGGCGCGACTACCCCGGCTTCGGCAACTGCCCCGCCCCCTGTCTCGGCTACTCCTTCGCCAACCGCGAGCCCGTTCTCGGCACGATCCTGGACCGCCTGCCGACGACCCTCTCGCTCGCGCTCGGCGCGGCCATCGTCTTCCTGATCTTCGGTGTCGGCGCCGGCATGCTGGCCGCCCTCAAGCAGGGCAAGTTCCTGGACAAGTTCGCCAGCTCCGCCTCGCTGTTCGGTTCCTCGCTGCAGATCTACTTCGTGGGCTATGTCGCGATGTTCTTCCTGGTCTCCAAGCTGGGCCTGTTCGCGCAGCCGTCGTACACGCCCTTCACCGACGACCCGGTCGCCTGGTTCTCCGGTCTGCTGCTGCCCTGGCTGACGCTGGCGATCATCTTCACCGCCAACTACACCCGAATGACCCGCTCGCAGCTCGTCGAACAGCTCAGCGAGGACTACGTCCGCACCGCCCGAGCCAAGGGCCTGTCCCGTGCGAACGTCTTCTTCCGGTTCGCCTGGCGCGGCGCGATGGGCCCGATCGTCACGGTCTTCGGCATCGACCTGGGCACACTGATCGGTGGCGCCATCATCACCGAGTCGGTCTTCAGCCTCCAGGGCGTCGGTCGCCTCGCGGTGGACTCCGTCTACAAGAGCGACCTGCCCATGCTGCTCGGCGTCACCGTCCTGTCAGCCGGCGCGATCGTGATCTTCAACATCATCGTCGACGCCGTCTACGCCCTCATCGACCCGCGGATCCGGCTCGCCTGACCCCCGGCGCCCCGCCGCCGTCCACCCGCCGACCCGCAAGCTACCCCTCGCATCACCCCCAGGAGCGTCCCCGTGACGAGCACCGATCAGCAGCCCTTCCTGTCCGTCAGGGATCTGAAGGTCCACTTCTCCACCGAAGACGGCGTCGTCAAGGCCGTCGACGGTCTCACCTTCGACCTGGCCAAGGGCAAGACGCTCGGCATCGTGGGCGAGTCGGGCTCGGGCAAGTCCGTCACGAACCTGACGATCCTCGGCCTGCACGACCGCGACCGCACCGCCATCGACGGCGAGATCCTGCTCGACGGCAAGGAGCTGCTGACCGCCACCGAGCGGGAGCTGGAGAAGCTTCGCGGCAACAAGATGTCGATGATCTTCCAGGACGCGCTGGCCTCGCTGTCGCCGTACCACACCATCGGCAAGCAGATCGGCGAGACGTACCGCAAGCACACCGGCGCCTCCAAGAAGGAGGCCCGGACGCGGGCGATCGAGATGCTCCGGCGCGTCGGCATCCCGCAGCCGGACGTCCGGGTGGACGACTACCCGCACCAGTTCTCCGGCGGTATGCGCCAGCGCGCGATGATCGCGATGGCCCTGGTCTGCGACCCCGAGCTGCTGATCGCGGACGAACCGACCACCGCGCTCGACGTGACCGTGCAGGCCCAGATCATGGACCTGCTCAAGGACCTCCAGCAGGAGTTCGGCACGGCGATCATCTTCATCACCCACGACCTCGGTGTCATCGCCGACATCGCGGACGACGTCCTGGTGATGTACGGCGGCCGGTGCGTCGAGCGGGGCACCAAGAAGGAGGTGCTGCGCGCGCCGCAGCACCCGTACACCTGGGGCCTGCTGGGCTCGATGCCGAGTCTGGACGGACCGGTCGACGTGCCGCTGACCCCGATCCCCGGCTCACCGCCCTCCCTCCTCAACCCGCCGACCGGCTGCCGCTTCCACCCGCGGTGCACCTTCACGGAGAAGATCGTGGGCGGTCTCTGCGCGAGCGAGCAGCCGCTCCTGGAGATCACCGACGGGCGCGGTGCCGCCTGCCACCTCACGGCGGACCAGCGCCGCGACTTCTTCGCCGACTACGCCGCGACGCGGTCGCACTGACGTAACTGAGACGGGACTTCACGATCATGAGCAACACGAACCCCCTCCTGGACGTCACCGGACTGACCAAGCACTTCCCGGTGATGGGCGGCTTCCCCTTCAAGCGGAAGATCGGCGCGGTCCAGGCCGTGGACGGTCTCGACTTCCAGGTCGCCGAGGGCGAGAGCCTCGGCCTGGTCGGCGAGTCCGGCTGTGGCAAGTCGACGACGGGCCGGCTGATCACGCGTCTGCTCGAACCCACCGGCGGCAAGATCAGCTACCGCGGCCAGGACATCACCCACGCGGGCCGCAAGCAGCTGGCGCCGATCCGGTCCGAGATCCAGATGATCTTCCAGGACCCGTACGCCTCGCTGAACCCGCGGCAGACGGTCGGCAAGATCATCTCGGGCCCGATGGAGATCAACGGGATCACCCCGCCCGGCGGCCACGAGAAGCGCGTCCGTGAACTGTTGGAGACGGTCGGTCTCAACCCGGAGCACTACAACCGCTTCCCGCACGAATTCTCCGGCGGTCAGCGGCAGCGCATCGGTGTGGCCCGGGCGCTGGCGCTCTCGCCGAAGCTGATCGTGGCGGACGAGCCGGTCTCGGCGCTCGACGTCTCCATCCAGGCGCAGGTCGTGAACCTGCTCCAGGAACTCCAGCGGGACCTGGGCATCGCGTTCCTGTTCATCGCCCACGACCTCGCGATCGTGCGGCACTTCTCGCAGCGCGTCGCGGTCATGTACCTCGGCAAGATCGTCGAGATCGCCAACCGCGAGGACCTGTACGAGAACCCGCGCCACCCGTACACGCGGGCGCTGATGTCCGCCGTTCCCGAGGCGACCGCGGACGACGTCCCGGCCCGCGAGCGCATCCTGCTCACGGGTGACGTGCCCTCCCCGCTGAACCCGCCGTCGGGCTGCCGCTTCCGCACCCGCTGCTGGAAGGCGACGGAGAAGTGCGCCACCGAGGCTCCGCCGCTGGTGCAGCTCTCGGGCAGCAGCGACGGTCACCTGACGGCGTGCCACTACCCGGAGACGAAGGAGACCATTCCGGCCCAGCGTCTCTCCAAGGACCCCGAGGCGGCGGTCTGACACACCCCTTTCCGTCAGCCGCCCCCTTCAGGAACCGACTTTCCCGGCCCATTGACCCGAGCCCATGAACGCCGGTTCCAGGGGAACGAAGGCCCGCACCGTCTCGGTGCGGGCCTTCTCTCGTGGAGCGGCGCAGTCCTCCCCCTCTCGGCGACGGGCCCTAGCCCATCTCCAACGGCCCGCGTTCCATGCAGAATTCATTGCCCTCCGGGTCCGCGAGGAGGACCCAGCCGCTGCCGTCGGGGCGGATGTGGTCCGCGACTCGGCGGGCACCGAGGGACAGGGCGTGTTCGACCTCCTCGTCGCGGGTACGGCCGTGCGGGGTCAGGTCGAGGTGGACGCGGTTCTTGACCGTCTTGTCCTCGGGGACCCGCACGAACAGGAGGGTCGGGCCCCCGGCCGGGTCCTCGATCACCGCTTCCGGGTCACCGGGCTTGTCGTCGTCGTGCAGCGGCCGGCCGAGCAGCCGGCTCCAGAACAGCCCGACATCGTACGGATCGCCGGCGCAGTCGAAGGTGATCGTGCGGATGGTGGGGTGCGACAACGGAGCCTCTGCCATGGTCAGTCTCCCGTCCGGCCGTCGGCCAGTTCGCGCAGGATGTCGAGGTGGCCGTTGTGGCGGGCCGTCTCCTCCACGAGGTGGAGGACGATCCATCGGAGGTCGACCCGGGTGCCGTCGCGGCCCGGCCGCTCGGCCTTGGCGTCGAGGTCGCGCCCGGCCACCAACGTGCGGTAGCGGGCGCTCTGTTCGTCGTACTCGTCGAGGAGCCGCGGCAGCGGGAAGTCGACGGCGATCCGCATCTCGCGGTCGGGGTCCTCGTCCGTCCAGGGCCCGTTGTCCTCCTCGCCCAGGAAGACCACCTGGAACCAGTAGTACTCGACCCAGCGGAGATGGTTGACGAGCCCGCTGAGGGTCATCAGCGGGGAGCCCGGCAGCGGGGCCTTGCGGGCGTCCTCCGCGGACACGCCCTCGCATTTGGCGCGGACGGTGGCGCGGGCGTAGTCGAGGAAGGTGGCCAGCTGGGTGCGCTCGTCCCAGGCGGGGGGCATGTCCGTACGTGGCTGTGAAGTCATCGGGGTGAAGCATCCCGGTCGGGCCGATCGATGTCGAACTATTTAGAAGCGGCCGAGAAGCGACAGACATCGACCAAAGGGCCCACACGCAGGGCGAGTTGTCCCCGTCCGGCGACCACGGGCACACTGTCGCGTCATGCCCTTCCACCTGCGCGGAACCGTGCTGCCCGACGGTGTCGTACGCGACCTCTGGACGGTCGGCGACCGGATCACCTTCCAGCGCCCCTCCGTCCCGGCGGACACCGTCGCCGACGGCGGATTCCTGCTGCCCGGCCTCGTGGACGTACACACGCACCCGGGTACCGCCGGGGACGACACGGACTTCGATCCGGAGGTCTTCGCCGAACAGATCGCCGCGCACCGGGACGCGGGGGTCGCGGCCCTGCGCTTTCCGGGGCTGCTGGGTGAGATCCCCGACGAGCTGCGGGAGGCCCCCGGCTCGCCCCGCATGATCACGGCGGGACGCTGGCTGGCCTGGGCGGGGCTGTCCCGCAGCGCCGGTTTCCACACGGTGACCGACGACCTGGTCGCCGTGGCGGTGGCCGAGGCGAAGGCCCATGACGGGTGGTGCAAGCTCCTGGGCGACTGGGACTTCGAGGCGCCGCCGGTGCCGTACGAGCTGCTGCGCGCGGTGGTCGACGGCGTGCACGCGGCGGGTGGCCGGGTCGCTGCGCACTGCCAGTCCGCGGCGGGGGTGCTGGGCGCGGCGCGCGCCGGGGTCGACTCGATCGAGCACGGCATGGGGATGCCTCAGGAGTGCGTGGAGTTGATGGCCGGGCACGGCAGCGCGTACGTCCCGACGCTCACCGCCTTCGCGCGCAGCGCCACCCGGATCAAGGACAACGCCCGGGGCCGGCTCTGGCGCGCGGGGCACCGCACGATGATCCGCCGGGTCCGGGAGGCGTACGACGCCGGTGTCACCGTCCTCGCGGGCACGGACTCGGCACCCCACGGCAACGTCGCCGTCGAGGTCGGGCACCTCGTCGAGGCCGGGCTGCCCGCCGAGGCCGCGGTCGGCGCGGCCAGTTGGACCGCCCGTGCCTTCCTGGGTCTGCCCCTGCTGGCCGAGGGCGCCCTGGCCGACGTCACCGTCTACGACACGGACCCCCGCCGCGAACCGGACGTCCTGCGGCACCCGCGCCGCATCGTGCTGCGCGGCCGGATCATCCGCTGACCTCCTCCCCCTCCCCATCGTCCTCGCCTTCGTCCACTCCCCCGTGCTCCCTGACCACGAGTTCGGCCTCGAAGCCGTCGGTGTTCTCCAGGTAGGCGGCCCGGTGTCCGGAGCCGCCCGCGTAGGGATGACGGTCCGGGAACAGGAGCGTCCAGCCGTACGCGGGTGCCTCCTCGACGAGCGTGTCGAGTTCGGCGCGGCTCGTGACGTGGAAGGCGAGGTGGTTGAGCCCCGGGCGCAGCCGGTCGTGGTGGTCCGCGGTCAGGGCGGGCGACTGCTCGAACACGAGGTAGGTCTCCCCCAGCCGCCAGCTCCGGCCGTCCGGCCAGTCCTGGTACGGCGCGTACCCGAGGCGCTCCAGCAGCCAGCCCCAGGAGCGTACGGCCCGCCCCAGGTCCGGCACCCACAGTTCGACGTGATGCAGCATCTCGTCCCGATTCTCGCGAGCGATGTCGGAGCCTGTGTCCCCGGCTCCCGGTCGGCCCGTTCAACCTGCCACTGTTTTGGCCCACTTGCTCACCCGATCCTTTCCGATCAGTGGTTTCGGATGGCCGCGCGGGCTGAGAGACTGCTGCGATGGCTGATCGTTCGTTCAGTGACGTCTCGCTCGCCGCCCTGTACGACACGTTGAATCCATGGGGCCCGAGCGACGACTTCTACCTGGACCTGGTGATGTCCGCGCGGTCCGTGCTCGATGTCGGATGCGGGACGGGACGGCTGTTGGCGCGGGCCCGGGAGTCCGGTCACGAGGGGCGGTTGTGCGGGCTCGATCCCGCCGCGGCCATGCTGGTGCAGGCGCGTCGGCAGGCCGGTGTCGAGTGGGTGCTCGGGGATCTCGGATCGGTGCGCTGGGAAAGGGAGTTCGACCTCGTCGTGATGACGGGGCACGCGTTTCAGGTGCTCGTCGGCGACGAGGAGGTGCGCTCCGCGCTGGCCTCGGTGCGGCAGGCTCTCGGCGACGGCGGGCGGTTCGTCTTCGAGACCCGCAATCCCGCCGTCCGGGCGTGGGAGACCTGGCGGCCCGAGCGGGCGCGCGAGGTGAGCGACGAGCACGGGGACGCCGTACGGGTCCGGCACGAGGTCGAGACGCCGGTGCTCGGGGACCGCGTGACGTTCAGCGAGACGTTCGAGCACGCGCACTGGGAACGGCCGAAGGTGAGTCGCAGCACCCTGCGGTTCCTTGAGGCGGACGCGCTCGGGGAGTTCCTCGGCGAGGCCGGACTCGTCGTGCACGAGCAGTACGGCGACTGGGGGCGGGAGCCCGTCTCCGCCACGGCCCCCGAGATCATCACGGTCGCCGGGCCGGCCTGACCCGAGCGAGCGCGCCCGCGCGAAGGTGACGGACCCGGCCACCGGAGGTGGCGGACCACGCCGAAAGGAGCAGCCCCGTAGAGCGGGCAGGCGACCAGGGAACACGGGCACAAACCCTGCGGGCGGCCGTCGGCGAGAGACCCCGGAGGCGAACCCGCACGGCGGCAGCCCGCCACGAGCCCCGGAGACAGCGCCCGCACGGCGGCGGCCGGCAGGGCCCCCTGGGCCGAGCCCGCGGCGGCACCCCGCCTCACCAAGAGACACGGGCCCGCGCGGCGGCACCCCACCTCTCCCAAAGGACATGGGGGCCCGCTGCCGTCGCGCGGGCCCCCATGTCCGACAGGTCGCCTACAGGCCCTCCGACGCGTCCTCCAGGGCCACCAGTGCCGGGTCCAGCACGATGTCCTCGTCGCGGCCCTCGGTGGTCGGGTCCTCCGGGAAGTGGCAGGCCGTCAGGTGGCCGTCGTGGTTGCCGGAGATCCGGACCAGCGGCGGCTCCTCCTGGGCGCACTTGTCCTGCGCCTTCCAGCAGCGGGTGCGGAAGCGGCAGCCGGAGGGCGGGGAGATGGGTGACGGCACGTCGCCCGCGAGCCGGATCCGCTCCCGCCGGACCTTGCCCGACTCGTTCAGCTCGACCTCGGGGACCGCGGAGAGCAGGGCGTGGGTGTACGGGTGCCGGGGCCGGGTGTAGATCGACTCCCGGTCGCCGACCTCGATCACCTTGCCGAGGTACATGACCGCGACACGCTGCGAGAAGTGCCGTACGACCGCCAGGTCGTGGGCGATGAAGAGGAACGCGATGCCCAGTTCTTTCTGCACCTCCTGGAGGAGGTTGACGACCTGCGCCTGGATGGAGACGTCCAGGGCGGAGACCGGCTCGTCCGCGACGATCAGCTTCGGCTCCGACGCCAGTGCGCGGGCCACGCCGATGCGCTGGCGCTGACCGCCGGAGAACTCGTGCGGGAAGCGGTTGTAGTGCTCGGGGCTCAGTCCGACGATCTCCAGCAGTTCGCGGACCCGCTTCTCCCGGCCCCCTGCCGGGGCGATCCCGTTGATCTCCATCGGAGCCGAGATGATCTTGCCGACCGTCTGCCGCGGATTCAGCGAGGAGTACGGGTCCTGGAAGATCATCTGGATCTCGGAGCGGACCGGCTTGAGCTGCTTGCGGCTGGCGTGGCTGATGTCCTGACCGCGGTACGAGATCGTGCCGCCGGTCGGTTCCAGGAGGCGGGTGATCAGGCGTCCGGTCGTCGACTTGCCGCAGCCCGACTCCCCCACCAGGCCGAAGCTCTCGCCCACGTGCACCGTCAGGTCGATGCCGTCCACGGCCTGCACCGCGCCGATGGTGCGCCGGATCGGGAAGCCGCCCTTGACCGGGAAGTGCTTGACCAGATTCTCGACCACCAGCAACGGTTCGGCGGAGCTGTCGCCGGTGGCCGCGCGCGGGGCGGGCAGCGTGGCATCACCGGTCATGGTGTCACCCGTCGTGACATCCTTCGCGACGTCTTCCTTCATCGGGATTCCTCCGTGGATGCCCCGGCCTTCGGGCCGGGGTGGGAGTACCTCCCGCTTGCGGGGGAGAAACGTACTCCTGCAGGGCAGGTCAGGGGAAAGGGATTCGCCGGGGCGGATCGTTGATCATCACCACCAGTCCGCAGGCAGTCACAATCTGTTGTAGTGGTTTGTGAACCATGACCACTCACGTGAAGCGGGCGTTCAAGTTCCGCTTCTATCCGACGGATGCGCAGGCGGCAGAGCTGTCGCGGACATTCGGATGTGTGCGGAAGGTCTACAAC
Organism: Streptomyces sp. NPDC091209; assembly: GCF_044757755.1. NCBI lineage: Bacteria > Bacillati > Actinomycetota > Actinomycetes > Kitasatosporales > Streptomycetaceae > Streptomyces > Streptomyces sp. NPDC091209. The sequence continues at coordinate 362,993 of NZ_JBIVVR010000006.1, read as the reverse complement.
CTGGCTCTCGAGGCCCGTACCGTCGCGTGGTACCAGCGGCGGGAGAGGGCCAACTACAACGCGACCTCGGCGATGCTCACCACGTGGAAGAAGACCGAAGAGCTCGCCTACCTGTCCGAAGTGTCCTCGGTGCCGTTGCAGCAGTGTCTGCGGCATCTGCAAGGGGCGTTCACCGGTTTCTTCGAGGGACGGGCGAAGTACCCGCGGTTCAAGTCGCGCAAGAAGTCCCGCCGTTCGGCGGAGTACACCAGCTCGGCGTTCCGCTACCGCGACGGCAGGCTCGCGCTCGCCAAGATGCGCGAGCCGCTGGACATCGTGTGGTCCCGGCCGCTCCCCGACGGCACACAGCCGTCCACGGTGACCGTGTCCCAGGACGCGGCCGGACGCTGGTTCGTGTCGCTGCTCTGCGACGACACGATCACCCAGGCACCGGCCACCACGCACGCGGTCGGGATCGACGCGGGGATCACCTCCCTGGTAACCCTGTCCACAGGCGAGAAGATCACCAACCCCCGGCACGAACGCCGTGACCGCGGTCGTCTCGCGAAGGCTCAGCGGGAGCTGTCCCGCAAGGCCGAGGGTGACGGCGCGAACCGGGCCAAGGCGTGCCGCAAGGTCGCCAGAATCCACGCCCGGATCGCCGACCGGCGCCGCGACCACCTGCACAAGCTCTCGTCTCGACTCGTCCGTGAGAACCAAACGGTCGTGATCGAGGACCTGACCGTCCGCAGCATGGTCAAGAACGGCAGGCTCGCCCGGGCCATTTCGGATGCGGCCTGGTGTGAGCTGCGGATGATGCTGGAGTACAAGTGCGCCTGGTACGGGCGCGACCTCGTCGTGGTCGACCGCTGGTTCCCCTCCAGCAAGCTGTGCGGGGCCTGCGGCACGATCCGGGCGAAGCTGCCGCTGAACGTCCGCGAGTGGACCTGCGACTGCGGCGTGGTGCAGGACCGCGACGGGAATGCGGCGAAGAACGTTCTCGCGGCCGGGCTGGCCGTGTCTGCCTGTGGAGACGGTGTAAGACCTCAACGGGAGTCCTCCCGGACGGGGCGGTCGTCGATGAAGCAGGAACCCCAGCGGGCGACCGCTGGAATCCCCCGCCCTTAGGCGAGGGAGGATGCCAAGGCGCTGTTCTCCCTACCGCAGCCGGGGCTTGATCTGCTCGACGAAAATGGACTGCTTCTGCTCGGCCGTGAGGTGACACGCGCCTCCCCGGCCCGCCGGCAGCAACGGGAGTTCGTCCACGCACCGCGCGCCCCCGACCTCGCCCTGGAAGGTGCAGCGCGGGTGGAACCGGCAGCCCGACGGCGGCCTCAGCAGGGAGGGCGGCGCGCCGGGGATGGGGGCCAGCGGCGTATCGAGGTCCGAGTCCAGCCGTGGCATCGAGTTCAGCAGGCCCCAGGTGTAGGGATGCTGGGGTGAGCGGAGCACCTCGTTCACCGTGCCGCGTTCCACCGCCCCGCCCGCGTACATCACCATGATGTCGTCGGCCATGTCCGCGATCACGCCCAGGTCGTGGGTGATGAAGATGATCGCCGAGCCGAACTCCTGCTGGAGGTCCTTCAGGAGGTCGAGGATCTGGGCCTGCACGGTGACGTCGAGTGCGGTGGTCGGTTCGTCCGCGATCAGCAGGTCGGGGTCGCAGACCAGTGCCATCGCGATCATCGCGCGCTGGCGCATACCGCCGGAGAACTGGTGCGGGTAGTCCTTCGCCCGCTCCTTGGGGTTGGGGATGCCGACCTTGCCGAGCATCTCCACCGCCCGGTCCCAGGCGGCCTTCTTCGAGGCCCCGGTGTGCTTCCAGAACGGCTCTGCGATCTGCCGGCCCACCGTGTAGTACGGGGAGAGCGCCGTCAGCGGGTCCTGGAAGATCATCGCGGCCTTGTTGCCGCGCACCTTCTCCAGCTCCCGCTCCCGGGCCGTGATCAGCTCCTGGCCGTCGAGCACGATCTCGCCCTCGATGGTCGTGAACATCGGGTTGTGCAGGCCGAGGATGGTCAGGTTGGTCACCGACTTGCCGGAGCCCGACTCCCCCACGATGCCGAGGGTCTTGCCCCGTTCGAGGTCGAAGGAGAGCCCGTCGACGGCTTTGACGACGCCGTCCTCGGTCTTGAACCGGACGTACAGGTCGCGCACCGACAGGAAGGCACCCGAGTCCGCCGGGGCACCGGCGCCCGATTCCTTGGTCAGAGTGGTCACGGATTGCTCCTAGGACAGCCGCACGCGCGGGTCGATGAAGGCGTAGCAGGCATCCACGATGATGTTGAACAGCAGGATCATGGCGGCGGAGAAGAGCATCACGCCCAGCAGCAGCGGAAGATCGCTGAAGAAGACGGCCTGTACGGCGAGTTGACCGAGGCCCGGGAGTCCGAACGTGTACTCGGTGATGATCGCGCCGCCCAGCAGCGAGCCGAGGTCGATGCCGAAGATGGTGACGATGGGGATCAGGGAACCGCGCCAGGCGTAGCGGAAGAAGACGTACTTGCGCGACATGCCCTTCGCTCGCGCGGTGCGGACGTGTTCCTCCTGGAGCTGCTCGATCATCGACGAGCGCGCCATACGCGTGTACTGCGAGGCGAAGATCGTGGACAGGATCACCCACGGGATGATCAGCCCGGTGAACCAGCTACCCGGGTTCGCGGTGAAGTCGTTGTAGGCGGGCTTGTCGAAGAGGTGGCTCTGGTAGACAAGGGCGGCCAGCGCCAGCGGGCCGAGGAAGTAGATCTGCATCGAGCTGAGGACCATCGCCCCGGCCGTCACCGTCTTGTCCAGGATCGTGCCCCGCTTCCAGGCGGAGAGCATGCCCGTGCCGAGGCCGACGATCAGGAAGAAGACGGCGGCACCCAGCGTCAGTGAGACGGTGGTGGGCAGCCGGTCCATCAGCGTGCCCCAGACCTGCTCGTTCGTGTGGTACGAGTACCCGAAGCAGGGGGCGGGGCACGGACCTTGGTCGAAGCCGTTGCTGCCCAGCACGAGGTTGTGCAGGAAGATCCCGTACTGCTCCGGAATCGACTTGTCGAGGCCGAGCACGTGGTGGATGTTCGCGAGGTTGGCGGGCGTGCATGTCTTGCCGCACATCAGCAACCCCGGGTCCCTCGGCATCCCGAAGAACAGCAAGAACGCGACGATACTCAGCAGGAAGAGAATGACGACGGCGCCGAGTGAGCGGCGAATGAGGAAGCGCAGCATGGCAGGGGCAGCTCTCAGACGTCAGCGGGGCCCAGCGGGGCCCGGCGCGTCCGCCTCGCTGGCGGCGAGCGCACCGGGCCCCGTCAGAGCGACGGTTACTTGACGAACAGGCGACGCGGGTCGACGCCACCGATCACGTCGTCGTAGACCATGCCGCCGACCTTGGTTCCGGCGATCTGGGTCTGCTTGTAGTAGCCGGTCGGGACCTCGTTGACGACGTCCTTGACCAGGTACTGGTCGACCTTCTCCCACTCGGCCGCGGCCTTGACCGGGTCGGTGATCTTGTTGATGCGGTCGATGTCCGCGTTCACCTTGGGGTCGTTGACCTGCGAGTAGTTCTGCGCGCCGTCGGCGATCGCGCGGCCGTCGTACAGCGGCGGGATCACGGTCGAGGCGGACGGCCAGTCGGCACCCCACGCGGTGTGGAAGATGTCGTAGTTGTTGTCCAGCTTGCTGACCTGGTCGTAATAGGTCTCGGCCGGGATCTCCTGGCGCTGGACGTTGAAGCCGGCCTTCTGCAGGCCCGCCGCCATGGCGGTGGAGTACTGCTGGCCCTCGGGGGTGTTGATGTAGCCGAAGGTCAGCTTCATGCCCACCTTGCCGGCCTTCTTCAGCAGGGCCTTGGCCTTGACGGGGTCACCGGCCGGCTTCTTCTTCTTGCCGAACGGGTCGAAGGACGCGTCGTAGCCGCTGACGGTCGGGCTGATGAGGCCGCCGGCGACCTCCATCGCGTCGGTGCCGCCGTAGGCACGCACGAACGGCGTGATCGGCAGGGCGTAGGCGATGGCCTCGCGGATCGTCTTGTCCTTGAGGGCCGGGTGGCTCAGGTTGATGTTCATCTGGCCGACGTAGGGCTGGAAGCCCGAGACCGTACGGGCCTTCATCTTCGGGTCGGCGAGGACCTTGGAGAGGTTGCCCGCGTCGACCTGGTTGTTGAAGCTGATGCCGGCCTGGTCGGCGCCGGTGTCCGCCAGCAGCGTCTTGGTGGACGTCTCGTACTGCTGGTTGAACGTGATGTTGAACTGGTCCACGTACTGGTGACGGATCGGGTCGGTCTTCGGGTCCCAGTTGGTGTTCTTCACGAGGACCATCGACTTGCCGGACTTGAACGACTGGATCTTGTACGGGCCGGTCGTCACGGGTGCCCGGTCGTACTTCGTCTTGGTGTCACCCTTCGCGGACACCACCGCGTAGCCCGCCATGGCGAGGGCGTACGGCAGGTCGGGGTGCGGTGTCTTGAACTTGAAGACGATGGTCTTGGCGTCCGGCGTCTGAAGGATGCTGTCCGGCAGGTGCTTGCCCTTGTAGGGGCCGTCCTTCAGCAGCTTGCGGTAGTCGGCGCCGGGGGTGTTGGCGAGCCACTGCTGGAGGTAGGGCGGGCCCTGGTTGATGAAGGGGGCGAAGAGACGCTCGACGGTCTGGCGGACGTCCGTGGACGTGATCGCCGTACCGTCCTCGAACTTGATGCCGTCCTTGAGCGTGTACTTCCAGGTCTTGCCGCCGTCCGTCGTGGTGCCGGAGTCGGTGGCGAGGTCGCCGACGATCTCGTGCTTGGAGCCGTCGTCGCTCGTGGCCTTGTATCCGGTGAGACCGCGGTGGATCAGCGTGGCGAGGGAGCCCTCGTCGGAGACGTAGATCTGGCCCGGGTCCAGGTGCGCGTAGCTGTCACGCTGGAGGACCTCCATCGTGCCGCCGCTCTTCGCGCCGGGGACCTCGGCCGCGGGGCCGGTGGAGTCCGCGGCGGTGCCGAACTTGATCGACGCCTGCTGGCGCTTCGCGTTCTCCTTGTCCTTGCTGTCGTTCCCCTTGTCGCTGCCGCCCTTGCTGCAACCGGTGAGCACGAGAGCTCCCGCCGCGAGCACGGAGATCGCGGCGTATGCGTGGCGTCCGCCCCTACTCATCACTCAGATTCCTACCCATCTGTGTATCACCGGTGCGAACAAGTGCACCTGCTTGCCGGTGAGTTGCGGTCTTCGAACCAGTGAAGTGCCGTTGATGTGCTGTGGAAGTGCCGTTCGAAAGCGGGGCGAGGCGCCCACAACTCTGTGGTCAGCGAGCCGTCTTGGGATCGAAGGCGTCCCTGACCGAATCCCCGAGCAGGTTGAACGCGACGACGAAAATGATCATCGAGACACCCGGGAAGAACATGTAGGTGATGTCGTTCTGCAGGACGAGTTCCGTCGAGGCCTTGGAGAACATCTGCCCCCAGTCGGGCGTCGGTTCGACGATCCCGACGCCGAGGAAGGACAGGCCCGCCTCGATCGTCACGAAGTTGGGGAGCAGGTAGGTGGCCTGCACGAGGAGCGGTGTCACCACGTTGGGCAGCACTTCCTTGCGGATGATCCGCCAGGGGGACGCCCCGCTCACCCTGGCCGCTTCGATGAACTCCCGCTCGCGCAGGGCGAGCGCCGTTCCCCGCAGGATGCGGGCGAGACTCATCCAGCCGAGGGCCCATTGGACGGCGATCAGCGCGAGCACGCGCACATAGGTCGGTGTCTCGTCCCGCGGGCTCACGAAGAGCGAGACCACCACGGGCATGCTCGCGATGAAGAAGAGCTGCGAGGGGAAGGCCAGCAGGAAGTCGATGACGCGGCTGATGCCGTAGTCGACCTTGCCGCCGATGTAGCCGGCGGTGACTCCCAGCAGGATGCCGGTGAGCACGACCGTGATGGTCACCGCCACGGAGATCATCAGCGAGGTCCGGATGCCGAAGATCAGCTTGGTGAAGACGTCGTAGCCGTTGCCGGGCTCCAGGCCGAACCAGAAGTCGCTGCTGATACCGCCGTTGGGCTGGAGCGGCACGCCGGCGCTGTCGAAGAGTTCCGGTCGTTCGTCCGCGTACACCGTGTACGGATTCTTGCCGTACAGCTTGGCGATCAGCGGTGCGGCCAGCCCGACCAGGAAGAAGAACCCCACGACGTAGGCGGAGATGACCCCCGAGCGGTCCCGTTTGAAGCGGAGCCACATCAACTGCCCGGGAGACCGGCCGACGAGCTCCCCGCCCTCGGGTTTCGCGGTCGCCACCTGCCCGCCGTGCACGACGACCGGTTCCGCGCCGTCCTCAGTCTCGATAGGACTCGTCACAATTCGCCCATTCCGCAAGTGTGGGTGTGCCGTACTCGACAGCGCCGGTCCGCCGGAGCGGAGGAGGCTGTGCCGAGTCGGCGGCCGTCACCTGGCGTGCCCGGCCACCGTTCGGTTCAGAAGAGACGTCAGTTACCCGGCAGTCGCCCGGAAACCCCAGCGGGACGCGCGTAGTTGAAACCACGATGCGGTCCGTCTGGCCGGGCTTCGGCGCCGGCCTCGGCGTCAGTACGCGCGGGCACGGACCCGGACTCGGAACTCCGCGCCGTCGTCGCGGACCGCGGGGGACGATGTGACCCACATGGTGCTGATGACACCGCACATGGGTACCTCCTCATGACTCAACCAGTGCACGGACAGGAGGGGTTGATTGACCTCCGACACCCCTGACGGAGGATCAAGCACCCCACTGTGCTCGTGAGTCGGCGCTGTCCCCACAGCGCATGACCCATTGACCCGAGCGTTACGCGGCTAACTATCTGACATGAGCCAGATAACCGACCACAGCCTTTAGGTCTCGGTTCCATCACAGCTGGCGCGTACATCTTCCAAAATCTGGACAAAATGATCTGCCGGAGAAGCCCCCGAAACGGACGTGTTACATGCGTATCGGTCGGGGCGTACCGCATTTCGGACACGAGAGGGCGGAAAACGGGTGGCAAAAAGCCCGGGCACCCCACTCAGGGGGCACCCGGGCTCAGACTGCCGGTGGATCAGCCGTGCTTGGCGTGGATCAGCCGTGCTTGGCTTGGCGTGGATCAGCCGTGCTTGGCGCGGCTGGCGCTGCGACCGCGCTCCTTCTGGTCGAGAACGAGCTTGCGGATGCGAACGGATTCCGGGGTCACCTCGACGCACTCGTCGTCGCGGCAGAACTCCAGCGACTGCTCCAGGGAGAGCTTGCGCGGCGGGACGATCGCCTCGAACGAGTCGGCGGCGGCCGAACGCATGTTGGTGAGCTTCTTCTCCTTGGTGATGTTCACGTCCATGTCGTCGGCGCGCGAGTTCTCGCCGACGATCATGCCCTCGTACACCTCGGTGCCGGGGTCGGTGAACAGCACACCGCGCTCCTGGAGGTTCGTCATCGCGAACGCGGTGACGGCGCCCGCGCGGTCGGCGACCAGCGAACCGTTGTTACGGGTCGTCAGGGTGCCGAACCACGGCTCGTGGCCCTCGTGGATGGAGTGGGCGATGCCCGTGCCGCGCGTACCGGTCAGGAACTCGGTCCGGAAGCCGATGAGGCCGCGGGACGGAACGACGAACTCCAGGCGGACCCAGCCGGAGCCGTGGTTCGACATGTTGTCCATGCGGCCCTTGCGGACACCCATGAGCTGCGTGACCGCCCCCATGTGCTCCTCGGGGACGTCGATCGTCATGCGCTCGACGGGCTCGTGCACCTTGCCGTCGATGACCTGGGTGACGACCTGCGGCTTGCCGATGGTCAGCTCGAAGCCCTCGCGGCGCATCTGCTCGACCAGGATGGCGAGCGCGAGCTCACCGCGGCCCTGGACCTCCCAGGCGTCCGGGCGCTCGGTGTCGAGCACGCGGAGGGAGACGTTGCCGACCAGCTCGCGGTCGAGGCGGTCCTTGACCTGGCGGGCGGTGACCTTGCGGTCCTTGTCCTTGACCGCGGCCTTGGCGTCCGCGCCCTTGCCCGTGCCACCACGGCCGACCAGCGGCGAGGTGTTCGTGCCGATGGTCATGGAGATCGCCGGCTCGTCGACCGTGATCAGCGGCAGCGCGATCGGGTTCTCCGGGTCGGCCAGGGTCTCGCCGATCATGATGTCCGGGATACCGGCGACGGCGCAGATGTCACCGGGGCCGGCCACCTCGGCGGGCTTGCGGGTGAGCGCCTCGGTCATCAGCAGCTCGGTGATACGCACGTTGGACATCGTGCCGTCGCGCTTGATCCACGTGACGGTCTGGCCCTTGCGCAGCTCACCCTGCTCGACACGGAGCAGCGCGATGCGGCCGAGGAAGTTGTCGGCGTCCAGGTTGGTCACGTGGGCCTGGAGCGGCGCGGACTCGTCGAAGGACGGGGCCGGAACGGACTCCAGGATCGTGGTGAAGAACGGCTCCAGGCTGTCGCTGTCGGCCGGGACGGTGCCGTCCTCCGGCTTGGTCAGCGAGGCCACGCCGTCACGCGCACACGCGTAGACGATCGGGAACTCGATCTGCTCCTCGTCGGCGTCCAGGTCCAGGAAGAGGTCGTAGGTCTCGTTGACGACCTCGTCGATCCGGGAGTCCGGGCGGTCGGTCTTGTTGATGCACAGGATGACCGGCAGACGCTGCTGCAGCGCCTTGCGCAGCACGAAGCGGGTCTGCGGCAGCGGGCCCTCGGAGGCGTCGACGAGCAGGACGACCGCGTCCACCATCGACAGACCGCGCTCGACCTCACCACCGAAGTCGGCGTGGCCGGGGGTGTCGATGATGTTGATCGTGATGACGTCGCCGCCATCCTTCGGGTGGTACTTGACCGCCGTGTTCTTCGCCAGGATCGTGATGCCCTTCTCACGTTCCAGGTCGTTCGAGTCCATCATGCGGTCGTCGAGCGACTCGGCGGCGTGCGCGGCGAAGGCACCGGCCTGCTTGAGCATGGCGTCGACCAAGGTGGTCTTGCCGTGGTCGACGTGGGCGACGATGGCGACGTTGCGGATGTCGTGGCGCGTGGCCATATTGAGGCGCTTCTCCCGGAGTGAGTGGACGGCCTCCGCAGCGCGGGGCCTGCCGGGCTGAACACGCCACGGCCTTACCCCATGGTACGTGGCCTGAACAGAGGCGGCCTCCGCAGGGCGGCGGGGGGCCCGGCCGGACGGGCCCGTCACTGTGCGGGCCCCGGCCGTTCACCAGCAGATCACCCGCTCTTCGACGGGCTCGCGGAGGGGTGTGCGCCCTTCTTCAGGAAGCCCATGTCCTCGTACACCGGGGTCTGGAATCCGAAGGCTCCGGCGTTCGCCAGACCGATGCGGGCGGCGGCGAGCTGGGGGCGCTGGTAGAGGGGGATGGAGCCGGCGGCGGCCCAGATGCGGGCGTCCGCCTTGCGGACCAGGGAAAGCTCCTCGTCCTCGTTCAGGGTGGAGAGCGCCTGATCGAACAGTTGATCGACCTGGTCGGTGCCGACGCGGGTGTAGTTCTGCTCGACGCTCAGCGAGCCGTCGGCCGCCGGAACGGGCTTGGCGTAGATCGGGCGGGCGTCGGTGGCCGGGAAGGCGGAGGCGGGCCACGAGTAGAGCGCCAGGTCGTACTGGCCCGAGGCGATGTGGTCCTTGAAGTAGCTGTCGTCGGGGACCTTCGAGATGTCCGTACGGACACCGATGCGCTGGAGCATCCGCGCGATCCGGTCGGCGACGGCACGCAAGGACTCCGAGCCCGCCCCCGAGGGCACGACGAAGCGGAGCGTCAGCGGCTTGCCGTCCTTGGCGAGGACATTGGACGCGGCACCCGCCGGAGCGGCCGTCCCCTTGGGCGCGGCCGATCCCTTGGGCGCGTACGCCCCCGGAAGCCCGCCCTGCTCGGCGTAACGCCGGCCGTCCAGGTGCCGGGCGGCCTGCTCGTCGGCGTGCGCGCCCGGCCTGACGCCTGCGGCCTGCTCCTGCTTCCCGGTGTGGTCCTTGGGGTCCTGGGCCGGTTCCCGGTACACCCCGGACGGCTTGTTGTCCCCGCCGTCGACGTACGTCCCGCCGTCACCCGGCCTGTCGTCCTCGCCCGCGTTCCCCTTCTTGCCTTTGGACCCGGCCGCCTTCTCCGTCTTCTTCTGCTCCGTGATCGGCCCGCCGGGCACCCACCCGGCGTCCGCGAGCAGTGCCCGCGCCTCGGCGGCGTCCTGGTCGCCGAGGGCGCCGCTGTTGTCGGCGTACGCCGCCTGGCCAGCCAGGGCGAGATGGCTGCCGACCGGCTCGGCGGGCAGGCCGAGCGGCTGGAGGACGATGCGGGCGAGTTCCTTGCGGTCCAGGGCGCGGGCGACCGCGCGGCGGACGCGCTCGTCGGCGAGGGGGCCCTCGGAGCCGTTGAGGGCGAGCTGGGTGTAGGCGGGTTCGAGGGACTTGCGGACCACGAAACCGCTCAGCGCCGACTGCACGGAAGCCTCCTTCCCCGCCCTGGCCTCGCTTCCCTTCGCACCCGCCTCGCCCTTCCTGCTCCCGTCACCCTGCTCGCCGTCGTCGCTCTTCTCGGCGCTGTCACTCTTGTCGCTCTTGTCGCTCTTGTCGCTCTCGGCCCGCTCGGACCCCTTGGCGCCCTTGGCGCCCTTGCCGTCCGCGGCGTGTTTCCCGTCCTCCTCCGCGGACGTGTCCTTCTCGCCCTTCTTCTCGGGCGTGGCCTTCTCGCTCTTGTCTCCGGACGTGTCCTTCTCGTTCTTCGCGCCGGCCGTGTGCCGTTCGTTCGTCGCGGAGGCCCCCTGCAACGGGGCGCCGTCCTTGTTCCGGGCGGCGAGGGTGACGCGCTCGGCCTCGACGGGGTCGATGTCGGCCAGGTCGAGCTTGTCCTCGGCCAGGGCCTCGGCCCGCTTGTCACGGGCGACGGCCACCAGGTCGATCTCGTCGAGCTTGCTGGGGTGCCCCCACCAGCGCGCGTTGCGGGTGAGGCTGACCTCGCCGGCCTTGCGGTCGACCGTCTTCAGCGCGAAGGGCCCCGCGGTGACCTTGAGCTTGCGCCGCGCGCCGTCGTTGAAGGAGTCCGCGGTCCCCATGACGTCCTTGGGGTACAGCGGCGAGAACAGCGCCTTCCAGTCGGCGTAGGGCCGACTGAAGGTGACGCGCACCTCCAGGTTGTTCTTGCCCCGCTCGATCTTCTCGATACGGTCGTAGCCGGCGTTGCGGGCCGTCCAGTACGCGGAGTCCTTGCCGGACAGGGCGCGCCACTGGGCGGCGAAGTCGGCGGCGCCGATCTCGCGTCCGTCGCTCCACACGGCCTGCTGGTTGAGCTTGTACAGCACGACCTGCTTGGGCGACGTGCCCACGACCTTCGCCGACTCCAGATAGTCGGAGTCGATCTGCGGCCGCCCTTTCGCGTCCAGCCGGTACATCGACGGCAGTACGGCACCGGCGACCCGGGAGGTCGCCGCGTCGGCGTCCGCCTGGAACGCGTTCAGCGTCTCCGGTACGGCGTCCACGGCCCAGCGCAGGGTGCCGCCGTCGGCGACCAGGTCACGGGACGCGGGCGCGATGTCCTGCACGACCGCGGGTCCGTCCGCCTCTGTGTCCGCACTGCACGCGGCGAGGGCGGGTACCGCGAGCACGCCCGCGGTGAGGAACGCGGCCGAGCGCAACACCGCGCGCAGTCCGACGCCTTCGTGGGACATCACTGCAACCTCCGGGGGACGCTCCGCTGTAGGGGGCAGGTCTGCTTCTGATCCCGTTTGGCGGTATATGGAGCTGATCTGATCTACGGGCTAACTGAAGAGCAGTGCGGCAGTGCGTGGGCGCCGACACGGCGGCGGGCGTACGGAACCCCACTCGTGCGGCGCAATCCGGGCCCGCACCGCGCGGCGGTGCGGCCCCCACCACGGACCCGGGCCCGCCATGGCGCCCGCGGGGGCCCTGGCGGGCATGGGGACCGAGGCACGCCCACCGGGGGCGGCGGGACGGAGGCACGCCCGCCGAGGGCCGTAGAGCCGAGGCGCGCCCACCGAGGGCGGCGGGACCGAGGCACGCCCACCGAGCGCGGTGGAACCGAGGCACGCCCACCGAGCGCGGTGGAACCGAGGCACGCCCGCGAGACCCGCGGGGGCCCGCGCCGGGCCTGCCCATGGCGAGCGGGGGCGAGCGGGGGCGAGTGGTCCGCCGGCGCCGTGGCGCCGGCACGGCGAAGGGCCCGCCGCGGGATTCCTCGTTCCCGGGCACCCGGGGACGCGTCTCCTCGTACCGTCCCGGGCGCCCGGGACGGTACGAGGCGGCCGGGAACTTCCCTGTGCGCCGGTCGGATTCGACCGGCGCACAGGGAAAACCACCGGCGCGCACCCTTCGTTCTGGAGCGTGTCGGTCTTCAATCCGTGCACACGCCTTCACACGGGTGCGGGTGACGCGCAACACTCGCAGGCGCATGAACGTTGCCGCCTGGGGCCACAGGGCCCGCGGAAGTGAGGGCAAGTCATGTCCGTGCACGACGACCTGACGTCAGTCCAGCGCAGCCTCGACGATCTGCAGCGGTCGGTGCGGCGCCTGGAACAGCAGATGGGCCCCGGCCTGGAGATGCGCCGCGTGCGCGCCGACGCCGACCACCTGCGCGAGAGCGTCGCGCTGCTGCGCGATGCCACCGGCCCCGCCCCCCGGCTCTCCACCGGGCCCGGACCGGCGGTGACCGCGTCCGGTCGGCTGCCCGACCTGGTGCCCGTCCCCGACACCCCGTACGACAGCTCCTTGTGGACCGATTCCGACGACGAGGGGCTCGGCGCCCATCACGGTCCCACCCACTGAGCGCCGCGCCCTCGACACCGGCGCGCCCCCGAACCCGACCGGAGTGCGAAGTTGGCCACTGGTACGGAACCAAATCTGAACAGCGGCGGTGTACGAACCGGTACGCGCGCCGCGATCGCCGCCCCGCATCTGCGGACCGACCGCTGGTGGCTGGCGCCCGCCGCCACCGCGGCAGGGTTGCTGGCCTTCGTCGTGTACTCGACCTGGCGGGCCTTCTCGGACGCGCACTACTACGCGGCGCCGTACGTCTCGCCGTTCTACTCGCCCTGTCTGGCCGAGCGGTGCGGGACCATGCACGCGGGACCGAACGCGGACCTGTTCGGGAGCTGGTGGGCGATCTCCCCCGCGATCATCATCCTGATCTTCCCGCTCGGCTTCCGGCTGACCTGCTACTACTACCGCAAGGCCTACTACCGTGGCTTCTGGGCGAGTCCGCCGGCCTGCGCGGTCGCCGAGCCGCACAAGAAGTACACCGGCGAGACCCGCTTCCCGCTGATCCTGCAGAACATCCACCGGTACTTCTTCTACGCGGCCCTCGTCGTCGCGGGCATCCTGACGTACGACACCGTGCTGTCCTTCCGCGACGAGCACTACGCCTGGGGCCACATGGGCCTCGGCACGCTGGTGTTCCTGGTCAACATCACGCTGATCTGGGCGTACACCCTCTCCTGCCACTCCTGCCGGCACATCGTCGGCGGGAAGCTCAAACACTTCTCCAAGCACCCCGTGCGCTACCGGATGTGGCAGTGGGTCGGGAAGCTGAACGCCCGTCACATGCTGCTGGCCTGGGCGTCGTTGGTGAGCGTGGCGCTCGCCGACTTCTATGTGTACCTGGTCGCTTCCGGCGCCTTCGACGATCCGCGCTTCTTCTGACATGAGTGGGGCCTTCTGATGTCCGTGGTCGACCGACAGGAGTGGGACGTCGTCGTGGTCGGTGCCGGTGGCGCCGGACTGCGTGCCGCGATCGAGGCACGCGAGCGCGGCGCCCGTACGGCGGTGATCTGCAAGTCGCTGTTCGGCAAGGCACACACGGTGATGGCCGAGGGCGGCATCGCGGCCGCCATGGGCAATGTGAACTCCGGCGACAACCGGCAGGTCCACTTCCGCGACACCATGCGCGGCGGCAAGTTCCTCAACCAGTGGCGGATGGCCGAGCTGCACGCCGCCGAAGCCCCGGACCGCGTATGGGAGTTGGAGACCTGGGGGGCGCTCTTCGACCGTACCGAGGACGGGCGGATCTCGCAGCGCAACTTCGGCGGCCACGAGTATCCGCGCCTCGCCCACGTCGGCGACCGCACCGGACTCGAACTGATCCGCACGCTCCAGCAGAAGATCGTGTCCCTCCAGCAGGAGGACATGAAGGAGACCGGCGACTACGAATCGCGTCTGAAGGTCTATCAGGAGTGCACCGTCACCCGGATCCTGAAGGACGGGGAGCGCGTCTCCGGGACCTTCTGCTACGAGCGCGAGTCGGGCCGTTTCTTCGTCCTCGAAGCACCCTCCGTCGTGATCGCCACCGGCGGCATCGGCAAGTCCTTCAAGGTGACGTCCAACTCGTGGGAGTACACCGGCGACGGGCACGCGCTGGCGCTGCTGGCCGGGGCACCGCTGCTGAACATGGAGTTCGTCCAGTTCCATCCGACGGGCATGGTCTGGCCGCCGTCGGTCAAGGGCATCCTCGTCACCGAGTCGGTGCGCGGCGACGGCGGAGTGCTCCGCAACTCCGACGGCAAGCGGTTCATGTTCGACTACATCCCCGATGTCTTCAAGGAGAAGTACGCGCAGTCGGAGGAGGAGGGCGACCGCTGGTACGAGGACCCGGACCACAACCGGCGCCCACCGGAGCTGCTGCCGCGCGACGAGGTCGCGCGGGCGATCAACTCCGAGGTGAAGGCGGGCCGCGGCTCCCCGCACGGCGGCGTCTTCCTCGACGTCTCGACCCGGATGCCCGCCGAGGTGATCAAGCGCCGGCTCCCGTCCATGTACCACCAGTTCAAGGAGCTGGCCGACGTCGACATCACGGCGGAGGCCATGGAGGTCGGGCCCACCTGTCACTACGTGATGGGCGGTATCGCGGTCGACTCGGACACGGCCGCGGCCCGCGGGGTACCCGGTCTGTTCGCGGCCGGTGAGGTCGCGGGCGGTATGCACGGCTCCAACCGGCTGGGCGGCAACTCGCTCTCCGACCTGCTGGTGTTCGGGCGGCGGGCCGGGTGGCACGCGGCGGAGTACGCGGCCGGCCTCACCGGGGACGGCGGCACCCGCCCGGCGCTGGACGACGCCCAGATCGACGCGGCCGCCGCGGAGGCGCTGCGGCCCTTCTCGGCCGAGGGACCGGAATCCGTCCCCGCCGCGTCGGCGGACGGCAGCCCGGCCCCCGGTGCGCGCCCGCCGGAGAACCCGTACACCCTGCACCAGGAACTCCAGCAGACCATGAACGACCTGGTGGGCATCATCCGCCGCGAGGCCGAGATGGAGCGGGCCCTGGAGAAACTCGCCGAACTGCGGGTCCGGGCGCGCCGGGCCGGGGTGGAGGGCCACCGGCAGTTCAACCCGGGCTGGCACCTCTCCCTGGACCTGCGCAACATGCTCCTGGTCAGCGAGTGCGTGGCACGAGCGGCGCTGGAGCGCACCGAGTCGCGCGGCGGGCACACCCGCGAGGACCACCCGGCGATGGAGCGCTCCTGGCGCCGGATCAACCTCCTGTGCCGGCTCACCGACCCCACGGGCGGGCTGGCCGCCACCGACCCGGTGGCCGGACAGATCGACCTGGTGAACGAGACCACCCAGCCCATCCGCCCCGACCTGCTCGCCCTCTTCGAGAAGGAGGAGCTGGTCAAGTACCTCGCCGAAGAGGAGCTGTACGAGTGAGCAGGGAGCAGCAGCGGTACGAGGAGGCGCGGTACGCGTGAGCAGCTACGAGGCCCGCTTCAAGGTGTGGCGCGGAGATGTGAAGGGCGGCGGCCTGAAGGACTTCGAGGTCGAGGTCAACGACGGCGAGGTGGTGCTGGACATCATCCACCGGCTCCAGGCCACCCAGGCCCCCGACCTCGCCGTGCGCTGGAACTGCAAGGCGGGCAAGTGCGGTTCGTGCTCGGCGGAGATCAACGGGCGGCCGCGGCTGATGTGCATGACGCGGATGTCGGTGTTCACCCCGGAGGAGACGATCACCGTCACACCCCTGCGCGCCTTCCCGGTCGTACGGGATCTGGTGACCGACGTCGGCTTCAACTACGACAAGGCGCGGGAGGTCCCCGCCTTCGTACCGCCCGCCGGGGTCGGGCCCGGTGAGTACCGGATGATGCAGGAGGACGTCGACCGTTCGCAGGAGTTCCGCAAGTGCATCGAGTGCTTCCTGTGCCAGGACACCTGCCATGTAGTCCGTGACCACGAGGAGAACAAGCCGGCGTTCGCCGGACCGCGCTTCCTGATGCGGGTGGCGGAGCTGGACATGCACCCGCTGGACGCGGCGGCGGAGTCCGGCCTGGACCGCAAGCGCACGGCCCAGGAGGAGCACGGCCTCGGCTACTGCAACATCACCAAGTGCTGCACGGAGGTCTGCCCCGAAGGCATCAAGATCACGGACAACGCGCTGATCCCGCTGAAGGAGCGGGCCGTCGACCGCAAGTACGACCCGTTGGTGTGGCTGGGCTCGAAGATCGGCAGGCGGAGCAACTAGGGCGACTTCACGCCGTCCCTGTCCACGCGCGTCCTGCCGTCATCGCTCTTCGGTGTCCGGCAGGACCGCGGCGCGGCTGCCCGGGCGCTGCCCCAGTATCTGGGCCGTCTGGCCCACGAGGAACAGGGCCATCCCGCCCAGGGCGTAAGGCGTCATGTCGGCGTCGGGTCCGCGGAACGGTCCGAGGAACATGAACAGCGACATGCCGACGGCCCCCGCCAGCGCGCCCCATCCCCACAGCTTCGGGCGCACGACCCGGCCGCGGAACCACGACGGAGTCCAGTACAGCGTGATGGCCGCGATCCCGAATCCGGCCTGCGCGGCGACGGCCAGCGCGGCGAACCCCACCAGATACCAGTGCCAGTGCATCGCTCCCCCGGTCCCCTGTTCCCCCGCGTCCCTGCTTGAGCACGCCGCTCGATCATGGCATGCGGGGTCACGGCGGTCATCCCCCCTTTCCGCGGTCCGCGGTCCGCGGTCCCTCGGTCTCCGGTCGGCGAGGGCCCCCGGGATCGGGACCCTCGCACCCCGTCTGTACGCCCCCGTATCTCCCGTACCCCGGGTGCCGCCAACTCCCCGTATACCGGTCGCGGAGGCGCTCGAACGGCCATACGCTCCCAAATGTGACGCCGTCCCAGAGTCGAAGCCGGTCGCGCCGGACCCCGTCGCACACGGCCGTGCGGGTGGCGCACGCCGTGCTCGGAGGGCTGGTCGCGGCGAGCTGGCTGATACTGCCGCCGGCGCGGGCTGGAGCCGACGACCCGGCCGCCGTGGCGCGGAGCGCGGGGGCCACCGCCGCGCCGGCCGCTGCCCCGCAGGACGGGACGGCGACCGGCGATCTCGTGCCGCCCCTGGTCGCGGTCGGTGCCGCGGGTGCGCTGGCGGCGTACGCGTACACGCGCCGCAGACGGCGGGCGACGACCCGGACGACACCCGGCGGCGACCCCGAGGTCGTACCCCTGCACGAACTCGACCGGCGGGCAAGGCAGTTGCTCGTCGAGATCGACGACTGCGTACGCGTCTGCGCCGAGGAGCTGAGTCTCGCCGCCGACCGGTCGGCGGGTGACGCGATCGAACCGTTCGTGTACGACCTGCGGCACGCGGAGGCCGAACTCGCCGCGGCCTTCCGGCTGCTGCAGCGCCTGGACGAGGCGGAGGCGAGTGGCGCGATCCCGGCCGAGGACGACACCAGGGAGATCCTGGAGGAGATCGTCGCCCGGTGCCAGGACGCCGGCCGGCGGCTGGACGAGGCGGCTCCGGGGTTCGACCAGATCCGGGCGCTGGAGCGGAACGCGGTGGCCGCCGTGGAGTCCGCCGAGTTCCGCTTCCGGGAGGTCGCCGCGCGCACCCCGGCCGCCGAGGCCACGATCGCCGATCTCCACAAGCGGTACGCCTCCGCCACCTCGCTCCCGGTCGTCGGCGACGCCGAACAGGCGAAGGACCGGCTCGTGTTCGCCACGTTCCATCTCAACCAGGCCCGGCAGTACGCGGACCGGGGCGACGGCGCCAAGGCGGCCGCCCATCTGCGGGCCGCGGAGGGGGCATTGGGTCAGGCGGCCGACCTGGTGAACGGCGTGGACCGGCTGGCGGGCGAACTGGCCTCGGCGGCGGCGGAGTTGCCCCGGGCGCTGGCGGCGGTGGAGGCCGTTCGAGAGGCGGCCCGCAGACTCCCGCCGGACCGTTCTGCCGGGCTCGTCGGGCAGTTGGGGCACACGGAGGCGGTTCTCTCCCGGGTGCGTCACGAGAGGGCGGCCGGGCCGCACGATCCGCTGGACGCGCTGCGCCGGGTGATGGAGGCCGCCGCGGGCCTCGCGGAGGCAGCGGGCGGTGACGTGCCCGACGGGCGCGCCCTGGCGCTGCTGCCCGCCCGCAGCGCCCTCGCCGGGGCGTCCTGCTTCATCGGCACGCACCGCGGAGTGGTCGGCAGCGAGGCCCGGACCCGGCTGGCCGAGGCGGAACGGCTGCTCGGGCCGGGGGCCGCCGGCCTGTCCGATGTACGGAGGGCCGACAACCTCGCCCGGGAGGCCCGACGGCTGGCCGAGCGGGACGTACGGGCGTACGGCAATCCCGCGGGCGGCCGCGGGGGCGCCGGGGCGGGCGGCGCGGTGCTGGGCGGAATCCTCCTGAGCGACGGAGAGGGCGGCCCGATGAGCTACGGCGGCCCGCGCACCGGCGGCCGCCGGGCGGCCTCCCTCACCTGAGCGCGCAAGCCGAGAAGGCCCGCACCGGCCCTCCAGCCACGCAAGCCCCCGGGCCCGACGCCGCCCCGCTCGCGCCGCCCAGGCCAAACCCGGCCTCGCCCCGGCGTCCCCGGGCCACGGAGATCACGGCCGCCCCCTCGGCATGCCGACGCTCGGCGAGCGCGTCCGAGCGGGCGTTCACAGCGGCGTAGTTGCCCTGTCCGAGCCCCCGCGAACCTCCCGCCCTCAGCCCTCAGCCCTCAGCCCTCAGCCCTCAGCCCTCAGAACAGGCTGAGCAATGCCTCCGCCGGGTCGGTGAGGCCCGTTTCTCCGTCCGGCAGGGGGAGTTCGAACCACACGGTCTTCCCGCGCGGGGTCCGGCGGGAGCCCCAGCCCGCGGAGAGCAGGCCGACGAGTTGCAGGCCCCGCCCGCCCTCGTCGGTGTCGCGGGCGCGGCGTCGGCGCGGCTGGACGAGGCCGGCGTCCCAGACCTCGCAGACGAGAGTGCGGTCGAGGAGCAGCCGCAGCCTGATCTCGCCCTCGCCGTACCGCAGGGCGTTCGTCACCAACTCGCTGACCAGCAGTTCCGTCGTGTCGACGAGCGGCTCCAGGTCCCAGGCGACGAGCTGGGTGCGCGCGTACTCACGGGCCCGTCCCACGCTGCGCGGTTCGCGCGGCAGGGTCCAGTCGCCGACGGAGTCGGCGGGCAGCCCCTGGACGCGTGCCATGAGCAGGGCGATGTCGTCCTCGCCGTGGTGGGTGTCGAGGGTGTTGAGGACGTGGTCGCAGACGTCCTCCAGCGGCCGGGAGGGATCGGTGAGGGCGCCCACGAACGCCTGCAGGCCCTCGTCGAGGGGGTGGTCGCGCGATTCGACCAGTCCATCCGTGTAGAGCGCCAGAAGCGCACCTTCGGGTAGTTCGACCTCCACCTCCTCGAAGGGCTCGCCGCCCACTCCGAGCGGCATCCCGGGCGGCACGTCGAGCATCAGCGCGCTCTCGCCGGGCTCGACCAGCACGGGGGGCAGATGGCCCGCGTTGGCGAAGGTGCAGCGGCGGGTCACCGAGTCGTAGACGGCGTACACGCAGGTCGCGAGGTACACCTCGGAGAGGTCGGCGTCGCGGGGCTGGCGGGCCGTACGGGTGGCCTGCTGGACCCCTCCGGGGGTGCCGAGGCCGCGCGCGATCTCGTCCAGCGCCGAGAGGACCTCGGCGGGTTCGAGGTCGAGCAGGGCCAAGGTGCGTACCGCGGTGCGGAGTTCGCCCATCGCGACCGCGGCGCGCAGTCCGCGGCCCATCACGTCGCCCACCACGAGCGCCGTGCGGTGGCCGGGGAGTTCGATGACGTCGAACCAGTCGCCGCCGACCTCCGTCGCCGCGTTGCCCGGCAGATAGCGGCACGCGATGTCGAGACCGGAGGCCTCGGGGTCGCCCGGGGGCAGCAGCGACCGCTGCAGGATGAGGGCGCGTTCGTGCTCGCGGCGGTACAGGCGCGCGTTGTCGATGCAGACGGCCGCGCGGGCGGCCAGTTCCACGGCGAGGGCGCGGTCGCGTTCCCCGAAGGGCTCGCTGCCCTTCGTACGCGAGAACTGGGCGAGTCCGACGACGGTGTCGTGGGCGACCATCGGGACCGCGAGCGTGGACTGGATGAGACCGCCCTCATCGGCGGGGATGTGCTGCGGCCGCGCGGTGCGCAGGGCGTCCGCGCAGGGCGAGTTGAACGGGTAGTGGTGGACCGCGCCGACGGCCACGGGCGCCGGACCGCCGACGAAGGGCGCGTCGGAGACGGCGCTGGCGAAGGCGACCCGGCGGAGTTCGGCACTGCCGTCCGCGAGGCCCGGCGGGGCCTCGTCGCCGGCCAGCAGACCCTGGTACAGGTCGACCGTCGCGAGGTCGCAGAAGCCGGGGACCACGACGTCGAGGAGTTCGCGTGCCGTGGTCTCCAGGTCGAGGGAGTTGCCTATGCGGGCGCCCGCCTCGTTCAGAAGGGCGAGATTTCGCCGTGCGGCGGCCGCTTCGCGGGCGGCGGCGCGGCGGGAGGTGATGTCGGTTCCGAGCCAGGCGATACCGATGGGGCGCCCGCTGCCGCTGTGCACCCGGTAGAGGTTGATGGACCAGTGGCGGCGCTCGTCGGAGCCGGGCACCTGCCCGGTGACGTGCATGTCCGTGATCGAGTCGCCGGTCTCCAGGACCCGGCGCAGGATCGCCGTCACCCGCTCGGCCTCGGCGCGCGGGAGATAGTCGTGGACACCCTTGCCGCGGTGGTCGTCGACGCTGCCGCCGAAGATGGAGGCGAACCGCTGGTTGGCGCGCCGGACCCGGAGGTCCGTGTCGATCAGCAGGAATCCGAAAGGAGATTGACCGAAAATCGCCTGCGAGGCGGCGAGGTCCGTCTCGATGGTGCGCAGGGTACGGACGTCCACGACGATGCACAGGGCGGCCCGCTCGCCGTGTTCGGTCGTGGTCGGCATCACGTAGACCTCGGCGAGGCCCTCGGTGCCCCCGGGGTCCGCGGCACCCTCACCGGCGTCCTCGGAGGGGGGCGTCCTGAAGGGCACCAGACCGGTCCACTCGCGGCCGTCCAGGATCTCCGCCATCTTCCGCTGACCGGACGCACGCCGGTCGGCGGGGACGAACACCTCGATGGGATCCATGCCGACGGCCCGCTCCGCGGAGATCCCGAAGATCTGCTCGGCCCGCCGACTCCACTGGTCGACCAGCCCGTCGGCGCCGATGGAGAACGAGGCGGCCTTGATGTAGTCGTAGATCGAACCGGGTGGACTGCTCTGCCACATCGCGTCACCCGGCACCTCGCCGACCGCGTCACCGGCCAGGTCGGCCACCGCGCCGTCGGCCTCCTCGCCCGTGGCCCCGCCGCCGGTCACCCCGGGAACCGTGCGCGCCAAATCGCCCGCCGCATCAGCCCTCGCGCCGTCCGACGGGTCCTCGGACTCCGTGGCCTTCGCTGGTATCTCGCTCACGCGAACCGTCCCCTCCAGCTCACCGCGTCCGGCACCGGTCACCGGGGGCGGCTGCCCGCAGTATCCAGCACTACGGCGCCGCACGACACGGTGTTCACGATCACAGCACGGTCCCGATGGTTTTTGGACCGGCCGCGACATACTTCCAGTCTTCTAACCAGGTGGCGCCCGGTCGAATCAAACAAGGGGACACCCGTCGGGGTCATGATCCGGCCGGTCGCCGCGCGGTCGCCGGAACCGTCCGCGTCTCAGCCCGGCACGGCCAGCTCGAACCAGACCGTCTTGCCGGTGTCCGCGGGCCGGGTGCCCCAGCGTCTGCACGAGCCGGCCACGAGCTGGAGTCCGCGGCCGCTCTCGTCGGAGGTGTCGGCGGCCCGTTCGCGGGGCGGGTCCGGCAGCGGGTCGGAGACCTCGACGCGCAGAGCCCCCGGCACACCCTCGGGACGGACGAGCCGGACGCCGATCGGGCCCGTCGCGTGCCGCAGCGAGTTCGTCACCAGTTCACTGACCAGCAGCGCGGCGATGTCACCGAGGGAGTCGAGATCCCATGCGCGCAGCTGTCCCCGGACGACGGCGCGGGCGGTGCGGACGGCACCGGGCTCCGCGGGAAAGGTCCACTCTGCGCAGTCGCCTTCGGTGTCGATCAAGCCGATCACTTCCCAGACCAGGAACCCACCCATGTCCGGTTTCGTGGGATTAATGGGCACATACCCGATATCCGTGACGCCTTACCGCACTCGGGGGCACACTATGGCGCGAACGGCGTACGAATTCCGCACCCGGCTCGTCACGCGCCCGGATCGAGCCACGGCAGTGCGCCCTTGACCGCCGGTACGTCCTGGTCCAGCCAGTCCACGTCCCAGACCTCTTCGGGGGTCAGCCAGCGCAGCTCGTCGTGGTCCTGGAGAGCTCCGGGTTCGGCCGAGCCTGGCAGCAGCCGGGCGGCCCACACCACGAGGACGTATCCCGGCTTCAGGGGCCACTCGCCGGGGACGCGCTCCAGCACCTCCGTGTCGACGCCGAGCTCTTCGCGCAACTCGCGCACGAGGGCGCGCTCGGGGGTCTCGCCGGGCTCGACCTTGCCGCCCGGCAGTTCCCAGCGCCCGGCGAGTTCGGGGGGTGCGCTGCGGCGGGCGGCGAGCAGGCGCCCGCCGCGCACCAGGGCGCCGGCGACCACCACGATCCGTTCCGTCATGCGCCGGAGCCTACGGGAGCGTGGCCGGGTCCCGGGCGGGATGGATCAGCGGGTTCCGTTCTACCCGATCCGCTCGACCCAGTAGAGCTGTTTGTGCCCGCGGCCGTCGAGGCTGTCCGCGATCTTCTGAGCCTCCGCGCGGGTCGCGTACCTGCCCACGCGATAGCGATTGCCGTTGTCGTCCTGCCGTATGACGAGCCAGGGAAGAGCGATCGTGCTGTCGTTCATCGAGCCCCTCCGCTTCCCGCCCCGGGCCCCCGCCGAACCCCGCATTCCAAGGAAACCGCAATCCGCATATGCCCGAGCCTACGCCTAACCTTCACGCAGCGAATACGGCTTTTCACAAAGAGGTACGCAACCGGCCAGTAAGGAACGCCGACCCGGGGGGCGCACGCCGTCGAACACGCCGCCCCCGACTCCCCGCGCGCCCCCGAACAGGGCGAAGCCCTTTCCCGGCCCGCCAGTTGAGAAAGGCCAGATTCCAACCGGGCGCACGGGTCGCCCCGTTGAGGCACCGGCGGTCCGCACAGGACCGCCGGTCAGGGCGCACGCCCGAGGTCCGGACGCCATGCCGTACGCGAAGAGGTCGCGCGAAAAGCCGTACGAAAGGCCGTACGGGATACCGCTCGAAGGTGACGCGCGGTCACTTCACCGGCAGGTGGTAGGCGATCCGGTACCGGTCGGCCGGGACCACCACGTCCGCCGTCTCCACCGGACGGCCGGAGGCGTAGAAGGTGCGCTGGATGACGACGACCACATGCCCGGGCACACCGCCCAGCGCGAGGAGTTCCTCGGCGAGGCCGGGGCGCGCCCCCACTTCCTCGGTGACGTTGTCCACGATCACGTCGATGGCCGCCATGCGCTCGACGACACCCATGCCGCCGAGCGGACCCTCCTCGGGGAGCATCACCGGCGTACGCCCCGTGACGGCGAGCGGCTCCCACGACGTGGAGAGCATCATCGCCTCGCCGCCGTCCCGGTAGACGTAGTTCGTGCACATCACACGGTCGCCCGGCTGGACGGCCAGCCGCTCGGCGATCGCGCCGCTCGCCTCGACCTGCCGACTGTGGGACTCCCAGGTGCCGCGCACGGCGAGGTCGGCCTGCTCCTGGCGGAAGGGGGTGGTACCGCTGTCCGGCCGGTATCCGGACCGGGCCACGCGGCGCGGCACCGGCCGCTCCCGCACATAGGTGCCCGAACCGGAGCGGCCCTCGACCAGACCCTCGGCCATCAGGACCTTGCGCGCCTCCAGGGCGACCGTGTCCGAGACGCCGTACTCCTCGCGGATTCTGGCCTGCGAGGGGAGTCGGGTGTGCGGTGGCAGCGAGCCGTCGACGATCTTCTTGCGGAGATCACCCGCGACACGCAAGTACGCCGGCTGCTCACCGAAAGTCACTTAGCCGCTCCCATCAGGTTGTACAGACAGCAACAGCGTGGCAACCGTGGGTTGTGCCATGCAAGCAAAGGCCAGAGAATCACTCGATGTGATGACGCAGCCCCTTGAGGGCATTACGCAGGCACTTTCTCCCCACTGTGGCCGCCGTCACACCTCGATCCCGGTGCCGCCTTCGCCGCCGTTCTGGCCGCCCCCGCCGTTGTCGTACTTCGGCGGGGTGGTGGCGAGCCCCAGAGCCTTGCGGGTGGTGACCGTCTTCTTGGGGTCGATGAGCTTCAGGGCCTTGTCGTAGTGCGCGGAGAAGGTGTCCACGTCCGGCGCGGCGGCGGCCTTCGCCCACTCCTTGCGGGACCGGTCGAGGTCCTTGACCAGGACCGCGACGCGCTCGCTCGCGGCCGGGGCGAACGTGTGGCCGCGGAGCAGGCCCGCCTGCGTGGTGAGCGCGCCCGAGACCCGGGTCGCCCACTCCTTGTGGCCCGGCAGATCGTCCTCGACGTACGCCTCGTCGGGAGCCGAGTCCATCGCCCTGTTGAGGATCCGCGCGGCCTTCAGATAGGCGAGCTGGTCCGCGTCGAGCGTCGTGGCGTCGTTGCGCAGGGAGCCGGTCAGGGTGCCCTGCGCGTCGGTGTTCCCGAACATGCAGGTGATCTCGCGGTCACCCGTGCGCCAGCTCTGCGGGGTCGGCGTGAAGTAGTAGACGTCGACGTCGTCCGGGACGGCCCAGCCGTCCATCGCGTACGTGTCGGCGAGCCCGTAGCACGTGTCGCCGGCTTCGGCGGAGATCGCGGAGTCGCCGGGGTAGGAGTCGCCGTGCGCCGCCGCCTCGGCGAACACCTCGGCGTCGTGCTTCCCGGCGCACGGCACGGTGTCGACGTCGTAGGCGAGGCCCTCCAGCGAGCCGCCCGGCGCGTCGAAGCACTCGCCCTTGTGCAGGGAGAACGAGCTTCCGGTGCCGCTCGCCCCCTCCTGGACACCGTTCACAAAATCGCGCGCGCCACCC
Organism: Streptomyces sp. NPDC091209; assembly: GCF_044757755.1. Classification (NCBI taxonomy): domain Bacteria; kingdom Bacillati; phylum Actinomycetota; class Actinomycetes; order Kitasatosporales; family Streptomycetaceae; genus Streptomyces; species Streptomyces sp. NPDC091209. The sequence goes on along the minus strand of NZ_JBIVVR010000006.1, from coordinate 337,882 downwards.
GTGGCGACCATGAGCACGAGCAGCAGGACGCCGATCGACGACATCACCATGCCGCCCACCGCCATCCCCTTGCCGCGCTCGCCGCGCTTCTTGATCTGGACGAGCGCCACGATCCCGAGCACCAGCCCGACGGCGGGCAGGCAGCAGAGGATGCCGAGGACGAGCGACGCGATCGCGAACCCGTTGAAGGGCACGGGCCGGTTGTACGGGGAGTAGCCCTGCCCCCAGGGCTGGTACGGGCCGGCGTACAGGGGCTGCTGGTAGGGCCCCTGCTGGTGGGGGCCCTGGGGAGAGGGCCCCTGGGGGTACGGGGCATAGGGGGCGTACGGGGCGTGCGGGGCGTGCGGATATGGAGGCAGGGGTGCACCGGGCGCCCCCGGAGTGCCGGGCGGTGTCTCCGGAGCGCCCGACGGTGTCCCTGGCGGCGGGTACTGCCCCTCGGGCTGCTGCGGACCGGGCGGCGGAGGTATGGCCACGGGTTCCCTTGCTCCTCATCCACCTGCGGTGGAACTCACGTACGACTGCCGAATGACTGCGCGCATCGTAAGCGTGGCGCGACGCGGCCATGACAGCGGGCGTCCACTCGTGACGCTCCGTCACCCCCCGGCGCGTCTAACCTGCGCCTATGACTCCATTGCCGGACTGCTTCTGCCCGACGGACGGCACCCGTGTCCCGGCCGGCTCGCTCGCCTGGTGCTGCCCGGTCTGCCGCGGCCCGCTCGATCTGGACTTCGCCCCGACGCCGGCTCCGCTCACCTCCCTCACCGGGCGGGTGAACTCGCTGTGGCGGTACGCGGAGTGCCTGCCGCTGGCCGCGCCCACGGTCAGCCTCGGAGAGGGCCGCACTCCGCTGGTCCCGCTCCGCGAGGGCGTCTCGGCCAAGCTCGACTTCCTGATGCCGACGCTGTCGTTCAAGGACCGCGGGGCCGTGCTGCTGGCCGAGCTCGCGCTGCGGCTGGGGCCCCGGCAGGTGCTCGCGGACAGCAGCGGCAACGCGGGCACGGCGGTCGCCGCGTACTGCGCGCGGGCCGGACTGCCCTGCACCGTGTACGTCCCCGAGGGCACCTCCGCGAAGAAGCTGGAGCAGATCGAGGCGCACGGGGCGCGGCTGCGGGTGGTGGAGGGCGACCGCGAGGCGACGGCGCGCGCGGCACGCGAGGCGGCCGACGAGGACGGCGTGTTCTACGCCTCGCACGTGTTCAACCCGTACTTCCTGCACGGCACGAAGACGTACGTCCACGAACTCTGGGAGGACCTCGGCGGACGTCTGCCGGACGTCGTCGTGGTGCCGGTCGGCAACGGCACGCTGCTCCTGGGCGCCGCCCTCGCCGTGGCCGAACTGCACGCGGCGGGACTGATCGACCGCAGGCCCGCCCTGTACGCCGTCCAGTCCGCCGCGGTCGCCCCGCTGGCCCGCGCCTGGTCCGAGGGCGCCGACGACCTGGTCGGTGTCACCCCCATGGCGCCCACCTTCGCCGAGGGCATCGCGATCCCGCACCCGCTCCGGGCCCGCCAGATCCTGCGCGCGGTCCGCGCCTCCGGGGGCGCCTTCCTGACCGTGACGGAGGATCAGATCCGCCACGCGCAGACGGATCTCGCGGGGCGCGGGCTGTACGTGGAGTCCACGGGGGTGGCCTGCTGGGCGGCGGTCCGGGAGGGCGCGCTGGGCGGGCGCGAGGCCGTGGTGCCGCTGTGCGGGGCCGGGGTGAAGACGGGAATGGCGCGGGCGTGATCGCACAGGCCTGATCACGCGGTGGTCTTCGGCCACGCGGCCGGAGCGGGGATCCGGGCCGCGTGGCCGCGGAGGGGTCAGTCCGTGGCGTCGATCGGCTTGAGCAGCGTGCCCGCGGCGCGGACCGCGACGACCGGATGCTGGTTGGCCTTGAACAGGATGACCCGCTGATAGGTCCCGTCGGTGAACACCGGCGCGGGCTGGTGGTTGAGGATCTGCTCGAACATGCCGTCCTTCAGGGCGAAGACGACCTCGTCGTCGTGACCGGGGCCCAGCCGCTCGTGCCGCACGTCCTGCGGTGTGATGGTGATCCTCGTCGCCCGCAGCCCGCTGGGGTGGTGGAGGATGCGTTCGGTCCTCACCCTCGTCGTGCGGGCGTCGACCTTCACCGCGGCCACCGTCGAGACCGTGAGCTGGCGGTCGAACCCGTTGCCCTCCGGGTCCTGGCCGTCGGCGAAGACCTTCCAGCCGTACGTGCCGGCCTTGAACACCCGGCTGAACGTGTTGGTGTAGTCGCCGGTGCCGTCCTTGTCGTGCAGGAGGTCGGTGCCGTCCGCGAACAGACCGGGGGCCTGGTGGCGCGGCCACCGGGACCAGCCGTTGTGGCGCATCAGGTCGATGACACGCTGCTCGGCCGGCGGCGGGACGTCCCTGCCGCCCGGGTTCGCCGGTGCCGTGGCCGTCGGCGGCGGGGTCGCCGACAGCGCGGCGGCCGAGAGCGCCTCGCCCATGCCCACGGCGGGGGCGTCGAGTTCGGCGCGGACGACGGCGCCGAGGACGGGTGCCGCGTCACGGCGGATGCGGACCGTCAGGACCATGTCGTCGCCGGTCAGGTACGTCTGCTGGTCCAGCGTCAGCTCGGCCTTGAGGTGCAGGTCCTCATAGAGCAGCACCTGGTCCGGCGTCAGTGCCCGCGGCGCCTTGGTGGTGTCGTCCAGCAGGCTCACCCGCCATATGACCTCCCCCTCGGGCAGCTTGTCCGGCGCGCCGACGGACAGTGCCTGGTCCGTCGGCGACACGTTGGCTTCGGGCACCGTGACGGGCGGTGGGACGAACGCGGAGCCGTTCCACAGGTCGAGCGCGATGGTGCCGTCGGTCGGCGGGGCGATCACCGAGAGGACGACCCGGTCGGCGTCCGTGGTCCTGACGTAGACCCGGCCGGCCTCGCTGAGGATGGGGTCGGGCGCCTTGTCGCTCGGGACGGGCCGGTTGACCTCCTGGGAGAAGTGCAGCATGTCGGTGAACACCCCCGGCAGGCCGGCCGGGTCGAGGACGTTGGTGAATCCGGTGTCGGTGAGCTTCCTGAGCAGGTCGGCGTCGATGGTCGAGCCCAGGCCGATGACGTACATGCGCGCGGCGGCCAGGATCGTCTTCTTGGCGCCGATGACGCTGGTCAGCGCCTCGACCGTCCCGGACGGCGCGTCGTCCGGCACCTTGTCGCCGATGTAGTAGTGGCCCGCGTTCTGGAGCCCGTCGGTCATACAGACCAGGGTGAAACGCCGGTCGCCGATCGGCCCGGCCCTGTCGAGCAGGTCGAGGGCGGTGAACAGGCCGTCGCCGATGTTGGTGTTGTCGGCCGGTTGTCCCAGGTCGAGGGTGTTGATGTCCTTGCGCGCGTCCGCCAGTGCCGTGAGCGGCATCGCGATCCCGACCGCGTCGGAGACCGGCAGACCGTGCCAGCCGCCGGGGTCGGTGAACGTGACGATGCCGATCCGGTCCTGGTCGTTGACCCCCGCGCGGGCGTCGGCGATGAGGTGGACGAGGGCCCGGGTGGCGATGACCGCGTTGGTCCACTTCTCCTCGTCGGCCATGCTGCCCGAGCGGTCCAGCACCAGCACGATGTCCTGCGGACGGTGGCTGATCGTCAGTTGCTTGGGCTCGCTCACGTTGGTGAGGAAGCCGTCGGTGCCGTACGAGGTGGTGAGGGTCAGCGGGGCCGCGATCGTCCTGTACACGCCGGGAAGCGTCACGTCGAGCGTCGGGGTCGGGGTGGTCTCGTCCATGGGGAGGATCGCGAACTCGGCGTCGTGGTGCCAGAAGTAGCTCGGCGTGAACGCGTCCGGCGGCAGGTTGTCGGCCCCGAGCACGGTCGGCTCGCCGGCCACACCGGCCGCGTCGTCGGCCATCAGCGTGATGTGATCCTGTTCCAGCGCCGTCCCCGGGTCCTGGACGACCGCGCGCGGGTCGCAGATCACGTAGTCGACCAGGGCGCTGGTGTCGGAGAACCGGATGTCCCACTGGTTCGGCGCGGTCCGGCTGCCGCGCAGGGTCCACGGGGAGCCCAGGGAGCCGAGGGTCTGGTTGGTGATCCGGCAGTTGACCAGGACGGTGCCGGTGTCGGTGTCCGGGCTGGCCGTGACGCCCACGGTGAAGTCGCCGACCGTCACCTCCTGGCCCGGCGGGACGGTCAGCAGGTTGATCGGAGCGTTGCCGGTGAGGGTGAGTTCGAGGATCGGGTCGGCGGCGGCGACACCGTAGGTGATGTTGACGGCCTTGGTGACCCCGGCGCCGATGTCCTGGTGGAAGTGCAGCACGAACGCTTTCGCGTCGCCGACCGTGTAGGAGTTGGTGGCCGGGACGGTGGACCTGGTGATGCGTGGCTGTGGCATGGAACGCCCTTCTCGGATGGCGGTGACGACCCGCCGTGTCAGATGGCGGTGATGACCCGTCGTGCGAACAGGTCGGTGTTGGTGGAGCCGTTGCGGTCGTTCGCCCAGACGGCCCAGATGCCCTGGCCCGGGACGGGGACCGCGGCCGGGAACCCGTCGTTGCCCGTGCTCGGGGCGAGCCGTTGCGGCGCGGTCCAGTCGCCGCTGGCCGCGTTGCGGCGGCGTACGACGACGTGGTTGGTGTTGTCGGAGAACTTCCGGGTGGACAGCAGCCAGATGGTGCCGTCGGTGTCCTGGACCGCGGCCGGCTGGCTGTCGTTGGCGTCCGTGCCCGAGACGGTGGCCGGACCGCTCCAGGTGCCCCCGCCGAACGTGAGCACGGACAGCCCGCTGCCGCTGTTGTAGAACACCATCGCCGAGGTGGCGCTGAACGCCAGGACGTGGATGTCGGTCGCCTGCCCGGTCTGCTGCGTACTGCTGCTGACGGTGTTGGTGACCGGGTTCAGCAGCACCGCGGTGAGCTTGGTGCCGTCGTGGAAGGCGATGAACACGACGTTCCCGGCCGACGCCGTGTGCACGGCCCGGCCGCCGGAGTTCGTCGCCAGTTGCACCGGCGCGGTGTCCGGGAAGGAGTTGTCGGTGTGCTTGTAGCGGAGGTAGGACCATTTGTCGGTGCTGCTGCCCGACTGGTCGAAGACGAAGACCACGAAGTCGCCCGCCAGGACCGCCTGCATCCGCTGGTCGGCGACGTTGGCGGTGGCCGCGATCGTCACCTCGCCCGCACCCGCGAGGGAGGCCAGCGGCCCCCGCTTCAGCTTCAGGTCGGCGTTCGGGTCCTCGGTCGCCGCGGTCTGGTAGGCGACCAGGAAGTCCCCGTTGGGCAGCATCAGCGCCGACGGAGCCGCGTGCACGCCGCCGGTGGTCAACGGCGTGGCAGCGACGCTCGTGAGGCCCGGGTTGGTCAGGTCGATCCGGGCCAGGGCCACCTGGCTGGTGCCCGACTGGCCGGACTGCCACACGATCACCAGACCGTTCGCGTTGTCCAGGAACACCGCTTTGCCGAGCAGGTCGGCGCCCGGACCGTTGGCGACGGCGATCTCGCCCGTGGTGGGGAGCTGGCCGGCAAGCAGCGCGTTGATCGCGGCGCGCAGGCTGATCAGCGGACGGTTGACACCGCCGCGGTAGTCGAACGGGTCGACGCCCACGGTGTCGGCGATCAGGTGCGCCGGTGGCAGCAGCAGCCGCCGCTGGCGCTTGTCCGCGATGTTCGACGGGGCGATGAGGGCGGTGGCGGCCGGGCGGGTGAGCCCGGCGAGCGCGGTGTAGGAGTGCCCGGCCAGGAAGTCGGAGGACCCGGCCGCGGGCACGGCGGCCCCCACGCGCACCACCCACTCGCGCTTGATCCGGGCGCACGACTCGACGCCGAGCGCGGGCAGGATCAGGTTCGGGTCGTCGTCGGGGGTGACCAGGTGCTCCCATACGTCCAGGTAGGCGACCAGGACCGTGGCCGTGCCCGGTGTGGTGAGGGCCGGTACGACGGGCACGCCGAGCTTCGCCGCCAGGGCCGCGGCGCCGGGCTGCGACGCGTGCAGCGGCTGGGCCGAGAACGCCAGATCGGTCGTGATCATGACGTCCAGACCGTCGACGATGATCCGGCCGGTGTGCGCGAGCGCGGTGTCCAGCTCACCGCCGCTGCCCCCGGCCGGGGCACCGGCGCCGATGGTGAAGTCGTTGCTCAGGCCGCCGGTGATCTGGAACCCGTTGGTGCCCTCGGGCACGCCGTCGCCGACGTACCACTTGAGGAACGCCCTGAGCTCGAACTTGCGGACGTCGTCCAGTTCGTTGAGGTCCGAGTCGACTATGGGAACGCCCTGCTGCAGCCGCACGTTCACGTACCGCAGCAGCGGGTGGAACGTGCTGGAGGTCATCGAGGCCATGGGTTCTCCGCTTCAGAACGTCAGCCAGACGGTCCGCTGCAACGTGCTCGCGGGATCCTTGGCGATGACGGGGTGGGTGACGTAGTTGACGAGCACGGTGGTCCCGTCCAGGCTCGCGATCAGGCCGAACTCGCGCAGATTGCCGCTGACGTGGTTCGCGTCCGGCCAGTTCGGCACGCCGGGCCCGAGGGTCGCCTGGATCTGCAGCCGGTTGGTGGGCGTGGCGGACACGGCCGCCGAGTCGAGGAAGTCCATCCGCAGGTCCGCCGCGGCGACGGTGTGCGGGTGCGGGTCGACCAGCGCGGTCTGCGCGCCGCCGGCCGGCGGCGGACCGGCGCCGTCCCACTGGCTCAGCCCGGCTCCGACCCGCAGGCCGAGCAGCCCGGTCGACCCGGGTGTGCCGCGCAGCATGGTGGCCAGCAGCCGGCGGCAGTCCCCGACGATCGTGTTGGACCGCCAGCCGTGGTCCCACACCACCCCGCCCGCGGCGTCGTACAGGACGTCGCGGTACTGACCGTGCAGCCGACCGGCCGGGTACTCGCTTGCGGACATGTGCGCTCCTCCTAGCGGAACGGTGGCCACCAGACGCGTCGGCGCAGGGTGGTGGGCTTGGTGGGGTCGACGGTGACGCTCGTCCCGTCGGTGGACAGGAACACCTGCCAGCCGGGCAGGGCGACCGCGGTCTCCTCGGCGATCCGGACGACCTCGGCGATGGGGTAGTCGTCCCTGAACGCGTCGGCGAGCTCGTGCCCCGCCGGGAAGACCAGCTCCTCCAGCGGGCCCGAGCCGAGCACGACGACGGCCCGCAGGTTGACCGGAAGGAACCGTTCGAGGAGCTGTCGCAGACGGTCGGCGTCGCGCTGCACGAGCGGTCGGCCGGTGGGCCCGCGTTCGACGTAGAGCCCGATCGTGGACGGCGTGTAGACCTCGTCGGCGGCCAGGGCGGTGCCGTCCGGCCGCTGCGGTGTGTAGTCGAGCAGGTCGCCGAACTGCCGGGTGCCGCGGTTGCGGTCGAGGTCGGCGAGGGTCGCGGTGACGGTGCCGGCGAACCGGCGGACGGACGCCTCCTCCGGCGCGCGCCGGCTGGACTGGTCGAGGCCGGGGCCGGGCACACCCCCGCCGAGCCGGCCGAGACCGACGTTGCGGTCGCTGCGGAACAGCAGCCACGTCGTGCCGTCCGCGAGCGTGACCGGCGCCGGGTTCGCGTCCGAGGACGGCCCGCCGGTGACCACGGTGGGCGCCGACGGGCTGCCGGTGGCGTCCAGGTCGGCGGACCACAGGCGCGGGCCGCCGCCCCGGTCGGAGCGGAAGTGGACACGGGCTGCGCCGCCCGGCAGCGGGGCGAGCGCCGGTTCCCGGTCGGTGCCGGTGACACCGGTGACGGCGGTCGGCGCCGACCAGGCGACGGAGGGGAAGTCGAGGTGCCGTACGACGATCCGCCAGCGGTCGTCCGGGTCCGCGTGGGCGTGCCGGACGGCCGACGCCAGCCAGAGCCGGTTCCCGTCGCCGGTCAGGTGCGGGTCGCGCTCGCCGGGGCCACCGGGGGCGAACCAGCCCGGAGCTGACCAGGAACCGCTCAACGCCCGGACCGGGGTGGCGAGTCCGGGCACGGTCCGCCACGATCCCGAACCGTCCAGGAAGGAGAGACCGGCGGCGGTGCCCGCCCAGACGGTGCCCTGGTCGACGAGGACGGCCCGGCAGTCACCGCTGGGCAGACCTTCGGCGGGCGTGTGCACCCGGATGTCGCGTACCGACCGGATCTCGACCGGCCCGGCGGCGGTCGCGGCCCACACCGGTCCCGCGTCGTCCGCCCGCGGCTTCGGGTTCGCCGCCGGGGGCGCCGGGGCGACCTGCCGGACGTCGGCGGCGGCACCGAGGTCCACGGTGCGCACCGACCCGTCGGCGCCGACGCGGGCGACGCCGTGCGCCAGCGCCGTCCACAGCGAACCGTCCTGGGCCGGTGCCGCGTGCCGCGTCTCCGTCCCGGCCAGGAAGGTCGTCCAGGTGCCCGCCGGGTCGAGCCGGGACAGGCCCGCGCCCGTGGCGAACCACACCGCGCCGGTGAAGTCGGCGGCGATGTGCCGTACGTCGTCGCTCGCGAGACCGCCCGTCGCCGCGGTGATCACCTGCCACGAGCCGCCCGGCGAGAGCGCCGCGGCGCCCGCCCCGTGGCCGAACCACACCGTGCCGGACGGGTCCACGGCCACGGTCCGCACATCGGCGGTGGAGAGACTTCCGCCGGTGGTGCCCGGCGTGAACACGGTCGTCGTCCCGTCCGGCCTGCGGACGGCTCCCCCGGCGCCGGTGGCGAACCAGCTCGACCCGTCGGCGTCGACCGCGACGCCCCGCACGTCCGCCGACGGCAGCCCGGTGAGCGAGGTGACCGCGCCGTCCCCGGCCAGCACCCGCGCCCCGGTCGCGGTGGCGATCCGTACCCGGCCGTCCCACCGCAGCCGGTACAGCCGCCATCCGTCGAGCCGGCTGGCCCAGCACAGCCGTACCGCCCCCTCCGGATCGAGTACGGCGGCGCAGTCGGCGTGCCGGCCCGCCGGTACCGCCGGGATGTCCGTGGCGGGGGCCCAGTCGATGTCGGGCTGCCAGCCGCCCCGCCCGGTCAGCGCGCGGTCGCCGAACCCCAGCGCCCGGGCCGCGGTCGAGGCGGCCAGATCGGCGCGCAGCGCGACCCCCGGTCCGGTCGCGGTCGTGGCCAGGGCCAGCGAACCGTCCCCGGCGACGGCCGCGGTGACGCCGGTGAGCTGTGCGTTGAACGCGGCGGTGACCTCGTCCGCGCGGGCCGCGGACGGATCGGCGTAGTCGGCCGCGCGCACGGTGAACCGCTCGGTGGCGCCGTAGCCGGTGAGGGTCAGCACGGTGCCGGCGGTCAGCGCGAACGGGGGTGACGTGTCGCCGCGCAGCCGGGCCGGGGTCGGCGCGGACGGTGTCCCCAGCCGCCAGCGCAGCCGTGCCGCACCGGTGTCGGGGTGCTCGACCCAGGCCAGGCCGAGCCGGCCGTCCGGCAGCGCGACCGGCGCGGGTTCGGCCTGCGGCGCGACCGGCTGGGGCTCGACCACCCGGGTGTCCGCCCAGGCTCCCCGGAAGTACGCCTTGAAATGCAGCCGGGGGACCACGCCGCCGGCGCCGACGGTGGTGGCGTGCGCCACCCACAGCCGGCCGGCCGGGTCCGTGACGGTGCCGAGCCGGCCGCGGGCCGCGCCGTCCAGCGAGACCAGGCTCGCGGCCGCGGTACGCACCTCGATACGGGACGCCTCGCCGGTGAGGCGCGACACGAGCCGCACCGCACCGCCGGTCCCGTCCGCGCGCAGCTCGCCGATGTCCCGGTTCACGACCGCCGCGACCTCGGCGGCCGTCGCGGCGCCCAGGTCGGCGAAGTCGGCCGGCCCGAACGTCAGGGTGACCGGCAGACCGCCGTCCGGCGCGATGGTGACGGTCATGCCGGTGCGCAGTGCGAACGGCTCGCCGGCAGCGCCGGTCAGCGCGGCGCTGGTGGTGGCGGTGCCGGTCGCCACGTCGTGCGGGGCGGTGAATCCGAGCACGGCGGACGCCTCCTCGGCACCCCACCACGCCCCGCCGCGCCGGACCGCGGCGAAGACGTTGCGCTGCGGCGCCGTCCCGGCCCGCGCGACGTGCTGGGAGAACTCGGCGACCCGGGTGGACCAGCCGGTGTAGAAGTCGACCAGGCTGCGCAGTCCCGGGACGGTCCCGACGGAGTCGTAGAGTCTCGGCGCGGTGCGGATCTCGTTGCGCTGCCGTGCCAGGTCCGTGTCGGCGGTCAGGTCCCAGCCGACCCACTGCGACAGCAGGGGCAGGAACCGGCTGTCCACGTCCGATACGGCACGCAGTCCGCGCAGGTTGTCGGCGGAGCTGCGGATCGCGTCGACGGCGGCGCCGTACACGTCCACGAAACGGCGTAACTGCCCGCCGTTGGTGCCGGCTTCGGGAAGCAGGCCGGTGGCGGCGTCGGGCGCCCGGGTGACGGTGTCGTGACGCCGGTACACCTCGGGGATCAGCTCGTAGAGCGTGCGGTGCGCGCCGTGCACATCGCCGGGGGTGGCGACGGCCCGCATCGGCCGGTCCAGGGCCGGGCTGTCCAGCTCGTAGTAGTACGGCGTGCCGGCGTCCAGTTCGCCGCGGCCGACGCCGCCGACGTCGAGCAGGTCGAGCTCCAGGCGCAGCACGGCGCGGTCCGCGCCGAAGACGGTGCGGGTGACGAGCCGGAGCACCTCACGGGACACCGCGGCGGCCGTCTCGGTCACGGTGACGGTCCGCTCCCGGACCCGCAGCGCGCCGGCCGCCGTGTCGCTGTCCGGCAGATCGGTCACGGTGAGCGCGCCGGGCACCGGTGCGGGCGGGAACGCGGCGCTGTCGTGGAGCAGCCAGGGCGCGCCGGTGTCCGGGAACGCGAAGTCGCGCGTCTTGCGCCGTACGGTGACCGGCGGCGCGTCGAGCACGGTCTCGCCCGCGTCGGGCGTGAACGCCCAGCGGACCCAGGTCCGTCGGCCGATCAGGTCGGCGCTCGCGGTGAACGTGTCGATCCTCATGGCAGTGTCGTCCGTACGGTCACGTCGAGGGTGCCGGGGACGGCGATCTCGAACTCGCCGATCTCGATCCGCCCGTCGGTGGCCACGTCGAGCGAGACGGCGTCGCGCAGGAAGGCGGGCAGTTCGGCGAGCGGGGGAAGGTTGTGCCGCGCCAGTTCCGCGTCGACGTCCGGCGCGGGCCGGTCCTGTCGGCGAAGGCCGGTCACGGTCGCCGCGAGGACCCCGGGGACGGACTCGGCGGCCGCGAACACCTCGCTCTGGAACAGCGGCCGGCCGAAGTCGACCCGGGAGAACGACAGGAGCGCGGTGATCGCGGCCTCGACCTGTCCGGCCACCGCGTCCGTGACGAACCGCTCGTCGACCAGCAGTTCGACGCCGATGTCCACGGCGACCGGCTGCGCGTCGAGCACCCGGACCAGGCAGCCGGCCATGCGCTTGTCCTCGAAGTAGCCGACGAGCCGGTTGCGCAGCGCCTCCGGTACCGGGACCAGGGTGTCCCCGGCGGGCGCGACGAACAGGTCGATCCGGTTCGAGGAGACGCTGCGGGCGCGGACCTTGGCCACCGTGCCCGTGCTGTGCGCGAGCGCCTCGTAGTCGCTCGCGGTCACCGCCCGGTTGGTGGACCGGAACGCGAACGGGGCGTACCGCGCGGCGTGGTCGGAGCGTTCGGCGTCGCTGCCGCCCGCCGCCGCGGCCTGGTTCACCACGGCCTGCAGCGTGTCGATCGTGGTGAGCGCGGTGGTGACCGTGCCGGCCGCGAGGTTCCCGGCGGTGCCCTGGCAGACCCGGTAGGAGGCGCGGACGTTGTTCGGCCCGGCGGGCGGTACCCGGCCGGCGCCGAACACGGCGTGTCCGATCCCGTCGGCGTCGAAGAGGAGCTGGTAGTAGCGCGCCTCCGGGTGGGAGAACACGGCCCGCCCGTCCGGGGCGATGTCGAAGAGCAGGCTGTCCCTGCGGTCCCAGGTCACCCAGCCGGCGCCCTCGTTCACCTCGACGACCACGGACGCGACGACCACGGACGCGTCGGGCAGCGCGAAGGACTGGCCGGCCTCGCCGGTGGACGAGCCGATGAGCACCGGCCCGACCGTGCGGCTCTGTTCGACCGGCAGTCCGTCGTAGCGCACCACCGGTCTGCCGTCCGTGCCGACGCCCGGGCGCAGTTGGTCGGAGAGGAGAACCAGGTCCAGGTCGGGACCGAGGTAGGTGAACTCGATCGCGGCGGCGCCCGGCGGCCGGGCGGCGAACCGCGCGCCGCTGGGGACGGCCACGGTCCGCGCGCCGGCCGGCCGGGGGAAGGTGAGCAGCAGATCGGCCATCGCCGGTGCGGCCGGGGTCAGCTCGTAGCCGATCAGCCGGAGCAGGTCGACGATGCTGGCCCGCTCGGTGGCGGTGCCCGGGAACAGTTCGCCGGCGATGCGGTCCTGGTAGTAGAGCGTGATGTCGCCGACGTAGGCGAACAGGTCGACCAGCAGCATGCCGAGGTCGGCGGGGCTCTGGTCGGTCCACTCCGGCAGGCGCTGCTGGGCCAGCCGGAGCATCGCCGTACGCAGGGAGGCGAAGTCCTTGTCGGTGTAGTCGATCGCGGGTGCCGGTGTCGTCATCGCCTACACCAGGGGGACGATCATCTCGGCGGACACCGGCTTGTCGCTGTGCACATAGCTCAGCAGCAGCCGCAGTCCGCCGTCCGAACGGGACAGCCGGGCCCGGGTGACGACGACGCGCCGCTCCCACCGTACGACCGCCTCGTGCGCCTGTTTGCGGAGCAGGTCGGCGGTCACGTCGTCGTCCGGCTCGTGGACCAGCGTGTGCACCCGGGTGCCGAAGTCGCGCAGCATGGGCCGTTCTCCGAGCCGGGTGCCGAGCAGGATCCGCAGGTCGTCGCGGATCTTCTCGGTGCCTTCGGTCCAGGCGATGCCGCCGGTGTGCGGGTCGATCCGGAACGGGAACGCCGCTCCGCGGGCGTCGGCCATAGAGGTCTCCTTCACTTCGTTCACTTCACGACGGCGGACCGGCTCAGGTGCACGCCGGGCTGCAGGACGAGCGGTGCTAGTTGGGGCGACGGGGAGCCGGGCGGACCGTGGACGTGGGTCAGCAACTGGCCCCACAACTGGCCGAAGCCGTTGCCGAGGAGCGTCGGCTCGCTCGCGCCGCTGCCCACCTCGACCTTCGACCCGTCCAGCACGATGTGGTCGGCGCTCACGCGCACGCTGCCGTCGGACTCGATCGAGACGAAGGCGCCGCCGCTGTGCCGGATCAGGATCCGTTCCCCGCCGCCGGTGTCGGTGAGGTCGACGGTGTGCCCGGCGGTGGTCCGGATGACCTGGTGGTCGGGCGGCGTCACGGCGGCCTCGGGCGGGACGGCGTCCGCCGGGTACCAGACCCCCACCCAGATCGGGGCCCGGGTGTCGCCGGCCGCGAACTCCACCCATACGTTGGCGTCCTTGGGCGGTACGAAGAAGTGCCCGTGCGGGAAGCACGGCTCGGCGGTGACGAGCGCCTCCGGTCCGAAGATGTCCGGCACGATCACCCGGAGCCGGCCGCGCCGGCCGTCGTCGGTGTTGTCCCGCACGATCCCGCGGTACTTGCCGTAGTAGTTGCCGGTGTGCCGGGTCAGTTCGTCGGACAGCATGGCGGGCCTCCTGTCACCGGGTCGCGGTGATGTGGGTGAAGTAGCTGGATTCCTGGCGGTCGCCGACCAGGTCGCGGGTGTACACGTGGTTGACCTTCGTCAGGTACCAGACCCCCTCGGCCCAGGGCGCGAGCCCGGTGATCCGGAGCATCGCCTTGGCCCGCAGCAGCGCGTTGCCGACGGCCTTGCCCCGGCCGCTCATCCCGACGATCCGGGTCGGGTCGACGCTCACGCGGTTCCTGGCGTCCTGGGCGGTGCCCGCCGCCTTGCCGACGACCCGCTCGGCCGGTGTGGTGAGCCGGCCCTGCGCCACGGCCGCCTTCCCGGTCAGCGCCTCGATCGCCGCGCGCATCCGGTCCGACGCGGCCGGGGCGCGGCCCGTCTGCGGCGCGGCCAGCGGAGGCCGGGGCGGGGCGACCGGCGCCGGCTGGTCCACGAGCAGGCCGGTGTCCGGATCGACGGTGCTCGCCGAGCGGACCGGGAGCGCGCCGGAGCTGATCCGCTCGTAGGTGAACGTGACCAGGTCGCTGCCCACCCGGCAGTACCGCAGCGTGCCGATCGGCTCCGAGGCCGCGATCGCGGCGATGGGCCGGAACGAGAACTGTGACTCCTTGTTGTCGGTCAGTTCGACGTACGCCAGGCAGCCCTGGCCGCGGGCCTGCTCCAGGATGAAGTCCCAGACCGAGGTGGCGACATAGCGGCCGGCGCCGCGGACGTCCGGCGCGGTGTCGTCGACCGGCTCGATCTTCCCCACCGTGATCCCGGTGCCGGACGCGGTGACCAGTTTGCCGAGCAGGGCGCTGAGCGGTTCGCCGGTGTTCCATGTCTCGGGGGCGAACGGGGTCTGCGCCAGCCGGTGGCTGTAGTCCCGGGCGGTCAGTTCGATGTGCTGCCCCTGGGGGCCGGCCAGCACCCGGCTGCTCACCACGACCCCCTCGAACAACGCCGCGTGCTGCATCTGCCGACCCAGGTCGAGCCGCACCACCAGGCCCTCGAACAGGGCGTGCGCGAGCACACCCGTGTGGTCGTCGAGGACCACCTTCGCCTCGTCCGTGAGCCGGTCGTGGTCCTCCACGGCGACCGAGCGCACCGGCACCGTGACGTCGGCCAGGTCGCCCGGGCCGGTGCCGATCCGCACGGTGGCGAACGGGGCCCGGTTGTCACCGCCCGTAGGGGGCGGGGTCGCTACGGCCATGTCAGAACACCCGGTCCCGGCCGACCACGCCGATGTCCTGCGAGGCCGGCACCGACAGGGCGGCGCCCGGCCGCAGGTCGAGCGGGAACGCCACCGGGTTGGCGTCGGCGATGCGCCACCACACCTCGCTGTCGCCGAAGTAGCGCCAGGACAGGTACTCCATGTCCTCGACGCCGGTCACCCGGTGCTCGTAGGTGATGTCGTCGGCGGCGGGTGGCGTGTACCGGCGGATCGCCACGGTGGCCCGCGTGCTGCCGGTGGCGTCGACGGCCGGATAGACCGCCGCCTGCCGGTACCGCGAGGTGATCGACACGGACATGATCGGGCGCCCCTCTCAGAGTTCGAAGATGTTCTGCACCAGGCCGGCGCCCGGTACGGCCTGCACCCAGTCCCGGAAGTCCAGTTGTCCGTAGGACTTACCGACCTCGACCAGCCGGTCGAGCACGTCGAGGCTGGTGGTGATCGACGCGGTCTGTTCGTTGAGGGTCAGGCTGACCTCGGCGCGCTCCGGCGTGAGGTCGGGCTTGAACTTGGTGATCTTGATGTTGAGGTCGGTCATCACGCAGTCCAGGTCGATGCCGCCGAGCTTGAGCGTGCACACCGGTGGCTGGGCCGGCGGACAGAACGTCTTGGCACCGCTGAACCAGGCGAGTACGTCGTTGACCGGATCCCAGGCGGGGTTCATGAACGAGCGCAGCACCGCGAGGCTGGGCTCGATCCGGCCGCCGAACCGCGCGTCGTCCGGCGCCGGGCCGTCTCCGCTCTGCTGCGCCGGGATGTCCGGGAGGGACCGCGCGTCGAGGGCGAAGTCCAGCGCGAACGAGCGCGGCTTGCCGAAGTCGGCCTCCAGCGCCTTGGTCCCGACCAGCGAACTGCCGATCTCCTTCAGGTCGGTGGCGATCCCGCTGACGTTGCCGAAGCCCTTGGACGCCGCGGTCTGGTCGAACGCCCAGTTGCCGAGGCTGGTGGTCTCCCGGTAGGCGAAGCTCTTCTTCTCGGACAGCAGTTCCGGGTTGAACTGGAACCGGAAGATCAGCGGCGGAACGGCGATGAGGTTGGCGAGGTAGCCGGCGGTGCGTGCCATGACGACTCCTAGATCGGTAGGGGCAGCCGGCTGCCGCCGCCGCGCTGGTCGTAGTCGAACCACATCCGGGCGTGCTGGTCGATGTCGTCCGACGGGGCGGTGGAGAGGGCGGGTTCCGTGGTGGTCCAGGTGACGGTGGGTGTCGCGACCGGTCCGGGTGCGGAGCTCTCCACGTCGACGACCACCTCGTCGATCTGGACGGTGGCCCGGGTCCGGTCGGCGGTCTCGGCCGCGCGGCGCGGAATCCCGTCGTGACCCGCAGGACCGGCGAAGTGGCCGGTGATCGAGGACAGCAGGCCGTCGAGTCCGCCGTGGGTCAGCCATGCCTCGTACGCGTTCGCGACCGCGGTCAGGCCGGTCTGCGGTGTCGTCGCCTCGCCGACCACGAGTCGGTCGGCCAGCCGTGCCGACTGGGTGCTGACGTCGTCCAGCGCGCGGCCGAGGCGCGCGTCGGACAGCCTGGTCTCGGCCCGCGCGGCGGCCTCCAGGGTGGACCCGATGGTGCGCAGTCCGTCCGAGAGCTGCCCGGTGCCGAGGTCGAGCGCGTCCGTGCCGAGCTTGCGCACCTTGCCGAGCGGCTCGGTCAGGCCCGCGATGAAGGCCGGATCGGACAGCACCGCGGCGAAGTTCGGCGGCGCGGGCCGGACGGCCACCGGGCCCGCGCTGTCGAGGGAGGTGGCCGGGAGGCCGAGTTCGGCCGCCTGGGTGAGCGCGTTCTGCTGCTTGTCGGACACCTGGGTGTCGGTCAGCAGCTGGAAGACCAGAGGGAGCACCGCGGGCAGGATCCGGACCAGGTGCGTGATGATCCGGAACGCCCTGAGGTCGCCGAGGTTGCGCAGGACCGCGTCGATCGTCGGGATCAGCCAGTTGAGCAGACCGTCCACCGTGGCCCGGACGGCGTCGCCGAGCACGACACCGATCCGCAGCACCGCGATGAGCGCCTGCTGGACGCCGTCGAAGACGCCGCCGACGATCCCGTCCACGGTGGATGCCAGGACGCCTACGACGGAGGCTCCGACCCGGGCCACGACGGCCACCGTGTCCAGCGCGAGCACCAACAGGGCGCCGCGCGTCAGCAGCGTGACCCGCAGCGCGAAGCGGAGTGTCTCGGCGAGCCCCTGACGGATGTCGCCGAGCCGGCTGATCAGCACGGCGAGCGAGCCGACGGCGATGGGCAGCGCGAGGACGAGGCCGTCCACGACCTTCGCGACGGCGTTCAACAGCGCGGTGGCACTGCCCAGTTGGTCGATGGGCGGCTTAGTGCCGACGGGCGGGTCGCCGGCGGCCTGGAACAGCTTGGTGAGCGAGTCGACCGCGCCCTTGATGCTGTCGAGCTGGGCGACCAGGCCGGTTCCCGGGCTCGTTGGAGCCCCGGCACCGGGCGCGGGTCCGGCCTTGGGAGTGACCGCGGGGCCGCCGATCATGGTGAGGATGTGCTCGACGTGCTCGGCGAGCTTCGCGATGTCCTGGAACGACCAGACCAGCCGGAACTGCGAGACGACACCGCCCGCGGCGCCGCCGATCAGGTTGCCGACGAACCCGCCGAGACCGCCCAGCAGCCCGGAGAGGAAGTCGCCGAACCCGGCGCCCGGCGCGAGGTCGTTGATGTTGACGACATGGACCTTGAGGGCGCCCTCGTACATCGGCGGTGCGCCGAAGTTCGGCCCGGCGGTGATGACGGACGTGAACGCGAACGTGCCGTAGGTCGAGGTGGCGCGCTCGATGTCCTCCAGGGCGCGGCGCCCGAACCGGGTCTGGGTGAGCAGCAGTCCGAGCTGGGTGATGAGTTCCTCGGTCTCGTCCATGTCAGACCCGCACCCCCTCGGTGAGGACCCGAAGCCGCCGCTCGCCCGTGCGGAAGGCGTCCCGGACGGCGCCGGCGAACGCGGCGGCCACCGCGTCGGCGAGGTCCTCGTCGAGGTCCCGGCCGGCGCGGACGCGCAGGGTCAGCCGGGGCAGGACGACCCGTCCGAGCGCGGCCCGGCGCAGGATCCTCGGTGACGTGGGCAGCCGCTCGCCCGCGCGGTCGACCAGCCCGCCGACGTACCCGTCGATGACCGCGCCGACCACCACGAATCCGCCGCTCGCCAGCCACGACTCGAACGTCCGCGCGAGCTGGTCCGCCGGCGGGTCCGCGCTCTGCCGCCTGATCTCGTCGCCGAACACCCGGTCGGCGAGCGCGACGGACTGATCGCCGATCCGGTCCAGGCCGGGGAGCCGGCTCGCGTCGAGCTGTGCGGCGACGCTCGCCTCGGCGAGCTCGCCCAGGCCGGTGGCGGTGCTGGTGAGCGCTCCCCGGACGGCGGTGCGCAGTCCGTCGCCCAGCGCGCCGACCGCGCCGGCCAGGGCGGGACCGAGCGCCGGGTCGACCAGGCGCGGGAAGTCCGAGTGGAAGGCGAGGGGCGGGCCCTCGGGGAACGCGGGCAGGAGCACCTGCCCGGGGCCGTGGGTGTCGAACAGCGCGTCCAGGAGCAGGCGGGCGCGGCGGAGCTGCCGGTGCGCGTACGGCCACAGCACCAGCGGGCTGCGGCGCACCCGTTTCCGGATCCAGTCCAGGACGTCCGAGAGGGTCGTGTACAGGTTCCGGTTGAGTCCGGTTCCGGGCTTGTCGAGAAGGTCGTCGAGCGAGAAGGCGGCCACGTTCGCCACGAACGTGTCGCCGATCCCCGGGATCAGACGGGCCAGGTTGAAGTCGAACGCCGTGGTGACGACGAACAGCGCCACGCGCAGCAACCGGACCACGCCCCGCAGCGCGTAGCCGAGCGCGCCGACGAAGTCACGGATCCGGGTGCCGAGTGCGGTGCCGAACGCGAGCAGGACGCGCACCGTGAGGTCCAGGTGCGCGCCGAGCAGTCCGGCGATCCCGCGGGTCAGTCGCGTCGCCGTGCCGATCAGACCGGCGAACCGGGCGTACGCGGTGCTCAGCGCGTCGCGCCGTAGCTCCAACACGGCTTGGAACTGCTGCTGGAGGGTGCGCCGGAGCACCGTGCCGAGCGCGCCCAGCAACGACTCGGCGACGGCGGGCAGCAGCGCGACAACCGCGATCCCGGTGGCGATGCCCGCCGCGATCCCGTCCAGTGACCCGGTCGAGGACGCGGGGGACGGGGAGGGCGGCGTTGTCTCGGCCCGGTGGGCCGGCACGAAGGGCCGGAGCTGGTCGGTGAACCGTTCGAGCTCGCCGCCCTTGACGCTGGCCTCCGAGAAGGCGCGGAAGGCCAGTACGGCGACCGCGACGAGGTCCGGGCTGTCGAAGAGGGCCGGCCGCGGTGCCGCGTTGGACGCCGAGACGTCCAACGCGGCTGCTGTCGCGAGGAGTTGGCTCAGCAGGCCGGGAATCGCGTCCGCGTCGTCGAGCCGCAGCGGCCGGGTCAGACCGGCGAGGAACGCGAGCCCGGCGTCGGCGAGGCTCGGCACGGGCGCGGCCTGGGTGAGCGCGCGGCGCTGCGACGGTACGACGCGCAGGGTCACCGCGCCGTCGACGAACCGCAGCGCCGGGAAGCGCGCGGTGGCCCGGTCGGCCTGCCGTCCGGCCAGCAGCCGGCGTTCCAGTACCGGCCGCACGGCGCGCCGTGCCACGCGCAGGGCGTGCTCCTGGGCGGCGAAGGCATCGGCGAACCGGGCGGCGGCCGCGGCGAAGTCGATCGGCATCGTCATCACCCGCCCGCGCCGGTCAGGTAGGGCTGTCTCCGCAGCCGTGCCAGGAGCCCGTCCTGGAAGCGGCGCACGTCGTCGGGGTCGGCGCCGGGCACCCGAAGGCGCAGGGTGCGCACCACCGGCCGGAGCACGTCGCTCTCGGGGAGCTCGGCGACCGGGAAGTCGGAGAGCAGCCGGTCCACCTTCTCCCGCACCGGGCCCGCCAACGCGGCCGGCAGCAGGTGGTCGACGATCGCGTTCAGCGGCGTGAGGTCGACCGGCGCGCTCAGGAAGCCCGGCAGCTCCGGCACGGCCAGTCCGGTCACGGCGGGAACCCGGACGGCCGGGACCCGGACCACGAAGGGCGGTTCGGCGGCGGGGGCGGGGGACGGCACCGTGAGGTCGGGCAGTACGGGCAGCACGGGCAGCGCCGGGAAGGAGAGGGGCGGCAGCTCCGGCAGCGCGGCGAGCAGCGGCGCGAGCCGGCCCGGCTCGGACGGTGATGCGGACCCGCCCGGTCCGGACGGTGACTTCTTGTTCTTCGCCGGTGCGGCGTCCAGCGCGGCCTTGAAGACGTCCGCCTCGGTACGCAGCGCGGTGACGACCCGGACGGTCGGGTGCCCGGCGATCAACGCCCCGGCGAACGTGCCGAGTTCGGCGGGAAGGGTGCCGGCGGAGAGCTTGCCTCCCACCGTCGAGAGAGCGGACTCCAGTTGGCCGAGACCCTGGCCGAACGCGGCGCCCGCGGCGATGAGTTGTGTCCGCAGTACGCCGGTCACCCGGGTGAGGAGGCGGTCGGCCGAGAGCGCGCCGTCGACCCGGGACGTCGCGCCCGCGGCCACCTCCCCGATCGCGGTGGCCGCACCGCCGGCGAGCGCGGCGAGGCCGTTCATCAGCGCGGCGACCGGTGCGAGCGCCGGCCCCACCCGGACGACCAGGAGGGCCAGGGCACCGAGCGCCTGGCCGGACAGCCGCCCGAGCCGCGTCCCGACGATGACGAGACCCGCCGTGAGCGGGTTGCGCATCCGGTCGCCGAGCACCTGGCCGATCAGGTCCCGCACGGCGATGAACAGGCGGGTCAGGGACCCGAACAGGTCGTAGGCGGCGCGTACTTCGCGGCGGTCGCCGAGTGCCGCCAGCAGGCCGTAACCGAAGCCCGCGGCAGCCAGTCCGCCACCCACGAGGACGCCGGTACCGACCGGCGCGACCACCAGGCCGACGGCGAGCGCGAACGGGGCCAGCCTCCACACCACCGCGAGGACCAGCGTCTTCCAGCTGAACTCGGTGAACCTCATCAGCAGGTAGATCCCGGCCACGGCGTACAGCGGGTCGAGCGCCATGCCGACGATCTTCCCTGCGAGCCCGAGCAGCGACCCCACGGCGTTCGGGCCGCCCTGGCTCACCGGCACCGAGCGCTGGGCGGCCGCGAACCGCTCTTCCAGTTGGCCGATGTTGACGAGGTACCCGCTCAGGTTGAGACGGGTGAGAGGAGTCTCGAACCCCCACCAGTGCACCAGGAAGGCGGCGCGGGCGCGCTCGACGATCACCGACTCGTGGTCGACGATCTCCAGCCACGGTGTCAGGGTGCGGACCGTCGCGCACAGCGAGCGGGTCAGCCCGCGCAGCAGCATGATCACCGGCATGGTGCCGGCCCTCCCCTCCGTCAGCTGGTCAGTCGCGGTCGCGGGCCGCCTCGACCTGGGCGTTCTCCCGCTGGATCTGCTCGACGAGCAGATCCACGAACTCGCGCCGGTCCCCGGCGGCCATGTCCATCAGCTCGCCGTGGGGCCAGTGCAGGTGGTAGCCGAGGAAGAAGACCTCCCGGCGGAGCTGGTCGAGACTCACTCCAGAACTAAAAAATTCGTCATGTCCAAAGTGGCCCGCATCTCGTGCCCGCAGGCCGGGCAGTCCAGTTCGCGGATCAAGTCGATGCCGGGCGCGCCGTCGTTGAAGGCCCGGTCGATCAGCCGGCGGTCGGTCAGGGTGAGATCGGCGAGGATCTTCGGGCCGAGCGCCTCCAGCCGGTGCGGCGGCAGGTCGCCGAGGGACTTCAGGCAGCGGGCGAGCAGCGCGTTCTTGCCCAGCGACGCGTTCTTGCGCAACTGCGGTGCCGCCGCCGCCTCGTCGTCGCCACGCGCCAGGCGCAGCGTCATGGCGGTGTGCACCGACCCGTCGCGGTCGACGTACCCGTCGAGGAGTTCGACCACCACGTCCTGCGGCGGCTCCCCGTCGGCGAGCGGGCGCACCGGCAGTGTGTCCAGGTCCTCGGTCTGCTCGAAACGGTCCCCGCAGGACGGGCAGGTGTAGCCGGCCTTCAGCTCCGGCCCGAACGTGAAGCTGCGCAGCCGGATCAGCAGGAAGTTGCGGTCCAGGGAGTACAGGGCGTCGATGTCGGCGCGGCGTACCTGCTGCAGGTCGCCGAGCCGCACGACACAGCTGTGCAGCAGGGCGGTGACCAGCCGGCCGCCGTTGCGCTGGTTGGCCGGGTCGGCGAGGAGCGCCTCCTCGCGGCCGGTCATCTTGCGCAACGTCACCTGCCGGTGCGTCTGTCCGTCGTGGTCGACGTGGCCGATCGGGAGGGTGACGTCCAGTTCGCGGACGCCGGCCCGGCCGGGCGCAGTATCGGTGAGGGTCATCGGCGGGCTCCTAGGAGACGCGTTCGAGACCCTCGTGCTCCAGCACGATGGTCTGCAGGAAGAGGTTGGTCGACCCGGCTTCGAGGTCGGTGAACTTGGACGACTTGACCCACGCGCCGTAGAAGGCGAACTGCAGGACGACATCCCCGAAGTGACGCTTGACGATCATGCCGTTCTTGCGCACCGAAGAGCCGCCCTGCCGTGGGGCGTTGAGACGGAACGTCTGCTGGAACCAGTCCAGGAACCGCTTGTCGTCGGCGCTGCCGTCGACCCGTCGCTCGATGGTCAGCGGCTCGAACTTCATCTTCGCGGCGGCCAGTTTGTACACATGACCGCTGCCGCCGTCCGGTTGCTCGATCGTGTCGAGCTCCCCCTCGCTGAGCCCGGACACCTTGCTCACGCCGGGACTCTCCACGCCCTCGATGACGAGGACGAACTCGTTGGCCCGGTAACCCTCGTCGAAGTCGTTGACCCTGGGCATGACCGCTCCTCACTTTCCCTCTGGTGGGACCGTCCGGCGGGACCTTCCGATGGACGGTCCGGCGCGGCTGTCGGGTGGGACCTTCCGGTGGACTCAGGCCTCATTGGTCGTGGCGCCGCTCGCCTGCTGGCCGACGACGATCACGATCGTCTCGGCGGGCCGGGACGGGTAGAACAGCACCTGGACCTGCAGCAGGCCCTGCTGCACCTGGTCGGGCGGGTTGTTGGTGGCGTCGACGGTGACCTTGAAGGTCTGTTCGGGGCTGCCGGTGCCGAACGCGCCCTGCCGCCACAGCCCCATCAGGAACGGGGTCACGGTGCCGAACTTCACGGCGCTCCACAGCGATGCCCGGTTGGGCTCCTGCCGTGCCCAGCGCAGTCCGGTACGGAGGCTGCTCTCGACGAAGTTGAACAGCAGCCGCACGTTGACGTAGCGCCAGCGCGGGTCGGAGCTGAGCGTCCGGGAGGCGTCCACCACGATCCCGGCCCGCGGCACCGGCCGGATGCCGTTGACGCCGCCGTTGACCACGAGGTCCGTGTGGTCGGTGTCGGAGAGCCGGGTCTCCACGTCCAGGACGCCGAGCAGGTTGGCCTCGTCGCCGGCCGGCGCCTTCCAGATGCCTCGGGTCGCCTCGATCCGCGCGCAGACCCCCAGCACGTGCCCGACCGGCGGGAGCGTGATCTGCGGACTGTTCCCGGTGCCGATCGGGTCGGGTACGACGATCCACGGCCCGTACAGCGCCCCGTACGCCTTCCTCGTCTGCAGCGCCTGCCCGTACGCGACGGCCTGCCCGGCGGCGACGAAGCCCTCCGGGACGGAGCCGACGAACAGGGTGTCGCCCCGGCCCGCGCAGTAGGCGAGGGCCGCTTCGGCGATCGCGGTGTCGGTGCGCTCGCAGCACACGAGCTGGACGTCGAACGGGTCGAACGCGAAGAAGCCGGTGCGGGCCGCGGGATCGCCGATGAAGTGCGTGGCGGTGGGCGTGCCGTCGGCACCGCCCTGCAACGACAGGAAGCCGTTCGTCGCGGCCGGCCGGTCGGCTCCCGGGCTCGGCGTGCCGACGTCGACCAGTCGTACGTACCGCGATCCGGACAGCGGGTTGTTCAGCACGGTGGGCGCGTAGTTCGCGGCGCCCGGCTCCATCGACAGCCCGGTGTACGTCTCGACGGCGTGGTCGGTGTCCCCGGTCCCCTGCGCGATGGTCAGGTCGAACTCGGCGTTGGAGACGGCGACCGCGCGCAGGTCGGTGAAGGCGCCGGGGTTGGGCAGATCCGGCGCCCAGGCGACGGCGCCGCTCGCCGGGTCGACGGACAGCAGCCGGACGCGGGCGGTGGTGACGGTGTCGGCGACGACGATCGCGTCGCCCACGTCGAAGCCGTCCGGCCTGGCCAGTTGGGTGCCTCCGGCGCCCAGCGCGACGGGCGTGCCCTGCACCGGGTTGGCCATCACGGCGAAGCCGAGCGCGGTCGCGTCCGCGGTGACCTGGAGCCCGGTCCAGCCGCCGCCGACCGCGGCCCGCTCGCCGGTCGAGGTGAGGACCAGGGCGTTGCCGCCGCTGAGCGAGGCGACCAGCAGATGGGTCTGCCGGTTGATCGCGTCGCGGATCTCCTGCCGGGTGGCGGCCGCGGGGTTGGCGAAGTCGGTGCTGACGAAGGTGAGCGCGGTCGGTGTGCTCGCGCCGTCCACCTTGACCGACAGGACCGGCGGCGAGGACAGGTTGACCGTGGCGGCGAGCGGGGAGCCGGTGACCGTGGCGCGTGCCGACTCGCGGAGCCTGCTGGACGCCGACGCGCTGAGCGCCGTCCGCACGAACAGTCCGCGGCCCCATGCGCCGGGGTCGGCCTGTCCGCGGTAGCCGGCCTCCAGACGCAGGGTGCCGTTGGTGCCGCCGGTGTCGGGCAGCGTCCGGCTCGCGACCGCGTCGGCGGCGCTGAGCGTGGGGTCGACCACCCGGTTGACGTACGCCGTCTGACCGCCGTTGTCGAAGAACCCCTTCACCAGGTACGCGCCCAGACCACTGGCGAAGTAGCTGCCGAACTGGGCCACGAACTGCACGAAACTGGTCACCCGTACCGGGGTGTTGGGTACGCCGCGTTGGGTCAGCACGTTGAACGCGCCGACCGAGACGGCGGCACCCGTGACCGTGGGCGCCTCGGTGCCGTCGGTCTCGATGACGTTGACGCCGATGTTGAAGGCCATCGCAGGGTTCTCCTTCCTTGCTCTCAGCCGCGCTTGCGGGGGCGGCGGGCCGGTGTGACGGACACGGTGTGCGCGACCAGGACGCCGGTGCGGCACAGGAATCGGACCTGGCCGAGATCGAGGTCCTCGGCGTCGCAGGGCACCTGGCCGAGCGGTCCGACGACCACCACGCCCGAGCTCAGATGCAGTTCGACCGGCCGGCTGCGGGTGTTGGCGAGGGCCGTGCTCATACGGTCTCCAAGAGGTCTGCGGTGACGGCGAGTTGGTCGACCGGGCGGACCGGCGGGACGGCCGGCGGGGTGCGCCGGACGCTCACGCGGTAGGTGAGGGCGGGGACTTCGGTCAGGAAGCCGCCGATGCGGTTCGGACCGGGGATCCACACGAGACGGGTGGGCAGCCGCTCGCCGTCGGCGACCAGCTCGTCCACGGGGGACAGCCGGTCCAGCACCGCTTCCAGCAGAGCCGCCTGGTCGCCGCGGGTGGCGGCGACCGGTGTGACGGCGTAGTCGATGTCGTACGGGTCACCGGGAACCGCCTGCCGCGAACCGGCGGCGGTGAAGTCACGGGGGACGACGGCGTCCACCACCCGGTCGTACGCGTAGCGCACGTCGAACTGGACGACGTCGAGTGCCGGTGCCACCGGCGAAGGCTCACCGGCCGCGCGTACCGTCACGGGTACGGCGCTGCCACCGACCTCGATGCCGGCCAGGCGCACGGCGAGGGCACGGTCGGCGTCCGCGAACGGCCGCGGCGCGACCGCGATCACGTCGTCGAGGTAGGCGGTGAATCCCGTGCCGCCGAGGCAGCGCACCTGGATCTCGGTCAGGGGGCCGGCCGTGGTGAGGTCGTCGAGGCTCAGCCGCACGGTCTCCCAGCGGTCCGCGGCCCTGACCGGCAGCAGGCGGTGCCAGGTGTTGGCCGGGTCGTCGATCGCGGTCGCCGCCGACCCGAGGCGGAGTTCGAGGAAGAAGGGGGCACCGCCGTAGCCCGCCGGGCGATCGGCCCGCACGGAGAGCCGCAGTTCGGTGAACCCGCTCAGGTCCACCGGTGCGAGGGTGCGCCGCAGGCGGTGTCCTTCGGCGAGCGGCGTCGCGGAGACCCTCGCGCTGCGCCGGTCGGGACCGTAGCCGACCACGAACGTCTCGTCGGCGATGGTGACCTCGGTGGACGGTGTGGAGCCGTCCGGCCCCACGGCCGCCCACTGGGCCGCGTCGCCCATGGGTTCGATGATCCGCGCGGTCATGGCCCGCATCCGTACTGTCCGCATCCGTGCTGTCGCATGCCGACGACTGTGCGGGACCGCCCGTCACCGCGCCGTCACGACCCCGTCACCGAGCTCGGACCCGGACACCGACCTGCGCTTTCCCCATCTGGCCTGCGGCCTCTTCCCATCTGACCGCGCCCGTCTCCCGTCCGACCCGGCGGCCTTCCCCGTCCGACCCGCGACCTCTTCCCGTCCGACCGCGCCCGTCTCCCGCCCGACCCGCGGCCCTTCTCGTCCGACCCGCGGTCCTTCCCATCTGACCGCGCCCGTCTCCCGTCCGACCCGGCGGCCTTCCTCGTCCGACCCGCGACCTCTTCCCGTCCGACCGCGCCCGTCTCCCGCCCGACCCGCGACCTTCCTCGTGCGACCCGCGGTCCTTCCCGTCCGACCGCACCCGTCTCCCGTCTGGCCCGCGGCCCTTCTCGTCCGACCCGCGGTCCTTCCCATCTGACCCGCGCCCCCTTCCCGTTCCCGCGCCGGGCCGTTCCCGACGCCGAGCCGCGCGCACGGCCACCGGGTCCGTTGAACGGAACGGGACGCGACAGCCGGGGGCCGGGGGCTCACGCTGTCCATCGGTGGTCGGTCCTGCCACGGCCGTGGCCCCCCAGGGCCGAAGGCGCGGGGCGATGCCGTTCCACCGGCCGGGAGCCGCCCCTCACGCTCCCGGCCGGGCGGAGCACCGAGGCCGCCCCGGCGGGCGGCCGGCATCCGTCCGCGATCCGGTCGGCCCCGGGCGTACGGGGTCCGGTTCGCTGAGCGGAACACCACGTGACAGACCGCCCCCGGCCTTTCACTCTGGCCACCCGGGCACAGGCGATCCGCCCGGGCACACAGGCCGCTCAACCGGCGGCCTCGACACGGGGGAACGGGAACGATCGATGGCCTGGAACGAATTACCCACGAAACCACGAAGAGACCACCTGACGGAGCCGGGACAGGCGGCGACGGCCAGACTGCGGCTGTTCGACGCCTTCCGGCTGGAGGGCGCGAACGGGAGCATCACCGTCCCGGCGAACGAACAGCGGCTGCTGGCCTACCTCGGCCTGCACAAGCACGCGACGCGTTCCGTCGTCGCCGGGACCCTGTGGCCCGACGTCACCGAGGAGCACGCCCACGGCAGCCTGCGTACGGCGCTGTGGCGGCTGCGCCGCGCGAGGCATCCGGCGGTCCGCGCCGACGGCGACACGCTCCACCTGGCGGACGGCGTGTCGGTGGACGTCGACGACCTCACCCGGGCGGCCCTGCGCCTGACCGGCCCGGCGCACGAGACGGGTGACGCGACGCCCCCGCCGGGCCTTCTGGAGGGGGGCGAGCTGCTGCCGGGATGGGACGAGGAGTGGATCTCCTTCGAACGGGAGCGCCTGCGCCAACTCCGCCTGCACGCCCTCGAATCGCTCAGCACACGGCTCATCGGACGCGGCTGCTACGCCCTCGCGCTGGAGGCCGCCCTCAAGTGCGTCGCGATCGAACCCCTCCGGGAGAGCGCGCACTGCGCGCTGGTGGCCGTGCACCTGGCCGAGAACAACGTCGTGGAGGCGATCCGGCACTACGAGGCGTTCCGGCGGCTGCTCCGCGAAGAACTGGGACTCGAACCCTCGGCACGCTTCGCCGGCATGTTCCCGTACCGGGCCAAGGACGGCAGGCGAGCGCCCGCACCCCTGGTCTCGACGCCCGTGACACACGACCGCCCGGGATGACGGCGCGCTGCCGCAAGGGGAGTTGACGCGGCGGTGACGCAACGGTCACGGGGCGCGTGTCAGCGTCACCGGACCGGTCACCGGACGGGACCGTCCGCCGGTGCGCGCGGTCCCGTCCGGCGAACGGAAGGCAGCACGTCCGGCGAGCGGAGATCGCACCCGCGCCGGGAGACCGCCGCGGGACGAGAACGCCACGCACGACGTCAGTACGCGATCGACACCAGGAAAGGGGACGGCCCCCATGGCCACATGCCGCGGAATCGATCTCTCCGTCTATCAGGGAGCCCAGGACTGGAAGGCCCGCAGGGCGGAAGGCGTGGTCTTCGCCTTCGCCAAGGCCAGCGAGGGCCGGCACACCCACGACGAGCGTTTCGCCCTGCACGTCAAGGGCATCGCCGAGGCCGGTCTCGTACCCGGCGCCTACCACTTCGGCTGGCCCAACCAGGATGTCGGCGAGGAGGCCGCGAACTACATCGCCGCCGTCCGGCCGTACGCGGGCCGGGGCTTCGTGCACTGGCTCGACCTGGAACGCAGGTCGGACGGCTCGAACTACGCGGGCGTCACGGCGGCCGGGATCCACACCTACGCCACCGCCTGGATCGCCCGGGTGCAAGCCGCGTTCCCCGGCCAGCGGGTCGGCGTCTACACCTCGGCGAGCGACCTGGCCGCGGGCCACGCGCCCACCGCCGTCCCGCTCTGGTATCCCGCCTATCCCTGGTCCGGGGCGGCGGCCTACACGCAGGCCGAGGCTCACGCGAAGCCGAGCCCGTCCGGCAGGTCGCCACTGTTCTGGCAGTTCACCTCGACTCCGCTCGACCGATCCATCTGCTACCTGAGCGAGTCCGCGCTGCGCGCGTGGGCCGCCGGAACGGAGACAGACATGGCACTCACCACGGACGACATCAACAAGGTCGCGGCCGCGGTCGCCGCGAAGCTCATCGCCGGCGGCGGTGTGCTGGAGACGCAGGACGTCACCAACGTGGCGTCCGCCGCGGCGAGGGCGGTCCTGACCATGGACGGGGTGATCTCGGCCCCTGCCGATGCCCCGGACGTGAAGACCAATCCGTACTGGGCCCTGGAGTCCTACGTCAAGGACACCAACGCCCGCGTGCGCCTCGTGCAGGCGACCGAGGCGGCCCACAGCGCCGCCATCGCTCAACTCGCCGGCACGATCGCGGCGTTCGACAAGACCGTCGACGCCGCCGCTCTGGTCGCCTCGATCACGGCGGCGATCGACACGGCCCTGCGCAAGGTCGTCGTCCACCTCGACCCCACGTCCTGAATCCGGCGCCATGAATCCCGCGCCCTGAACTACGCGTCCTGAACCCCGCGTCCAGAACCCGACACCCTGACCCGTGAGACAGGAAATCCCGTGAACCTCTTCGCCAGTTTCATGCGCACGGTCGTGCCGATCGTCGCGGGGCTCGCACTGACCCTGCTGGTCCACCTCGGCGTCGACTTCGGCTCGGCCTCGGTGGCGAGCGCGGTCACCGCGCTCCTCACCGGCCTGTATTACACGACGTTCCGGCTCCTCGAAAGCCTCGCCACGAAGATCCGCTCCCGCCCCCTCGCGGCCGTCGCCGGAATCCTCCTCGGCTGGGCGACCCCGCCCGACTACCCGGGCACGGCACGTCCGGCCCTGCACACCGCAGCCCGGCAGAGTCCCTGACCCGGGACCGGCGCCCCGGCTCACCCGGGCATGCCCAGACGCGCCTGTTCCTCCTCGACGATCCGGCGTGCCAGCTCGGTGTCCGACACGTCGACCGCGTCCGGGGTGGCCTCAGCCACGGCGCTGCGGCGGGCGTAGGCGTCGAAGAGGCGAGTCTTGTCCTCCAGCATCTTCACCATGCGTTCGCCCACGCCCCCGGTGGCGAGGAGACGGTGCACACGAACCGGCCTGACCTGGCCCATACGGTGGGCCCGGGCCACCGCCTGGTGTTCGATGGTCGGCTTGATCTGGGGTTCGCAGATGACGACGACGGAGGCGGCCTGCAGGTTGAGGCCGATGCCCGCCGCCTGGATCTGAGCCAGGAGCACCGCGGGGCCCGGGACGCCGACGAAGTCGTCGACGGTCTGCTGCCGCCGCCCGGCCGGGACACTTCCCGTGAGTGGACCGAACAGTGGAGTGCCGTCGGTGGTTCCCGCCGCGAGCGCTTCCTCCACCACGCTCAGTACGTCCTTGAAACTGGAGAAGACCACCGTCTTCTGCCCGTTCTCGCCGGCCTCCTGGACGATCTCCCGGAGCCGGTCCAGCTTGGCCGACTTCTCGGGGCGCATGTACGCCGCCCTGCGCATCGCCATGAAGTTGCCCGCGCGCACGGCTTCGCTGTACGCCTCCTCGTCCGACGCGCTCAGCTCCTCCCACTCGTCGGTCTGCTGGAGACTGGGGAGTTCCGTCAGCACGTCCTCCTGGTTGCGCCTCAGGTAGACCGGGGCCACGGCCTTGCGGAAGGCGACCGATCCGGCCGACGCGTCCCGTTCGCCCAGGGAGTCCGCGAGGTCGCCGTCGAGCATCCGGACCAGGTCGCGGAACTCCCCGACCCTGTTCTCCATCGGGGTCCCGGTCATGAAAAGGGTGCGCCCGCAACGCTCCGCCCACAGGGCGACCGCCTGGGACCGCTTGGCCTTCGGGTTCTTCACGAAGTGCGCTTCGTCGACCACGAGCAGTCCGACCTCCCCGCCGCCCGGCGCGGGAAAGCCGCGCAGCGCGTCGAACGTGGTCACCGCGACCCCGCCCCGCCCCGTCCAGTCGGCGAACGCGTAGTGCCGATGGGGGCCGTGGAGCACCATGACCCGCAAGGCACTGCGGGCCTCGATCTCCCGTGTCCAGTTCACGAGGACGCTCGCCGGGCAGACGACCATGAAGTGCCTCTGTCCCTCGCCGGCCAGGTGCGCCAGCACGGCGATCGCCTGGATGGTCTTCCCGAGGCCCTCCTGTGCGGCCCTTCCGTAGAGGTCGTCAAGGTCTGAAGCGCCGGCCACAGCCACTCCAACCAGGTCGGCCGGCAGCCACAGCACTTCGCGGACGAGGACCCCCCACGGCCAGGCGTCTGCGCCCGACCCGCCAACAAGCGGGCCGGGCGCCATCAGTTGTGTACACATGGGACACTCGGTACGCTTGTGCGCATGACGCAGCCGCTGCCCATAGAGTCCATCCGCGACGTGCGCGCACATCTGGCCGAGGTCGTGGAGCGCGCGGACCGCGACGACGTACCCACGGTGATCACGCGCCGGGGCAAGGAAGTCGCCGCCGTGGTCTCCATCGAGGTGCTGCGCAAGTACCAGGAATGGGAAGAGCGCGAGATCAACCGGATCATCGACGAGCGCATGGCCAACCCGGCTCCCGGTATCCCGATCGAGGACATCATGAGGGAGACGCTGGCGCGCGGTGAGTGAGTACCGAACCGTCTTCCGCCCCGAGGCGCAGGCCGAGCTTCGGAAGATCCCTCGCGACACGGCACTGCGCATCCTGGCCAAGCTGACCGAGCTGGAGACCGACCCCCTCGGCTTGAACACCACCGCACTCGTGTCCCAGCCCGAACGACGCCGTCTGCGCGTCGGCGACCATCGCGTCGTCTACACGATCGACAACGGAGAGTTGGTGGTCTGGGTCGTTCACGTGGGACACCGGTCCACTGCCTACGAGACCTGATTGCCGCTGACCCCACGTCAGAATATCCAGCGCCCATCCAGCACGGTGACGACGAAGGGGTCGGACTCGACTGAGCCCGACCCCTTCTGACCTGCATGTTTGCCACGTCAGCGACGTGGCGATGTGTCAGTCCCTACACGTTGAACCGGAACTCCACCACGTCGCCGTCCTGCATGACGTACTCCTTGCCCTCCATGCGGGCCTTGCCCTTGGCGCGGGCCTCGGCGACCGAGCCCGTTTCGACCAGGTCGGCGAAGGAGATGACCTCGGCCTTGATGAAGCCCTTCTGGAAGTCGGTGTGGATGACACCGGCGGCCTCGGGGGCGGTCGCGCCCTTCTTGATGGTCCAGGCGCGGGATTCCTTGGGGCCTGCCGTCAGGTAGGTCTGCAGGCCGAGGGTGTTGAAGCCGACGCGGGCCAGGGTCGCCATGCCGGGCTCCTCCACGCCGACCGACTCCAGGAGCTCCTTCGCGTCCTCCTCGTCGAGCTCGGCGAGGTCCGCCTCCAGCTTGGCGTTGAGGAAGATCGCCTCGGCCGGAGCGACCAGGGCGCTCTGCTCGGCCTTGAAGGCGTCGTCGACCAGCTCGTCCTCGTCGACGTTGAAGACGTAGAGGAACGGCTTGGTGGTGAGCAGGTGCAGGTCGTGCAGCAGTTCCTCGTTGCCGGAGCCCTGGACGATGCCCGCGGAGAAGAGGGTCTCGCCCTTCTCCAGGATCGCCTGGGCCGCCTCGACCGCCGCGACCTTCGGGCCGATGTCCTTCTTGATGCGCGACTCCCGCTGGAGGCGCGGCAGGACCTTCTCGATCGTCTGGAGGTCCGCGAGGATCAGTTCGGTGTTGATCGTCTCGATGTCGTCCTTGGGCGAGACCTTGCCGTCGACGTGCACGACGTTCTCGTCCTTGAAGGCGCGGATGACCTGGCAGATCGCGTCCGACTCGCGGATGTTCGCGAGGAACTTGTTGCCCAGGCCCTCACCCTCCGAGGCGCCCTTCACGATGCCCGCGATGTCGACGAAGTCGACGGTCGCCGGGAGGATCTTCTGCGAGGAGAAGATCTCGGCCAGCTTGGTGAGACGGGCGTCGGGGACGCCGACCACGCCGACGTTCGGCTCGATCGTGGCGAACGGGTAGTTGGCCGCGAGCACGTCGTTCTTGGTCAGGGCGTTGAACATGGTCGACTTGCCGACATTGGGCAGACCGACGATTCCGATCGTGAGCGACACGTTGCGACTTCCCGTACGAGAGGATGGGCGAAGGGCCCTCCAGGAGAGCGGGCCGATCCACCAGTCTACGGCGTGACCCGGCCCCGACCCGCGAGGTATCGAACGCATGGCCAAGCTCTTTCCACGGCCTCGCCTTCGGCCGGTCTCCGGCGTGTCCGATGGGCCATTCCACACATAAAACGACCTAAGTTGGTCCAGTGGAGCAACACAGGACGCGTCCCCCTCAGTACAGACCGCGGCGCGGCGCACCCGTTCCGGCTCAGGCCGGGCGGGCCGCGGGTGGCGGTGTCCGACGGGACGCCCCGGTGGCGCGGCGGCCCGCGCCCGCCGGCGCCCGCCCGACACGCCGGACGTCGCGTCCCCGGCTGACCGGACTGGGCGGCGGTCTGCTCTGCGGCGCGTCGATGTTCGCGCTGGCCTGTGTCGACCACCTGCTGTTCGGCGGGTCGGCGACGGTCTACGGGGTGCTGTTCCTGCCGGTGTGCGTGCTGACCGCGCTGTGGGTGCGGCCGGGCGACCTGATGACCGCCCCCGTGGTCGCACCGATCGCCTTCACCTTCGGGCTGCTGCCGATCACCGACGACAGCGGAGGCGGCGTCGGCGGCCTCTTCATGGGCCTGATCACCGGCCTCGCCCTCCAGGCCGGCTGGCTGTACGGCGGGACGCTGGTCGCGGGCCTCGTCGTGACCGTCCGCAGGGTCCGCCTGATGAACCGCCGGGCCGCCCAGCGGCGGGCGGCGGCGCGCGGCCTGCCGCCCGACAGGCAGGCCCGCTGACCCTCGTACCGCCGCCGGCCGGCACCTTCGCGGGCCGCGGTGTGACCGCTGCCGGCCGCTACTGGGCCAGCTGCGCCGCTCGCATCGCGGCGCCCACGATCCCCGCGTTGTTCTGGAGCTGCGCCGGGACGATCTCCGCCTTGATGTCCTCGATCAGCGGCAGGAACTTGTCGGCCTTGCGGCTGACGCCACCGCCGATGATGAAGAGTTCCGGGGAGAAGAGCATCTCGACATGGGCGAGGTACTTGGTGACGCGGCGCGCCCAGTGCTCCCAGGTCAGTTCGTTGTCGTCCTTGGCCTTGGTGGACGCGCGCGTCTCCGCGTCGTGGCCGTTCAGCTCCAGGTGCCCCAGCTCGGTGTTCGGGACCAGTTCGCCGTCGATGAACAGGGCACTGCCGATGCCGGTGCCGAAGGTGAGCAGGATGACCGTGCCCCGGCGGCCCTTCCCGGCGCCGAACTCCATCTCGGCGACGCCGGCCGCGTCCGCGTCGTTCAGCACGGTCACGGGCAGGCCGCCCAGCCGGTCGCCGAGCAACGCGCGCGCGTCGGTGTCGATCCAGGCCTTGTCGACGTTGGCCGCCGTACGGATGGTGGAACCGCCGGTCACCACGCCCGGGAAGGTGATGCCCACCGGGCCGGTCCAGCCGAAGTGGCCGATGACGTCCTTCACGCCGTCGGCCACCGCGTCGGGCGTCGCGGGATGCGGGGTGAGCACCTTGAAGCGCTCCTCCGCCAGGTCCCCGCGATCAAGGTCCACAGGGGCGCCCTTGATCCCGGATCCGCCAATGTCCACACCGAAGATCTTCATGGACCCACGTTACGTCGTACGACTGAGCGTCACTTCCCGGGCGTACCGGCGGTGCGCTCGTCCACCAGAGCGGCCGCCTCGGCGCGCAGATCGCGGCGCAGCTCCTTGGGGAGCGAGAAGGTGATGGACTCCTCGGCGGCCTTGACGATCTCCACGTCCTCGAAGCCGCGCTCGGACAGGAACTCCAGGACCTGCTCGACGAGGATCTCCGGGACGGAGGCGCCGGAGGTGACGCCGACCGTGCTCACACCCTCCAGCCACGCCTCGTCGATCTCGTCGGCGAAGTCCACGAGGTACGCGGCGCGGGAACCGGCGAGCTTGGCGACCTCGACCAGCCGTACGGAGTTGGAGGAGTTGCGCGACCCGACCACGATGACCAGGTCGGCCTCCGCGCCCATCTGCTTCACGGCGAGCTGGCGGTTCTGCGTGGCGTAGCAGATGTCGTCGCTCGGCGGGGAGATGAGCAGCGGGAACTTCTCCTTCAGGGCGTCGACCGTCTCCATGGTCTCGTCGACCGACAGGGTGGTCTGGGAGAGCCAGACGACCTTGGAGGGGTCGCGGACCTCGACCTTGGCGACGTCCTCGGGGCCGTCGACCAGGGTGATGTGGTCGGGTGCCTCCCCGGAGGTGCCGATGACCTCCTCGTGACCCTCGTGCCCGATGAGGAGGATGTCGAAGTCCTCGCCCGCGAAGCGGACGGCTTCCTTGTGGACCTTGGTGACCAGCGGGCACGTCGCGTCGATGGTGGCGAGCTTGCCGGCGGCGGCCTCGTCGTGCACGACGGGGGACACGCCGTGCGCCGAGAACATGACGATGGACCCCTCGGGGACCTCCGCCGTCTGCTCGACGAAGATCGCGCCCTTCCGCTCCAGGGTCTGCACGACGTACTTGTTGTGGACGATCTCGTGACGGACATAGATCGGGGCCCCGTACTGCTCGAGGGCCTTCTCGACGGCGATCACGGCGCGGTCCACGCCCGCGCAGTAGCCACGGGGGGCGGCGAGCAGGACACGGCGGCCAGGCGAAGCAGTCATGCCCCCCATCGTAAGGCCGCTCCCGGCAGGCCAGGGATCGCCTCCTCGCAGAGTCCTCGGAGCCCCGGCCCGTGCCGGGCGTACGGCCTTGTCGGTGGCGGCCACTACGCTCGGGCGCATGGCTCTCAACACGTCCGCGGACGCTCCGCTGCCCGTCGGAGAGGTGTCACGGCTCATCGGGGGATGGATCGACCGGCTCGGCGCCGTCTGGGTCGAGGGGCAGATCACCCAGCTGTCGCGGCGCCCCGGCGCCGGCGTCGTCTTCCTGACGCTGCGCGACCCGTCGTACGACATCTCGGTGGGCGTGACCTGCTACCGGCAGGTCTTCGACGCGGTCGCCGACGTGGTGAGCGAGGGCGCCCGGGTGGTGGTCCACGCGAAGCCGGAGTGGTACGCGCCGCGCGGGCAGCTTTCCCTGCGGGCCGTCGAGATCAAGCCGGTGGGCGTGGGCGAGCTCCTCGCCCGCCTCGAACAGCTCAAGAAGTCGCTGGCGGCCGAGGGGCTGTTCGCGGCCGACCGAAAGAAGGCGCTGCCGTTCCTGCCGCAGCTCGTCGGGCTGGTGTGCGGGCGCGCGTCGGCGGCCGAGCGGGACGTGCTGGAGAACGCGCGGCACCGCTGGCCCGCGGTCCGCTTCGAGGTCCGCAATGTCGCCGTGCAGGGTGTCCACGCCGTCCCGCAGGTCGTGCAGGCGGTGAAGGAGCTGGACGCGCTCGACGAGGTCGACGTGATCGTCGTGGCGCGCGGCGGCGGCAGCGTGGAGGACCTGCTGCCGTTCTCCGACGAGCAGCTCGTCCGCGCGGTCGCGGCCTGCCGCACCCCGGTCGTGTCGGCGATCGGGCACGAGCCGGACAGTCCGCTGCTCGACCTCGTGGCCGACCTGCGGGCGTCCACACCGACCGACGCCGCCAAGAAGGTCGTGCCGGACGTCGGCGAGGAGTACGAGCGGGTGCGGTTCCTGCGGGACCGGGCGCGGCGCTGCGTCCAGTCGTTCCTCGACCGCGAGGAGCGCGGGCTCGCGCACACGCTGGCCCGGCCCTCCATCGAGGATCCGCACCGGATGATCGACGAGCGGGCGGACCAGGTCGCCGCCCTGCTCGACCGGGGCCGGCGCACGCTCGGGCATCTCCTGGACCGCGCGGACTCGGAGCTGACGCACACCCACGCGCGCGTGGTGGCCCTCTCCCCCGCGGCGACCCTCCAGCGGGGGTACGCGGTGCTGCAGAAGGACGACGGCTCCGTGGTCCGGGACCCGGCCGGGGTCGCGGCGGACGAGACGCTGCGGGCGCGGGTCGCCGAGGGTGAATTCACGGTTCGAGTCGATGCATAGGGTGGACGCATGACCAGCAAGGTGGACGAGGCGCTCGGGTACGAGCAGGCACGGGACGAGCTGATCGACGTCGTACGCCGCCTGGAGGCGGGCGGTACGACCCTGGAGGAGTCCCTGGCGCTCTGGGAGCGCGGCGAGGAGCTGGCCAAGGTGTGCCGACGCTGGCTGGAGGGCGCGCGGGCCCGCCTGGACGCGGCCCTGGCCGAGGAGGAGTCCCAGGAGAAGGACACCGGCCCCGGCCCCGAGTGACGAGCGGCCCGGAGTAGCGGGAGTCTCGGAGTGACGAGCGGTTCGGAGTAGCGGGAGGCTCTCGGTTTCGGCCGGCAGCCTCCGTTTTCCGGTCCCGTATCTGTGAAGCGGATCACGACGCCCCGGTTTTGGTTGAACTTTAAACCTCTTCGTCGTACTGTCGTACTCGCCAACAGATCCCCCCGGGATCCACCGCACATACCGAGAAGGTTCCTCATGTCTCTCGTCCTTGACCCCACCGCTCAGGACCTGCTGTTCCGCGAGGCCCGCACCGCGAACACGTTCACCGACGAGCCGGTGACCGACGAGCAGGTGCAGGCGATCTACGACCTGGTCAAGTACGGCCCGACCGCGTTCAACCAGTCGCCGCTGCGCGTCACCCTGGTCCGCTCCCCCGAGGCCCGTGAGCGCCTGGTGCAGCACCTCGCCGAGGGCAACCGGGCGAAGACCGCCGCCGCCCCGCTGGTCGCGATCCTCGCCGCGGACAACGAGTTCCACGAGGAACTGCCGACGCTCATGCCGCACTTCCCCGCCGCCAAGGACCTCTTCTTCTCCGAGCGCCCGGTCCGTGAGGGCAGCGCCGCGATGAACGCCGCCCTCCAGGCCGCGTACTTCATCATCGGCATCCGCGCCGCCGGTCTCGCCGCGGGCCCGATGACCGGCGCCGACCTCGCCGGCATCCAGAAGGAGTTCCTGGACGACGACCACACCCCGCTGATGATCGTCAACATCGGCAAGCCGGGCGAGGACGCCTGGTTCCCGCGCGGCCCGCGCCTGGACGCCGACCAGGTCATCACGACCGTCTGACCCTCGGCTCCACCGGCATCACCGGCACCACCGTTCGACCCGCACCTGTATGAAAAGGGCCCCCGGCACTGCTGCCGGGGGCCCTTCTCGTACGCGTGCGGGATGAACGGGCGCGGTTCCACGACCGCGGTTGCGACCTCGCGGGATCACCGACCGCGGGGTCTACGACGTCTTCAGGGCCTGCGCCAACTTCACCAGCGTGCCGAACGACCCCGTGCCGGTCACCACGGTCGTGGAGCCCTTGCCCTCCAGGACGAGGGCGTCGTAGTGGTCGCCCTCGTAGCGCTGCCAGGTCCGGTCGCCGATGCGCTGGGTGGCCTTCGTCTGCCGCGCGCCCTGGCTGGCCGTGTCGATGAACACCGCCGGCCGCTGAGTGGACTGCTCGACCGCGACGTACTGACCGTCGGGGGCCTGGAAGCCCAGATGCCAGGCGTCGAACTCGCTGCCGTCGTAGCGCACCGAGGTCGCCTTCCACGCCGGGGGCAGCCCTTCGGGCGCCGCCACGGGATAGCTCGCCGCGCGGCGAGCCGTCAGCAGCTCGACCCGGAAGTCGACACGCTGGAGATCGGGCTTGGAGTCGTCATGCGGGATGAAGATGTAGATAACGCCCGCCATGAGCCCGATGAGGCCCAGGGAAAGAATCATGTCCCGGACCGACTGCTTGCCTTTCATACCTGCCACGGACCTATCGTCGCAGGTGCCCTGGCCTGCTCATCCGTGGGCCCCCCTGCTCATTTTGTAAGCCTGGCGATAGAGTCGGGACAACACCCTCATCCGGCCGTCGTCGTATCAGAAAGGTGCGTGTCGATGACCGAGCATCATCTGCCCTCCGAACTCGAAGTCCCGTCGGAAGCCCCCGACCGGAACCTCGCCCTCGAACTCGTCCGCGTCACCGAGGCCGCCGCGATGGCTGCGGGCCGCTGGGTCGGCCGCGGCGACAAGAACGGCGCCGACGGCGCCGCCGTCCGGGCCATGCGCACCCTCGTCTCCACCGTCTCGATGAACGGCGTCGTCGTCATCGGCGAGGGGGAGAAGGACGAGGCCCCGATGCTCTACAACGGGGAGCGCGTGGGCGACGGGACCGGCCCCGAGTGCGACATCGCCGTCGACCCGATCGACGGAACCACGCTCACCGCCAAGGGCATGACGAACGCGATCGCCGTGCTCGCCGCCGCCGACCGCGGCACCATGTTCGACCCGTCCGCGGTCTTCTACATGGACAAGCTGGTCACCGGCCCGGAGGCCGCCGACTTCGTCGACATCAACGCGCCCGTGTCGGTGAACATCCGCCGGGTCGCCAAGGCCAAGCGGGTCACGCCCGAGGACGTCACCGTCGTCATCCTCGACCGGCCGCGCCACGACGGGATCATCAAGGAGATCCGGGAGACCGGCGCGCGCATCAAGCTGATCTCCGACGGCGATGTCGCGGGCTCCATCCTCGCGCTGCGCGAGGGCACCGGCATCGACCTGCTGCTCGGCATCGGCGGCACCCCCGAGGGCATCATCTCGGCCTGCGCCGTCAAGTGCCTGGGCGGCACCATCCAGGGCAAGCTGTGGCCCAAGGACGACGAGGAGCGGCAACGGGCGCTCGACGCCGGGCACGACCTCGACCGTGTCCTGACCACGAGCGACCTGGTCTCCGGCGAGAACGTCTTCTTCGTCGCGACCGGCATCACCGACGGCGAGCTGCTGCGCGGTGTGCGCTACCGCTCCGAGACCGCGACGACCGAGTCGATCGTGATGCGGTCCAAGTCCGGGACGGTCCGCCAGATCACCTCGGAGCACCGGTTGAGCAAGCTGCGTGCGTACAGCGCGATCGACTTCGACCGCGCCAAGTAGGACCGCCGGCCCACCTGGGCCGGGCGCCGCGAGGCGTGGAAGGGGCGCCCCTTGTGCGGAGGGGCGCCCCTTTTTCCCTGCGCTCGTGCCGACCGGCACCGGCCGTTTTTTCCCTGCGCTCGTGCCGACCGGCACCGGCCGGCAAGGCCCGCCTGTCAGCCCGGCTGCCCCACAGGCGAGCCGGGCCGGTTCCGCTGCGGGCATGCCGACCGACTCCCCACGCGTGGACCGGCCCGCCGCCCTGCGGGTGAGCCACTCCACCGCCCTGCGGGTGAACCGACCCGCCGCCACGCGGGTGGGCCGGCCTCCTGCCCGGCGGGCGGCCGAGTCCGGTGCCGCGTGGCTGGGTCCGGCCGTTGCCATGCGTGGCGAGCCCGCCGCCCTGCGGGTGAACCGACCCGCCGCCTTGCGGCTGGGCCGGCCTCCTGCCCGGCGGGTGGCCGAGTCCGGCCGTTGCCATGCGTGGCGAGCCCGCCGCCCTGCGGGTGAACCGACCCGCCGCCACGCGGGTGGGCCGGCCTCCTGCCCGGCGGGTGGCCGAGTCCGGTGCCGCGTGGCTCTGTCCGGCCGTTGCCATGCGTGGCGAGCCCGCCGTCCTGCGGGTGAACCGACCCGCCGCCTCGCGGGTGGGCCGGCCTCCTGCCCGGCGGGTGGCCGAGTCCGGTGCCGCGTGGCTCTGTCCGGCCGTTGCCATGCGTGGCGAGCCCGCCGCCCTGCGGGTGAACCGACCCGCCGCCACGCAGGCCGGGGGCCCGCTGTGCCGCGGGTGGGTCAGCCGGCCGCGGCTATCGTGCCGCGGGCGGCCTTCTTGAGTTCCAGGTCGCGGCGGCGGCGGCGCGCGAGCACGACGCGGCGCTCGGCGGCGGTGAGGCCGCCCCAGACGCCGTACGGCTCGGGTTGCAGCAACGCGTGTTCGCGGCACTCGACCATGACCGGGCAGCGGCCGCAGACGCGCTTGGCGGCCTCCTCACGGGAGAGCCGGGAAGCGGTGGGCTCCTTGGAGGGGGCGAAGAACAGGCCGGCTTCGTCGCGCCGGCACACCGCCTCCGTGTGCCATGGCGCTTCCTGATCCCTGTCCCGCACTGGCGCCCGCTGGGCCGGAACGGCAGCTACCTGCAGGGACTGATGCGGCGGTTGCAGCACGGTCTACTCCTGACGACGGCTTCGCGAGCGTGCCGGGCACGGCGGAAAGTTCCGCTGCGCCCTCCAAGAGACGATGCAGCAAGCCCTACCCGCTGTGCGCGCGCCTATGCACTGCGTTCCGAAGCCCGGCCGTTCTCGGGCATGATCGATCGTTCGACTCTGGACCACCCCGCGCCGGACCACCTCGCATCCGCCGTCCGCGCGTTCACGGGCGTCAACGGTCCAGGTGCTTGCGCAAACTCCGGTCCAGCCGGTCCGCCACCCGCTCGTTGACCCGGCTCGTGACCCGGTCGAGGATGTCCGCGATCAGCTTGCCGCGCTTGGGCCTCGCCTCGACGTTCCCCAGGACGGCGAGGCCGTCGATGTAGACCACGGGTGCGTCGGGGTCGCCCGAATCCAGCGTGTCCACCTCGAAGTTGCCCAGCACGCCCCCGCCGCTGCCCCGCAGCGAGACATTCTCCGGAACGAAGATCTCGACGTTGCCGAAGACCGAGATCGCCTTGATCACGACCTGCTGGTACTCGAAGATCGCCTCGCTCAGGTCGATCTCGACATTGCCGAAGACCGAGTACGCGTGGATGCGCCGGCCCGCCCGCCAGCGGCCCTTGCGGACCGCGGAGCTGAACACCGCCACCACGTTCTCGTCGGCCTCCACGGGGATCGCCCCCGTGGAGGGCCGGTTCGGCGCGGAGGCGTACGCGGAGGTCGCGCGGCCGGTGTGGGCGGCGGGCAGGTCCCGGACGAACTGGTCGAGCTCACCCACCGTCTTGGTGGCCAGCACGCCCTCCACCCGCTCGGCGTGCTCCTCCGCGGTCAGACGCCCCTCGGCGACGGCCTCGCGCAGGATGTCGGTGATCCGGTCGCGGTCGGCGTCGGAGGCGCGCAGCTCGGCCGGCTTCGCCGCCGTGGCGGGGGTCGCGTCGGGGCTCTTCTGAAGGTCCACGGCCACAGCGTACCCAAACGCGATAGATCGCGACTACCCCTCTCCCGCCGTCCGTGGAAAACCCGCCGTCCGTCCGGGCCGCCGGTCCCGACGCCCGAACTGAGCCTTACCTCACAGCATCGGCGCCCGTGTCAGGTTCTACGCTGGTGGATGCTGCCGATGACGGCCGGCCTCCGGCGAGTGAGCCGAACGGGCGCGCCCGAGGCGAACGAGCCCCAAAAGCTGTCTGTCGAGTGAGGAATGGGCCGAGATGCCTGAGTTCGCGTACACCGATCTGCTCCCCCAGGGAGAGGACACCACCCCGTACCGGCTGGTGACCTCCGAGGGTGTCTCCACCTTCGAGGCCGACGGGCGCACGTTCCTCAAGGTGGAGCCGGAGGCGCTGCGCACGCTCGCCGCGGAGGCCATCCACGACATCCAGCACTACCTGCGGCCCGCTCACCTCGCCCAGCTCCGCCGGATCATCGACGACCCGGAGGCCTCGGCGAACGACAAGTTCGTCGCCCTGGACCTGCTGAAGAACGCGAACATCGCGGCGGCGGGCGTCCTGCCGATGTGCCAGGACACCGGCACCGCGATCGTCATGGGCAAGCGCGGCCAGAACGTGCTCACCGAGGGCGGCGACGAGGCGGCCCTCTCGCGCGGCATCTACGACGCCTACAAGAACCTGAACCTGCGCTATTCGCAGATGGCCCCGCTGACCATGTGGGACGAGAAGAACACCGGCTCGAACCTGCCGGCGCAGATCGAGCTGTACGCCACCGACGGCGGCGCCTACAAGTTCCTGTTCATGGCGAAGGGCGGCGGCTCCGCCAACAAGTCGTTCCTCTACCAGGAGACCAAGGCGGTCCTCAACGAGGGCTCCATGATGAAGTTCCTGGAGGAGAAGATCCGCTCCCTGGGCACGGCCGCCTGCCCGCCGTACCACCTGGCGATCGTCGTCGGCGGCACGAGCGCCGAGTACGCGCTGAAGACCGCGAAGTACGCCTCCGCGCACTACCTGGACGAGATTCCGGCCGAGGGCTCCGAGCTCGGGCACGGCTTCCGGGACAAGGAGCTGGAGGAGAAGGTCTTCGAGCTGACCCAGAAGATCGGCATCGGCGCGCAGTTCGGCGGCAAGTACTTCTGCCACGACGTGCGCGTGGTCCGCCTGCCCCGCCACGGCGCGTCCTGTCCGGTCGCCATCGCCGTGTCCTGCTCGGCCGACCGCCAGGCCGTCGCGAAGATCACCGCCGAGGGCGTCTTCCTGGAGCAGTTGGAGACCGACCCCGCGCGCTTCCTGCCGGAGACCACGGACGCTGAACTCGACAGCGGCTCCGCCGCGGGCCTGGACTCGGCCGGGGACGACGTCGTCAGGATCGACCTCAACCAGCCGATGGACGACATCCTCGCCGCGCTGACGAAGTACCCGGTCAAGACCCGTCTCTCGCTCTCCGGCCCGCTCGTGGTGGCGCGCGACATCGCGCACGCCAAGATCAAGGAGCGGCTGGACGCGGGCGAGGAGATGCCGCAGTACCTGAAGGACCACCCGGTGTACTACGCGGGCCCGGCCAAGACCCCCGAGGGCTACGCGTCCGGCTCCTTCGGCCCGACGACCGCCGGCCGCATGGACTCCTACGTCGAGCAGTTCCAGGCGGCGGGCGGCTCCAAGGTGATGCTGGCCAAGGGCAACCGCAGCAAGCAGGTCACGGACGCCTGCGACACGCACGGCGGCTTCTACCTCGGCTCCATCGGCGGCCCGGCCGCCCGTCTCGCCCAGGACTGCATCAAGAAGGTCGAGGTCGTCGAGTACGAGGAGCTCGGCATGGAGGCCGTCTGGCGGATCGAGGTCGAGGACTTCCCGGCCTTCGTCGTCGTCGACGACAAGGGCAACGACTTCTTCCAGGATCCCGCCCCCGCCCCGACCTTCACGACGATCCCGGTGCGGGGCCCGGGACTGGCGTAGCGCGGACTCGTACGGTGTACGGCCTTCCGGGTCACGCCGTACGGGTGACGCGGGCGGGACGCCCTACGGGGAGTTCCGTACGTCCGTGACGCCGTAGAAGCCATGTGAACGGCCGCCGACCGGGCGGCCGTTCGTTCGTCCCGGGCCGTACCGGCGGCGGGCCGCCCCTGCGGACGCTCGCGCGTGCCGGGCCGGGAACACCCGTGGGCTCCGGGACGCTGTCCCCCATGGAGGTGTCACCGATGGCAGATGGCCAGGGCGAAGGCGCGTACCGGATCGAGCACGACTCCATGGGCGAGGTGCGGGTGCCCGCGGAGGCGAAGTGGCGGGCGCAGACGCAGCGCGCCGTGGAGAATTTCCCGGTCTCGGGGCAGCGGATCGAGCGCGCGCACATCGAGGCCCTGGCCCGGATCAAGGCGGCCGCCGCGAAGGTGAACGGCGAGCTGGGCGTGATCGGCAAGGATGTCGCGGAGGCGATCCAGGAGGCGGCGGATGAGGTCGCCGAGGGGCGCTGGGACGCGCAGTTCCCGGTGGACGTGTTCCAGACGGGGTCGGGGACGTCCTCCAACATGAACGCCAACGAGGTCATCGCCACGCTCGCGACCGAGCGGCTGGGCCGGGACGTGCACCCGAACGACCACGTGAACGCCTCGCA
Source organism: Streptomyces sp. NPDC091209 (assembly GCF_044757755.1). NCBI lineage: Bacteria > Bacillati > Actinomycetota > Actinomycetes > Kitasatosporales > Streptomycetaceae > Streptomyces > Streptomyces sp. NPDC091209. The sequence continues at coordinate 293,827 of NZ_JBIVVR010000006.1, read as the reverse complement.
GTCGAGCAACGACGTGTTCCCGTCCTCGATCCACATCGCCGCGACCGCCGCCGTGACCCGCGATCTGGTGCCCGCGCTGGAGCGTCTCGAAGCCGCCCTCGGCCGCAAGGCGGAGGAGTTCGCCGACGTGGTGAAGTCGGGGCGCACCCATCTCATGGACGCGACTCCGGTGACGCTCGGCCAGGAGTTCGGGGGGTACGCGGCCCAGGTGCGGTACGGGGTCGAACGGCTCCGGGCCTCGCTGCCACGGCTGGCCGAACTCCCGCTCGGCGGGACGGCCGTGGGCACGGGGATCAACACACCGCCCGGGTTCTCCGCCGCGGTGATCGCGGAGGTGGCGCGGGCGACCGGGCTGCCGCTGACCGAGGCCCGCGACCACTTCGAGGCGCAGGGGGCGCGCGACGGGATCGTGGAGACGAGCGGGCAGCTGCGGACCATCGCCGTGGGGCTCACCAAGATCGCGAACGATCTGCGGTGGATGGCTTCCGGGCCGCGCACCGGACTGGCCGAGATCAGCCTCCCGGACCTCCAGCCGGGGTCCTCGATCATGCCGGGCAAGGTGAACCCGGTCGTCCCCGAGGCGGTGCTGATGGTCGCCGCCCAGGTGATGGGGAACGACGCGACCGTCGCCGTCGCGGGCGCGGCGGGGAACTTCGAACTCAACGTGATGCTGCCGGTGATCGCCAAGAACGTCCTGGAGTCGGTCCGGCTGCTCGCGAACGTCTCGCGGCTGCTCGCCGACCGCACGGTCGACGGGATCGTCGCGCACCGTGAGCGGGCCCGTGAGTACGCGGAGTCGTCGCCGTCCGTGGTGACACCGCTGAACAAGTACATCGGATACGAGGAGGCCGCCAAGGTGGCCAAGAAGGCGCTGGCGGAGCGCAAGACGATTCGCCTGGTGGTGCTGGAGTCGGGGTACGTGGAGCGCGGTGACCTGACCCTGGAGCAGTTGGACGAGGCGTTGGATGTCCTGCGGATGACGCACCCGTAACAGCCCGCACCCATGGAGAAACGCCTGATGACAGCTCCGTAACAGCAGTTCGCCGATGGCAAGAACCATGACGGGTACCGCAGCGTCGTATGCGGGGGACACCTAATATCTGTTCATGGCAGAGGGTGGAGCGGTGAGACGAGCGGAAGCGGGCGGGCCGGGGGCGTACTGGGAGCCCGGCAGCCAGATCCTGTGGCGGTACCGGGAGAACGCCGGAGAGCGGGTCCACATCTGCCGCCCCGTGACGGTCGTACGGGACGACGCCGACCTGCTCGGGGTGTGGATGGCGCCGGGCACGGAGTGTGTGAAGCCGGTGCTCGCCGACGGTTCGCCGGTGCACGGAGAACCGCTGGAGTCGCGCTACACGAAGCCTCGGGCGGTGCGGCGGGACCGGTGGTTCGGGACCGGGGTGCTCAAGCTGGCGCGGCCGGGCGACGCCTGGTCGGTCTGGCTGTTCTGGGACCAGGGCTGGCGTTTCAAGAACTGGTACGTGAATCTGGAGGCTCCGTTGGCCCGTTGGGCGGGCGGAGTGGACTCCGAGGATCACTTCCTCGACATCTCGGTCCACCCGGACCGGAGTTGGCGCTGGCTCGACGAGGACGAATTCGCCATGGCGCAACGGGCCGGTCTGATGGATGCTCAACTGGCGGCACGGGTGCGGGAGGCGGGGTGGTCTGCGGTGGAGGTGATCCGCGCCTGGGGCGCGCCGTTCTCGGACGGCTGGCAGCACTGGAGGCCCGATCCGGGCTGGCCGGTTCCCGCTCTGCCGGATGACTGGGACCGTACGCCCGCGCACGTGTCCTCATGAGACCCTTGATGCGCCCCCGTGGTACAACCGTAGGATCGTCTTCCGCAAGGGCGCACGGCAGTAACAACTCCCGCAGGATGAGCCGGGCTTGACCATATGTCACCGAGGGGCGGCAGGACGTGAGCGAGGGGTACGAGGCGTACGGCGGCGGGGCCGGCCAGGCATCGGCCGCACCGAGCGGGCTCGCCACGACGGCCGTGCGGGCGCGGGCTTCGGCCACCGCCCTCCTGTCGGCGCGGGCCGTTTCCGGCCGCCCGCGGGCCGTACCGTGCCGGGCGACGGCCGCTGGTGCCGTCGGTTCCGGCCCTGACGACACGCAGAATCCGTTCCTGGGGCACACATTCCGGGTATCGGGGCTGCGGGACGAACTGCGCGCACGGCGTGCAGCCCCGGACGGATGGATTCGACACGCGTGACGGAGCACCCCACCTCGCACGAGCGCCGGCAGAGCGGCGCCGGCCGGCCGCCCGCCCCCGCGGACCCTCGCGGGGCGCTCCTGCGTACCTCGGAGCAGCCGTCCCAGCTTCCGGGTTCCGGAGCGTTACCGGTGCAGGCCCGCACGGGCGACGCGCCGAGGAGCTCGGGTACGGCCACGCCGCGCGGCAAGCGCGGCAAGGCCGGCGGCAAGGTGCCCGGCGACGCCGCCATGTCCTCGGGCACGGACGTGCCCTCGTCGTCGCCCCCCTCCTCCGGGCCCGGCCCGGAGCACTCGCAGCCCTCGGCGACCGAACCCGATCCGCACCGCCCCCGGCCCGCGCCGGAGGGCATCCCGATCCAGCCGGACGCCGAGCGGGACCGGGCTTCGCGGACCTCCGGCGGCAAGGAGCGCCGTAGCGGGCAGACGCTGCCGCAGGGCGGCCCGATGCCTATGCGGCGGGACGGCGACCGGCTGCGCTTCGTGGGCGCCGCGACCCGGCGGATCGCCCGGGGCATCGACCTCGACGAGATCGTGATGGGGCTGTGCCGGGCCACCGTGCCTACCTTCTCGGACGCGATCCTCGTCTATCTGCGCGACCCGCTGCCGGTCGGCGACGAGCGGCCGACGGGGCCTCTCGTGCTGCGGCTGCGGCGCACGGACCGCATTCCCGAGGAGCGGGACACCGAGAGCGGTTTCCTGTCCGTGCTGCGGCCTGAGCCCAGTGAGCTGTCGGCGATGACGGCCGAGCTGTGCGAGGTGCGTCCCGGCGGGGCGCTCGCCGAGGTGCTGCGCGGGGTGCGGCCGGTGTTCGCGGACGCGCCCGCCGCGCGGGCCGCGCTGCCCGAGCTGCTCGGCGACGATCTGCCGGTGCCGAGCGGCCAGCGGGCGATCCTCGCCCCGCTGCGCGGCCGGCGCCGGGTGATCGGGGCGGCGCTGTTCCTGCGCCGTCCGGAGCGTCTGGCCTTCGAGGCGGACGATCTGCTGGTCGCGGCGCAGCTCGCCACGCACAGCGCGCTCGGTATCGACAAGGCGGTGCTGTACGGCCGCGAGGCGTACATCGCCGACGAACTGCAGCGCACGATGCTGCCCGAGACGCTGCCGCGGCCCACGGGCGTACGGCTCGCGTCCCGCTATCTGCCGGCCGCGGAGACGGCGCGGGTGGGCGGCGACTGGTACGACGCGATCCCGCTGCCGGGCAGCCGGGTCGCCCTGGTCGTGGGTGACGTGATGGGCCACTCCATGACGTCGGCGGCGATCATGGGCCAGCTGCGGACGACGGCGCAGACCCTCGCGGGGCTCGACCTGCCGCCGCAGGAGGTGCTGCACCACCTCGACGAGCAGGCGCAGCGGCTCGGCACCGACCGCATGGCGACCTGCCTGTACGCCGTCTACGACCCGGTGTCTCACCGGATCACCATCGCCAACGCGGGCCATCCGCCGCCGGTGCTGCTGCATCTGGGCGGGCGGGCCGAGGTGCTGCGGGTGCCGCCGGGTGCCCCCATCGGCGTGGGCGGGGTCGATTTCGAGGCGGTGGAGCTGGACGCGCCGGCCGGGGCGACGCTGCTGCTGTACACCGACGGGCTGGTCGAGTCGCGGCTGAGGGACGTCTGGACCGGGATAGAGCAGTTGCGGGAGAAGCTCGCGGCGGTCGCGGCCCTGACCGGCCCCGATCATCCGCCGCCCCTGGAAGCGCTGTGCGACGAGGTGCTGGACATGCTCGGCCCGGGTGACCGGGACGACGACATCGCGCTGCTCGCGGCGCGGTTCGACGGGATCGCGCCGAGCGATGTCGCGTACTGGTTCCTGGAGCCGGAGGACGCGGCGCCGGGCCGGGCCCGGCGTCTGGCCCGGCGGGCCCTGGCCCGTTGGGGCATGGAGGACATGACCGACTCCGTGGAGCTGCTGGTCAGCGAGGTCGTGACGAACGCGGTGCGGTACGCGTCACGGCCGGTGACGCTGCGGCTGCTGCGGACGGACGTCCTGCGCTGCGAGGTCGGCGACGACGTGCCGCAGCTTCCGAGGCTGCGGCAGGCGCGGGCCACGGACGAGGGCGGCCGCGGGCTGTTCCTGGTGAACCGGCTGGCACGGCGGTGGGGGGCGACCCGGCTGAGTACGGGAAAGGTCGTCTGGTTCGAGTTGAACCGGAACTGACCGGGTACCCGTCCGGCCTCGCCCTCGCGGGCCGGCACCGAACCGTGCCGGACCGCACCCGGCGCCGGACCCTGTCGATGCCGGACCGTACTGGCACGACCGTTTTCGGCGCTGAACCGGTGCCGGACCCGACCGGTGCCGGACCGTACTGGCGCGGGGCTGTTGCCGGTGGTGAACCGGCGCCGGACCCTGTCGATGGCGGATTTGCCGGTGCCGGACGGTGCTCGCGCCGGATCGTGCCGGCGCTTGTCCGTGCCGGTGCCGGGTGCTGTCTCCATGTTGCCGACACGCTGTCGGCGGCGTTGACTGCTGGGGTGGGCGAAGCGACCTGACGACCTCATCTCCGACGGGAGGACGCTCGTGACGCAGGCATCCCGGAAGGCTCCGTACACCACGAACAACGTCGGGATTCCGGTGGAGAGCGACGAACACTCGCTCACCGTCGGCCCCGACGGACCGATCCTGCTCCAGGACCACTACCTCATCGAGAAGATGGCGCAGTTCAACCGGGAGCGGGTGCCCGAGCGGGTGGTGCACGCCAAGGGAAGTGGCGCGTACGGATTCTTCGAAGTGACCAACGACGTCAGCCAGTTCACCCGGGCCGACCTCTTCCAGCCGGGCAGGCGCACCGAGATGCTGGCGCGCTTCTCGACCGTCGCCGGCGAGCAGGGCTCGCCCGACACCTGGCGCGACCCCCGTGGCTTCGCGCTGAAGTTCTACACCGAGCACGGCAATTACGACCTGGTGGGCAACAACACCCCGGTGTTCTTCGTCCGCGACACGATCAAGTTCCAGGACTTCATCCGCTCGCAGAAGCGCCACCCGGTGACGGGGCTGCGCGACCACGACATGCAGTGGGACTTCTGGACCCTCTCGCCCGAGTCGGCGCACCAGGTGACCTGGCTGATGGGCGACCGGGGCATCCCGAAGACGTACCGCAACATGAACGGCTACAGCTCCCACACCTATATGTGGATCAACGGCGGTGGTGAGCGGTTCTGGGTGAAGTACCACTTCAAGACCGACCAGGGCATCGAGTTCCTCACCCAGGCCGAGGCCGACACCCTGGCCGGGACCGACCCCGACGTCCACCGCAGGGATCTGTACGAGTCGATCACGTCCGGGAACGCGCCGAGCTGGACGCTGAAGGTGCAGATCATGCCGTTCGAGGACGCGGCGGACTACCGGTTCAACCCGTTCGACCTGACGAAGGTCTGGCCGCACGGGGACTACCCGTTGATCGACGTGGGCCGCATGGTGCTGGACAGGAATCCCGAGGACTACTTCGTCCACATCGAGCAGGCCGCGTTCGAGCCCTCGAACCTGGTGCCGGGCATCGGGCCCTCACCGGACAAGATGCTGCTGGGCCGGCTGTTCTCGTACCCCGACACCCACCGGTACCGGATCGGCCCCAACTACGCCCAGCTCCCGCCCAACCGGCCGCACGCCCCGGCGAACTCGTACGCCAAGGACGGTCCGATGCGCTACGAGCCGTCGAAGGCGGCCCGTCCGTACGCGCCCAACTCCTACGGCGGCCCGGCGGCCGACTACGGGCGCTTCGGTGACCCCGCGAGCTGGCAGACCGCCGGTGAATTGGTGCGCGAGGCGTACAAGCCGCACCGCTCGGACGACGACTGGGGCCAGGCGGGCACGATGGTCCGCCAGGTCCTCGACGACGCGGCCCGCGACCGGCTGGTGGACAACGTGAGCGGCCACCTCAAGGACGGTGTGAGCCGCCCGGTCCTGGACCGGGCCGTCCAGTACTGGCGCAACGTGGACAAGGAGACCGGCGACAGGATCGCGCAGAGCGTCAACGGCGGCTGAAGCGGCTCCGCGCCGTAACCCTCGGGCAGCCCGATCCGGGCCCGCACGGGGCCGCACCTCTCAACGGCGACAGGAGGGGGCACCCGGAACTCCGGGTGCCCCCTCCTGGTGCGCTCGGGCGCTACTGGCCGGTCTGATCGAACGGGTTGGCCGGGGTGCTGGGCGAACTCGTCGTGCTGGACGGGCTCGTCGTCGGCGGCACGGTCGTCGGCGGCTGGGTCGTGGGGGTCGGCGGGCTGCTGGTGGTGGGCGGCGCCGTCGACGGCGCCTCGGTGGTCGGGGTCGACGACGGTGTGCTGGACGGCGTCTGGGTGAAGGTGGGCGTGTCCGTCGGCGCCACCGCCGCGCCCGTCGTGGTGTTCAGGTCGAACTTGCTGACCTGGCCGGCCATCGCCTCGAAGGTGTAAGCCGCCCAGATCTTCGCCGGGTAGCCACCGCCGTTGACACGGCCGCTCTCCGCGACGAGGCCCGTGGCGCCCTTCATGGAGACCTGGTTGTGGGTCTTCGCGTCCTCGCCGAACAGCAGGACCGAGGTGACCAGCTTCGGCGTGTAGCCGGTGAACCAGGCCGACTTGTTGTTGTCGGACGTACCGGTCTTGCCGGCGACCACCTGGCCGTCGCGGTTCACGTTGTCCCGCACCGAGACCCGGGCCGTACCGTCGTCGACCACGCCGGTCAGCACCGAGGTGACCGTGTCGGCGGCCTCCGTACTGATGATCTGACTGCCGATCGGGTCCGGCATCGTGACCGTGCGGTCCTTGTGCTGGGCCGAGGCGACGATCGCCGGGGTGACCTTCTTGCCGTGGTTGTCGAGCGTGGCGTACGCGCCCGCCATCTCCAGCGGGCTCGCGCCCATGGAGCCGAGGGTCTGGGCGGGCACCGCCGGGAGGCCCTTGGTGTTCATGCCGAGCTTGCCCGCGACCTTCAGCACCTCGTCCATGCCGACGTCGACGCCCATCTGCGCGAAGACGGAGTTGATGGACTTGTTCATCGCGGTCTGCACGGTGACGGGGCCGTAGCTGTGCTCGTCCTCGTTCGGCGGCGCGAAGCCGACGTCACTGCCGACGACGGGACGGCGGTTGGTGCCGTCGTAGATCGTGTTCGCGGTGATCGGCTGGCCGGAGTGCGTCTTGGCCTCCTCGGCGAGCGCGGCCGCGAGGATCATCGGCTTGAACGTCGAGGCGGCCTGGTAGTCACGGCGTGTCGAGTTGTTGATGTAGTGCTTGAAGTAGTCCGTGCCGCCGTACATCGCGAGGACCTTGCCGGTCTTGGGGTCGACCGACACGGCACCGGCCTGCATGTTGGCGTCGACCTTGCGCTTCTTCGGGTCCAGCTTGCTGGTGAGCTGCTGCTTGACCGTCTTCAGCAGCAGGGCCTGCTTCTTCTTGTCCACGTTGAGCGTGATGGTCCAGCCGCCCGCGTCGACCATGGCGTGGGCGACGCTGAGGTCGCCCGCGGTGCCCTGGGTGACGAGCTGCCTGGCCAGTTCGTTGTTGGCCGACTCCACCAGATAGCCGGTCTGGCCCTCCATGCCCGGTGCGCCGGTGGGGTCCTTGGGCACGGGGAACTTCATGGCCGCGCGCTTGCCCGAGTCGAGCCAGCCCTGCTGGACCATGTTGTCGAGGGTGTAGTTCCAGCGGGCCTGGACCAGCTTCTTGCCGGTCTTCGAGGCGACCGCCCAGTCGTACTGGCTCGGAGCCTGGAGCAGCGAGGCGAGGTAGGCGCCCTGCTCGACCGTGAGGTCGCTCGCGTCGACGCGGTAGTAGGCCTGCGCCGCCGCCTGGATGCCGTACGCGTTGCGGCCGTAGTAGCTGGTGTTGATGTAGCCCGCGAGGATGTCGTCCTTGGACTTCTGGCGGTCCAGCTTCAGCGAGATGACCATTTCCTTCAGCTTGCGCGTGACGGTCTGGTCCTGGCTGAGGTAGTAGTTCTTGACGTACTGCTGGGTGATCGTCGAACCACCCTGCTTGCCCTTGCCGGACAGGGTGTTGATCAGACCTCGGGCGGTGCCCTTGAGGTCGATGCCCGAGTCCTTGTAGAAGGTCTTGTTCTCGGCGGCGACGAAGGTCTTCTGGACGCTCTTGGGCACGTTGGCCAGGTCGACGATCTCGCGGTTGACCTTGCCGGTGCGCGCGAGCATCGAGCCGTCGCTGTACTTGTAGATGTTGCTCTGCCGCTTGGCGGCCGCGTTGCCCTCGGGGACGGACACGACCATGTAGAGCACGATGAAGGCGCCCATGCCGAGCAGGCAGAAGCCGAAGAACGACCCGAGGATCGTCTTCCAGTTCACGAACCGGCGTATGCCGGTGCGGCGGGGCTTGCCGCCCGGCTTCGCGCCTGCTCTCACGTCGGCTCCGGGGGCCGCCGACTCATGCCCAGACGAGCGCTGGGGCGCCGCGCGGCGGCCCTGCGCCTGCCGCGCTCGTCTCTCTTCAGCTCGTCCCATGGGTCGATCCGCTCCGCTTCTCTCTCGTGTGGCACACAAGTTCGTCGGCCAGGTCAGCTCAGAAAGCTAACACCGCGCGCTATGACAAAGGGCCGCCGATCCGGTCTTTTCCGGACGTGACAATCAGCACGCCTTACGCACCCGCCTCACTGAATCCGACGAGCAGGAGGGGCGGAAGGTTGCTATGACCAGTAAAGTGATATCAGTTAGATATACGGACGCCATGCCGTACGAAAGGGGGGAGCCTCCATGCCGTCACACGGCTCCCGTGACTCCTCACCCGCCCCAGGCGTATCCGGCGCCGTGGCGCCCGGGGAAGCGCCCGGCCCGCCGGCTTCGCGCGGGCGGGAGATCGCCGCGCACCGCATCGGCGAGGGGCTCGCGCCTCTCCCCGGTCCGCCCGGGCCGCTCCTCGGCGCCGCACTGTGCGCCGTCGGCGCGGCGGGCGCCCTGCCGAACCCGGGGGTCCCCCGGTGACGGCTCCCGCGGAAGGGACCCCGACCCCGCCGCGCAGGCAGCCGCAGCCGCGCAAGCAGGTGCTCCTGCGGCTCGATCCGCTGGTGTACGAGGCCCTGGCCCGCTGGGCGGGCGACGAACTGCGCTCGGCCAACGCGCAGATCGAGTTCCTGCTGCGCCGCGCGCTCGCCGAGTCGGGGCGGCTGCCCGGCGGCGCGGGACCGATCCCCCGCCGGGGGCGACCACCCGTTCCCGGGGAGCCGGAGCACCGGGAGGAGTAGACGGCCCCACCACCTTCCGTACAGGCCCGCTCCACCTCCGGCCCGCTCCCCGCCGGTGCCACTCCCCTACCGGTCACATCCGCCGCCGGGCCACGTCCCCGCCGGCCCGCTCGCCGAGTCGGCCCGCTCCCCGCCGGGCCACTCCTCCCGCCGGGCCACTCCTCTCTCTCCCAGCCCGCCCACTCTCCTGACCGCCCACCCCACCGCCGGCCCGCTCACCTGCCGACCCACTCCCCCGTCACCGCCGCCCCGCGATCCCGGCTCCGCCCCGCGGTTGCGGGGCTCTCGCCTCGTCCTCATCCGCGGGCACCGGGCGCGTCGGTTTCAGAACCGTGACAATTGGTCGTGACCAGCCGGTTCCCGCCCTTCCGGCCGTCTCCTCGGTCATCTATACGCGGCGCGTATACATGCGATGTATACGCCGTGTGTACAGTGCTGCGCATGTCCATCGGTCACACCCTCCTAGGGCTCCTGGAGTCCGGGCCGCGCCACGGTTACGACCTCAAGCGGGCCTTTGACGAGAAGTTCGGTCACGACCGGCCACTGCACTACGGCCAGGTCTACTCGACGATGTCGCGGCTGCTGAAGAACGGGCTCGTCGAGATCGACGGGATCGAGGCGGGCGACGGCCCCGAGCGCAAGCGGTACGCGATCACCGAAGCCGGGATCACCGACGTGGAGCGCTGGCTCGCGACGCCGGAGACGCCCGAGCCGTACCTCCAGTCGACCCTGTACACGAAGGTCGTCCTCGCCCTGCTGACCCACCGCGACGCGAGCGAGCTCCTCGACACCCAGCGTTCGGAGCATCTGCGGATGATGCGCATGCTCACCGAACGCAAGCGCAAGGGCGACCTGGCGGATCAGCTGATCTGCGACCACGCCCTCTTCCATCTGGAGGCCGATCTGCGGTGGCTGGAACTGGCCGCCGCGCGCCTCGACAAACTCGCCGAGGCGGTGACGACCCGATGACCACGATCACGCCCCCTCCGGGTTCCCTGCTCATAGCGTCGGAGCTGCGCAAGACGTACGGCCCGACCACCGCGCTGGACGGCGCCGCGTTCTCCATCCACCCCGGCGAGGTGGTCGCCGTGATGGGTCCCTCCGGTTCCGGCAAATCCACCCTGCTCCACTGTCTCGCCGGGATCGTCACTCCCGACTCCGGCTCGATCACGTACAACGGCCGCGAGATGGCGACGATGAACGACGCCCAGCGCAGTGCGCTGCGCCGCTCGGAGTTCGGGTTCGTCTTCCAGTTCGGCCAGCTCGTACCGGAGCTGAGCTGTGTCGAGAACGTCGCGCTGCCGCTGCGGCTGAACGGCACGGGCCGCAAGGAGGCCGAGCGCACCGCGCTGTCCTGGATGGAGCGGCTGGAGGTCGACGACCTGTCCGGCAAGCGGCCCGGTGAGGTCTCCGGCGGTCAGGGACAGCGCGTCGCGGTGGCCCGTTCGCTGGTCACGAGCCCGCGGGTGCTGTTCGCCGACGAGCCGACCGGCGCGCTCGACTCCCTCAACGGCGAGCGCGTGATGGATCTGCTGACCGACGCGGCCCGCTCCACGAACGCCGCCGTCGTGCTCGTCACGCACGAGGCGCGCGTGGCCGCGTACTCGGACCGCGAGATCGTCGTACGCGACGGCAGGTCCCGGGACATGGAGCGGATCGTATGAGCGTGCGCCAGTGGTCCCGCGACCTCGCCATGGGCGCCCGGTTCGCGGTGACCGGGGGCCGTGAGGCCTGGGTGCGGGTCCTGCTGACAGCCGTCGGCGTAGGACTCGGGGTCGCGCTGCTGCTGCTCACCACGGCGCTCCCGAGCGCGCTGGCCTCCCGGCACGAGCGGGAACGCGGGCGCAACGACATGACGTTCAGCTCGGTGATCAAGAAGAAGTCCGACCGTACGTTGCTCATCGCGACGTCGGACACCACCTTCCGCGACGAGGACGTACGCGGCCGGATGCTCGAACCCGAAGGGGCGCGGGCGCCGTTGCCACCGGGCGTGTCCTCGTTCCCCGCGGTCGGCGACATGGTCGTCTCGCCCGCTCTCGACCGGCTGCTGAAGTCTCCCGACGGCAAGCTGCTGCGCGAACGGCTCGGCTACCGCGTGCGCGGCACCATCGCGGACAGCGGGCTCGTGGGCCCGCACGAACTCGCCTACTACGCGGGCGCCGACAAGCTGAGCGCGACCGCCGAGACCAACGGCCGCATCGAACGCATCGACTCGTTCGGGTACAGCGGACAGTCGGAGGCGATGGACCCCATCCTCGTGCTGCTCGTGCTCATCGTCTTCGTAGTGTTGCTGATGCCGGTCGGCGTCTTCATCGCCGCAGCCGTACGGTTCGGCGGCGAGCGGCGCGACCGGCGGCTGGCCGCACTGCGACTGGTCGGCGCGGACGGACGGATGACACGCCGGATCGCGGCCGGCGAGGCGCTGGCCGGAGCGCTGGTCGGGCTGGCCCTCGGCGCGGGGTTCTTCCTGATCGGACGTCAGCTCGCCGGCCTGGTGATGGTCTTCAGGATCAGCGTCTTCCCCAGCGACCTCAACCCGACGCCCGGGCTGGTGGTGTTGGTGGCCCTCGCGGTCCCGTCCGCCGCGGTCGCGGTCACGCTCCTCGCGCTGCGCGGGGTCGTCATCGAACCGCTCGGAGTGGTGCGCACGGCGCGGCCGTCGCGGCGCCGACTGTGGTGGCGCCTGCTGCTGCCGCTGGGCGGCCTCGCGATGCTCTACCCGATGATCGGGCAGGGACGGTCCAACGGGAACTTCAACCAGTACCTCGTCATCGGCGGCGTCCTGCTGCTGCTCGTCGGCATCACCGCGCTGCTGCCCTGGGTGGTCGAGGCGGTCGTCGCCCGGCTGAACTCGGGCGGTGTGGCCTGGCAACTGGCCATCCGCAGACTTCAGTTGAGCAGCGGCACCGCTGCCCGCATGGTGAACGGCATTGCGGTCGCGGTGGCCGGCGCGATCGCCCTTCAGATGCTGTTCGCCGGCGTCGACGACGACTACACCAAGGTCAGCGACCAGGATCTCGCCCGGGCCCAGATGTCCGTCCAGGTGCCGGCCGGGGTGCCCATGGCCGAGGCCGTCCGGCGGATGTCCCGGACCAGGGGCGTCACGCACACGACGGCCCTGGGACGGACCGAACTGGGCGACGGACGCGACGAGCCCGAGCAGCAGTCGACCGTGTCGGTCGGCGACTGCGCGGCCCTGCGGGAGGCGGCCCGGCTGCCCTCCTGCAAGGACGGCGACATCTTCGCGGTGGGGGACGCCAAGTGGGACTCGTCCACCGCGAAGCTGAACAAGGCCGGCAAGAGGCTCTACTTCGACCCGTCCTTCGGTTCCGGCAGCAAGGGGAAGGAGATTCCCTGGACCGTGCCGCAGGGCGTCAAGCGGGCGGACTCGCGCAGGGACCCGTCCGGCGAGGAGCGCGGAGGCTTCCTGTTCACGCCCGGCGCGCTGCCCCCGCAGGCCGCTTCGACGGTGCGGGGAACGGTCTTCCTGCGGCTCGACGAGTCGGTGCCGGACGTCCGTGAGTTCGTCCGCAACAGCTCGGCACGACTCGACCCGCTGGCCGACCCCGAGACGTGGACGGCGACGATCCAGTCCAAGAAGTTCACGTCCATCCGCACGGGCCTGTTCGTCGGCGCGACCTGCGTCCTCGTGCTGATCGGCGCGAGCCTGCTGATCTCTCAGCTGGAGCAGCTACGCGAGCGCAAAAAGCTGCTGTCGGCGCTGGTCGCCTTCGGCACCCGGCGCCGCACGCTGAGCATGTCGGTGCTGTGGCAGACCGCGATCCCGATCACCCTGGGGCTCGTCCTCGCGTCGATCGTGGGCCTCACCCTCGGCACGGTGCTGCTCAAGATGACGGGCACCTCGGTGAGCGTCGACTGGGCGAGCGTGCTGTCGATGACCGGTATCGGAGCGGGAGTCGTGCTCCTGGTGACCCTGCTCAGCCTGCCTCCGCTGATCCGGCTGATGCGGCCGGACGGACTGCGTACGGAGTAGCCGGACGCGCCACCACGGACACCGTCCGCGTCGCCCGCCGGCTCCGGTGGCCCGCCCCGCCCGGGGTGGGCCACCGGTTCGCGTTCACATGCTGTACTCCCGCACCACGCGCCGGACCTGCGCGAAGAGCATGCCCACGTTCACCGCCTTGCGGCAGACGACCACGGCGACCACGTCCTGCTGGTCGTTCATGCGCACGAACAGATGGGTGAGGTTGTCGCTGTTGACCAGGATCTCCTGGAAGAAATGCGAGTCGGACTCGATGCCCCGGCGTTCCTTGAAGACATCCTCGATCATCTGGACCGTGCGCCCCTGGAACAGGTCGAGGGTGGCGCCCGCCAGCAGGTCCAGGACCTCCGGCGGATGATTGTCGACGGTCTCGTACGACAGCAGCATGCCCGTCGACATGTCGACCGCTCCGGAGGCGAGACAGTCCGGCGCGTCGGTGCGCAGTGACTTGACCAGGCCCATGATCTGGTCGGAGAACCCCGGTGTCATTCGCTTGCTGGCCATGTCGTCATACCCCTTCGGTCGCGGTTTCGGTCACGGCTCCGACGAGCGCCTCGGGGGCGCTCGGAGTCCCGGCGAGCGGGTCGGGGTCGGCCCCGGTGAGGATCGATCCGATACGGCCGAGGGCCGGCCGGGTCCACTCGTGGAGCCGTTCGAGATCGATGCCCTCGTCGCCGAGGACGATCATCAGCGCGGTGTCGCCGACCGCGTAGAAGGCCGCGAGGCCCTGGCTTCCGTAGGTCACGGTCTGGCGGAACGCGCCCCTACCGGTCACCGCGGTCGCGCGGCGCGCGATGCCGAGGCCCGCGGCGGCGATCGCGGCGAGGCTCTCGGGATCGATGGTGTCGGCGGTGTCGGCCGCGATGAGCATTCCGTCGGCCGCCGCCACCGCCGTATCGGTGATTCCGGGCACCTGTTCCCGGAGCCCTCTCATTTCCCTGGCCAATGCCTCGTGATTCATGTCGTGAACTCCCTGATGGTCGGATGCATTTGTTCGGTGGCAGGCATGCGGTTTCACGTTCCGGAATCCGGGGTCCAGATCCGGTGCCGCAGTCGGAAGAATCCTTTCCAGCTCGCCCCGGCCCTTTCGGGGGCGAGAGTCTCGGTGATTCCGCTCGCGCCGGGTTCACGGCGGGGCAGGGACGGAGCATGCGCGCCGGGCTCTCTGCGGGGCAGGTCCGAAGCGCTCGCCCCCGGAGGCGGGCCGGGGGCCGGCCGGGGCTCCGGTGCCGGGGCCTGTGCGGCCTCCACCACGGAGGACAGGGCCGAGAACACCGTCGGGTCCATCGCCGGCGGGACGCCGGACGGCCGCTGCCGGAGCGCTCCGGTCGGCAGGTCCCGCACGGTGACCGGGGCGGCGGACTCGGGCCCCTGCGGCAGTTCCAGCAGACCCTCGCCGAGCATGCGGGCCATCCCCACCGTCACGGTGTAGGCGCCGAGGCCGGTCGCGAAGGCGATGTCGCGGGCGGTCCGGCGGCCGTCGGCGTGGGCCAGTAACTCCTTCTGCGGGGGCGGCAGTTGCTCGCGTATCTCGTCCGGTACCGCGGCGGGCACGGGTCGTTCCCGGTCCGGACGTACGGGCTGCGGCAGGGCGGCGACGGCCGCGAGCTTCCTCGCCGCGTCCTGCAGCAACCGCCCCGGCGCCTCCCCGAGGGCGACCGGTGCGTACGGCTCGAAGGCGGCGTCCAGCGGGTCGCACGCCTCCACGTCACCGGCCACGACGGCGAACGCCGCGTCCTGCATCGCCATCATGCAGACGACCCGGAGCTGCGCAGCCCCCGCGTAACCGTGCGCGATCAGCCCGGCCTCGGGCCAGCGGGTGCCGCCGGACTCGCGGAGCAGTTCGGCCCACTGCTCGCCGCTGATCCGGCCGGAGCGCAGCAGCCGCGCCTCGGGACCGGGGGCGCCCGGGCTTTCGACGGCGACGACACAGCCGTCGCGGAGATGGAAGACTCCCCCGGGCTTTCCGGACACCCGCAGTTTTCCCGTCGCCCGTGTGCCCTGGCATTCGCTCAGCGCGCACGACAGCAGGTCGTATCCGACCCGGCCAAGGGAATCCCGAATGCCCGACATCACTCCCCTTGGAACTTCCGGCACTTCGCACAGACGCCTGACGAGTCACCCTGAGGGGGTATGTGTATCAGCCGGGGGCGGATATCCCGGCGAGAGTCGCGCTACCTGACGGAAGTTGAAATATCCCGCCTGCCGAAAGACGTCATCGGTCGTTTGAATGACCGACTATGTACGGCAGTTCAGGCCTCCGCGCCCAACACCCGTACGGGCAACGGGCGTAGCGCCTCGCGCAGGGCCTCCGCCAGTTCCTGGTACTCGGTGCCCCGGGCGGCGCCCGCCCGCATCGCGAGCGCGATCCGCCGGGTGGGCGCCGGATCCGCGAAGTAGCCGGTGAGGAGCTGGTTGCTGCGGGTCGTCTCCACCTTGACGGCGGTGCGCGGCAGCAGGGTCACGCCGAGGCCGCCGGCGACGAGCTGGACCAGGGTCGACAGGCCCGCAGCGGTGGTGGTGACGGGGGCGTCGGCGCGTCCGGCCTCGCGGCAGATGTCCAGGGCCTGGTCGCGCAGGCAGTGCCCTTCGTCGAGCAGCAGCAGACGGAGTTCGCGCAACGCCTCGCGCGGAATGCCCTCCCGGCCGCCGAGCCAGTGGTCGAGCGGGGTCACCAGCACGAAGTCCTCGTCGAACAGCGGGAGTTCGAGGACACCGGGCACGCCGAGGGGGACGGCGAGCAGCAGCAGGTCGAGCCGCCCGACCGCGAGGCCCTCCAGCAGGCTGGCCGTCTGCTCCTCGTGTACCTGGAGGTCGAGGTCGGGATAGCGGTCGTGGACGAGCCGCAGGACGGTGGGCAGGAGGTAGGGGGCGACGGTGGGGATGACGCCCAGGCGCAGCGCTCCGGTGAACGGCGCGCGCACGGCCTCCGCCTCCTCCATCAGCGCGCCGACCTCGTCCAGCACCGCCTTGGCGCGTACGGCCAGACGCTCACCGGCGGGCGACAGGAGCACCTTGCGGGTCGTGCGCTCCAGCAGGGTCACCCCGAGGATCTCCTCCAGGGCGGAGACCGCGCCGGACAGCGCGGGCTGGCTCATGCCGATCGCGGCGGCCGCGTCACGGAAGTGCAGATGCTCGGCCACGGCGGTGAAGGCGCGCAGTTGCGCGAGGCTGGGACTGCGGCGGCCGCCGCCCTTGCCGGCGGATCTGCCGACGGCCCCCGCCCGGCCGAGGGCCGAACCCGTCGCGCCGAGGGCGCCCGTCGCACCGGCGGCTCCCGTCGCACCCGGTGCGCCCACCGCTCCGGCTGCCCCTGGCAGGCCCCTCGCGCCGGCGACACCAGGGGCGCCTGCGGCGCCGAGGCCGCCCGCCGCACCGGCGACTCCCGTCATGTCGGCGGCTCCCGCGCTCGCGGGGGTGTCCGCGGTGCCGGTGGTGCCGGTCTCACCGGTGGGGCTCGCCATGACCGTACCTCTCACTCCGCGTCGGTTCACCGGCTGTCACTGATAGCCGCATCCGATCAACGCGACCGAGTGTAGCTATTTCCCGGATCAATGCAGCCTGTGCCAACATCAAGTACGTCCACCCCCAGGGAAATGCCCCCACAAAGGGCTGCCCCGCGCTGCAAGGAGAGCACGTGCTCACTGTCGGTGACAAGTTCCCCGCGTTCGACCTGACCGCCTGCGTATCGCTGGAGAAGGGCCAGGAGTTCGAGCAGATCGACCACAAGACCTACGAGGGCAAGTGGAAGATCGTCTTCGCGTGGCCCAAGGACTTCACCTTCGTGTGTCCGACCGAGATCGCGGCCTTCGGCAAGCTGAACGACGAGTTCGCCGACCGTGACGCCCAGGTGCTCGGCTTCTCCGGCGACTCCGAGTTCGTGCACCACGCCTGGCGCAAGGACCACGACGACCTGCGTGACCTGCCCTTCCCGATGATGGCCGACTCGAAGCACGAGCTCATGCGTGACCTCGGCATCGAGGGCGAGGACGGCTTCGCCAAGCGCGCCGTCTTCATCGTCGACCAGAACAACGAGATCCAGTTCTCCATGGTGACCGCCGGCTCCGTCGGCCGTAACCCCAAGGAGGTCCTGCGGGTCCTGGACGCTCTCCAGACGGACGAGCTCTGCCCGTGCAACTGGACCAAGGGCGAGAACACCCTCGACGCGGCCTCCCTTCTGGCCGGTGAGTGACCTTCCATGGCTCTCGACGAACTGAAGTCCGCACTACCGGACTACGCCAAGGATCTGCGCCTGAACCTCGGCTCGGTGATCGGCAACAGCGACCTCCCGCAACAGCAGTTGTGGGGCACCGTGCTGGCCTGCGCCATCGCCTCGCGCTCCCCGCGCGTGCTGCGTGAGCTGGAGCCGGAGGCCAAGGACCGGCTCTCGCCCGAGGCGTACACGGCCGCCAAGTCGGCCGCCGCGATCATGGCGATGAACAACGTCTTCTACCGGACGCGGCACCTGCTCTCCGACCCGGAGTACGGCACGCTGCGGGCCGGCCTGCGGATGAACGTCATCGGCAACCCGGGTGTGGACAAGGTCGACTTCGAGCTGTGGTCGCTCGCCGTCTCCGCCGTCAACGGCTGCGGGCAGTGCCTCGACTCGCACGAGCAGGTGCTCCGCAAGGCGGGCGTCGACCGGGAGACGATCCAGGAGGCGTTCAAGATCGCCGCCGTCCTCCAGGCGGTCGGCACCACGCTGGACGCCGAGGCCGTTCTCGCCGAGTAGTCCCCGCGTGCCGGGCAGGTCCCCCCGCCCCCGGGCGGTCCGAGCCTGCTCGAGCTTTCAGGGCCCCGTTCACCTCTGTGGTGGGCGGGGCCCTGCGTGTTCGCCGCCCCCGGATCGCGGGCCGCCGACCGGCGCGCGAGCGGGGCGAAGTCCCTACGGCGTCAGACGGTGGGCCGGGGAGGCGTCGAGCGCGGTGGCGCCCCGGGGCTCCGGGGCGTGCCGCAGGTCCGCCTCACGGGCGTACGAACGCAGGTACACGACCACCGTGTTGGTCACCGCGACCAGCGGGACCGCGACGACGGCTCCGCCGATACCGGCGACCATGCCGCCCGCGGCGACCGAGAGGACCACGGCGAGGGGGTGGACGCGGACCGCGCGGCCGAGGATGAAGGGCTGCAGGATGTGGCCCTCGATCTGCTGGACGGCGAGGACCACGACGAGGGTCATCACGGCGGTGAAGACGCCCTGGGTCACCAGCGCGACCACCACCGCCAGCGCCCCGGAGATCACCGCGCCCACCAGCGGGATGAACGCGCCGAGGAAGATGAAGACGGCGAGCGGCACGGCCATGGGGACCTTGAGGAAGTAGATGCCCAGACCGATGAAGATCGCGTCGATCATGGCCACTATCACCGTGCCGCGGACATACGCCGTGAGCGTGCGCCACGCGCGCGGGCCGGCGCCCGCGACCCCGGTCCGGGCGGCGGCCGGGACGAGCTTGAGCGACCACTCCCAGATCCGCTTGCCGTCGTAGAGCAGGAAGAGGGTCGAGAACATCGTGAGCAGGATGCCCGTGAGGGCCTCGACGATCACCGTCACGCCCTGCAGGCCCGCCGTGGTGATCTGGTCCGTGTTCGCGCCGATCGCCTCGCGGAGGTTCTTCGCGATCTTGTTGATCTGCTTGTCCGTCACATGGAACGGGCCCTTGAGGAGCCACTTGCGCAGCTCGTCGATGCCGTCCTGGATCTGGTTGGAGAGGTTGTCGATGTTCTCCTGGACCTGCCAGACCACGAACCAGCCGACCAGCCCCATGATGACGAAGCCGAGGATCGCGGTGAGCGCCGTGGCGAGTCCGCGCGGCACGCCGTAACGCGTCAGCCGGGCCACCGTCGGCTGGAGCAGCGCGGTGATGAGGAGCGCGGCCACGAAGGCCAGCACCACGAGTTGCACGGCGCTGATGACCCGCATCAGCACCCAGACGGTGCCCGCGAGGATGAGCAGCCGCCAGCCGGCCTCGGCGGCGACGCGCACCCCCCACGGCACGGCGAACGCCGGGTCGGGACGCTGGGGCGTCAGTACGTACGCGCCTGTCGCGGCCGTCTCCTCGGACGGGCGCTGGACCGGGAGCGCGGACGGCTCGGCGTCGGTCACCGCGTCCTCGGGAGGCTCGGGAGCCTCCTGGAGGGTGCCGGGTGCGTCGAGGGGAGTGCGCGCGTCGAGGACGACGCCCTCGCCGTCGAGGGGGCCCGTCGACTCCAGTTCGACCTCGGCGCGGCGTTCGTCCAACCGCTCACCCAGCTCGGTGAGTCCGGCGCCGATCCTGCCGAGCCATCCTGGTACACGCGACATGAAACGTCCTTTTCCCCCGCTGCTCCCCACCACTCCCCCCTGGAGTCGTCGGGTCCGACCGTACATGGCCGAAGCCCCTCCCCCTAGGACGGGGAGGGGCTTCGCAAGGTTGAGCCGCCGACGGACGGCGCGGAACCTAGTACCAGCTGTTGGCCTGCCAGAACGACCAGGCGTCACAAGGACTGCCGTACCGGCTGTTCATGTAGTTGAGGCCCCACTTGATCTGCGTGGCCGGGTTCGTCTGCCAGTCGGAACCGACGGACGACATCTTGGAGCCGGGCAGGGCCTGGAAGAGACCGTAGGCACCCGAGGAAGCGTTGACGGCGTGGTAGTTCCAGCTCGACTCGTGGTTCACGATGTTGCTGAAGCACTGGAACTGACCGCTCGGCACCATCTGGGCCGCCATCGCCTGGATCTGCGCGACGGTGTACGAGGACTGGACGGAGAAGCTGGAGGCGTCACGCGTCGCGGAGCGGCTGGCCGCTTCCGCGGCCACCTTGCGAGCCTTGGCTTCCTTCTCGGCCTTCGCCGCAGCCTTCTGCTTCGCGACGGCGTCGTCGGCCGCCTGCTTGCGGGCGGCTTCCTCCGCGTCCTTCTTGGCGCTCGCGTCCGCGGCGATGGCCTGGGCATCGGCCTGCTGCGTCAGTGACGCGGTCTGCACCTGGGCCTGCTGGCCCGCAGGTATGTCTGCGAGGAGAGTCGAGTCGCTCGCCGTCGCCTCTGCATCGTTCGACGGCTGGGCGACGCTGCCCGAGGCAACTCCGACGACGCTTCCGACAGCGGTGACCGCGGTGGCCGAAGCCACTGCGAATCCCCGGACCGAAATCCGGCTCACACGGTTTCCTTCCAGCATCGCCCGTTTAGGTGACCCTCGCGGACGCAATCGTGCCCCTCGGCGCTGGCCTCCCAACTGCGGGGTCACGGGGAAGCACGGGCCCGGTGGGCAACTCCCGCTGGGGGAGCGCCGCGTGGTGCGCGGGCGGCATACGACGGCTCTATGGAGTTCTGAGGTTCCGGTGTTGCCGTACCGCTGGGGGTACAGCTGTGTCGTATGCGGGGCCTGACAGGAGTGAGACTTTAGCCGTAACCCGACGCCGCGCGGCAATTCCGCGTCGCGTGTGAAAGCTCACACCCCGTTTGCCTCAGCTGTTTCCTGGAAACCTCAGCGCGGCAAGACGCCGCCCGGCTAGGCTCTTCGCCTTTGCCGGACGGCGTCAACCAGCGTGTATCCACCACCCTTTGACCAGGTGGGGACAGTCGGGATCAGATCTGCCCGTCCTCCAGCATTTCGGTCACGAGTGCCGCAATCTGGGACCTCTCCGAACGATTCAGCGTGACGTGCGCGAAGAGCGGATGGCCCTTCAACTTCTCTACGACGGCGACCACTCCGTCGTAACGCCCGACGCGCAGATTGTCCCTTTGCGCCACATCGTGGGTCAGAACGACCCGTGAATTGGCGCCGATCCGGGACAGAACGGTCAGCAGGACGTTCCGTTCCAGGGATTGGGCCTCGTCCACGATCACGAACGCGTCGTGGAGGGAGCGGCCGCGGATGTGCGTGAGCGGCAGGACCTCCAGCATGCCGCGCGCGGTGACCTCCTCGATGACCTCACGGCTGGTGACCGCGGAGAGCGTGTCGAACACCGCCTGGGCCCAGGGGCTCATCTTCTCGGACTCGGAGCCGGGCAGATAGCCGAGCTCCTGCCCGCCCACCGCGTACAGCGGCCGGAAGACCATCACCTTCTGGTGCTGGCGGCGTTCGAGGACGGCCTCCAGGCCCGCGCAGAGCGCGAGCGCGGACTTGCCGGTGCCGGCCCGGCCGCCCATCGACAGGATCCCGATGTCCGGGTCGAGCAGCAGGTCGAGCGCGATGCGCTGCTCGGCACTGCGGCCCTTGATGCCGAACGCCTCCCGATCGCCGCGTACGAGCCGGACGTTACCGTCGGCCGTGACACGGCCGAGGGCCTTGCCGCGCTCCGACTGGATCGTCAGACCCGTGTGCACGGGCAGGTCGGCCGCTTCGGGGACGTAGACGTGTCCCTCCTCGAAGAGGATGTCCACCTGCTCGCCGGCCAGGTTCAGTTCGGACATTCCGGTCCAGCCGGAGGAGCCCGTGATGGCGAGCTCCGCGCGGTACTCCTCGGCGAGGAGACCCACGGAGGACGCCTTGATCCTGAGCGGCAGGTCCTTCGAGACGACGGTGACGTCGTATCCCTCGGCCTGCAGGTTGCGGGCGACCGCGAGGATGCGGGAGTCGTTGTCCCCCAGGCGATACCCGCTGGGCAGGACGCTGGGGTCCGAGTGGTTGAGCTCGACCCGTACCGTCCCGCCGAGCTCCCCGACGGGAATCGGGGAGTCGAGGCGGCCGTGCCGGACCCGGAACTCGTCGAGCAGACGCAGGGCCTGCCGGGCGAAGTAGCCGAGTTCGGGATGGTGCCGCTTGGCCTCCAGCTCCGTGACCACGACGATCGGGAGCACTACTTCATGCTCGTCGAAGCGGCTCAGGGCATTCGGGTCGGCCAGCAGGACGCTGGTGTCGAGAACATAGGTGCGCCGGTCTGGCTTGCGGCGCTTTGTGCTGGTCACCACGGAAGGACGTACCCCCTCGGATGAGGTCGGGGAGCGACGAAGGAGATCTGGACCGGTTGACGGCACCGATGCACGGGCCGAAAACCGGCCCTCCGCTTCGTCCGTACTGACCGCACGGTCGGGCTGGTGCAAAGGGCCTCCCGGGCGGACGGCCCCGAGCCGTCCGCTGAGATACGACACCCGTGGTTCGGGCGTCGACCTGCAAGGCTTATGCCCTCGAACGAGCGAAGCCATGCCACGGCATATGACGGCGCGTTCGTTAACTCCCGATGACGTACGTCCCCACGGGGTGCCCCGGGCAACGCGGGACACCCCGGAATTCAGCCTCCGTAACGGCGGTGTCGCGCCGCGTAGTCACGCAGGGCGCGAAGGAAGTCGACCTTGCGGAAGGCGGGCCAGAAGACTTCGCAGAAGTAGTACTCGGAGTGCGCGGTCTGCCAGAGCATGAATCCGGACAGCCGCTGTTCACCGCTGGTACGGATCACCAGGTCGGGATCGGGCTGGGCGCCCGTGTAGAGGTGCTTGCCGATGAGGTCGACGTCGACGCGGTCCGCGAGGTCCTCCATCGAGGTGCCCTTGTCGGCGGCGTCGAGGATCATCGAGCGCACGGCGTCGGCGATCTCCTGGCGGCCGCCGTAGCCGATGGCGACGTTGACGACTATGCCCTCGACGTGCGCGGTGGCCTCCTCGGCCTCCTTGAGGGCCGACTGCATCGGGGAGGGCAGGATGTCCCGCGTGCCGACGTGGTGCACCCGCCAGCGGCCGTCGGCCGCCAGGGTGCGTACGACGCCCTCGATGATGCCGAGGAGCGGGCCGAGCTCCTCCTGCGGGCGGTCGAAGTTGTCGGTGGACAGCAGCCACAGGGTGACGACCTCGACATCGGTCTCGGAGCACCAGCCGAGGAATTCCCCGATCTTGTCGGCTCCGGCCCGATGGCCCTGGGCGGTGGTGGAACCCGCCGCCTTGGCCCAGCGCCGGTTGCCGTCCATGATGACCCCGATGTGCTTGGGCACCTGGTCGTGGTCGAGGTGGCCTTCCACCCTGCGTGCATAGAACCTGACCAGCAGACGGCGCAGGTTGTCGCGCAAGGTCACGTGTTGTCAGCCCCTCCGTGCGGATCGGACAGCCGCGCCCGAGCACAGTCCCTGTCCATATGACGATCCCCCGGGGCGAAGCCTACCCCCGCGAAACGTGGGAGCTGCCGAGGGACCCGTGCACCCTGACATAGGTTCGTCCCCATGAACGACCCCTCTCTGTACCGGGCCGCAACGGAGCGGTACGACTCGATGGAGTACCGGCGTACGGGCCGCAGCGGCCTCAGACTGCCCGCGATCTCGCTCGGCCTCTGGCACAACTTCGGCGACGACCGCTCGCTGGACTCCCAGCGCGCGATCCTGCGCCGCGCCTTCGATCTCGGCGTCACCCACTTCGACCTCGCCAACAACTACGGGCCGCCGCCCGGCTCGGCGGAGATCAACTTCGGCAGGCTGCTGAAGGAGGACTTCGCCCCCTACCGGGACGAGCTGGTCATCTCGACCAAGGCGGGCTACGACATGTGGCCCGGCCCCTACGGCGAGTGGGGCTCCCGCAAGTACCTATTGTCCTCCCTTGACGCCTCGCTGCGGCGGATGGGCGTCGACCACGTCGACATCTTCTACTCGCACCGCTTCGACCCGGACACCCCGCTGGAGGAGACGATGGGCGCCCTCGCGTCCGCCGTCCAGCAGGGCAAGGCGCTGTACGTCGGCGTCTCCTCGTACACCAGCGAGCAGACGGCGGAGGCGGCCCGGATCCTCACCGGGATGGGCGTCCGTCCGCTCATCCACCAGCCCTCGTACTCGATGATCAACCGCTGGACCGAGGACGACGGCCTGCTCGACACGCTGGAGGCGGCCGGCATGGGCTGCATCTCCTTCGCTCCCCTCGCGCAGGGTCTGCTGACGGGCAAGTACCTCAAGGACATCCCGGAGGGCTCGCGCGCCACCCAGGGCAAGTCGCTGGACCCGGACCTGCTGAGCGAGGACGTCGTACGCCGGCTGAACGGGCTGAACGACATCGCGGCCCGGCGCGGCCAGTCCCTCGCCCAGCTCGCGCTCACCTGGGTGCTGCGTGACGAGCGGATGACCTCGGCGCTCATCGGCGCCTCCAGCGTGCGGCAGCTGGAGGAGAACATGGCGGCCCTGGCGGCGCCGAAGCTCACCGACGAGGAGCTGAGGGAGATCGACACGTTCGCGGTGTCGACACAGGGCACGAACATCTGGGCCCAACGGCGCTGAGTCACCGAATTCCCCGCCGCACGAGGCGGGCCGGCCGGGGGGCGCACGGGGGCGCCTGCCGGGCGTGCCGCCGCGGGCACAAAAAACGGGCCGGTCCGTGGGGGGGAGACGGACCGGCCCGAGGGGGGGTTTCCACCATAACCCTTCGTAAGTGATGCTGCGTGCATCCGCGTGCCACAACTACTCTCCGGAGTCGCCCGACGACGCCACGATGAGCGTGGAACCATCGATTCCGGGTGTGATCATGGCCGAATCACGGCTGATTCAAAGGGAATCGCGGAGGATCGGGAGAGATCCAATGGGTCTGCGCATGCTTGTGGGGCGTGGCGCCGACTTGTCCCCACGTACTCCGGGCGAGTGATCCGCGTGGCGCGCTCCCGCTTGACCGGACCGCTAACTTCGCACCCATGGCCACGTTCACGACGGACACGATCGAGGGGACGGCCGAGCCGGTGCCCCTGGAGGTAGCCGCGACGGCGCGCGCCCGGCGGCGCGGACTGCTCGGCCGCCCGGGGATCGAGGGCGCGCTGCTGCTGACACCGGCGAACTCGGTGCACACCCTGGGGATGCGGTTCGCGATCGACGTCGCCTATCTGGACCGGTCGTCGCGGGTCCTGGCGGTGCGCACGATGCGTCCGGGGCGGCTGGGGCTGCCGCGGCCGCGGGCCCGGCAGGTCCTGGAGGCGGAGGCCGGGGCGATGCTGCGCTGGGGAGTGCGGCGCGGGGCGCGGATCACGGTCCAGGACGACTGACAGCACGTCACCGGGCAAGGCAGCACCGCGCAGCCCCCTCCTCTGCGCGGTGCCACACGCGCAGCTTTGCTCACGCGAATTACCTTGGTCCGAACTTACGCGAGCCAAACATTCCTGGCGACACACGCTCGATAACGATGTGGAAACCCGCGGGGACGTGGTGCGCGCCGCGCGGTGCGCGGCCGAGTCCGCGTCCGTCATCCGGACGGACATCTCACGCCGAGCACGCCTCAACGGGATGTTTTCGGTCAATCTGCTCAGGCGGGCGTCGATCAGGCCGTCCGGCCGCGGGGCGCCGCCTCGGCACCGGGGTCGTCCGGCCCGTTCTCGTGGCGGCTAGGGGACCCGTGGGCGCACCTGTTCGGCCGCGAAGCGGACGAAGCCCTCGGGGTCCGGCTCGTCGGCGGTGGGCTGGAGAACCACGGTGTCGGCGCCGGCGTCCGCGAGCCGCTGGACGGCCTTGGCGACGGCGTCCGCGTCGCCCGCGACACCGCGGTCCGGGGCGGGGTCCTCGCCGTCGGCCTCGATCTCGGCACGCAGCCGGGCGGCGGCGTCGGACCCGGTGGCGGTGTGCAGATAGACGACCACGCGGTGGTGCCCGGCCGTCCGTCCGGCCGCCTTCCGTCCCTCGTCGATGAGCCGCCGGGCCCGTCGCACCCCGTCGACGGTGGTCGAGGCGGTGAGGACGGTACCGTCCGCGGCCTCGCCGGCGAGGCGGAGCGTACGGGGCCCGGTGGCGCCGGTGAGGACCTCGGGCGCCTCGGCGGGCGGCCAGTCGAGGGCGACGCCGTCGAGCTTCACGTACCGCCCGTCGGTCGTCAGCCGCTCGCCGCGCAACAGGGCGCGCAGCGCGTCGAGGTGCTCCCGCAGCAACGTCACGGGCGACTCGGCCCGCGCCCCGACCTGTCCCATCCATTCCTGGACGCCGTGGCCGACCGCGAGGACCGCCCGCCCGGGGAACAGCCGGTGCAGGGTGGCGGCCTCCATCGCCGTCACGGCGACGTTCCGCAGCGGGACGGGCAGCAGTCCCACTCCCACCCGCAGGCGCTCGGTCCAGGCGAGTGCGGCCGCGGCGGCGGAGATGCCCCCTTCGAGGAAGCAGTCCTCCCACAGCCACAGTTCCTCGAGACCCGCCTCCTCCGCCGCGCACGCCAGGGCACGCAGCCGCTCGGGGGGAAGTTGGGGCCGGAAGACAACTCCTAGTGAGGTCATGCGGCCTTCCTACCCAGGTCGTCCGGCACGGACAACCGCTTACGCGTCATCGGGGTCGGACGTGCCGGCGGAGGCACTGTGAAGGTGACGCGCGCGTCAGGCGCTGTTCCCGTTCACCGGGCCCCGCGGGAAGGTCACCTCCACGCGGCGGTTCTTGCGGCGGCCCTGTTCCGAGGTGTTGTCGGCGATCGGGTAGTCCTCGCTGTAGCCGCGCACCTCGAAGGTGATGGCCGACTCCGCGGAACCGAGCGCGGCGGCCAGCTCGTCGTGCACCTGTTCCGCACGGTTCTTGGAGAGGACCAGACCGTGCGCGTACGAGCCGAGGTTGTCGGTGAATCCGAAGACGCGGACGGTCGTCGCGTGCTGGGCCTTGATCTCGTCCGCGATCGCCTGGATACGGGACTGGGAGTCCGGGTTCAGTTTCGAGCTGTCCTTGGGGAAGAGGACCTCCGCCTGGAGCGCGAACGTCACGTCCGAGTTGGTGTCCGTCCGGCGCTCCTCACCGCCCAGGTCCTCCACGACCGACTTGATGTCCAGCACCTTGGCGGGCGCCAGCGTCGCCCCGTCGGCGAGCTTGAGCCCCGGGCTGGTCGCGTCGACTTCGGGGGGCGAAGGGGTGGTGACACTGCCGGGCGGTGCGCTGGGGTCGCCGCCGTCCGCGTGCGCGGGACCCGGAAGTCCGAGGGTGATCAGCACGGCGAGGGCCGTGAACGTCGTCGCGGCGCCGCGGGTCGGGAGGGCCATGGCTCAGCCCTCGGAGATCTCGATGGAGGCGGGTGGCATGGACCCGACCTGGAAGTCGACGGCGGTGGTGTCCGCGGGGGGTGCGGGGAACTGGGCGAACCAGTCGGCCGACTTGCCGGCGTCGACGCCACCGGTGAACTGCGTGCACAGACAGCGGCCGGAAGTGTCCCGGAGGATGAGGTACTTCTTCTTGCCCTTCTGATCGATCAGGCTGGCGCCGGCGATGGATCCGCCGTTCCTCGCCAACTCCTTCTCGTCACCGCGCCAATCAGCCGCGACCCAGATCGTGTCCGTGTTGTTC
This sequence comes from Streptomyces sp. NPDC091209, assembly GCF_044757755.1. Lineage (NCBI taxonomy): Bacteria > Bacillati > Actinomycetota > Actinomycetes > Kitasatosporales > Streptomycetaceae > Streptomyces > Streptomyces sp. NPDC091209. The sequence goes on along the minus strand of NZ_JBIVVR010000006.1, from coordinate 266,274 downwards.
GTGACCGTTCCCTCGACCGTCACGAAACCACCGGCATCACGCTTGGCAGAGGTGACGTCGAGCACCAAGCCGTTCTCGCCCTTGACCTCGGCGAGCACCGCATCGGCCTGGGGCGTCTGAGATTCCGTCTTGGCGCCGCCGTTGCTGCTCCTGGCGGGAGCCGAAGGGGACGAGGCCCCCTTGTCGGACGTTCCGCCGCCTCCGCCGCCACAACCGACCACCGTGAGGAGCAGCCCAGCCGTGATCGCCACCGCGCTCAGCGCCGTACGGCCTTGCCTGGTGTGCCGAAAGTCCATCGGTACGGCTTCCTCTCACTCGGCCAGATGCACAGAGAACAGCACGGACGCGTCGGGAAGGTCGTCCGAATTGAAATGTCCGGGATCGATGTCCACAATGCGCCCGCCACAGTCCAACTCCACGAGCTTCTTGGGATCCGCGTCGGCGGCGAAGGTGCAGCGAGGCTGGATGACCGCCGTCGCCTGGGCTTTGGCGTGGATGTTCTCCGTGCCCGGGATGATCGAGTTGCCCACCGTGTAGCGGGTCTCGATCGCCACGCGATAGCCGGGGAAGCCGTTCACGACGGCGGGCTGGGCACCGCCTTGCACCGTCGCGTCGTTCTCTGCGGCCAGCCGGTCGGCCGCGGCGGATGCCCCCGCGCCTTGGAACTTGTCGCCGTTGAGCCAGTCCAGCCAGTGGTCGTCCGTGCCGACGGCTCCCGTCAAGCCCGCCATCAACTCGTCGCGGGAGTCCTGCGCGGCCGCCAACGCAGCAGCGTCCGCCGCGGATTGAGCTCCATTCCGGGCGGACGCTGCTTGGGCGAAGGCGAAGAAGGCGAACGCGGCGAAGAGCAGAATCCCCGTCAGCCAGATGTAGATGGGGAGGGTCTGCCCCCGGTCATCGCGCGAGCGTGGGCCGGTCAGGCACCGGTGACGCTTTTGACCGCAGTCATGATCGCTCCCGAGATCACGCCGTCCAGCCCCAGGCCGTGGATCATGGTGAAGATCCCCGCAATGAGGATCATCAACCCCGCGTACTCCACGAACCCCGCTCCCGCGTCCCGGTTCGTGCCCCGCGTCCGGGAGATCACCGTTCGCGTCCACATGGTGAACCTGTTCATCAGGACTGCCCTCCCGGCCGACTCCACTAACGACCCGAGCACCGTACGTGAGGTGATGCCTACTCCGGGTGGGCCCAGGGGCCCAACTTCTCGGCTGGGGAGTCATCGGCTCCACCCCCCGTGGGCGGTGCCCAGCCAGTGGGCGATGGCTTCGCTGCGCGAAGAACTGTGCAGCTTCGCGAAGATGCGATTGATGTGGTTCTTGACGGTCTTCTCGGCGATGAAGCAGGTGGCGGCGATCTGCCGGTTGTTCATGCCGGCCGCGATGAGGTCCATCACCTCCACCTCCCTTGAACTCAGGCCGAAATCCGGCTGATGGACGGCATGACGGTGAAGTCCCGCCGTTGGTACGGGCCTGGCCTCCGACGACTGTGCCACAGTTGATTGCAGCTGCGAAGAGGAAGAGGTCGGTTGGTGTGAAAGTCCGAGTGAATCCGGGACAGTCGGGCGCCCGTGGCGAACATCCCGCACGGCGGCAATCAGTTCGGCCGCCGTGAACTCGCCATGGACGAGATAGCCGGACGCGCCTCGGCGCAGGGCTTCCGCCACGACCTCCGGTTCGCGGCTGTATGTCAGCATCATGACCGGGGCGATCCGGCACAGTTCGGGCAGCGCGGTGAGGCCGTCGGTGCCGGGCATGCGGACGTCGAGCAGGACGACGTCCGGGACGAGGCGGGCGGCGCGGGCCACTGCCTCCGCGCCGTCCCGGGCCGCCGCGACGACGGCGAGGTCGGGATGCGCGTCCAGCAGCGCGGTCAGGCCGGCCCGTACGACCGGGTTGTCGTCGGCGACGAGGACACGCAGGGGCGGCCCGGAAACTGCCTGGTCAGGCATGTGCGGCCTCCTCTTGGGGAGTGGGGGGAGAGAGAAGGGCGGCCGACGGGAACGGGAGGGTCAGCCGGACCTCGGTGCCCCCTCGCGGAGATCGGTCCAGCGCGAGGTGGCCGCCGACGCAGGCGGCCCGTTCGGTCATGCCGAGCAGACCGAAATGGCCGGATCTCGTCCAGGCGGCGAGTGCGGCGGGGCTCGCGGGCGTCGGCAGTCCCGTCCCGTCGTCCCGTACGCGCAGCGAGAACTCGTGTGCCGATACGTCGAGTTCGACCGTCACCGTGCTCGCGCCCGCGTGGCGGTGGGCGTTCTCCAGGGATTCGGAGACGACCGCGAGGACATGGTGAGCGGCGGTGCTGGGAAGGACCGGGTCCGCCCCCCGGTGCCGTACGACGGCGGCGAGACCGGTGCGGGCCTCGAAGTCGGCTGTCATGAAACGGAGTTCGGGCAGGAGCTCGGTGTCCGGGTCGGTCAGGTCGGTGTGCCGCCGCAGGTCCGACAGAAGGGTGCGGGACTCCGCGGCGGCGAGGCGCGCCGCGTCGGCGACGACCGTCGCCTGGCGTTTGAGCGCCCCCGGGTTCGCGCCGTCCGCCGAGGCGGCCAGGGCCTCCGCCGCGAGGGCGAGGCCGTACAGCGTCTTGGCCACCGAGTCGTGCATCTCCCGTGCCAGGCGGGCCCGTTCGGACTCCACGGCCTCCGCGACGGCCAGCCTGCTGGTCGCCTCGGACAGGGCCTGACTCGCTGTGCCGAAGCGGAACATCAGGTTGCGCAGGGTGACGCCGATGATGCCGGCGCCGACACAGAAGCCCGCGATGAGGAGGGTGTTGGCGCCCGCGCCCGGGCGGTGCTCCCAGGCCCTGAACACCGTGAGCAGGACGACGAGCTGGAAACCGGTGAAGACGCCCGCGCCGCGCCAGCCGTAGAGCAGGCCCGAGAGGAGCGGGGTGCAGACCGTGGCGTAGGCGAGCGGGGAGGCCGGGGACGCGGTCAGGAGCAGCACCGCGCCGAAGGTGAGGTCGAGGGCCATCAGGGTCGGGTGGGCGAGGAGACGGGGGCCGAAGCGGTCCCAGTCCCGGAGCATGGCGTAGGAGCCCATGACGCCGAGGACGGCCGCGGCGAGGACGGCGTAGCGCGGGAGGCCGTCGGTGGCGTTCGACATCGCGAAGGGGGCGCCGATCGCGATGGCCGCGAGGCGGACCGCGAAGGCCTGACGGCACAGGGCCTGGAGGGCGTTGAGCTGGAGGCGGATGCCGCCGGGGGCGGGGGCGTCGTCTGCGAGGTAGCCGGTGCCCCGTTCGCGGCTTCGCGCGGACAGGGAGGACCAGGACCACCGTCGGCTCCCTTGGCCCGTGGGACCTCGGCTGCTCCGGAAGGCGTTCATCAGCGCCCCAGGATCGAGCCGAAGTTCGTCCCCGAGCCCAGGAACATGCCCGTCGCGATGAGGATCATCGTGGCAGGGAGCATGAAGACGAGGGTGACCATGGTGGCCTTGGGGATGGTCTTGGCGGCCCGGCGGCGGGCGTTCTGGGCGTCGGTGCGGCGCATGTCCGTGGCGAGCTGGATGAGGGTCTCGGCGATCGGGGAGCCGAGTTCCTCGCCCTGCTGGAGGGCCGAGACGAACTGGGCGACCTGCTCGGAGGAGTTGCGCCTGCGGAGCTCGTCGAAGGCCTGGCGGCGGCTGACGCCCATGTCCATCTGGCGCAGGGTGATGCGCAGTTCGTCCGCCCAGGGCCCCTCGTACTTCTCCGCGACGCGGTCCAGGGCCTGGCGGAAGCCGAGGCCCGCGGAGACGACGACCGCGAGGACGTCGAGGAAGTCGGGCAGGGTGCGGTCGATGACCTCCTTGCGCTCCCGGACGGCCTGCCAGATGAGGGCGTCCGCGGCGACCAGGCCGAAGGCCAGCGTGAGCGCGGCGAAGAGGAGCTGGCCGTTGGAGAGGAAGACCAGGCCGAGCACGACGCCGAAGACGCCGTACACCGCGCGGCGGGCCGCGTAGCGGTTCAGCGTCAGACCGCCGGGGTTGCCCGCCATGTCGATGCGGCGGCGCTTGGCGTCCACGCGCCGGGGGCCCATCAGGCGCAGGACGGTCGGCGCGAAGCGCATGCCGAGGCGGTCGACGGCCGAGTCCGCCACGGAGACGCGGGTACCGCCGACCTCCAGGGCGAGCTGGAGGTCGCTGGGGAGTTTGACGTCGGCGCGGATCATCCGGACGCCCAGGAGGACGCCCGCGACGGCCGCGCCCATGAGGACGGCGAGCAGCAGCGGCAGCAACGTGATCCCTCCCTCAGACTTCGATCTTGCCGAGCCGGCGGATGACGAAGAAGCCCACGGTGTAGAGGCCGAGGGCGAGCAGGACCAGGCCCTGGCCGAGCGGGGAGCCGGTGACGCGGGCGAGGGCTCCCTCGTTCGAGGAGTTGATCAGGACCAGCGAGCCGATGCCGAGGAAGGGAACCGTGAAGGCGGTCGCGTTGACCTCGGAGAGCATCGTGCGGACCTCGCGGCGGGTCTCCTTCCTGTCCTCCAGGGTCTGGGTGAGGTTGCGCAGGGAGCTGACGACGGAGCCGCCCGCCTTGTTGGCGAGCACGAGGGTGGTGACGAGGACGATCAGCTCGCGGGAGGGCAGCCGCTCGGACAGTTCGCCGAGGGCGTCGTCGATGGTGCGCCCCAGCATCAACTGGTCCGCCACATGCGCGAGTTCCTCGCCAGCCGGAGCCTCCAGCTCTTCCGCCGCCATGGCGAGCGCCGTGCGCAGGGCGAGGCCGGCCGCCGTCGCGTTCGCCAGCAGGCGTGCCACGTCCGGGAGTTGGCTGATGAATGCCTCGATGCGCTTCTGGCGCTGCCAGTTGAGGAAGACGACCGCGCTCCACACGCCGAGGACGGCGGCGATCGGGCCGAAGAACGGGGCGAGCGTCGCGGCCGCGATGAGCCACAGCGCGACGACCACGACGGCGACATAGCTGAAGAACTCCCCCGCCGTGAGGTCGAGTCCGGTGGCCGTCAGACGCAGATGGATCGTTCGGCCCAGGCGGGTGCGGCGCAGCCGGCGGTCGACGGCCGCGAAGCGGCGGACCCGGCCGCCGGCCGTGCGCAGCGGGCCGCCGCCGGAGAGGCGGTCGACGAGGTCCCGGCGCTGGGCGCGGCCCGAGGCGTAGGAGTGCACGCCCGCGACGGCGAGCGTGCCGCCCAGGAGCGTCCCGCCGAGGGCGAGGAGGACGGGGTCGTTCATGGCTGCCTCCGTTCGGAGGTGGGGGGCTCGGAGGTGGCCGCCTCGGAGGTGAAGGGATCCGAGGGGGAGTCCTCGAAGGTGGGGGCCACGAAGGTGGGTGCCACGGGGGTGGAGGCCTCGGGGGTGGAGGCCTCGGGGGTGGAGACGTCTGAGGCGGAGGTCTCTGAAGTGGAGGCCTCTGAACTGGGGGCCTCTGAAGCGGAAGCCCCTGAAGTGGAGGCCTCTGAAGTGGGGGGCGTCATCCGATGGCCTGCCTTGTGTTGAGTACGTCGATGGCCTCGGTGACGCCGAAGGCGGGCGGCAGCGGCTCGTTGGCGACGTACAGCTTCTCCGCGACCGAGCGCGGGAGCGGGAGATGCTCGAAGTGGCCCCGGACGACGCGGTCGGGGCCGACCGGGCGGGGCACGAAGCGGGTGACGGGGGTGACGCGGAACTGTTCGCGGCCGTGCGAGACGAGCAGCGCGACCTCCGTGACCTTGCGGGAGCCGTCGGCGTGCCGGGAGAGCTGGACGACGACCTCGACGGCGGAGTTGATCTGGTCCTTCAGCGCCTCGAAGGGGATCTGGACCTCGGACATCGAACCGAGTGTCTGCAGGCGCATGAGGGCGTCCTCGGCCGAGTTCGCGTGGACGGTGGCGAGCGAGCCGTCGTGGCCGGTCGACATGGCCTGGAGCATGTCGAGGGTCTCGCCGCCGCGGACCTCACCGACGATGATGCGGTCGGGGCGCATGCGCAGCGAGTTGCGGACCAGGTCGCGGATGGTGATCTGGCCCTTGCCCTCCACGTTCGGCGGGCGCGATTCGAGGCGGATGACGTGCTCCTGCTGGAGCTGGAGTTCGGCGGAGTCCTCGATGGTGATGATGCGCTCGTGGGACGGGATCAGTCCGGAGAGCGCGTTCAGCAGGGTGGTCTTCCCGCTGCCGGTGCCGCCGCTGACGATGACGTTGAAGCGGGCCCGGACGAAGGCGGCGAGCAGCATGAGCGTCTGCTCGTCGAGGGAGCCGAGGCCGATCAGCTCCGAGAGCGTGTAGGCGCGGGGGAAGCGGCGGATCGTGAGGGTGGGGCCGGTCAGGGCGAGCGGCGGGATGATGACGTTGACGCGCTCGCCGGTGGGCAGGCGGGCGTCGACCATCGGGTTGGACTCGTCGACGCGGCGGTTGACCGTCGAGACGATGCGTTCGATGGTCTGCATGAGCTGCTCGTTGGACGCGAAGCGCAGCGGAAGCTGTTCCACGCGGCCGGCTCGCTCCACGAAGATCGAGTCCGGGCCGTTGACCATGATCTCGGTGATCGACGCGTCGGCGAGGAGCGGTTCGAGGACGCCGAGCCCGAGGGCCTCGTCGACCACCCGGCGGATCAGCTGGGAGCGTTCGGCGGTGGAGAGGACCGGGCCCTCGCGGCTGATGATGTGGCCGAGGACGCGTTCGAGCCGGATACGGCGTTCGGCCGCCGCCAGGCTGGACATCTCGGCGAGGTCGATCTCTTCGAGGAGTTTGGCCCGGTAGACGGCGACGAGGTGGCCGTCCTCGCGGGCGGGTCCCCCCTCGTCGGGGGCGGCGATTCGGGAACGCAGGCTCATGGTGTCGGCTCCTCCCGGTCAGTCGTCGGTGGGCATGGTGGCGCGGCGGGTCAGGTCGTAGCCGGGGAAGAGGGGGATGACGCCGGGGACGTGGACCGTGACCGTCGCGGTGGTGAGGTCGGGGCCCTTTGCGGGCGGCGGGACCCGTGGGTTGAGCCATCCGCTCACGGCGGCCTGTCCCGCCGCCCTGCCGTCGCCGCCCTGCGAGGCGACCCGCGCGGCGGCCCGCGCCCCGGAACCGGCCTGGTTGATGCCGTACCCGATGAGACCGAGCTGGATGGTCGCCATCCCGATCATCAGCAGGATGGGCAGGAACCCCACGAACTCCAGGATGGAGACACCCCGGTCCCCCCGGAGCCGACGCGCCGCGCGGAACCCACCGGCCGGGCGAAGCCTGACTGCGGCGCGGGGTCTGGCCGTGGCACGGAGCCGGACCGCGGCACGGAGCCGAGCCGTGGCGCGGCTTCCGGCCGTGGCGCGGCTTCCGGCCGTGGCGCGGCTTCCGGCCGTGGCGCGGCTTCCGGCCGTGGCGCGGCTTCCGGCCGTGGCGCGGAGTCGGGCGAACCCGCGGAGCCGGGTGGCGGGGTGGGACCGGGCGGCGGCGCGCTGCCCGGTCCCGGCACCGGGCCCGGTCGAGACCCGGGCCCCGGCCGTGGCGCGGAGGTCGCTCGTGGCACACGGTCCGGTCGTGGCGCGGTGACCGCTCGCGGTGCCGGGCCGGTTCGGGCGGCCGACCTCGTGCGGAGGGTGTGAGCCGCGTCGGAGGTGCGTGTTCATCCGGTGTCCCCCTCCAGTGCCGCGCCCGCCGTGCCCCGTACGTGGAAGCCGGCGTTGAAGCCCGGGAAGAACAGCGGGACGTCGACATCGACGGTGGCCTTCATGACCGGGCCCGCCGGGCCGCAGTCGATGCCCGCGCCCTTCCAGGAGCTCGGCAGATGCTTGCTCCCGGCGGCCGCGCACGCGCCCGGGACGTCACCGTGCACCGCGTACGCCGCGGTGGCGGCCCGTGCCGCCTCGTCCGCCGCGTTCCCCGCCAGCGAGTACGAGTAGCCGTACAGCACGCACTGCCACAGGATCGTCATGACGACGAGCAACAGCGGGAACATCCCGGCGAATTCGAGGGTGACGGCTCCCCGGTCACCGCCCCGGCGCCGCAGCGAGAGCGCGCCCCGGTCCGACGCGGAGGCCTTACGGCGCCTGCCGCCGCCCCCGCCTTCCTGGGGGACCACGAGTCCCAGCTCGGCGGCGAGCGCCCACAGTGCCTGCTTGACGGTCGAGCGGGCGTCCAGGTCCTGCAGCCGCCCCGCGTCGACGACCGACTGGAGCTCCTTGAAGGCGGCCGGGACCGCGGAGCGGGCGACCTTGGTGCCCGTGACGCGTTCGACGAGGGACGGCTGGATCTCCGTACCGCGGGCGAAGCGGTTCACGACCGTCGTGGTCTCCTCCGCCTTGCGGATCTGGAGGCGGTCCCACATACGGACCATGCGTTTGGCGGCGCGTACGGCGATGACGTCGGGGGTGACGAGGAGCAGCGCCCGGTCGGCCATCTCGACGGCGGCCGCGGTGGCGGAGTTCATCTGGGAGCCGCAGTCGACGATCACCACGTCGTGGCGGGAGCGGAGCGCGCCGAGGACCTGGCGGGCCACGCGGTCGGTGACCTCCTCGCCGCGTTCGCCCTCGGCGGGGGCCAGCAGCAGGGCGAGGCCGCTGTCGTGGGTGTAGACGGCGTCCTGGAGGACGCGCGGGTTGATGTCGGTGATGGCCGCCAGGTCGGCCACCGACCGGCGGAACTGCACGTCGAGGTACGAGGCCACGTCCCCGGACTGGAGGTCGAGGTCGAGCAGCGCCACGTTGTGTCCTGACGCCCGTGCGGCGAGGGCGAGTTGGACCGCGGTGACGGTGGCGCCGACGCCGCCCTTCGCGCCGGTCACCGTGATGACGGTGCCGCCGGGGCCCGCGTACAGCTCGGGCGCGCCGCTGTGCAGGTGGCGGCGCATGCCGGCGGACCACGCGGCGGCGGCCTGGACGCGTTCGGCGAGGGCGTCGTAGCCGAGGGGCAGGCCGATGATGCCGCGGGCGCCGGAGTCCATCGCGGCGGTGAGGACACTGTTGCCGGTGTCGGCGGTGATGAGGACGACGCCGACCGCGGGGAAGCGCATCACCAGGTCGCGGATGAGGTCCAACGCCGGTACGGGGCCTATGCGTTCATGGACCAGGACCACTTCGGGGAGCTCGTCGAGGGAGTCCGCGGCGAGCCGCGCGAGGGTGTCGAGGAGGGCCGTCGAGTCGGGTACGGGCGGGGCGGGTTCGGTGTCGGCGAGCTGGCTCAGCAGGGTGGTGAGCGCGCGGGCCGAGTCGATGTCGCCGACGGCGGGAAGGATACGGATGGTCATCGCCGAAGCCCCTCACTCACGTGCCGCACCCCGAACCATCGGCCCCGCAACCGGTCGGCCCACCGCAGACCGAACCACCGGCCCCGCAACCCGACGGCCTGCCGCTGACCTGACCATCGGCCCCGCAACCGGTCGGCCCACCGCAGACCGAACCACCGGCCCCGCAACTCGTCGGCCCGCCAAACGCGGGGCCCCCGGCCCGGCACCCCGCCAACCTGTCGCCACTCCCCGGACCACCGGCCCGGCAACCCCCCGGCCTGCCGCACACCGGGGCCTCGGCCGAACGTCCCCCGGGTTCCGCGCACGCCGGACCCCTCGGCCGGCACCTCGGGAACCTGCCGCCGCACCCCGGGCCCCCGGCCCGGCACCCCGCCGGTCCGACCCGCGTCGGGGCCTCGGTGCGGCACCCCGGGACGCCGCTGCGCGGCCGATCGTCGGTCCCGTCCGTCGTGTGTCCGGTGCGGCGACGCCGCCGGCCGTCGGTCCGGACCCGTGCGCGTCGGCCTCGTACGCGACCCTCCGCACCGCCCCGTGGGCATGGACCTCATGCGCGGCCTCCTACTTGTCCTCGTCGAGGGTGTACGTACGGTCGCCGGGTGCCACGATCGTGTCGGAGCCGCCCGCGACCAGGGCGAGCCGGACGTGCTGGGCGAACGACTCGGCGTACGCGACGCGTTGGGCGTCGGCGGTGTCGAGCGCGAAGGTGATCGGGACGGCCTGGGTGGCGCTGTTGCGCCGGTCGGAGCTGGACTGGTCCGCTTCGAGGGCGGTGAGCTTGCCGACGTCGATGACCCGGGCGTTCGCGACGATCACCTTGGACTGGTCCTTGCTCTTGTCGTTCGCGGCCTTGAAGGTGGCGTAGATGTTGACCTTCGAGCCGGGGTCGATCTTGCCCGCGACACCGGTCGAGGCGTCGATCATGATCGCGATCTCCTGCTGCCCGGCGGCCAGTCGGGGCTTGGCCACGATCATGTCGGCCTGCAGCAGGGAGCCCTTCTCCAGCTTGGTGACGGCGATCTTCCCGCGGATCCGGGAGAGGTCGGTGACGGCGGTGGACGACAGCCACCGCTCGGGCATCGAGACCTTCTCGAACTGGTCGGCCGACAGCTCCTTGTAGGGCGCGATGTCGTTCTTCAGGCGGTACGCCGTGACCTCCGGGCCGACCTTGGAGTTCACGTCGCGGATCACCGACAGGACCCCGGCGAAGGCGCCGAAGGCGCACAGGACCGAGAGGACCAGCAGGATGACGCCGCGGCGCTGGCGCGAGTTCACTGAATCTCACCTCGTGGGGCGGTACCGGGGAGTGGACCGAGCTGTCGTTCCTGCCGGGGATCCGGGGGGTGACCTCCGGGGTGATGCAGCATGTTCCGGACAACCTCGATCTACGGGGACGGCGGGGCCGAGCGGTCGTGCCTGGTGTGCTGTTCAGATGTGACCGAGGGGGCCTATGTGGCGCCTCGGGGCAGAGCGCGTACCGAAGAGGCTGCCCGGACAACGGTGGCCGGAAGCTCCTGTGCGGAAGACGGTGTGAGCGGGGCGGCGCAGAACCCGCAGCGGTCACCGATGAGTTCGAGGCCGCACCAGCGGCACTCGTCCCGCCGGACGGACGAGACGAGCTGGTAGAGGACGGAGACGTCGTACAGCCCGGCGGCGAACTCGACGAGTCGTGACGTCCCCCACCAGCGGACCGATTCCTCGGGCAGCGGGACGGTCGCCACGCCCTGGACCTGCCAGGCGGGCGCGAGGGTCGAGGTCACCCAGTCGGAGGGCGGCTGGCCCGCGGCCGAGAGCAGCCGGGTGCCGAACTCCGGTCCGGGCAGCTCGTCCTGGCCGACCCTGATCAGCTCGGGCCGCGGATTGGCGAGTACGGCGAACTGGGCGCCCGGCACCCATGACTTGGCGTGGGACTTCAGGGAGACCGGGACCCGGTCGAGCTTGGCGACCGAGCCGAGCAGAGCGCCCGCGTAGATGTAGTGGGCGAGCAGCCGGGCGGCGGAGGCGAGCACACCGGGGCTGAAGTCGCAGACGGAGAGCTGGCGCAACTGCTGCGCCAGCAGGGCGATTCCGAGCGGTGGCAGGTCGATGCCGAGCAACGCGATGCGGTCGCTCTCCAGGACGGAGCGGACGGTGTGCAGCCGGTGCGTGACGGCGCTCTCGGCGGAGGACGGGTAGAGGGAGATGACGTACCCGTGCTGTTCGATGAGCGCGTGCATCCCGGCGAGGGAGCTCTCCAGGGTGCCGAGCGGCTGGACGACCGCCGGCGGGGTCTGCCGGTCGTGCGGTGGGAGCACCAGATCGGGACTGGTGACGGCTATCGCGGTCGGCACGCTGCACACACCCCGTTCGCTGCGGCGGGGTGGTCAACCACCGCCTCAGATCGCCCCTTTATCGCCATGGAGCATCACGGACGACCACGCATACGGCCGCAGATCGTCACTGTGACGTCCTCTTGCATCAGCACCATATCCACGGCATGGCCCGCTCAACACCGAATCTCCGAGATCATCTCACCGAAGGTGCGGACGTGATCAACGCAGAGTAAGCCGGGCCGGACAACTGAAGTCTCCCGCAAGGGTGTTGAGAAGTCACAGGACTTGACAACCCGATTGGTCTGGACCAACTTGTACCCACCGACGGTGGCCACCGTTCCGTTCCCCCTCCCCCACCTCTCCCTGGAGGACCCAGTGGACCGCGTCATCCGTATGCCCGGGCGGAGATGGGCGGGAGCACTCGCCGCCGCCGTCACCGCGTCCGTTCTCTCGCTCACCGGCCTGGCCGGCCAGGCCCGGGCCGCCGACGTCAACAACGTCAAGAACGCCGGCTTCGAGTCCGGCCTCAGCAACTGGACCTGTTCGGCGGGCAGTGGCACGACCGTCTCCTCGCCGGTGCACGGCGGCTCGGCTGCGCTGAAGGCCACGCCCGCGGGGCAGGACTTCGCCCAGTGCTCCCAGACCGTCGCCGTGAAGCCCAGTTCGACGTACACACTCAGCGCCTGGGTGCAGGGGTCCTACACCTACCTCGGGGTGACCGGCACGGGGACGACGGACGTGTCGACCTGGACGCCCAACACCACCTGGACGCAGCTCACGACCACCTTCACCACCGGCGCCTCGACGACGTCGGTGGCGGTCTGGACGCACGGCTGGTACGGCCAGCCCGCCTACTTCGCGGACGACTTCTCGGTGTTCGGCCCGGACGGCGGCGGTGGCGGCGACCCCGCCCCGACGGTCCCGGCCACCCCGGCGGGCCTCGCCGTGTCCGGCACGACCTCCTCGTCCGTCTCCCTGGCCTGGAACGCGGTGTCGGGCGCGACCGGCTACAACGTCTACCAGGGCGGCTCCAAGGTCCAGGCGGTGACCGGAACCTCCGCGACCGTATCGGGGCTCGCCGCGTCCACGGCGTACTCCTTCCAGGTCTCGGCGACCAACGCGGCCGGTGAGTCGGCGAAGTCGTCGGCGGTCACCGGGACGACGACCGCACCCTCGGGCGGCGGCGGGGGCGGCGGGACCGTGCCGGCACATGCCGTGACGGGCTACTGGCAGAACTTCAACAACGGCGCGACCGTGCAGAAGATCTCCGCCGTGCAGTCGCAGTACGACATCATCGCCGTCGCCTTCGCCGACGCCACCAGCACGCCGGGCGCGGTGAGCTTCACCCTCGACTCGGCCGGCCTCGGCGGCTACACCGTCGACCAGTTCAAGGCCGACATCAAGGCCAAGCAGGCCGCCGGCAAGAAGGTCATCATCTCCATCGGCGGCCAGAACGGCACCATCTCGGTGAGCGACTCGACGTCGGCCGCGAACTTCGCCAACTCCGTCTACTCCCTGATGCAGACGTACGGCTTCGACGGCGTCGACATCGACCTGGAGAACGGCCTCAACGCGACCTACATGTCGCAGGCGCTGCGGTCCCTGTCCGCGAAGGCGGGTGCGTCCCTGGTCATCACCATGGCCCCGCAGACGATCGACATGCAGTCCACGTCGAACTCGTACTTCCAGACCGCGCTGAACATCAAGGACATCCTCACCGTCGTCAACATGCAGTACTACAACAGCGGTTCGATGCTCGGCTGCGACGGCAAGGTCTACTCGCAGGGCTCGGTCGACTTCCTGACGGCGCTCGCCTGCATCCAGCTCCAGGGCGGCCTCGACGCGTCCCAGGTCGGCCTCGGCCTCCCCGCCTCCACGAGCGGCGCGGGCAGCGGCTATGTCTCCCCGACCATCGTGAACAACGCCCTCGACTGCCTGACCAAGCTCACCAACTGCGGTTCGTTCAAGCCCTCCAAGGCCTACCCGGCGCTGCGCGGCGCGATGACCTGGTCGACGAACTGGGACGCCTCGGCCGGCAACGCCTGGTCGAACGCGGTCGGTCCGCACGTGCACTCCCTGTAGTCCCCACCGCCTCCTTCCCCCTTCCCCGGCGGTGCCCCTCCCGGCCCCGCTCGCCGCAGTCGCGGCGAGCGGGGCCGGTGCCGTTGCGCACGGCGGACGCGGCCGACGCCGTCCGGCGGGGGGCGGGCTCGACGCCGCCCGGCGGGGGCGGGTTCGGCGCCGTCCGGCGCGGCCGATTCCCGCCGACGTCTCTTTGTCGTCCATTGACCTGCTCATGCCAGAACCCTCACCATGAGCGCCACACCCGCACCAGACACGTCACCTTGAGCCACTCCCCAGCTCCACTCCCCCACAATTCCGGAGATCCCGGGATTACCGGAGAAACAAGGAGACACCATGCGATTTCGCCCACGCGGCAACGCACGCGCCGACGGCAGGAGCAGCGGCGGCCGACGCTCCGCCGTCCTCGCCGTCCTCGCCGCGCTCGCCCTCGCGGCTCCCCTGACCGCCACCGCCACCGACGCCACCGCGAGCGGGGCCAGGGCCCTTCGACCCTCGCCCGACGACGTCAGGCAGTACGAGATCCACCAGAGCTCGACCCCCGCGTCCCGTACCGAGATCCAGCGGTCGGGGGTCACCGTGGACGAGGCCGACCGGGAGACCGTCGTCGTCTCGGGCCGCGCGGACCAGATCGCCGCGCTGCGCCGGCAGGGCTACGACGTCACACCGCTGGGCGCGGCGCCCGACCGCTCCGCCGCCGGCGACGTACGCCTGTTCGACTTCCCGACGGCGGACGCGAAGTACCACAACTACGCGGAGATGAACGCGGAGATCGACCAGCGGCTCGCGGCCTACCCGAGCATCATGAGCAAGAAGGTGATCGGCAAGTCGTACCAGGGCCGGGACATCGTCGCCATCAAGGTCAGCGACAACGTCGCGACCGACGAGAGCGAGCCCGAGGTCCTGCTCACCTTCCACCAGCACGCCCGCGAGCACCTCACGGTGGAGATGGCGCTGTATCTGCTGCGCGAGCTCGGGGCCGGTTACGGCAGCGACTCCCGGGTCACCAACATGGTGAACAACCGCGAGATCTGGATCATCCCGGACCTCAACCCGGACGGCGGCGAGTACGACATCGCGAGCGGCTCCTACCGCTCCTGGCGCAAGAACCGCCAGCCCAACTCCGGCTCCTCGTACGTCGGTACGGACCTGAACCGCAACTGGAACTACAAGTTCGGCTGCTGCGGCGGCTCTTCGGGCTCCCCGTCCTCCGAGACCTACCGCGGCACGTCGGCCGAGTCGGCGCCCGAGGTGAAGGTGGTCTCCGACTTCGTGCGCGGCCGGGTCGTCGGCGGCAAGCAGCAGATCACCGCCGGGATCGACTTCCACACCTACAGCGAACTCGTGCTGTGGCCGTTCGGGTACACCACCTCCGACACGGCCACCGGGATGACGGCGGACGACGCCGCCGCGTTCAAGGCCGTCGGTCAGAAGATGGCCGCCAGCAACGGGTACACGGCCGAACAGGACAGTGATCTGTACATCACGGACGGCTCGATCGACGACTATCTCTGGGGCGCCCAGAAGATCTTCGACTACACCTTCGAGATGTACCCGACGTCCAGCTCAGGCGGCGGCTTCTATCCGCCCGACGAGGTCATCGAGCGGGAGACGTCCCGCAACCGGGACGCGGTGCTCCAACTTCTGGAGAACGCCGACTGCATGTACCGGTCCATCGGCAAGGCGGCGCAGTACTGCGCCTAGGCGCCACACCGGCCCATCCGGCCGCTCCGGCCGGTGATCCGCGCGCCCTTCGTGACCGGGCGCGCGGATCACCGTACCGCTTACGGCTTTTCGGCCTTGCTCCCGACCGTGTTCGCGTCCTCGGCCTCGGCCTCGTCCGTCTTCTCGGCCGACTCGGACTCCTCCGCCGCCTCGGGTGCGGCGACGGACGTGACGTCGTCGGCATCCTCGGTGGACTCCGTGGACTCGACGACCGCGGTGGCCTCGGCGTCCTCACCGTCCTCGAAGTAGGCGTCCAGGACGGCGTCGAGCTGCTCCTCCCACTCCTTGAAGCGTGCCCGGGCGTTCGCCTCGATCTCTATCGGATACCAGCGGCGCTCCGGCGTGTGCACCGTGATGGTGAACCGCTTGCCGAAGCGCGGCGACTCCGTCTCGACGGCGCCGATCTCGTCCCAGCGGAACTCGGCCTCCTGGTCGTCCAGGCGCAGCCGTACGCCGCTGTGGTCGGCCGTGATCGAGGCACGCCGGTCGGAGGCCTCGAAGACGGGACCGTCGGGGGCGGGGCCGGTTTCCGGGGCGGTCCCGGACTCCGTCTCCGTCCCGGAACCGGTCTCGTCCTCGGAGTCGGTCTCCTCTTCGGGCACGGACTCCTTCGGGGTCTCGGCGGCGGGCGCCTCGTCGGACGCCGCGTCGTCGGAGACCGTCTCCTCGGAGACGGTCCCCTCGGCGGCGGCCTCCTCGGTCTCCACGACCGCGTCCTTCGGCTCCGCCGGCACGGGTGACGTAAGCCCGGGGATGTACGCCGGGTTCACCGCGGCGGCGTCCAGGGGCTGGCTCTTCGAACCTATGCGCTGCTCCACAGCGGGAAGTATGGTCGAAGATCCTGTGTCGGACACAGCCAGCCCCGACTTAGCTATGCCTCTGTTACACGAAGAGACTCATCTCGGCCGTACGAAGCGGCCGACGGCCGCTGTACGCGGACGCCGGCCGCGGCCGTACGACGACGTCTGCCACGCCTACACGAAGACGCTGACCACGGCGGCCACGGCGAACCCCGCGACGGACAGCACCGACTCCAGGACGGTCCAGGTCCTGAGGGTGTCGCGCTCGCTGATGCCGAAGTACTTGGCCACCATCCAGAAGCCGCCGTCGTTGACGTGCGAGGCGAAGATGGAGCCCGCCGAGATCGCCATGATGACCAGGGCGACGAAGGCCTGCGAGTGGTGGCCCTCGACGAGCAGCGGCGCGACGATGCCCGCCGTGGTGACGATCGCGACCGTCGCCGAGCCCTGGGCGACCCGCAGGACCAGCGAGATCAGATAGGCCAGGACGATCACCGGGAGGCCGACGTCGTTGAAGGTGTCCGAGAGGGCCTGGGCGACTCCGCTGGCCTTCAGCACGGCACCGAAGACGCCGCCGGCGCCGACCACCAGCAGGATGTTGCCGACCGGCTTGAGGGACGAAGTCGACACGGTTTCCAGGGACTTGCGGGACCAGCCGCGCCGGATGCCGAGCAGGTAGTAGGCGAGGAGCAGGGCGATCGTGAGGGCGACGAAGGGGCTGCCGAAGAACTCGATGACCGAGCGGAGAGTGGAGGGGTCGAGGGCGACCGAGGAGAAGGTCGCCGCGAGGATCAGCACCAGGGGCGTACCGATGATGCCGAGGACCGTGCCGAGCGGCACCGGCTTCTCGTCCGGCACCGGCTTCCCGGTCGGCTCCGCCCCGTCCTGCGGACTGTCGGGCCCACCCGGCAAGGAGCCACCCGTACCCCGCTGTTCGGCGACGACGGCCCGCTTGGCCTCGGCCGCCGCCTCGACCATGTCCTGCGGTACGGGGACGAAGATCCGCTTGCCGATCCAGGCGGCGTAGACCCAGGCGGCCAGTACGGCGGGGATGCCGCAGACGATGCCCATGAGGATGACCCAGCCGAGCTGGACGTGCAGCAGCCCCGCGGCGGCGACCGGGCCGGGGTGCGGGGGCAGGAAGGCGTGGGTCATCGACAGGCCGGCGAGCAGCGGCAGGCAGTAGAGCAGGATCGACTTGCCGGAGCGCTTGGCGGCGGCGTAGACGAGCGGCGCGAGGACGAAGATGCCGACGTCGAAGAAGACCGGGATGCCGAAGATCAGGCCGGTCAGGCCCATGGCGAGCGGGGCCCGCTTCTCCCCGAAGAGGTTGAGCAGCCGGGAGGCCAACACCTCGGCGCCGCCGCTGACTTCGAGGATCGCGCCGAGCATCGTGCCGAGGCCGATGATGATCGCGACATGGCCGAGGATGCCGCCCATGCCGGTCTCGACGACCGATACCGCGGTGGACCGCTGGACCGTGCCGAACAGCTCCGTGACCGAGAGTCCGGCGGACAGGCCGACGGCTATGGAGACGGCGAGCAGGGCGACGAACGGCTGGAGCCTGACCTTGATGATCAGGAAGAGGAGGAGCGCGATCCCGAGGGCGGCGACCGTGAGCAGTCCGGCCGTGCCGTCGATGAGGAGCAGGAGACCACCGGTGTGCGGTGGTGTCTCCGGGGATGGGGCTGTCGCGGCGAGCGGATACGACGACATGGCGGGGGGCCTCGTTTTCGTGGGTCCATGGAGCTTTCGGGCAGGGCGGATCGCGGTGCGGCACCCCGGGTTCTGCGGGTGCCGCACCGTGACGTCGTACGCGGTGCGGGAGTTGCTCGGGCGTGGGCCCGGAGGAGCGGTGTGCGGGCAGGGGCCCGCACGGGCGACGTCAGCCGAGAACGGCGAGCACGTCGATCTCGACGAGGAGTCCGGCCGGCAGTCCGACGTAGACCGTCGTGCGGGCGGCGGGGGGCGCGGTGAGGCCCTGCTCCTCGAAGTACTGGTTGTAGATCTCGTTCATCTCGGCGAAGTGGCCGGTGTCCGTGAGGTAGACGCGGATCATCATCGCGTCGTCCCAGCCGGCTCCGCCCTCTTCGAGGATGGCCTTGACGTTGGCGAGGGTCTGGAGGGTCTGCTCGCGCAGGGTCGGTCCCGCGGGCGTCGGGGGCCTGCCCTCCTCGGCGGGCAGGAAGCCGACCTGGCCGGCGACCTGGAGGATGTTCCCCTTCCGCACACCGTGCGAGAACCTCGCGGGCGGGGTGGTGTGGGTCGAGGGGGTGAGGGCGGTCTTGTCGGTCATGCGGTGCTCATTCCTTGGAATCGTCCTTCGTGGGGGCCTTGCCGGAGTAGTCGCGGCTGATGGCGTCCGCCGTACGGCGCACCAGCGGGAGCAGGGTGAGGAGTTCCTCGGCGGTGACGACGACGTTGGGCGCGGAGACCGACATGGCGGCGGCGACGCGTCCGTCGGCGCCCCGGACGGGGGCGGCGACGCAGTTGATGGATTCCTCGTGGCCGCCGAGGTCGGTGGCCCAGCCCTGTTCGCGTACCGCCGCCAGCTCCTTGAGGAAGGCGGGGGCGTTGGGGGTCGAACGGGCCGTGTACATGGGGTAGTCGAGCTTGTCGGCGACGGCGCGGCGCTCGGCCTCGGGCAGGTCGGCGAGGAGCAGTTTGGCGACCGCGGCGACGGTGATGGCGACGGGTTTGCCGATCCGCGAGTACATGCGCACCGGGTAGCGGCTCTCCACCTTGTCGATGTAGAGCACCTCGTTCTCCTCGTGCACGGCGAGGTGGACGGTGTGTCCGCAGCTCTCGTTGAGGCGGACGAGGTGGGGGTGGGCGATCTCGCGGACGTCGAGGTTCTCGACGGCCTCCTGGGCGAGGGCGAACAGGCGGGCGCCGAGCCGGTAGCGCTGGTCGGACTGGCGGTACACCAGACCGTGTTCGTGCAGGGTGCGCAGCAGGCGGAGCGCCGTGGACTTGTGGACGCCGAGGCGGTCGGCGACCTGTCCGAGGTCGGCGGGGCCCTCGGCGAGCAGCGGCAGGATGCTCAGCGCTCGGTCGACGGTCTGGCTCATGGCGTACGTTCCTCCTCCGCGGCCCGTGCGTCGGCTGCGGTCCAGCCGGGGCCGAGACGAAGTGTCTCCCAGGCACGGTCGTCGAGAGCGGCCAGCCGGTCGGCGTGCCCCCGGGCGGGCGGCTCGGCGAGGTCGCCGGGCACGGTGAGGGCGGCGGCGGCCATCAGGTGGCCGTGCCGCAACCGGTCGCGGACGGGGAGGCCGCGCAGGGTGGCGGAGAGGAATCCGGCGGCGAAGGCGTCGCCGGCGCCGACGGCCGCGACGACGTCGACCCGCAGGGCGCGGACGAAGGTGACGGTGCCCGCCGCGTCCGCGGGCCTCCTGGTGTCGTCCTGGGCCCCCCGGGCCGCGCCCTCGCGCCCGTCGGCGGCGCCCTTCGCCCCCTCGGCCGCACCCTCGTTCCGGTTGGCGGTGTCCCCCGCCCGCTCGGCCGTGCCCTCGCTCCCGTCGGCCGTGCCGCTCGCCCCCTCGGCCGTGCCCTCGCTCCCGTCGGCCGTGCCGCTCGCCCGCTCGGCGGCGGTTGTCCCGCCGTCGGCGTTCCTGTCGTACACGACGGCTCCGTCCTTGCCGTACTTGACGACCAGGACGTCCGGTTCGGGCAGCGCGGCGCGGATCGCGTGCGCCCCGCGCAGTCCCCAGGCCTCGCGGGCCTCGTCGGCCCCGACGAAGACGATGTCGGCGCCGCGCGCGAGGTCGAGCAGGACGCGGGGTCCTTCGGGGTCGCGCCACAGCCCCGGGCGGTGGTTGACGTCGAAGGAGACGAGGGGGCGGCCGGGCCGGGGGGCGGTCAGTTCGCGCATCAGGGCCAGGCAGCCGTCGGACAGCGCGGCGGTGATGCCGGACAGGTGCAGCACGCGGCCGGACCGGGCGGCGGCCAGGTCCACATTCCCGGCCGTCATGGCCGAGGCGGCGGATCCGGCGCGGTAGTAGGCGACTTCGTGGGCGTCGGTCGCCCGGTCGCCCGCGGTGCGGAAGTAGACGCCGGTCGGGCGGTCGGGGTCCCGGTGTACGGCGGAGGTGTCGACGCCGTACGCGGCGATCGTCTCCACCAGGTGGTCGCCGAACCCGTCGGCGCCGACCCGGCCGACCCAGCGCGCGGAGTGACCGGCGCGGGCGAGCACGCAGGCCACGTTCGACTCGGCACCGCCGATGCCCCGCTCGAAGGAGGGCACGTCGGCGAGGCGTCCTGCCCGGGTGGGCAGAAAGGTGACCATGGACTCGCCGAGCGCCACCACGTCGACGGTGCCGGTGTCAGTGCCGGTGCCGCTCTCGATGTCGGCGTCGGCGTCGGGGGACGCGGCACCTGCGGGTCCGTTGCTGGTCACGGCGGTCGGGGCTCCTCGCTCTGGCGGCCGACGGCGGTGAACGGCACCGTTGACCCTGCGTTGGCTGGGATGTTAGACAGCAGTAAGCGACATACGCAATGAGCGTTGCACATGATGCAACGTCACACGCGCCGCACAACAGACAACAGGCAGACCAAGGAGGCCCCATGAGCGCCGACACCGCCGCCGCACCGCTGGCCGCTCTCGCGGCGGAGCGCGTCGACCACCGTTTCAAGGGCCTGCCTCCGGACGCGGACGGCCTGAGCGTCGGCGAGTTGGCCGGCCGGCGCCTCAACCTCTTCACGGACGGCTTCACCACCCCCGTCCTCGCCCTCTCCGCCGAGCGCCTGACCCACAACCTCGAACTCATGGAGACGTACGCCACCCGGCACGGCCTCGCGTTCGCCCCGCACGGCAAGACGTCCATGGCGCCTCAGCTCTTCTGGCGGCAGATCGAGTACGGCGCCTGGGGCATCACCCTCGCGGTCCCCCACCAGGTGCGGGTGGCCAGGGAGTTCGGCATCGACCGGATCTTCCTCGCGAACGAACTCGTCGACCCGGCGGCCCTGCGCTGGATCGCCGCGGAACTGGCCGAGGACCCGGAGTTCCGGTTCGTCTGTTACGTCGACTCGGTGCGCGGTGTGGAGCTGATGGACGCCGCGCTGCGCGGGAGCGCCCGTCCGGTGGACGTCGTCGTCGAACTCGCCGCCGGTGAGGGTGCCCGTACCGGCGTACGTACGGAAGCGGAGTGCGAGGCCGTGGCGGACGCGGTGGCCGCGACGGCGACGCTGCGGCTGGCCGGTGTCGCGGGGTACGAGGGCGAGGTCCCGGACGCGAACCCCGAGCGGGTGCACGCCTGGCTGCGGCGGCTGACCGCGCTCGCGGCGGCCTTCGACGGCGCCGGGCGGTTCAAGGGCCTGGACACGATCGTCGTCAGCGCGGGCGGCAGCGCCTGGTTCGACGCGGTCGCCGACGTCTTCGCGGAGATCCCCGAACTCTCTCTCCCCGTACTGAAGTTGCTGCGTTCGGGCGCGTACGTCTCGCACGACGACGGCCACTACCGGAAGCTGACGCCCTTCACCCGTATCCCGGAGGAGGGTGCCCTGCACCCGGCGTTCCGCCTCTGGTCGCAGGTCGTCTCCCGGCCTTCCCCCGAGCAGGCCTTCACCAACGCCGGCAAGCGGGACGCGGCCTACGACCTCGGCCTGCCCTTCGCCCAGGTGGTGCGCCGGGACGGCGAGGAGCGCCCCGCGACCGGCATCGAGGTCAGCGGGCTCTCCGACCAGCACGCGTGGCTGCGGACGGCCCCCGGGGCGGATCTGGAGGTCGGCGACTGGTTCGGCATGGGCCTGTCCCATCCGTGCACGTCCTTCGACAAGTGGCAGCTCATCCCGCTGGTCGAGGCGGACGGCACGGTCGTCGACTACATCCGCACGTTCTTCTAGGAGCGGGAGACACCCTCATGGATCACGCCGATCTCGTCATCCAGGACGTCGACGTCGCCGACGGCAGTGGCGCCCCCACGTTCCGCGCCGACGTGGCCGTCAAGGGCGGCCGGATCGTCGCGATCGTCCAGGAGGCCGCGGCGGCCGGCTGCCAACGGCCGCGCGGCACACGGGAGCTGGACGCCGAGGGCCTTGTCCTCGCCCCCGGCTTCATCGACATGCACGCGCACAGCGACCTCGCGCTGCTGCGGGACCCGGACCACAGCGCGAAGGCCGCCCAGGGGGTGACCCTCGAAGTCATCGGCCAGGACGGCCTGTCGTACGCGCCGGTGGACGACCGTACGCTCGCCGAGGTCCGCCGGACGATCACCGGCTGGAACGGCCACGGCGACGACATCGACTTCGACTGGCGCTCGGTGGGCGAGTACCTGGACCGCCTCGACCACGGCTTCGACGGCGAGGGCATCGCGGTGAACGCCGCCTACCTCGTCCCGCAGGGCACCGTCCGGATGCTCGCCGTCGGCTGGGAGGACCGCGAGGCGACCCCCCAGGAGCTGGACCGGATGCGGCAGTTGGTGGCGGACGGCTTGCGGGAGGGCGCGGTCGGGATGTCCTCGGGACTGACGTACACCCCCGGGATGTACGCCCGGGACGCCGAACTCACCGCCCTGTGCCGGGTGGTGGCGGAGCACGGCGGCTACTACTGCCCGCATCACCGCTCCTACGGTGCGGGCGCCCTGGAGGCGTACGAGGAGATGGTGACCCTCGCGCGCGAGGCCGGCTGTCCGCTCCATCTCGCCCACGCCACCATGAACTTCGGCGTGAACGAGGGGAGGGCGCCGGACCTCCTCGCCCTGCTGGACAAGGCGCTGGCGGGAGGCGCGGACATCACCCTCGACACCTATCCGTACACCCCCGGGTGCACCACGCTCGTGGCGATGCTGCCGAGTTGGGCGGGCGAGGGCGGACCCGAGGCGGTTCTCGCGCGGCTGCGGGACGACGCGACGGCCGAGCGCGTCCGGCAC
Organism: Streptomyces sp. NPDC091209; assembly: GCF_044757755.1. Lineage (NCBI taxonomy): Bacteria > Bacillati > Actinomycetota > Actinomycetes > Kitasatosporales > Streptomycetaceae > Streptomyces > Streptomyces sp. NPDC091209. Next base: position 243,349 of record NZ_JBIVVR010000006.1, on the reverse strand, counting down.
CACATGGAGGTCGTGGGCGCGGACGGCTGCCACGGCGTCCCCATCGCGTGGGACACGATCGAGATCTCGGGGGTGAGCGACCCCGGCCTCGGCCCGTACGTGGGCCGGACCGTCCGGGAATCCGCCGACCTGCGCGGCGAGGCCCCCTGGACCACCGCCCGGCGCCTGCTGGTCGAGGACCGGCTCGGCCCGACGATCCTGCAGCACGTCGGCCACGAGGAGAACGTCCGGGCGATCATGCGGCACCCCGTGCACACCGGCGGCTCCGACGGCATCCTCACCGGCGACAAGCCGCACCCGCGCGCCTACGGCACCTTCCCGCACTATCTCGGCCGGTACGTACGGGAGTTGGGCGTCCTCTCGCTGGAGGAGTGCGTCGCTCATCTGACCGGCCGCCCGGCCGCCCGGCTGCGGCTGCCCGACCGCGGTCTCGTCCGCGAGGGGTACCGCGCCGACCTGGTCCTGTTCGACCCGGCGACGGTCGCGGCGGGTTCGACCTTCGCGGCGCCGCGCACCCTGCCGACCGGTGTCCCGCACGTCCTGATCGACGGCCGTTTCGTCGTGGAGGACGGGCGCCGGACGGACGTCCTGGCGGGACGGGCGGTCCGCCGCACGGCGTGACCGCCCGCCCTCCCGCCGTGCTACGGCTTGGGCAGGACGCAGCCGCTCGCGCTCAGGTTGAGCTGGTTGCCGGTCGTGAAGCAGGCCGGGATCAGATAGGTCTCCTCGGCGTAGTTGATGCCCTGGTGAATGGTGACGTTTCCGTTCGCGTCGACCTCGCACGGGTTGTCCACCGTGCAGGTCTCACCGTCCTCGTTGCCGGTGTTGTTGACGGCGACGACCTTGCCGGTCGACTGGTCGATGACGGGCGAGCCCGAGGTGCCGCCGATGGTGTTGCAGGCGGAGGTGTAGCGGACCGAGTCCTTCCAGGTCCAACTGCCCTCCTTCAGGCGGTACACGAACCCGTCGATGCTGCAGTTGTAGAGACGCTTCCAGTAGCCGGAGGCCACCGTGATGGCGGTACCGGCGGTCGGGTGCGTGTCCTGCACGGTCAGCGCGCTGATGCCGTACGAGCTCTTGATGGTCGCGTAGGTGCTGGTGAGCTGGTAGATCGTGATGTCCGTGTCGGTCATCGTCGAGTACGCGACCTTGCTCGCGCGCAGGGTCGCGACCTTGGTGCCCGCCGAGTTCAGCAGACCGAAGGTCCGGCTGGACGACTGCCCGACGATCACCTCACCGGGGTCCGGGAAGCCGGTCTCCAGGCAGTGGCCGTTGGAGAGCACGAGTGCCGGGTCGGTGTCCGCCGAGTTGGGGAAGCGGATGACCGAGCCGGAACAGTTGCTGAGCGCGACCGTCCCGGCGAGGCTGACGGCCTGGAGCGTGGGCGCCGCCGCCTGGGTGCCCGCCGCGGTGTCCGTCGTGACGGCGGAGGCCGACACGCGCGCGGGAGCCGGGTGGGGGGCGGGTGCGGCGACCGCGGGTGCCGCGCCCGCCCCGGCTATCACCAGGGCGAACAGAGCGGCGACGAGAGGCTTTCTCATGTGGGGGTCCCCTCTTGCGACGTGGGGCGACCGAAGGTCATCCGGTCACCTTCTGTTGACCGGAGGTCTTCCGGTCATCTGTTTGTCATGCGCATTGTGAGGGGGGAGGGGAAGGTGAACAAGGAGCCGTTTTCGGCCTAAGGGGCGGAAACCTCGTAGGCCTCCTCGGTGTAGCGGAAGAGCAGCGCGCCGCTCGTGGCGACCCTCGCGCCGAGTGCCGCGGCGCGGGCTTCGCGGTTCGGGGTGGTGCGGCTGGTGAAGAAGACGGCGGGCCCGGAATACCGCCCGCTCTCCCGCCAGCGGCCCAGATCGGTGAGCCCCGCCTCCCGGTCGAGTCCGCGCTGCACGTCGGAGATGAGCAGGTCGATCCGGGTGCCGCCGAGGACGTGCTCGGCGCGGTCCCGGTCCGTGGCCACCCAGACGCGGCCGCCCCGCGCCTCCAGCAGCTCGGTGAACCGGGTGTTGCGCTCGGGGTGGTCGTCGATCCAGAGGATCCGCATGCCGGAGTACGGCATCCCGGCGTCCGAGGGGCCGGCGCCGCCCGGCCGCACGGACGAACCGGGCTCCGGTGTTCCGTCCGCGGGATCCGGCGCGAGCCGGGGCGCCCCGCGCTGCAACTGCCCCACCAGGTCGTCCACCTCGGTGAGCGCCATCAACTCCTCGATGAGCCGGACGAAGTTCGGGTCGAGCACCAACTCCGGGAATCCGGTGGGCAGATGCTCCTCCAGCCGGGCGAGGAGCGCGCGCCGGTCCTCGGGCCGGCCCGGCTCCGGCGCGACCAGGTCGTAGGCGAGCAGACAGCTCACCGCGACCGGCCAGGTGCCCTCCGCGGGCTGCGCGAACGGCTGGCTCAGCACCCGCCGGGTCGCGCGGTAGCGGAGGAACTCCCGGGCCGCGTGCACATCGGCGCCGTCGCGGGCGAGCAGCACCCGGTAGAACTCGGGGTACAGCTGCTGGAGCAGCAGGACCCGGATCACCGCCTCCGAACTGAACGACTCCCAGACGGGGTTGAGCGCGCACTCCAGGCCGAAGCCGTTGATGAGCCGCTTGATCCGGCGCGGGTTGCGGGCGGAGCGCAGGGCGATCAGCTCGGCGAGGTGGTCGCCGAGCAGATCCCGGATGCCGGAGCGTTCCGCGCACCGGTCGACGTACGCACGGACCTCGGCGACCGCCGGGACCGGCACCCGGTAGCTCGTCTGGAAGATCTTCTCCATGAACGCCGAACCGGCCGGCGAGAGATCCCGCAGCAGCCCGCTCGGCCCCAGCGCGGAACGGTCGCACCCGATGACGAAGGCGAGTCCCGGCACGTCCAGGTACACCTTCACCGCCTCGCACACCGCGAGCACGGTCTCCTCGGAGCAGCGGTCGAGGTCGTCGACGAAGACGACGAGCAGACGCCGGGTGTCGAACGACGTGGACTCGGCCCAGTCCGCCGTGAGTTCGCGCAGCGCGTCCCGCATGGCGTTGCGGGACCGGGCGTCGACGGAGAGGTCCCGCCAGAGCCGGTCGACGAGGGCGGCGACCCCGAACGGCGCCGCCCCGAGGGTCAGCGCCGCCCGGACGACGCCGATGAGTGCCCGTTGTTCCGACACCCGGTGCAGCGCCCGCCGCAGCGCCCGCCGGTCGAACCGCATCAGGACGGACTTGATCAGGCCTTCGAGGGCGTCGGCGCCCGTCGAGGTCCAGGCGTTGTACCAGACGGTGTTGACGCCCTCCCTGGTCCGCAACTCGGCGTCCACGAGCCGCATCAGGCTGCTCTTGCCCATGCCCCACCCGGCGTCCACCGCGAGGGTGAGCGGGGTCGCGGCGCGTGAGTCGTGGAGCAGTTTGGCGAGTTCGCGGGCGGCCCGTCCGGTGCCCAGCAGATCGTCACCCGGCCCGGCCACCGGCTCGTCGTTCAACAGCGAGAATTCCATGCCCTGCCTCCCCCTTGCGGCAGGGTCAACCTACTGGGGCCGAGGGCTAGCCTCCGCCGCCGTGCCCGTGACCGTGTCCGTGCCCGCCGGTGCCGGATGTCGCCGAGGCGGTCGGGGTCGTCGGGCCGGGCGGGGTGGGGGCGGCGGAGGTCGTGGGCGCGGCGGAGGCGGAGGACGCGGGGGCGGTGGAACCGCCCGGTGACGCGGCGCCGCCCGAGGTCGTGGGCGCGCCCGGGGAGGCGGCGCCCGCGCTGCCGGAGGGGGCGGCCGATACGGCGTGAGGCGCCGATGCCGACGTGGTGGCCGGCGGGGCGGCCAACGGCTGCGCCGAGGAGGCCGCGGTCGATCCGCCGGCCGGCTGCGCGGGTCCGGTGGCGAGGTGCGCGGGCCCGGCGGTCCGCACGGGCGTGCCGCCCGGTCCCCCGGACACCCCGGAGTCGAACACGCCCGCGACGGCGACACCGAGGACGACGACTCCCGCCGCACCCCCGGCCACGGCCAGCCGCCGGACCGTCCGCGCCCGGCGGTGGCGTACCTGCCGCGCGCGCCGCCCCGCCGGGACGCCGGGTACGACGGCCAGGACGGTGGTGTCGTCGCCGTCCGCGTACGCCTTGCGCCAGCCGTGCGCCTCGGCCGGGTCGGCGTACGCCTCATAGGCCAAAGGCGTGGCCCCGTCGCTCTGCGGGAGGTACACCGTCGGCCGGGCTTCGGGATCGCCGGACTGCCAGGACATGATCGCGCATTCTAGGTACCACCAGCGCTTTCGGCGCAGCCGGTGGACAAAGACGTTCGAACCGCCACGTCTCACGTGGTGAAAAACACGCCCCGACGCGCGTTACGCGGCCGTAAGCTCACGGACATGCAGGTGATCCAGTCCACGAAGCTCGCCAACGTCTGCTACGAGATCCGGGGCCCGGTTCTTGAGGAGGCGATGCGGCTCGAAGCGGCCGGTCACCGCATCCTCAAGCTCAACACGGGCAACCCGGCCGCCTTCGGGTTCGAGTGTCCGCCCGAGATCCTCGAGGACATCCTCCGCAACGTCTCCTCGGCGCACGGCTACGGCGACGCCAAGGGCCTGCTCGCCGCCCGCCGCGCGGTCGTGATGCACAACCAGACCCTCGGGATCGAGACGGACGTCGACCACGTCTTCATCGGGAACGGCGTCTCCGAGCTCATCGTGATGGCGATGCAGGGACTGCTGGACGACGGGGACGAGGTCCTCGTACCGGCCCCGGACTACCCCTTGTGGACCGCCGCGGTCTCCCTGTCCGGCGGCACCGCCGTGCACTACCGCTGCGACGAGCAGTCCGACTGGATGCCGGATCTCGCGGACGTGGAGCGGAAGGTCACCGACCGCACCAAGGCGATCGTCATCATCAACCCGAACAACCCGACCGGCGCCGTCTACGACGACGCGATGCTCCGGGGGCTCACGGACATCGCCCGGCGGCACAACCTGCTGGTCTGCTCCGACGAGATCTACGACAAGATCCTCTACGACGGCGCCACGCACACCGCGACCGCCAAGATCGCCCCGGATCTGCTCACCCTCACCTTCAACGGCATGTCGAAGGCGTACCGGGTGGCGGGCTACCGCGTCGGATGGATGTCGGTCTCGGGGCCGCGCGCGCACGCCGCCTCCTACATCGAGGGTCTGACGATCCTCGCGAACATGCGGCTGTGCGCGAACATGCCGGGACAGCACGGAGTGGTGGCGGCGCTCAGCGGACGGCAGACGATCAACGAGCTGGTCCTGCCGGGCGGACGCCTGAAGGAGCAGCGGGACATCGCGCACGAGCTGCTGACGCAGATCCCCGGTGTGACCTGCGTGAAGCCGAAGGGGGCGCTGTATCTCTTCCCGCGCCTCGACCCGAAGGTCTTCAAGATCAAGGACGACCGGCAGATGGTGCTCGACCTGCTGCGCCGCGAGAAGATCATGGTCGTCCAGGGGACGGGCTTCAACTGGCCCGAGGCGGACCACTTCCGGGTGGTCACCCTGCCGACGGTCGCGGACCTGACGGACGCGGTGACCCGGATCGGCACGTTCCTGGACGGCTACAGCCAGCCGTGACACCCGCGGGGGCACGCGGTGCGCTCACCCTGCGTACGCGCCGTGTCCCATTGTGCGAACCGGCTCAACTTTAGACGAAATCCAAGCTAGGATGGCTTCCTGTCAGGCACAGGAGGCCATCCCATGTACGAACCGATCCGCACGAAGTCGGTCCACACGATGGCCGGCACCCCCTCCCCCGACTTCCCCCACCGGTCGCGCGAGGAGGAGCTGGACATCCAGCTCGCCGGTCACCTCGCGGCCCTGCTCGCCGTCACGGACGAGATCCGCGCGCTCGCGCCGTCCGCCGACCTGGACGCCGGCGCCGAGCGGCTCACCGAACAGGTGACGCGGCTGCGCGGCGGCTCCGCCCCGGTCCGCGCCCCGGCCGCCGACGCGTCCCGCGCGTCCCGTCTCGTGACACTCCACCGGCGCGCCCACGCCCTCGCGGGCCGCGCCCTCGTCGTGGCGGCCTCCCGCGCCGACACGGCCGCGGCGATCCTCTCCGCCGAGCGCATGGACGCCCACGCGCAGGCCGCCGAACCCCGCGAGCTGGCCACCCACTGACCCCGGGCCCCCGAGCCCGAGGCCCCCGAACGGCCCCGGTCCGCGCGCTCCCGAGCGACGCGCGGACCGGGCGCCACACACCCGTCGCGTCCGCCCCGCACAGGGCCGCACACAGGACCGCGCGCAGGGCCCCGCACGCCCACGTAGCGGCACTCTCCCCTCCGGTTGCGTACCGGGACCCGGTGGTCACCCCGTGTTCACCCCCCGAGACGGGGAACGTTGGATTCCGAGGTGCACGCTCCAGGCGTGAGACGCATCGCGGGAATCGTCCTGGCGGTCCTGTTGATCGGCGGAGTGGCAGCAGCCGTCGTCGCGGGCCGCACTGGTCAGGACAAGGGCACGGCAACGAAGACCGTGCACGGAGTGATCGGTTCGGAGAAGGCGGACTTCTTCGCCGATCCCGACGTGGTGAAGGCCCTGGCCGCCAAGGGCTACACCGTGAAGACGGAGACCTCCGGGTCCTGGGCCATGGACGGCCTCGACCTCAAGGGGTACGACTTCGCCTTCCCCTCAAGCCAGGCGCCGGCCGACGAGCTGGCGGACAAGTACCACGTCCGCCAGCCGCTGCCCCGGCCCTTCTACTCGCCCCTCGTCGTGGTGGCCCACCGCAGCGCGGCCCGGGTCCTCGCCGCGAACGGGCTGGCCACCCTGGACAAGAACACCGGCACGCTGAAGATGGCCGCCTATCTGGACGCGGCCCGGCACGACCGGACCTGGCAGCAGCTCAAGGGAGCCACCGCGCACGGTGAGCTGACCGGCACGCTGTACATCGCCAGCACCGACCCGGAGACCTCCAACTCCGGCGCGCTCTACCTCGCCGCCGCTTCCTATGTCGCCGACGGCGGGCGCGTCGCCACCGACAACGCCGCCGTCGGCCGCACCGCGCCCCTGCTGCACCGCCTCATCAGCGTCCAGGGCGCCCAGCAGCCCAGCAGCGACGCCGAGTTCGGCGACTTCATCAGCGGCGTCGGCAATCCGCTCGTCCTCGTCTACGAGTCGCAGGTCGCCGCGCTGCTCGCCGGGGGCCAGGACACCGGCGACCTCACGGTCCTCTACCCGGACACCACCGCCAACAGCGACCACACCGTCGTACCGCTCACGCCCGAGGGCCGCGCGCTGGGTGAACTCCTCAGCACCGACCCGACGTTGCGCAAGCTGGCCGTCCGGCACGGATTCCGGCCGCGAGGGGCGACCGGCGAGTTCACGGCGGCGACCGCCGCCCGTGCCACGTATCTCAACCAGAAGCTGACCGGCATCCGGCAGGTCCCCGTGCCCGCCTACCAGGTGCTGCGCGAGATGGCTCGCCGGGCCGGGAACTAGGGGGAAGCGCAGATGACCACCGAAGAGACATCCACCCTCACGCCGCCCGAGCCGGTCGCCCCCGTGCCCCGCGAGAAGGCCGGCGGACTCGTCCCGGTCGACCCGGGAGTGCAGGACGAGATGGCGCGCCGGGCCGCCGAGTACATCGACGGCCTCTCCGCCCTGGACGCCCGCTCGCCCGAATTCGCGGGCAAGGTCGGGGAGATCGCGGGGCTGGGGGCGAGCGAGATGCGCGGCGCCGCCGCCCAGTCCAACCGCATGCTGGAACGCACGATCCGCAGCCTGCCCTCCAAGGGCGAGGACGCGCAGTCGCACGTCGCCGGCTCCCTCGTCGAACTCCGGCGCGTGGTCGAGGACCTGGATCCGCGCGACCTGTCCGCGAGCAAGGGCAGGAAGTTCCTGTCCAGGCTGCCGGGCGGCAACAAGCTGCGCGACCACGTCGCCAAGTACGCCTCCGCGCAAGGCACGTTGAACAAGATCGTCGGTTCGCTGCGCGGCGGCCAGGACGAACTGCGCCGGGACAACGCGGCCTTGCAGACCGAGCGCGTCCGGCTCTGGGAGACGATGGGCAAGCTCCAGGAGTACGTGGTGCTGACCCAGGCCCTGGACAGCGCCGTCGAGAACCACATCGCGGGCGTCGACTCCGCCGACCCGGCGCAGGCCGACACGCTCCGCTCCGACGTGCTCTTCCCGGTCCGGCAGAAGCACCAGGACCTGCTCACCCAGCTCGCGGTGTGCGCCCAGGGCTATCTGGCGATGGACGTGGTCCGGCGCAACAACGAGGAACTCATCAAGGGCGTCGACCGCGCGGCCACCACCACGGTCTCCGCGCTGCGCATCTCCGTGATGCTCGCCTCCGCGCTCGACAACCAGCGCAAGGTCGTCGAGCAGGTCAACGCCCTGCGCGGCACGACCGAGGACCTCATCCGCGGCAACGCCGAGATGCTCGCCACCCAGAGCGGGGAGATCCAGCGCATCGCCGCCGACCCCGCCGTCGGCGCCGAGACCCTGCGCACCGCCTTCCAGGAGATCTACCGCACCCTCGACGCGATCGACACGTACAAGGTCCGTGCCACCGAGACGATGGCCGCGACCGTGGAGTCGCTCACCTCCGAACTCCAGCACGCCGGAGCCTACTTGGAGCGCAGCCGCACGCAGGGCGCCCTGGAAGGCGGGCACGGATGAGAGCGGTCCGACGGGCGGCCTGCGCCGCCGCGGCCCTGCTCGCCGTCACGGCCTGCACGGCTCAGGGAGAGCGGAAGCCCGAGGACGACGCCGCCCCGCGGCCCGGCACCCTGCGCGTTCTCGCCTCCAGCGAGCTCAGCGACATGAAGCCGGTCCTCGACCGGATCGGACGGGACACCGGCATCACCGTCAAGCCCACGTACATGGGCACCCTCGCCGCCGTGGACCTGATCGCGAAGGGCACCGCGGACGGCAGGTACGACGCCTTGTGGCTCTCCTCCAACGCCTATCTGCATCTGCGCCCGGACGCCGCGAAGAAGGTCGTCTCGGAGACGCCGGTCATGTCCAGCCCGGTGGCCATCGGCGTCAAGCCGGCGAAGGTGAGCAGCCTCGGCTGGAAGCCTGAGGACGTCACCTGGCCGCAGGTGGAGCAGGCCGTGGCGGACGGAAAGCTCACGTACGGCATGACCGATCCGGCACGCTCCAACTCCGGCTTCTCCACGCTGATCTCGGTCGCCTCCGGACTGTCCGGCGCCCAGTCGGCGCTCACGGACGCCGACGTGGACAAGGCGACGCCCCGGCTGCGGGAGTTCTTCAAGGGGCAGAAGCTGACGTCGGGCTCGTCGGGCTGGCTGGCCACGGCCTACCGGCGCCGCGGCACCGTGGACGCCCTGCTCAACTACGAGTCCGTCCTCAAGGGCGTGAAGGGTCTGACGGTCATCCGCCCGCGCGACGGCGTGGTGACCGCCGACTATCCGCTCTCCTCGCTCGCCGCGTCCTCCAAGGACACCCGCGAGACCGTCCGGCGCCTCGCCGAGGCCCTGCGTGCGCCGGCCACCCAGAAGCGGATCACCGAGGAGACGCACCGCCGTCCGGTCGTCGCCTCCGTCGCCCCGGCGGCCGGACTCGACACCGGACGACGGCGTGAACTCCCCTTCCCCGGAAGCCGGTCCGTCGCCGACCGGCTCCTCGACTCCTACGAGAACAAGCTGCGCCGGCCGTCCAGGACCGTATACGTCCTCGACACCTCGGGCTCGATGGACGGCGACCGCCTCGACCGGCTGAAGACGTCGCTCGGCGATCTGACCGGCGACTTCCGCGACCGCGAGGAGGTGACGCTGATGCCGTTCGGTTCCCAGGTCAAGAGCGTCCGCACCCATGTGGTCCGCCCCGAGAACCCGAAGGCCGGACTCGACGCCATCCGCTCGGACACCCGCGCGCTGAGCGCCGACGGCGACACCGCGATCTACACCTCGCTGGAGAAGGCGTACGAGCATCTGGGCGCCGCCGACGACACCTTCACCTCCATCGTGCTGATGACGGACGGCGAGAACACCAAGGGCGCGAGCCCCTCCGACTTCGACGCCTTCTACCGCCGGCTGCCCGGCGGACAGCGGGAGATCCCGGTCTTCCCCATCCTGTTCGGCGACTCCGACCGCGGCGAACTCCAGCACATCGCCGACCTGACCGGCGGCCGTCTCTTCGACGCCCGGAAGGGCTCGCTCGACGGCGCCTTCGAGGAGATCCGTGGCTACCAATAGGCTCGTCGGCTTCCTGGAGTCCCGCAAGAACCTCACCGGCAGCGCGTGCGGGATCGCCGGACTCGCGCTGACCTTCGCCGGGGTGGCGGGCCCGTACTGGCCGGTCGTCGTCGCGGGTCTGTACGGCGCGGGCGCGCTGATCGCCCCGCCGGAGCGCCCGGCCCCTCCCGACTTCCCGGACCCCTCCGCCCAACTCGCCGAAGTGCGGGCCGACTTCGACAAGCTGCGGGAGTATCTGGACGGCGTCGAGCTGCCCCCGGCGGCCGCCGGCCGGCTCACCGAGCTGACCGAGGTCCTCACCGCCCTGCTCGACCCCGGCTGGGTCGCCGAGGTCCTCGCCCAGGACCCGGAAGGCGTGCACGCGCTCTCCCGCGCGGTACGGCAGGACATCCCCGAGGCGGTCGACACCTTCGTCCGCACCCGGTGGTGGACCCGGCTGGCCCCCGGCACCGAACCGCCGGAACGCCACCTGGAGCGTCAACTCACCCTGCTGCACGAGGAGTCGGACCGGCTCGCGGCGGCACTGCGGGAGACGGAGGCCCGCCGCCAGGAGTCCCACACACGCTACCTGGAGGACCGCGGCCGCTCGCACTGACAAGGGGGTCTCGCGGTCCGGAGTCGTCGGCCCCCCGGCCCGCTCACCCTCCGGGCCGCCCGCTGTGACCGCGGCTCACGCGTTCGCCGCGATCACCACCAGGAGCACGACCACCAGGATCAGCAGCGCCACCTTCAGCGCGGTGGGCCACGGTTCGCCCGGGGTCGGCGGCTGCTGCGGCGCGCCCGGCGCCGGGGACGGCGCCGGTACGTTGAACACGTCGTGCCCGGTGAGCGCCGCCCGGGCGCACCAGGGGCACGAGGTCAGATGCGAGCCGAACGCGTGCAGCGGGCGGCTCGGGCAGACCCGTACCAGCGCGCGCTCCTTGTCCAGGGCGCGCAGCCAGGCCTCCGCCGGGGGCCGGGTGGCGGGATCGTGCACCCCGGGGCCGAAGGCGGAGCGGGCCAGCGCGAGGAGTTCGGGCGGGAGCACGGAGGGGTCGATGGTGCCGCGCGGGATGACGACCCGCTCGGGGCGCACGACGTAGGAGCAGCTCGCGGCGATGTTGTCCTTGACGGTCGACTCGGAGGCGCTGTCGTGCGGGACCCCGCCGAAGGGGTGGTTGCCCGCGGTCAGGAGCTGGTAGACGAGGACCGCGAGGGCGAATTCGTCGGTGGCGCGGGTGGCGGGGCCGCCGGCCTGCCGCTCGGGGGACGAGTAGTCGGTGGTGTGCATCAGGCAGGGGAAGAGCTCCCCGGTCACCGGGTCGTTGAAGGCGATGGAGTCGCAGTCGAGGAAGGTGACGAAGCCGTTGGCGTCGACGACGACATTGCTGCTGGAGAAGTCGCCGATGACGAGATCGTCGTAGTGCATGCGGGCGGTCATGAAGGCGAGGTTCCAGGCGACGCCGACCAGGAAGCGCCAGTCGGCCCGGTCGGCGAAGAGCTTGAGGCGCTGGGCGCGGGTGAACAGGCCGATGAGCTGGACGTGCTGGGGCTCGCCGAAGCGGCGCATGGCGTAGCCGAGGAACTCGCCCCGCGCGCCGCGGGCCAGGGCGGTCGGCCAGGCCAGCTCGGGCGGCTGGGAGGCGTCGGTGGGGCGGGTCACGAGCGGGGACATCGTCAGCATCCGCATCAGCCGCCGCTCCTGTTCGGGGCCCGGCGGTTCGCGGTACAGCTTGACGACGATGCCGTCGTCGCCGACGACCGGGAAGACGGCCGCCTGGCCGCCGCCCTTCAGGGGCAGCTCGGCGAGGACGACCGGCTTGCCGTCCAGGAACACGGTGAGGCCGCTCATGGCCGCGCCTTGAGCACGGCCCGCAGCAGGGTCTTGTCGTCGGCGTTCAGCGCGGTGAGCCGGTCCGACCGGAGCAGGGTCCCGAGGCCGTCGTGAGCGCTCGCGGTCACCGGACCGGGAACGTCGAGGGAGCGGAACACGGCCTCGGCGAACGACGTGTTCGGGGACAGCGCGCCGCCGCCGGCCCGGTTGAGCGCGGCCTGCGCGAGTCCGTCGGTGGACAGCAGCACCCCGTCGATCCCGTCGTCGGACACACAGTCGGTGTGCACCCAGCGGGCCGCGTCCGGCGAGGTGAGGAAGACCGTCTCGTTGCTGTACTCGCTGACCGCCGCGGGCTGCGGCAGTAGATGGAACTGCCGTTCACCGTCCTCCGTACCGGCCCGCAGGACGACGAAGCCGTCACCCACGGACAGATGGCCGAGCCAGCCGCGCGCGAGCACGACCACGGTGAGCGTGGTCGCGAAGTCCGCCGCGTCGGCGCCCGTCCGGTCCAGGAACACCTTGCAGACGTCGTGGAAGGCGTCCTCCAGCAGTTCGTGCACGGCCTCGCCTGGACGACGGTCCGCCGCCGTCCGGGCCCGGCGCGCGAAGTGCTCGGCGGCCAGCTCCACCGCGAGCCGTGAACCCTCCTCGGAGCGCGGCCGGCTGCCCGCGCCGTCCGCGACCGCGAGGACCGCCACGGACTCCGACACGATGTACGCGCAGGCGTCCTGGCAGGGCAGCCCCTGGCGGCGGTGCCGGTATCCCTCGACGCTCATTCCATGGATCCGCCACGGTGTCTCCCGCTCGTCCACTGCGGTCATCAGTCAGGAATCCCATCCGGTCGTCGGTCACGATTCCCAGGCCGGGCGCTGCGTCTTGAACTGGCTGAAGATCTTCTCGAAGACCTCGTCGCCCGCGCCCTTCTGCTCGGCGTTGGCACTCGCGGACATCATCTGGAGCAGCTCGCGGAACGGGAATCCCTGCAGCCGGGCGTTGAACTTCGGCGCGAACGACTGGAGCACCCGCTCGCCCCGGTCCGTGATGCCTCCGACGCCGATCGCGTAGAGCCGGAAGCGGCGGGCTCGCTGCTCGTCGGCGAGCACCGGGATCAACCGGTGCCAGGAGTCGGTGAGATGACCCGTGACGTCGGTCGGCAGTCCGTCGGTCACCAGACAGATCTGCGGCCGGTAGTACTGGAGTCCGGAAGCGCGCAGTTCGGCCTTGCGGGCGGCGACGATGTGCATCGACAGTTCCAGGGCCTCGGTCATCAGGGTGACCCCGGCGGCGGCGAGCTGCGGCGGCTGGAACATGTGCGCCGGCACGAAGGGGCTCACCGGGGCGCGCGGGGCGAGTAGTTGGGGTCCGCGCCAGGCGGCGACGCCCTGGCCGCCGAAGGTGACGACGGCGACCTCGACGCTGTAGCTGAGGCTGACGTCGTCGTGCAGTTCCCGGGTCCACTCCGCGAGCGCGTTGTTGAGCGTCTGGATCGGCTGACCCGCCATGGAGCTGGAGATGTCGAGGCAGAGCACGAGCGGCAGCCGCTGCGCGTTGTTCTCGAACTCGATGTCGGCGTACTCCGCCGGCAAGGTGGGCGGGTATTCGCTGTGCATGGGGATCTCTCCTGGTCTCAGGGCCGGTCGGCCTTGGCGTGCCGTCCGGCTGTCGGCGGGAACGCGTAGAGGACGTCGGAGTCCCGCTCCCTCGCCTCGGTGACATCGACGAGCCCGCCGGGCGCGGGCGGCGGGCGGCCCGGCTCGGCCCACACCGCCCGGTACAGCACGTGGTCGATCTCGACGTAGCCCTGCGGGTGCAGTTCGGTGCGTACGACGGCGGGCCGGGCGGGGCCCGGTACGTTGCCCACCCGGCGTCCGTAGGTGCGGGGCGCCGAGGTGACCCGGAGCCGGGTGGTGGCCTCGTCGGGCGTCCGGGTGCGCGGGCGGGGCGCGGCGGCGGCCGGTACGGCGCCGACGCCCGGCGCGGCGAGCGCCCGCCGGGACAGGGTGCCGACGGCGACGGCACGGGCGGAACGGCGGATCAGGAAGAGCAGCAGGCCGAGGAGGACGACGAGCACGGCGCAGAGGACGGCGAGCACCTGGGTGGCGGTGTCCCAGCCGGAACCGGCGCCCGTGTCGGTACCGGCGCCGGCTCCACCGCCGGAGGCGCCGACGTTCCCCGTCTCCTGCCCCTGGCTCTGTCCCTTGCCTTGTCCCTGACCTTGCCCCTGACCTTGTCCTTGCCCCTGACCCGCCTTGCCGGAGGTGGTCTCGCCGGCGGGGGCCGAGGTGGCGGACGACCCGCCCCCGGAGCCGGCCACGGCGTAGGTGTGCCGGGAGAGGTCGGCGGCCAGGCCCAGGCCGACGAGGTCGCCGCCGCTCAGCGATCGGCCCTTGCCGAGCCGGGCGCACGGGTCCTTCTCGTTCTTGGGGTCGCAGGCCCCGAGGGTGGCCAGCTCGTTCACGGCCTCGGGTTTCAGCGGGTCGATGGTGGCGTCGTCCGCGACGAGCCTGGCGGTCCGGTTCGCCAGCAGGAGAAGGGCCGTTCCGCCCGGTCCGGTGTGGGTGCCCCGCGGGACCTCGACCACGAGCCTCGCGCGCTGGTCCAGCAGGGTCTGCTCGAAGCCCTTGCGGCTCTCGGCCCTGCCGTCGAACCTCAGGGCCTGGTCGAGGCTGACGCGAACCGTTCCCTCGCCGATCCACCGGGACCAGCACCGGAGGTGATCCTCGAAGGTCGCGCCGCAGGGCTCGCCGGCCGCCGCGGGCACCGCCGGAACGAGCACGACCAGGAGTCCGGACAGCATGATGAAGGAAAGCCAACGCCGCATGGAGACCCCCCGTGGCCCAAAGAAAACACCCCCGTGGCCCTGAAAGGCACTCGCCCATAGTGGCGGAAAACCGCAGGCGTCCGAAAGGCTTTGAGAAACGCGGGGGACATCACTTCTACAACTCGAACACCTGATGGCATCGGGTGAACATCTGTCTCGCCCGCTCCACCCAATCACTGGCCAAAGCATCGAAATCTGTTTGCGTCATACGACAGGTCAGCGGAAGGTCGCACACACCCGCGAGACAGGGACGCGGCCCCCGTACGTCCCACACGGACAGCATGGGATGGAGTTGTTCGGTGTTCCAGGCGTTCGACGCGGCCGCCGCGACGGCCAGTTGGTCCTGGCGCAGGAAATGCCCGTCGGTCGCGAAAGCGACCAGCAGTCTCTTGGTCGTCATGAATCGGACGGTGACCATCCGGCCCGTTTCCTCCAGGTCGAATCGCATGGAGACGGAAACGGTGTCGGTCGCCGTGTGGAAATTCCGTGCGGCCACCCAGTTCCGCACCAACTGACGCCAGTGCGTGCCGATTTCGAGAATTTCCTGGCCGCTGCCGGGAAAGGAGTCAGGCGTCGCCACGGCCCACCGCCTCGGCCACCATCGCGTCGGTCAGTCCGGCGTCGAGCAGCGCCTGGGCGTGCGACAGCAGACAGGAGGGTACGGACACGCTGGTGCTCTCCTTGCGGCGCTTCACCAGATCCTGGGTGCGCACCTTGATGCTGTGGGCCACCGTGGGCGGCGGCCAGACGGCCTGCCGGGGCTCCTCCTCCAGTAACCCCGCGAGGAGTTCCTCCAGCCGGGGCCGGTCCTCGGGCCGCTTCGCCAGACAGCGCGCGACGAGTTCCCGCATCGGCCCGTGGATGCCGTCGAGTTCGGGTTCGGCGAGGACGACCCGGTAGCGCACCGCCTCTCCGCTGCCGTGCGGCGGCCGTCCGGTGAGCGCGTACACCAGGACCCCGCCGAGGGAGAAGACATCGCTCGGCGGACCCACCGCGGCCCCCTTGATCTGCTCGGGCGACATGAAGGGCGGGGTGCCGACGACGACGCCGACCTGGGTGAGGCCCGGGGCGCCGTCCACCCGGGAGATCCCGAAGTCGATGACGCGCGGTCCGTCGGAGGCGAGGAGCACGTTCGCCGGTTTGAGGTCCCGGTGCACCACGCGTGCGGCGTGGATGGCCTGGAGTGCCTCGACCAGGCCCGCGCCGAGCCGTCGTACCTGTGGCTCGGGCAGCGGGCCGTCGGTGTGGACCGCCTCGGCGAGCGAGGGGCCGGGCACGTACAGCGTGGCCAGCCAAGGGAGTTCGGCCTCGGTGTCGGCGTCGACGACGGCGGCGGTGTACGCGCCGCTGACCACGCGTGCCGCGGCGACCTCGCGCGCGAAGCGCTCCCGGAACTCGCTCTCCGCGGCCAGTTCGGGCCGCACCACCTTCACCGCGACCTCGCGCCCGGCGGGCGAGCGGCCGAGGTACACCCATCCCATGCCACCGGAGCCGAGCCGGCCCACAATGCGGTACGGACCGATCTTCATGGGGTCACTGACAGGCGTACGCACCCCGCCCACCTCATTTCGGGGTCCACGGCTGGATGTCAGGAGTGTCCCCCGAAATCGGCTCTTTTTCAGCCGTTCCGGCACGGGCGGGGCGGAGAGTACGAAAAAGCCGGGGCTCCGCACAGATGTGCGCGGAGCCCCGGCGGGGTGCTGTCACCGCGGCCGACCGCCACAACGGTCGCAGGTCAGGGCAACACGGTCGGCCACGGAGTTACCGGGGGCGTCAGCCCAGGCGCTGCACCAGCGCGCGGTACTCGTCCCACAGCTCCGTCGGCGTGTGCTCGCCGAAGGTGTTGAGGTGCTCGGGGACCAGGGCGGCCTCCTCGCGCCAGACCTCCTTGTCGACCGTGAGCAGGAAGTCGAGGTCGTCGTCGGCCAGTCCGAGACCGTCGGTGTCGAGGGCCTCGCGGGTCGGCAGGACGCCGATCGGAGTCTCGACACCCTCGGCCTTGCCGTCGAGGCGCTCGACGATCCACTTCAGGACGCGGCTGTTCTCGCCGAAGCCGGGCCACACGAACTTGCCCGCGTCGTTCTTGCGGAACCAGTTCACGTAGTAGATCTTCGGGAGCTTCGCCTGGTCCTTGTCCTTGGCGACGTCGACCCAGTGACCCATGTAGTCGCCCATGTTGTAGCCGCAGAACGGCAGCATGGCGAAGGGGTCGCGGCGCAGCTCGCCGACCTTGCCCTCGGCGGCGGCGGTCTTCTCGGAGGCGACGTTCGCGCCGAGGAAGACACCGTGGTTCCAGTCGAAGGACTCCGTCACCAGCGGTACGGCCGTGGCGCGGCGGCCGCCGAAGAGGATCGCCGAGATCGGCACGCCCTTGGGGTCCTCCCACTCGGGCGCGATGATCGGGCACTGCGAGGCGGGCGTCGTGAAGCGGGCGTTGGGGTGCGCGGCGGGCGTGGCGGACTCCGGCGTCCAGTCGTTGCCCTTCCAGTCGGTCAGGTGTGCCGGAGTCTCCTCCGTCATGCCCTCCCACCAGATGTCGTTGTCGTCGGTGAGCGCGACGTTGGTGAAGACGGAGTTGCCCCACAGCGTCTTCATCGCGTTGGCGTTGGTGTGCTCACCGGTACCGGGCGCGACACCGAAGAAGCCGGCCTCGGGGTTGATCGCGTACAGCTGGCCGTCCTCGCCGAAGCGCATCCAGGCGATGTCGTCACCGATGGTCTCGACCGTCCAGCCCGAGATCGTGGGCTCCAGCATGGCGAGGTTGGTCTTGCCGCAGGCGCTCGGGAAGGCGGCGGCGACATACTTCGACTCGCCGTGCGGCGGGGTCAGCTTGAGGATCAGCATGTGCTCGGCGAGCCAGCCCTCGTCGCGCGCCATCACGGAAGCTATGCGCAGGGCGTAGCACTTCTTGCCGAGCAGCGCGTTGCCGCCGTAGCCGGAGCCGTACGACCAGATCTCGCGGGTCTCGGGGAAGTGCGAGATGTACTTCGTGGAGTTGCACGGCCACGGCACGTCGGCCTCGCCCTCGGCCAGCGGCGCTCCGAGCGTGTGCACTGCACGCACGAAGAATCCGTCGGTGCCGAGTTCGTCCAGGACGGGCTGTCCCATGCGGGTCATGGTGCGCATGGACACGGCGACGTAGGCGGAGTCGGTGATCTCGACACCGATCGCGGAGAGGTCCGAGCCGAGCGGGCCCATGCAGAACGGGACGACGTACATCGTCCGGCCGCGCATCGAGCCGCGGAAGACGCCCTGCTCACCGGAGAAGATGTCCCGCATCTCGGCGGGGGCCTTCCAGTGGTTGGTCGGGCCCGCGTCCTCCTCCTTCTCGGAGCAGATGAACGTCCGGTCCTCGACCCGCGCGACATCGGTCGGGTCGGAAGCGGCGTAGTACGAGTTGGGGCGCTTGATCGGGTCGAGCTTCTTGAAGGTGCCCTTGCGGACGAGCTCCTCGCTCAGTCGCTCGTACTCGGCCTCGGATCCGTCACACCAGACCACACTGTCCGGCTCGGTCAGTTCGGCGATCTCGTTGACCCACGAGATCAGTTCTTTGTGGTTGGTCGGGACGGGAGCCGCGATGTCGCGCGCCACGATTGCTCCTAAATGAGGGGTTTTGTTGTCATGCCCCGTGGGGGCTGCGACCCGGATGCTTCACGGTGATGGAACCCCCGGCGCTCATCCGGTGCCGACCGCACTCATTTGATGATCCGACTGAGTCGCGCATATGTCCAGAGGGCCTCACACCTGAGCGGAGTGAGCATCGCCACTTGCCGGAGGGTTTCCCCCCGCTCGCTCCGGGTTCACCGCGCGTACCCCGGCGGCCCCCGCCGACCGCGTGAGATCATGGCCACTCTTGCGGTTCGCTTACGTCGGATTGACACGTAACTTACGGTTCCGTAGGTACGATTCGCGCATGACTGCGTCCGTCCCCGACGCGCCCACGGACACGCCGGCCGCCGGCCATGTCTCTGTCGCGCACTCCCTGTCGGAAGAGATCAAGCCCAAGCTCCGCGGCTGGCTGCACCTCGGCATGTTCCCGGCCGCCCTCGTCTCCGGACTGGTTCTCACCGCCCTGGCGGACTCGACCCGCGGCCGTATCGCCTGCGGAGTCTTCGCCCTGACGGCCTGCCTCCTGTTCGGGGTGAGCGCCCTCTACCACCGCGGCGACTGGAGTCCGCGGATGGACGGCATCCTGCGCAGACTCGACCACGCGAACATCTTCCTGATCATCGCGGGCACCTACACCCCGCTGACCATGCTGCTGCTGCCCGGGGCCAAGGGGCAGTGGCTCCTGTGGAGCATCTGGGCCGCCGCGGCGGCGGGCATCGTCTTCCGGGTGTTCTGGGTCGGCGCGCCGCGCTGGCTCTACACGCCCTGCTACATCGCGATGGGCTGGGCGGCCGTCTTCTTCCTGCCCGACTTCATGCGCACGGGCGGCATCGCCGTCCTCGTCCTGGTCATCGTCGGCGGGCTGCTCTACAGCGCGGGCGGGGTGATCTACGGAATCAAGCGGCCCAACCCGTCACCGCGCTGGTTCGGTTTCCACGAGGTCTTCCACTCCCTGACCCTCGCCGCGTTCATCGTGCACTACGTCGGCATCTCCCTGGTGGCCTACCAGCACGGCTGACCCACCCCCCAACTCCCCCTTCCTCAGTGGCCGCGGCTTCCAAGCCGCGGCCACTGCGCGTTTCCGGGCCCCCGAACCACCGCCGCCGCCCCCTTCCGGCACGACGTCACCCTCGCCGCCGACCGGGAAACCTCACCCGGAACACCGACTGAGAGCCTCATTGGATTGACAGTAACCATCTTTTGAGAGTTACTCTCATTTCATGGCGACTCCCACGCAAGACAGCGCTGTTCGGCGCGACCCCCGCCGCTGGTGGGCCCTCGGGGCCCTGGTCGCGAGCATGCTCGTGCTCGGCTTCGACATGACGATCCTCAATGTGGCGCTGCCGACGATGGCCCGGGACCTCGGCGCGTCCACCGGTCAGCAGCAGTGGATGGCGGACGCCTACGTCGTCGTCTTCGCCTCGCTGATGCTCCCGGCGGGCCTGCTCGGCGACCGCTTCGGCCGGCGCCGGATGCTCATCACGGGTCTCGGCGTCTTCCTCGCCGGCTCCCTGGCCGGCTCCCTCGTCGACGACGTCACCTGGGTGATCGTCGCCCGCGCCCTGATGGGCGTCGGCGGAGCGCTGGTGATGCCGCTCGCGCTCGCCGTGCTGCCCTCGCTGTTCGGACCCGACGAGCGCACCAAGGCGGTCGGAGCCGTCTCCGCCGCCTCCGCGCTCGGACTGCCGCTCGGCCCGATCATCGGCGGCTGGCTGCTGAACCACTTCTGGTGGGGCTCGGTCTTCCTGGTCAACGTGCCGATGGCCGCCATCGGCATCACCGCCTGCGTCTTCCTGCTCCCCGAGACCCGGGACCCCTCCTCGCCCAAGGTCGACGCCGTCTCCACCGCGCTCACCGCGGTCGGCCTCAGCGTCCTGGTCTACGCGATCATCGAGGCCCCGGCCCGCGGCTGGGGCGACCCGCTCGTCCTCGGCTGCTTCGCCGCCGCCACCGTCCTGATCGCCCTGCTCGTCGTCCGCGAACGCCGCAGCCCCCGCCCGATGCTGGATCTGTCCCTGCTCGCCCAGCGCGGCTTCCTGCTCAACACGCTCGCCGCGACACTCGTCATGTTCGTCCTGTCCGGCCTGATGTTCGTGCTGCCGCAGTACCTCCAGGCGGTGCTCGGCCACGACGCGCTCGGGACCGGCGTGCGGATGCTGCCGATGATGGGCGGACTGCTGATCGCCTCCCGGGGCGCTCAGCCGCTGGTCACCCGCTGCGGGGCGCGCGCGGTGATCAGCGCGGGTCTCGTCGTCCTCGCCTTCGCCGCGTTCCTCGGCAGCCGTACGAGCGTCGACGACGGGTACGGCGCCACCGCCCTGTGGCTGTCGGTCGCCGGGCTGGGCTTCGGCTTCGCCGTGGTGCCCGCGATGTCCACCGCCCTCGGCGCACTCCCCCGCGACCGGGCCGGCAGCGGCTCCGGGCTGCTGATGACGGTGCGCCAGGTGGGCGGCGCGATCGGCATCGCCCTGCTCGGCTCCCTGCTGGCGAGCACGTACGCCGACCGGCTCGACACCTCCGCGCTGCCGCGCGCCGCCGCCGGGGTCGCCGGTGACTCGGTGGTCGGCGCGCATGTGGTCGCCGACCGGCTCGGCGACCACGCGCTCGCCGCCTCCGCGAACGCCGCGTACATCCACGGCATGGACCTGGTCCTGCTCGTCAGCGGGGTCGCGGCGCTGGTCACCGCACTGCTGGCGGCGGCCCTGCTGCCCAGCCCCCGGCAGCCCGCCCCGGTGCCGGAGGAGGACACCGCCATGGCCCCGGCCCCGGCGGATGCCGGACAATAGGAACCATGGCCGCCACCGCACAGAGTTCCACTCCCGCCGCGGAGCCCCAGCCGGGGCTCCGCGAGCGGAAGAAGATGAAGACCCGCATCGCGATCCGCGAGGCGACGTACCGGCTGATCGAGGAGCAGGGGTACGACGCGACGACGATCGAGCAGATCGCGGAGGCGGCCGAGGTCTCCCCGTCCACGGTGTTCCGCTACTTCCCGACCAAGGAGGACATCGTCCTCACGGACGAGTACGACCCGCTCCTGGAGCAGGAACTGCGCGACCGCCCCGCGGACGAGCCGTGGTTCGAGTCCCTGCGCCATGTACTCAGGAGGGCCGTCAGCGTCGGCAACTCCGAGGACCCCGAGGTCTCCCGGCTCCGGACACGGCTGATGGCCGAGGTCCCCGCGGTGCGCTCCCGGATGCTGGAGAGCCTGTCCGTCACCGGGCGGCTGCTGAGCCGGGCGATCGGGCAGCGCTCCGGCCTGGACCCGGACAGCCTGGAGGTCCGGGTCTTCGCGATGTCGCTCATCGGCGGTCTGGTGGAGACCTCCCTGTACTGGGCCGAGACCGGCCAGCGGGACGACCTGACCGATCTGTTCGAGCGCACCATGAACGTCCTGGAGCACGGTCTGCCGCCGCGAAACCCGGAGGACCGGGGCACACCCCGCATGACATCCTGACCGCGTGAACGGACCGGAGATCCACATCGAATTCGCCCCCGAACTGGGGCTGTTCGTCCCGCACGCGCGCCGCGCCAGAGTCACCCCCGTCGGCACCGACGGCTCCTCCACCCTCGGTCATGTCGTCGAGTCGCTCGGCGTCCCGCTGACGGAGGTCGGGGCCCTGGTCGTGGACGGGCGCGAGGTGCCCTTCTCGCACATCCCGGCGGCGGACGAGTCCGTGCGGGTCCGGGCGGTCGAACGCCCGCAGCGGATCCCCGGCGCACCCCTGCGCTTCCTCCTCGACGTGCACCTCGGCACCCTCGCCCGCCGGATGCGCCTGCTCGGCGTCGACACGGCGTACGAGTCCACCGACATCGGCGACCCGGCTCTCGCCGCCCGTTCGGCGGCCGAGCGGCGGGTGCTCCTCAGCCGCGACCGCGGCCTGCTGCGGCGCCGCGAACTGTGGGCGGGCGGCTTCGTCTACAGCACCCAGCCCGACGACCAACTCCGGGACGTCCTCGGCCGGTTCGCGCCCGAGCTGAAGCCCTGGACGCGCTGCACCGCGTGCAACGGCCTGCTCCGCGAGGCCACCAAGGAACAGGTCGCGGACCAACTGGAGAGCGGCACCGAGCGGTCGTACGACGTCTTCGCCCAGTGCGGCGACTGCGGGCGCGCCTACTGGAAGGGCGCGCACCACGACCGGCTGGAGACCGTCGTGGAGCGCGCCCTGGCGGAGTTCGGGAGCTGAGAATCCTGAAGCCGACGAGTCGGCCCCGGAAGGCGTCCGGGGCCGACCGGATCCGTCAACCGACCGGATCCACCTTCAGAACCAGTCTCCTAACGCCTGATCAGATCCCTTGCCCCGCAGGCCAGTCCGTCCCCGCTGGGGTCGAGCCCGAGGGGATCGTCCTTGCCGTTGATCCTGAGGCGTCCGTAGTCGTTCTTCTTCAGCCAGGCGCAGCGGGAGGCCGTCGTCTTCCGCACCCCGTCCGGGAAGACCGTCGGCACGCAGACGTTGATCGTGCCGTAGTGGCGGTCGCAGCCGGAGATAGTGGTGGACACCTTCTGCGAGGTCCGCTTCTTGCCCGCCCCGGTGACGGTGCCCGCCAGGGAGTCGGCGAAGGAGTGGACGTGCGCCGAGGCGGTGTCGGTGGCGAGCGCGGACGGGCCCTGGAGATGCACCCACTTGGCCACCGAGGGAACGCCGTTGGCGTCGACCGCGAAGAGCATGTACCAGCCGGGCGGCGCCATGTTCGGGTTGCTCGTCACATTGAGGTCGACGTTGTTGCCGTCCACGCTCAACGGCAGGTCCACGAACCGCTGGTTGGGATCGGAGGAGTGCGTCACCGCGGCGGGCCGGATCAACTCCGCCTTCACGATGGGCCGGTCGACCGTGATGCGCTGGGTGTCCCCGTACACCCACTCGCTGTCGATCACCGAAGTGATCGTCGGGCGGGTGCCCTTGAGCAGGTACGGCGGGGTGTAGATGGACACGTCGTGGTTCCAGGTGCCGTTGCCCGGGTTGTCGCCGGTGGCCATCACCCGGCCGTCGGGCAGCAGGAACGCGGAGGAGTGGTAGCCGCGGGCCTCCGGGTCGGCGGCCACCGGGTCGAAGGTCGTGGTCGCGGGGTCGAAGATCGACGCCTCGTAGACGGGATTGGCGCGGTTGTGCAGTCCGCCGCCCGTCTCCAGGACCTTGCCGTCGGGCAGCAGGACGGCGGAGACGTACATCTTGCCCTGGGCGCCGGTCTCGGCCACCTGGCCGTTGCCGAGGTCCACCGTGCCCTGCGGGATCTGCGGGCCCACCGTGTACGCCGGGTTGGCGGCCTTGAGGTCGATGATGTCGGTGAGCCGGTTGGCGTCCGGGTTCGAGTCGATGTTGCCGCCGCCGATGGTCAGCACCTTCTGGTCCTGCGCCGGGGGCAGCAGCACGCTCGCGGACTGGTCGCGCTGGTCCTTGTTCTGCAGGCCCGGGACCGCGGTCGTGGTGTTGGCGTCGTAGTCGTAGATCGCCGAACCCGTCCCCGGGGTGCCGTTGCCGAAGACATGGCTGCCCGAGTAGAAGAGCCGGCCGTCCTGCATCAGGATCATCGAGGGGTAAAGCCCCCAGAACGACCAGGTCTGGTTGACCTGCCACAGCGGCAGCCACTGCTGCTGGGCGCTCGACCAGCGCTCGGCGGTCACCGAACCCGACGAGTCCTCGCGCAGCCCGCCGAACGAGATGATGTCGCCGTTGCCCAGCTCGGTGGCGGACGGATACCAGTGGCCGTCGTTCAGGTCGTTCGTCCTGCTGTACGTCTCGGTGACCGGGTCGAAGATGTACGAGTCCTTGTACCCCTCGTACCCGTGCCCGCCCACGACCGGGAACGCCTTGTTGCCGCTCAGCACCAGGACCCGCCCGTCGGCGAGCTGGACGTGCCCGGAGCAGAACATGTCCTTGGGCGTGGGGATCACCTTGTACGAGCCGGTCGCCGGGTCGTACACCGCCGACGTGAACGTGCCCGCGTCGAAGTTCTCCTCACTGTTCCCGGAGCCCGCGATCAGCAGCACCTTGCCGTTGTTGAGCACGACGGAGTGCATGGAGCGGACCGGGTTCTGGGTGGGCAGGACCGTCCACTTCCCGTTCGCGCACTCGTCGGCCGTGCCCGTGCAGGTGGCCGGCGGAATGGGATCGGAGACCTGTTCCATCGTGTAGTCGTCGGTGGTCGCCGAGCCCGTGCCGTACACCGAGACACCCCAGGTGATGCGGTCGGTGCCCGCCGGGACGGCCGGGGTGCGCACCGTCGCCTGCGTCCAGGCCGCCGCCATGTCCAGGGTCTTGAGGTCGGTCCAGTACTGCCAGCCCGCCGTGGTGTCGTGCCGGAAGAGCGTGATCGCCGCGTCGGGCGTCGTCGTCCTGTAGTACAGCCCCAGGTCGTACTGCTTGCCCGCGGTGACCACCGGCGCGCACGCGGCGGACTCGGTGATCAGCGCCTTGCGGTCGCCGTCGACCCGGCGGGTCAGCGTGACCTTCATGGCCTTGGAGCCGGAGTGGGCGTCGGTCACGGTCGCGAAGCTGAAGTCGTTGTCGCCCCAGCCGGACTTCTCCCAGCAGGACGGCATGCCGTCCGTACCGGCGGTCTCGAAGCCCGGGTTCGTGACGAGGTTGACGGCGGACGCGGGCTGCGGCGACACGAGCAGCAGCCCGGCGGCGAGTCCCGTCACGGCCAGCAGGGCGGTTCTCCGCCGTGGTCTCACCCGGAATTTCACGCGGCTCTCCTTGCCGTACGGCTCTCTCGCCCGCTCTCGCTGCCGCGGCGGGGCAGATAGACCAGCGCCTCGGTCCCGGCGAAGCGCAGAACGAACGTCGTCACCAGGGCCAGTGCCGTGGCGGACAGGACACCCATGCCGAACTGGTGGACGAAGAACGCGATCAGCGGGATGCGCAGCACCAGATCGGCGTTGGCGAGCAGCGCGAACCGGCCCGTCCGGTCCCACCGGTTGCGGTGCTTGCGGCGCTCGCGGAACAGCAGATGCTCGATGAGCAGGAAGTTCCAGGCCACGCCGAGCTGGTTGGCGAGGATCTCCGCGGGTACGTAGTGCAGTCCGGCGGCGGTGAGCGCGTACAGGCCGAGCAGGTTCGGCACGAAGCCGGTGGCGCCGATCAGCCCGAAGACCACCATGCGGGCGACCGGTGAGGCGGTGCGCAGCCCGACGAGATGGCGCAGGAACCGGAAGCCCTCCTGCGCGCTCGACTTGGACTCGCCGGCGAAGCGGTCCTGGAAGACGAAGGGCACCTCGGTGACCTGCCGGGGGCGGCTGCGTACGGCCAGTTCGAGCAGGATCTTGTAGCCGAGCGGCCGCAGGACCTCGGCGGTGACCGCGCTGCGCCGGATCGCGAAGAACCCGCTCATCGGGTCGCTGATGCCCCGCAGCTTGCGCGGGAAGAGCGTCTTGGTCAGCCAGGTCGCGCCGCGCGACACCGCGATCCGGTAGCCGCCCGCGAGTCCTTCCCGGCTGCCGCCCTTGATGTACCGGCTGGCGACCACGAGGCCCGCGTTCGCGCGCTCCCCGGACGCGACCAACTCCGGTATCAGGGACGGCGGATGCTGGCAGTCCCCGTCCATCACCACGATCCACTGGGAGCTCGCCGCCTTGAGCCCCTCGACGACCGCGCCGCCGAGCCCGCCCTCGGGCACCTCGCGGTGCAGCACGGTCACCGGGAACGGGCAGTCCCGCGCGGCCTCGGCGATCACCTCGGGGGTGTCGTCCGTGGAGTCGTCCACGAAGACGACCTCGCAGGGCAGCCGGGCCGGCACCGACTCGGTGATCTGGCGCAGCAACTGCCGTATGTTCGCTGACTCGTTGAAGGTCGGGACGACGATGGTGACGGCACCGGGCTCCGGGACCTCGGCGGCGCGTACCGCCGGGTCGCCCAGTTCGCCGGGGACAGTGCTCTCGAAGCTGCTCATCGACTGCCTCCGGAACGGGCCGTGTTGATGGTGTCGTTGCTGTCGTTGTTGTCGTTGCTGTCGTCGATCCGCCGGATCTCGATGCGGTCCTCGCCCGTGCCGAAGGTGGCGACGGCCGTGGAGTGCTCGATCGCGGCCTTCACGTTCGGCAGGTCGACCGCGTCGCGCCGGACCGTCGGGGAGGCGACCACGTAGTCGAGGTCCTTCCAGCCGTGCGGCATCGTCCTGGTGACCGCTGGGTCGAGATCGGCCTTGTAGAACCAGATGGCGCCGAGGCCCGGCCGGTAGCCGTCGTGCACGAGGTCGAGCCAGAGCGCGTCGTCGACCAGGACACGGGTGTCCCGCGGGTCCTTCACCTCGGTCCTCAGCCACGAAGAGGCCGCCCGGTAGGGGGCGTTGGCGTCGGCGGTGACGGCCGTTCGGTCACCGTCGTACCAGCGGGGCACGACATAGGCGCCGGCGGCCACCACCAGCACGGCGGCCAGCCCGCGCCGCCCCCACGTCACATAGGTCCGCTCGTCGTCGGTCCGCCGTCTGCGCAGCACGGCGTGGGCGACGCTCGCGGTGCCTCCGGCGAGGACGAGGGCGAGGAAGGGGAGCGCCTGGATGACGTACATGGCGGGCAGGTAGCCGTTCGGGCGCATGGCCACCAGGGCGAGGATGGCCACGGTGAGCGCGGGTCCGGCCAGGGCGCGCGCGGTCACCGACCAGCGGAGGGTGGCCAGGAGCAGCAGGGCCCCCGCGAGTCCGCCGAGCGGCAGGACCCGGTCGTAGTAGAGCCAGGAGTGGAGCACCCCGTACGAGCCGGTGCCCGCCTCCAGGATGAAACCGGAGCCGGGGCGGCTCATCTGGTAGGTGATGCCCTCCCAGAGCGAGACGTGTCCGCCGCCGGGGAGCAACTCGCCTTTGAGCAGGGCGAAGAGCGGATACGCGGCACCGATCAGCACGCAGGCCGTGACCGCGCCGGTGAGCGCGAACTTGCGGGTGTCGCGATGGCTGTGCCGCCACATGGTGATGAACAGCGCGGGCAGGACGACGAGCATCGTCTCCTTGGTCAGCACGGCGGTGGCGGCCGCGAGGCCCGCGCCGAAGTGGTGCCACAGATGGCGGCTCGGCGACGCGGCCAGGCAGAACGCGAGCAGCGTCCACATCACCGCGATGTTGTCGAGGAAGATCTCCCGCTGGAGCACGACCGAGAGCGGGGAGAGCCCGAACAGGACCATCGCGAGGCCGGCCGCCCACCGCGGCAGCGACAGCCGGCGCGCGAGGACGTACAGCAGGACGGCGCTCACCGCGCTGACCACGAGCATCGCGCAGCGCATCGAACCGACCGTCATCAGCGACGGTCTGACGTGCGCGGGGATCCAGGTCAGACCGGCTATCTGGATCCAGCCGAGCGGCGGGTGGTCGTACCAGTAGGTGTAGTGGGCCAGGCCCTTGCCCTGCTGGACGGCCCAGGCCTGGGCGAGGTAGGTGCCCTCGTCGTCGCTGAGGGTCGGGTAGGCGGCGATGTTCCAGCCCTGCACGACGAGGATCGCCGCGAGCAGCGCCGCGCACAGGACGAGATCGGAGCGCGAGCCGCGAAAACGCGGTACGGGCAGGGACGTCGGGACGATTTTGGGCGCACGAGGCCGCTGCGCGGGGACCGTGGGTGTGGTCGCCGCGGGAAGTGTGGAGGTCACGCAGGAACGTCCTCTCGGATCACGTCGGTGAGATGCGCGCCGACATGACTGGTCAACTCCCAGTCGTTGCGCCCCCGTTGCTCACGCCAGACGGCGCGCACGGCGGCACCCGCGAGCAGCACCTGGTAGAAGGGGCCGCCGACGACGAGCTTCAGGTAGTGCACGGGGCGCACGCGAAGCCCGTACTGCTTGCCGAAGTCGTGCAGTCCGACGAGCTCGAAGACGAAGGTGACCAGGGCGGTCACGGCCGGCAGGAACGTGATGAAGGCGATCCCGACGGGCACGTCGAGGAAGAGCGCGACCGCCACGTTGAGCGGGATGATCACTCCGGAGACCGCCTGGAGATACGGCGTCATCAGCGTGTAGCGGGCGAGCAACCGCTGTCCGAATCCGGGCAGTTGTTTCCAGTCGCGCTTGCGGTAGACCTGCAGGAAGCCCTGGTTCCACCGGGTGCGCTGCTTGAGCAGCGACATCAGGGAGCCGGGCGTCTCCTCCTTGGTCACCATGTCGGAGTCGTACGCGACGACGACCTTCTTGCCGACACTGGACAGCCGTACGCCCAGATCGCAGTCCTCCGCGAGGCAGTTGGGATCCCAGCCGTCGGCTTCCCGCAGGACCTTCGTCCGTACGAAGACGGTGTTGCCGCCGAGCGGGATGAACCCTTTCTGCGCGTGCAGATGAAGGCGCGAGCGGAACCAGAAGAAGTACTCCAGGCAGTTGCGCAGGCTGTACCAGCTGGAGTTGAAGTTGATGAGCTGCACCCCGCCCTGGACGACGTCCGCCCCCGACGTGCGGAACGCGTGGTCGACATGGGCGAGCAGCTCCGGATGGACCTGGTCCTCGGCGTCGAAGACCCCGACCACATCGCCGCGGCAGTGCGGCAGGGCCGTGTTCATGGCCTTCGGCTTGTTCTTCTTCTCGTGGTGGTCGACGACGACACGGACCCGCGGATCGCGCGCCTCGGCACTCCGGGCCACCTCGGTGGTCTCCGGGTCGTCGTGCCCCACGATGACGATGATCTCGAAGTCGGTGTGGCTGGATTCCAGCAGCCGCTGAATGGTGTGGTCGAGCACGGCCTGCTCGTGCCGCGCGGGCAGCAGCAGCGAGAAGGACAGGCTCTCACCCCCGTCCGGACTGCTGAACCGGGTGGAGGCCAGCACTTCGGGCGTACGCCACGCGTGCATCTGCCACCACAGAGTGAAGGCAGCCATCCAGAAGAGCGCCAGAGAAACGGCAGCGATGAAGACAGACGTGAGCAACAGATCCCCCCAGATCCCCAAAAACCCCCTGTCGCGACGGTGCGTTACACCTGTCGCGTCACCGGCCCGAGACTATGGGTGATCTGTGAAGCGCACAGGTTCCTCCGGTGAAGGTCGTGTTTCATCACACTCGGTCGACTTGCCGAACAATCAGCGCTCTAGGGGCGTTTGAACCGGTTGGTAGTCACGCGTTTCGGCCGTTCAGAGCCGTGCGGAGCCGGTCGGGATCGGTCGTCGGAACGTCACAGGCGAAGTTACGGCAGACGTACGCGGCCGGCTTGCCGTCCACCAGTGACCGGCCGGAAAGCAGCGGAAGCTCGTCACTCTCCGGCGTCCCCACCGCCACGACGGCGCCCGGCGCCGTGCCCAGAAGTGCCGCGCGCCGCAAGGC
Organism: Streptomyces sp. NPDC091209; assembly: GCF_044757755.1. Taxonomy (NCBI): domain Bacteria; kingdom Bacillati; phylum Actinomycetota; class Actinomycetes; order Kitasatosporales; family Streptomycetaceae; genus Streptomyces; species Streptomyces sp. NPDC091209. The sequence goes on along the minus strand of NZ_JBIVVR010000006.1, from coordinate 213,767 downwards.
GGTTGTGGCCGGATCGTTCCCCTCCCCGACCACCGCGACCTCCCGGGGACCGTCGAGCAGCGCCTCGGCCACCGCGAGCCCCCAGCCGATGAAACGGGGCGCCCGCGGCCCGAGCGCCTTCACGACACCGAGCGCCCGCTCGGCGGCGGTGCGATGGGGCTCGGCGCCGGTCTGCGCGGCATACGACAGCAGCGCTCCGGCCGCCGCGCTCCACCCCGAGGGCGTGGCGTTGTCGGTCGGGTCCTGCGGACGGCGGATCAACCGCTCGGCATCGGCCGCCGTGTCGTACAGGGCACCCGACTCGTCGTCCGTGAACTGCGCCAGCACATGGTCGAGCAGGAACCCGGCGAACTCCAGCCAGACCCCTTCCCCGGTCACGGACGTCAGCGCGAGGAAGCCCTCGGCGACATCCGCGTAGTCCTCCAGCACCCCCGCGTGGGCGCCCGCCCGGCCGTCCTTGCTCGTACGGACCAGCCGCGCCCGGTCGTCCATGTGCAGGCGTACGAGGAGGTCGGCGGCGCCGATCGCGGCCTCCACCAGGTCGGGGCGGTCGAAGTAGGCGCCGGTCTCGGCCAGCGCGGCCACCGCGAGCCCGTTCCATGCGGCGACCACCTTGTCGTCGCGTCCGGGGGCGGGCCGCCCGGCCCGCGCCGCGAACAGCCGCTCCCGCACGGAGGCGAGCTTCCCGGCGTCGAACACCTCGTCCCGCTGGGGAAGTTGGAGCACGGAGGCCCCCTCCTCGAAGGTGCCCTCCTCGGTTACCCCGTAGTACCGGGCGGCGAGTTCGGCGTCCGCGTCCCCGAGCACCTCACGCAGTTGCTCGGGCGTCCACACGTAGTACGCGCCCTCGACGTGCCTGCCGGTGCCGTCGTCGCTGTCGGCGTCGAGCGCCGAGGCGAACCCGCCCTCGGTGGTCCGGAGTTCACGCACCAGGAAGTCCGCGGTCTCCAGGGCGACCCGCCGGGCGAGCTCGGATCCGGTGGAACGCCAGAGATGTGCGTAGACGCGGCAGAGGAGCGCGTTGTCGTAGAGCATTTTTTCGAAGTGCGGGATCACCCACTCGCGGTCGACGGAGTAGCGGGCGAAGCCGCCGCCGAGCTGGTCGTAGAGGCCACCGCGCGCCATCCGCTCGCAGGTGTCGACGGCCATCTGGAGAGCGCCCTCGGAGCCGGTCCGCGCGTGGTGGCGCAGCAGGAACTCGATCACCATGGACGGCGGGAACTTGGGCGCGCCGCCGAATCCGCCGCGCGCGGCGTCGTAGTCCCGGGTGAGTCCGAGCAGCGCGCCGGCCAGCTCCTCCTCGCCCGGCACCGCGCTGTCCCCGAAGGTCAGCTCCCGCTCGGCGAGATCCCGCGTGATCTTCCCCGCGACCTCGGCGACCTCGTCCCGCCGGTCGGTCCAGGCGCCGGACACCCCCTCCAGCACCTGCCGGAAGGACGCCATGCCGTGGCGGGGCTCGGGCGGGAAGTAGGTGCCGAAGTAGAAGGGCTCGGCGTCCGGCGTGAGGAACACCGTCATCGGCCAGCCGCCCTGCCCGGTCGCCGCCTGCACCGCCTCCATGTAGACGGCGTCGACATCGGGCCGCTCCTCGCGGTCGACCTTGACGCTGACGAAGTGGTCGTTCAGATACGCGGCTGTGGCGTCGTCCTCGAAGGATTCGTGTGCCATGACATGACACCAGTGACAGCTGCTGTACCCGACGCTCAGCAGAACGGGCCGGTTGCTTCTGCGGGCCTCGTCGAAGGCCTCGGCCGACCACGGCCACCAGTCGACGGGGTTGTCGGCGTGCTGGAGCAGATACGGGGACGTCTCATGGGCCAGTCGGTTCACCCTGCCACTCTCCCACGGCGTCCGGGACGGTGTAGAAGCGCAGCTGCACCGGGGGCGCCCTTCGGGGGCATCTTCACGAGCGTGGCCGTACCGGTCGAGGAGCGCGCGGTCTTCACGTACGACTGGAAGGGCGGTCTGCGTACCGGTCGGCGGGCGCGATCGGCGGGATTGATCGACGGCCCTCTCGCGTTCGCGTCCTCCCCGAAGGACACTCATAGGCCAGGGAGTTGCTGCCGGAGGGGGACGTCACATGCGGGACAGCCATCGGGCGGAGGCCGAGCGGCTGTTGGTGCGGGCCGTGGAGGAGGAGGTACGCCGCTCCGGGGGGCGCGTGGACGGGGGTGCGCTGCTGTCACGGGCGCGGGCCGCGCTCGACGCGATGACGGAGACGTCCGCCGAGGAGTACACGGCGTACACCAGGGCGCTCGACGAGTCGGAGGCGGGACGGCAGACCTTCGGGCAGCGCTTCGCGCGCGAGGGATCCGGAACTCCCCTGCTGGTGGCGGTCGTCGGCGCGCTCGCGGCCGTCGTCACCGACCTGGCCCTCGGCACCGGCGCGGGCACGGCCGTCGGAACCGGCGCGACCGTGGCCGTGGCCGGCGCCGCCGCCACGGTCCTCAAGGTGACGGCCTCGCACGTGCCCGCCGCGAGCCGCCGGGCCGGAGCCCTGGGACAGCCCGGTGGCCCGGAACAGCTGCGTCTGCAATGGCTGACGGCCCTGGAGGTACGGGGTGTCCGCCCGTTCCTCGACCAGCAGCGGGTGCTCAACGCCTCCACCGGCGCCAAGAAGGGTGCGCCCCAGTTGCGGCGCACCGACAAGAGCGCGGCTGCCCGCCGGCGCAGCGTGCTGGAGCAGTCCTTCAATCAACTACCGGAGCAGGAAGGCCCGTTCACCGGGCGCCGGACCGAACTGTCACGGGTCGCGCAGTGGGTGCACGCGGCCCGGGCCAGCACGGAGACGAAACCGACGGTCGTGGTCCTGCACGGCGCGCCCGGCTCGGGCCGCAGCACGCTCGCGGTCCGGGCGGCGCACGCCCTCAAGGACCAGTTCCGCGGCGCGTGCGTGGTCGACCTGCGGGGCGACAGCCCGGACGACCCGCCGCTCACCACCCGCGACGCGCTGCTCCACCTGCTGAACCGGCTCGGCGCCCCGCGCGAACAGCTCCTCTTCCGTGAGCGCTCCTCGCAGGACCAGCAGGTCAGACGGCTGAGCGAGCTGTATCACCAGCATCTGACGGGCCTGCCCGTGACGATCGTGCTGGACGACGCGAGCGACGCCGAGCAGGTGCGCACCCTGGTCCCCGAGCGCTCGGACAGCCTGGTCCTGGTCACCGCGCGCGAGCCCCTCGACCTGCCCGCCGACCTCCCCGCCTGGGTGCACCGGCTCCCCGTCGAGGCGCTGGACGCGGCGGGCTCCGAGGAACTGCTGACCGCGGCGGCACAGGACGCGTCCGGTCCGTACGACGCCGAATCCACCGAACGGATAAGGGAGTTGTGCGGCGGCCTGCCGCTGGCCCTGCGCGTGGCGGGCTCCTCGCTCGGCCCGCGCTCCCCGCGCGGACTCGCCACCGACCTGGCGGCCTACGGACCCGTGGAACCCGTCGAGCGGGTGCTGTGGCTGCGCTACACGGACCAGTCGGACATGGCGCGCCGGCTGCTGCGCCGGCTCGCCCTGGCCGGTCGCGCCTCTCTGGGCGCGGCTGCGGCGGCGTCCCTCCTCGCGACGGACGAACCCGAGGCCGTCCGTCATCTGACCGCGCTCTCCCGGGCGGGCCTGATCGACCATGTGCGCGGCAGCCGCTACCGCCTGCACGATCTCGTGCGGACCTTCGCCGCGGCCCGCCTCCTCGACGAGGAGGAGCCCTCGGAGCGCACGGCCGCGCAGGAGCGCCTGATCGTGAACTACGCGGAGCTCGCCGACTCGGTGATCCGGCTGGTCGACGGCAAGACGTCGACGCGCGCAGACCAGTTCGGGCCGCACGGTTTCACCTCCCTGGACGCCGCGCTCCGCTGGCTGGACGACGAGTCGAGCTTCATCACGGCGACCCTGCGGCACGCGGAGGGGGTGAACCAGGCGGCGGTGCTCAACCTGCTGGGCGCCCTGTGCGACTACTGCCTGCTGCGCGGCGACCTCTACCGGCTGGGCGAGATCAGCGAGCTGACCCAGGCCGTCGACCAGGGGCTCCTCGTCCGCTCGGTGCAGTGGCGCACCGGTATCGCGGCCCGCCAGCTCGGCGAGCTGGACAAGGCGCGGACGACCCTGGCCGCGGTCGTGGACCTCTATTTCGAGGCCCACCACGACGCCGGGGCCGCCAGGGCGCTGTGCTCCCTGGGCATCACCCTGCACCACCAGGGCAACCTCATCGAGGCGGCGGCCAAGCTCCAGGAGGCCATGGACCTCCAGGCATCACCCGAGCTCGCGGCCGACCGCGCGTGGACGATGCACGCGCTGGCGGCGGTGGAGCGCGACAGATCCCGGCTCGCCGAGGCCCTCGGCCTCCTCACCGAGGCCCTGGTCCTGCACCGCGAGAGCGGTTCGGTGCACGGTGAGGCCTGGGCCCACTTCCAGCTCGGCCAGCTCGGCCTGCGGATGGGCGACGTGCCGCGCGCCGAGCGCGAGCTGCGCGAGGCGCTCGATCTGTACGACCGTACGCGCGACGCCCGTGGCGAGGCCTGGGCGCTCACCCAGCTCGCCCGCGCCCGGCTGGTCGAGGGCGACCCGTCCTCCGCGGTCGACGGGCTGCGTCAGGCGGCCTCCCGGCACCGCGAGAACGAGGACGCGCGGGGCGAGGCCTGGACGGTCTACTACCTGGGCCAGGCCCTGGAGGAGACCGGCGACCTGAATCTGGCGGTGCGCGAGCTGGAGCGCTCCCGGACGATGTTCTCCCGTATGCGGGACGTCTATGGCCTGGCCTGCGCCCGCCACCACTCGGCCCGGGTGACCCGCGACCAGCGCGCCGCGCAGACGGGCTCGCTGCGGAACTCGGGCTTCGCCCGCCAGCTCCTCGTCGACGCCCGCGCGGACTTCCAGCGCATCGGGGTGGCCCACGGCGAGGCCTGGACCTGCCTGGAGCTCGCCGTCGTCGACGCCGGCAACGCCCGCACGCAGCAGGCGCTGGCCCTGTGCGAGGAGGCCCTCGGCCTGTTCGCCTCGTACGGCGACCATCGCGGGGAGGACTGGGCGCGCTTCCTGCGCTGCACCCTGCTCCCCTACGCGGCCCCGGGCGGCCACGAGGTGGGCGCGGCGGTGGCCCAGGAGGAACTGTCGCAGCTCTCGCGGGCCGGCCACGCCACCCGGGACGGCAGGCTCGACGGCTTCATCGAGGCGTACCAGTTGCTGCTGGAGCGCGGAGTCGACCTGGACGCCGGCTGGCAGGCCTGGCGCCTGGGCATGGTGCCGGGACGGCACGCCCGCGACGTGATGGGCGTGACGGTGGTGACGTGAGCGAGGCGAAGCGCCCGCGCCGCACGGCGTGGGCGCGGCGAACCGCCCACCCCGGACGGCGTGGGCGTGGCGGGACACTCACGCCGGACGCAGGCACCCGGCAGGACTCCGCCCCTACGCCGACCGAAGCCCCCACAGGCCCAGAACTCCCGCGGGGGCTGGTGACCCGCTAGGGACCGCTCCCGGGGGGCCGGTGACCGGCTGGGGCCCGCTCCCGGGGGCGGCTCAGCCCTTCGCCGGTGCGGCCTTTCCACCGGAGCCGGAGCCGGTGCCGGAGGCGGACCGTTCCGCGTCACCGGGGCCCGCAGCCTTGTTCTCGGGGTCCTGCTCGAAGGTGACCTTGCCCATGTGGCGGTTCATGGACTTCATCAGGCCCCAGACGGCCAGGGCCATCACCGCGAAGACGATGAAGCCGAGGACGCCGGGGGTGACCTTGTTCTGGTCGACCTCCTTGGCGAGGGGGACGAGGTGCGTCAGTGCCAGGCTTGCGCTCATGTCAGGCATTGTCGCGGATGCCCGCAAAGAGGTCGTCCTCGGGGAGGGATGTATCGACGAGGGACTTGGCGAGCTCGTACTCCTCGGTCGGCCAGACCTCCCGCTGGATGTCCATGGGGACCTTGAACCAGCCGCCGTCGGGGTCGATCTGCGTGGCGTGCGCGATCAGCGCCTTGTCACGGATCTCGAAGAAGTCCGCGCACGGAACGTGCGTGGTCAGCGTGCGCTCGGCGCGCTCGAACTCGCTCCAGCGCTTCAGCCAGTCCCCGTACGGCGACTCCAGTCCGCGGTCCAGGAGCGCGTTGTGCAGCGCCTCGGTGCGCGGGCGGTTGAAGCCCTGGTTGTAGTAGAGCTTCCGCGGCTGGAACGCCGGCCCGAACTCGGACTCCGGGTACTTCTCGGTGTCCGTCGCGCCCTCGAACGCCACCATCGAGATCTTGTGGGTCATGATGTGGTCGGGGTGCGGGTAGCCACCGTTCTCGTCGTACGTGGTGATCACCTGCGGGCGGAACGAGCGGATCTGCTTGACCAGCTCGCCGGCCGCCTTGTCGAGGTCCTCCAGGGCGAAGCAGCCCTCGGGGAGCGGGGGCAGCGGGTCTCCCTCGGGCAGGCCCGAGTCCACGAAGCCGAGCCACTCCTGCTGGACGCCGAGGATCTCGCGGGCCTCGTCCATCTCCTTCTTGCGTACCTCGTGGATGTTGTCCTCGATGTACTTGTCGCCCTGAAGCTTGGGATTGAGGATGGAGCCGCGCTCCCCACCCGTGCAGGTCACGACCAGCACGTCCACCCCCTCGGACACGTACTTCGCCATGGTGGCCGCGCCCTTGCTCGACTCGTCGTCGGGGTGGGCGTGAACGGCCATCAGTCGCAGCTGGTCAGTCAAGACTCAATCCTCGGTCAGTCGGCTGTCGCCTGAGTAAGTCGGCTGTCGGCGCCCGGCGTGAATCAGCGCTTCGGGCGGCTTCTATAGTGACGGAATCGGGGGGCGAATAATTCCGGGGTCCTCATCACGGACCCCAGCCGAGAGGACGATCATGAGTACGGCGAGCGCACGGCTGCCCGAGGGCCGGTACGGCCGCTCCGCGGACGAACGCGCCGACCGGAAGCTCAAGATCATCGGGAGCGTCCTGGGCGCCGTCTTGATCGTGCTGGTCGGCTGGTTCGGCTACGACTACATCGCCGGGACCAAGATCAGCGCCCAGGTGATCACCTTCGCGGCGGTCTCGGACAGCGCGGTCGAGGTGCATCTGGAGGTGCACAAGGACGCGGGCACGCACGGCTACTGCACCCTGCGTTCGCAGAGCGCCGACGGCGTCGAGGTCGGCCGCGCCGACTTCCGCTTCGACCAGGACACATCCCGCCTCGACAAGGTGGTTACCCTGCGTACGACGGCCCGGGGCTCCACCGCGGAGCTCCTCGGCTGCCACACGGGCTGAGCGGCACCGCCGACCCGGACCCGACGGCATCGACACAGACCGGCATCACTCTCAGCAACTGGTAGCTGAGCTGCGTTGATGCAATTCTGATGTCTTATGTCCTCCCCTCAGAGCCGCTGAATTGTTAGGCTCGTGGTTTCGCCCACCCGTGAGAGAACATGCTTCTGGGTAGGGCGATGCTTTGTATCCCAGTACCTACGAGGAGCACCTGTGACCCAGACCAGCGAGAACGTCACCTGGCTGACCCAGGAGGCGTACAACCAGCTCAGGGCCGAGCTGGATCACCTGTCTGGTCCTGCGCGCACGGAGATCGCCGCCAAGATCGCGGCCGCGCGCGAGGAGGGCGACCTGCGCGAGAACGGCGGGTACCACGCGGCCAAGGAAGAGCAGGGCAAGCAGGAGCTCCGCGTGCGCCAGCTGACCCAGCTCCTGGAGAACGCCAAGGTCGGCGAGGCTCCCGCGGCGGACGGCGCGGTCGCACCGGGCATGGTCGTCACCATCGCCTTCGACGGCGACGAGGACGACACCCTGGACTTCCTGCTCGGCTCGCGCGAGTACGCGAACTCCGCCATCGAGACGTACTCGCCGCAGTCCCCGCTGGGCTCCGGCGTGAACGGCAAGAAGGTCGGCGAGGACGCCCAGTACGAGCTGCCGAACGGCAAGCTCGCCTCGGTGAAGATCCTCAAGGCCGTGCCCTACCAGGGCTGAGGCCGGACCGACGACGACGATGCCCCCGGCCGCCCGCCGGGGGCATTGTCATATCCGCGTCGAAGTCTGCGTCGATGTCGGCATCCGGTCCGACGCCTGAGACGACAACCGGACCGATGCCCGCGTGGGCATCCGGGCCGAGATCCGTGTCACGCCGTCGCGGAGCGGTACTTGCGGACCGCGAGCGTCCGGAAGATCAGCACGATCAGCACGGAGTAGATCACCGAGGCCCAGATCGAGTGCCGCATGGGCCAGGCGTGGGACGTCGACACCCCCGGGTTGGCGAACAGCACGCGGCACGCCTGCACGGTGGCGCTGAACGGGTTCCAGTCCGCTACATGCCGCAGCCAGGGCGTCATGTTGGCGGTGTCCACGAACGCGTTCGAGATGAACGTGACCGGGAAGAGCCAGATCAGCCCGCCGGAGGTGGCCGCCTCCGGCGTCCGCACGGACAGGCCGATGAGCGCGCCGATCCAGGTGAACGCGTACCCCAGCAGGAGCAGCAGCCCGAAGGCCCCGAGGACGCGGAACGCGTCGGTGCTGCCGTTCGAGCCGACCCGCCAGCCGACCATCAGGGCGACGATCGCGAGGACCAGCAGGGTCAGCGCGGTCTGCACGAGGTCGGCCAGGGTGCGGCCGGTGAGCACCGCGCCGCGGGCCATGGGCAACGACCGGAAGCGGTCGATGAGGCCCTTGTGCATGTCGTCGGCGATGCCCGCTCCGGCGCCCGCGGTGGCGAAGGTGACGGTCTGGGCGAAGATGCCGGCCATCAGGAAGTTGGTGTAGTCGGCGGCGCTGGTGCTGCCGCCGATCTTCATCGACCCGCCGAAGACGTAGGTGAACAGCACCACGAACATGATCGGCTGGATCAGCCCGAAAATGACCACCTCGGGGATCCGGGACATCCTGATCAGGTTCCGCCTGGCGATGACCAGGGAATCCCGGATGGACTGGACGACCGGGTTCGAGGGTGCCGCGACCTGCACGGTCTCGCTGACGGCGCTCACTTCGCGGCCTCCTTCTTGCTCTTGTCGGTCCGGGCGTCCTTGCCCTGGGCGGCCCGGGCGCCCTCGGACCCGCCGTTCTCCTCGGCCTTCTCCTCGGCCACGTGGCCGGTGAGGGAGAGGAAGACGTCGTCGAGGGTGGGGCGGCGCAGACCGATGTCGTCGATCTCGATGCCACGGGTGTCCAGCTCGCGGATCACCTCCGCGAGGAGCTTCGCGCCGCCGGTGACCGGCACGGTGAGCTTGCGGGTGTGCTCCTCGACCGTGGTCTCCCCCTTGCCGAAGCCGCGCAGCACCTCGGAGGCGGTCGCCATGTGTTCCCGCTCGTGCACGACGACCTCCACGCGCTCGCCGCCGGTCTGCGCCTTGAGCTCGTCGGCGGTGCCGCGGGCGATGACGCGGCCGTGGTCGACCACGCAGATGTCGTGCGCGAGGTGGTCGGCCTCTTCGAGGTACTGGGTGGTCAGCAGCAGCGTCGTACCGCCGTGGACCAGCTGCTTGATGACGTCCCAGAGCTGCTGGCGGTTGCGCGGGTCGAGGCCGGTCGTCGGCTCGTCCATGAACATCACCGGGGGCGACACGACCAGGGCCGCGGCGAGGTCGAGACGGCGGCGCATACCGCCGGAGTACGTCTTCGCGGTGCGGTCGGCGGCGTCGGCGAGGTTGAACTGCTCCAGGAGTTCGGCCGCGCGGGCCTTCGCCGCCTTCGCCCTCATCTGGTAGAGCCGGCCGACCATCTGGAGGTTCTCGCGGCCGGTCAGGTACTCGTCGACCGCCGCGAACTGTCCGGAGAGGCCGACCCTGCGCCGTACCGCGTCGGGGTCCTTGACCACGTCGATGCCCGCGACGACGGCCCTGCCGCTGTCGGGGCGCAGCAGGGTCGTGAGACAGCGGACCGCGGTCGTCTTGCCCGCGCCGTTCGGCCCGAGCAGGCCGAGCACGGTGCCTTCCGGGACATCGAGGTCGACACCGTCCAGAGCCCTTACGTCACCGAAGGTCTTCACCAGGCCTTCGGCGTAGATGGCGCCTGGCATGAGAGTTCTCCACGTCGTTGGGGATTGTTTTGATGTGCACGCAATGCGGACTTGTTCGCCATGGGGATGGTTCCGGCTCGACCCCGCCCGGGCGCCGACCCAGACACACACCGTAACGCGATGTATCGCGTTACTCAATGTATTTTTCCGGAGCGGGACGATCAGGATCCACGACTGCCCCCGACCTCAGTCGATGACGGTGTAACCCGCCTCGCGCAGCGCCAGATTCACCTCGGCGCAGTGGTCGTGCCCCTTCGTCTCCAGGTGCAGCTCGACCTCCACCTCCGTGAGCCCGAGCCGCGGGTCGGTCCGTACATGACTCACATCCAGGACGTTAGCGTCCGCCACTGACAACACCCCGAGAAGTGTGGCCAGAGCGCCGGGCCGGTCCGTGAGCCGCAGTGTGACCGCCAGATAGCGGCCGCCCGCCGCCATGCCGTGCCGCAGGATGCGCTGCATCAGCAGCGGGTCCACGTTCCCGCCCGACAGCAGCGCCACCACCGGGCCCTCGAAGGCACCGGGCTCGCGCAGCAGGGCCGCGACGGAGCTCGCGCCGGCCGGTTCGACGACCAGCTTGGCGCGCTCCAGGCAGAGCAGCAGGGCGCTGGACAGATTGTTCTCGGAGACCGTACGGACCTCGTCGACCAGTTCCTCGACGAGGCGGAACGGTACGTCGCCGGGGCGGCCGACCTTGATGCCGTCGGCCATCGTGGCCGGGTTCTCGATCGACACCGGCCGTCCGGCGGCGAGCGAGGGCGGGTACGCCGCCGCGCCCTCCGCCTGCACCCCGATGATCCGTACGTCCGGGCGCAGCGACTTCACCGCGACGGCCACCCCCGCCGCCAGCCCGCCCCCGCCGATCCCCAGGACGATCGTGCGCACCTCGGGGCACTGCTCCAGGATCTCCAGGCCGACCGTGCCCTGGCCCGCGATGATGTCGGGGTGGTCGAAAGGGTGGATGAACACGGCGCCCGTCTCGTGCGCGTACTCCTGCGCGGCGGCCAGGGTCTCGTCGACCACCTGCCCGTGCAGCCTCACCTCCGCGCCGTAGTGACGGGTGGCCGCGACCTTCGGCAGCGGTGCGCCGGTCGGCATGAAAACGGTGGACCGCACACCGAGCAGCGAGGACGCGAGCGCGACACCCTGCGCGTGGTTGCCGGCGCTCGCGGCGACGACACCCGCGGCGCGCTCCTCCGGAAGCAGGCCGGCGATCCGCACGTACGCGCCGCGCAGTTTGAACGATCCCGTCCGCTGGAGGTTCTCGCACTTGAACTGCACCGGCGCGCCCACGAGCCGCGACAGGTACCTGCTGCCCTCCATCGCGGTCACCCGCGCCACACCCGTGAGCATCTTCTGCGCGCCGCGTACGTCGTCGAGGGTCACGCCGGGAAAGGAGTCAGCCGTGCTGTAGCTCATGACCACCAGTCTCGCAGTTCACGCGGGCGCACTCCCGTCGTGACCACGCACCGAGACTCGGTTTGCGCAGCCCCGGTACGGCCCGCGCCCCGGCCGCGTAACCTGTCCCCCAACCCAGCTCCCCACGCATGAATTGAGCCCCCGGCCATGCCCACAACACCAGAGATGTCGATGGACATGACGACCGTCGGTGACACCGGTCTTCTCGAAGCCCTGCAGCACGAGGTCGCGGTCTTCGCGCGCCGTGCGGAACAGACCCGGCTCGGCGGGGTGGGGCAGGTGCGCAACTCCATGGACCGTGCCGCGTACCTGCTGCTCAACCGTCTCGACAAGGAAGGGCCGATGGGCGTCAAGGCGCTCGCGGCGAGCATGGGGATCGACTCCTCGACGGTCACCCGGCAGGTCGCCCCACTGGTCGACACCGGGCTCGTCAAGCGCACCTCGCACCCCGAGGACGGACGCGCGGTGGTGCTCCAGCTCTCCCCGCGCGGCCAGTCCCGGCTCGACGAAGTACGCACGTCCCGGCGTCAGTTGATGGCCGAGCTGACACACGAATGGGCGCCGGAGGAGCGTGAGGTGTTCTGCGCGCTCCTCACACGCTTCAACACCGCGCTCTCCGCCCGCCAGGCGGCCCAGGGCATGCCGGTGGCGGAGTCCGACCAGACCTCCTGAACTGCGCGGGGACAGTGCGCCGGGCCCGGGGCTCCCGGGTCTCCTATCGTCTCCCACGCGCGCGCGCATGTGCGCCGAACCCTTGACCGGAAGGCGCCCTCTGGCCTCATATGAGACCGGGTCCTCGCCGTACACGGTGCGGCGGGTCGCACGCGGCCGCGGGCCCTTCCTCAGGGTCGCCCTCAGGCGGGAGGCATGGTGCGAGAACGGCGTGCGTCCCAAGGCGTCCGCCGGGCCCGGGAGTTCGAGGCGTTCGTGGCGGGCGCGGCTGGGCGGCTGCTGCACACCGCCACGCTGCTCACCGCGGAACCCCGGGACGCCAACCCGCGCGCGCGGCGGCTGCTGACGCTGGCCCTGGCCCATACGTACGCCTCCTGGGACCGGCTGCACGGCGAGGATCCCTACGACCGTGCCCGACGGCAACTGGCCGTGCGCTTCCAGCGCGCCGCCTGGTACCAGTACGGGAGCTTCGCGCGGCTGCGCCCCGCACCGGACAACGTCCTGGCCCGGCTCACCCCCTTGGAACGGCTGATCCTCGTGCTCAGGCTGTACGAGGGAGTGGCCGACGAGCAGGCGGCGGCCCTGCTCGGACTCCCCACGGAACGTGTACGGGCGATCTGCGCCCGCGCCATGGCCACGATGCTGCACCCGCCCCGGGGCCCGGCGCCGGCCCGGGTGGAGGTGGCGCCGTCATGAACCGGCCGGAGCGCGAGGCCGCCGTACGACGCATGCTGGAGCAGGCACCGCCGCCCCCGATGCCGCCCGACCTGTACGGCGAGGTCGTACGCCGGGGAGGGCGCATGCTGCGCCGCAGGACGGCGGCCCGGCGACTGCTGTGGCTGGTGCTGCTCACCGCGGCCGTCGCCTTCGCCGTCTGGGCGGCGACGGCCCGCCCGTGGGTGGAGCCGCCGTCGCAGACGACTCCACCGCTGACGGGCTGGTGACCTGCCTCCACACTGCTGCCGGGCCGCTCGGCCTCCGGCCGGAAGGCGGCTCTCGTCTAGCCCAGGGCCTGCTGAAGGTCCTCGAGCAGGTCGTCGATGTTCTCGATGCCCACGGAGATGCGGACGAGGTCGGCGGGGACCTCCAGCGCCGAACCGGCCGCCGAGGCGTGCGTCATGCGTCCCGGGTGCTCGATCAGGGACTCCACCCCGCCCAGCGACTCACCGAGCGTGAAGACCTTGGCGCGGTTGCAGACCTCGACGGCCGCCTCCTCGCCGCCCGCGACCTGGAAGGAGACCATGCCGCCGAACGCCCTCATCTGCTTGGCGGCGATCTCGTGACCGGGGTGCTCCGGGAGGCCCGGGTACAGAACGCTCGTCACGCGCGCGTGCCGGGTGAGCATCTCGGCGACCCGTCCGGCGTTCTCGCTGTGCCGGTCCATGCGCACGGAGAGCGTCTTGGTGCCGCGCAGCACCAGCCAGGAGTCGAAGGGCCCGGCGACCGCGCCCATCGCGTTCTGGTGGTACGCCAGCTCCTCGCCGAGCTCCTGGTCACCGGTGATCAGGGCGCCGCCCACGACGTCCGAGTGACCGCCCATGTACTTGGTCAGGGAGTGCACGACGACGTCCGCGCCGAGCGCGAGCGGCTGCTGGAGGTAGGGCGTCGCGAAGGTGTTGTCGACGACCAGGCGGGCGCCCGCCTCGCGCGCGATCTGCGCGACCACGGCGATGTCGGTGATGCCGAGGAGGGGGTTGGAGGGTGTCTCGACCCAGATGACCTTGGTCTTCGGGGTGAGGGCGGCCCGCACCGACTCCGGGTCACTGGTGTCGGCGACCGACCATTCCACGCCCCACCGGGAGACGACCTTCGCGAAGAGCCGGAAGGTGCCGCCGTACGCGTCGTTGGGGATCACCACGTGATCGCCCGGGCTCAGCAGCGTTCGCAACAGGCAGTCCTCGGCCGCCAGTCCCGACGCGAACGCGAGGCCGCGGCGACCGCCCTCCAGGGCGGCGAGGTTCTCCTCCAGGGCGGTCCTGGTGGGGTTGGCGCTGCGGCTGTACTCATAACCGCCGCGCAGGCCGCCGACGCCGTCCTGCTTGTAGGTCGAGACCTGGTAGATCGGCGGGACGACCGCTCCGGTGAGGGGGTCGGCCGTGTTGCCCGCGTGGATCGCGAGCGTCTCGAAATGCTGACTGATGTGCCTGTCGCTCATGAGTCCCGAGCGTAGTGCTCCTCCGGGGTTCATGACGGCGTACGCCCCCCGCCGGCAACGCCGGACCCGGGACGGGGCCGACGCCCGGGCCGGTGACACGGCCGGTGACACGGCCGTACGGGGTCCGGTGCCGGGGCCTTCGCGGGAGGTGCGCCGGGACCGGGTTGGCCAATTGTCGGACCCGTCTGGTTCGCTTGAGGCATGGAGATTCTCTGGGTCCTGATGGCGCTGGCCATGTTCAGCCTGGTCCTGCTGCCCGTACTGCGGCGCGGGCGCACCGGTGTACAGCTGGTCTCGCCCGGCGACCCGGACGCCGCGGACCCGGCGAACTACGGGTTCCTGCGCCAGGAGGAGCTGGACATCCGCATGCCGGGCCCGGACGCGGATCTGCTGAACGTCCTGGACGTGGTGCAGCGGACCCATGACTATCGCGCGGCCTCGCAGCTGCTGGCCGGCACCGAGGTGGAGGGCGAGACGCGCTGGCAGCGGGTGCAGGCCTTCGCCGGCGCCGCGTCGCTTGAGCTTCTGCAGCGCCCCGGCGGGGTCAGCGAGACACCCGGCGGGCAGTGGCTGCGGGTGTGGCGCGCCGAGGCCCCCAAGGACGCGGGCGGCGCGGCGGTGCACGCCGAGTTCCTGGTGCAGCAGGCATGGCGGACCTCGACGCCGGGGACCGACGACTTCCGGATCATCATGGAGGAGGCGCGGTCCGCGTGCGGCGAGGCGGCGCTGCTGTCCCCCGGTGACCCGGTCCCGTACATCATCGAGTTGTCGGTGGCCCGTGGACTCGCCTACTCCCAGCCGGAGTTCGAGAAGCTCTGGCTGAAGATCCTGGACCGCGCGCCCTCCCACATGGGCGCGCATCTGGCGGCCCTGCACTACTGGTGCGAGAAGTGGCACGGCTCGCGGGAGACGGCGTACTCCTTCGCGGAGGCCGCGGCGGCTCGCGCACCGCAGGGCTCCCTCCTCGCGGCGATGCCGCTCTTCGCGGTCTTCGAGCACCTCCCCGAGGTGAACCTGGTCCGCAGCTTCTACCAGAGCGAGGTCGTGACCAAGGCCGTCCACGGCGCGCTGTACGCGGTCCACGCGGCCCGCCCCGACGACCCGATGCTCGCCCACGTCCGCCATCTGCTGGTCCTCTTCCTGGTCCGCGGCGAGCGCTGGTCCGAGGCCATGGACCAACTGGTGCACGTCGACGGCCACGTCGGCGCCCTGCCCTGGACCCTGACCCCCGACCCGGCCGCGGACTACGCGATATACCGCGCCCTCGCGGTGGCGGGATACGAGGCGAACGGCGGAAGCCCGGCGACGCTGTCGCTCTGACCGTCAGGCGCGGCGAGGACGACTCGGCGGCCCGGGAGCCCGGGAGCCTACGGTCCGGGCCGCCGGATCCGGGGGTCGAGCCGGGTGACCGCGGCCCGGGAATTCGGTTGCCCCGCCGGACCGCGGCGGGCTAAACACGAGGCATGGCCGACATCCAGGGCTCGTACGACGACCTCTTCACCGCCGTGCCCAACGCGCTGTCCGCGCTGCTGGACGAGGGCGACGCCGGTGGCTCGGTGGCCGTTTTCGTGGACGGCGAACCGGTGGTGGACGTGTGGGGCGGGTTCGCCGACGCGGACCGCACGATCCCGTGGCAGCGCGACACGATCACCAGCGTCTGGTCCGTCACCAAGACGATGACGGCGCTGTGCGCGCTGATCCTGGTCGACCGTGGCGAACTCGACCTGGACGCGCCGGTCGGCCACTACTGGCCCGAATTCGCCGACGCGGGCAAGGAGAAGGTGCTGGTGCGGCACCTGCTCGCGCACACCGCGGGCCTGCCCGACTGGGACGGGCCGGTCGAGGACCTGTACGACTGGCCGGCCGCCACCGCACGTCTGGCGGCGCAGGCTCCCCGATGGGAGCCGGGAAGCGCCGCCGGGTACCACTCGCTCACCCAGGGATTCCTCGTGGGCGAGGTCGTACGCCGGATCACCGGCCGCAGCCTGGGCGAGTTCTTCGCGGAGGAGGTGGCCGGACCGCTGGACGCCGACTTCCGCATCGGGCTGCCCGCCGAGCACGACCACCGGGTGGCACGCGCGATCCCGCCGTCCGGCCAGAGCGAGGACTACGCCGCGAGCGCGCCCGGCGGCAAGGCGGCTCCCACCGCCGCCACCCGCATTCGGGTCCGTGACGGCAACAGCGTGGCCTGGCGTCGTGCGGAGATCCCCGCGGCGAACGGATTCGGCAACGCCCGTTCGATCGCCCTCACGCAGTCGGTGCCGGCCTGCGGAGGAGCGGTGCGCGGGACGCGGCTGCTGTCGCAGGCCGGCTGTGACCGTGCGCGGCAGGAGCAGTTCAGCGGCGAGGACCGCGTCCTGGGGATGCCCGTGCGCTGGGGCCTGGGCTACGGGCTGTTCGACAACACCTACGGGTGGGGCGGCTGGGGCGGTTCCTTGGTCGTGATCGATCCCGAGCACCGTATGACGGTGGCTTACGTGACACAGCAGATGCGCGAGCCCGCGGACGACACCCGGGGCCTGGAGATGGTGATGGCCGCCTACGACGGGCTCCAGGGCCTACGGAGCTGATCCGACGGGCCCGGCCCACGTCAGGGCCCGGGGCACGGTCAGAGCCGGGTCAGAGCCGGGTCAGAGCCCGGGTCAGGGTCGGCGCCCGGGTCCGAGCCCGTCAGGGGCGGGGGCAACGCCCGAGCCCGGCTCAGCCATGGGCACAGCTCGGCGAGACGGGGGTCGCCGAACTGTGCCGAAACCGAAGGTCCCTCAGTTCTGGCAGCCGCAGCCCGCCGCGGACTTGGCCTCCGCGACCGGGACTCCGGGGTCGGCCGGGGTCTCGGCGGACGTGCAGCAGGCGTTGACGCCGCAGCACGCGTCGGCCGACCCGGTCGTACGGGATGTCCGCGCCTCGGTCCGCGGTTTGCCCGCGCGCACGATGGCGGAGTGCATGCCGTCGGCCACCGAGTGCGTGGGGGTGATCTCGACGTTCACGAAACCCGCCGCCTCAAGGCCCGCGCGGTACTCGGCGAAGGACAGGGCGCCGGCGATGCAGCCGACGTGGTCGCCGCGCTCCGCGCGCTGCCCGGGTGTCAGATTGTCGTCGGCGACGACATCGGAGACGCCGATGCGGCCGCCCGGCGTCAGAACACGGAACGTCTCGGCGAACACCGCCGCCTTGTCGGTCGACAGGTTGATCACACAGTTGGAGATCACCACGTCGACGGTGCCGGCGGGGAGCGGGATGGCCTCGATGGTGCCCTTGAGGAACTCGACGTTCGTCGCGCCGGCCTTCCTGGTGTTGGCCAGGGCGAGTTCGAGCATCTCGTCGGTCATGTC
This sequence comes from Streptomyces sp. NPDC091209, assembly GCF_044757755.1. Taxonomy (NCBI): domain Bacteria; kingdom Bacillati; phylum Actinomycetota; class Actinomycetes; order Kitasatosporales; family Streptomycetaceae; genus Streptomyces; species Streptomyces sp. NPDC091209. The sequence goes on along the minus strand of NZ_JBIVVR010000006.1, from coordinate 196,240 downwards.
GAGGCCGTACGCCCTGCCCGTGGGGCCGACGCGACGGGCCGAGAGCAGGACGTCGATGCCTCCGCCGGAGCCGAGGTCGAGGACGCGTTCGCCTTCGTGGAGATCGGCCACCGCGGTCGGGTTGCCGCAGCCCAGTGAGGCGGCGACGGCTTCGGCGGGCAGGGTGTCCCGCTCATGGGCCGCGTAGCGGGTGGACCCGAAGTTCTCGTCCACCTCGACCGGCTGCGGCCCGCAGCAGGCGGTGCCGCCCTCGGTCACCTTCACGGCCGCGGCGGCATACCGCCGGCGAACGGTCTCGCGCAGTTCAGTGGGCTGATCACTCATGACTCACTCCTGGATGACGGGGCACGCCAGGCCCCGGAACGGCTTGTATTGACGTTCTTCGATGCAAGCTTGCGCCTTGCATCGAAGAACGTCAACATAGAGGTATGTCGAAACAAGAGCTTGAGATCATCGGGCAGAAGGCGGACGGCGCCTGCTGCCCGGGGCTGGCCACCGCGCCGCTGGCCGAGGACCTGGCCGCCGAACTGGCGAAGGCGTTCAAGGCCCTGGGCGACCCGGTGCGGCTGCGGCTGCTCTCGATGATCGCTTCGCGGGAGGGCGGCGAGGTGTGCGTGTGTGAGCTGACGCCCGCGTTCGAGCTGTCGCAGCCGACGATCTCCCACCATCTCAAGCTGCTCCGGCAGGCCGGACTCATCGACTGCGAGCGGCGTGGCACCTGGGTCTACTACTGGGTGCTGCCCGGCGCCCTGGACCGGCTGGGCGCGTTCCTGACCGCTCCCGAGCCCGCCGGGGTGACCGCGTGAACGCATCCCTCGGGCGGCGCGCCGTGGCCGAACTGGTGGGTACGGCCGCGCTGGTGGCGGTGGTGGTCGGCTCGGGCATCCAGGCGACGCGGCTGTCGCAGGACGTCGGCGTGCAGTTGCTCGCGAACTCGCTCGCCACCGTCTTCGGCCTGACCGTGCTGATCACACTGCTCGGTCCGGTCTCGGGTGCCCACTTCAACCCGGCGGTCACGCTGGCCGCCTGGTTCACCGGGCGGAGGAGCGGCGACGGAACGACCGCACGCGAAGTGGCCGCGTACGTCCCCGCCCAGGTCGTGGGCGCGATCGGCGGCGCGGTGCTGGCCGACGCGATGTTCGCCGAACCGCTCGTGAAGTGGTCCACGCACGACCGCTCCGCGGGTCATCTGTGGCTGGGCGAGGTCGTGGCGACGGCCGGGCTCATCCTGCTGATCTTCGGCCTGACCCGTACGGATCGCGCCCACCTCGCGTCCGCCGCGGTGGCCTCCTACATCGGGGCCGCGTACTGGTTCACGAGCTCGACGTCGTTCGCGAACCCGGCGGTGACCATCGGCCGGGCCTTCACCGACACGTTCGCGGGCATCGCCCCGGCCTCCGTCGCCCCGTTCGTCGTCGCGCAACTCGTCGGTGCCGCGGTCGGCGTGGGCCTGCTGGCGGCGGTGTTCGGCCGGCCCGCGCCCGCCCAGACGGGCACCGTCCTGCCCGACAGCGAGCCAGAGCTCGCTCCGACCGCCCCCTGACCCACCTCCGCCACGACGCTCCCCCAGCCCACCGCCTCCCCCGGAGAGACACCTGCCATGAGCACCACCACCGCGCGCCCGTCCGTGCTGTTCGTCTGCGTCCACAACGCCGGGCGGTCCCAGATGGCCGCCGCGTTCCTCGCCCACCTCGCGGGCGACCGGGTCGACGTCCGCTCGGCGGGCTCCGCTCCCGCCGATTCCGTCAACCCGGCGGTCGCCGACGCGATGAAGGAGGTCGGCATCGACATCTCCGCCGAGACTCCGAAGATGCTGACCGTGGACGCCGTACAGGCATCCGACGTCGTGATCACGATGGGGTGCGGCGACACCTGCCCGGTCTTCCCCGGCAAGCGGTACCTCGACTGGCAGCTCGACGACCCGGCCGGACAGGGCGTCGACGCGGTCCGGCCGATCCGCGACGAGATCGAGCGACGCATCCGCGCCCTCGTGACCGAACTGGCCGCCTGAGCGATCCCCCTCGTACACCGGTGAAGTCCGCCACCACGGAACTCCCGGGTGGCGCCGGCCCACAGGCCGAAGCTGTCGTCACCTTCGTCCGAGGTGTGCGGGACAAGCCCTGGGGCTACGTGGAAACGCGTGGGGGCACACGGCCGGAAGGGGCGCAGCGGCACGGGGTGAAGTCCGTCGGTGAACCGGTCCACCTGCTGCGCGGTATGCCGGCCGGACAGCGCCACGTCGTCGCGCCCATCGCGGCCCGACCGCCACACCGATGGTGTCCGTCAAAGCGGAACAGGCTCGCCTCGGAGCCCTGCCGACGCACGCACAGGGTCCCGGCCCCGGGCCTGAGGCCCGGGGCCGGGACCATCTATCGGCCGGTGACTCCGCGCCGGCCGGGACTTCAGAAGGCGCTGTTGCTGCAGCCCGCGTTGGAACCGAGGGTGGTGACCTGGGCACCCGGGTTGCCCTCGCCGCCCAGCAGGTTGCCGCCCAGGCCGTTGAGCAGGCCGACCTGGCCGAGGACGTCCAGGTTCAGGTCGTGCGACTTGCAGCTGGAGTGCTGCTTGATGTCGAACCCGTCGCCCTGGCCACCGGCGTGGGCCGTGCCGCCGACGAGTCCGATGCTGCCGATCGCCGCGATCAGGACGGCAACGTTGCGAAGCTTGCGCATGTCATCTCCGATGGAGTGAGTGGGTGCGATCTATGGAAGATCGACTTTTACAATCTCGGGAGATTAGTTCGAAATATGCCAAAACGGGCACTGACGCGCCGGGGTTCTTGACCGCACGGCAGAAGCACCCGAAAGCCGTAGCGCATGCGAACGGACCGTCCGTGGCCACCGGGCCGGCAGGCGGTGCCGGCCGATGCTCACGATCCGCACGGCAAGGGACACAGGTTCAGGTCGCGTCCGGGATCCCACTGGACGCGGGACGGTGCGCGCTTGAGGCCACGCTGCCGGCGGTCGCCCGGACCGGCCCGAGGGCGGGAGGTCGGGTGAGCCCGTTCCTCATCCCTGCAGGTGGGCGATGGGCTCGGCCTGGCCGGTATGGAAACCTTCCTGGGGCAGCAACCGGGTGGCTGAGGCCAGGTCGCCGACGCTGACGAGGGCGTGGACCTCGTGGACGAGTGGGGTGACGTCGCGGATGGTGACCGTCCACTCGTCCGCGTGGCGTCGCGCAGCCTCACCCGAGAAGCCGAGCCGCAGGGACCGGCACGGCAAGGGCCGCAGCCGCGGATCCCGCTCGGGGTCCCACTGCACCCGCGCGGGCGCCCGCTTCAACTCCCGCTTCCAGGTGGCCTGGTTCTCGTGCGGCGAGCGCACGTAGTGAGAGAGGCACGCGTTCCGCAACGCCCACTCGAAGCCGGCACGGCTGAGCTCGACGGCCGGAACAGTCTCCTGGCGCTCCTTCGTGCCCCAGGCGATGGCTGGTTGACCACGACTCGATACCCGCCCAGGACGGGCGGGAGGGGGCCGCGCATCCCCTTTGAGAGCTACAGGGATTGTCCCTGTGGGGGTGACTCGCGGACGTCGGCCCGTCCCTAGCGTGGTTGTCAGGTCGCCACACCGGTGCGACCACCGCCACAAGGGGAGGCCACGATGGGCACGACGTCCACCGCACCGCACGACACAGGCTCCGGCCTGGACGACAAGGGCGATGGCTGGGGCGGCCGTTTCGGCCGGATCGTTCGATCTCCACTCGGCTGGATGCTGACCGGCATGGTCGGTGTCGGTCTCGTCTCGGGCCTGACCGCGACGGGCCCCGGACCGGTGCCGGCCCTCGGAGCGGCTGCCGCGGTGGCCGTGTACTGGGCGGTCATGCGCTTCGTCGCACGACGCTCCACGCCGGAGATCGCCCGGCGTGGGGCCGGCCGGGAGGTACTGCTCGGCGGCGGGATCGGTCTGGGCTTCATCCTCGTGTCCGCACTCCTGATCACGGCTCTCGGGGGCTACTCGTTCTCCTGGGCGGGCAACGGCTTCGTGTCGGTCGTGGGGTCCGCGGTCATGGTGCAGATCGGCGCCTCGGTCACCGAGGAGCTGCTGTTCCGCGGTCTCGCCCTGCAGGCTCTGGAGCAGTTGTGGGGCAGCCGGGCCGCCATCGCGATCACCGCGCTGTTCTTCGGCGTCGCCCACCTGGGGGCTCCGGGAGCCAGTGGGCGGAGCCTGGTGGCGATCGCTCTCGAGGCGGGCGTCATGCTCGGAGCCGCGTTCCTGTGGCGGCGTAACATCTGGTTCGTCGTGGGTCTGCACTTCGCCTGGAACACTGTCGAGCAACTGCTCGGCGTCCCGGTCTCCGGGCACACCCCCGAGGGTCTGTACACCGTCGACGTCCATGGTTCCACCCTGTTGACCGGCGACGGCTTCGGCCTGGAGACGTCGATCGTGCCCATCGTCCTCGGCGTACTGATCACCGTCCCCATGGCCGTACTCGCCCACCGGAACGGCCGACTGCTGCCCCGGCGGCGGGCCCGGCACTGATCCAGGCCGACTGGAGGAAACGGACGTGATGTCCCGTCAGGCGCTCTGGAGCACCCCGCTGTTCCGTGCACCACGTGACTGGTGGAGCGAGCGGGACGCCTCCGTCAAGGACGGCGTCCTTGCTCTGGTGCTCACCCTGCTGGCCTTCGAGCCGACCCTGTCGAACATCGGAGGGCAGATCGGCGATCTGCCCGAGCGGCCGGCGAACGCGCTGGGCATCGGGCTGATCCTGGCTCAGACCCTGCCGCTGGCAGCCCGCCGCCGGTGGCCCGCAGCCTGTCTGGCCGTCGTCGCGGGCGCGTTCGCCATGCACCAGTCGCTGGGCTTCGCGACGACGTTCGGGAGTGTGGGACTGTATCTCGCCCTGTACTCCGCCGGGGCCTATCAGGTCGGCCTCCGCCGCGCCGTGACCGTCGCGGCGAGTGCGGCCTACGCCGTACTGGCCGTCGTCCTGCACCGCCTCGGCTCACCGTTGGAAATCCCGGACTATCTCGCGTTCTTTCTGACTCTGGCCGCGATCTGGCTGGTGGGGAGTGCCGTGCGCATGCGGCGAGGGGAAGAGGTGGAGCGGCGGCGGCTGGCCGCCGAGGTGGCCACGGCCGCCGAGCGGGCACGGATCGCCCGCGAACTGCACGACGTGGTCACCCATCACGTGACGGCCATGGTGGTCCAGTCCGACGCGGCGCAGTTCCTGCTCACGTCCGCGCCGGAACGGGCCGGGGAGGGACTGACGGCCGTCAGCGACACCGGCCGTCGGGCGCTGACGGAACTGCGGTACCTGCTCGGTGTGTTGGAGGCTACCGGTGAGTCCGCGGTCGCCGACCCGGCGCGTGCGGACCGGTCCCCGACCCTGGGACGGGTGGTGGACCTGGTCGAACAGGCCCGCAGGTCGGGGCAGCCGGTCGAGTTCAGCGAGCGGGGCGAGCGGCGGGCGCGGTCCGTGGACGTGGAGCTGGCCGCGTACCGCGTGGTGCAGGAAGCGCTCACCAACGCGATGAAGCACGCGTCCGGGCAGCCGGCACACGTCCTGGTCCGGCACCGCGAGGAGCACGTCGAGATCAGGGTGACGACCGACGCACCCGCCGCCTCCCCGGCGACCGTACCCGTCACGCGGAAGCCTGGCCCGGCGGGCGGACGAGGCCTGGCCGGGCTGCGTGCACGGGTGTTGATGCTCGATGGTGAACTGGAGGCCGGACCCCGGCCCGAGGGCGGGTTCGAGGTCCGCGCGACGATTCCGTCCAAGTCCGTTCAGGAGTGACCCCGTGAGCGATGCGCCGCAAACCGTCCGTGTACTCGTCTGCGACGACCAGGCACTGGTGCGGACCGGCTACGTCACCATCTTCTCCGCGCAGCCCGACATCGAGGTCGTCGGGGAGGCCGAGAACGGGCACGCGGCGGTGGAAGCCGCACGGCGGCTGCGGCCCGACGTGGTGGTGATGGACATTCGGATGCCGCTGCTCGACGGCATCCAGGCGACCCGGCAACTGGCCGGTCCCGACGCCCAGTTCCCGCCCAAGGTGCTGGTCGTCACCACGTTCAACGTCGATGCCTACGTCTACGACGCGCTGCGGGCCGGAGCCAGCGGCTTCCTCCTCAAGGACGCGCCTCCCGCGGAGCTGGTGAACGGGATCCGTACGGTCGCCCGGGGCGAGGCCCTGCTGGCGCCCGCCGTCACCCGCCACCTCATAGGTCACTTCGCCGAACACCTGCGGCCGGCCGACACCTCCCGGCAGGCCAGGGAAGACCTCGTACGCGCGCTGACCCCCCGCGAGCTCGACGTGCTCCGGCAGATCGCCGAGGGGCTGTCGAACGCGGAGATCGCCACGGCGCTGTTCATCACCCCCGAGACGGTCAAGACCTACGTTTCGCGGATCCTGGCCAAACTCGGCCTGCGCGACCGGGTCCAGGCGGTCGTCCTCGCCTACCGGGTCGGGCTGATCCCGGCGGCCGACTGACGGGGGGCGACTCTGCTGCGCCTGGCCCGGGACATGCCTCGGACGCCCTCGGGCGGCGCCCGGCCGGACAGATTCGAGCATTGCGGGTGAGCAGCGGGGGCGGGCTCCGTCCCCCGTAGGCGACCTGGATCACCGAGCCACGTTCACAGCCCTTCCATGGTGGTCGCGAGCCGTGGCCGCCTCCGTCCCCGCAGGCGTTTGCCCGCACACGCTGAGCGCCGCCACGGCACTCCTGTCGAACCGCCGAGCCGTGAGGAACCGGAGAGTCGCGGACGGAGACCGTTTGGAGGAACATCGGAATCACGGAGACGAAGTGGTGGTGATGGGGACGCCCTCGATGCATTTCAGTGAGAGTCCGGAAGATCCGTTCGCCCTGGAGCATGCCGCTTCGGCCGTGCTCGACGATCACGGCACGGTGGTCGGCTGGAGCGCACGTGCGCACGAGCTGCTGGGATACCGCGCCAAGGAAGTGATCGGACGGGCGTGGCGTGACCTCCTGGTCGACGCCCGTGACCTGCCTGTCGCGCGGTCCGTCGTCGTGGACGCCATGAGAGCGGGGGGCTGGTTCGGATCCCTGTCCGTCCGGCACCACGACGGACGGCGTGTGGAGATGGGTTTCCGGGCCCGCGCGATCACCCGCGACGGAGATCGTCAGGAGTGGTTCCTGGTCGGTGCCCCCGCCGCGGAGATCGTTGCCTGGCAGCGGGACCGTGCGCTCCTGGACGGCCTGTACCACCGGTCCCCGATCGGTCTGGCCATCCACGGCCCGGACCGGAAGGTGATCCGGATCAACCGTGCGATCGAAAAGGCGAGCGGCATCACGGCCGAGGCGCCGGTGGGCCGTCGTTCCGGTGAGTTCCTGATCGACGAGGACGCGGGTCCGGCCGACGAGCGGGTACGCCACGTCCTGGAGACCGGCGAGCCGTTGATCTTCACAGAGCAGTCGGCGCGCACACGCCATGCTCCGGGCCAGGAACGGATGGTGTCCGTCTCCGCGTTCCGGATGGAAGACCCCTCGGGCCGGGTTCTCGGCGTGGCGGAGACGATCGAGGACGTGACCCAGCGCTACCGGGCCCGCCGCAGGCTCACTCTGCTGAACGAGGCGAGCGCCCGGATCGGAACCTCACTGGACGTGACGCAGACGGCCCGGGAACTGGCCGAGGTGGCCGTCTCCGGCCTGGCCGACTACTGCTCGGTGGACCTCCTGAAGCCGGTGGCACTCGGTGACGAACTGCCCTCGGACATGGCAGGCGCACTGGTACGAGTGGCCCTTTCGCCCCCGGAACCACGGGTCCCGTTCCAGGAGGGCGACGTGGTCCCGCTCCTTCCGGAGTCTCCGCAGGCGCGGTGCCTGGCCGAGCGTCGCCCGGTTCTCGAACGGGTGCTGTCCCTCCGCCCCGAGTGGTACGCCATGGACCGGCGGCGGATCGAGGTCGTCCTGGGTCTCGGCGTTCATTCCCTGATCGCGGTGCCCCTGATGGCACGCGGCCTGGTACTGGGCGTGGTGAGTCTGTGGCGAGTGCGCCATTCGGAGCCTTTCGAGGACGACGATGCCGCGGTGGCCCATGAGTTCTCCTCGCGTGCGGCCGTCTGTATCGACAACGCGCGCCGCTTCACCCAGCAACAGAGCGCCGCTCTGACTCTTCAGCGCAGTCTGCTGCCGGGCACGGTGTCCGACCTGCCGGCCGTCGAGGTGGCCTGCCGGTACCTGCCGGCGAGCGGTGAAGCGGGCATCGGTGGTGACTGGTTCGACGTGATCCCGTTGTCAGGGGCCCGAGTCGCCCTCGTCGTGGGAGACGTGGTCGGCCACGGAATCCACGCCGCGGCCTCGATGGGGCGCCTGCGCGCCGCCGTGCGCACCCTGGCCAGCCTCGACCTGGAACCGGACGAGGTGGTGGCCCGGCTGGACGATCTGGTCAGTCTGCTGGCCGCCGAGCTGGAGACCAACGCCGAGGGCAACCAGTCGGCGGTCGAACAGATGATCGGTGCCACCTGTGTCTACGCGGTCTACGATCCGGTCTCCCGTCGCTGTTCCCTGGCACGCGCCGGCCACCCGGCACCCTTGGTGTCCACGCCGGACGGCCAGGTGACCGTGCTCGACCTGCCCGCGGGTCCACCGCTCGGCCTGGGCGGACTGCCGTTCGAGATGTACGACCTGGACCTCCCTGAGGGCAGCCTGCTCACGCTCTACACCGACGGCCTCCTGGAGGCGCGCGACGGCGACATCGATGCCGCGCTGGAGAACCTGGAGGAATGTCTCGCCCACAGTGCCGACGCCCTGGAGCGCACGTGCGACGGGGTGGTCGAAGCACTGCTGCCCACGAACCGCCGCCCCACCGACGACATCGCGCTGCTCATGGCCCGTACCCGGGTACTGCCGCCGGAGAGCTTCGCCACCTGGCACCTGCCTCTGGAAGCGACCGCCGCTGCCCGCGCCAGGGAGCTGACCACGGCGAAACTGGCCGAATGGGGGCTTTCGGAGATGGCCTTCACCACCGAGCTGGTCGCCAGCGAGCTCGTCACCAACGCCTACCGGTACGCGGACGGCCCCGTCACCCTGCGCCTCATCCGAACACACAGTCTGATCTGTGAGGTGTCCGACGCCAGCCACACGTCACCTCACCTCCGAAGGGCCCTCAGCACGGACGAGGGCGGACGCGGGCTCTTCCTGGTCGCGCAGCTCACGGAGCGGTGGGGCACCCGCTACACCCACGACGGCAAGACAGTCTGGACGGAGCAGCCCCTGCCGCCCTCCTGACCACCCACGACTCCCACGTCTTCCACGACCGCGGCCCACCGCGACAGCCGCCGCCTCAGAACGCCCCGACCATCCCCGCCACTCCGCCGATGAACGCGCTGAGCAGCATCACAGCGCCCAGCACGCCGAGCAGTACCCGCAGGGCGCGGGGGCTGCCGCGCGCGCCCGCCCTGCCGCGTACGAGCAGGGTTCCCAGGACCAGCACCATCAGGCCGAGCAGGGAGAGCGCCAGCCATCCGAAGGAGGCGCCGACGCCTGTCTGCTCGTATCCGGCGGAGGCCGTTCGCCGCAGCGCGACCGTGCTGCCGACGGGCAGGCTGGTGTCGATCGTGGCGTCGGGGTCCACCACGGTCCCGTCGTCGGAGCGGAACGTGCCGTGGCAGTGCGGATAGCGGTGGCCTCCGGCGTGGCTCCATGCGCAGGCCTCGACCCGGAGGTGGCCGGACGTGCCCGCCACACCGGTGGCGTAGGCGAGACGGGTCACCGCGAGCCGGGTCACCACGGTGCCCGCGGCGAGCAGAGCGACGATCAGAAGCAGCGGACGGGCGGCCCGCGCTCCTCCCCGGATCCGATCCCAACCGTTCATACGCCCCCCGCTCATCGAGCCCCAAACGATTCCGCCGAGACAGCCCCGTGGCTCCGAACGAGTGGACTCCGTCGAACGCGGATCGGACGGCGGGGCATGGCACGGGTCTGGGTGGTGATGTTGCCGTCTGTTCCCCTGACCCGGAAGAGGCGCCCCGACATGCGACGTACCTCCTATCGCCGTTCGTTCGCCGCGGCACTGCTCGTGGCGTCCGTGCTGGCTCCGATGACGGCGACGCCCGCCGCGGCCGACCACGCGGCGAGCGCCCGCACGGCAGGCGTCCGCCCGGCCGGCGCCGACGGATACGGCGAGGACGACGCCCCGCAGCACGGCCTCGGCCCCGAGCTGAGCGCCCGGCTGGACAGGGCCATCGAGGACGTCCGCACGCAGGCCCACATCCCGGGTGTCGTCGTCGGACTCTGGATGCCGGGCAAGGGGGACTACGTCCGCGCGACCGGTGTCGCCGACACCGTCACCCACAAGCCGATGTCCGTCGACTCCTACGTCCGGATCGGCAGCGAGACCAAGACCTTCACCGTCACCGCGCTGCTCGAACTCGTCGACGACGGCCGGGTCCGGCTGGACGACCCGATCTCCCGCTACATCAAGGGCGTTCCGAACGGCCGCCACATCACCCTGCGTCAGCTCGCCGAGATGCGCAGCGGCCTGTTCCCCTACACGTCCGACGCGGACTTCGAGCACGACCTGCTGAGCAACCCGCAGCGCACCTTCACCCCGCGGGAACTGCTCGCGTACGGCTTCAAGCACCCGAACACCTTCGCGCCCGGCGCCCAGTTCCAGTACTCCAACTCCAACCTCGTCCTGCTCGGCCTGGTCATCGAGAAGGTCAGCGGTCACCGGCTCCGCGACTTCATCGACCGTCGGGTGCTGCGCCCGTCCCATCTGCGCGACACCCTGTTCCCGAAGGGGAACGAGTTCCCCGAGCCGCACCCGCAGGGCTACACCGACCAGACGTTGAGCGGTGAGATCGCGAACGCCACCGACTGGAACCCCAGTTGGGCCTGGGCCGCCGGGGCGATGATCTCCAACCTGCACGATCTGCGCCGCTGGGCCAAGATCGTCGCCACCGGCACCCTACTCAGCCCCGAGAGCCAGGCACAGCGCCTCGACACCCTGCCGACCGGTTTCCCGGGAACGACCTACGGGCTCGGCATCTTCGACGCCAACGGATGGATCGGGCACAACGGCTCCCTGCCGGGATACGAGACCGTGACCGTGTACCTGCCCGCGAAGAAGGCCACCCTGGTCATCATGATCAACACCGACGCCTCCTACCAGGGCCAGGAACCGTCCACACTGCTCGCCAAGGCCATCACACAGATCGTCACGCCGAACAACGTGTACGACGGCGCGGTGGTCTCCGGTTAAGGGCTGTCCCGCCAGAGAGGCGGTCCCCATGTCCGTTGCCGGGCAACTCCCGGCCGGCACCAGGCGTGGGGACCGCCGTCGGCCCGCCTGCCTACGGCGTGGGGACCGGACCACCCGCGGTTCGCTCCACCGCTCCACCCCACCGCCCTACTCCACCGCGATGCCGAAGTCCCTTACGAGTTCCTCCAGTCCGCCCGTGTAGCCCTTGCCGCCGAGTACGAACTTCCAGTCCCCGTTGGCCCTTCGGCGGAACGAGCCGAGCACCAGGGCGGTTTCGCCCGGCCGGCCGTCGGAGACGTCGAGCCGGTCCAGTTCGGCGAGACCCGGATCGCGCAGCTGGATGCCGGCGTCCGTGAAGCCGGAGAGGTCGGCGTCCGGGTTGACCTCGGGGTCGATGGCGGCCACGAGGACGAACCGGTCGGCCTCCGTCGGCAGTCCGTCGAAGGAGACACCGATCGCCGCCCTGTCGGGCGCGGTCGCGGGCAGCGCGCGCACCGAGCCGTCCGGTGTCCTCGGGTTGTTGTAGAAGACGAAGTGATCGTCGCTGAGGACCCGGCCGCCCCGGCAGACGAGCGCGCAGACGTCCAGGGCGACGCTTCCGGTCCACGACATGCCCAGGACGTTGTGGTCGTCGGGCAGCCGGGGCTCCGGGTCCGACGCCACCGAGGGCGCCGACGCCGGCTGTACCGCTTGTGCCGTACGCGCCGACGTTGACGCCTGTGCCGTACGCGACGAGGGTGACGCCTGGGCCGACGGTGCCTGCCGGGTCGGCTGGGCCGTTGCCGGGCGGCCGCCCTCGCCCAGCCTTCCCCGCAGTCCATGGCGATGCAGCAGGTCCACGAGCTCGGGGCCCGCGATGAGCTCCAGCGGCTTGCCGTCGGCGAAGGTGTGCGAGCCGGGGCCGAACCCCGATGTCGTCACGAGTACGCCTTTGTTGGCACCCGCGTCCTGGACCGTCCCGTACAGGTCGCGTACGGCGGTGGGCGGCACCGTGTTGCGGTAGCGCTTCACCTGCACGACGATCTTGCCGCCCCGGATCGGTGTCGGGTCCAGCGCGTCGACGTCCACGCCGCCGTCGTTCGAACGCTGGGTCGTCACCGCCTGCATCCCCATGGCCCGGAAGAGGTCGGCCACGAGTTCCTCGAACGCGATCGGATCCATGGCGTACAGATCGGGTTCCTCGCCGCCGGCGTGGGCGACCACGCGGTTGCCGACATCCTGCGGCCGTCGGCCCGGCCGTACGGGAGTGAGTTGGTCCGGCCGGGCCGAGAGCTGCCCGCGCAGTCCGTCGGCCAGGCAGCTTCCCGCGTCCACCTGCGCCAGGTGCAGTTCGAGGAACGCGGAACGGGAGGCCATCACCGTCGCGAGGACGATGTGGCCCGGCCGGCCCGTCGTGGGGTCGTGACCGTCCACGAAGCCGTTCAGGACCACCGACTCCAGTGCGCCCTGCTCATCGGCTCCGAAGAGTTCGTGCAGCACGAGCAGCACGCACTGCGCGAGAACCTCGCGGTACAGGCTCCGGCGCTGGGTCACCGGACGGGGGGATTCCTTGTCCTGATCGGCCCCGGACAGATACCGGACGGACTTCACCTCGGGGACGACGCCGTACGCGGGCAGCTCCCAGTCCAGCACCAGTTGCCCGGCCGCGGCGTCATAGGCGGCGGCGATCTGGCGCGGGAAGCCCTCCGGCCAGGCCGACGAGGAGTAGAGAGCGGCGGAGAAGTACTCGATCACGGAGTCGGGATCCCTGCGGCGGACCCCTTCGGACACCTCGGCGACACCGGCGTTGTGCCGGCGTACGTCCGCCAGCAGGCCGTCGGCCCACTGCTGGTACTCCCGCTGGTACGAGGCCAGTTGCCGCTGCCGGTGCGCCTCGGCGGCCTGGGCCGCGTGCCAGTCCCGCTCGAAGCGCGCCTGCGCCTCGGCCTGCGCCTGTGCCCGGCGGTTCGCGGTCCAGCCGCTCTGCGCCTGGTACCGGCCGATGTCCGGCATGACCACCGGCTGCGCCAGCGGGCCCGGGGCGAAGGGCTGGAGCTGCTCGGAACGCAGGAGCGAAGCGGCCCGGAAGGCGGGGGCCCGGCAGCCCTCGGAGAGAAGGCCCTGCAGCGAGGCGACCTGCGCGTCCAGTTCCTCGGTACGGCGTTGCGCCTCCGCCTGCCGGTACTCGCGGTACTCCTGGGCGGCTCGCCGCTGGTGCGCCCGCGCCTGCTGTTCTTCCTGTCTCCGCCGTCTGGCGTCCAGCTCCAGCTGGCGCTGCTGCTGCCGTTGCGCCTCGGCCCAGACGCCGACGAAACCAGTAGAGCGACGACTCATGTGCTGCAGGTCCTCCCCCGATGTCGGCAGCCGGCAGGCCCCCTTGGCTGTCCCCACAACCATGTGTAAAAGGGTGACTCTATCCAGTAATCGCCGTCCCGCACATCCACTCTGCGAGGGTCGTCCGCCCGGGGCATTCGCGCAGGTCACATCCTGTCGGAAGCACGAAGGCGGCGGGGGGGGGGGGGGGGCCCGCCACGGCCCCCCGGGGCCCCCGGGGCTGGGGGGGGGGGGGGGTAAACAAGCGGGGGGGGGGGGGGGGCGCCCCCCCCCCCCCCAGCCCCC
>NZ_JBIVVR010000006.1:165500-182466 GCF_044757755.1 Streptomyces sp. NPDC091209 | reverse complement strand
CCCGAACCCGCCGCCCCGCACCCCCCAGCGCGGTGGGCCGCCCCCCCGGGCCATGCGCGCTGGTCCCCCCGGGGGGCACCCCCCCGGCCCCCCCCCGGGGCCCCCCCCCCCCCCGGCGCCCAGGTGCCACTGGCTAGAGCGTGGCCGTGTCGATCACGAAGCGGTAGCGGACGTCGCTCGCCAGCACCCGCTCGTACGCCTCGTTGATCTCGGACGCGTCGATCAGCTCGATCTCGGCGCCGAAGCCGTGCTCGGCGCAGAAGTCCAGCATCTCCTGGGTCTCCTGGATGCCGCCGATGCCGGAGCCCGCGAGGGTCTTGCGGCCGCCGATCACCGAGAAGAGGTTCAGCCGGACCGGCTCCTCGGGCGCGCCCACGTTCACGAAGGCGCCGTCCGTCCGCAGCAGGGCGAGGTACGCGTCCAGGTCCAGCGGGGCGGAGACGGTGGAAAGGATCAGGTCGAACGTGCCGCGCAGTTCCTTGAAGGTCTCCGGGTCGCTGGTGGCGTAGTAGTGGTCCGCGCCGAGCTTGAGACCGTCGTCCTTCTTGCGCAGCGACTGGGAGAGGACCGTGACCTCGGCGCCCAGCGCGTGGGCGATCTTGACGCCCATGTGGCCGAGACCGCCCATGCCGAGGACGGCGACCTTCTTGCCGGGGCCCGCGTTCCAGTGCTTGAGCGGGCTGTACGTGGTGATGCCGGCGCAGAGCAGCGGCGCGGCCACGTCGAGGGAGATGCCGTCGGGGATGCGCAGGGTGTAGTTCTCGTCGACGACGATCTTCTCGGAGTAGCCGCCGTAGGTGGGCTTGCCGTCCTTGCCGACGGAGTTGTACGTGCCCACGCCGCCGCCGGTGCAGTACTGCTCCAGACCGGCCTTGCAGTTGTCGCACTCGCGGCAGGAGTCGACCAGGCAGCCGACGCCCGCACGGTCGCCGACCTTGAACCTGGTGACGCCGGAACCGACCTCGGAGACGATGCCGGCGATCTCGTGGCCCGGCACCATCGGGAAGGTGGCCTCTCCCCAGCCCTCACGGGCCTGGTGGATGTCGGAGTGGCAGATGCCGGCGAACTTGATGTCGATCAGGACGTCGTGCTCTCCGACCTCGCGACGCTCGATGGTGGTGCGCTCCAGCGGAGCCTTGGCGGCGGGAGCGGCGTACGCAACGACAGTGGTCATGCCGGGGTTCTCCTCGGGAGGGGGGTGGAACGTGCCCGGCTGTCTTCCGTCGGGCACGGCGTTCAGCCTGCCCGATCCCCGAGGATTCACCCAGGTCACGGTTCTGCGTATGTCCGCTGGTCCTACTACTGGCGGGGTCAGGCTTCGCAACGTACGACCGTGAATACTGGACGGATGGATGAACAGCCCTCTGTGGGGCCCGCCGGGGAGGCGGCCCACCCGCTGGACCGGCGCGCCGAGCTCAGCGAGTTCCTGCGCAGCCGCCGCGCCCGGCTGAAGCCGGAGGACGTCGGGATGCCCGACTTCGGGCGGCACCGCCGGGTGCCCGGGCTGCGCCGCGAGGAGCTGGCCCAGCTCGCCGGTGTGTCCGTCGCCTACTACACGCGCCTGGAGCAGGGCAACGGGCGCAATGTGTCGGCGGAGGTGCTGGACTCCATCGCGCGGGCGCTGCGGCTGACGGACGCCGAGCACAACCACCTCACGCACCTCGCGAAGCCCAAGCAGCACAAGAAGAAGCAGGCGGCCCGGCCGCAGCAGGTGCGCGGCGCGCTGCGTCAGCTGCTCGACACGCTCGACGGCGTCCCGGCGTACATCACCGGGCGGCGCTCCGACGTGCTCGCCTGGAACCGGATGGCCGCGGCCGTGTTCGGGGACTGGTCGGAGCTGCCGCCGCAGGAGCGGAACTGGGCGCGGATGGTCTTCCTGAAGCCCGAGTACCGGGACCTGTTCGTGGAGTGGGAGCAGAAGGCGATCGACATCGTGTGCCTGCTGCGCATGGACGCGGGCTGCCATCCCGACGATCCGCGGCTGGCCGCGCTGGTCGGGGAGCTGTCCGTGAAGAGCGAGGACTTCCGGCGGCTGTGGGCGACGCACGACGTGAAGGAGAAGAGCCACGGGGTGAAGCTGCTGCGGCATCCGCTGGTGGGCGACCTCGCGTTGCAGTTCGAGTCGTTCCGGCTGGTCGGCGACACCGAGCTGGCCCTGATCACGTACCACGCGGAGCCGGGGTCGACCTCGTCGGAGGCGCTGCGGCTGCTGGCGTCGTGGGGAACGGACGCGACCCGCGCGGGCACGTCCGCCCCCCAGTGACCGGCGGACCGCCGGCCGCTCCGACAACCACCGATCACAGCTCACGTATCGCCGATCACCGATCACGCCTCACCGGTCAGGGCTGGTAGGGCGGTGCGGCCCCCCAGGTCCACTTCGGTACCGGCTGCTCCGCCGGCGGCTTCGCGTCCGGGCCGGAGTAGTACACGGCCAGCCGCGTGCCCCACTCGGTGTACGCGAGGAAGGCGGAGCGGAACTCGGCGTCGGTGGGCAGACCCGCGTCGTCGGCGGCGTCCTGGAGCAGGTTGACCCAGCGGCGGCGCTGTACCTCGGTGATGCCCTTGCCCAGGTGTTTGGCGACCATGTGACCGTGACCGCCCTGGGTCTCGGAGTACGCCGGCGGTCCGCCGAAGACCTCGCCGAGCCAGAGGGCGACATGAGCGGCGTGCTCGGGGGCGAGGTCCGCGAACACGGGCGCGAGGAGATCGTCCTTGAGGACCTTGTCGTAGAACGCCTCGGTGAGACGGGTGAAGGCCTCGGCGCCGCCCGCCCAGGCGTAGAGCGTGGGCACGGAGGCGCCCCGGCCGCGCACCGACGTCGGCTTGTAGTGGCGCATCTCCTCGATGCTGCCGATGTAGGGGCGGATCTCGGCGAGGAAGTCGGGGAAGAGCTCGGAGGTGCGGAAGCCCTCGACGTGGTCCTGCGTCGAGGTCCAGGTGATCCTCAGGATGAAGTGCTCGAAGTCCTCCTCGCAGCGCGCGAGTTCGTAGTCGACGCACTGCGGGGCCGCGGCGAGCTGGACGGCGGCCCGGGTGTAGGCGGCCAGGAACTCGGCCGACTGGTGCTCGGGAATCCGGTACCGGATGTATTCGACTGTCGAAACGGTCATGTCCCCACACAAACACGAACGGCCACCGGAAGCCCTGTTTCCGGTGGCCCGTTCGCTGCGGGCTCACTTCCCCCGCCGTGTACCGGGGACCGAGGTCGTCGGCCCCTCCCCGCTAGGCGCCCGCGTTCTCCTTGACGGTGATCTTTCCCTTGCGGATCGTCGCGACCCGTGGGGCCTTCTTCGCGATCGAGGAGTCGTGCGTGACCATGATGAAGGTGAGCCCGTGCTCCTTCCACATGGCTTCGAGTACGTCCATGATCTCGTCGCGCATGGACTCGTCGAGGTTTCCGGTGGGCTCGTCGGCGAGCAGCACCTTGGGCTGCTTGACCAGGGCGCGCGCGATCGCCACCCGCTGCTGCTGACCGCCCGACAGCTCGGCGGGCAGGTGTCCGAGCCGCTCGGCGAGCCCCACGGACTCCAGTGCGGCGGCGGCCCGTTCACGCCGTTCCTTCGCCTTCACGCGGAGGGGTACGAGCGCGGTCTCCACGTTCTCCTGGGCGGTGAGCGTGGGGATCAGGTTGAAGCTCTGGAAGACGAAGCCGATGTTCTCGCTGCGGACCTTGGTGAGTCTCCCCTCGGACAGCTTCGCCATGTCGGTGCCGTCGAGTTCGACACTGCCCAGGGTGGGACGGTCGAGCCCGCCCAGCATCTGGAGCAGGGTGGACTTGCCGCCGCCGGTCGGGCCCTGGATGACGAGCCGGTCGCCGTCCGCGATCGTCAGGTCGACTCCGTCGAGCGCGTTGATCGTTTCCTTGCCCCGCTGGTAGCGCTTGGTGACGCCTCTGAGTTCGTACATGGTGCAACTCCTGGGATACGTAAGTACGTAAGGGGCGGGGCTTATTCGACGCGGCGCAGGGCGTCCGCGGGACGCAGCCTGGAGGCGCGCCAGCCGCCGAAGGCGCCGGCGATCAGACCGCCGGCGACGGCCAGGGCGACCGCGACGGCGATGATGTCGACGCTCACGGGCGCGGTGAGTGCCACGTCGAGGGCCTTGGAGGCGGTCTGCCGCCCCGGGCCGCCGAAGCCGCCCCCGCCGCCTCCGAATCCGCCACCGCCGCCCCGGCCGCCGCCCGTGCTCCCGAGCTGCGCCTGGAGGGTGGGGCTGATCTCGGTGACGACGTAGGCGCCGGCGAGGCCGAGCGCGATACCGAGGGCGCCGCCGACCAGGCCGTTGACGATGGCCTCGCCGACCACCTGGCGGGTCACCCGGCTCGACGTCCAGCCGAGCGCCTTGAGGGTGCCGAACTCGCGCACCCGGCGCGAGACCGCGGAGGAGGTGAGCAGACCGGCGACCAGGAACGCGGCCACGAGCACCGCGATCGACAGCCACTTGCCCACGTTCGAGGCGAGGTTGGAGGCCGTGGAGAGGGAGCCGGAGACGGTGCTCGCGAGGTCCGCGGAGGTGGTGACCGTCGTACCCGAGATGTTCTTCTGGATGGTGCCCTTGACGCCGGAGATCTGCTGCGAGTCCGACGCCTTGACGTAGATCGTGGTGACCTTGTTCTTGGAGCCGCTGAGCGTCTGCGCCTGCTGGAGCGGGATGTAGAGGTTGGCCGCCGCGTCACCGCTGTCGGGCGTCGCGATGCCGACGATCTTGTACGTGACGCTCTTGATGGTGACGGTGCCACCGAGCTTGAGCTTTTTCTCCTTGGCGTACGACGTGTCCGCGACGACGACCTTGGCGTTCGTCTCGGAGGTCTTGAACGTACGACCGCTGGTGATCTTCGACGAAGTCAGCGGGCCCAGAGCGGGCTTGGTGACGTCGGTGCCGTAGACCGAGTAGTTGTTGACGTCGAAGTTGGCGCCGCCGCCCTTGACGGTGCCCTGCGGCGAGGGCTGGGCGCCGCCACGACCGCGCTGCCCGCTGCCGCTGCCGGGGTTCTGCTGGAACTGGCCGCGGGTGAACTGGCCGTTGATCCGGATGACTTGGAGGCTCAGTCCGCCGACGGCGTCCGCGACGCCCTTCTGGGAGTCGACCTTGGCGACGGTGGAGGAGGCCAGGGTCTGGAAGCCCTGGACCAGGACGCGGTCGCTGCTCTGCTCCTTGTCGGAACCGTTGTCGTTCGCGTCGAAGTTGAAGCGCGGGCGCTGGCTGGTGCTGGTGGCCGGCGCCGCGGCCTTGGTGACGGTCATGTCGGTCCCCAGCCCGTACAGCGACTGGAGGACCTTGCCCTGGGCCGTCTGCATGCCCGAGGACACCGAGCTGACCACGATGACCAGGGCGATGCCCAGGGCGAGCCCGGAGGCGACGACGAGGGCCGCCTTTCTGCGGCGGCGCAGTTCGCGCCTCAGGTAGGTGAAGAACATGGCCGCAAGCTAGGTACAGGATGTGATGAAGGCATAAGGCCGAAATAAGAGAAGGATGAGAAGGCTGTGGCCGGGCCCAGAAATCTTTGAGAAACGCCGATGCGGCGGCGGCCCGTGGGGGCCGCCGCCGCATCGGCGTCAGGTACTGCCTCGGTCTCAGACGGCCGAACCGGCCTTCCAGGCCGCCCAGTTCAGGTTCCAGCCGTTGAGGCCGTTGTCCGGGGCGATGGCCTTGTCGCCGGTGTTCTTGACGACCACGACGTCACCGACCAGCGAGTTGTTGAAGAACCACGCGGCGGGCGTGTTGGGGTCGTTGGCGCCCTTGGTGTCGGACAGGCCCACACAGCCGTGACTGGTGTTGACGGAGCCGAAGACGGACTTCGCGCCCCAGTAGTTGCCGTGGATGAAGGTGCCGGAGTTCGACAGACGCATCGCGTGCGGCACGTCCTTGATGTCGTACTCGCCCTTGCCGTCGTTCTTCTTGAAGCCGACCGTCGAGCCGTCCATCCGGGTCTCCTTGAACTTCTCGGAGATCACCATCTGGCCCTGGTACGTCGTGTGGTCCGGGGCACCCGCGGAGATCGGGATGGTCTTGACGACCTTGCCGTTCTGGGTGACCTTCATCGTCTTCGTCTGGGCGTCGACGATGGAGACCTGGTTGCGGCCGATCTTGAAGGTGACCGTCTTCTGCTGCACGCCGTAGACACCGCTCGCGCCCTGGACCCCGTCCAGGTTCAGCTTGAGGGTGACGGTGGAGCCGCCGGTCCAGTAGTTCTCGGGCCGGAAGTCCAGGCGGTTGGCGTTGAACCAGTGTCCGACGACCTCCTGGCCGCTGCTGGAGGAGACGGTGATCCCCTTCTGCACGGCGGCCTTGTTGGTGATCGCCTTGTCGAAGTTGATCGAGACCGGCATGCCGACGCCGACGGTGGAGCCGTCCTCCGGCGTGAAGTTGCCGATGAAGCTGTTGGCCGGGGAGACCGTGGTGAACGACGCGTTCTCGTTGGCCGTGCGGCCCGCGGAGTCGGCGGCCACCGCGGCGATCTTGTACGTGGTGGCGCGGGCCAGCTTGTCGAGGGGCTTCCAGCTCTTCTTGTCCGGCGATATCTGACCGGCCACGGGGGTTCCGGTGGCGGTCTTCATCGTGACGGACGTGAGCGAGCCCTTGCTGACCGTGACAGCGGTGCCGTTGTTGATCGAGGCGTTGTCGGAACCGTCCGCGGGCGTGATCTTGATCAGGGCCTCGGAGGTCTTCTTGGCTGCCGCCTCGTCGACCTTGGCCTGCGACGTGGGGTCGCCGCCGTCCGACGCGTTGGCCTTGCCTCCGCCTCCGCTGCACGCAGAGAGCACCAGCACCCCGCCGAGCAGTGCGGACGCGGTCATCAGACGCTTGCGCCGCTTACTGTCCGTCATCACACGCTTCTCCATCGTTGCCGAATCCCGAAAGAACCACGGGAGCCCCGTAAGTACAGTGAACGCCGCAACCGGTTCGCCCCGTTCCGCATCGTGCGGAAGTGTGGTCCACGCCACGTTCGCCGTGTTCGGACCCATGGGCCGAACTACCGAAGTGGTGCGGGGGTTGCCGGTGCGTCACCGGGGACGGGGAACCCCGGACGGCGACGGCCGGCCGGGGTCACACGCTTCCCGAACCGCGTCAGCCGCGCACGTCTTCCTCGTCGTCCTCGTCAGCATCATCCTCGTCGATGTCCCAATCCGGCGAATCGGGATCGTAGTCAATGGGCTCGCTGCTCCACGAAGCCTGGGCGAGCTCGATCCCGGGCACCTCGCTGACCAGGTCGAACGGGTCCACGAGATAGGCCAGAGCCTCAGCCGTGTCTTCCGTCACTGCGCCCTCGGCGTGCGACCGTTCGTCGGCCGGCATGTCCGTGTCGTCGCCGATCCGGCGCAGCGCGGCCTTGGTGACGGCGTCGGCGTCATCGATTTCCAGCACGAGTTCGACACGAAGCCGGACAAACTGTGAAGTCTCAGGGGTACTCATGGGAGGGAGCGTACGGCCCTTGGGATGCGCGACTTTCCCACGACCCGCGCCTTTCATTAGCATCGCCCCACACGGCCAATTCGCAAGCGCCACAAGGGGATCGATATTTCGTGTCCGCCGCACGTCGATCGTTGCTGACCGCCACCGCAGCGGGGACCCTCCTGGGTGCCCTGTGGTTCGTCCCGTCCGCCAACGCGACCCAGGACGTTCCCACTCCGAGCGCGACGGCACCGTCGTCCGCACCGAGCGTCACCACCGTGACACGGAACTCGACGGAGTCGGAATCCGGGCCGCGCACACTGTCGGGCGACGACGGGACCCGGCTCGCCGACACCGGCGCCGTGGACACGACGCCGTATCTCGTCGGCGGCACGCTCTTCCTCGGCCTGGGCGCCGGATTCGTGACGTATTCCGTGCGCCGTGAGCGCATGATTGCCTACTGAGCGCATCGACCGCGCTCCGGACACCCCCCAGGGAAGCCATGCGAGAGCTGAGCGAGCTGACCGACGTCGAGGAACCGGCCTGGCCACTGTTGTCGAAGGCGCTCGCCGCCAGCGGCGTGTCCATGGAGGTACCGCCGGTCGACCCCGGTCTGGGCCGCGCGAGCCTGCACCAACTGCAGATCACCGCGCGGTCCTGGCTCGGCGGGATGGTGCTCAACTGCGGCGGCCTGGTGCTGGACAGCGGCTGGGTGCGGATCTACGGCAGTCCGGGCGAGGACCTGCCGGCCGGGGTGCCGGACGGTACGACGGACCTTCCCTCGCTGGCCGAGGTCAACGGATTCCCCGAGCGGTTCGACCCGGACTGGCGCCCGCGGGACGGCGGACTCGTCGTCGGCCACGACGTGCTGGGCGGGGTGTTCGTCCTCAACGGCGCCGACCCGGAGTCCGTGGGGCGTCCGGGACACCCCGGCGAGATCGTGTACTTCGCGCCGGACTCACTGAAGTGGGAGGCGCTCGAAGTGGGCCACGGGGCGTGGCTCCAGTGGCTCCTCAGTGAGGGCACGGACCAGTTCTACGACACCCTGCGCTGGCCCGGCTGGCGGGCGGAGTCCGGGCCGCTGACGGGCACGCAGGGACTGTCCGTGATGCCGTTCCTGTGGTCGGCGGAGGCACGGCGCGACCTGATGTCGACGAGCCGCCGCGCGGTGCCGCTGGCCGAACTCCTCAGCCTGCACCGGGACTTCGCCCTCAAGCTGGACGGCGTGGATCCGGGTTTCCTCGGCGAGGTCTGAACCCCCGCTGCACACAGCCCGGTTGCCGGGCGCGGCATGAACTCCGCGACCGCGACCGCGAGCCATAGCCGACCGGTCATGTTCGGTCGCAAAAGGTCGCGGCCAGTTATGAAAGGTCACGTCCGGTCATGACGAGCGGCCGCCGGGGCCGCAGGCCGGGCACGCGCAGAAGGCCAGGTACACCCCGGAGGCCAGGTACACCCCAGAGGCCGGGCACGCGGCGGAGACCGGGCATGCCGCGGAGGCCGTGCACGCCGCGGAGGCCGTGCACGCCGCGGCCCCGCGCCCCGGAGGGGGCACGGGGCCGCGGCGAAGCCTAGCGGATCCGATCCGGTCAGGCGGCCCTGCGGCCGCCACCGCCCTGGCCGCCGCTCTGACCACCACGCTGAGGAGCACGCCCGCGACCGCCGGAGCGACCTGCACCCGCGCCGCCACCGGCCTCGGTACGACGCCCGGCGCCACCACCGGTCTCCGTACGACGCCCGGCGCCACCGGCCTCCGTACGACGGCCCGCGCCGCCGCCGGATTCCGTACGCCGGCCCGCGGATCCCGCTCCGCCCGTCTCCGTACGACGGCCCGCGGAAGTTCCGCCGGCGCTCGTGCGGCGTCCGGTGGCCGTGCCACCCGTCGCGCCGCCGGTGCCCGGACGCCCGCCGCGCTGCCGGCCGCCCTGGCCGTCCGACCCGGCACCCGCGCGCCCGGCGGTGCCGCCGCCGGCGACCGACGGCCGCCTGGCCCCGCCCCCGGTGGGGGCACGACGCGCCTTGGGCCGCTGCTTGGGCTGTTCGGCCTGCTGCGGGACCTCGATGACGACCGGGACGCCCGAGGGCTCGCGGGCGCCGGTGAGGCGGGCGAGCTCCTCGTCGCTGGACTTGACGCGGGCCGTGCGCGGCGTGATGCCGGCATCGGCCATCAGGCGCGTCATCTCACGCTTCTGCTCGGGGAGCACGAGGGTGACGACGCTGCCGGACTCTCCGGCGCGGGCGGTACGGCCGCCGCGGTGGAGGTAGTCCTTGTGGTCGGTCGGCGGATCGACGTTGACGACGAGGTCGAGGTCGTCGATGTGGATGCCGCGGGCCGCCACGTTGGTGGCGACGAGCGCGGTGACCTGACCGTTCTTGAACTGGTCGAGGGTGCGGTTGCGCTGCGGCTGGCTGCGCCCGCCGTGCAGGGCGGAGGCCCGGACACCGCTGGCGAGCAGCCGCTTGGTGAAGCGGTCGGCGCCACGCTTGGTGTCGACGAAGAGGATCACCCGGCCGTCGCGGGCGGCGATCCGCGTGGCGACCGCCTTCTTGTCGGTCTCGTCGGCGACGTGCAGCACGTGGTGCTCCATGGTCGTCACCGCGCCCGCGGACGGGTCGACGGAGTGCACCACGGGGTCGGTGAGGAACATCTTGACGAGTTTGTCGATGTTCTTGTCGAGCGTGGCCGAGAAGAGCAGCCGCTGGCCGCCCGGCTCGACCTGCTTGAGGAGCGCGGTGACCTGCGGCATGAAGCCCATGTCGGCCATCTGGTCGGCCTCGTCCAGCACGGTGATCGCGACCTGGCCGAGGGCGCAGTCGCCCCGCTCGATGAGGTCCTTCAGCCGCCCGGGGGTGGCCACGAGCACCTCGACGCCGCGCCGCAGCGTGCCGGACTGACGGCCGATCGACATCCCGCCGACGGCCGTGGCCACGCGCAGGTTGACCGCGGTGGCGTACGGGGTGATCGCGTCGTCGACCTGCTGGGCGAGTTCACGCGTGGGGACGAGGACGAGGGCGAGCGGGTTCTTCGGCTCGGCACGGCGGCCCGCCGTGCGGGCGAGGAGCGCGAGGCCGAAGGCGAGCGTCTTGCCGGAGCCGGTACGTCCCCGGCCGAGCACATCGCGCCCGGCGAGGGAGTTGGGCAGCGTGGCGCCCTGGATCGGGAAGGGATCGGTGACACCCTGGGCCGCGAGGGTCTTCGTCAGGGCCGCCGGCATGTCCAGCGCGTCGAAGGACTCGACGGCGGGCAGCGCCGGGGTGACGGTCTCGGGCAGGGAGAACTCCTGCGGCGGCGTTACCTTGCGCGGGGCGCCACCGCGGCCCGCGCCGCGACCTGCGCTCTTCGCGGAGCCGCTGGTCTGTGCGGCGCGTGCGTTTGCCGGCCGCTTACGGACGGGACGTTCGGATCGAGTCATGCTGGATCTGGATTTCCTTCCTGGGCCCCACGGACTGCACACACAGCGCTCACCGACTGCATGAGCTGTCACAGCGCTGAGCCGGGACCCGCACCCGAAGGGGCGGGACCCGGCTCTGGAAAAGCGCGCCTCGAACTAGGCGGGGAGGATGTTCTCCGCCTGCAGGCCCTTCTGGCCCTGCGTGACCTCGAAGGAGACCTTCTGGCCCTCGACGAGCTCACGGAAGCCGGAGCTGGCGATGTTCGAGTAGTGGGCGAAGACGTCGGGGCCGCCGCCGTCCTGCTCGATGAAGCCGAAGCCCTTTTCCGAGTTGAACCACTTCACGGTGCCAGTAGCCATGTTGTTCTCCTGAACAGGTAGTGGGCCCCCATCCGGAGATGCACCGGGTAATGCCGGAGATGCCGGTAAAACAAAACGCGCCTGCGGAGGATTCCGATCAGGCGCACAAAGTAAATGGGTACCAAAAACGTATCAATGAGACAGTAGCACACGCCGGGGCGAGGGTGCGAGGCGAGATACGTGGGCCGGGACACACCCGGCCCACGTACGACGGAACGCCGTCGGCGCAGCCGCTGGGACCTGTCCTAGGCGAGCGGGCCGGTCACCGGCTCCACCGCGGCCACCACGCCGCCGGCGCGCACGAACGCGTCCGCGGCAGCCAGGTCGGGGGAGAGGAAGCGGTCCGGGCCGGGGCCCTGGACGCCGGCCGCGCGCACGGCGCCGATGACCGCCCGCGACGCCGGGGCCGGGGTCAGGCCCTCACGCAGCTCGATCGCGCGCGTGGCGGCGTACAGCTCGATCGCCACGATGCGGGTCAGGTTGTCCACGGAGGTGCGCAGCTTGCGCGCGGCGGACCAGCCCATGGAGACGTGGTCCTCCTGCATGGCGGAGGAGGGGATGGAGTCCGCGGACGCCGGTACGGCCAGCCGCTTCATCTCGCTCACCAGCGCGGCCTGCGTGTACTGGGCGATCATCAGGCCCGAGTCGACGCCGGCGTCGTCCGCGAGGAACGGCGGCAGGCCGTGCGAACGGTTCTTGTCGAGCAGCCGGTCGGTACGGCGCTCGGCGATCGAGCCGAGGTCGGCGGCGGCGATGGCCAGGAAGTCGAGCACGTAGGCGACCGGGGCGCCGTGGAAGTTGCCGTTCGACTCGACCCGACCGTCGGGGAGCACGACCGGGTTGTCGACGGCGGAGGCCAGCTCGCGCTCGGCGACCGTGCGGGCGTGCGCGAGGGTGTCCCGGCCGGCGCCGGCGACCTGCGGGGCGCAGCGCACGGAGTAGGCGTCCTGGACGCGCGGGGCGTCG
Organism: Streptomyces sp. NPDC091209; assembly: GCF_044757755.1. Taxonomy (NCBI): domain Bacteria; kingdom Bacillati; phylum Actinomycetota; class Actinomycetes; order Kitasatosporales; family Streptomycetaceae; genus Streptomyces; species Streptomyces sp. NPDC091209. The sequence continues at coordinate 170,356 of NZ_JBIVVR010000006.1, read as the reverse complement.
TCCTGGTGGTGGCCGGTGAGTTCCGAACCCTTCAGCACGGCCAGCATGTTGGCGGCGCTGGCACCCTGGCCGGGGTGCGGGCGGATGGCGTGCAGCTCGGGGGCGAGGACCTTGTCCGTGCCGAGCAGGGCTTCGAGGGAGAGCGCGGCGGAGACGTCGGCCGACTTGTACAGCATCTCCAGGTCGGCGAGGGCCATGACCAGCATGCCGAGCATGCCGTCGGTGCCGTTGAGGAGGGCGAGGCCCTCCTTCTCGCGCAGTTCGACCGGGGTGATCCCGGCCTCGGCGAGCAGCTCGCCCGCGGGCCGCACGACTCCGTCGGGACCCTCGGCGTCGCCCTCGCCCATCAGGGTCAGGGCGCAGTGGGACAGCGGCGCCAGGTCGCCGGAGCAGCCGAGCGAACCGTACTCGTGGACGACCGGGGTGATGCCCGCGTTCAGGATGTCCGCCATGGTCTGCGCGACCTCGGGCCGCACACCGGTGTGCCCGGAGCAGACGGTCTTGAGCCGCAGGAACATCAGCGCGCGGACGACCTCGCGCTCGACGCGGGGGCCCATGCCGGCGGCGTGCGAGCGGACGATGTTGCGCTGGAGCTGGGCGCGCAGTTCCGGGCTGATGTGCCGGCTCGCCAGGGCGCCGAAGCCGGTGGAGACGCCGTAGACGGGCTCCGGCTTCGCGGCCAGCGCGTCCACGATCTCGCGGGCCGCGGCGAGAGCCGCCACCGCCTCACCGGAGAGCTCGATCCGGGCGCCTTCGCGCGCCACGGCGAGAACGTCGGACGCGGTCACTCCGGACGTCCCCACCACCACAGTGTGCATATCCATATTCAGGAGCGTACGCAGTGAATTCGATGATGTCACTAGCGGGTGGCCGGTTGGCCCCTTACCCCGGCGTACGTCACAGCGGCCGCCCGCCCCGGGTCACGGAAGGGCTCCGGTCACCGGCGAGTCCGCTCCCGTCGCCATCCCGTACGGGGCCGGTCGTGCCGTCATCACGCAGGGGGCCGGTCGTGCCGACCGCGGAACCTGCGGCGTTCGCCGGCCGTGGGCGACGGCGCGTCGGCGAGGCGCACGACGGGATCGTCGGGGCCCTCGCGCCCGGCGACCACGGGCTTCGCGGCGCGGACGGCCTTCGCGCGGTACTGGGCCGCGTCCGCCAGCCGGAACAGCCGGCGCGCCGACCGTACGGGCCCGATCGGGTCCTCGGTCGAGGCGACCCCGCACGCCACCCCCTCCCCGAACTCCAACTCGGCCGCGCGGCGGCAGAGTTCGTCGGCGACACGGACCACGTCGTCCGCCGGCGGCCCCACCGCCAGCAGACAGAACTCGTCGCCGCCGAGCCGCGCGGCGAGGGTGCCCGGGAGCATGGCCCCGCACAACGAGAGCACCGACCCGAACCGTTCGAGGAGCCGGTCGCCGACGGCGTGTCCCCGGGTGTCGTTGACGCGCTTGAGCCCGTTGAGGTCGCAGACGACGAGACTGACCGCGACCCCGTCCTCCTTGTGCTGCTCGACGGCCTCGTCGAGACGTACGTCCACGGCCCGGCGGTTGGCGAGTCCGGTCAGGGCGTCGGTGTAGGCGAGGCGCCGGGCCTCCTCCAGGCGCTCGGTCTGGGCGATCCCGGCGGCGACGACGGAGGCGAGGACGGTCGCGAAGTCGGCGTCGGCCCGGCCGAAGACGGGGGCGCCGGCCGGACGGGCCACGTAGAGCTCGCCCCAGGCCCGTCCGTGCAGCACGATCGGCGCCACGACGCAGCAGCCGCGCCCGCGTCTGCGCAGCGCGGCGACCCGCTGGTGGCAGTACCCGGCGGGACCGGCCGCCGGGCCGTCGGCGGTCTCGACCCAGGCGTTGGGCTCACCGCCGCCCGCCCACCGCTCGTGCAGGAACTCGGTGATCTCCGGGAACTGGTGCACCGGGTAGGCCTCCCCGTCCGGGAACTCGTCCTCGTCCGGGGCGCGGTCGCCCACGTTGGCGAGCACCCGCAGCCGGCCGAGTTCGCGCTCCCACACGGAGAGCGCGGCGAAGCTCCCGGCGAGCGCGTGACACGCGCCGAGCGCCGCGGCCCGCCACGACTCCCGCGGGGTGTGCGCCGCCGCCATCCCCTGCGCCAGCGTCACCACGGCCCTCAGCCGACTGTCCTCACCCATCACCCCAGGCTAGGGATATTTGCGCACATTCGGGATATTGGCGGAGCGAACAGGGGTCGGGGTCGTACGGCCCTGACGGGAAGGCGGACCGCCGGGCGAACCGGCGAACGGGCCGGGGATCGAACCCGGGAAGGGGCCGGGGATCGAACCCGGGAACGGGCCGGGGATCGAACCCGGGAACGGGCCGGGGATCGAACCCGGGATCGGATCTGGAAGCGGGCTGGGAAGCGGACCCCGAGCGGATCTGGACGCGGACCCGGAAGCGGACCGCGGAGCGGATCTGGGAGCGGACCTGGAGGCGGCTGATCCTCGGCTGCTGCCCGGCTACTCGCCCCCAGCTACTCGACCCCGGCTACTCCCCCGGCCACTCCGGCTTGCGCTTCTCGTTGAACGCGGCGACCCCCTCGGCCCGGTCCCCGGAAAAGGCGACGGACCGCCAGGCCGCGTCCTCCACCTCAAGCCCGGCACGCAGATCGAGTCCGTGCCCCAGCCGCAGGGCACGCTTGGCCGCACGCAGCCCGACCGGGGAATTCGCGGCGATACGGGCCGCCAGGGCGAGCGCATCCGCCCTGTCCCGCCCCGCCTCCACCAGCTCGTCCACCAGCCCCAGCTCCCGCGCCTCGGCCGCCTCCAGCCGCCGTGCCGAGAAGATGAGCTCGGCCGCGCGCGCGGCACCGACCCGGCGCGGCAGGAGCTGCGTACCGCCGCCTCCGGGGATCACGCCGACGGACACCTCGGGCAGTCCGACGACCGCCGTACGGTCGGCCACGATCAGGTCGCAGGACAGCGCGAGCTCGAACCCGCCGCCCAGCGCGAAGCCGTGAACAGCGGCGACGGTCGGCATCGGCAGCTCCAGGACGCCGGTGTACGCGGCCCGCGCGACCGGCCGCTGCCGCACCAGCTCGGCATCGGTGAAGGAGTTGCGCTCCTTCAGGTCGGCGCCGACGCAGAACGCGCGCTCGTGGGTGGAGGTGAGCACGACCACGCGTACGTCCCGGTCGGCGGCGAGGGCGTCGCAGGCGCCGGCGATCGAACGCGCCATGTCCGTGGACACGGCGTTCATGGCCTTGGGCCGGTCGAGGACGAGCTCGGCGACATGCCCGTGCCGCCGTACGGCGACGAACTCCCCGAACCTCCGCTCGTCCGGCTCCGTCCCCTGGTCCGCCCCTTGCTGCGCCATGACACCCTCCCGGTTAACGCGGGTTAACAATCGACGCTCCGATCATCGCAGCCGGGGCCGTCCGGCGAAACCCGCCCCCTCGTGCCGTACCTCCTCGTTCGAGTGACATCCCGCCCAAATTCGTTTCTCCGCCCTCAGACCGCGCATAACCTGCGCACCGCCGCAGCGCATTCGGGACACCGGCACACCGGGGAGGGACAACCATGACGAACCGCGAAACACCGCAGGCCACCAGTACCCGGCCGGGCCCGCGACACATGCTCACGCGACCGCCGGCCCCGAGGCCGTCCGAGGCCTGCGCGCCCGACACCTCGCCGGGCTGCCCGCCCCCGGCCGGAACTGCGACGCCGTCGCGTCCGGCACCGCCCCGCTCCACGGCGGTAGGCCCCCAGCGCTCCGGCTCCCGGACGACCGAGACCTCGCCGGCAGGTGCCGTCCCGGCCGACCACCGATGGATCCGCGTCACGCCGCTCAACCGGGCGATGTCCGCCCCCACGCCGCTCAGCACCACCGCGGTGGACGCGCCCACCGTGAGAACGCCCACCGTCCGGACGGACACCACCCAGGCCACCAGCCCGAGGAACGACGCGCAGGCGGCGGCGACCGCGACGGCGGGCAGCGCAACGGCCCCGGCGGCCGGAGCCGCCACCGGAGCCGGGCGGCCGCCGGGCGTCGCCGCGGCGACGCCCGAGACCCGTTCCACACCGGCCGTCGGCACCAGTGCTGGTGCCGGTACCGCTGCTGGTGCTGGTGCCCGTACCGATGCTGGTGCCGATGCCGCGACCGTCGGCCCCGCGACGGCGGGCCGCATCGGCGCGCAGGCCATGGCCCCGCGCCCCACCCCCGCGGCCGGCACGGGCAAGGCCCGGCCCACGGACGTCGGCGGCGCTCGGACCAGCGCCCCGGGCACACGGGACACGGCGGCCGGAGCCGCAACGCCCGGCTCGGGAGTGGCCGGCTCCGTGAACACCGGGGCCGGCCAGGCCAGGGCCGCGAAGGTCTGGGCCACCTCGCCCGGCGGCCCGACGACCGGCACACGAGCACAAGCGACCGGGTCCGCGGCCGGGACGAAGGAAAGCAGGACCGGAACGGCGCCCAGCACTTCGTCGCCGACGCCGGAACCCAAGGCCACGTCGAGCACGCGAGCACAGCGGACCGGGGCAGCGGCGGACACACGGGTACGAGACGCCCGGACCGCAGCAGGCACACCGGCGCCCCAGACCCGCACCGCGACGGACACGCGCGCACAGCGGACCGAGACTCCGATGGACACACGGGCAGAGCAGGTCAGGGTCCCGGCGGACACACAGGTACGAGACGCCCGGACCACAGCAGACACACCGGCGCCCCAGACCCGCACCGCGACGGACACGCGCGCACAGCGGACCGAGACTCCGGTCGACACACGGGCAGAGCAGGTCAGGGTCCCGGCGAACACACGGGTACGAGACGCCCGGACCGCAGCAGGCACACCGGCGCCCCAGACCCGCACCGCGACGGACACGCGCGCACAGCGGACCGAGACTCCGG
>NZ_JBIVVR010000006.1:61072-165402 GCF_044757755.1 Streptomyces sp. NPDC091209 | reverse complement strand
AACACACGGGTACGAGACGCCCGGACCGCAGCAGGCACACCGGCGCCCCAGACCCGCACCGCGACGGACACGCGCGCACAGCGGACCGAGACTCCGGTCGACACACAGGCAGAGCAGGTCAGGGTCCCGGCGAACACTCAGGTACGAGATGCCCGGACCATGGCTGGCACACCGGTGGCGGAGACCGGCGCCGCAGCGGGTTCGCGAGCACGGCGGGCCGACGCTCCGGCGGGCGCGCGAGCACAGCAGGCCGGGACTCCGGCAGGTGTGCGGGTGTGCGAGGGGCCGGTTGCGGCGGGGGGTCCTGTGTCGGAGGGCGGGGTGAGCGGTGCCGGCCGGAGGCGAGGGATCGTTCCGGCGCCGCGGTCGGGCGGCTCGCGCGGGGCCGCGGACGCGCTCGTCGGCAACGAACCCGCACCCGTCCGGCTCCGGACCGTCCGGGGCCGACACCGCCGACCCCGGCCGCGCCGGGTGCTCTTCGCCGTAGGAGGACTCGCCCTCGCCGCGGGAGTGCTGAGCTTGGCCCGGATGACACCGGAGTCGGTGACCGGGGGCGGCGGGAACGCGGAGGCGGAGCCGGTCGCGACGGCCGCGGACACCGACGCGGCGAGCGACGCCGTCCCCACGGGCGAGGCCATGCCCTCGCCCACGCATCCCGGCGCCGCACCGGCGAGCGCCGCGATGGGCAGCACGAGCCCGGCACCCTCCTCGGACGCCGGCCGGACCCCGGCGTCGATCCCGACAGCCCCCGCCGCGATCCCGGCGGCCCACGGCGTGGCCCCCGTCACCACCGCACCGGGCAGCACCACGGACATCCCCACGGACGCCCCCACGGGGATCCCCTCGGCCCCCATGACGACGCCACCGCCACCGCGCTCGACACCGACGGCCGTGCCGACCACCGCGGCACCGCGGCACACGCCGTCTCCCACCACCCCGGCGACGGCGCCGCCGCACCAGCAGCCCGGCGTGTGCGTACCGATCGTAGGAATCTGTGTCAACGGGTTGCTGGCACCCGGCCACGACGATTGACCGGGCGGGGAGGGAACGACCGGACAGGGAAGGCAGGGGAAGGGCCAGGACCGGAATCGGGTCGGCTCGACCCGGCCCGGCCCGCTCGGCCGAGGTGAGGTGAGGTGAGGTGAGGTGCTACGTCTCGTTGGACCGGCGGGCCAGCAGCCACGGTTCGATGACGCCGAGTCCGCGAACGGGCCGCTGCCACATCGGCTGGAGCGCGAAGCGGTACGAGGGGGGTTCCTCGCCTTCCTTCTCCGCCGCGGCCGCGGCCTCTGCGGCCTCCGCCTCGGAGGCAGGAGCGTCACCGGTGCGGGTCAGCTCCTCCGCGAAGGCGCCGTCGACGAGCACCGCGTCGCGCGGCGCTATCGAGGTGAGGCGGCTCGCCAGGTTCACGGTCGTACCGAACACATCGCCCATCCGGGTGGTGACCGTGCCGAAGGCGATGCCGACGCGCAGCTCCGGCATCGTCTCGTCGTTCGCCATCGTCTCGATGAGCCGCAGCGCGATCTCGGCGGCGACACCGGCGTCGTCCGCGGAGTAGAGCACCTCGTCGCCGAGGGTCTTGATGAGCCGGCCCCCGTGGGCCGCCACCAGGTCCGCCGCGGTGGTCTCGAAGGCCTCGACGAGTTCGCCGAGCTCCTCCTCCTCCATGCGGCGGGTCAGCCGGGTGAAACCGACCAGGTCGGCGAAGCCGACGGCGAGCCGGCGGTCGACCATCTCCTCGTCGTCCGCCGCCTGCACGACCCGGCCGGTGGCGGCGGCGAGCTGGCGGCGCCAGACGTAGACGAGGAACTCCTCCAGCTCGGGCAGGAGCAGTTCGATCAGCGGGTACGTCACCTCGGTGCGCGTCATCCCCGGTTCCGGGGGCTCGGTCAGACCCTCCAGAAAGGAATCGATCTGCCATTCGGCCAGACGGGCGGTGGTCTGCCCGGTGGACCGGGCGACCTGGACGGCCATGGCCTCGCTCAGCAGGCCCGCCTCGACGAGACCGGCGAGGCGGCGCAGAGCCAGTACGTCGGCCTCGGTCAGCGCCTTGGCCTGGCCGATGTCGGCGAAGCCCATCGCCCGCCAGAAGCGGGAGGCCAGCTCCATGGAGACGCCCGCGCTGCGGGCCGCCTGGAAGGGGGTGTACCGCCGCTCGGCACCGAGGATGAGCCCCTCCAGGCGCAGCGCGAGCGGGTCCTCGCCGGAGTCCGGCTCGACCTCGGAGTCCACCCGGCCGTTCGCCTCGTGCCGCGCGTCGTGCCGGACGTCCGGCCGTGCGTCGGTCCGGTCGCCCCTGCGGTCGTCCCTGCGGATGTCGCTCCCCACGTCGTATCGGTCGTCCCTGCGGATGCCGGTTCCCGCGTCCGAGCGGTCTTCCGGGCGATGGTCCAAGCGGTCCTCCGGGCGGGTGCCGGTCCCGGCGTCGGGACGGGCGTCCTGCCGGGCGTCGCCGTCCGCGGCGGCCCGTGCGGGTGTCGCGTCCGTGACCGGCCCGGCGGTACGGCCCGGCTCGCCGTCGGGGGCGGGGTGGGCACCCGTGCCGGAGCCGGTGTCGTCGACGGTCACTCCTGCTGCCCTTCCGATCTGCCGTGGTCAGGTATCGACCGCGCTCAACTCTACGGCAGGTGTGCGCTGGCTCACTCCCGATGGCGGGACCGAGGTCGGAGACGGTGCCGAGGGCTCACACCGCCCTCCGGCCCATGGCCTCACACCGCCCTCCGAGCCGTGCCGTCACACCACCCTCAGCCCCATGCCGTCACACCGCCCGCCGAGCCGGACCGTCGCGCCGCGTGCGGGGCGCGCGGGCCCGGCTCCTCGCGCCGAGCGCGGGCCCGTCCCCTCATACCGCGCGCAGATGCACCACGTCCCCGGCCCCCACCGGCTCCCGCACGCCGTCCTCCGTCGCGATGACGAGCCGCCCGTCCCCGTCCACGGCCACCGCCTCCCCGACGATCGACCGGTCTCCGGGCAGCTCGGCCCGCACCGCCCGCCCGAGCGTCGCGCACCCGGCCGTGTAGGCGGCCTGGAGGCCCGAGGCGGCGGGATCGCCGGCCGCGTCGCGCCAGCGCCCGTACCACTGCTCCAGCGATCGCAGCACGGCCCGCAGCACGGTGTCACGGTCCGTGGTCGTCGCTCCCGCGAGCGCCAGCGATCCGGCGCCCGGCACGGGGAGCTCGTCGGCGCGGAGCGAGACGTTGATGCCGATACCGACCACGACCGCGTCGGTGCCCGCGCGCTCGGCGAGGATGCCACCGGCCTTGCGTTCCTCGCCGTCCACGGTGACCAGGAGGTCGTTGGGCCATTTGAGTGCCGTGTCCACCCCGGCGGAGCGCGAGAGCGCCGTCGCGACGGCCACGCCGGTGAGCAGCGGCAGCCAGCCCCAGCGCTCGACGGGGACACCGGTGGGCTTCAGCACGACGGAGAAGAAGAGGCCGGAGCGGGCCGGCGCGGTCCACCGGCGGTCCAGACGGCCACGCCCGGCGTTCTGTTCCTCGGCGACGAGGACGGCACCCTCGTCGGCGTTCCCCTTGGTGACGAGGCCGGCCAGGTCCGAGTTGGTGGAGCCGGTCCGCTGCACCACCTCCACGTCGGACCAGAGGCCGTCGTCACGGACCAGCGCCCGGCGCAGGGCGGTCCCGTTCAGTGGCGGACGGTCCAGGTCGGACCACCGATTGTCGTTCGCGTCTGCTGCATCTCGCGGCGTCATGCAACCCACCCTAGGTGTGGTAAACGCCGCACTGCCGATCGGTAGACACGCCACTACGCTACGAACGAGTAGCCAGCCCCCCTTCTGAGCACCTCACCCTCATATCCCCTTTGAGCAGGCAGGGAGCCGCATCCCGATGTCCGAGCCGGAAGAGCTGCACCACCCCGACATCCACACCACCGCGGGCAAACTCGCGGATCTGCAACGCCGTATTCAAGAGGCGACGCACGCCGGCTCGGAGCGCGCCGTCGAAAAGCAGCACGCCAAGGGCAAGTTGACGGCTCGTGAGCGCATCGATCTGCTGATGGACGACGGTTCCTTCGTCGAGTTCGACGAGTTCGCGCGGCACCGGTCGACCGACTTCGGGCTGGAGAACAACCGTCCTTACGGTGATGGTGTGGTCACCGGCTACGGCACGGTCGACGGGCGTCCGATCGCCGTGTTCTCCCAGGACTTCACGGTTTTCGGCGGTGCCCTCGGCGAGGTCTTCGGCCAGAAGATCATGAAGGCCATGGACTTCGCGCTGAAGACCGGCTGTCCGGTCATCGGCATCAACGACTCGGGCGGCGCGCGGATCCAGGAGGGTGTCAGCGCGCTCGGCATGTACGGCGAGATCTTCCGCCGCAACACGCACGCGTCCGGTGTCATCCCGCAGATCAGCCTGGTCGTCGGCCCGTGCGCGGGCGGCGCGGTGTACTCCCCCGCCATCACCGACTTCACGGTGATGGTCGACCAGACCTCGCACATGTTCATCACCGGTCCTGACGTCATCAAGACGGTCACGGGCGAGGACGTCGGCTTCGAGGAGCTGGGCGGCGCCCGTACGCACAACGCCGTGTCGGGCGTGGCCCATCACATGGCGGGCGACGAGAAGGACGCCATCGAGTACGTCAAGCAGCTGCTGTCGTACCTGCCGTCCAACAACCTCAGCGAGCCCCCGGTGTTCCCGGAGGAGGCGGACCTCGCCCTCACGGACGAGGACCGCGAGCTGGACACGATCGTGCCGGACAGCGCGAACCAGCCGTACGACATGCACACGGTGATCGAACACGTCCTGGACGAGGCCGAGTTCTTCGAGACGCAGGCGCTGTTCGCGCCGAACATCCTCACCGGCTTCGGCCGGGTCGAGGGTCACCCGGTGGGCATCGTCGCCAACCAGCCGATGCAGTTCGCCGGTTGTCTGGACATCGACGCGAGCGAGAAGGCCGCGCGGTTCGTGCGGACGTGCGACGCGTTCAACGTGCCCGTCCTCACCTTCGTCGACGTGCCCGGCTTCCTCCCGGGCGTCGACCAGGAGCACACCGGCATCATCCGCCGCGGCGCCAAGCTGATCTACGCCTACGCCGAGGCCACCGTCCCGCTGATCACGGTCATCACCCGCAAGGCCTTCGGCGGCGCGTACGACGTCATGGGCTCCAAGCACCTGGGCGCGGACCTCAACCTCGCCTGGCCCACCGCGCAGATCGCGGTCATGGGCGCGCAGGGCGCGGTGAACATCCTGCACCGCCGCACCATCGCGGCCGCCGAGGACCAGGACGCCACCCGGGCCCGGCTGATCCAGGAGTACGAGGACACGCTGCTGAACCCGTACACGGCGGCCGAGCGCGGCTACATCGACGGCGTGATCATGCCGTCGCAGACCCGCTCCCACGTCGTACGCGGCCTGCGTCAGCTCCGCACGAAGCGGGCATCACTGCCTCCGAAGAAGCACGGCAACATCCCGCTCTAGAACCCCGCAGACCCGGATCCTGGGAGCAGACATGACGATCAAGGTCGTACGGGGCAATCCGACCCCGGAGGAGCTGGCCGCCGCACTGGCGGTGGTTCGCGTACGCGCCGCGGCGGTGGAATCCACCCCGTCCGGCGCGGCCGGGCCGCGTGACTCCTGGTCCGACCCCGCCCGCATCGCCGCGCACCGGCTCCCGCAGCCGGGCCCGACGACGTGGGGCCGGAGCTACTGGCCGGGCTAGGACACTCCGGCCGGGCGGTCCGGCCGTCCCCCGCCCCGCCGCCGACGGCGCGGCCCGAACGTGCGGGCCGCCGATCCCCCCTGTGGACCGTGTCCCAGGGGGGATTCCCGCAAGTTGAGTACGCGTACTCAGGCGCCCGGCCGCCCCGTCGTCGCACGATCGGGAGCATGCTGTGGTCCGACCCGGAGAACGAACCCCCCAAGGATCTCCGCGACATGCAGGACATGTTGCGACGCCTGGGTGTTCTTCTGGCACTGGCCATGGTGATCGCGATGGCCCTGCTGGGCATCCGCTGACCCGGTCTCCGATGACCCGGCTCTGCCTCCGCCGACCCGGTCTCCGCCGACCCGGCCCTGCCTCCGCCGACCCGGTCTCCGCCGACCCGGCCCTGCCTCCGCTGCCCCGGCCCGGCAGCCGGTGTCCCGCCCCGCTGCGGTCCGCGGCCGGGTCGCGGCGGTCCCGCCACGCCCGGGTCGGGCGAACAGCAGCCGAGGCGGGGGCCCATCGGCGCCGATACCCTGAGCACATGACCGATCAGCCGCGCCGCCGCCTCGTCCTCGCCTCGCAGTCCCCCGCCCGGCTCAGCCTGCTGCGGCAGGCCGGACTCGCCCCCGAGGTGATCGTGAGCGGGGTCGACGAGGACGCCGTCACCGCACCCACCCCCGCCGAACTCGCCCTCGCGCTGGCCGAGGCGAAGGCCTCCGTCGTGGCGGCGCGGCCCGAGGTCCAGGGCGCGCTGGTGATCGGCTGCGACTCGGTGCTCGACCTGGACGGCGAGGCGCTCGGCAAGCCCGCGGACGCCGAGGAGGCCACCGCGCGCTGGAAGGCGATGCGCGGCCGGGCGGGCACGCTCCAGACGGGGCACTGCGTCTGGGACACGACACAGAAGCGGTGGGAGTCCGCCACCGCCTCGACCGTGGTCCGCTTCGGCGAGCCGACCGACGCGGAGATCGCCGCGTACGTCGCCTCGGGCGAACCCCTGTACGTGGCGGGCGCGTTCACCCTCGACGGACGCTCGGCCCCGTTCATCGAGGGCATCGACGGCGACCACGGCAACGTCATCGGCATCTCGCTTCCGCTGCTGCGCAGGCTGCTGGCCGAACTGGGCGTCGGCATCACGGAGTTGTGGACACCTCAGGAGCACTGAGCATCGCGGGCGCGACGGCCGGCAGGAGCCGCCCAACACCCGGCCGCACGTGAACGGCCTTACAGCCGAGGCCGGTTGCGGCCCCGACACCAGAACGGGACCGGTCGCCACCGGAATCGGCCGGAAGCCGGAAACGGCCGGGCAATCAGAGAGCCGGGGCAGCCACGCAGCCGTGCGGGCTGGTGGGCAGCCGGACAGCCGGACGACCGGAAAGGGCCCGGTCTTCCGGCAGGGCCCCGTCCGGCGCGAAAGACCCGGCCGCGCCCGGAGAGGGCGGCCAGGCGACCGAGGGAGCGATCAGGGGGCGGCGGGAGCCGTCAGGAGGCCGAGGCGTTCGGCGGCGGCGTCACCGCGGCCTCCGCTTCGGGAAGCGCGTCCTTCACCTCGGCACCCTTGCCCAGGTCCACACTCCCGGCGGCAACGCCCTCACCCGGGCCGACGCTCCCCGCGTCGGCCTCACCCTCGCCGTCGCCGTTCCCGCCGGCCTGTGGCGCGGCGCCGACGGGGCCGGTCTCCCGACGGTCGTACGCCAGGAGGGTGAACACGACCAGCGCGAACGCGACCATCATGAAGGTGAAAGCGCCCCAGCCCACCAGGCCCACCGTGAAGGCGCCGAGCAGGGCGTGCACCACGGCCGCGCTGATCAGCAGGACCCGCCCGAGGAGACCCGGCGGGCGCTGCCGGAGCGCGACCAGCAGTGCGGCCACGGCGCACGCCGCGAAGTAGAGGCCGAAGACCAGTCCGCCGATCTTCGACGACAGCGACATCAAGTCGGAGTCGAGCCCCGCCATGGACATGTCCTGGCGATCGACGACCACGCCGAGGTACCAATTGAGGAGCGCGATCCCCATCGCCTCCAGGAAGAGCACGATCGCCGCCACCCACACCACCGGTCTGCGCACCACCGGCCCCACCCACTTCCGCGTGCTGTTACCCCAAGTACGTTCGAGACATCCCGAACGCTACTAACGGGTAAACCCCGGGACAAGGGTTCTGCCGAGGGCAAAGAATCGTTGGGCCATTCGTAGGGACTCCACAAAGAATCGTTGTGGGCCGCAGCACGGAGCCACAGAGACCTTGGCCACACCTGCGGGCTAGGGTTCAGGGAAGGATTCCGGCGTGCCTTGGCACGACAAGGGATTTCGCGGGTAGGGCGAGCCTCGAATCACGCTCCGTGTGGGCAAGCTCACCACCGGGGACAGGTCGAAACGTCGTGTTGGCTGTCCCTAAACTCGGCTTGTTTTCAAGGAGGGAGCCATCGTGCGCAAGGTGCTCATCGCCAACCGTGGCGAAATCGCTGTCCGCGTGGCCCGAGCGTGTCGGGATGCCGGGATCGCGAGCGTTGCCGTCTATGCGGAACCGGACCGGGACGCTCTGCATGTCCGTGCGGCGGACGAGGCGTTCGCGCTGGGCGGTGACACCCCGGCCACCAGTTACCTGGACTTCGCCAAGGTGCTGCAGGCCGCCAAGGACTCGGGCGCGGATGCCATCCATCCGGGTTACGGCTTCCTTTCGGAGAACGCCGACTTCGCCCAGGCCGTTCTCGACGCGGGGCTGACCTGGATCGGTCCGCCGCCGCAGGCCATCCGGGACCTGGGTGACAAGGTCGCCGCCCGGCACATCGCGCAGCGCGCGGGTGCGCCGCTGGTGGCCGGTACTCCGGACCCGGTCTCGGGTGCGGACGAGGTCGTCACGTTCGCCGAACAGCACGGTCTGCCGATCGCGATCAAGGCCGCCTTCGGCGGTGGCGGTCGTGGTCTGAAGGTCGCCCGGACGCTGGAGGAGGTGCCGGAGCTCTACGAGTCGGCGGTGCGTGAAGCGGTCGCGGCCTTCGGGCGTGGCGAGTGCTTCGTGGAGCGCTACCTCGACAAGCCCCGGCATGTCGAGACGCAGTGCCTGGCCGACAGCCACGGCAATGTGGTCGTCGTCTCCACGCGTGACTGCTCGCTGCAGCGCCGTCACCAGAAGCTGGTCGAGGAGGCCCCGGCACCGTTCCTGTCCGAGGCCCAGGTCCAGGAGCTGTACTCGTCTTCCAAGGCGATCCTGAAGGAGGCCGGCTACGTCGGCGCGGGGACCGTGGAGTTCCTGGTCGGCACGGACGGCACGATCTCCTTCCTGGAGGTCAACACCCGTCTGCAGGTCGAGCACCCGGTGACCGAGGAGGTCGCCGGCATCGACCTGGTCCGTGAGATGTTCCGTATCGCGGACGGCGAGGAGCTGGGTTACGGCGATCCCGAACTGCGGGGTCACTCCATCGAGTTCCGTATCAACGGCGAGGACCCGGGTCGCGGCTTCCTGCCCGCCCCCGGTACCGTCACCGCCTTCGCGCCGCCGTCGGGCCCCGGCGTCCGCCTCGACGCGGGTGTGGAGTCGGGCAGTGTCATCGGCCCGGCGTGGGACTCGCTCCTCGCCAAGCTGATCATCACCGGCGCGACCCGGAAGCAGGCTCTGCAGCGGGCGGCCCGCGCGCTGGCCGAGTTCCAGGTGGAGGGCATGGCGACCGCGATCCCCTTCCACCACGCGGTGGTCACCGATCCGGCGTTCGCACCCGAGCTGACCGGCTCGGACGCTCCGTTCACGGTCCACACCCGGTGGATCGAGACCGAGTTCGTCAACGAGATCAAGCCGTTCACCGCGCCGTCCGTCACCGACACCGATGACGAGCCGGGCCGCGAGACGGTGGTCGTCGAGGTCGGCGGCAAGCGTCTTGAGGTCTCGCTGCCCGTCTCGCTCGGCATGTCGCTGGCCCGTACCGGTCTGGCCGCGGGCGCCAAGCCCAAGCGCCGGGCGGCGAAGAAGTCCGGCCCGGTCGCCTCGGGCGACACGCTGGCCTCCCCGATGCAGGGCACCATCGTCAAGGTGGCCGTCGAGGAGGGCCAGGAGGTCCAGGAGGGCGATCTGATCGTCGTCCTGGAGGCCATGAAGATGGAACAGCCCCTGAACGCCCACCGCTCCGGCACCATCAAGGGCCTGAGCGCGGAGGTCGGCGCCTCCGTCACCTCGGGCGCCCCCATCTGCGAGATCAAGGACTGAACGACGTAGGACCGAGTGACAGGGACGGGTGACTCACCCGTCCCTGTCGCAACCGAAGCGCCCGGCGAACCGCACCCGCGGCCCGCCGGGCGCTTCGCTGCGCCACCGGTCGACGTACGAGCCTGACGATGACGAACGTACGGGCCTGACGACGACGTGCGGACAAGCGCCGGGCGACGACGTACGGACAGGCGTACGGACAACCTGACGACGACGTACGAGCCCGACGAAGAAACCAAGCCCGCCCCCGCCCCGACGACGGCGCTTGACCCCCCGTCCGCGCAACCGGCAATGATGCTTCGAGCCGTCCACCGCGCAACCCGTGGGCGTCCGCCCGGGCGCCACCGGTGGCATCCTGGAGCGCACCGGGTGGTGGGAGAGGGCGGTGGAGGGCTGGTGGAAGCCACGGTGGGCGTGACCACGGGGGAGCGTGCCCCCACGTCCGGGCACGCTCCGAGCCCAGGAGCGCCGCGCGTCATGCGCGCGGACGCCCGGCGCAATCACGGGCGACTGGTCGCCGAGGCGCGTTCCGCGTTCGCCGAGCACGGCACGGACGCGTCCCTGGAGGATGTGGCCCGGCGCGCGGGTGTCGGCATCGGCACGCTGTACCGGCACTTCCCGAATCGGCACGCTTTGATGAGCGCGGTCTTCGAGGAGGCCGTGAGCGATCTGCTGGCCCGCTCGCGTGAGCTGCTCGACGCTCCGCGGCCGTGCACCGCCCTGGTGGAATGGCTGCGCGAGATCATCACGCACGCGGGTGAGTACCGAGGGCTCGCACGCGCCCTCATGTCGGTCTCGCAGGACGACGGTTCACACCTCGCCCGATGCAGCGGCCCGATGCGTGAGGCGGGCAGCGCCCTGCTGTTCCGCGCTCAGGAGTCGGGCGCCGTACGCCCCGACGTCTCGATCGGTGATCTCCTCCAGCTGACCAACGCCATCGCCCTGGCGGCGGAGGAAACCGCGGACGACCCCGCGCTGGCCGACCGTCTGCTGAGCCTGACACTGCGCGGCCTGAAGCCGTGAACCGACCGGACCGAACCGGATCCGGTACCTGTCCGAGCCGACCCTGCCCCGGTACCTGAGCGGACCTGAGCTGCCCCGGTACCTGACCGACCCGCCTCGCTACCTGACCGGACCTGACCCGGTATCTGACCGGACCGGACCGGACCGGACGAGGAAACCCGCCACCGGCCCCACGGCCCTCCCCACACCGCTCAGCGGCGGCGAAGGTCGGCCACACGTGCCCTTTCGGCCGGGGGCTGGTCCCCCATCACCGTCGCGCTCCGTAGTTGTGGCCCCGAGCCCGGGACCACCTGGCCGCGACGCGGGCCAGGGAGCGGCACGTCCCGGCGCGGCTGGCGGCCCCCCGGGTGCGGATCTCCTCCCGCGCCGCCCGAAGCCGATGACCCGGCCACCGTGATCTGTACGCCCTGATCGGCCAGGGCCTGCAGTTCGGTGGCCGCGCGGTCGTCATGGGCGGGCGGCTCGTCGGTGACCAGGCGGGTGATGAGGTCGGTCGGCACGGTCTGGAACATGGTGTCCGTCCCGAGCTTGGTGTGGTCGGCGAGGACCACGACCTCCGCGGCCGCCTGGACGAGAGCGCGGTCCACGGACGCCGAGAGCATGTTGGACGTGGAGAGTCCGCGCTCGGCGGTCAGGCCGCTCCCGGAGAGGAACGCCCGGGAGACGCGCAGCCCCTGGAGGGACTGCTCCGCACCCGAGCCGACCAGGGCATAGTTGGAACCGCGGAGGGTGCCGCCGGTCATCACGACCTCCACACGGTTGGCGTGGGCCAACGCCTGGGCCACCAGCAGGGAGTTGGTGACGACGGTCAGGCCGGGCACCCGCGCGAGCCGGCGAGCCAGCTCCTGCGTGGTGGTACCCGCCCCCACCACGATGGCCTCGCCTTCTTCGACGAGACCCGCGGCGAGATCGGCGATGGCCGTCTTCTCGGCGGTCGCGAGATGCGATTTCTGCGGAAAGCCGGACTCCCGCGTGAACCCGCCCGGCAATACCGCACCGCCGTGCCGGCGGTCGAGGAGTCCTTCTGCCTCCAGTGCGCGCACGTCCCGCCGTACGGTCACTTCGGAGGTCTGGACGACGCGGGCGAGCTCACGGAGCGACACGGCCCCATTCGCTCGCACCATTTCGAGGATCAATTGGCGACGTTCTGCAGCGAACACGAAACTGACAGTAACCCCAACGACCGTCTGCTTTCAGCAGTTTGCGCCGAATAACAGAAGTTGTTCGCATGACAGGAGGCCGAGTGGTATACGTGCCTACTCGCGCCGCCTATGCCGCGCGCACGGTCACCAACTCCCCGTGACCAGCGGGGAGTCGCCCGGAACCGTCAGCCCTCGCTCGTCGCCTTCCGGGTGTGCAGCTGCCGTGCCACCTCGGCGATCGAGCCGGACAGGGACGGATACACGGTGAACGCGTTCGCGATCTGTTCGACCGTCAGATTGTTGTCGACCGCGATCGAGATGGGGTGGATCAGCTCCGAGGCGTGCGGGGAGACGACCACACCGCCGACCACGATGCCGGTGCCGGGGCGGCAGAAGATCTTGACGAAGCCGTCGCGGATGCCCTGCATCTTGGCGCGCGGGTTGCGCAGCAGCGGCAGCTTCACGACCCGGGCGTCGATCTTGCCCGCGTCGACGTCCGCCTGGGAGTAGCCGACGGTGGCGATCTCGGGGTCGGTGAAGACGTTCGAGGAGACCGTCTTCAGGTTCAGCGGGGCCACCGCGTCGCCGAGGAAGTGGTACATGGCGATACGGCCCTGCATGGCGGCGACGGACGCGAGGGCGAAGACGCCGGTCACGTCACCGGCCGCGTACACGCCCGGGGCGGTCGTGCGCGAGACCCTGTCCGTCCAGATGTGCCCGGAGTCGCGGACCCTGACGCCTGCCTCCTCCAGTCCCATCCCCGTGCTGTTCGGGATGGCGCCGACGGCCATCAGGCAGTGCGTGCCGCTGATGACCCGGCCGTCGGAGAGCGTGACCTCGACCCGGTCGCCGACCCGCTTGGCGGACTCGGCGCGGGAGCGGGCCATGACGTTCATGCCGCGGCGGCGGAAGACGTCCTCCAGGACGGCGGCGGCGTCCGGGTCCTCGCCCGGCAGCACGCGGTCGCGGCTGGAGACGAGGGTGACGCGGGAGCCGAGCGCCTGGTAGGCGCCCGCGAACTCGGCGCCGGTGACACCGGAGCCGACCACGATGAGCTCCTCGGGCAGCTCGTCGAGGTCGTAGACCTGGGTCCAGTTCAGGATGCGCTCGCCGTCGGGCTGCGCGTCGGGCAGCTCGCGCGGGTGCCCGCCGGTGGCGAGGAGCACGGCGTCGGCGGTGAGGGTCTCCTCGGTGCCGTCCGCGGCGGTCACGACGACCTTGCGGGAGCCGTCCAGGGACTGCATGCCCTCCAGCCGTCCGCGGCCGCGCAGCACGCGGGCGCCGGCGCGGGTCACCGAGGCCGTGATGTCGTGCGACTGGGCGAGCGCGAGACGCTTCACCCGGCGGTTGACCTTGCCGAGGTCGACCCCGACCACACGGGCGGCCTGCTCCAGGGGAGGGGTGTCGTCGGCGACGATGATCCCCAGCTCCTCGTAGGAGGAGTCGAAGGTCGTCATCACCTCGGCCGTGGCGATGAGAGTCTTCGACGGCACGCAGTCGGTGAGCACCGACGCCCCGCCCAGACCGTCGCGGTCGACGACGGTCACCTCCGCGCCGAGCTGCGCGGCAACCAGCGCCGCTTCATATCCGCCGGGTCCGCCACCGATGATCACGATCCGAGTCACGTACTCCATTGTCCCGCACGCTTCAAGGTGCTTCCGCCCAGGGGCCCCGAGTCCGCGGCATCCGAGCCACTTTGTTACGCGAGAGGCGTACGTGTCGCTGCCGTACCCTCGACCCCATGTCGCTCTACGCCGCGTACGCCGGCAATCTCGACCCGCGGCTCATGACGCGCCGCGCCCCGCATTCGCCGCTGCGCGCCACGGGCTGGCTGAACGACTGGCGGCTGACCTTCGGTGGCGAGCACATGGGCTGGGAGGGCGCGCTCGCGACGATCGTCGAGGCGCCGCGGTCACAGGTCTTCGTGGCGCTGTACGACATCGCACCGCTGGACGAGGACTCCATGGACCGCTGGGAGGGCGTCGGGCTCGACGTCTACCGTCGGATGCGTGTACGTGTGCACACACTGGAAGGTGAGGAAGCCGCGTGGGTCTACGTACTGAACGGGTACGAGGGCGGACTGCCCTCGGCGCGTTATCTGGGCGAGCTGGCCGATGCCGCCGAGTCGGCGGGAGCCCCGCACGACTACGTCATGGAGCTCCGCAAGCGCCCCTGCTGAGGTCTTTCGCGGGGGACGCGCCCCACCGCTCCGCGGCGCCGTCTTCGCCGCTCCGCGGCGTCTTCCCCACCGACCCGCCCGACCCGCTCCGCCGTCCGGGCACCCCCGGCCCCGCCGCTCCGCGGCGTCTTTCCCCTGCACCCGCCCGACTCCGCCCGGCTCTCCGCCCGGGGACCCGAGCGGCCGCTCAGGCACCGCACCCTCCCTCCTCTTGTCGGAAACGACAAGACAACGATCGCAAGACCGTGAGCTCCGTCATCTACGCGCGTAGGCCCAGACCAGCTACCCTCTTGCGCGTGAACGCATCTCTTCTTCCGGACGACATCCAGGGCGACCCCCATGCCGCCGCTGACGCCGCCGCCACGCGCCTGCGCGAGCTCACGGGCGCCGAGACCCATGACGTCGCCCTCGTGATGGGCTCCGGCTGGGCTCCCGCCGTGGACGCCCTCGGCACCCCCGAGGCCGAATTCCCGGTCACCGAGCTGCCCGGCTTCCCGCCGCCGGCGGTCGAGGGCCACGGCGGCACGATCCGCTCGTACCGGATCGCCGACAAGCGCGCCCTGGTCTTCCTCGGCCGCACCCACTTCTACGAGGGCCGCGGGGTCGCCGCCGTCGCGCACGGCGTACGCACCGCCGTCGCCGCCGGCTGCAAGACCATCGTCCTCACCAACGGCTGCGGCGGTCTGCGCGAGGGCATGCGCCCCGGCCAGCCCGTGCTGATCAGCGACCACATCAACCTGACGGCCACCTCGCCGATCATCGGCGCGAACTTCGTCGACCTCACCGACCTGTACTCGCCGCGGCTGCGCGCGCTGTGCAAGGAGGTCGACCCCTCCCTGGAGGAGGGCGTCTACGCGCAGTTCCCCGGCCCGCACTACGAGACGCCCGCCGAGATCCGGATGGCCCGGGTCATCGGAGCCGACCTGGTGGGCATGTCGACGACCCTCGAGGCCATCGCCGCGCGCGAGGCGGGCGCCGAGGTGCTCGGCATCTCCCTCGTCACCAACCTCGCCGCCGGTATGACGGGCGAGCCCCTCAACCACGAGGAGGTCCTCCAGGCGGGCCGCGACTCGGCCGCGCGCATGGGGGAACTTCTGACCCAGGTACTGGATCGTCTGTAAGCGACGGAGTGTTCGCCCCGGCGTAGGGGGCCGAACGCCCCGGGACACACCCGGGAAACACGGAACCGTACGACCGAAGAGAGGTGCACCCGAGGTGCAGGACGAACTCATCGCGCGGGCCAAGGCATGGCTGGCCGAGGACCCCGACACGGAGACCCGTGACGAACTCGCCAAGCTCGTCGACGCCGAGGACGTGACCGAACTGGCCACCCGCTTCAGCGGCACGCTCCAGTTCGGCACCGCGGGCCTGCGCGGTGAACTCGGCGCGGGACCGATGCGGATGAACCGCTCGGTGGTCATCCGGGCCGCGGCCGGACTCGCCGCGTACCTGAAGTCCAAGGGCGAGACCGGCGGACTCGTCGTGATCGGCTACGACGCCCGCCACAAGTCCGCGGACTTCGCCCGGGACACCGCGGCCGTGATGACGGGCGCGGGCCTGCGCGCCGCCGTCCTGCCCCGGCCGCTGCCCACCCCCGTCCTCGCCTTCGCCATACGGCACCTCGGCGCGGTCGCCGGTGTGGAGGTCACCGCCAGCCACAACCCGCCCCGCGACAACGGCTACAAGGTGTACCTGGGCGACGGTTCGCAGATCGTCCCGCCGGCCGACGCGGAGATCGCCGCCGCGATCGACGCGGTCGGCGCGCTCGCCGGTGTGCCCCGCCCCGACTCCGGCTGGGAGACCCTCGACGAGGGTGTCCTGGACGCCTATCTGGCTCGTACGGACGCCGTCCTGGCCGAGGGATCGCCGCGCACCGCCCGCACCGTCTACACGGCCATGCACGGCGTCGGCAAGGACGTGCTGCTCGCGGCCTTCGCGCGGGCCGGGTTCCCCGAGCCGGTGCTCGTCGCCGAGCAGGCCGAGCCCGACCCGGACTTCCCGACCGTCGCCTTCCCCAACCCGGAGGAGCCCGGCGCGATGGACCTCGCCTTCGCGGCGGCCCGCGCGGCGGAACCCGATCTGATCATCGCCAACGACCCGGACGCCGACCGGTGCGCCGTGGCCGTGAGGTCCGGCGCCGACTGGCGGATGCTGCGCGGCGACGAGGTCGGCGCGCTGCTCGCCGAGCACCTGGTGCGCCGGGGCGCGCGCGGCGTCTTCGCCGAGTCGATCGTCTCCTCCTCCCTGCTCGGCCGGATCGCCGAGGGCGCGGGGCTGCCGTACGAGGAGACGCTCACCGGCTTCAAGTGGATCGCCCGCGTGGAGGGTCTGCGGTACGGCTACGAGGAGGCGCTCGGCTACTGCGTCGACCCCGACGGCGTACGGGACAAGGACGGCATCACCGCCGCCCTGCTCATCACCGAGCTGGCCTCCGAGCTCAAGGAGCGGGGCCGGACCCTGCTCGACCTCCTCGACGACATCGCCGTCGCGTACGGGCTGCACGCCACCGACCAGCTCTCGGTCCGGGTGGAGGACCTCTCGGTCATCGCGGACGCCATGCGCCGGCTGCGCGAGCGGCCGCCCACGGAGCTCGCGGGTCTGGCCGTCACCGAGGCCGAGGACCTGAACGAGGGGACGGACCGGCTGCCGCCCACGGACGGTCTGCGCTACACCCTGGACGGCGCCCGGGTCATCGTCCGCCCGAGCGGCACCGAGCCCAAGCTGAAGTGCTACCTGGAGGTCGTGCTGCCCGTGGGCGGCCACGCCGATCTCCCGGCGGCCCACGCGAAGGCCGCGGAGCTGCTGACGGCGATCAAGCGGGACCTGTCGGCCGCGGCCGGCATCTGAACCCCCGCCCCGGCGGGAGACGGCCCGTCCGCCGTCTCCCGCCGGACCACGACCCGCGCGTCCGCCCTCTTACGGGTGATTTCCACACGGCAGTTGACGCAGCGCTCCGGTGCGCCCCCGGGTGACCGAGGAACGGTAGGCGGTAGCGCACCGTCGAGTCCCAGGAGCTGCCGCGTGCCCTCGACCGATTCCCGGCCGGCGTCCGCCCCGCCCCACGGCGTCCCGGACGGGAGCACCCCCGGCTCTCCGGCCGTCCGGCGCGCGCCGGGCCCGGCCGGCGTCACCGCCGCGGTCCGCGCCCGGCTGCGGCACGCGGCCCCCGCTCTCCTCGCCTACGCGGCCGTCCGCCTCACCGGCCTGATCACGCTCTCGCTGTGGGCGCACCGCAGACATCACGGCGTCTGGCCGATCCTCGCGGCGCAGTGGGACGCGGAGTGGTACCTCGGCATCGCCGACCACGGTTACGCGCACCACCTGGGCCACGCGTTCGACGCGAACAACCTGGCCTTCTTCCCGCTCTACCCGGTCCTGGTCAAGGCCGTCGCCGTCCTGACACCCGGTTCGCGCGCGTCGACCGGGCTGGCGCTCGCGGTCGGCTGCTCGTTCCTCGCCGCGTGGGGCGTCCACGCGGTGGGCAGTCATCTGCACGGCCGGCGCGTGGGGGTGCTGCTGACCGTGCTGTGGGCGGCCCTGCCGGTGGGTCTGGTCGAGTGGATGGGTTACACCGAGTCGCTGTTCACGGCGTTCGCCGCATGGGCGCTGTACGCGGTGCTCACCGGCCGCCTGGTGTGGGCGGCCTCGCTGGCGGCACTGGCCGGGCTGACCCGGCCCACGGGGATCGCGGTGGCCGGCGCCGTCGCGCTGACCGCGCTGCTGTCGCTGCGCCGGGGTTTCTCGGTCCGGGCACTCGCGGCGGCCGCGCTGGCCCCGGCGGGCTGGCTCGCGTACGTCGGCTGGGTGGGGCTCCGGCTGGGCCGCTGGGACGGCTACTTCGCCGTACAGCGGCTGTGGCACAACGAATGGGACGGCGGTGCGGAGACCGTGCGCAAGATGCGGGAGGTGCTGGCGCAGAACTCGTCGCCCGAGCTGTTCCTGATCATGGTGACGGTGACCCTGCTGGCGGCGGTGGTGCTGTACGGGCTCTGCGTGGCGGACCGCCAGCCGCTCCCCCTCCTGGTCTTCACCGGGATCCTGCTGCTGATCGTCCTCGGCAGCGGCGGCGTCTACTTCCCGCGCGCCCGCTTCCTGCTCCCCGGCTTCCCGCTGCTGCTCCCCGCGGCCCTGCATCTGGCCCGCGCCTCGCGTCGCCACCGGACGCTGTTCCTCACGGCCGCGGTGCTCGGTTCGGCGTACTGCGGCGCGTACATGGTCCTGGTGTGGCCGAGCGCGCCCTAGGAGCCCTCCCCCGGGACCCGGTGGCGGGCCGCGACGGAGAGCGGGGGCGCCGTCCGCCGGTACCGTCCGGCAGCGGCCGACCGGGGTGACGTCCGGTGGCCGGTGAGGCCGGTGCCGCGGCCGGTGGAGCGGGGTGGCTCAGGCCACGGCCAGGAGGATCGCCAGGACGATGGCGCCCGCGAGAGCGGGGCCGATCACCTCGTAGGCCCAGCGCACCGTGACCTCGCCCTGCGCGCTGTCCGCGGTGGCCCTGGCCTCGGCCAGCTCGCGCAGCTCGTCCATGATCCGGTCGGTCTCGGGGCGGGTCGGCGTATCGGTGGCTGCGCCCCGGCCGAAGGCGGACGGACGGCCCAGCGACGACAGCCGGCCGTCACCTCCACGGCCGGCCGCGCCGGGCATCGGCTGCCTGGACGCCTTCTTGCGGGCGCGCAGCGAGACGGGCACCGCCCACAGCTGGTATTTCGTACCGGAGGTGTCGACGATCTCGTTCGAGTAGTGCGAGCGCAGCGAGGCGACCTTGCCCCAGGGGAGCACGATCACGCGGAGCGGGTTGCGCACCCGCAGCCGGTCCTCGTTCGCGTAGACGGCGGGGCGCAGGGTGAAGGCGATCACGATCGGGACGCCGAGGATCATCCCGGCGAGCGCCAGCCAGGGGGTGCGGCCGTGTCCGGAGATCAGCGCGTCGACGCCGAGCCAGCCCACGATGAAGAGCAGAAGGACGCCGCCCGCGATACCGGCGGGCGACCGGTAGACCCGGTCCCTGGCCTCGGGTCGCGAGGCGTCCGGAAGGGGTGACTGGTGGTCGGGGGTGGTCATGGTCCCGATTGTGCACGACGCGCGCCACGCGCTTGAGCTCGGTGGGGTCTCACTACGGTCGCGAAAGACCTCGCGCGCCCCGCCTCCCCGGCACCGCGACCGTGCCGGACGCTACGGCCCCCAGGATCCGGCGGAAGGTGGGGCATTCCATGTGGCTCGGCGCGGAGCAGGCGGCGGCGTGCCGCAGGGAGTCGCGCAGCACTCCGAGTTCGCGGATCGTCCGGTCCAGTTCGTCGGCCTTGTCGGCGAGGGCCTGACGGTCGATGCGCGGGCGCCCGTCCGGCGCGAACATCCGGGCGATCTCGTCCAGCGAGAAGCCTGCGGAGCGCCCGAGGGCGATCAGCGCCAGCCGTTCCAGTACACCGGGGTCGAACTGGCGGCGCAGACCGTGCCGGCCGGTCGGGGCGATGAGCCCCTTCTCCTCGTAGAAGCGCAGGGTCGAAGCGGGCACTTTGGCGCGGCGTACCACTTCGGCGATGTCCAGGTCCGGCATCCTCTTGACCTCAAGTCGGCTTGAAGTAGGACGGTGTCATCTCCAGGTCGTGAGGGCAAGCACAGGAGGCGTCATGGAACCCACCGGCGCGGCGGACCACAGGACGGACCGCGAGGCGGACGGCGAGGCGAACGGCGAGGCCAGGGGCAAGGCGGGTGACGAGCAGGCCGCGCGCTGGAACGGCCCGGCCGGGAACGCCTGGGTCGAGGCCCAGGACGTGGTGGACGCGTTGTTCGCGCCGCTGGAGGAACTGCTCGTCGAAGCGGTTCCGGCCGGGCACGGGGGCCGGGTGCTCGACGTCGGCTGCGGCACGGGCGGCACCACGGTGGCCCTCGCTCGGCGGCTTGGTGCCGAGGGCCGGTGTGTCGGCGTCGACATCTCCGGGCCGATGGTGGAGGCCGCCCGGGCCCGTGCGGCACGCGAGGGCGCGGGGGCCTCCTTCGTCCGCGCCGACGCGCAGGACCACGTCTTCGAGCCCGCGGCCTTCGACGCGGTCGTCTCGCGCTTCGGCGTCATGTTCTTCGAGGACCCGGTACGGGCCTTCACCAACCTGCGGCGGGCCGCGAAGGAGGGCGCCCGGCTGCGCTTCATCGTCTGGCGGGACATCGCGGAGAACCCGTTCATGACAACGGCCGAACGCGCCGCGGCACCGCTCCTGCCGGACCTGCCGGAGCGCCGGCCGGACACACCGGGGCAGTTCGCCCTGTCGGACGCGGACAGGGTGCGCCGACTGCTGGAGGAGAGCGGCTGGGCCGGGATCGACATCCGGCCCGTCGACCCGACCTGTGTCCTGCCCGAGGCGGAGCTGGTCCCGTACTTCAGCCGGTTCGGCCCGGTCGGGATCGCCCTCCGCGAGACGGACGAACCGACCCGGGCACGGGTCGTCGACACGGTCCGCGCTGCGTTCGACCCGTTCGTACACGGCACCGAGGTCCGCTTCACGGCGGCCTGCTGGCAGATCGGCGCGAGCGCCTCCGGCGGGTGAGCGGGGTTCGGGTGGGGTCCGGTGGGGGGTCGGGGCCGGGCCGGTACATCCGCCCGCATCCGAACGGATCCCACCGGCGTCGCGCAGCGGGAGCGGGTGATGATCCGTCCGGCCTGCGGGCATCTGATGTACCGGCCCGGCCCCTCCCGCGCGTACCCGGCCGCAGCCGCCCCGCGGCACCCGACCAACCATTTCAGCCCTGTCCGAGCACACTTCGCCCCCGGCCCACCTCTCGGTCGCAGCGCACATCACGGTCCCTCCGCCGTCTTTCGAGTGCGGGACACACTTCAACCCCCTCCGCCGTCTTTCGGGCGCTGGACACACTCCAGCCCCTCCGCCGTCTTTCGGACGCGGGGCACCCGCCGTCTTTCGGGCGCGGGACACCCCCCGTCTTTCGGGCGCGGGGCACACTCCAGCCCCTCCGGCCCACCTCCCGAGCGCAGGACACACTCCAGCCCCCTCCGGCCCACCTCCCGGGCGCGGGGAAGATCCAGCCCCTCCGGCGTTTGAGGAGCGGGGTCTGGGGGCGGAGCCCCAGGGATGGTGGGGGTCCCCCTGGTCGAGCGAAGCCGAGGCCTTGGGGGAGGGGAGGAGCGGAGGGGCGAAAGAAGGTTGTGGGGAGGGGCCGGAGAACCCCGGGTTCCGGGGATCGAGTGAGTTTCGAGGGGGCGGACGGCCCGCCCCGGCGGGAAAACCCTCGGTCGCACCCGGGGCTGTACAGCCGCTACGCGCGTAGATATGCTCGTCTGGTGACCATGCCCACCTCTGCACCCTCCCCCAAGCTCTCGACTCCGCTCGAGCAGGGTGGTGCCCCCACCCACGCGCTCGGCGACGTGACCGCGTCCGACAGCACGCTGCGGCGCTTCCTTCACGGGCTGCCCGGCGTCGACCCGGTCGGCCTGGAGTCGCGCGCCGCCTCGCTCGGCACCCGTTCCATCAAGACCACCGCGAAGGCGTACGCCATCGACCTCGCCATCTCGATGGTCGACCTGACGACGCTGGAAGGCGCGGACACCCCGGGCAAGGTCCGGGCGCTCGGCGCCAAGGCGGTGCTCCCGGACCCGACGGACCGCACGGCGCCCACCACGGCGGCGGTCTGTGTCTATCCCGACATGGTGGCCGTGGCGAAGGAGGCCGTCGCCGGCTCCGGGGTGAAGGTCGCCTCGGTCGCGACCGCCTTCCCTGCGGGCCGCGCCGCGCTCGGCGTGAAGCTGGCCGACGTCCGCGACGCGGTCGCCGCGGGCGCCGACGAGATCGACATGGTCATCGACCGCGGGGCGTTCCTCGCGGGCAGATACTTGAAGGTGTACGACGAGATCGTCGCCGTGAAGGAGGCCTCGGGCGCCGCCCGCCTGAAGGTCATCTTCGAGACCGGCGAGCTGTCGACGTACGACAACATCCGGCGCGCGAGCTGGCTCGGCATGCTGGCCGGGGCCGACTTCATCAAGACCTCCACCGGCAAGGTGGCCGTGAACGCGACGCCCGCGAACACGCTGCTGATGCTGGAGGCCGTCCGCGACTTCCGCGCCCAGACCGGCGTGCAGGTCGGCGTGAAGCCGGCCGGCGGCATCCGCACCACCAAGGACGCCATCAAGTTCCTGGTCGTGGTGAACGAGACGGCGGGTGAGGACTGGCTGGACAACCACTGGTTCCGCTTCGGCGCGTCCTCGCTCCTGAACGACCTGCTGATGCAGCGTCAGAAGCTGGCCACCGGCCGCTACTCCGGCCCCGACTATGTGACGGTGGACTGATCCATCATGGCTTCCGCATTCGAATACGCACCGGCGCCCGAGTCCCGCTCCGTCGTCGACATCGCGCCCTCCTACGGCCTGTTCATCGACGGTGAGTTCACCGAGGCCGCCGAGGGCAAGGTCTTCAAGACCGTCTCCCCCTCCACCGAAGAGGTCCTCTCCGAGATCGCCCAGGCGGGCGAGGCGGACGTGGACCGCGCGGTGAAGGCCGCCCGCAAGGCCTTCGTGAAGTGGTCGGCGCTGCCGGGCTCCGAGCGCGCCAAGTACCTGTTCCGCATCGCGCGGATCATCCAGGAACGCAGCCGCGAGCTGGCCGTCCTGGAGACGCTGGACAACGGCAAGCCGATCAAGGAGACCCGCGACGCCGATCTCCCCCTGGTCGCCGCGCACTTCTTCTACTACGCGGGCTGGGCCGACAAGCTGGACCACGCGGGCTTCGGCGCGAACCCGCGCCCGCTGGGTGTCGCCGGCCAGGTCATCCCGTGGAACTTCCCGCTGCTGATGCTGGCGTGGAAGATCGCCCCGGCTCTCGCGACCGGCAACACGGTCGTCCTGAAGCCCGCCGAGACCACGCCCCTGTCGGCGCTGTTCTTCGCGGACATCTGCCGCCAGGCGGGCCTGCCCAGGGGCGTCGTCAACATCCTTCCCGGGTACGGCGACGCGGGCGCGGCCCTCGTCGCGCACCCGGACGTGGACAAGGTGGCCTTCACCGGCTCCACCGCCGTCGGCAAGGCGATCGCCCGCCAGATCGCGGGCTCGCACAAGAAGGTCACGCTCGAACTGGGCGGCAAGGGCGCGAACATCGTCTTCGACGACGCCCCCATCGACCAGGCCGTCGAGGGCATCGTCAGCGGCATCTTCTTCAACCAGGGCCAGGTCTGCTGCGCGGGCTCGCGTCTGCTGGTCCAGGAGTCGATCCACGACGAGCTGCTCGACTCGCTCAAGCGCCGTCTGTCGACCCTTCGCCTCGGCGACCCGCTCGACAAGAACACGGACATCGGCGCGATCAACTCCGCCGAGCAGCTCTCGCGCATCACCACGCTCGTCGACCAGGGCGAGGCCGAGGGTGCCGAGCGCTGGTCCCCGGCCTGTGAACTCCCGTCCTCCGGCTACTGGTTCGCCCCGACGCTCTTCACGAACGTCACGCAGGCGCACACCATCGCCCGGGACGAGATCTTCGGCCCGGTGCTGTCCGTCCTCACGTTCCGCACCCCGGACGAGGCGGTCGCGAAGGCCAACAACTCGCCGTACGGCCTCTCGGCGGGCATCTGGACCGAGAAGGGCTCCCGCATCCTCGCCGTCGCGAGCAAGCTCCGCGCGGGTGTCATCTGGTCCAACACGTTCAACAAGTTCGACCCGACCTCGCCGTTCGGCGGGTACAAGGAGTCGGGCTTCGGCCGCGAGGGCGGTCGTCACGGCCTGGAGGCGTACCTCGCCCCGTCGAGCCCGGAGGGCGAGCGATAAATGAGTGCAGCCGAGAAGTCCGAGCAGCAGCGTCTGAGCGTCTTCAAGACCTACAAGCTGTACGTGGGCGGGAAGTTCCCGCGTTCCGAGAGCGGCCGGGTGTACGAGGTGACCGACTCCAAGGGCAAGTGGCTGGCGAACGCTCCGCAGTCGAGCCGCAAGGACGCCCGTGACGCGGTCGTCGCCGCGCGCAAGGCGTTCGGCGGCTGGTCCGGCGCGACGGCGTACAACCGCGGCCAGGTCCTGTACCGCGTCGCCGAGATGCTGGAGGGCCGCAAGGAGCAGTTCGTCCGCGAGGTGGCCGAGGCGGAGGGCCTGTCGAAGGCCAAGGCGGCGGCCGTCGTCGACGCGGCGATCGACCGCTGGGTCTGGTACGCGGGCTGGACCGACAAGATCGCCCAGGTCGTGGGTGGCGGGAACCCGGTCGCCGGCCCGTACTTCAACCTGTCCTCCCCGGAGCCGACCGGTGTCGTCACCGTGCTCGCCCCCCAGGAGTCGTCGTTCCTCGGTCTGGTGTCGGTGATCGCCCCGGTGATCGCCACCGGCAACACGGTCATCGTGATCGCCAGTGAGAAGTCCCCGCTCCCGGCCCTGTCGCTGGGCGAGGTGCTGGCCACCTCCGACCTGCCGGGCGGCGTGGTCAACATCCTGTCCGGCAGGACCGCGGAGATCGCGGCCCCGCTGGCCGCGCACCAGGACGTCAACGCCATCGACCTCGCCGGCGCGGACGACGTCCTGGCGAAGGAGCTGGAGATCGCAGCGGCCGACAACCTGAAGCGCGTTCTTCGTCCACAGGCTGTGGATTACGCGCGGACTCCCGGCACCGAGCGCCTCACGGCCTTCCTGGAGACCAAGACGGTCTGGCACCCGACGGGCTCCCTGGGCGCCTCGGGCTCGTCCTACTGAGCCGTGCACGCCCGCCTCTCGGCGTGCTGACGCGCTGACACGCCGACGCGCCGAGATGTCGGGGCCCCGATCCGTGTCCCCGGGGCCCCGCGCACACGAGAGCCGCGCTTCCCCTCCGTCCAGGGGGAGCGCGGCTCTCTCATGTCCAGGGGCCGCCGCCGGCCCGCGCGGGAGTCAGTGCACGAGCCCGGTCGCCTGCCCCAGCACCGGGACGGCGCCGATCGACTCCGCCTCCGCCACCGGCCCCGTCAGGGCCTGCGAGGACAGCGGCTTGAAGTCGGCGACCTGGGTGCCCACGCCGTTGTCGAGCGGGTCCACACCGGTGCCGGCCAGCGGGTTGGGCTTGAGGGCCGCGACCGGGCCCGTGACATACCCCACGGTGCCGGTCAGGGCCTGGAGACCCGCCTGCGGGTCGACGTCACCGAGCGAGGCGGGCCGGGTACGCGGGGCGTCCACGGCGGAAGCCGTGTCCGCGAAGGCCGGGGAGGCCGCGGCCGTACCGGCAGCGACCACACCGACCGCCACGGCGATCCGCGCGGTCGTGCGGGCCAGGGTGTTCCGCTGGGCTGCGTGTCGCGCCATCAGGTTTACCTCTTTGACTAGCCGAGAACGGAAAGCGGAGAGCAAGTAAAGCGACACGCAGAGTAGTTGACGGAGGTCGTGTTCCGGGCGGTCATGGCATCCGATTCGCCCCTGCGGGTCAACAGGCATATCAACGCCAGCCGGTCCGGGCGTCGGAGCAGGGCACCGGAACCGGGGATAATGGCCGGGAGCCGCGCCGACGCGCGGCGCCGCCGGACCCGTCACAGAAGGTGCAGACCATTGGGTTCCCCTCCCCCGATACCCGCCCGCGTGGTGCTGCTCTGCGGCCCCTCCGGCTCCGGGAAGTCCCTTCTCGCCGCCGACTCCGGGCTCCCCGTGCTCCGCCTCGACGACTTCTACAAGGAGGGCACGGACCCGACCCTGCCCCAGGTCGAGGGCAGCGAGGACATCGACTGGGACCACCCGCAGTCCTGGGACGCGGACACCGCCCTCGCCGCGATCGGGGAACTGTGCCGTACGGGACGTACGACCCTCCCCGTCTACGACATCTCGCTGAGCGCCCGCACGGGGACCGAGGCCCTGAGCATCGAACGGGCACCGCTGTTCATCGCGGAGGGGATCTTCGCCGCCGAGATCGTCGAGCGCTGCCGTGAACTCGGCGTGCTCGCCGACGCGCTGTGCCTGTCACGGGGAGCGGTCACCACGTTCCGGCGGCGCTTCGTGCGGGATCTGAAGGAGGGCCGCAAGTCGGTGCCCTTCCTGCTGCGGCGCGGCTGGCGGCTGATGCGCGCCGAGCGCTCCATCGTGGCCCGCCAGGCGGCCCTGGGCGCCCACCCCTGCGACCGGGACGAGGCACTCGGCCGGCTGACGTCCGCCGCGGCCGGACAACGGGAGTCCGCCCCGGTGACAGCCCTGTAGCCGAGGCCCCGCACCGGGCGGACACGGCTCCGGCGCGCGAGCCCACGGCCCAACTCCCGGGGGGGACCAAACCCGTCGGCCCCCGGGCAACGCGGCAACTCGACAACCCGACAACGAAAAGAGGTCCAGGCGAACCCCCGTCCGCCTGGACCTTCTTCCGTTTCCCCCGTGGTCCCCCGTGACACGGTTGTCTCCCCGTGACCCGTTTCCCCGTGACCCCGTTGTGTGCCGGCTCCCCCCGGAACCGACTCCCCGTCGCCGGCTCCCCCCGGAACCGACTCCCCCGTCCTACCTGTTACCGCTCCCCCCGGACCTTCAGGCGACAAGCTCCCCGAAGGACTCCTCCTCGTCACGGCCGAAGCTGAGGACCTCGTCCTCGCGCATCCGGCGGAGCGACCGCCAGATGCTGGACTTCACCGTGCCGACACTGATGTCGAGGATCTCCGCGATCTCCGGGTCGGTGCGGCCCTCGTAGTAACGGAGGACCAGCATCGTGCGCTGGAGTTCGGGCAGCCGGGCCAGCGCCTGCCACAGGACCGCGCGCAGCTCGGTGCCGCGCATCGCGTCCGTGTCACCGGGCGTCTCCGGCAGTTCCTCGGTCGGGTACTCGTTCAGCTTGCGGCGGCGCCACGCGCTGATGTGCAGATTGGTCATGGTGCGGCGGAGGTAGCCCCCGACCGCGGCCTTGTCACTGATCCGGTCCCAGGCCCGGTAGGTCGAGAACAGCGCGCTCTGCAGCAGGTCCTCGGCCTCGAAGCGGTCACCGGTCAGGTGATAGGCGGTTGCGTACAGGGAGGCGCGGCGCTCCTGGACGTAGGCGGTGAAAGCCGCTTCGGCCTCCACCGACCCCGCCCCGGAGTGACGCTCCCCCGTGACCTCCCCGTACGCGGCTCCCCCGTGAGCCTTCCCCCCGGCCGTACCCACAGCGGCTGTCGCCGCCGCCGGGCTCTCCCCCGTGCAGGCGTCAACCACCGTCATGTACGTGGTGTGCTGACGCCCGGTGCCGCGATCGCACCCCCGCCCGATCACAGCACCGGACTTCTCCGTGGCCCGGTTGACGTCATGGAGCCGCGTGACTACTGCGCCAGTGTTGGTGCTGTGCAGCGTGTTCATCTCGCGCCCCCCGTCGTGGAGTCCCGGTTCTTCGGTTCGTTCCGTCGTGCGTCCTGCCTTGTGTCCAAAAGCTTGGCGGGCCCACTTCATGGCCGTGTCCGCCGACTGTCACAGACCTGTCACAGGGGTCGTTCCCTGGCGCGGCACAGCGCGATCACAGAGAAGAGCTGTACGACTACACAGATGACCACTTGGGCCCCGGCCGCCGCCCGCGCGGGCCTTCGTCGCACACAGGAGACGAGTGGGAGCGCTCCAACGGTCGATACCCGAGCATGACATGGGCCAGAATGACGTCCGTGCCTTCCCTGTTGCTGATCGAGGACGACGACGCCATCCGTACGGCCCTGGAGCTCTCTTTGACGCGCCAGGGACACCGCGTGGCCACCGCTGCCACCGGCGAGGACGGTCTGAAGCTGTTGCGCGAGCAGCGGCCGGACCTGATCGTGCTGGATGTGATGCTGCCCGGCATCGACGGATTCGAGGTGTGCCGGCGCATCCGGCGCACCGACCAGCTTCCGATCATCCTGCTGACCGCGCGCAGCGACGACATCGACGTCGTGGTCGGACTGGAGTCCGGCGCGGACGACTATGTCGTCAAGCCGGTGCAGGGCCGGGTGCTCGACGCCCGGATCCGTGCCGTGCTGCGCCGCGGCGAGCGGGAGGCCAACGACTCCGCGGCGTTCGGCTCGCTGGTCATCGACCGCGCCGCGATGACGGTCACCAAGAACGGCGAGGATCTGCAACTGACGCCCACCGAGCTGCGGTTGCTCCTGGAGCTGAGCCGCAGGCCCGGACAGGCCCTGTCCCGCCAGCAGTTGCTGCGTCTGGTGTGGGAGCACGACTACCTCGGCGACTCGCGCCTGGTCGACGCCTGTGTGCAGCGGCTGCGCGCCAAGGTGGAGGACGTTCCGTCCTCGCCGACCCTGATCCGTACCGTGCGCGGCGTCGGCTATCGGCTGGACAATCCTCAGTGACCAAACCGCAGGACAAGCTCCGCGGCTGGGCCGCGGCGCGCAAGGCGTTGCTGTCCGGTCTGCGCTTCACCAGTCTGCGGCTGCGCCTGGTCGTGGTGTTCGGGCTCGTCGCGCTCACCGCCGCCGTGTCCGCGTCGGGCATCGCGTACTGGCTCAACCGCGAGGCCGTGCTGACGCGTACCCAGGACGCGGTGCTGCGCGACTTCCAGCAGGAGATGCGCAACCACGCGAGCATGCTGCCGGTGCACCCCGCGCAGGACGAACTCCAGCGCACGGCCGGGCAGATGGCGAACAGCAGTCAGCGTTTCAGTGTGCTGCTCATCGCCGAGGACGCGAGCGGCAAGACCATCACCGGCAACTCCGAACTGGACACCTTCACCCTGGAGGACGTGCCCAAGTCCCTCCAGAAGGCGGTGAACAAGCAGCAGCCGCTGTCCTCGACCAACACGTCCGCGTACCACCTGTACTGGCAGCGGATCACCGAGCACGACAAGCCGTATCTCGTGGGCGGGGCGCGGGTGATCGACGGCAGCACGACCGGTTACATGCTCAAGTCCCTGGAACCGGAGGCCAAGGATCTCAACTCCCTGGCCTGGTCGCTGGGGATCGCGACGGGGCTCGCGCTGATCGGTTCGGCGCTGCTCGCGCAGGCCGCGGCGACCACGGTCCTCAAGCCGGTCCACCGGCTGGGCATCGCGGCCCGCCGGCTCGGCGAGGGCAAGCTGGACACCCGGCTGCGGGTGTCGGGCACGGACGAACTCGCCGATCTGTCACGGACGTTCAACCGGACGGCGGAGGCCCTGGAGAAGCGGGTCGCGGACATGAGCGCGCGGGACGAGGCGTCGCGGCGCTTCGTCGCCGACATGTCCCACGAACTCCGTACGCCGCTCACCGCGATCACCGCCGTCACCGAGATCCTCGAAGAGGAACTGGACGCGGAGACCGGCAGCGTCGACCCGATGATCGAGCCGGCCGTACGGCTGGTGGTCAGCGAGACGCGGCGCCTGGGCGACCTCGTGGAGAACCTGATGGAGGTGACCCGCTTCGACGCGGGCACCGCCCGGCTCATCCTCGACGACGTGGACATCGCCGACCAGATCACCGCGTGCATCGACGCGCGCGCCTGGCTGGACGCCGTCGACCTGGACGCCGAGCGCGGCATGACGACCCGGCTCGACCCGCGCCGTCTCGACGTGATCCTCGCGAACCTGATCGGCAACGCGCTCAAGCACGGCGGATCGCCGGTCCGGGTGTCGGTGCGGCTGGAGGGCGAGGAACTGGTCATCGAGGTGCAGGACCACGGCCCCGGTATCCCCGAGGACGTCCTGCCGCACGTCTTCGACCGTTTCTACAAGGCCAGCGCGTCCCGCCCGCGTTCCGAGGGCAGTGGCCTCGGCCTCTCCATCGCCCTGGAGAACGCGCACATCCACGGTGGCGAGATCGTAGCGGCGAACGCGCCCAAGGGCGGGGCGGTCTTCACGCTGCGCCTGCCCCAGGACGCGTCGGAACTGCTCGCCGACGACCCTCAGGGCCCCACCCGCGGGAACGGCACGGAAGGCACCGCCGGATGACCACCGAACACCCCACCGGCACACCCGCCACCCCGCCTCCGGGCCCCTCCGGCGCAGGGGTCGTCCCCTCCCCGGGAATCTCCGGCACCGGGGCCACCCGGTCGACGCGGGCCACCGGCTCCCCGACAACCGCCGCGCGCGCCACCGACCTCCCGGAGACCAGCCGCCCGCAGGCCACCGGCTCGGCGGAGACCAGCCGCCCGCGGGCCGCCGGTTCTCCGGGGACCGACCGCCCGGTGGCCGCGCGGCCCCGGGTGGCGAACTCCGCGGGACCCGGCCGGGAGTCCCGGCGGTCCCGGCGGTCGCGGCTGCGGAGGACGGGGTCCTGGCTGGCCGTCCCGTTGCTCGCCGTGCTGCTCGCGGGGTGCGGTATCCGCTCCACGCAGGTGCCCACCGACTTCGGTCCGGCGCCCTCGCGGGTGCCGTGCGCCCTCTCCGGCCCCGACATCTCCACCCAGGCCTCGCACGGGGTTCCGGTCCAGGTCTTCCTGCTCTGCTCGGCGCAGCTGGTGACCGTCGACCGGTCGGTGCGGATCCCGGACGGTACGGCGGAGGCGGCGCGCCGGGTCCTGGTGGCCCAGGCGCTGCTGGACGAGCTCGCCGAGGCGCCGTCGACGCCCGAGGAGCAGGCCGGGTACACGACGGACGTACGCGGCGGCATGACGGTCGGCGGGCCCCACGACGGGGACCCGGAGGACACGCTCCGGCTGAGCACCCCGCCGGAGGACCTCACCTCGACGGCCCTCGCCCAGATCGTCTGCACCTTCTCGGACTCGGCCGCGGCACGGGACGACGGCAGCGTCGTCCTGGGCGGTCCCGCCCCCGCTCCCCTGCGCAGTTACGAGTGCACCCCCGAGGTGCGTGCCGCCCCGGGCGACCGGTCCCCGGCGTCGACGGCGGTCCAGGGCTCCTGACGTGACGGGGGTGAAAACCCCCGCCACGGAACCGATCGTGCCGGACCCCGCGTCTTGGGGGGCGTGCAGCGTCAAGGTTCAGACGGCGGCAGCGCCGTCACCCGCGTCCGTGTGGCAGGAGGTGTCCTCCTTGTCGCACACCTGGCGCTCGTCGCCTGGATCACGCTGCGCCCGCTGGACGTCCCCTGGGTGAGCGCCGCCAACCTGCGGCCCTTCGCGGGTATCAGAGCCGACCTCGCGCTGGGCCCCGAGGTGGCGGCCCGCCGGATCGCCGCGGGCCTCGGGCTGCTCGCCCCGCTGGGTGTCCTGCTCCCGATGGCGGGGGGCAGGCTCGCCGTCTCCCCTCTGGGCTCCCTCCTGCGGACGACCGCCGCCGGGGTGCTGCTGTCGCTGGGCATAGAGCTGCTCCAGACCGGTGTCCCGGGCCAGGTCGTGGACATCGACTCGATCATGCTGAACACCCTCGGCGTGGCCCTCGCGCACCTCGCGATCGTGCCCGCCGCCAGGGCCCGGCTGCGCCGCCGCGCGGAGACGCGGCGCCGCGCGGCCGTCCTTCGGGAGGATCCCGCTCAGGGTCGGACCCCGACGATTCCCAGGGTCGGGATCGCTCCGTAGAGCGAGGCTTCGCCCGCTTCGTCCTCGTAGCCTTGAGGACATCGGTGAAGGCATCGATGAGGACGACGAGACCGGCCCCGCCGGCATTCGACGACGGTTCGCGAAGGAGCCACCATGACCGCCCTTGCCCGCCCCACGAACGGCCGCATGATCGGCGGAGTCTGTGCTGCGCTGGCACGGCGCTTCGGCACCTCCGCCACGACGATGCGTGTCGTCTTCGTCCTGTCCTGCCTGCTTCCCGGCCCGCAGTTCCTGCTCTACATAGTGCTGTGGATCCTCTTCCCCTCCGAGGACGACGCCTCCCGCAACGCCTGGTGATCCGGGCGGGCACGGCGGGCACACGGCGAACGCCGGTGGGGCGCACCCGACGAGAGGTGCGCCCCACCGGCGTTCGTACGGCCGCAGTGCCTGCGTTCCGTACGGCCGGAAGGCCCCGGGCTCGGACAGGCGGGGGACCTCCGTCCGACGGGGACGGGGCGCGTCAGCCCAGCGGAATCCCGTTCACGGGCAGACCGTGCGTGGGCAGCCCCTGCAGCGGCATCCCCCCGAGCAGGCCGACCATGGGCGCGGCCTGCCTGTCGGCGAGGAGACGCGCGGCGGCGGGCTTCGCGGCGACCACTCCGGTGCCGACGGCGCTCTGGCCCTGGGCGAGTGCCTGAGCGGCGCCGGGCAGCGCCGAGCTGACGTTCTCGGCGGGCAGCGTCCTGGTGACGGTGTCCAGGGCCGAGGAGGCGTCCGGCACGGCCGGGGCGGCGTTCGCGGCGCCCGCGCCGACAGCGGCGAAAGCGGCGCCGAGAGCGGCGACACCGAGGGTCTTGGCAGCAGACTGCTTCATCGTGAGTGCGTCCTTGGGATGGGTGACGGGGATGTGAGCGGTCCAAAACCGTAAACACGCAAACCCGCCCTCCGCAAACATCGAAAAGCGGCCGAGTCATGGAGAACAAGTGAAGACCCGGCCGATTTCCATCCCCTCGGATCAGACCTGATCTTCTACAGAACCGCTGGTGGAGGCGGTCTGCTGGAACAGCCATTCGGACTTCAGTTCTGCATATCCGGGCTTGATCACGTCATTGATCATGGCCAGTCGTTCATCGAAAGGAATGAATGCTGACTTCATAGCATTGACCGAGAACCACTGCATGTCGTCGAGCGAATAACCGAACGCTTCGACAAGGTGCTCGAATTCCTGGCTCATGCTCGTACCCGACATCAATCTGTTGTCGGTATTGACCGTGGCGCGGAAATGCAGCCGGCGCAGCAGCCCGATGGGGTGGGCCGCGTACGAGTCGGCGGCGCCGGTCTGGAGATTGGAACTGGGGCACAGCTCCAGGGGGATGCGCTTGTCCCGGACGTACGACGCGAGCCGCCCGAGCCGCACCGAGCCGTCCTCGCGCACCTCGATGTCGTCGATGATGCGGACGCCGTGCCCGAGCCGGTCGGCGCCGCACCACTGCAGGGCCTGCCAGATGGACGGCAGACCGAAGGCCTCGCCGGCGTGGATCGTGAAGTGGTTGTTCTCGCGCTTCAGGTACTCGAAGGCGTCGAGGTGCCGGGTGGGCGGGAAGCCGGCCTCGGCGCCCGCGATGTCGAAGCCGACGACGCCCGAGTCGCGGTAGCGGTTCGCGAGTTCGGCGATCTCCAGGGCGCGGGCCGCGTGCCGCATCGCGGTGAGCAGGGCGCCGACGCGGATGCGGTGGCCGTTCTCCCGGGCCAGCCGTTCCCCTTCCCGGAAGCCCTCGTTGACGGCCTCGACGACCTCTTCGAGGCTGAGCCCGCCCTCCAGGTGCTGTTCGGGCGCGTACCGCACCTCGGCGTAGACGACCCCGTCCTCGGCGAGGTCCTCGGCGCACTCGGCGGCGACCCGCACCAGGGCCTCGCGGGTCTGCATGACGGCACAGGTGTGGGCGAAGGTCTCCAGGTACCGCTCCAGCGAACCGGAGTCGGCGGCCTCACGGAACCACAGCCCGAGCTTGCCGGGATCGGTCTCGGGGAGGTTCGAGTAGCCCGTTTCGCGGGCGAGTTCGACGATCGTGCCGGGGCGCAGTCCCCCGTCGAGGTGATCGTGCAGCAGGACCTTGGGCGCCCGGCGGATCTGCTCCGAGCTCGGGGTGTTCCGGATCTGGCTCGTCATTTTCGCACTCTAGCCCCTACGCGCGTAGATCTCCTGTTGTACGAATCCGTCGATACGTAACGGTGACCGTGCGGACGGGTGGCGTACACCGTTGCTTCTGACACTGTTCTGTCATGGCACAGCAAGCGACGCCGGTTCGCAGGGCCCGGCTGGGGAGGGCGCTCGGCCCGGAGCCGACGGCGGTCAGCGGAGTTGTTCTGCTGCTGCCGGGCGGCGACGAGACCTCGGCCCGAAGACCCTCCCCCATGATGGCGACCGCCTCCGTACGGGCGTTGGGGCGCAGGCTGACCCGCGCCGGACGCGCGGAAGGCCTGGTCACCCACGTGGTGCACTACCGCGTCCGGGGCTGGAACGGCAGCGAGGCCCATCTCGCGGCCGACGCGTCCTGGGCCGCGGACGAGATCGTCCGCCGCTACGGCGACGTCCCCGTGTGTCTGGCCGGCATCGACATGGGCGGCCGGGCGGCGCTGCGCGCCGGCGGCCACCCGGCCGTCAACTCCGTGCTGGCGCTGGCGCCCTGGCTGCCCGAGGACGATGTCGCCGCGCCACCCGAACCGGTGAAACAACTGGCCGGGCGGCGCGTGCTGATCGTGCACGGCACCAACGACGAGCGCACCGACCCGGAGTTGTCCTTCCGGCTCGCGGCACGGGCGAAGAAGGCCAACCGCGGCATCTGCCGCTTCGAGGTCCACTCGGACGGGCACGCGCTGCACCAGCACCGGCACGAAGTCCTCGCCCTCGCGGAGGACTTCGTGCTGGGCGCGCTGTTCAGGCACTCCTTCTCCCGCCCGGTCGAGGACGCCTTCGCCGCACCGCCGCCCCTGGGCCTGCGGATGCCCCTCGCGGCGGGCTTCGGACAGTCGCTGCGGCGGTAGCGGGTCCGCCGTGCTTCCGGACTCCGAGGCGGTAGCGGTTCCGCCGGTCAGCCGACGGCGCGCCCGGGCGGGCAGCCGACGAGGCGGGGCAGACAGCAGCGGACGGGGCAGGGCAGGCGCGAACGGGGCGGGCGGCGGGCAGCGGCCACCCGGGCAAGGCGTGGCGGCGGCCCCGAGGATGGGCCGCCCGGCGGGTCAGTCGGGCAGCAGGTGGCCGCGGCGGGACAGCAGGAACTTCTTGAAGGCGGCCACCGGCGGGGTGTCCGGGTGGCCGTCGAGCCAGGCGACGCCGATCTCCCGCACGGCGCGCGGGGCGGTGACCGTGAGTTCGACAACTCCCGGGCGGGCGACGGCCGGTGGCGGCAGCAGGGCGACGCCGAGTCCGGCGGCGACGAGGCCCCGGAGCGTCTCCGCCTCCTCCCCCTCGAAGGCGATGCGGGGCCGGAACCCCGCCTCCTGGCAGAGGTCGTCGGTGATCCGCCGCATCCCGTAACCGGGTTCCAGGGTCACGAAGGTCTCGTCGGCGGCCTCGGCCAGGCGGACGCGCCTGCGGGCGGCGAGCGGGTGGTCGGCGGGCACGACCAGGCGCAGCTTCTGCTCGTCGAGCCGGCGGCCCACCAGATCGGGCGCGTCCGGGACCGGCGAGGTGAGACACAGGTCCAGTTCCCCCGAGCGCAGCCGCTCCAGCATCGCCTCCCCGTAGTTCTGCACGAGGCTGAAGCGGACCCGCGGATGGTCGGCGCGGAACGCGCGGATCAGCCCCGGCACGGTCTCCGAGCCCATCGTGTGCAGGAAGCCGAACGCGACCTTGCCGGTGGCCGGATCGGCGTCCGCGCGCACCTCGTCGGCGGCGCGTTCGACCTCGGCGAGGGCGCGCTCCACGGAGGAGAGGAAGGTACGGCCCGCCGGGGTCAGGGACACCGTCCGGCCGCGCCGCGCGAACAGGTCGACCCCCAGGTCCTGTTCGAGCCGGACCATGGCCCGCGACAGCGTCGACTGCGGGACCCCCATCTGCTCCGCGGCCCGGGTGACGTGCTCGGTGCGGGCGACTCCGGCGAAGTACGCGAGGCGTGGGGCGAGCAGCCTCGAGAAGTGCGCGCTGTCTTCTGTGTCACTGAACGGTGACAGGTGAGCCTCTGACCTCTGCTGATGCGCCATGGGATCGATTATGGCGATTCCATGCATTGGACGGATGAACGGCGTGTCCCTAGGTTCGAGGCATGCCTTCCGCCAGTACCGGGGCGTCCACCACCGTGGGCGCCGCCGCCTCCGTCCCCGCCGCCTCCACCCCCGCCGCCGCTTCCCTCTCCGTCGTCGACTCCGCTCCTGTCGCCGACTCCCGTATGGCCCCCGGCGGGCCCGGCTACCGCCGGATGAGCTTCGCGCTCTTCCTCGCGGGCGTCGCGACCTTCGCGCTCCTCTACTCCACCCAGGCCCTGCTCCCGCTGGTCTCCTCGGACTTCGGGGTGAGCGCGAGCGAGGCGAGCTGGACGGTGTCGGCCGCGACCGGCGGGCTGGCGCTGTTCGTCCTCCCGATGAGCGCGCTGTCGGAGCGTTTCGGACGGCGTACGTTGATGACGGCGTCCCTGGCAGTGGCGGTCACGGTCGGTCTGCTGGTCCCCTTCGCGCCCTCGATCGGCGCGCTGGTGGCGCTGCGGGCGGTGCAGGGCGCGGCACTCGCGGGGCTTCCCGCGTCGGCGACGGCGTATCTGGCGGAGGAGGTCCGCCCCAAGGCGCTGATCACCGCGATCGGTCTGTTCGTCGCGGGCAACAGCGTCGGCGGGATGAGCGGACGGGTCATCACCGGCTGGGTCGCGCAGGAGTGGGGCTGGCGGGTGGCCGTGGGCACGATCGGGCTGATCGCCGTGGTCTGCGCGGTGGCCTTCCGGCTGCTGCTTCCGGCGCCGCGGCACTTCGCGCGCGGTTCGCTGCGGCCCCGGGTGCTGGCCCGCACGGTGCGCGACCATCTCGCGAACCCGCTGCTGTGCCGGCTGTACGCGATCGGCGCGCTGTTCATGATGGTGTTCGGCGGGGTCTACACGGTCATCGGCTACCGGCTCAGCGAAGCTCCCTTCTCGCTCCCGCAGGGCATCGTCGGCTCGATCTTCCTGGTCTATCTCGTCGGCACGGTGTCGGCGTCGACGGCGGGGCGTCTGGCCGGCCGCGTCGGACGCCGCGGCTCCCTCTATCTGGCGGGCGGCACCACGACCGCCGGTCTGCTCCTGACCCTCGGCCACTCGGTGGCGCTGGTCCTGCTCGGCCTGGTCCTGATCACGGCGGGATTCTTCGCGGGCCACGCGGTCGCCTCGTCGTCGGTGAGCCACACCGCGAAGAAGGGGCGGGCGCAGGCGTCGGCCCTCTACCAGTCCGCCTACTACATCGGCTCCAGCGCCGGCAGCACGCTCGGCGCGGTCGCCTTCCACGCCGGGGGCTGGGCGGGCACGGTGGCCATGGGGCTGTTCGCGGTGCTGGGCGTCGTCACCATCACCCTGTTCGGCTCCCACGCGGCCCGCACCGCGTCCCGCCGCGGTCCGGCACTCGCCCACTGATCCCGGAACCCCTCCGACACACCCCCTTTGAGCTGCACCTTTCCCCGCTCCGCACGCCATTGTCAGTGGGCTGCGGTAGCTTCCGAAGTGCCGGCGCAATGACGCGCTGAACGGAAACAGCCACAGGGGTGGGTTGGCCATGAGCGAGGGTACGGCGACAACCGCGGACCTGGACGTCCGGCTGGAGAAGCACCGCGTCGAGCTGACCGGGTACTGCTACCGGATGCTCGGTTCGTCCTTCGAGGCCGAGGACGCGGTGCAGGACACGATGGTCCGGGCCTGGCGCAGCTACGACAAGTTCGAGGGCCGCTCCTCGATGCGGTCCTGGCTGTACCGGATCGCGACGAACGTGTGCCTGGACATGCTCAACGCGGGCAATCGAAGGGCTCGTCCGATGGATCTCACGGCTCCCTCCCCGCTGGCCCAGGCGGCGCTCACCCCGCGCCCGGACAACACCTGGCTGGAGCCGGTGCCGGACGCCCGTGTCCTGCCTGCGGCCGGTGATCCGGCGGAGGCGGCGGTCGCCAAGGAGTCGGTGCGCCTCGCCTTCATGGCGGCGCTCCAGCAGTTGCCGCCCAAGCAGCGCGC
Source organism: Streptomyces sp. NPDC091209 (assembly GCF_044757755.1). NCBI lineage: Bacteria > Bacillati > Actinomycetota > Actinomycetes > Kitasatosporales > Streptomycetaceae > Streptomyces > Streptomyces sp. NPDC091209. The sequence continues at coordinate 127,751 of NZ_JBIVVR010000006.1, read as the reverse complement.
GGTCCTCATCCTGCGCGAGGTCCTCGCGTGGAAGGCGAGCGAGGTGGCCGAGCTGCTCGGCACCACGGTCGCGTCGGTCAACAGCGCGCTCCAGCGAGCCCGCGCCACCCTCGCGGAGAACGCCGGGGCGGGCGCGGACGCCGCCACCTCCGACCCGCTCGACGAGGAGCAGCAGAAGCTCCTGGAGCGCTATGTGGCGGCGTTCGAGGGGTACGACATGACGGCTCTGACGGCGCTCCTGCACGAGGACGCGATCATGACGATGCCGCCGTTCGACCTGTGGCTGCGCGGCCCGGAGGACATCACCGGTTTCATGACGACGCTGGGCGCCGCCTGCGCCGACTCGTGCCTGGTCCCGGTCGAGGTGAACGGTCTGCCGGGGTTCGCCCAGTACAAGCCGGACGAGGAGACGGGTGGCTACACTCCCTGGGCGGTGCAGGCGCTGGAGATCTCAAAGGGCCGCATCACCGGGTTCCACTGCTTCCTGGACACGGCCCGCTGGTTCCCGCTCTTCGGGCTCCCCCTCCACCTCGACGGACCCGCGGACGCGGAGGCCCTCGGAGCCCGGGGAGCCGGTGCAACCGGAGGAGTCGCCGGACCCGGTGGCCCCGGAGCTGTCGGAGGTCTCGAAGCGGAGGCCGACCAGGTCGAGTAGGGCGCGCAGCGCCGGGTCCGGGCCGTGCAGGCGTATCCGGCCTCCTGCCCGGCGGGCCGCCAGCTCCATGCGCGCCAGCGCCTCGACGGCGGCGAGGCCGGGCGGCCCGAGTCCGGCGACATCGCAGACCACGACCCCGCCCCCGGCCACCCCGAGGTGGGCTCGGACGGCCTCACAGAGCCGGGGCACCTCGTCCCGGGTGACGAGTCCTGGCAGCACGAGTACGGCCGGTGTCGCGGAATCCACAGTCAGTAGACCGGCCAGGGGCACGGAACTCATCGCGGGCGGTGCGGGGATCACCCGCGGCGACGCGAGGCGTCATCGCGCGCGGCGCGACGGCTCACATGGACCCGCGCCGCCCGCTCCTCCGTCTCGGGCTGGATGCATGCCCTACGCATCGCTGGAGTCGCTGGACCGGCCACGGCCTGGGCCATGGCCTCGGTGCCGGTACTCGTCGTGGTGGCGGTGGTCCTCGGGTGACTCAGGCCCCGGCCCGCGCTCCGCGCCCGGGGAACCCGCTCAGTCCTCGGGGAATTCGCCGGTGTCGATGACGAGGTCGAAGGGCGCGGGCAGCTTGACGGGCTCGCCGAACTTGGCGGTGCTGAGGGGCGGTAGACATCGCCCTCGGGGTCCCCGAAGAGGGTCACGGTGGGACGGTCGGGTGCCCAGCGGTCGACGAGGAGGTAGAGCGGGATGCCCGCGGCGGCATAGGCGGCGGGCTTGCTGACGCGGTCGTGGCGGGCGTTGGTCTTCGAGGTGACCTCGACGACCAGTTCGGCGAGCGCGGCCGGAATGTGGGTGTCCGTGTCGGCGCACAGAGGCACCGGAGCGACCACGATGTCCGGGATGAGCATGCCCAGGCGGGACGGCACGGCGATGGCCAGTGTCTGGAAGACCCCCCAGTCCTCAGGAATCACGGAGTAGAGGCGACGCTGGATGCGAGCCGCGATCACGTTGTGGCGGTAGGCGGGAGCAGGTGACACGGTGATGATCCCCTCGATGATCTCCACCTTGCTGCCCTCGGGCCATTCCATCTCCTCCCGGAACCGGACGAGGTCGTCCCAGCTCTGCTCGGGGTCCTGGCTCACGGTGAGTGCGCTCATGACGGCCTCCTATCGGTGCGTCACCGAGTGCAGCATGCCGAACGGGACCGGTGGAGGTCCACCGGTCCCGTTCATCCGAAGGAGGAAACCGCAGGTCAGGCGATGCGGTCCAGCACGATCGGGGTGGCCTTGAAGTCCGTGCCCGCCGGCGCGATGTCGTAGGAGCCCTCGACTCCCTGGAGCGCGTATTCGAAGCGGTCCGGGGTGTCCGTGTGGAGGGTCATCAGGGGCTGGCCCGCCGTCACCGTGTCGCCCGGCTTGGCGTGCAGCTCGACACCCGCGCCGGCCTGCACCGGGTCCTCCTTGCGGGCGCGTCCGGCGCCGAGGCGCCAGGCGGCGATCCCGATGTCGTACGCGTCGAGACGGGTCAGCACGCCGGAGGCCGGGGCGGTCACGACGTGCTGCTCCCGGGCGACGGGCAGCGCGGCGTCCGGGTCACCGCCCTGCGCGGCGATCATGCGGCGCCACACGTCCATCGCGGAGCCGTCGGCGAGCGCCTTCGCCGGGTCGGCGTCCTTGATTCCGGCCGCGTCGAGCATCTCGCGCGCCAGGGCGATGGTGAGCTCGACGACGTCGGCCGGACCGCCGCCGGCGAGGACCTCGACGGACTCGCGGACCTCCAGGGCGTTGCCCGCGGTCAGGCCGAGCGGCGTCGACATGTCGGTGAGCAGCGCGACCGTCTTCACCCCGTGGTCGGTGCCGAGGCCCACCATCGTGGAGGCCAGCTCGCGGGCGTCCTCGATGGTCTTCATGAAGGCGCCGGAGCCGACCTTCACGTCCAGCACCAGCGAGCCCGTGCCCTCGGCGATCTTCTTGGACATGATGGAGGAGGCGATGAGCGGGATGGCCTCGACGGTGCCGGTGACGTCGCGGAGCGCGTAGAGCTTCTTGTCGGCGGGGGCGAGTCCGTCGCCGGCCGCGCAGATGACCGCGCCGGTGGTGTCGAGGACGTGCAGCATCTCCTCGTTGGACAGCAGCGCGCGCCAGCCCGGGATCGACTCCAGCTTGTCCAGGGTGCCGCCGGTGTGGCCGAGGCCGCGCCCGGAGAGCTGCGGCACGGCGGCACCGCAGGCGGCGACCAGCGGGGCCAGCGGAAGGGTGATCTTGTCGCCGACGCCTCCCGTGGAGTGCTTGTCGGCGGTCGGGCGGGACAGGGACGAGAACTCCATGCGCTCGCCCGAGGCGATCATCGCGGCCGTCCAGCGGGCGATCTCACGACGGTTCATGCCGTTGAGCAGGATCGCCATGTTGAGGGCGGCCATCTGGTAGTCGGCGACCTCGCCGCGGGTGTACGCGTCGATGACCCAGTCGATCTGCGGATCGCTGAGTTCGGCGCGGTCCCGCTTGGTGCGGATGACGGAGACGGCGTCCATGGCCATGGCGTTCCTTCCGAAAGTGAGCGGCCCCTCCCTGGGATCGGTCGATCAGGAGGGGCCGCGGGGCATTACTTGGTGAGATGTCCGGGGCCGAAGGCCTGGGGCAGCATCTCGGCGAGGGACACGAGCCCCTCCGGCGTCTCCAGGATCAGGTCGTCCCCGCCGAACTCGAACAGGAGCTGACGGCAGCGTCCGCAGGGGACGAGGATCTCGCCCCGCCCGTCGACGCACGTGAAGTGCGTCAGCCGGCCGCCGCCGGTGGTGTGCAGCTCCGAGACGAGGCCGCACTCGGCGCACAGGGAGAGGCCGTAGGAGGCGTTCTCGACGTTGCAGCCGGAGATGATCCGGCCGTCGTCGACGCGGGCGGCGGCGCCGACCGGGTACTCCGAGTAGGGGGCGTACGCGCGGGACATCGCCGTACGGGCCACCTCCCGCAGCTCCTCCCAGTCGACGTCCGCGGACTCCACGCCGGCGGGGGTCACTTGCCCTGTCCCTTCCGGTACGGCAGCCCGTCCGCCTTCGGCATGCGCAGGCGCTGGGCCGACAGCGAGAGGACGAGCAGGGTGATGACGTACGGGGTGGCGGAGACGATCTGGTTGGGCACCTCGTTGGTCATGGAGTACCAGAGGAAGACGAGGACGCCGATGACCAGGGTGATGACGGCGGACACGTACTTCTTCTTGACCGCGAGCCAGATCGCGCCGATGCCGAGCAGCATGGCGCCGAGCAGCAGCAGGGCGTGGACGTTCTCCGAGCCGCCGCGCAGGTTGAGGCTGTCGGTGTAGCCGAACAGGACCGCGCCCAGGGCGAGTCCGCCGGGCATCCAGTTGCCGAAGATCATCGCGGCGAGACCGATGTAGCCGCGGCCGGCGGTCTGGCCCTCCAGGTAGAAGGGGTTGGCGACGATGGAGAGGAAGACACCGCCGAGGCCGGCCAGACCGCCGGAGATGATCACGGCGATGTACTTGTACTTGTAGACGTTCACGCCGAGCGACTCGGCCGCGATCGGGTTCTCACCGCAGGACCGCAGGCGCAGACCGAACGGGGTGCGCCACAGGATCCACCAGGTGGCGGGGATCAGCGCTACGGCGATCAGCGTCAGCCAGGAGACGTCGGTGACCAGGCCGCCGAGCAGACCCGCGAGGTCCGAGACGAAGAACCAGCCCTTGGAGTTCAGGGTGGTGAGCCAGTCGGAGAGCCCTGGCACGGTGAACTGGCCGAGCGATTCGACCGGCGGGGACTGCTTGGCCGAGCCGCCCGGGACGCCCTCGAAGGCGAGCGGGGAGAGATAGCGGGTGGCACCGAGCGCCAGGATGTTGATGGCCACACCGGAGACGATGTGGTTGACGTTGAAGGTGACCGTCATGATCGCGTGCAGCAGACCGCCGACGGCGCCGCCGATGACGCCGACCAGGAGGCCGGTCCACGGGCCCCACTGGTAGCCGGCCCAGGCGCCGAACCAGGTGCCGAGGATCATCATGCCTTCGAGGCCGATGTTGACGACGCCGGAGCGCTCGGCCCACAGACCGCCGAGACCGGCCAGGCCGATCGGGACGGCCAGTTCGAGCGCGGTCGACATCTGGCTGACGTTGGTGATGCCGTCGGCGCCCGTGATGATGCGAACGATCGAGGTCAGCGCCAGGGCGCCCGCGATCACCAGCAGGAGGACGGGAAGCGACATCCGGCGGCCGCTGGGAGCCGCGGGCTGCTGCGTGGGCTGGTTGACGTCGGTTGCGGTGGTCACTGGCCAGCCACCTCCTTCTCGGTGTTGTCGGTGGCGCCGAGGACGTTGCCCGCGGCGATTTCCGCGCCTACGCGGCGCTGCTGGCGGCGCAGACCCCACTCGCGGACGGCCTCGTACGAGACCACGACCGCGATCACGATCAGGCCCTGCATGATGACCGCGATTTCCTTGTCGTACCCGTGGAAGTCGAGCTCGGGCGAGGCCTTGTCGAGCCAGGCCCACAGCAGGGCCGCGAACGCGATGCCGACGGGGCTGTTGCGGCCCAGCAGCGCGATACCGATGCCGAGGAAGCCGATGCCGACCGGGAAGTTCAGGCTGTACGTGTGGGTGTCGCCGAGCAGGATCGGCAGACCCGCGAGTCCGGCGATGCCGCCGGAGAGCAGCATCGCGGTGAGCACCATGCGCTTGGGGTCGACACCGCTGGCCGCGGCGGCGGACTCGGAGGCGCCGGAGGCGCGCAGGTCGAAGCCGAAGCGGGTGCGGTTGAGGACGATCCAGTAGCCGATGCCGAGGACCACGGCGAGGATGACCAGGCCGTAGATCTCGCCCGCGTCACCCATGTTGAACCCGGGAATCCAGCCGGACTTGTGCATCTCGCCGGTGGTGTTGTTGTTGCCGAGCTTGACGCCGAAGACGTCGGGCAGCCACAGGTAGGCGATGACGGAGGTCGCGATCGCGTTGAGCATGATCGTCGCGACGACCTCGCTGACCCCGCGGGTGACCTTGAGGACACCGGCGATTCCGGCCCAGAACGCGCCGGTGCAGATGGCGGTCAGCATCAGCAGCGGGACCTGGAGCACGGCCGGCAGCGCGACGTGCGCGCCGACGATCGCGGCCATCATGGCGGCGAGCTGGTACTGGCCGTCCACACCGATGTTGAACAGGTTCATCCGGAAGCCGATGGCCACCGCCAGCGCCGCGATGTAGTACAGCGAGGCCTGGTTGATGATCAGGACCTGGATGTCGGAGTACGTCGCCTGCTGGAACATGATCGTGTACGGCTCGATCGGGCTCTTGCCCGAGGCGAGCAGCACGATCGAGGTCAGCGCCACGGCGACGACGAGCGCGATGACCGGTCCGGCCACCCCGAGGAGCAGGCGCTCCTTGTCGAACTTCTTCATCAGCGGGCCTCGTCTTCCGGGGCGTCCGCCGGGTTCTCGGCGGGCTCTTCGAGCTCGGCCGCTTCGGCGAGCTCCTCGTTCTCCAGGTGTCCGGAGGCGGCACCGGTCATGGCCGAGCCGAGTTCCTCCGGGGTGATGGTGGCAGGGTCGGCGTCCGCGACCAGCTTGCCGTTGTAGATCACCCGGAGCGTGTCGGACAGGCCGATCAGCTCGTCCAGGTCCGCGGAGATCAGCAGGACGGCGAGCCCTTCGCGGCGCGCCGAGCGGATCTGGTCCCAGATCTGCGCCTGCGCGCCGACGTCCACACCGCGGGTGGGGTGGGCGGCGATCAGGAACTTCGGCTTGTGGCTCATCTCGCGGCCGACGATCAGCTTCTGCTGGTTGCCGCCGGACAGGGAGGCCGCGGTGACGTCGATGCCCGGGGTGCGGACGTCGTACTCCTCGACGATGCGGCGCGTGTCCTGCTGGGCGCCCTTGATGTCGATCCAGAAACCCTTGGCGTTGGGCCTCTCGGTGACATGGCCGAGGATGCGGTTCTCCCAGAGGGGGGCTTCCAGGAGGAGGCCGTGACGGTGGCGGTCCTCGGGGATGTAGCCGATGCCGCTCTCGCGGCGCTTGCGCGTCGACAGGCCGGTGATGTCGTCGCCCGCGAAGCGGATGACACCGGAGTCGGCGGCCTTCAGGCCGATCAGCGCGTCGATGAGCTCGGTCTGGCCGTTGCCCTCGACACCGGCGATGCCCATCACCTCACCCGCGTGGATGGTGAAGGAGACATGGTCGAGCACGAGCCGTACGGCGCCCCGCTCCACCTCGTCCATGAGGAGGGCCGCGGAGCCCTTGCCCATCGACACCGAGCCCTTGGCGAAGACCGTCAGGTCCTCGACCTCGATCACGGCCCGGTCGGTGACCGTGGACTCGGAGGTCTCCGGGGTCGGCAGTTCGCTGCCGACCATCAGCTCGGCGAGCTGACGCGGGGTCGTCTCGGACGGCACGGCGGTGCCGACCGTCGTACCGCGCCGGATGACCGTGATGTCGTCGGCGACCGAGAGGACCTCGCCCAGCTTGTGCGAGATGAAGATGACCGACAGGCCCTCGGCCTTGAGTTCGCGCAGGTTGGCGAAGAGGGCGTCGACCTCCTGAGGCACCAGGACGGCGGTGGGCTCGTCCAGGATCAGGATGCGGGCGCCGCGGTAGAGGACCTTGAGGATCTCCACGCGCTGCCGGTCGGCGACGCCGAGCTCCTCGACGAGGACGTCCGGGCGGGCCCCGAGGCCGTAGCGCTCGGAGAGCTCCACGATCTTGCGGCGGGCCTTGGCGCCGATCCCGTACAGCTTCTCGCTGCCGAGGACGACGTTCTCCAGGACGGTGAGGTTGTCGGCCAGCATGAAGTGCTGGTGGACCATGCCGATGCCGCGGGCGATGGCGTCCGCGGGCGACGAGAAGGTGACCTGCTCGCCGTCGACGGCGATGGTGCCCTCGTCCGGCTTCTGCATGCCGTAGAGAATCTTCATCAGCGTCGACTTGCCGGCGCCGTTCTCGCCGACGAGGGCGTGCACGGTGCCCTTGCGGACGCTGAGGTGGATGTCGTGGTTGGCCACGACGCCAGGGAATCGCTTGGTGATCCCGGCGAGTTCGACAGCGGTCGCCTGACCGTTGACCGCGCCGGCCGGAGGGCTGCTGGACGCGTTGATGGCGCACTCTCCTGAGGGAAAGGGGGTCGTCTACGCGCGTAGCGCCCCTACGGCAACGAAAGGGGCCACGCGCCGCGAGAACGGGACACGGGGAGCAAGACTCCCCGCATCCCGTTGAGCGGACGTAACCCCGCGGTTACCAAGCGGCTCCGGGGCGGAACAGGCGTCTCTCCGTGCCGGACGGCACAGCGTCGCACCCGAACTTCCCCGGGACCGCATTGGCTGCTCCTGAGGTACTTCTCGTCAGCTGGTCTTGACCTTGATCGCACCGCTGATGATCTTCTCCTGGGCGGCCTTGACGGCGTCCTGGATCGCGGTGTTGCTCTTGAACGCCGGGTTGGAATCGGCCAGGCCGACCTCACCGGACTTCAGATCGCCCCGAACGATACCGCTCTCGGGCTTGCCGTCCTCGACCGACTTCGCCAGGTTGTACACCGCCTTGGCGACGTCCTTCGTGGCGGAGGTCAGGATCGAGTCCTTGTACTGGGCCAGCGCCTGCTGCAGGTACTGGTCGGAGTCGACACCGATGGCCAGGACCTTCTTGGCGGAGGCGGCCTCGATGACACCCTGACCGGACAGACCGGCCGCGGCGTAGACGACGTCGGCCTTCTTCTCGATCTGGCCCTCGGCGGCCGTCTTGCCCTTGTCGGGGCTGGCGAAGCCACCCTCCTGGGCGGTCTGCGTCAGGTACTGCGAGAGGACCTTGACGCCGGGCTTGGTGTCCTTGACACCCTGCTCGAAGCCCGCCTCGAACTTGTGGATCAGCGGAACGTCCACACCGCCCACGAAGCCGACGGTGTCGGTCTTGGTGGACAGGGCGGCGGTGACGCCAGCGAGGTAGGAGGCCTCCTGCTCGGAGAAGACCAGGTCCGCGACGTTCTTCGCCGTGACGGTGGAGTCGTCGACGATGCCGAAGGTGGTGTTCGGGAGCTTCGCCGCGGCGGCCTTGACGGCCGGGCCGTAGGAGTAGCCGATGCCGATGACCGGGTTGTAGCCCTGCTTGGCCAGCGAGACCAGACGCTGCGTCTTGTCCGCGTCCGTCTCACCGTCGGTGGGCTCGACGTCGGCGGTGGCGTACTTGAACTCGGCCTTCGCCTTCTTCAGACCCTCGAACGCGGCGTCGTTGAAGGACTGGTCGCCCTTGCCGCCGACGTCGTACGCGATGGCGAGGCCCTTGTGACCGCCCTTGGAGTCCGTGGAGGACGAGGAGGTCGAGGTGCCGCCACAGGCGGACAGAGCGAGGGCGAGAGAGGCGGTCGCAGTACCTGCGAGCGCGATGCGGGTAACCCGGCGCATTAGTTGTGCTCCTGTCGTTCAGCGCCTGACGGTTCAGCTTCGGCGCTGGCTTCGCCGCAGATTAACGCGCGTAGACCAACTAGAAAACCCCTTCTGTCCACCTTGTTATGCGCCTGTGCCCGACGCCACTGGCCCAGACGATCGGGACGTGCCGATCACCAACGGAATGTGGCGGTGGGTGACCCCGGAAACGGACAGCGGAACGGGCGGGCACCTGGGGTGCCCGCCCGTTCCGCTGCGCTTCGGCCGTGTTCGCCCGACCGGCGGGGAGGTGGCGGGGCCGGCCCGCCGCGATCACCCGCCGTTCACGGCGACCAGGACCCGTCCTAGCTGGTCTTGACCTTGATGGTGCCGGCGACGATGGCCGCCTTGGCCTTGGCCACGGCGTCGGTGAGACCGGCGATCTGGGCCATCTTCGGGTTGCTGTCGGCCAGGCCGACACCGTTGACCTTGAGGTCGAAGGTCTGCGTACCGGTCAGCGGCGAGCCGTCATGGACCGACTTGGACAGCGTGTAGACCGCGCCGCCGACGTCCTTGAGCGCGGAGGTCAGGATCTTGTCCTTGTACGCCGCCAGCGCCGCCTGCTTGTACTGGTCGGAGTCGACGCCGATCGCCCACACGCCCGCCTTGGAGGCGGCCTCGATGACACCCTGGCCGGACAGACCGGCCGCGGCGTAGAGGACGTCGGCCTTCTTCTCGATCTGGCCCTCGGCGGCGGCCTTGCCCTTGTCGGGGCTGGAGAAGCCACCCTCGGCGGCGGTCTGCGTCAGGTACTGCGAGAGGACCTTCACACCGGGCTTGGTGTCCTTGACGCCCTGCGTGTAGCCGGCCTCGAACTTGTGGATCAGCGGAACGTCCACACCGCCGATGAAGCCGACGACGTTGCTCTTGGTGGCCTTGGCGGCCGCGACACCGGCGAGGTACGAGGACTCCTGCTCGGCGAAGACCAGGGAAGCCACGTTCTTGCCCGGGACGACCGAGTCCACGATGCCGAAGCTGGTCTTCGGGAACTTCGCGGCGGCCTTCTCCAGCGCGGGGCCGTAGGCGAAGCCGATGCCGATGACCGGGTTGTAGCCCTGCTTGGCCAGCGACTCCAGACGCTGCTGCTTGTCGGCGTCCGTCTCGTTGTCGGTGGGCTCGACGTCGGCCGTCTGGTAGCCGAACTCCTTCTTCGCCTTCTCCAGTCCGGCGAACGCGGCGTCGTTGAAGGACTGGTCGCCCTTGCCGCCGACGTCGTACGCGATGGCGAGGCCCTTGGCGCCGCCGCTCGCGCTGCCGGTGCTGTTGCTGTTGCTGCTGGTACTGGTGCCGCCGCAGGCCGTGGCGGCGAGTGCGAGCGACGCGACCCCCACCGCGACGCGGGTCAGGCTGGCTATCCGACGCATCTGAAGCTCCCCATTCTCCAAAGCCCCGCAGTGGGTGCTGAGTTCGGCGCACATTAACGCGCGTAGACCGTCCAGGGAACGGGGTTCCGCCTGGCCGTTATCCATTCGTGCCGATGGCCGGTTACGTCCTTGTGAACCACGCGACCGAAAGGCACGTTTCGGGATGCAGCACCCTCCACGACCATCACGCGGTGTGTCCGGAAAGCGGAACCCATGTGACGGAGCGGGTGGTTCCTGCTCCATAGAGTGACTGTTGGAATGACTGGGGACCACGCTACTGCCGGGGGTCCGGGGGCGCGACCGGAGTCGACCGGCCGCGCCTGCCACAGCCGACCGGCCGCGCCTGCCACAGCCGACCGGCCGGGCCTGCCACAGCGGACCCGCCAGGGCAGGTCCCCGTCCAGGAGGCGCCGGACAGGCCCTAGGACCGGCCCTCGTCCAGCAGGGCCGCCGCCGTGAACATCTCCACGCCGACCGTGATCGCGTGCTCGTCCGCGTCGAAGTCGCCCCGGTGCAGGTCACGGACGGTGCGGTCGCCCGGCGGGCGCACACCGAGCCGGGCCATCGCGCCGGGCACGTGCTCCAGGTACCAGGAGAAGTCCTCGCCGCCGAGGCTCTGCTCGGTGTCCTCGATGGAGTGCGCGCCGCGCCGGGCGGTCATCGCGTCGCGGAGCAGGTCGGTGACGGCCGGGTCGTTGACGACCGGCGGAACGCCCCGGATGTAGTTGATCTCGGACTTGGCGCGGTAGAGGTTCGCGATCTCGTCGATGGCCGCGTGGACGAGGTCGGGCGCGGCCCGCCAGGCGTCGAGGTCCAGGCAGCGGATCGTGCCGGACAGCTCGGCGTGCTGCGGGATCACGTTGCAGGCGTGTCCCGACTCGATACGTCCCCAGGTCACCGCGAGCCCGCTGCGGGCGTCCACCCGCCGGGCGACGAGCGCCGGCACGTCGGTCACGACCCGCGCGGCGGCGGTGACGAGGTCGGTGGTGAGGTGGGGGCGCGCGGTGTGGCCGCCCGCGCCGTCCAGGGACACTTCCAGCCGGTCGCACGCCGAGGTGATGGCGCCGTGCCGCAGTCCGATGCGCCCCGCGTCGACCCTCGGATCGCAGTGCACGCCGACGATCCGCCCGACCCCTTCGAGCACGCCCGACTCGATCGCGTCCGGGGCGCCGCCGGGCAGCACCTCCTCCGCGGGCTGGAAGATCAGCCGGACGCGCCGGGGCAGCAGGCCCTGCGCGTGCAGGCCCGCGAGGACGAGACCGGCGCCGAGCACGACCGTCGTATGGACGTCGTGGCCGCAGGCGTGGGCGCGGTCGGGCACCGTCGAGCGGTACGCGCAGTCACTCTTCGTGTCCGGGATGGGCAGCGCGTCGATGTCGGCGCGCAGCGCCAGCATGGGGCGTACGTCGTCCGCGTCCCCGATGTCACAGATGAGGCCGGTCCCGATGGCGAGGACACGCGGCTTCAGGCCCGCCCGCTCCAAGCGCGCCTTGATCGCCGCGGTGGTGCGGAACTCCTGGTTGCCCAGCTCCGGGTGCATGTGCAAGTCGCGACGGAACGCCACGAGTTCGGCGCGCAGTGCCTCGGGCAGCGCGCCCGGGAGCAGCGGCTCCCCGGGGAGATCGGCCTCGGACTCTCGGGACATCAGTTGGTTCACCCTTTGAAGGGTAGGACGATCGGGCGGCCAACTGACCCACGATCAACAAAAGTTCAGCCCGTTAGGGGAAGAAAATCTGACCGCGCGGCGCATGACCGGCTACGAGGGTGGGTAGACTCGCCCGGCTCTTCGGGCGTTTGGATCTTGAGCGAGCCCAGGTGACCGGCTGTGATCCGACTCGGCCGGGGATCGCCCGCCGATGTGCACCAGGGAACGCCCGGCCTACCGAGCGCATTCCCCTGTCCGGCCTCCACAGTCTCACAACACCGCAACCGGATTCCGAAACCGTCACCGCCATGCGACAGCCGCGTCACGTTCCGTGATCCGCGGGTGCTCGCGGCCCGGGAACGGGGGCGAAGGGGTATCGGGGGTACGGGGGCGACGGGGGTACGGACGGGCCGTACGGACGGGCCGGGCACCCGCGCGTGCCGGGCACCCGGCACGGGCGGGCCCGGCACGGGCGGGCCCGGCACGGCGGAAGCGGCACGGCGGAAGCGGTCCGGCGGGAGCGGTCCGGCGGGAGCGGTCCGGCGCGGGCTGGGGTGGGCGAGAGCGGTCCGTGCGCGGGCCGGGCACCGGCCGGGTGATGGCTCAGCCGAAGCGGCCCGCCACGTAGTCCGCGGTGCGCTGGTCCTTGGGGGTGCCGAAGATGTCGGTGGTGGGGCCGTGCTCGACGATGCCGCCCGGGGTGCCCTGCTCGGCGAGGAAGAAGGCACACTGCTGGGAGACGCGGGCCGCCTGCTGCATGTTGTGGGTGACGATGACGACGGTCACCTCGCCGGCGAGCTCGTGGATGGTCTCCTCGACGCGGCGGGTCGAGGTCGGGTCGAGCGCCGAGCACGGCTCGTCCATCAGCAGCACCTGGGGCCGTACGGCCAGCGCGCGGGCGATGCACAGACGCTGCTGCTGGCCGCCGGAGAGCGCGCCGCCGGGCTGGCGGAGCCGGTCCCGTACTTCCTTCCACAGGCCGGCCCGGGTCAGGCTCTCCTCGACGAGCTCGTCCTTCTCCCGGCGGCCCGTGCGCGTGCCGGTCAGACGCAGGCCCGCGACCACGTTGTCGTAGATCGACATGGCCGGGAACGGGTTCGGCTTCTGGAAGACCATGCCGATCCGGCGCCGGGCCTCGGTCAGCCGCCGCTCGGGGGCGTAGATGTCCTCGCCGTCGAAGAGCACCTCGCCGGCCATCGCGGCGGAGGGGATCAGCTCGTGCATCCGGTTCAGGGTGCGCAGGAAGGTCGACTTGCCGCAGCCGGAGGGGCCGATCAGGGCGGTGACCTCTCCGGCGGGCATGGTGAGGGAGACGCGCTCCAGCACCAGGTGGCTGCCGAACCAGGCCGACACCTCGCGCGCGTCGAGCTCCGCGGGGGCGGCCGTCGGCCGGGCCGGGAGCGTCCTGTCCGACGGGACGGGCCGCAGCGCGACGGTGTCGGCCACGGCGGTCCCCGGGTCGATGACGGCGGTGGCGGCGGGCGCACGGCCGGTCCCGGCGGTGGCGGCCGGCACGCTGTCGGTCGGGGCGGTCTCGGTCGCGGCACTGTCACGCGCGGCGGTCGCATCGGTCACGTCGGGCACCTCATGGCGGGATCGGGTCGGGCTCGGCTGGGTCACGGGGGTGGGGCCGGTCGGCGGGGTGTCGGGTCGGGCTGGGCTACGTCACCGGGACGGGGCGGGCTCGGCACAGGGTCGGATCGGGGTCGGGGTCCGGGGTGGTCGGTGGTCTCACATCAGGTTCGGGAGCAGTTCGGTGGCGCGGGTGGCGACCTGGAGGCCGAGCACGGCGACGACCGGCGCGAACACGATCCAGGTCTGGTGGCGGCCCCAGCGGTGCCAGGCCCACACCGCGCCGACCGCCACGGCCACCAGCGCCTGGAGCCACATCACCAGCGGCCACGGCATTCCGCCGGGCCGGGCCAGCGGCTGTTCGGCCTCGGGAAGCGTGCCGGAGCGGATGACCGCGGCCGGGGTCTGGGCGGGCGCGGAGACCAGCTCGGCGTCGACGCGCAGCACTCCACCGGGCATGAAGTCCGGTCCGGTGGCGGTGAGGAGGACGATGCGGCCCTTGCCCGCGTCGAGCGGGGCGGGCGCCGGGTCACCGGCGCGCCGGATACCGAAGACCTGGTACTTCGCCTTGCCCTGGCCGGTGGTCACGCTGAACGTGTCGCCGGTGGCGAGGTCGCCGAGGTGCTCGAAGGGGCCCCCGTAGGCGGCGGCGCGGCCCATCAGCACGCTGGTGCCGGCCTGCCCCGGCATCGGGGTGTCCCGGCGGTGGCCGGGGCCGTCGGTCATGACGCCGGAGTCGGTGCCCTCCAGGACCACCTGGTGGACGTGGAGGGCGGGGATGTCGATGAGCGCGACCGGGGTGCCGGGGGCGAGCAGTGCGCCGTCCTGGTCGGTCTGGGCCACCGGGGCGGTGCCCAGGGCCAGTTGGGCGCGCAACGAGTCGTACGCGGCGTGCTGCGCCGCTCGTTCCTGGAAGCCGCTGAGGAACAGCAGCTGCGCGGTGAGGCCGAGCAGCAGGGCCGCGAGGGTGAGCAGACCGCCGCGGGCGAGATGCCGGACGGCGGTGACGCTCCGAACACCCAGCCGCGGCGCGGGCGTTGCGAGCGTGGTCTGTACGGCGACCGTCACGGCGGCACGTCTCCTTCACTCAACTCATGGAACGGGTGGGGCGGAAGGCGGAAGGGGGCCCCGCCGGGGAGCGCCCTGCTGGGCGCCCCCCGGCGAGAGGGTGGTTCAACAGGCCACGGATCAGGTGGACTTGATCTTGAAAGTGGTGCCGGTCTTCGAGTTCACCGTGGTGGAACCCACGTACCAGGCGTGCAGGGTGTGGGTGCCGCGGGACAGCTTCGGCAGCTTGATGGTCACCTTGCCGCCGCTCAGGGTGCCGGTGGCGATGACGCGCGAACCCTCGTAGATGCGGACCGTGCCGGTCGGCGTGGTGCCGGTCGCGGTGACCTTGAGGCTGACCTTGGCCTGCGAGAGGTGGCTGATCGAGGTCGGCGCCGAGGTGCTGACGCTCGGGGTCGCCTTCGAGACGGTCAGCGAGGTGGTCCCGCTGGACGTCAGGAGCTTGCTGTTGCCCGCGTAGGACACCGTGAGGCTGTGCTTGGCGACCTTCAGGTGGCTGGACAGGCTGACCGAGACCTTGCCGGTGCTGTCCAGGGTGCCCGTGCCGAGGGTGGTGGTGCCCTCCTTCACGGTGACCGTGCCGGTCGCGACGACGCCGTGCGTGTCGGCGACGGCGACGGCGACCTTGGGGGCCTTGCCGTACGCGGTCGTCGCGGTGGTCGCCTTCAGGGTGGTCGTGTACTTGATGTCGCCGGTCCAGGAGGAGACGACGCCGCTGCCGTTGAGGTTGGCGGCGGAGACTTCGGCCGTGTAGTGGCCGAGGGCCAGACCGCTGAAGGTGTACGACGTGGTGGTGGCCGGGAGGTCCTTGACGGCCACGACGGCGCCGTCCGAACCGGTCAGGGTCACGCGGTAGTCGGTGACCGGGAGGCCGGTGGCGGAGGGAGCGGTCCAGTTCAGCTTGACGCTTCCGTCGCCGCGGGTGCCGCTCAGGGTCGGCGCGGCCGGCGTGGACGCGTCGACACCGGACTCCTCCAGGCCGCCGAGCTTGGCGTGCTTGGTGGGGTTGACCGAGCCGTTGTAGGACTCGTTCACGAAGCCGAACTTGGCGATGACGCCCTCGGCGGCGTCGGAGGCGAGGGCCGCCTCGTGGGTGCCGCTGGTGACGAAGACGTCGTAGAGGTCCTTGTCGAAGAAGATGCCGGTCGGGTCGATCGCCCGGGACGGAACGACGTTGTAGACGTCGCGGCCGAAGGTGGCGTTCTCGTAGTAGGCGCCGACCGGGGCGAGCTTGCCGTTCACGGTGGTGACCGGGGTGGTGGCGCCCTCGTCGCCGGGCAGCTGCACGGCGGCCAGGTGGGCGCCGGCGGCGGCCGCGGTGGTGCTGAAGTCCGGGGAGATGCCGTTGTTCTGGGCGATCCAGCTGCCCACCGAGAACGGGACGAGCGCGCCGTCCGCGTCGAGGGCGCCGTCGGCCTGGTTCTCCTGGACGGTCCCGACGTTCGGGGAGAGCGTGGCGTCGGTGAGGCCGATGGCGCCGAGGAAGAACTTGCGGGTGCCGGAGCCGGACTGCGGGATCTTCGGGTGCACGGTCTGGCCGTTGACCTCGGTCAGCGTGCCCGAGTAGATGTCGTGGAGCTGGTCGACGGTCAGCGTGTTCAGGGCCGAGCCGCGGACCGCCACGCCGACCGCGTCACGCGCGAACGGGATGTACGTGAAGGCGGTTCCGGAGGTGCTCGGACCGCTGGAGGAGCGGGCGAAGTCGACCTGGCCCTTGATGGAGACACCCGAGCTGTCGGGGAACTTGTCGCCGGTCAGCGCCATGCTGAGGGCGAGGCGGCCCTTGCCGGAGCCGTTGGGGCGCAGGAAGGACGGGCCGCCCGTGCGGGTGGTGATGTTCGAGGTGGTCGAGCCGGTACCGGGCTCGATCGCGTCGTAGGAGGCGACGCCCGCGCCGCTCGCCGACTTCACGGCGGTGGTGGCGTAGCTGTTGTTGTTGACGGTGTCGCCGGCCAGGGCGTTGAGCACGTCCTGGGTGGTGTCCGAGCCCACGCCGACCAGCTTGCGGAAGGTGCCGGCGGGGGTGGGGTCGGCGGACGCCGGGCTCGCCAGAGCCAGCGTGCCGGACACCACGGCGGCGGCGACCATGGCCGCCGAAAGGCGCATCGTGCGCATTGAGAGTCTCCAGAGGGTGTGCGACGTGACGTCGGGAGGATCTGGCAGGGTGGTACGGGCCGTCCGCCCCGACTGCCTTTCGGGGCGGGCGGCCGTCTGTGGGGAGCGCGGACCCGGCGGGCCCGCGCTCCGCGAGCTCAGCTCCGGCCGGAGGGCAGCCGCTTGCGCAGCCACTCGGGCAGGGTGAACGCGGGGACGGTCACTCCACGGCCGCCGGGCAGCGGGACGCGCAGCGGGAGCCGCAGCCTGCCGCCGCCGGCGAACGGCGCGCCGATGCCGGCGAAGGCGCCGAGCGCGGCACCGACCGGGACGGCGTACCGCAGGGAGTTGGCCGGGTCGTCGGGCGTGGTGCCCAGGGCGGTGGTCTGTACGGCCTTGCCGCCGTCGTAGGACGGAGCGGCGCTCGGCGTCGTGCTCGCGCCGGCACTCGGCGTGGCGCCGCTGCCGCCTCCGCTGCTGCCGTCGGCGGCGTTGTCGCCGCCCGTGGAGCCGCCGGAGTCGGTGCCGCCCGAACCGCCGCCGGAGCCGGCGGAGTCGCTGCCGCCCGTGGAGCCGCCGCTCGATCCGCCGGCGGAACCCGAGCCGCTGCCCGAGGGCGTCGAGCTGGGTCCGGTGTAGTGGACGAGGGCGTCGGCCGCCTTGGTCGCCTTGGTGCGCAGGGCGGCGGAGAGCGGGGCGTAACCGACGGGGAGCAGGCCCGGGTCGGCGCCGTTGGTCTGTCCGTCGCCGGTGGCGTACCGCAGCAGGGCCGCGTAGTCCTTGCGGGCGGCCGTGTCGACCTTGGCCGGGCGCACCGCCGCGTAGACGAGCTGGGCGAGCGGGTAGGCGCCCTCGGCGTCGGCCGTGGCCGGGGTGATCTCGGGGGCCCCGGTGCCGGTGGCGCCGGTGGCCGCCGCGGTCAAGGACTCCGCGGAGGGGCCCACGAACTTGCCGGCGGTGTTGCGCAGCCGGGCGGTCTGGAGGCCGTAACGGGCGGCGGAGGCCGCGTCGGTGACGGTGATCACGAAGCGGGAGCCGACCGTCTGGGGTCCCGGGCTCTTGAAGGCCGGCGGGTTGGCCAGCGCGTCCCAGCTCGACTTCCAGAGGGTGTCGGCACGCCGGGTGTGCAGGGCGCCGGAGTGCATGTCCTCCACGTAGGGGTGGAAGTCGGTCATGCACTGCTTGATCGTGGCGTCGGTACCCGGCGGGATCGCGCACCAGGGGTCGCTCTTGGGGTAGTCGTCGGAGCTCGCGGGGTCGAAGGCGAAGCCGGTCGGGTTACGGGACGCGGTGGTGCTGTAGTACGGGTTGACCTGGGTGCCCCAGGCGTCGGCCGTACCGGCCAGGAAGCCGCGGGCGTCCTTGTCGGCGAGGATCCACTGCCACAGCGCGCGGGCGGAGTCGCTGTGCCCGAGCGCGGTGATCAGGTCGGTGTCGGTGGACGGCGTCTCGGAGACCGAGAGGTCCGCGAACTCGGGGTTGAGGGAGATGAATTCGGGGTCGCTGGCCAGTCCCGCGGGGTTGGTCTTGGCCCAGCCGTAGCCGCTGGCCGCGTTGTCGGCGAGCACCGCTCCCCAGGGCGAGTTGCGGTACGACTCGGTGAGCAGCTTGGCGACCAGGCGCGGGGTGAGGTCGACGGATTCGACCTTGGTGCCCGCGAGTTTGCGGACGGAGTCCGGGGCGCCCGCCTTGGGCCTGCGTTCGACCGTGAACCCGATGACGGTTCCGGAGAGGGCGACGGGCGCGTACACGGTCGGGTCGGAGGGTGCCGTGGTCCCGGCGTCGGCTCCGAGGGCGCGGGTGGTGAAGGCGAGGCCGGAGGAGCCGTCGTTGATGAGGCGGGCGCGGGTGTCCGGTTCGCCCAGCTCGGTGTAGCCGTACACCGTGCCGGTCGGGCACAGGGCCGACTGCCAGCTCGTCATCGCGTCGGCGGCGAGCTCGCTGCCGGTGGTGGCGCGTTCCTTCGCGCCGAGCGCGCAGTTGGTGCCGACCGAGTTGAAGCCGAGCGGGATCGCCACGCGGTTCTGCCAGTTGGTGGAGGAGACCGGGGAGCCGGCGTTGACCTGGCTGTGGTCGGCGTACGGCTTGCCGTCCAGGTCGAGGTGGCCCTGCGGGACGATGACCAGCCAGCAGGAGCGCGGCTTGGTGCCGCCGTTGACGGTGACCGGCAGACCGCAGCCCAGGTGCGGGGCCTCGTTGGCGGTCTGGACCTCGAAGTACTCCTTGCCGGTGCCGTCGGCGCCGGTGCGGGCGAAGTCGACCTCGTTGGTGGTGTTGCGGTTGAAGAAGGCGTTGTTCTGGGTGCCGGAGGTGATCACCGTGCCGTCGACGGACTTGAAGGGCACCTCGCCCGGGGCGTTGGGGTTGGCCGCCCCGTACCGGTTGTCCTGGCCGTAGTTGGTGGGATCGGCGCTGTAGAACACCTTGCGGGTGTCGTCGTAGTCGTTGCCCGGCCAGCCGCCGCGGTCGGTGGTCGGCGAGGCGCCGTACTGGCACTGGGTGCGCGCGGGGCCCGGGTTGGACGGCACCGTGCCGTCGTCGTCGCCCCAGCACTGCATGATCTGCACGAAGTCGGTGTTGAACGACGTGCCGGCGAAGGTGGACGAGGTGCCGCCGGACCAGGAGACCGTGACCGCCTGACTGGTCAGGTGGGTGGTCTGGTCGACGGTGAACTTCATGTCCTTGAACTCGCCGCGGCCGGAGACGGTGACGGCCGAGGAGGTGGTGGCCGCGGTGCCCGCCGCGGACGCCGGGGCGGCCGCCTGGGCCACGCCGAGTCCGGCGAGGGCGCCCACGGCCGCTCCGACGACGACGCGCAGGAGCAGCCGCCGCACGCGGAGCACCGCTCTGCCGCGCGGGCGCGGGCTCGTGGCCGCGGGTCTCGCGCCGCGCCGTCCTGTGATGCGGGGTCCTGTGCTGCGGGAGTTCATCGCTGCTGCCCCTCTCCGGCGTCCTTGCCGGTGCCGCGCCCGGCGATCGCCCGGGACACCACGGAGGGCAGCAGGACGAGTCCGAGGACCAGGAAGGCCGCGATGAGCATCAGCGTCTGGGTGCTGGTCCAGCCCTGGGTGCCGGCCACGGAGACCGGCTGGGCGAGCGCGATGGTGTCGTTCACCGCGCCGGTGCCGCCGGTTCCTCCGCCGCTGCCGCCCGAGGAACCGGTCCCCGAGCCGCCGCCCGTGCCGGGGGAGAGCGTCTGGCCGGTGTCGGGGTCGACGACCGGGGCGGAGCTGCCGCCGGTCCCGCCTCCCGCGGCCGTGCCGCCGCCGCCCGAACTCCCGCCGGTGGTACCGCCGCTGGTGCCGCCACTGGTGGAACCGCCCGAGGTGGAACCGCCGCTCGTGCCGCCCGTGGAGCCCGAACCGCCCGAGCTGCCGCCCGCCTTGGCTCCACCGCTGCCGGTGGTGCAGGCGGGGGCGCCCTTCTTGTCACAGGCGGCGGGGTAGGGAGCGGTGTCGGCGAGCTTGTTGTGCCCGTCGCTGGAGAAGGTCGGGTTGTTGCAGCCCTTGAGGTTGACGCTCTGGGCCTGCACGCCCGGGATGCGGCGGATCTGGTCGAAGCCCGCCTTCACCAGGTTGATCGGCAGCGGCGAGTAGCCGAGCGAGGGCGCCTGCTGCTGGCCCTGGCACATGAAGTAGTACGAGAACGCGCCGAGCGTCTTGCCCTTGGTCTTGGTGAAGGTGCCCTGCACCTTCAGGGGCAGGATCATGTACGAGTAGCTGGAGAGCGGGTAGTTGCGCCGGTCGGAGTCGTTGTAGACGCCGTCGAGCTTCTGGGTGAGGTAGTCCGCGGAGCTCTTGTCGGTGTTGATCTTCGCCTTGAGCAGCGAGACCGCGACGTTCTGCGGGGTCGGCTCGGTGTAGTAGCCCGCGTGGTTGAGGACCTTGGCGACCGGATAGTGCGCGTTCAGGGCGTACGAGTAGTTGACGTAGCCGATCGCGCCCTCGCCGTAGTTCTGGGCGACGTAGCCCGCGACGCCGAGGTCGCCGGACTGGGCGATCATGCCGGGGACGGTCGGGTAGTACGAGGTCTGCCCGCAGGCTCCGGAGCGGCCGACCTTGCGGCAGTAGGACTCCCACAGCGACTTGTGCTGGTTGGCCATCCACATCGTGAACTGGGCCGTGGAGCCCGAGCCGTCGGAGCGTACGACGGGGACGATGGTGCGGTGCGGGAGCTGGAGCCCCGGGTTGTCGGCCTTGATGACCGGGTCGTCCCAGGTCTTGATGGCGCCGGTGAAGATCTTGGTGACCACGTCGCCGGAGAGGCGCAGGTTGGTGACCCGCTTGCCGTTGACCGTCAGGTGGTACATGAAGACGGTGCCGCCGGCCACGATCGGCATGTAGGCGTACGACCCGGACGCGGGCCGTTCGGCGGCCGAGCCGTCGGTCGGGTGGGTCTGGAACGGGATGTCCGAGACGGCGAAGTCGACGGTGCCGCTGAGGAACTGGCGGCGGCCGTCGGAGGATCCGGTGCCGGCGTAGCTGATCCGCATGCCGTACTGGTTGACGGCGCGGCGCCATTCGTCGACGGCGTTCTCGGCCCAGGTGGAGCCGGCGCCGGATATCGGCGTGTAGCTGTCGGCGGCGGCGGGGGCCGCCAGCGGACCGGCCAGCAGCGCGGCGATCACGCCGAGCAGCGCGCCGAGCGTCCCGAGTGCCCGAAGGCGCCCGAGGGCGGAGTGGAGGTGGCTGCGCATCAGTCGGTCTCTCCGGTGGCGGGGGCGGACAGGGCGGTTTGCGCGGGGTGCGATCCCCCGGGGCTCTCGAACAGGGACAGGCCGGGCGCGTGCAGGTCCTCGAAGCGCCGTACGTCCTGCCGTGAGGCGCGGGCGGTACGGCGGGCCTGGCGCTTGGTCTGGTGGCCGGGGCCGCGCCCGCCGATCACCCGGGCGATGACGAACAGCACCAGGACGAGGGCCATCAGGACGGCGGCGGCGCCGAAACCGCGGGCGATCATCGTGGGCTCGGGCGACTTGACGAAGTTGAAGACCGCGAGCGGCAGCGAGACCATCGGCCCGCTGGTCGGGTCCACGTTGAGCGCGGCCGTGAAGCCTGCGGTGAGCAGGACGGGCGAGGTCTCGCCGATTCCACGGGCGGTGCCGAGGATGACGGCGGTGGCGAGGCCCGAGCGGGCGGTGGGCAGCACGACGTGCCACACCGTGCGCCAGCGCGGCGCGCCGAGCGCCTCCGCCGCCTCGGTGAGGTTGCCCGGCACCAGCCGCAGCACCACGTCGGAGGCCCGGATCACGATCGGCAGCATCATCACGCTGATCGCGAAGCCGGCCGCGAGGCCCGACTTCTGCATACCGAGGCCGAGGATCCAGGTGGCGTACACCATCAGACCGGCGACGATCGAGGGCAGCGCGGTCATCGCCTCGACGATCGTCCGGACGAACCGGGAGAACCGGCCCGGGATCTGGTTCAGATAGACGGCGCAGGCGAGGCCCAGCGGCACGGTGATCGCGAGCGCGATGGCGATCATGGTGAGCGTGCCGAGCATCGCGTGGGCGATGCCGCCGTGGGTGAGCGGGTCGAGCGGGCCCGCGGCCTGCATGTCCTGGGTGAAGAAGTTGCCGTGCGGCAGGGCGTCCTTGCCGCGCCAGGCGGTGAAGCCGACGACCATGAACAGGCCGGAGAACAGCAGCGTGGCCGCCGTCCACAGGACGACCGTCATCACCCGGTCGCGTACGGCCTGGCCGTCCTCGTCGAGCCCGGTCAGTACCGCGTAGATCGCCAGGAAGATGAGGTAGGCGGTGACGCTGAAGCCCAACGCACCGGAGAACGGGGCGAGTTGGCCGAACAGCAGGACGGTGACGCAGAGCCCGGAGGCGGCGGCACCGCACAGGGACAGCACCCCGGTGCGGCTGACCCCGCCGATGCGGCGCGGCCGCAGGGGCTGCGGCGCGTGCTGCGACTGCTCCACCGCGACGGGCGCGGGCTCGGGCTCGGCGTCGCGCACGCCCGAGAGGGACGTTTCTTCGATGACTGTCATCTCATGCCTCGCTCTGCGCGCCGGAGCGGCTGCGGGCCACCACGGAGGAGGCGGTGAAGTTGACCGCCAGGGTGAGCAGGAACAGCGCCAGGCCCGCCGCCATCAGCGCCGACATACCGAAGGTGGAGGCGTCGCCGTAGTGCAGGGCGATCAGCGAGGACACCGAGTTCGAGCCGGTCTGCAGGATGTGGAACTGGATGCTGAAGACCGGCGAGATGATCATGTACACCGCGATCGTCTCGCCGAGCGCCCGGCCGAGCCCCAGCATCGTGCCGCCGATCATGCCGCCCTTGCCGTACGGCAGGACGACGCTGCGGATCATGCCCCAGCGGGTCGCGCCGAGCGCGTAGGCGCCCTCGCGCTCGCCGGGCGGCGCCTGCGAGAAGACCTCGCGCATCACCGAGCACTGGATCGGCGCGACCATCAGGGCGACGACGATCCCGGCGATGAAGGTGGAGGCCGTGTACACGCTGTCGGTGGCCAGCGGCTCGCCCGGCTGGGCGCCGTCCACCTTGAACAGGGGGATCCAGCCGAACCAGGTGGACAGCCAGCGCGACAGTCCGATCACGTGCTGCTGGAAGAAGAACAGCCCCCACAGCCCGTACACGACCGAGGGGACGGCCGCCATCAGGTCGACCATCGACACGAGGGTGCGGCGCAGTCGGGGCGGAGCCACGTCGGTGATGAACAGGGCGGTTCCGACGGCGAGCGGCACGGAGATCGTCACCGCGACCAGGGCGATCAGGATGGTGCCGGTCATGACGGCCGCGATGCCGAAGTTGTGGACGTCCGGCTGCCATTCGGGGGTGGTGAGGAAGGCGAAGCCCCGGGCGCGCAGCGCCTGACCGGCCCTCAGGAGGAGGAAGAGTCCTACCCCCGCCATGACGGCGAGGACGGCGATGCCGGTGCCGGTGAGCTGGACCCGGAAGATGCGGTCACCGAGGCCGCGGGCCGCGTTGAGCCGCCGGGGAGTGAGCTCCTGGACCTCGGGCCGGCCGGAGACGGCCTTGCCGGTCCCCGCCCCCTCGGTACCCGCCCTGCGGGACTCCGGTCCGTCGGACTCCGCTCTGTCGGACTCCGATATCTCGGTCTCCGGTATGCCGGATGCCGATTCTCCGGACTCGGATCGTCCGGACTCCGGTCTGTCGGACTCCTCTTGCGCGGACGCCACGTGCTTGTCCCCCCATTCCGGAAACGGAATCCCCGCGCGGTCCGGATCGGTACCGCGCGCTGCGATTCAATGGCCGGATCGTGTCGGTCCAACGCGCTCATCATGGAGAACTGGTGAACAACGCACGGCTGTTCGGTGCGCTGATCGTGGAGGATGCGCGCGGACAGCCTGGATGATGCGCGTAGATCTTGGGGCGAACGAATGAGTGGAGCCCGGCGCGATGCGCCGGGCTCCACTCGCTGAAAAAATATGGCTTGTTCTAGACGGTCGAGACCGCCGAGAGACGGTGGACATCCCGGGCCGTCCCGGTGACCCCGGACAGGAAGCCCTGGGCCCGGGGCGAGGCGTTCTCGGTCAGCCAGCTCGGGTCGATGTCGCAGACCGCGACCCGTACGTCGGTGCCGACCAGGGCGAGCGGCAGCGTGTGCACGACCGTCGACGGAAAGCTCAGAATCGTCCGGCCTATGGGGCCGCGCCGGGCGATCAGTTCGAGCGGCAGGTCGGGGCGGACGATTTCCAGACCCGTTTCGCCGGCCAGCCGGTGCAGTTTGTCGGCGCTCTCGCGGCGGTGCGCGAAGTAGCGGGTCGCGCCGTGCGCCTTGGCGAGCGCGCGGACCGCCTCCAGGTAGCGGTCCGGGTCGACCACGCCCGTCTCGACGAGCGAGGTGCCGACCATGTCCGCGGTCTTGGTGATGCGCGGCGGGCCGAACCGGGCCCGGGTCCAGGAGAAGTCGTTGGCGGTGATCTCCACACCGTCCGGTGCCGATTCGATCGGCATCGAGGAGAAGACCTCGACCGTACGGCGGGTACTGGGCGTCAGCCGGCGGCGGGCCGCGGCGGACACGGGGGCGAAGAGCACGTCCCGCGGGCCGGGGCGGCCACCGCGCCGGTGCCAGCGCACCAGGCGTTCGCCGCGGGCGAGCTGGGCGACGAACTCCATCGTCGCGGTGCCGTCGTCGACCACGACGAGGTCCCGTGCCCGGGTGATGGTCAGCAGAAGCTGCACATAGCGGGAGAACGGGTCTCCCATGACGATCCGCCGGGCCCGGCGGAGCAGCGGAGCCAGTCCCCCGATCGTGTGGAAGGGGGCCGTGGTGCCGCCGCGTGCCTCCTCCCAGCGGACCGCGTGGCCCTCGTCGCGGGCCAGTTCCGCCATCCGGCGGAGCTGGCCACGGGTCATCGGGTCGTTGGGAGACAGGACGACGAGGGTGAGTCCCGCGCCGGGCGCCGCACCGTTGTGGGCATGTGCGTGCGCCCACTCCAGCACGTTCAGGAGCTGTACCGGACTCTCGACGAAGGCGAGAGTGGTGGAGCCGGCGGAACCGGCGCGGGGGCTCATCGACGTACGACCGTCCCGTCGTAAGGGATTCAGGGCGTTCAGACCGAGACGGGCTCGCCCGCGGCCGCGGCGATCTCGGCCTCGGCGACGACGCCCGTGACGCGGCGCAGCTTCTTCATCGGGCCGAGCTCGGAGTCGTAGACCTTCTTGACACCGTCACCGAGGGAGGCCTCGATGGTGCGGATGTCGCGGACGAGGCGGGTCAGGCCCTGCGGCTCGACGGAGGCGGCCTGGTCGGAGCCCCACATCGCGCGGTCCAGGGTGATGTGGCGCTCGACGAAGGTGGCGCCGAGGGCGACCGCGGCGAGCGTGGTCTGCAGGCCCGTCTCGTGGCCGGAGTAGCCGATCGGAACGTTCGGGTACTCGGCCTGCAGGGTGTTGATGACGCGGAGGTTGAGCTCCTCCGCCTGCGCCGGGTAGGTCGACGTGGCGTGGCACATCAGGATGTTGTCGCTGCCGAGGACCTCGACCGCGTGACGGATCTGCTTCGGCGTCGACATGCCGGTGGAGAGGATGACCGTGCGGCCGGTGGCGCGCAGCGAGCGGAGCAGCTCGTCGTCGGTCAGCGAGGCGGAGGCGACCTTGTGGGCCGGGACGTCGAACTTCTCCAGGAAGGCGACGGCCTCGGTGTCCCACGGGGAGGCGAACCAGTCGATGTTCTTGCTCTTGGCGTACTCGTCGATCTGGCGGTACTCGTCCTCACCGAACTCCACACGGTGGCGGTAGTCGATGTAGGTCATGCGGCCCCAGGGGGTGTCGCGCTCGATGTCCCACTGGTCGCGCGGGGTGCAGATCTCCGGGGTGCGCTTCTGGAACTTGACGGCGTCACAGCCGGCCTCGGCGGCGGCGGCGATGAGCTTGAAGGCGTTCTCGAGCTCACCGTTGTGGTTGATGCCGATCTCGCCGACGACGTAGACGGGGTGGCCGGGGCCGGCGGTCTTCGAACCGAAGTTGCGCAGACGGGAGTTGCTCATGGTGAGACGTTCCTTACTTGTCGAGGGAGTCGAGAGAAGGGCCGAGGATCCAGCTGGCGATCTCTCGGATCGCGCCGTCGCCACCGGGGACGGTGGTGACCGCGCGTGCGGCGCCGCGCACGACGTCGTGGGCGCTCGCGACCGCCACCGGCCAGCCCACCAGGGCGAAGCACGGGAGGTCGTTGACGTCGTTGCCGACGTAGAGCACGCGCTCAGGCGCGATGCCCTGCTCCTCGCACCACTGCTTCAGTGCGAGGTCTTTCCGGTCGATGCCGTGCAGGACCGGAAGCTTGAGCTTCCGGGCCCGGGCGGCGACGACCGGGTTCTGTTCCGAGGACAGGATCAGCATCGTCAGCCCGCTCTTGCGGAGGGCGGCGATACCGAGGCCGTCCCCGCGGTGCACGGAGACGAACTCCCGTCCGTCGGAGTCGATCAGCACCCTGTCGTCGGTCTGGGTGCCGTCGAAGTCGAGGACGACCGCGTCGATGTCGTCGGCGGTCGGGAGGGATCCGGGCCTTGTCGCGTCGAAGAGCGGCGCGAGGGCCCGGGCGCGGGCGAGGTCGTGCGGGTCGTCGATCTCCAGCACGCGGGCCGGGTCGGTGCGCACGAGTTCGGTGCGGCCGAAGAACCGGTGCTTCGCCTCACGGAAGCCGGCGGCCTCCATGGCGTAGACGGCGCCGGTCTCCAGGAGGTCCTGGGGGCGGTCCTGGCGGCGCGGCCGGAAGGACTTGTCGTGGTTGACGCCGTAGCCGCCGCTGGTGGCGGTGTCCACCAGGGTGTCGGTGCCGCCGTCGACGGCGGCGCGCTCGGTCTCGACGGCCACCGCGGCGGTGGGCTCGTCGTCCCCGTCGCGCCACACGAAGCCGTGGAAGGGGGCCACGGTCAGCGCCGTGTCCGCGCCGTTCGCGACGATCGCGTTCACGACGCCGTCCACGTCCTCGCGGATGATGAACGGGCTGGTGCACTGGACGAGCAGCACCACGTCGACCGGGGAGCCGTGCAGCGCCTCGTGGGTGTCCATGGCGTGCAGGACGGCGGCCTCGGAGGTGGCGGTGTCCCCGGCGATGGCGGCGGGGCGCAGCACGACCTCGGCGCCGGCCTGGCGGGCGGCGGCCGCGATGGCCTGGTCGTCGGTGGAGACGACCACGTCCGTCACGAGGCGGGCGGCGCGGCACTCGCGCACCGCGCGGGCCACCAGCGGCACACCGCCGACGGGGAGGAGGTTCTTGGCGGGCACTCCCTTGGAGCCGCCGCGCGCGGGGATCACCGCGAGTACGCGGCGCACCGGCGCGGCTTGGCCCGCTTCCGAGTTGGTCATGCGCTGTTCTCCTTGACGAGGGAGGCGAGGAAGGCGAGGGGGGCGACGGACCGCGGGCTGCCCGCTGTCGGGGCGCTCACAGTTCGCCCATCCGCCGGATCACCGGTGCCACGCGCTGGACGCCGTGGCGGTAGGCGCCGCGGGCGGCCCGGCGCACGATCTGCCGTACGGGGCTGGGTTCCCGGTCCGCCGCGGGGGCGCCGGGCAGCGGGGTGCCGTCCGGGCCGAGGTGGTGGCGGGCGAGGATGCCGGGCAGATAGCCGGGCGCGGTGACGGGGGTGTAGTAGGGAGCGAGGGGCGGCAGCTTGTCCGCCGCCAGCAGCCCGGTGATGCGCTGCCGGGCCGCGTCGAAGGCCGTCTCGTACGAACCGTCGGCCGCGACGCCCTGCCGTGCCACCCAGGCGGCGTCCGGCACCGGCCGGTACCCGGCGTCGAGCTGGTCCCAGGAGGCGAGGCAACCGGAGCCCACGAAGTGGTGGTTGCCGAGCGCCTCGCGCACCCCGAGGTCGCTGAGGACGACGGTGGGGATACGGCGGTGCAGGGACTCCAGGGCGGCGGTGGAGCTGATGGTGACCAGCAGGTCGGTGCGGTCGAGGACCTCACCCATGTGCCCGTACACCAGCCGGAAGTTGGCCGGCGGGTCCGCCTTCTGCACCAGCTTCTGGTACGGCAGCTCCTCGATGTGCGTGGTGTGCTCGCCCGGCCTGGAGCGCAGCTTGAGCAGGACCTCGCGGTCCGGGTGCAGCCGCGCGTGCCGGATCAGCCGGTCCAGCAGGTACGTACGGTCCTTGCGGCTCTCCGGTACGGAGGGCTGGGCGGCGAAGACGACCGTGTAGGGGTCGTTCTCCTCGTACGCCGCCCCGCCGAGGAAGGGCAGCGCGACCTCGGTCACCGAACCGGCGTCGGCGCCGACCCCCTCGTACACGGCCTTGAACCGGTCCGCGTCCTGGCGGGAGTTGGCGAGGACGAGATCCGCGCCGTGCCGCAGGAGCAGCCCGTCGGCGAGCTTCTCGTAGACGACACCGACATAGCCGGTGACGACCAGGGGCCGCTTCGTCCGCCCGTCCCAGGCGCGGGCCAGGCCGTGCAGGACCGCCTGGACGGCACCGCCGACCAGGGCGAGGACGACCACGTCGTAGACGCAGTCCTCCTTGCCCAGCTCGCGCAGGAACTCGACGGCGGTGACCTCGCGGAGGGAGTCCGCGCGGACGCCGACCTCTTCGAGCTGGCGGGCGGTCGGGGTGGCTCGGCCGCGCAGGAGGAACCCGTCGAGGCGAATGTCCGATTCGGAAGGAGAAATGCGGTTCGCGGTGAGCGAACCCCATTTCCACCTGGTGTCGGAATCCGCGAGGACGGCCACCCGCAGGGACTTCGGGGTACTTGCTGGCACGCCCTAGACGCTAGGAACCCTTTTCGAGGAGCGGCCCAACCCGAATACAACAAACGGTTAACAGCACATCGACGAATGGGGAATCAGCCCGGGATCGGCTGAGAAAACGACGTGGTTCACAGTTCCGCCACGTGTCGTTCACCTCGTATCTCACCAACGGTCAAGACGAATGCCGGGCCGCCCCTTAACGTCACAGGCGTGGTCAAGCTCTCCGTCATCGTGCCGTTCTACAACGTGCAGCAATATGCGCCCGACACCCTGAAGAGCCTGCGTGCGAACGCACGGCAGGACTTCGAATTCATTCTCGTCGACGACTGCTCGCGCGACGAGACACCGGACATCCTCGCGCGCGCGGAGCGCGAGCTCCCGGGTGCGGTGTATGTCAGACACGAGAAGAACGGAGGACTGGCCACCGCACGCAACACCGGGATCGACAAAGCGCGTGGCGAGTACCTCACGTTCCTCGACGGGGACGACTGGCTCGCCCCCGGATACTACGAACAACTCGTGTCCTCCATCGAGGATCTGGGCTGCGACTTCGTCCGCACGGACCATGTCCAGTGCACCGCCCGGGCCCGCACCATCCACCGTGTACCGCACGGCCGCCGCGGAGTCGTCCTCGATCCCCGTGATGCCATCCTCCCCTCCGACCGTTCCACCTCCGTCGACTACGCCTACGCCTGGGCGGGCATCTACCACCGCCGGCTGGTCGACCGCGGGCTGCTCCACTTCACCGACGGGCTGCGCACGGCCGAGGACCGGCCGTGGATCTGGAAGCTGCACCGGGAGGCCGAATCCTTCGCCACGGTGGGGCTGCTCGGCGTCTTCTACCGGCGTGGCGTCGCCTCCTCCCTCACCCAGATCGGGGACGTACGCCAACTCGATTTCATTCGCGCGTTCGACCAGGTCGTAGCGGAAACCGCCGAGGACCGGGACGCGGCAAAACTCCTGCCCAAGGCCGTGCGCACCTATTGCGCGATTATTTCCCATCATCTGGGATCCATCGAAAGGTTCGAGCCAGCAGTGGCACGGAAACTGAAGTCCATGAGTGCCGTCGCACTGCGCCGTATGCCCCAGGGCGTGCTCGACGAGGCCCTCGACTCGATGGACGTCCAGCGCGCCACCCGGCTGCGCCGGCTGCGCCGACGGCCCGCGCCCGCCGCGGGGGTGGCGGCGTGACCACCCAGATCTTCATGGCGTCCACGCTGTACGGAACGGCCACGCTCGCCGCGGCCCTCGACACCGACAGCTTCGGACCCGCCGACCGGCGCATCCTGCTCGTCTCCAACAACGCGGCGACGCCCGAGACGACGTCCGCCGTGGACGAGATGCCCGGCTTCGAGCAGCTCCGCGGCCGCTTCGACGATGTCATCTCGTGGAACGAGACCATCTCCCCTTTCCACCCGGGCGGCTGGACTCCGCGGCCGGACGACGTACCTCTGTGGGAACGGCATCTGCGGCTCGCCTGGAACCTCGGCGACGACGACATCGAGCTGGCCGTGGAGTCGATCCAGGTCAACCCGGCACTCGGCGTCTCCCAGATCTTCATGGGCGCGCCCGTCACGGTGTACGCCGACGGCCTGATGAGTTACGGCCCCACCCGCAACAAGATCGACCCGCTGGTCGGCACCCGGGTGACCCGGCTGCTCCACCTGGACCTGGTTCCCGGTCTGAAGCCGCTGCTGCTCACCGAGTTCGACGTCGAGCCGGAGATCGTGCCCACGGACGCGTTCGTGAAGGTGCTCGCCGAACTCGTCGACACCGGTGACGAACTGCCGTCGATCGACGAGCCGGCACTGCTGCTCGGCCAGTACCTCTCCGCACTGGAGATCCTCACCGCCGAGGAGGAGGAGCAGCTCCACGTACGGATGCTGAAGGGCGCCCTCGCGCTCGGCCACACCCGCGTGGTGTTCAAGCCGCACCCCTCGGCCCCGGCCCGCTGGTCGCGGATGCTGGAGAAGGAGGCCGAGAAACTCGGCGCCGACCTCACCGTCCTCGACACCCCGGTCCTCGCCGAGGTGCTCTACCAGCGGATGCGTCCCGCGCTGGTCGTCGGCTGCTTCTCCACGGCGCTGCTCACGGCGTCCGCGCTGTACGGCCTGCCGGTCGCCCGCGTCGGAACCGGCTCGCTGCTGGACCGTCTCACCCCGTACGAGAACAGCAACCGCGTCCCGGTGACCATCGTCGACGCGCTGCTGCCCGACCTGTCGGACAGCGCGGCGGTCACCGAACAGCGCCCCGGCATGGGCGTGGAGGACCTGACGAGGCTCCTGAGAGCCGTCGGCTTCGCGATGCAGCCGAAGATCTATCCGGACCTGCGCCCGGCGGCCGAGAGCTATCTGACGAACCAGCTCACCCAGCACACCTGGCGCTACTTCAAGCGCAAGCGCCTCACCTCGCTGGCCCTGCCCGGAGCGGTGCCGGCCCAGCTCGCGTTCATCCCGCGCAACGCGACCGTACGGAGGGTCGCCCGGAGGGCGCGCTCCCTGAAGCGGGCGGTGGGCCGCTGAGGCGGCGCACCGGCCGGGACCGTCCGCGAGGACGGAACACTCCGGCAGCGAAGGACAAGGGGGCGGGGGGGGGGGGGGACCCCCCCCCCCCCCCCCCCGGTGCCCCCCCCCCCCCCCCCCCCCCCCCCCCCCCCGTTAGCGCCCCCCCGGGCGCGGTGGCCGGCCGGGGGCCCGCCCGGCCGGGGCCCGCCCCCGCGCCCGCACCCCCCGGCCCCCTCGGGACAGGGGGGGGGGCCGGGCCTCCCCCCCCGGCCCCCGCCCCCTTGTTCCGCCCGGATCCCTACGCGCCCCGCGCGCTCCTGTACGCGCCCAGCGTGCGCTGTTGAGGGCCCTTGCGCTCCTCCGCTCCCCCGCTCCCGAGACGCGCCTGCGACACACCCCCAGCGCCCCCGCGACACCCGTTCGAGAACACGCCAGTACCCCGCCCGAAGCCCCGTCGATTTGTGCCGATTCGGAAGAGTTCTCAACGTGGGGGCATCGCATAGGTGAACTCCCGTGGGCGAGACGACAAACCGGCCTCGCCAAGGCGCAAGCATCCCCGACTATCGGACTAACGTGCTGTGGGCCAGCTGAGTCCCATTGAGGGGAACCTTGTGATCGACACGCCCGAGGAGGCCCGCGGGACGTCAACCGGCACCGTGGTCCGTACCGTCCTGCCACCTGCCGAGACGTCTCCCACACCCAAGCCCGCGGCGCGCCGGGAGAGCCGGCTGCGCGCCCTCGACGGGCTGCGGCTCATCGCGGCCCTGATGGTGGCCGTGTACCACTACGGCGGGCGGGACGGCGAGGTCGTACAGGCCTGGGGCAGCTCGCCGAAGCATCAGTTCCCCACCCTGCACCACCTGTTCGCCTACGGCTGCATGGGTGTGCAGGTCTTCTTCGTGATCAGCGGCTTCGTCATCTGCATGAGCGGCTGGGGCCGGCCGCTGCGCTCCTTCTTCGCCTCGCGCGCCTCCCGGCTGCTGCCCGCGTACTGGGCCGCGATCCTCATCGTGACGGCGGTGTTCGCCCTGCCGTTCGTCGCGTACAAGGCGGTCTCCCCGAGCGACACCCTGGTCAACCTCACCATGCTCCAGCAGCCGCTGGGCGTCGACCGGGTGCTGGGCGTCTGCTGGACCCTGTGGGCGGAGGTCCGCTTCTACGCCCTCTTCGCGCTGTGCATCGTCCTGCCGGGGGCGAACCGGCAGCGCGTGATCCTGTTCTGCGCCGGCTGGACACTGGCCGCGGCCATCGCGCAGGGCGTGAACGAGCCACTCCTCAACATGGTCCTGGAGCCGGAGTACGCCTCCTTCTTCATCGGCGGTGTCGGCCTCTACCTCGTCCACCGCAACCGCCGGGACGCGCACGCCTGGGGCATCGTCGGCGTGAGCTGGCTGATCGGCCAGCACTACGCGGTCCAGCAGCTGTGGCACGCCCCGAACCCGGAGTTCTTCTCCACCCGCTCGGCCCTCGGCATCATCCTGGTCGTCACCTTCGGCTACGTCGCCGTCGCCGCGATCGCGCTGGGCTGGCTGCACTGGGCGAACTGGCGCTGGCTGACGGTCGCGGGCGCGCTGACGTACCCGTTCTACCTGGTCCACGAACAC
Source organism: Streptomyces sp. NPDC091209 (assembly GCF_044757755.1). Classification (NCBI taxonomy): domain Bacteria; kingdom Bacillati; phylum Actinomycetota; class Actinomycetes; order Kitasatosporales; family Streptomycetaceae; genus Streptomyces; species Streptomyces sp. NPDC091209. Next base: position 94,722 of record NZ_JBIVVR010000006.1, on the reverse strand, counting down.
CTGGGCTGGGTCGTCATCAAGGCCTACCACCAGACCCTGCACATCCCGTCGTACGGCACGATCCTGGCCACGATCGCCACGATGCTGCTGCTCGCCTGGCTGCTCAACCAGTACGTCGAGAAGTGGCTCACCCCGAGACTCCGCACGGCCCTGTCGAAGCCACGCCCGTGACCGGCCTTCCGGTAACCGCTCCGTAGGACGCCCCCGAAGGCATCCGTACGACCGGCCGGAAATCGCCCCTCCGTCGAACGCGACCGCACCCGGTCACCAATCACCGGGTGCGGTCGTCGTCGTCACGGCCGCAGGAGGGATGGTCCGATGAAGACGGACACGGACACGGAGGCGGAATCGGAGACGGACGAGGAACTGCTCACCCGGTCGGTGAGCGACCCCGTCGCGTTCGAACCATTGGTCGCCCGGCACTCCACCGCGTTGCACGGCTTTCTCCTGCGGCGCGCGCCGGGCGCCGCGGACGATCTGCTGTCGGAGACCTGGCTGCAGGCCTTCCGGGGCCGCGCGGGCTTCGACCCCGGTCGCGGCACCGTGCGCGGCTGGCTGTTCGGCGTGGCCCGGGTGGTGGTGGCCGGGCACTGGCGCGGCGCGCCCCGAGACCTGGGGATCCCGTCGCCGAGCGAGGGCAGCACCGACCCCTGGGGAGCCGTCGACCAGCGGCTCGACGCCGCCGCGGTGGCCCCGCTGATGCGCCGTGTGCTGGCCGGCATGCCGGAGGTGGAGCGCCAACTGCTGCTGCTCGTCGTATGGGACCAGCTCACCCCGGCCGAGGCCGCGACCGCGGTCGGGGTCCCTCCGGGCACCGCCCGCTCCCGGCTGCACCGCGCCCGCAAGAGGCTGCGCGAAGCACTGGGAGCCGGACAGGGGACGGACACCGAAGCGGAACTCACGGCGGGAGATCTGACATGACCCAGCACGACGAGCGCTACGACGAGGACGCGTTCACGCCGGACTTCGCGGGCGCCGACCGGCTCCTGGCCGCCGGGCGCGTCGCGCCGCCGACGCCCGAGGTGATCCGTTCGGCGCTGACCGCGGTGCGGGCGGCCGCGGCGGTGGAGACCGTGGGCGCGGACACGACATCGGACGCGGTCCCGGCTGAAGGGCCGGTTCACGCTTCGGTGCCGCGACCGGGGCTGAGCCGGCGACGCATGCTGCTGGCGGCGGGCGGGGTGGCCGCCGCGGCGGCGGCCGGGGCGGTGCTGCTGCCGAGGACCGGCTTCGGTGACAGTCGTGAACACCCGACGACCGCGCCGGAATTCCTCCAGCGCGTCGCCTACGTGGCCGCGGACGCGACGCGTACCGAGGCTCCCTACTGGAAGGTCGACTCCGTACTGGAGGCCGGCCCCCCGCCCGAGCCGGCCCGGAGCCACTCCCACCACCCGAACGGCGTCAAGCGGCACCGCGTCAGTTGGCTGAGCCGTACCGGAATGACCAGCCGGACCGCATCCGGAAAGGTCACTTCATATCCGACCAGCCTGATGACCTGGAGCATCGCGGAGAAGGACATCACCTGGGACGACCTGCGCACGCTGCCCACCACCCCGGCCGCCCTCAGGACCCGCCTCCTCGGCGGCAGGCCGAAGCAGGCCGGCTGGGTGGCGCTCTTCAACGGAGCCGGCAACCTGCTCGCCCTCGCCCCGGCCGGCCCCGAACTGCGTGCCGCCGTGTACGAACTGCTCGCCGAGATCCCCGGCATCCGGCTGGGGGGCGGGACGAAGGACAGCGTCGGACGCGCCGGAACCGTCGTCGAGCTGGACACCGAGGACCATCGCGGCCGTCTCGTGATCGACCCGAAGACGGCGCTCCTGCTGGAGTCGGGTGAGTACGCGCTCGACGGCGGGAGGAACGCCCGGCTGGTCAGCCGCTCCACCTTCCTCTCGGTCGGCCCGGCGTGGACGGCACCCCGGGCGGACGCGCCGAAGATCTGACGCGGAGCCGTGCCGCCGGGCGGGCCGTCGGCTCAGCCGACCCCGTAGCCCGCCTCGATGCCCGCGACGATCAGGCTCAGGCCTTCCTCGAAGTGCCGTTCGTAGTCCTCGAAGATCTCCGCGCCCGCCGCTGCCGACAGGGGGAAGTCGGCCATGCGGCGGGCGCGTTCGTCCATGTCGTACCCCTCTCGGCGCTCGCCCGGCAGCGGCTGGACGCCCTGTTCCTCGGTCACGAAGCCGATCGTGTACAGGTACGTGGTGGAGGTCGCGCGCACCGCCTGGGTGAGGGTGAATCCCGCCCCGGTGAAGAGCGTCAGGGTCCGCTCCATCTCGACGGCGTGCAGCGTGCCCGTGAAGCGTGAACCGCTGAAGACCTTCGCGCCGTCGCGGTAGCTCAGCAGGGCGGCGCGCAGTCCGCGGTTGGCGGCGAGCAGCCGCTCCCGCCAGCCGTCGCCCTCCGCCGCTCCGGGGGCGTCGACCATCCGCCGGTACATCTCCGTGGCCATCTCGTCGAGCAGTTCCTGCTTGTTCTTGAAATGCCAGTAGAGCGCGGGAGCCTGGACGTTCAGCTCCTTGGCGATGGCCCGGAGGGTGAGGCCGTCGAGGCCCGTCTCGTTGAGCAGTCGCAGCGCGGCCTCGACGACCTGCTTCTTGTCCAGCCTGGGGGACCGCTGGGGTCTCTGGGTAACCACGCTTGACAGTTTAACGCCGTTAAGGGCATGCTCGCGGCATGGAACTTAACAGCGTTAAGGAGATGGTCGTGAACGTGGACGTACTCGTCGTCGGCGCCGGCCCGACCGGTCTCGCCCTCGGCGCCGATCTCGCCCGGCACGGAGTGGACGCGCTCGTCGCCGAGCGGGCCGACGGGCTGTTCCCCGGCTCCCGCGGCAAGGGAATCCAGCCGCGCACGATGGAGGTCTTCGACGACCTCGGCGTCCTCGACGCGATCCGCGCGGCGGGCGGCGACTACCCGGTCGGGATGATCTGGCAGGACGGCGAGCGCGTGGGCGAGCACCAGATGTTCGACCCGGCCGAGCCGAGCGACGACTCGCCGTACAACGCACCGTGGATGGTGCCGCAGTGGCGTACCCAGGAGATCCTCTTCGCGCGGCTCCAGGAACTCGGGGGCCGGGTCGCCTTCGGCCGTGAGGTCGTCGCGGTCGCCCAGGACGAGAACGGCGTGACCGTGGGGTTCGCCTCCGGCGCGCCGGTCCGCGCGCGGTACGTCGTCGCCGCCGACGGTGGCCGCTCAGCCGTACGACGCGCGCTCGGGATCGCCATGGCCGGAGAAACCGTCGACCCCCACCCGATGCTCGTCGCGGACGTACGGATCACCGGGCTGGACCGCGAAAACTGGCATGTCTTCCCGCCCCGCGAGGACACCGGCGGCTTCCTGGCGATCTGCCCGCTGGCCGGTACGCAGGACTTCCAGGTCGTGGCGCAGTTCCCGGAGGGCACGGACGTCGACCTGTCCCTCGACGGCATCCGCAAGACCGTCGCCGCGCGCTCCCATCTCTCGCCCGAGGCCGTGACCGAGCTGCGCTGGGCCTCGGACTTCCGGCCGCGCACGGCGCTGGCGGAGCGTTTCCGCGCCGGGCGGGTCCTCCTCGCCGGAGACGCGGCGCACATCCACTCGCCGGCCGGCGGCCAGGGGCTCAACACCAGCGTCCAGGACGCCTACAACCTGGGCTGGAAGCTCGGCCCGGTCCTGCGCGGCAAGGCTCCCGCGTCCCTCCTCGACACCTATGAGGAGGAGCGGCTCCCCGTCGCCGCCGTCATGCTCGGCCTGTCCACCCGGATCCACCGCGGCGAGGCCCGCCGCGGCGGCGCGACCCGGCAGCTCGGCCTCGGCTACCGCGGCTCCTCCCTCGCGGTGGAGACCCGTGCGGACCTGCCGGACGAGGCACTTCGCGCGGGCGACCGTGCCCCCGACGGAACCGTGGAGGGCGTACGCCTCTTCGACGTGTTCCGGGGACCGCACTGGACCCTGCTCACGGTCGGCACGGACGCGGAAACACCGGTGCTCCCCGGCGTCCGCAGCGCGCGGATCGGGACGCACGAGCCGTACGGGACCGGGGTCTTCCTCGTCCGCCCCGACGGGTACGTGGGCTGGGCGGGCACCGACGCGCGGGGCCTGCAGGAGTACGCGGCCCGGGTGGGGCTGGCCGTCGGCTGAGAACGGGCCGACCGGGACAGCCCTTAGGCGCTGGCGAGCGTGAGCTTGACCGCGAAGCCGAGGAACAGGGCGCCGGCGGCGGTCGTGGCGCTCGCGGAGAGGCGCTTGCGGCGGCGGAAGGCTTCCGCGAGGCGCGTACCGCTGAAGATCAGCGCGGTCAGGTAGAGGAAGCTCGCGAGCTGGGCGAAGGCGCCGAGGACGACGAAGGAGAGCGCCGGGTAGGCATACCCGGGGTCGACGAACTGCACGAAGAACGCGACGAAGAACAGGATCGCCTTCGGGTTGAACAGGCTGATCACCAGCGCCCGCCGGAACGGCCGCTCCCCGGCCACCGCCTCGGGCTCCGCGCTCTCCGCGACCGGCTCCCGCCGGGCCCGCCACATCGCCCGCGCGGCCCGCAGCATCCCGACCGCCAGCCAGGTCAGATAGCCGGCCCCGGCGTACTTCACGATCCCGAACAGCACGGCGTTCGCCTGCAGCAGTGACGCCACACCGGCGGCCGACAGTGTCATCAGCACGGTGTCCCCGCACCACACACCCGCGGCGGCGGTATAGCCCGTACGGACGCCCCTGCGGGCGGCGACGGACAGCACGTACAGCGAGTTCGGCCCCGGCAACAGGACGATCAGGACAAGACCCGCGAGATAGGTGGGGAGATCGATGACACCAAGCATGAGAGCGAGTGTCGCACGCGGCCACGACAGCGAGTAGAGGCGTCTCGCCGGTCAGTCACCGTCGAGGAGGGTGTCCACGGAAAGGTCCAGGGCGACACCGACGGACTCGGGGACCGGGACGCTCTGGCCCCGCTTGTAACGCTCGGGGGCCGGGTACTTGCCGTCGGCCGGGTCGCGGTAGAGCAGGACCTCGTCGTGCTTCCGGTCGGCCACGATGTAGACCGGGATGCCTGCCTCGGCGTAGCACTCGACCTTGGGGCCGAGGTCGTCGGACCAGTTCGACGAGGTCACCTCGGCGACCAGGCGGAAGACGTTCGGGGCGTAGCAGTTCTTCTGGACGAGGGCGTCCCGGAAGTCCTCGTCGACGATGGAGAAGTCGGGGATCGCGTAGTCGTCGCGCAGCGTGGGCAGCCAGAGACCGACGCCTTGGACATACCTGAGCCCGGCTTCCCGGGCTCCCGCCCTGTCGAACGCCACGACCAACCACGTCAGCGACAGCGCATGCGAGCCGTCCGGCGGTGGTGTCGCGGTGAGCCTGCCCTGGAGAAGCTCCACGCGGTGCGCGGGCAGTACGCGGGAGAGCAGGTCGGCAGCTTGGCTCAACGTCAGTTCGTGCTGCGGTACGGCCACGGCGTCCTCCTTTTCAGGGATCACTCTTCATGAGCGTGACCGAGGGTGTGCGGCTTCCGCTCCCGTTCACCCGTACGAAGGAATCACCCAGGTCAGAAGGCGTCCGTCGGGACGTAGGCGCCCCAGATCTCGCGCAGCGCGTTGCAGACCTCGCCGACCGTCGCGCGGGCGCGCAGGGCGTCCTTCATCGGGTACAGGACGTTGTCCGTGCCCTCGGCGGCCTTCTTCAGGGCGGCGAGGGCGGTGTCGACGGCCGCCTGGTCGCGCTCGGCGCGGAGCCGGGCGAGGCGTTCGGCCTGCTGGGCCTCGATGGCCGGGTCGACGCGGAGCGGCTCGTACGGCTCCTCCGCGTCGAGCTGGAAGCGGTTGACGCCGACCACCACGCGCTCGCCGGAGTCGGTCTCCTGGGCGACCCGGTACGCGGAGCGCTCGATCTCGCCCTTCTGGAAGCCGTGCTCGATGGCCTCGACGGCGCCGCCGAGGTCCTCGACCCGCGTCATGAGGTCGACGGCCGCCGCCTCGACGTCGTCGGTCATGCTCTCGATGACGTACGAGCCGGCGAAGGGGTCGACCGTCGCCGTCACGTCCGTCTCGTAGGCCAGGACCTGCTGGGTGCGCAGGGCCAGCCGCGCGGACTTGTCGGTGGGCAGCGCGATGGCCTCGTCGAAGGAGTTGGTGTGCAGGGACTGGGTGCCGCCGAGGACCGCTCCGAGGCCCTGGACCGCGACCCGGACGAGGTTCACCTCGGGCTGCTGCGCGGTGAGTTGGACGCCCGCCGTCTGCGTGTGGAAGCGCAGCATCAGCGACTTGGGGTTCTTCGCGCCGAACTCGTCCCTCATGACCCGGGCCCAGATGCGCCTGGCGGCACGGAACTTGGCGACCTCCTCCAGGATCGTCGTCCGCGCGACGAAGAAGAAGGAGAGGCGGGGCGCGAAGTCGTCGACGTCCATGCCGGCGGCGACGGCCGTACGGACGTACTCGATGCCGTCGGCGAGCGTGAACGCGATCTCCTGCGCGGGAGAGGCGCCCGCCTCGGCCATGTGGTAGCCCGAGATCGAGATCGTGTTCCACTTCGGGATCTCGGCACCGCAGTACTTGAAGATGTCCGCGATCAGCCGCAGGGACGGCTTGGGCGGGAAGATGTACGTCCCTCGGGCGATGTACTCCTTGAGGACGTCGTTCTGGATCGTGCCCGTCAACCGGTCGGCCGGGACGCCCTGTTCCTCGCCGACGAGCTGGTACATCAACAACAGCAGCGCGGCGGGCGCGTTGATCGTCATCGAGGTGGAGACCTTGTCCAGCGGGATCCCGCCGAACAGGACGCGCATGTCGTCGATGGAGTCGATGGCCACGCCGACCTTGCCGACCTCGCCGTGCGCGAGGGGGGCGTCCGAGTCGTGGCCCATCTGGGTGGGCAGGTCGAAGGCGACCGACAGGCCCATCGTGCCGTTGGCGATGAGCTGCTTGTAGCGGGCGTTGGACTCCACGGCCGTACCGAACCCCGCGTACTGCCGCATGGTCCACGGGCGGCCCGTGTACATCGACGGGTACACGCCGCGGGTGAAGGGGTACGCGCCCGGCGCGCCCAGTTTCTCGGCCGGATCCCAGCCGTCCAGGGCCTCGGGACCGTAGACCGGTTCGATGGGCAGTCCGGACTCGGATTCGCGCGCCATTGCTGTGCCTCCCGTGAAGCGGCCCGACCAACAGGATTTCGCCCTCGGCGACGGACTGTAGTGGCCTCGGCGCACCCGGTGGAGAAACCCGCGCCGGGACCTTGCCCACAGACCCTCTCGCGGGCCTGTTCCGTGGTTCTCTTCCACCATGCCGCCTGGTTCGCAACCGGTCACCCGCGGGGAGCATCTCAGGTGACACGACGGTGGGACGGGGGCCTGATGTGCGGGACAGGACGGGTGGAACAGGGGTCCGGATGCGTACGACTGGCTTGAAGAGATCGCTGGCCGCGCTCGCGGCGTTCGCCGCGGTGAGCGGCTGCACGGCGCACGCCGTGGACGGGCGGGGGAAGACGGCGCCGGTACGGATCGACGGTTCGCTCGCCCCGGCCCCCGGCGCGAAGGGAACGGACGACAAGCCCGCCAGTCCCTCGAAGGGGACGGACGGCGCATCCGGCTCTCCCGGGTCGGGCAGGACCGACAGTCCCGCCGCCCCCGCCAAAGTCCTCTGGTCCAGCGGAGACCGGGGCGACGCCGTCCGCAGGGCACAGGCCCGGCTGCACCAGGTCGCCTGGCTGATCACCCCGCCGACGGGGACGTACGACGCCCGGACGGCCGAGGCCGTGAAGGGGTTCCAGGGCAAGCGGGGACTGCCGCGCACCGGTGAACTGGACACCGTCACCTGGCAGCGGCTGCGGAAGATGACGCACGAACCGGCGGCCTGGGAGCTGTACCCCTACGGCGGGCAGCCGGCCGCGAAGCCCGATCCGCGCTGCATGACGGGCCGCGTTCTGTGCGTCAGCAAGGCGAGCCGCACGCTGCGTTGGATGATCGACGGGAGGACGGTCTCGGAGATGGACGTGCGGTTCGGCTCGCAGTACACGCCGACCCGCGAAGGTGTGTTCAGCGTCTACTTCAAATCGCGCCACCATGTGTCGACGATCTACCACACGTCCATGCCGTACGCGATGTTCTTCAGCGGCGGCCAAGCGGTGCACTATTCCTCGGACTTCGCGGCACGCGGCTACTACGGCGCCTCGCACGGCTGCGTCAACGTGCGGGACGAGAGCAAGGTGGCGGCGCTGTTCGCGCAGGTCCGCACGGGCGACAAGGTCGTCGTCTACTGGTGACGGAGCCCTGCCCGGAGACGGGACAGGGGAGAGAGAGTGGGGCGCGGGCGGGACCGGGGGAACGTGTCCCACCCGCGCCGGTTGCACAGAGCCGTGGGTACGGGGGGAACCCGGGCTCCGTGCGACGGCCGATGACCAGTCGGCTCACCACGTACTGCGTCACGGCGGCCGAAAACGTCACACCCGGCCCCAAAAAAGTTCCGCGACCTACGAAAGCGCAGGTCAGCGGAGTGTGGGGGCGCGGGCCGAGGAGTCGCGGGGCCGGGCCACCGGTGGGACGTGACCGTGCCGGGCCCGGGAGCACGCCGTACGCGAGGACGGCCGGCACAAGAGAGCGCGACGGCCGGAGACGCGGCGGCCGGAGAGCTGACGGTACGACACCACACCGGCCGGGAAGTCGACGGACCGATCAGCGCCTGGGAGTACGGGGATTCACGAAAGCGAGCTGACCGACCGGCCCGGCGCCGGGCTCGACGTCCAGGCGGACAGTGGGCCCGACGTCGGGCTCGACAGTGGGGACCTCGTCGGCACGGCCGGCAGGAGGCGGGTCAGCACCGGGTTCAGCGCGGACGCGGTGCCGGTACCGCCGTTGCCCCGGGGGTCGTTGGCGCGCGGCACTATGTGGTGGCCGTCACCGTCACCGCCGCCCTGGTCCCCCTGATCGTCCTGTCCGGAGCCCTGCCCGGAGCCCTGCTCACCGCTGTCGCCCGTACCGTCGCCGGAGCCGTCACCGGAACCGCTGCCCAGCCCGCGGCCGAGGACGCCCGAGCAGTACAGCTTCACCCGGGCGCCGCCGCCCGCGACATGCTCCAGGGCACGCCTGCGGTCCGCGTCGAGGTCCTTGCCGTCGAGGACGTCACGGCAGTACGAACGGGTGCGGGCCCACCACTCGCGGGTGCGGTCGGCGCTCCCCGTGGAGTCCGGACGGGGCGGACCGCTCGGGAAGCCGGGATCGGCGGACGCTGAGGTGTCACCGGACGGATCTCCCGACGAACCGTCAGGCACCGGCACCATGGAGCCGATGCCGCCGGAGACGCCGGGCGCGGGCGAGGCCGAGACGAGCGGACGGTCCGGGGTCCGCACCGCCGTGGCCGTGGCGGCCGGGCCCGGGTGTTCACGGGTGAACGGAGTCGGCAGCACTCCGGTTCCGGCCGCGACGGCGACCCCGCCGACCATCCCGACGGCCAGCACCGCGGCGAGCCCGAAGCGGGTGGGCCGTCCCCAACGCGTCCGTCGTCCGTGCGCGGCGGGGCGCCCGATACGGACGAGACCGGCGTCCGCGGCATGCGCTCCGGGGCGCGCGCGGCCACGGTGGCCGAGCTGCGCCGTGGCGCCGTCCCCGCCCGCGCGCGCCTTGCGGAAGGCGGCCAACGCGGCTGCCTCGCCCGGGAGTTCGTCACTGCTCAGCTTGGGTTCGGCGGCCAGTGCGCCGAGGGCCTCGGCAAGGCGGTCCGCCTGCTCGCGGGTGCCGGCGTCGACGGCTTCCAGCGGCTCTCCGCTCAGCAGACGCTCCGCGGCGTCGCGGTCCAGCCATCTGTACTGCTCGTCGGCCATCACATGTCCTTCTGCGCCCGCGAACGCGTATGCGTCACACCGGCGGACGTCACCGCGCGGGTGCGCGAACCTCGTTGCGGGGGAACGGCGTCGAGCGCGCCGACGGATTCCGGATCGGTGCCGAGCAGCTCCGCGAGCCGCTTCAGACCGCGATGCGCGGCCGTGCGGACGGCTCCGGGGCGCTTGCCGAGGGTGTCCGCGGCCGTCTTGGCGTCGAGGCCGACCACGACGCGCAACACTACGGCCTCCGCCTGATCCTGGGGGAGCTGGGCGATGAGCGAGAGGGTGCTGTCGGTGGTCAGCGCCTCGATCGCCTCGATCGCGGTGTCGGACTCGGCGGCCTTGCCGGTCAGCTCGGTCTCGTCGCCGCCTATCGCGGGACGGCGGCCACGCATCCGTATGTGGTCCAGGGCGCGGTTGCGGGCGATCCTCGCCGCCCAGCCGCGGAACCGGTCCGCGTCCCCGCTGAACCGTTCCAGGTCACGGGCGATCTGGAGCCAGGCCTCGGACGTGACGTCCTCGGCGTCCGGCTCGCCCACCAGCGTCCGTACGTATCCGAGCAGGCGTGGATGCACCGCTCGGTACACAGTCCGGAACGCGGTCTCGTCCCCGTCCTGTGCAGCAAGTACCGCGGCGGTCAGCTCCGCGTCGTCCCCCAGCACCCCCGCGCCCCTCTTTGCGCCTCAACCGGCGCCGCTCTCGCGGACCGGGTTCTCGCCGTCGTGGTTCTCGATGGACGGTTGTGGTCCCAGGTCCGCGTTGTTCTGGTCTCTGTCCGACGCGGTTCTGGTCTCAGGCCCCACGTGGTCGCGGTCCCGGATTCCACACGGTCGTGGCCTCTGGTCCCTCGTGGTTGCGGTCGTCCGTTCTCCGCACCGGCGCGAAAGGCACGTTACGGCCTGAAACAGCTCCCCGTCCATGTTCGTACAACGTGCAACTACATGGTGACGGTGAGAGGTGTGACACAAAACGCAGTCCCGGCGCTGTAGAGAGTACGGGTCGCCGCGCGGCCCGTGCCGCGCGACGGTCGGGGCCTCTCCTGTGGGGGGTGGCGGCCCCGGCCGTTGCCATCGGCGGAGATACGCGCCATCGCGCGCCGTTGCCTTCGGAGCCGGGCCCTCCAGCCCGTCGGCCTCCAGCCCGTCCATCGATCCCGGCCGGCCTGGCCCGGCCCCCGCCGCCCCGGCTACCGCCCCCTCTTGGACTTCGCCGGTTTCGGCGTGGCGGCCGAGGTTCCCGGAGCCGGCGTCCCGGCCGCGTTCACGGGGTTCCCCGTGTTCCCCGCCCCCTCCGGTTTCCCGGTCCCCTTGTCCCCGGTCTCCTTCGCGTCCTTGGCCCCGGCGCGCTCGGCCAGTCGCTCGGCGCAGTACGCCTCGACCTCGTCCTCGCCGCCCGCGGCCGTGACGAGCCGCTGCCAGACCTTCGTGTTCAGGGCGTCGCCCCGGCCCCTGGCCGACGCGTAAGCACGGCAGTGGGCCTCGGTGTCCTTGGCCCGCGGCGGACGCCCGGCGGGAGCGGTCTCCACGGAGCCGCTCGGGGCGGAGACACCGGGAGCCCCGGGGCCGACGGGCGGCGCGGCCTCGACGGAGAACCGGTCCGCGACGCCGACGGACGGCCGGGCCGCGGCTCCGTCCCGGGGGCCGCCGTCGTCGTGCGCGGTCGGTCCGATGGCCGCGACGGCGACGCCGCCCAGGGTCAGACCGGCCAGCAGCACGGCGAACGCGGCACCCGCGGAACGGTTCGGGCGCCGCTGTCCACCGGGGCGCCAGTCGTCCCGCCGCCGGGTGCGCGCGGTGTGCGCGCCGCCGTCCCGTGCGGCACGGAAGGCGGCCACGGCCTGCGTCTGCGCCTCGGGGTCGTCCGCCCGGCCGCGCATCGCCGCGGCGAGAAGCGACTCCAGGCCGGTCTGTTCACCGCCGGCGTCCGCCGGCGGCGCAACGCGACGACCAGGGTCCACCGGTGGCGCGACGCGACGACCGGGGTCCGCCGACGGCGCAACGCGACGACCGGGGGCCCCGCCGTCGCCGTCCCGTTCACCCATGCCCACCGCCACACCCGGTCCCACATCCGGATTCCTGTCCGGCGCCACGCCCGGATGCCTGCCCGGTCCCCCGTCCGGTCCCACGTCCAGATTCCTGTCCGGCGCCACGCCCGGATGCCTGCCCGGTCCCCCGTCCGGTCCCACGTCCGGATGCCTGCCCGGCGCCAGGCCCGGTCCCACGCCCGGAAGCCTGCCCGGCGCCATGCCCGGATTCCTGTCCGGTCCCCCGTCCGGTCCCACGTCCGGATGCCTGCCCGGCGCCAGGCCCGGTCCCACGCCCGGAAGCCTGTCCGGCCCCACGCTCGGATGCCTGCCCGGTCCCACGTCCGGATTCCTGTCCGGCGCCACGCCCGGTTCCACGCCCGGATGCCTGTCCGGTTCCACGTCCGGTTTCCTGTCCGGTTCCATGTCCGGTTCCATCTCCGTCTGCCGTTCCGCCCGACAACTCCTCGCCGTACCAGAACTCCGCTCCGCGCACCTCGCCGTACGGCGGCCCGCCGCGCAGGGACCGTTGGACGCTCATCCCGACTCCCCCAGCGTCCGGGGCTCGTCATCCGTCACACCCGTGACGCCGAGCTGGCGCGCGAGCCGCTTCAGGCCCCGGTGGGCCGAGGTGCGCACCGCTCCGGGGCGTTTGCCGAGCACGCGTGCCGCGGCCGGTCCGTCGAGGCCGACGACCACCCGCAGGAGCACGGCCTCGGCCTGGTCGCGCGGCAGCCCCGCGACCAGTTGCAGGGCGTACTCGGTCGACAGGGTCTCCAGCGCCTCGTCGTGCGTGCTGTGACGGCCGGGCAGGTCCAGGGCGTCCTGTTCGATGGTGGTGCCCCGGGGCCGCACCCTCAGCCGCCGCAGATGGTCCAGTGCCCGGTGCCGGGCGATGGTCGCGGTCCAGCCGCGGAACCCCGCGCCGTCTCCCCGGAACCGGCCTAGGTCCCGGGCGATCTCCAGCCAGGCGTCGGACGCCACGTCCTCGGCGTCGTCGCCGACGATGCCCCGTAGATAGCCGAGCAGTCCGGGCTGCACGATCCGGTACGCGACCGCGAAAGCGACCTCGTCGCCCTCTTGCGCCCGCGCCACGGCCACGCCCAGTTCCGCGTCGTACGGCTGCGCGCGGCGGGGTTCCCCTCCCTGGCCCAACACTGTCCTCGTTCGCACCGAGTTCGCCCGAATGTGCCCTGCCGGACGCGGCCGGCCGCGTCGACACCCCCATGGTCATCAGCGTCGGACCCCAAGGAAATGTCACAGTGCGTCAGACGGACCGCCCGGCTCGGCGGGCCCCCGGCCCGCGAGGGCCACGGCCCTCAACACCCGTACACGCAGACCCGGTTCACCACGCCTGCGCCGGAGCAGGGCCGGCCGGTCACTCGGACGGGGACGGACGGGCCGGCCCACGTCGGCTAGCGGGTGGCCTCGCGGCACAGCAGGCGCAGGGAGCCGTCGCCCGCGTAGCGGCGGCGGGCCTCCTCGATCGGGTCCCAGAGTCGTCCGTCGGCCGTGCGCAGCCAGTGTTCGCCGCCGGTCTCCCACCACTCGGCACCGGCGTGACGGGCGACGACCTCACCGGCGTACGCCCCGAATCCGCGCAGCACGCTCTCGACGGCGGCGTACGGGGCGCCGTCCCGGCGTATCTCGTCGATCACACGGTCGACACGCCACAGGCTCTGCGCCGAGTAGTCGAGGCGCAGCCGGGCACCCTCGCGCATGGTCGCGACCGTGTCGGCCGCCCAGCGAACGGGCTTCGTCGCAGCCGAGGGCCGCGTTGCTTGAGTTGCGTTCACACTCGATAGAGCGCGACGGCGGCCGGATTCGTCACGCGTCCCGGCGAGGGTTCGCGACACCGGCCCAGGACCGCCATCTCCGCCCCCAGGACCGCCACAGAAACACCTCAGGAAAGAGGTTTGGGGTGCGCCGGAGCCGTACCGCCCCCGGCGCACCCGTGCCCGGGGCTACGCCCGCCCGCGTGCCCTGCGGGACACCACCGCCCGCAGCACGCGCCGCCCCTCCGTCGACGCGTCCAGCGCGAGCCGCAGTCCGCCCTTGCCGTGCTCGGCGAGGAGTTCCAGGATGACGACCTGACGGCGCAGTTCGGCGGCGACGAGCGGGGACATCCCCTCCGTGCGCCCCTCACGGCGTGCCGTCACGCACGCCTCCGCGTCGTCGGCGTGGTCGAGGAACCGGTGCACCTGGAGCGCCGCCACCGAGCAGGCGTCCGACCAGGCACGCAACTCTTCCTCGGAGGGCTTCGCCGGGACGGAGTCGAGCATGCCGCGGGCGAGCAGGGCCGCGTGATCCTCATCGGTCACGGCCGGTTCCGGGTCCTCCGCGTCCAGCTTGGCGCGCGCCTCCTCGACACGCGTTCCCCACTCGGCCCAGGGGTCCGTCTCCGCCAGGCTCGCCCACAGGGGTCTCAGGACATCGTCGTCACCGCCCAGCAGCGGTACGCACCGATCCAAACAAGCCAGACCGCTCGCCGCCAGACCTCGCTCGTCGGCCTGAGCGATCAGTTCCACCAGACTCATCACGACTCCCTCGAAATGCCTCGACAGGGCGCCCTTGCCTTACGGAGCCCGCACTTCCCCTTACTGCGTGCAACGGACCAGGAGTGTCACAGTGCGCCCTCACCTTGCCGGTCGAGGAGCCGGATGAACAGGTTTTCAGCCAATTACTCCGACTCGGCACCCGGCACGCCGAGGGGCGGCCCGATCCCCCTCAAGTGGGTGGGATCGGGCCGCCAAACGGGCGAATCGGGGAGTATCAGACGCCGGACGGGATCAGCCCAGTCGGTTCGCGAGGGCACTGAACTGCGTCCAGGACAGGGACGGCGGGCGCGGGTCCCACAGTTTCTGGGTCAGGGCGCGCAGGGGCATGCGGATGCCCGCCGCGACCTGGTCCTGGGTCTGCGAGCCCGCGAGGTCGCACCAGACGGCGAAGGAACCGCCGAGGATCTGGGGGTCGTACCTCGCGGGGACCGGTGTCGTACCGCGCAGGACGAGGGGGGTCCACTGCTGGTAGATGCGCTGTCCGGTCGGATAGACGAAGGTCTGGGGCTCGCCGAGTACGTAGTAGAGGAACTCGTCGTTGTAGTTGACGACCTTGCGGCCGGTGCTCAGATACTCGACCGGCAACCGCGCCCCGATCTCCTTGCCGGTCCAGTACGCCACCTGGAGACCGCCGTCCGCCTGGACGGTGCCGCCGCGGAAGAAGCCGTCGTTCCAGGCCCGTGCCGTCCGGCCGCGTCCGTGGACCAGCTTGGCGCGGTCGTTCAGCCAGCCGGTCGTGAGGTCGGAGACGGTCGCGCCCGCTCCGTACTTGTTCCTGGCCGCGGTGGCCAGCTGCGGGAAGGACGCCGCCGGGTTCGCCACCGTCAGAGCCTGGTACTCGTCGCCGCCGAGGTGCCAGTAGGCGCCGGGGAAGAGGCCCGCGTACTCGTTGAGCAGGTCGTCGACGAGGGCCGCCGCCGCGGGCTTGGAGATGTCGACGGCTCCGCGCACGGGGACCCCGGACGCGTTGCGGAGCTGGAGGTCGGGGTGCGCCGCGATGACCGCGCCGAGGTGCCCCGGCGAGTCGATCTCGGGCACGACGGTGATGTGCCGGCTCGCCGCGAGGGCGAGGATCCGGCGTACCTCCGCCTTCGTCAGGTGCGGATTCGACACGATCTCGGGGTGCGTGTCGGACTGGATGCGGAAACCCTGGTCGTCGGAGAAGTGCAGGCCGAGCTGGTTGTACTTCAGGTCCCCGAGCTCCCGCACCCGGTCCTCGATCCAGGCCGCGGTGAAGTGCTTGCGCGCGATGTCGAGCATGAACCCGCGGAACGGCTTTGCCGGCCGGTCCCGTACGACGCCTTCCGGGGCCGTACCGCCGCCGTGCACCTCCTGCTTGAGGGTGCGCGTGCCGTAGAAGACACCGGCCTCGGCGGGCCCGGTGATTTTGACCCGGCTGTTCTCGACGGTGAGGGTGTACGACTCCGGGCCCGCGGTCCCCTTGTCGAGGCCCAGCTCGACATCGCCGGCCCTGGCGCCGGTCCGCCCCGCGTACGTCAGTTTGAGCTCGCCGGCCAGCAGTTCGCCCTCGTCGGCGAGGTGGTCGTCGTCCACGACCACCCGGGCACCGGCGTCCGGGCGCCAGCCGGGGCCGTGGGCCGCGATGTGCTCCCGTACGGCAGGGATGGTGCGAGGGGCCTTGGAGAGGGGGTAGCTCCGGGTCGGCGTGGGGCTGGCGGTGGGCGACCGGCCCTCGGACACGGCCTGCGACCGGTCGGCGGACGGCGCCCGCGCGCCGGACGGCCGGCCGTCTCCGCCGGGCCAGACCGCCACGGCCACCGCGACGACACCGGCGACCGCCAGACCGCCCGCGACGAGCCCGGCCTGCCCGGTCCGCCCTGTCCGCCGCCGCGGCGCCCGCCGCCTGCCACCACTCACTGCGCCACCCTCATCTCACCGCGCCCACGCCACCGCGCTCACTTCGCAGCGCCCACGCCACCGTGCTCACGCCACCGTGCTCACGCCACCGTGCTCACTTCGCCGCGCCCACGCCACCGTGCTTACGCCACCGTGCTTACTTCGCCGCGCCCACGCCACCGTGCTCACTTTGCCGCGCCCACGCCACCGTGCTCACGCCACCGTGCTCACTTCGCAGCGCTCACGCCACCGTGCTTACTTCGCCGCGCCCACATGCCTGATCACTACGCCCGGCTCACTACGCCCGGCTCACCACCTCTGGCCCGCTACCTCCGGCTCACTACCTTTGGCTCACTCGACCCTGCTCATTTCCCGACCCCGTTCCCCCACCACAATTCCCCACCGCATTTCGAGCCGCCGAGTTCGCCACGCCCATGCCGACACGCTCACGCCGACACGCCCATGCCGACGTCGGGGTCGCTCCACCCTGCGTCCCCACTCTCGCCGGGGTCATGTCGTCGCCCGGCCCCGTCCTCCCATCAGGTGTACTCCTCCCTCGGGAGGTCCACCTCTCCGGTTCGCCTCTCCCGCTCGCCTTCGGCGCGACCTCTCCGCTCCACCCCGAACTCTGCCCCGACCGTCACCGCAACCGTCCACCGCACGCTCCGAAACTCTCCCGTGCGGGTGAAATCCGGGCATCCGTCGGACAGGTCCCGACACTCCTCGATAGCGTGAGCGGCACACCTTTCACTTCTCCCCCTGCCGAAACACACGTATCGCACGCGCGTCACGCTCACCGGACGTCGCGTGTCTCACCCCACCGCCGAGGACCCACGCTGACGTCTCACCGTCTCCCACGCCTCCCCGGCCAGGTCGCCCTCCCCGAGCAGAAGAGCGCGGCGCCGTCCCCGGCCCGCCTCGACGGGTTCAACTCCGCGCCCGCCGATGAGGTCACCCGCGCCCTGCTCACCTGCTGCCGCAGCCTGCGCTGGGTCCACCGTCTGGCCGACCACCGCCCCTACCCGGACCTCGGCGCCCTGCTGGCCGCGGCCGACGAGGCGGCGTACGACCTGACCCCCGCCGACCTGGCCGAAGCCCTGGCCGGCGAGTCGCTCACGCTGCTCCCGGACGGCGCGTACTCCGTCGCCCACACCGCGCTGAGCGCCGCGCACGCCGCGTACGAGAGCAGATTCGGACACGTGTTCGTCATCTGTCTGGACGGATTCGCCCCGGAGGAGGCCCTCGATCAGGTCCTCGTCGAAATCCGGGCACGCCTGACGAACGACCCCGAGGAGGAACGGGTCATCACCGCCGACGAGCTGCGCAGACTGGCCCGCGGCCGGCTGACCCGCCTCGTCCGTCAGTTCGCCCAGGAACCGCGATCCGGCGGGATCCGGCGTCCGCAATAGCCCGAACGTGCCTGATTGATTGCCAGTTTGATCACATTGATAGGGCCGCTGTAAGCGTTCCGACAACACGTCGCTACGATGGCCGGGGCCGGTGGACCGTACCCGGCCGGGCCCGACCGACAGAGAAGCCGGCGCGGCCCCAATCCCCGCTCCCGGAGGGTTCTTCCGTGCCGGCTGGAACGCTGTACCGCGGCCGGGAAGGAATGTGGTCCTGGGTGGCTCATCGAGTCACCGGCGTCCTCATCTTCTTCTTCCTGTTCGTACACGTGCTGGACACCGCTCTCGTCCGTGTCTCCCCCGAGGCGTACGACAAGGTCGTAGCCACGTACAAGACGCCGATCGTCGCGCTGCTGGAGTACGGCCTCGTGGCCGCCATTCTCTTTCACGCGCTCAACGGCCTGCGTGTCATCGCCGTCGACTTCTGGTCCAAGGGCCCGCGCTATCAGAAGCAGATGCTCTGGTCCGTCGTCGGTATCTGGGTCGTGCTGATGTTCGGGGCTCTTTACCCCGTCCTCGGTCACGCATTCCGCGAAGTATTCGGGAGCTGACGCAGATGTCCACTACTGACACCGCCGCTTCCGGTATCGGCCCCGTAGAGGGCGCCGGAGACTTCTCGGCCTACAGCGTCGACAACCCGGCCCCGTTCATCGAGGCCCCGCGCAAGCGCACCAAGAAGACCCCGAAGTCGACCCGCGGCAACTTCGAGATGTACGGCTGGCTCTTCATGCGCCTGTCCGGCATCGTCCTGGTCGTCCTGGTCCTCGGCCACCTGCTGATCCAGCTCGTCCTCGACGGAGGCGTCTCCAAGATCGGCTTCGCCTTCGTGGCCGGCCGCTGGGCGAGCCCCTGGTGGCAGGTCTGGGACCTCGCGATGCTGTGGCTCGCCATGCTGCACGGCTCCAACGGCCTGCGTACCGTCATCAACGACTACGCGGAACGCGCGGGCACGCGCCTGTGGCTGAAGGGCCTGCTCTACACCGCCACGGTGTTCACGATTCTGCTGGGCACGCTGGTGATCTTCACCTTCGACCCGAACATCCGCTAGGCACGGGGCTGAGGCAACCACTCATGAAGATCCACAAGTACGACACCGTCATCGTCGGCGCCGGCGGCGCCGGCATGCGCGCCGCCATCGAGGCGACGAAGCGCAGCCGTACCGCCGTGCTGACGAAGCTCTACCCCACCCGCTCCCACACGGGCGCCGCGCAGGGCGGTATGGCCGCCGCGCTCGCCAACGTGGAAGAGGACAACTGGGAGTGGCACACCTTCGACACGATCAAGGGCGGTGACTACCTGGTCGACCAGGACGCCGCCGAGATCCTGGCGAAGGAGGCCATCGACTCCGTCCTCGACCTGGAGAAGATGGGCCTGCCGTTCAACCGGACGCCCGACGGGACGATCGACCAGCGCCGCTTCGGCGGCCACTCCCGCAACCACGGCGAGGCCCCGGTCCGCCGGTCCTGCTACGCCGCGGACCGCACCGGTCACATGATCCTCCAGACGCTGTACCAGAACTGCGTCAAGGAGGGCGTGGAGTTCTTCAACGAGTTCTACGTCCTCGACCAGCTCATCACCGAGATCGACGGCGTCAAGCACTCGGCGGGCGTCGTCGCCTACGAGCTCGCGACCGGCGAGATCCACGTCTTCCAGGCGAAGTCCGTGATCTACGCCTCCGGCGGCACCGGCAAGTTCTTCAAGGTGACCTCCAACGCGCACACCCTGACGGGTGACGGCCAGGCGGCGGTCTACCGTCGCGGGCTGCCGCTGGAGGACATGGAGTTCTTCCAGTTCCACCCGACCGGCATCTGGCGCATGGGCATCCTGCTGACGGAGGGCGCCCGCGGTGAGGGCGGCATCCTCCGCAACAAGGACGGCGAGCGCTTCATGGAGAAGTACGCGCCGGTCATGAAGGACCTCGCGTCCCGTGACGTCGTGTCCCGCTCCATCTACACGGAGATCCGTGAGGGCCGCGGCTGCGGTCCCGAGGGCGACCACGTCTACCTCGACCTCACGCACCTCCCGCCGGAGCAGCTCGACGCCAAGCTGCCCGACATCACGGAGTTCGCGCGCACCTACCTCGGCATCGAGCCCTACACGGACCCGATCCCGATCCAGCCCACCGCGCACTACGCCATGGGCGGCATCCCGACGAACGTCCAGGGTGAGGTGCTCTCGGACAACACCACGGTCGTTCCGGGCCTGTACGCCGCCGGTGAGGTCGCCTGCGTTTCGGTGCACGGCGCCAACCGTCTCGGCACGAACTCGCTGCTGGACATCAACGTCTTCGGTCGCCGGGCCGGTATCGCCGCCGCGGAGTACTCGGAGAAGACGGGCTACGTCGAGCTGCCCGAGAACCCGGCCTCCAAGGTCGTGGCCCAGGTCGAGCGCCTGCGCGAGTCCACGGGCACCGAGCGGGTCGCCGCGATCCGCCTGGAACTGCAGGAGTGCATGGACGCCAACGTGATGGTGTTCCGCACCGAGCAGACGATCAAGACGGCGGTCGAGAAGATCGCGGAGCTGCGCGAGCGCTACCTGAACGTCTCGATCCAGGACAAGGGCCGGCGGTTCAACACGGACCTCCTGGAGGCCATCGAGCTGGGCAACCTGCTCGACCTGGCCGAGGTCATGGCCGTCTCCGCGCTCGCCCGCAAGGAGTCCCGCGGCGGTCACTACCGCGAGGACTACCCGAACCGCGACGACGTCAACTTCATGCGCCACACCATGGCGTACCGCGAGGTCGGCGACGACGGCACCGAGTCCATCCGTCTCGACTACAAGCCGGTCGTCCAGACCCGCTACCAGCCGATGGAGCGTAAGTACTGATGGCTACTCCCACCCTGGACAAGGCGGACGCGGCCGGCACGCCCGAGCCCGGTTTCGCCGACTCCCCGTACATCACCGCCACGTTCCGCGTCCGCCGGTTCAACCCGGAGGTCTCGGCCGAGTCGGTCTGGGAAGACTTCCAGCTGGAGATCGACCCCAAGGAGCGTGTCCTCGACGCGCTGCACAAGATCAAGTGGGACCAGGACGGCACGCTCACGTTCCGCCGGTCCTGCGCGCACGGCATCTGCGGCTCGGACGCCATGCGGATCAACGGCAAGAACCGTCTGGCCTGCAAGACGCTGATCAAGGACCTCAACCCCGAGAAGCCGATCACGGTCGAGGCCATCAAGGGCCTGACGGTGCTGAAGGACCTCGTGGTCGACATGGACCCGTTCTTCCAGGCGTACCGCGACGTGATGCCCTTCCTCATCACGAAGGAAACCAACGAGCCGACGCGCGAGCGTCTGCAGTCCGCCGAGGACCGCGAGCGGTTCGACGACACCACCAAGTGCATCCTGTGCGCGGCGTGCACGTCGTCGTGCCCGGTGTTCTGGAACGACGGCCAGTACTTCGGTCCGGCCGCCATCGTGAACGCCCACCGCTTCATCTTCGACTCGCGTGACGAGGCGGGCGAGCAGCGGCTGGAGATCCTCAACGACAAGGACGGTGTGTGGCGCTGCCGCACGACGTTCAACTGCACCGACGCCTGCCCCCGAGGCATCGAGGTCACCAAGGCGATCCAGGAAGTCAAGCGCGCGCTGATCACGCGCCGCTTCTGACGGCCGCTCCGCATCGACCGACAGGTCCTGCGTCCGAAGGGCCCCGCTCCTCCTGGGAGCGGGGCCCTTCGGCATGTCCCGTGCCGTCAGCCGCGCAGCACGCGGCCTTGCTTGTACGCCCCTAGACGACGTTGCGGGCCACCGTCCAGGCCATCGCCAACGCGAGGACCAGCAACTGTGTCCGGGGCGCGAGTTCGGGCCGCCAGCGGCGTCCGCGCA
Organism: Streptomyces sp. NPDC091209; assembly: GCF_044757755.1. Classification (NCBI taxonomy): domain Bacteria; kingdom Bacillati; phylum Actinomycetota; class Actinomycetes; order Kitasatosporales; family Streptomycetaceae; genus Streptomyces; species Streptomyces sp. NPDC091209. Next base: position 73,280 of record NZ_JBIVVR010000006.1, on the reverse strand, counting down.
GCCCCTCCGTGATCCAGCGCGCGAGCAGTACGAGGGCGAACGGCGAGGCGAGCAGCAGCGCCCTGTTGTCGAGCCAGGCCTCGGCGAAGTGACCGTGCATGAGGTCGTACACCATGCGGGTTCCGCCGCAGGCCGGGCAGAGCAGCCCGGTGAGGAGGCGGAACGGGCAGCCGGGCAGGACATGGCCCGGCTGGTGCGGATCGGTGACGTACAGATAGCCGGCCCCGGCCGCCCCGGCGGCCAGCACCGCGAGGGGTGCCGCCGCCGGGTGCCGCGGCGCGAGCCCGCGCGCCGCGACGGAATCAGCCACGCAGGACCCGGCCATCGGAGTCGGTGGCGTTGTTGCCCGCGAGCAGCATGATCCCGTCGATCAGGGCCCATATGCCCATGCCACCGCAGGTGAACAGCTGGGCCAGGCCGATGCCGACATTGCCCATGTAGAAGCGCCCGGCACCGAGGCCGCCCAGAGCGAGCTGGAGGATACCGGCGACGATCTTCGACTTCTCGGAGTACGGGCGGCCGTACGGGTCGTAGCCGTAGGGAGCGTTCGGGTCTCCGGTGTACGTGCCGGGCGGGACCGGGCCCATCGCGTAGCCACCGGGCCCCGGGTGGCCGTACGGCCCCTGGGGCGGGGGCGGGTAGGCGCCGGGCTGGCCGGCTCCGTAGGGACCGGGCCCGTACGGGCCCGGTCCGTACGGGCCCGGTCCGCCGGGCGGAGTGGCACCGACGTTCGGATAGCCATAGCCGGGCGGCTGGTTCGGCGGCTGCTGCGGCTGTTGCGGCTGGTCGGTCAAGGTGCTGACTCCTGAAGTGCGGGTGCCTGACGGCATGGGACTCAAGTTCGAGGAACGAACGAGTCAGGCCATCTTGCAGGAGGAGGCCCGCGCGAGAGAAGTCGATTGGGTCGGGAACGGCCGTCAACGTTCCCGACCGGCTCTCAACGGCCGCCGGTCGGACCCTCGGCGCAACCGAACGGCCCCCGACCTGCGGACGTACGGCGTCCGACGTCGGCGGCGGCCCCGGTCACAGCTGCCCGAGGATCGTCGGATCCGTGATCCGGAGGTCGTCCGCCAGCAGCATCGCCTTGCTGAGGATCACCGCCAGCATCCGGTCCCCCTCGAACGGCAGATAGCCGGTCTGGGGCCCGCCCGCGGCGGACTTCGGGACGATGCACAGGTACTGGTCGTTCGGGCTCATCAGGATGTTTCCCGAGCCCAGATGGATCCGGTACGTGTGGCGCTCGCCCTTCACCTGCAGGAAGCGGCCCTCCAGCGTGCAGCGGTCGGCTATCGCCAGCCGGGGGATCAGACGCTCCAGCAGGGCGCGGCGGGTCTGCGCGGTCTCCGTCAGATCGCCGAAGCCGTACGACGTCCAGTACTCCTGGAAGCGGCCGCCCGGACCGCCGTCCTGCCAGGTCGGGTCGTTGCCGACGCTGGAGACACCGACGAACAGGTCGACGTCCCGCAGGACTTCGGACAGGACCAGCGGCGGGATCTCGGAGAGGGGCAGGGGCTCCACCGGGTTCTCGCCGTCGCGCAGCGACATGCGGTACGCGCCGCCGTAGCAGTGGGCCCAGTTCTCGGGGGCGTCGAGCGGGTAGAAGCGCACCTGGTCGGTGCGCAGCCGCAGATAGCTGCCGGCCTCGGTGGTGTCCTCGCCGTACTCGCCGTCGCCGGTGATCCAGTACTCGGCGCGCAGCCCCCACTGGGGCAGTTCCCGGGTGGCCGGGGGCGCCGCGTCATCGACGCAGAGGCGGAGCTTGTTGCGCCAGCCCCTCACGGCGGCCAGGGAGTTGAACTGGTGCTGGCGCACGACGTGGGCGGCGAAGCGGTTCGAGTACGTGGCCGTCGCCCGCTCGGCTTCGGTGAGGAGGTACACCTCGCGGTGGGCCTGTTTGAAGGGCTGGGTGATCTCGTGCCGCTCCAGCCAGTCCCGCCAGGCGACGTCCTCGGCGGGCTCACGGCCGACCGGATGCCAGAGGGTGACCTCCGTGCCTTTCTTCACCGGGTCGTCGGTGAGGGTGCGCAGCTCGCCGTTCGCGAACCCGACCGGTGTGCCGTCGACCGTCCACAGGAGCCGGCGGGCGAGGGTGCCGACGAGCGGGTGGTCGAGGTAGCGCTCGCGCCAGGTGTCGTACGTCCAGGTGCGCCGGGCGAGGAACTGCCGGTCCAGGCGCTCGGCCTGTGCCGACAGCATCTTGTCGATGTCCTTGACCGCCGCCTTGAGCTTCTTGAGCTGTTCGGCGTGGTCGCGCCGCACCGCGGCGGGCACGCTCTTGACGGCCTTGCCGGTCGCGTTGTGCCAGCTCAGCACGGCGCGGGTGCCCTGGACTTCGAGGAGCGCGGTGGTCTCACCGAGCTCGTGACGTGCCTGCCCGACGTCGGTGAGCCCGTACGCCGGGACGGCCAGTTCCTCGATCTCCTCCCGGCTCAGACCGAGGGCCGCGGCCTTCGCCTCGATGAAGCCGTCGATGAGCTTGCCCGTGGCCTTGTACGTCACCCGGGTGGCCAGCCGGGCCAGTTCGGCGAGGGCTGCCTCGCCGTCGACGCGGGAGAGTGCGATCACACCGGCGTTGGCGACCTTCGGGTTGCGTGGGCCGAGTCCGGACACCTTCTTCAGGGAGGTCTCGACGAGCGCGCCGAGGGCCCGTGCGATGTCCGCGTGGGGCGGCAGGAGGGAGACCAGCCAGGCGAGGCCGCGCAGGGCGTTGGCGTTGCAGGGGTCGTAGGCGTCGTTCACGTCCGGGCTGGAGAACCGGACCTCCAGCCGGAACGTCCGGGGGCGGCCGACGAGGGCGAGCCAGGACAGCGCGGTGACGCGGACCCGGTCGGGTCCGAGGGCTTCGACGAGGGCGCGGGCCTTCTGGTCCCACTTGGCGGAGGGCTTGGAGGCGGTGGCGGTCGTCAGATGGGTCAGCAGGGCCTGCCAGTCGGGGGTGGAGCTGTCCCTCATGGCCTGCTCGGCCCATTCCTCACCGACGTTGAGAACGGGCTCCGTGAGCTTCTTCATCAAGTCCACCGCGAACTCGGGGCCGTAGGTGTCCATGCCCGTGCGGCGGAAGACCGCGACCACGGCCGGGTCCAGTGTGCTGCCGGCCGCCAGTTCGGCCTCCGCCAGGACGTCCATCCGCGTCGCGTACCAGACGGTGTTCTGCCTGCCGAGCTCCTCGAGTTGCCTCGCCCGCTCGTCGGCGAGCGGGTACTCCGGGAGGCCGTGGGAGATGGCGGCGAGCATGGTCAGCACGTGGTTGCGGGGTTCCGATCTGCCGCCGACCGTGTGATAGCCCTCCGCCAGGGCGCCGGTCAGCCTTTCCCGCTGGTCGGCGGGGAGCGCGCCCAGCAGGTCGAGGATCTCGTCCCAGCCACTGCCCCATTGGCCCGTGTTGACCAGTGCGGCCCTGAGGAGGTCGGTGGCGAGCCCGCCGATGTTGCCGGCGGCCGCCTGCGAGCGGATCCACCCCAGATGCGTCTTGGTGTCGGCCATTGTCATCCCCCTACCAGCGCGACGAGCTTGAGGAAGGTGACCTCGGTGCCCAGGACCAACTCGATCTCCTCGTCGAGGTCGGTCACCTGGCGCTCGCCCACGAGTACCAGGAAGCCGTTCCCCGCGAAGGCCTTGAGCGCCAGCTCGCTCTGCGCCTCCGGGTCTATCCGGCGGGGCGTGCGCAGCGCGTAGCCGTTCAGCACTCGCTCGGTGTCCTCGGGCTGCACGAGCCCCTGGAAGACCTCCGGCATGCGCGCGTTGTACTCGGCGACCTCCTGGAAGACCCGCCGCCGGATCAACTCGCGCACCGCGAGCCGCTCCTCGGCGATCTCGATCCCCCAGCCGGCGCCCCGGCCCCCACTGGTCGTCTCGTCGACGAACGTCACCATTCCCATGCCGACGAGAGTACGAGCCACCACTGACAATCGGTCACCGAGCCCCGATCAGCCCTCGTGCGCTGTCTCCGCCGTCGACCCCGAACCGCCCCTCCGTCTGCCGATGGCCGTCAGATCGATCTCGATCTCGAAGGGGACGGTGGCCTTGAGGCGCTCGTGGAAGATCCCGGTGAGGCCGTACGACTTGGTGGCCGGGTCGAGTTCGTAGACGTAGACGACGGGCAGGCCCTTGTCCTCGTCCTGTTCGACCTGCCAGAAGTGCGGGACCCCGGCCTCGGCGTACTTACGGTGTTTGACCTCGCGGTCGCGTTCGCGTGAGTCGGGCGAGACCACCTCGACGGCCAGGAGGATGCCCTCGGGCCTGACCAGGTCTGTCCCGGCCCTGTGTTCGCGTCCACCGGAAACACCATGACGTCCGGCGCGGGCCGGTTCTTGGTGTCGAGTCCGATCGTCATCTCGCGCATGACGTCGAGATGGTCCGGGGCCTGCTCCAGGAGAGTGTTCTCCAGCAGACGCGTACAGCGTCCGTGAAAAGCGGTCTGCGGGCTCCTGAAGACGAGACTCCCTTCGATCAACTCCGTGTGCGGGGGGAGGCCCTGAATCCGGTCGAGGTCGTCCGCGGTCCAGCCTTCGGGCGGCGGGATCGGCCAGCGGTACGCCGGCTCGTCGTCGAGCCCGTTCTCGGATGCGGCGTTCATCAGTGCTCCCATGAGCCGGAGTCTCGCCTGTCGATTCAGCGTACCCAGGGGGAATGGAAGCCGCTTCGCCTCAACGGGTGATCACATGTTCGGCCCGCGGTCAGCCCTTCCTCGTCGCCCTTCGCTCCACTCCTAATCTGATGGCATGTCAGACGACGTGTCATACGAGCTGCTCGGACTCGACAACGTACTGCTGCCCGTGGGGAATCTCGGTGAGGCCGTGAGCTTCTACGAGCGCGCCGGATTCCCGCCGGCCTTCCGGCTCGACGAGGCCGGGATCGCGCTGCTGAAGGTGGGCAAGGAGACGCCGGGTGTACTGCTGCGGCTGGACGAGGAGCTGAGCCACCGGCCGCCACCGTGGGCGTCGCCGCGGCTGTGGCTGGAGGTGCCGGACGCCCGCACCGCGGCCCGCTCGCTGGCCGCCGCCGGCATCGCACCCCTCGACGAGCCCTTCCCCGGCGCCACCGGCTGGACCGTCGAGATCGCGGACCCCTGGGGCAACGTCATCGGCCTGACGGACTACACCAAGCGCCCCGAACTGGCCCGCGGGGCCCAGGGATAGCCCTGACTCACCTCGATGCCCCGCCCCTGGACACGGCACTGACGCACTGCGGCCCGAGCGCGGCCGATCCGTTCGCGAGATCCGACTTGAACATGTTCAAAAGCAGGTCTACATTCATCCCAGACAGCGTTTTTGAACGCGTTCAAGAAGGGGTGGGACCATGGACCTCACGGTCGTCGCGTACGTCATCTATCTGCTGGTCAGCATCGCGCTGACGGTCTGGGTGGCACGCACGCTGAGCCACAACGGACGGATCTTCCTGGCGGACGTCCTGCACGGCAACGAGAAGCTCGCCGACGCCGTCAACCATCTGCTGGTGGTGGGCTTCTACCTCGTCAACCTGGGCTTCGTCGCGCTCTATCTGCACCAGAGCGACGAGATCTCCAACGCCCGCGAGGTCTTCGAAGCCCTGTCGACCAAGCTGGGCGTCGTCCTGCTGGTGCTCGGCGTCATGCACCTGGGGAACGTCTACGTGCTGAACAAGATCCGGCGGCGGGGTGTCATGGAGCGGGAGCAGATGCCGCCGGTGCAGCCGACGGACTGGGTCGCCCCCACCCTCGGGGCCTGAGACCGGTGGCCGGCACCTCAGCCACCCGGGACCGGGGCGCCGCGCGCGTCCCGGTCCTCGGGCTCACGGTCCTCTACGACGCGCGCTGCTCGCTGTGCGCCTTCCTGAAGCAGTGGCTCGCCGGGCAGGCCCACCTCGTACCGCTCCGGTTCGTGCCGGCGGGCTCCGAGGAGGCCGCCCGGCGCTTCCCCGGGCTCGATCACCGCGCCACCCTGGACGAGATCACCGTGGTGGGCGACGGCGGGCAGGTGTACCAGGGCGCCGCCGCCTGGGTCGTCACCCTGTGGGCGCTGCGCGACCACCGGGCGCTGGCCCATCGGCTGAGCACTCCCACGGGTGCGAGGCTGGCCAGGGGCGCGACCCTCGCCGCCGCCAAGTGGCGCGGAGCGCAGGCGTCACGGACGTCCCGGCGGTGGGGCGGTGGCGCGTACCAGTGGGGCGACGGGTGGAGCTACGACCCGGCCGCGGGATGGACGTACGTACCTCCCGCCTGCGACGGCGGCGCATGTCCGACCGTTCCCACTCGTTAGGCTCGTCCCGTGCCAGCACCGACAGACAGCCCCGGCCCCATCGGGTCCTCCGCGCCCGACGAGTCCGCCGCGGCCTCCGAGCCCCCCACGTCCCCGGGCAAGGAGACGGCGAAGAGCCCGGCCAAGAGCGAGCAGACCCGGGCCCTGATCCTGGAGACCGCGATGCGGCTCTTCCAGGAGCGGGGGTACGACAAGACGACGATGCGGGCCATCGCCCAGGAGGCCGGGGTCTCCGTCGGGAACGCGTACTACTACTTCGCCGGCAAGGAGCACCTGATCCAGGGCTTCTACGACCGGATCGCCGCCGAACACCGGGAGGCGGTCCGGGAGGTGCTGGACCGTGAGACGGATCTGGAGGCCCGGCTGGGCGGCGTGCTGAGGGTGTGGCTGGACATCGCCACGCCGTACCACGAGTTCGCCGTGCAGTTCTTCAAGAACGCCGCCGACCCGGACAGTCCGCTCAGTCCCTTCTCCCCCGAGTCGGAGCACGCGCGCGTGGAGGCCATCAGCGTCCACAAGGAGGTGCTGGCCGGGGCGAAGACCAAGGTGCCCGAGGAACTGCGCGAGGTGCTGCCCGAGCTGATGTGGCTCTCCCAGATGGGGCTCGTCCTGTACTGGGTCTTCGACCGTACGGAGGGTCGCGAGCGCAGCTACCGGCTCGCCGAGCGCGGCGCACGCCTCACCACCCGCGGCGTCCAGCTGTCCCGTTTCCGGCTTCTGCGGCCCCTCGTCCACGAGGTGCACGAGTTGTTCACGGACTTCCTGCCGGGAATGACGAAGGCCCTGCCCGACCCGGCCAAGAAGACGGAGTAAGGGGCGCCCGCCTTGGCGGACACCCCTTACATCAGCCCTTGCCTCGGGACGGTCAGGCGTCCGGCGGCCTCAGTTGACCGCGTCCGCGTCCACCTCTCCCTCCGCCAGCTCCACGTCGTGCACCAGCGGTTCGTCCGTGACGACCACGTGCCCTGCCCGCGCCCCGTATGAACGGGCCGTCGCCGACAGCAGATACGTCCCCGGGGCGGGCACCGAGACGATGTACGAACCGTCGGCCAGCGAGGTCACCCGGTCCAGTTGACGGCCGCCCGTGGAGAGCAGGGCGAGGACCGCTCCGTCGACGGGCGCGCCCTCCGCGTCACGGACGAACCCGTGGACCACCGACGCGCCGCCCCCGGCCGGAGCCGCGTCCTCGGACGGCGTCTCGGCCGGTTCGACCGCCAGGTGCGGCAGCCGCTTGTCCAGGCCCGCGGGCAGCCACCAGTTGGAGTTGCCGAGCAGGTGCATCGCGGCGGGGACCAGGGCCGTACGGAGGATGAAGGCGTCCAGCGCGACCGCGGCCGCCAGGCCGACGCCCGCCATCGCCGCTCCCGAGTCACCGCTCAGGACGAAGGCGAGGAAGACGCAGACCATGATCAGGGCCGCGGAGTTGATGACCCGGCCGGTCTCGGCCAGACCCACCCGCACCGCGCGCGCGTTGTCCTTCGTGTGCACCCATTCCTCGTGCATACGGCTCACCAGGAACACCTGGTAGTCCATGGAGAGGCCGAAGAGGAGCGAGAGCATGATGACGGGCAGGAAGGCGTTGATCGGGCCCTCCTTGCCGAGGCCCAGCAGTCCCAGGCCCCAGCCCCACTGGAAGATCGCGACGAGGACACCGAAGGACGCGGCGGCGGCGATCAGGTTCATCAGCGCGGCCGTCAGCGGGACCACCAGGGACCGGAAGGCGATCAGCAGGAGCAGGAAGCCGAGGCCGATGATCGTGGCGACGAACAGGGGCAGCCGGTCGCCGGTGATGGTGGCGAAGTCCTTCGACACGGCGGTGACGCCACCGACGTGGGCCGTCACCCCGGCGTCCGGGATCACCCGGTCCCGCAGGGTGTCGATGAGCTGGTCGGTCTTCGTCGACTGCGGTGAACTCGCCGGAATCACCTGGATCACCGTCACCCCGTGCGCGGGCGGCAGAGCGGCGACCGCGGCGACTCCGGGCGTGCCGCCGATGTCCTTCACCAGGGCTCCGGTGTCACCGCTGGTCGCGACCACCTGCAAGGGGCCGTTGAAGCCGGGCCCGAAGCCCTCGGCGAGCAGGTCGTAGGCCTTCCTGGTCGTCGTCGTGGCGTCGTTGTTGCCCTGGTCGGTGGCGCCGAGGTGCAGCGACAGGACCGGGATCGCGAGGACGGCCATCACGACGATCGCGAGGGTGGCGATGATCCGGGGGCGGCGCTGCACGGTCATCGACCAACGGGCCGCTGTCCCGCTCGCCCGCTCCGGCTCGGGCCCCCGCGCCTCCAGTTTGCGCCGCTGACGGCGGCTGAGCACCCGGGTGCCGAGCACTCCGAGGAGCGCCGGCAGCAGGGTGGTGGCCGCCAGCACGCTGAACACGACGGTGAGGGAGGTGCCGATGACCACGCCGTCCAGGAAGCGGAGATTCGTCACGAGCATGCCCGCGAGCGCGATGCACACCGTGCCGCCCGCGAACAGGACGGCCCGGCCCGAGGTGTTGAGGGCGACGACCGCCGACTCCTCCGGCGCCAGTCCGCGCAGGATGCCGCGCCGGTGCCGGGTGACGATGAACAGCGCGTAGTCGATGCCGACGCCGAGGCCGATCAGGGTGGCCAGCAGCGGGGCCAGGTCCGGGATGGCCGTGCTGTGGCTGAGCAACTGCGTGGAGAACAGCCCCGTACCGACCCCGAAGATCGCGATACCGATCGGCAGCAGCATGGCGAAGAACGAGCCGAAGGCGAGGAAGAGCACGACGGCCGCGGCCAGGATGCCGACCATCTCGGCGAGCCCGGTGGGCGGTTCCTGTACGCGCTGGATCGCCTGACCGCCCAACTCCACCTGGAGTCCGCCGCGTTCGGCTCCCTGCGCGGTGTCGACGACCTTCTGCACCAGTTCCTTGGGTACGGCGTTCGCCTGCTCGGCGAAGGTGATCTGGGCGTACGCGATCCTGCCGTCGCGGCTGACCTGCGCGGCGCCCCGCTCCCCCTGGTACGGCCCCGCGACCTGGCCCACGCCCTTCATACCGGCGATCTCGTCCAGCACGGGCTGGATCCGGGAGCGCACGGAGGCGTCCCTGACCGTGCCCGCGTCGACCTTCCACACCACCGTGTCGGTGTCCCCCGCGCTGTTCGGGAAGGCCTTCTCCATCTGGTCGTACGCACGCTTGGAGTCCGTGTTCGGAAGGGAGAACACGTTCGCGTAGTCCGTGCCCGCGGTGGTCGCCGCGAAGCCGAGACCGAACAGCGCACCCACCCACAGCAACAGGACCACCAGCCGGTGCCGATAGCACCACCGTGCCAATGCCGCCACGTTCAACGCTCCTTAGTCGGTCGGTCGGTCCCCCAGGTCCTGGGCAACAGGATTGGCGGCGACGCGCACGTGTGGACATGACCCGCCCATGACTCTCAAGGAACTCCAAGGCGCGAACGGCTCCCGCTGTCGGTGGCCCCGCCGATACTGGGGGCATGACCGCTCACGAGGGAGCCACCGTCCTCGTCGTCGAGGACGAGCCGAGCATCGCGGACGTCCTCACCATCGCGCTGCGCTACCACCGCTTCGAGGTGATGGCCGCGGGCACCGTCCGCGAGGCGCTGGCCCTCGCCGAGCGCACCCGTCCCGACGCGGCGCTGCTCGACGTGATGCTCCCGGACGGCGACGGCCGGGCCCTGGGCCGTGAACTGCGGGTCCGGCAGCCGGACCTGGCCGTCGTCTTCCTCACCGCGCGGGACGCGCCCGCCGAGATCGTCGGCGCGCTCGGCTTCGGCGACGACTACATCACCAAGCCGTTCAACATCGACGAGGTCGTCGCCCGGATCACCGCCGTCCTTCGCCGCACGCGGCCCGACGACGTCCTGCCGCAGCGCCCGCCCCTGCGCTACGGCGATCTGGAGCTGGACGAGACGACGTACCGCGTCCACCGCGCGGGCACCACGGTCGAGCTCACCCCCACCGAGTACGCGCTGCTGCGCTTCCTCGTCCGCAACGGCGGACGGATCGTGCCCAAGGAGCAACTCCTGCGCCATGTATGGCAGTACGAGCACTCGGCCGAGTCGACGGTCGTGGAGACGTACATCAGCTATCTGCGGCGCAAGCTCGAACCGCTGGGGCCACCGGTGATCCAGACCCGCCGGGGCGTCGGATACGGACTCGCGTGAACCCGCCCGTCCGGCCCGGCTGCCGACCCCCGCGCTACAAACACGGCGTGCATTCGCTGCGCGGCAAGCTGACCATCGCGAACGTCGGACTCCTCGCCCTGGGCATCGTGGTGGCGACCGCCGTGAGCCTGATGGGCATGCGGCACTATCTGCTCGACCAGGTGGACACGCAGCTCGCCAAGACCCGGGAGTCGCTGGGTGTTTCGCAGCTCACCATGAGCCAGATCGACTCGCTGAGCGCCCTCGCGTTCGTCCGCGACCGGATCGGGCCCGCGGTGGACGAGTCACCGAAGCCGGACTCGATCTTCGCGGCCGTCGACCGGCACGGCGCGGCCGTCGAGGTGGCCGGCGTCGAACCCACCCGGACGCAAAGGGCGTTCGCCGCCGCCGTGGACGACCCGGCCGCGCTCGCCCGCTCCGCCGACCCGCGCGACGTCACCGTGCGCGGCGCCGCCTACCGGGCGACCGGGGCACGGCTCGCCGACGGGACGTACGTCCTGTTCGCCACCTCGACCGACGGACTGCACAAGGGCGTCGCGAAGGCGCTCAAGCTCGATCTGGCCGTGGGCACCCTGCTGTTGGCGCTGCTCGCGTGCCTGACGATGTTCAGCGTGCGGCGCCGGATGCTGCCGCTGGAGGCCATGGTGGAGACCTCGTCGGCCATCGCCGAGGGCGATCTGACCCGGCGCGTGCCCTCCAGCCATCATCCGACCCAGGAGGTCGAGCAGCTTCGGCTCGCGCTCAACTCCATGCTGCACCAGGTCGAGTCGGCCTACCGGACGCGTGAGCACAGCGCCGCCCAGCTCCGCCGGTTCGTCGGGGACGCCTCGCACGAGCTGCGCACACCGCTGGCGGCGATACGCGGCTACCTCCAGCTCTACGAGAAGGGGATGCTGACCGATCCCGTCGAGCGCAAACGGGCCTGGGACCGGATGAACGCGGAGGCCGACCGCATGGGCCGGCTGGTCGACGAACTGCTCACACTGGCCCGTCTCGACCAACGGCCCGAACTGCGGTTCAGGAACGTCGACCTGAGCCGGCTCGTGCGGGACGCGGCGGAGGACCTGCGCGCCCAGCAGCCCGGCCGCCCGGTGACCGTGGGCGCCGACGGCATGCTGCTCGTGCAGGCCGACGAGTCGGGGCTGCGGCAGGTGCTGGGCAATCTCGTGGGCAACGTACGCACCCACACGCCCGACGACGTGCCCGTGCGGCTCGCTCTGGAGCGGGCTGACGGTGTCATACGGCTGTGTGTCGCGGACAAGGGTCCCGGGCTCGCGGAGGAGGACGCGGCGCGCATCTTCGACCGTTTCTTCCGGGCCGGCGGGGGCGCGGGCAGCGGGCTCGGCCTGGCGATCGTGCAGGGTGTGGTGAGGGCACACGGCGGCAACGTGGCGGTACGAACGGCCCCCGGCGAGGGCCTGGCGGTGACGGTGACCCTGCCGGTGCGGTGACAACACCGCCGGTGCGGTGGCACCCCGGACGCCGGTGCGCAGGACGGCCCACGTCGGCGGGGGTGACATCCCGGACACCGGTGCGGAGACCGCTCACTTCGGTGGGACGGGACCCCGTATGCCCGTGAGGTGAAGGTACCGACCCCGGCGGGGGTGACACCCCGGACGCCCGTGCGGGTAACCGTCCACACCGGTGGACGGGACCACGGACGCCGGTGAGGTGAAGGTACCGACCCCGGCGGGGGTGACACCCCGGACGCCCGTGCGGGTAACCCTCCACACCGGTGGACGGGACCACGGACGCCGGTGAGGTGAAGGTACCGACCCCGGCGGGGGTGACACCCCGGACGCCCGTGCGGGTAACCCTCCA
>NZ_JBIVVR010000006.1:0-60973 GCF_044757755.1 Streptomyces sp. NPDC091209 | reverse complement strand
ACACCGGTGGACGGGACCACGGACGCCGGTGAGGTCGAGGTGCCGACGCAGGTGGGGTGAGGGTGCCGGCATCCGTGGGAAGGCCACGGCGGCGGCCGGTGACGCTCGCGGGACTGCCGTGCGGGCGGGACAGCCCCGCTCGCACCGCCGTGACCTGTGGGAACGGACTTGGGAAGAAGCTGACCGAGGCCGTTGAACACCGGCCGCCGCGGTCCCGTACACCAAGATGAGGGCGAATCGGCCGCATTCGATCGGTCCGCCACGCCACCACCGCGCACCGCACGGAAGGACCGCCGGGTTGTCGTTCAAAACGAGCTCTCGACAGCTGCCGAACACGGACGAGGCGCCTCCGCGCGACGAGCCGGCGCCGGGGCCGCTCGCGGACGCGGACGCAGCCTCGGACGCGGAGAAGGATTCGGACAGGGCCACGGATGCGGCCACGGACACCGATGAGGACGCCGCCGCCTCGGGCGAGGGGGAGGCAGCGGCCGACGCGGCCCCCGAGGGCGGCCCGACCGGCGTGACAGCCCCGGCCGCGCCGACCGAGGGGGCCGCCTCCGTCCACCCCGGGGACCCGGCCGAACCTCCGGCGGAAGCCGACTCCGCCGAACAGACGCTCGCCGCCGGGGCCGAGCCGGACGCGCCCTCGGTCGCGGCCGGGACCACGGCCGAGACCGACGCCGACACCGAGACCGAGGACCCGGACGGGACCTCGGCGGAAGCGAATTCCGCCGAACCGCCGCCCCCCGCCGGTGCCGGGACCGGCACCGGCAAGGACACCGAGGCCGGGAGCCCGGTCGAGACGGGTGCCGCGACCGATGCCCCCGCCGACGCCGACAGCTCCGCCGAAGCGGCCTCGACCGCGACGGGGACCGGGGCCGCGACCGTGGCCGTGGCCGAAGAGTCGGCCGAGGTCGGCGCGGGCACCGTCGACGCCTCGGACCCGTCCGAGGATGCCCCGGACACGACCGTCGGGGGCGGGACCGGTGACGGGGACGAGCCGCCGGGAGACGAACCGCCCGTGCGCGGCCGGTGGCGTGGCTGGCGGGACCGGTATCCCGTCGCCGCCCGCATCCTCTCCTGGAGCACGACCCTCCTCGCCGCCGCAATCGTCCTGTTCGCGCTGCTCATGCCGAACAAGGAGGACTACTTCAAGCCGGCCGAGTTCCTGCGTCTCCCGGTGGAGGCGATCTTCGGCGCCGCGCTGCTGATCGTCCTGCCCCGCAAGCCGCGGATCGCCGTGACGGTGTTCGCCGGGCTCGGCCTGGGCGTCCTGACCATCCTGAACGTCCTCGACATCGGCTTCAACGAATACCTCGGGCGAGGCTTCAACGTCGTCCTCGACTGGTCGCTCTTCGGCGACGCGCAGGCCTACCTCCAGGACACGTTCGGCAACGACGGCGCGCTCGGCATCGTGGTACTCGTCGTGGTGCTCGTGATCGCCGTACTGGCCCTCATGACGATGTCGGCCGTCCGGCTGGGCAACCTGGTGGCCCGGAACACCGAGACGGCGACCCGCACGACGCTCGTCATGGCCATCGCCTGGGTCACCTGCACGGCGCTCGGCGCGCAGTACAGCGGGGTGCCCATCGCCTCCGAGCACACCGCGCTGGTCGTCCAGGACCGGGCGGTGGCGGTGCAGCGGACGCTGCGGGACGAGGCCGAGTTCGCCAAGATATCCAAGAAGGACAACTTCGCGAACACGCCGCCCAGCCAGCTGCTCACCGATCTGCGCGGCAAGGACATGATCATCACGTTCATCGAGAGCTACGGCCGCAGCGCCATCGAGGACCCGGTCATGGCACCGGGCGTCGACGCGACCCTGACCTCGGAGAACCAGAAGCTGACCCAGGCCGGTTTCGCGGCGAAGAGCGGCTGGCTCACCTCGGCGACGTACGGCGGCAGCAGCTGGCTCGGCCACTCGACGTTCCTGTCGGGTCTGTGGATCAACAACCAGCAGCGCTACCGCACAGTGACCTCGGGCAGCCACCTGACCCTGCCCGAGGCCTTCAAGAAGACCGGCGACTACGACACCGTCGGCGTCATGCCGGGCATCCAGAAGGCCTGGCCCGAGCAGAAGTTCTACGGCATCGACAAGCTCTACGACGCCCACCATCTCGGTTACAAGGGGCCGAAGTTCAGCTGGTCGACCATGCCCGACCAGTACGCCCTGACAGCGTTCGAGCGCCTGGTGCACAGCAAGAAGCACGACAAGCCGCTGATGTCGACGATCATCCTGACCTCCAGCCACCAGCCCTGGGCGCCGATCCCCAAGACGGTCCCCCAGGACCAGGTCGGCGACGGAACGATCTACGACGCCATCCAGAAGGCCGGCAAGAAGCCCGCGGACATCATCACCAGCTCGCCGAAGTCGAAGGTGGAGTACGGCAAGTCGATCCAGTACTCGGTGACGAGCCTCATCGACTATCTGGTGAGGTACGGCAACAAGAACACCGTGCTGATCTTCCTCGGCGACCACCAGCCGATCGCCCGGGTCAGCGGCAACCACGCCAGCCGCGACGTGCCCGTCTCCATCGTCGCCAAGGATCCGAAGGTGCTCGACAAGATCGCCGACTGGGGCTGGGCGGACGGCCTGCAGCCCCGGAAGGACACGCCGGTCTGGAAGATGAGCGCGTTCCGCGACCGCTTCCTGACGGCGTACGGATCCACTCCGCATCCGTAGAGGGACCGGTTGTTCATCCGCGGGCGGCGGTCACGTCGAGGGCCGTGACCGCCGCCCGCGGCCGTCACGTCGCATGGGCAACCCGCAGCGGGCGGCAAAAGGCTTACGGATCACGGGAGTTGTCACAGCCAGCTCAGCAGCCAGAGGCGGAAGACGCCGGTCCCGTCGGACAGATACTGGCCGCCGCTGACGTCCTCACTGCTGACGACGTAGTCCTTGCGCTGCCACAAGGGAATCAACGGGACGTCCTGGGCGACGACTTGCTGGAGCCGCCGGAACGCGTCCGCCGTACGACTGCGGTCGGCGTCCTGCCGGGTCTCCTGGATCAGACGGTCGACGTCCTTGCTGCTGTAGCCGTTCTTCATGCTGTTCCCGGTGCCGACCAGCGGCGAGCCGAAGGTGTCCGCGTCGGGATAGTCGGCGACCCAGCCGACCGCCCAGGCGTCCAGACCGCCCTCCGCGTACCGCTTCTGGAACTCGGTCCACTCGAACCCCTCGGTCGTCACCTTGAACAGTCCGCTCGCCTCGAGCTGCCGCTTGAGCTCGGCGGCCTCCTCGCCCGCGGCGCCCCGCCCCTCGGCGAACCCGTAGGTGAAGCGCACGGGCGGCGACACCCCGGCCGCGGTCAGCAGGGCCCGCGCCTTCCTGGCGTCCGGTTGTGGATAGTCGTCGAAGAACGACGTCGCGTGCCCCGTGATCCCGGCCGGGATCAGCCCGTACAGCGCGTCGGTGGTCCCCTTGTACGTCCGGCCGACCAGTTCCTCGCGGTCGATCAGCGAGGCGATGGCCTGCCGTACCCGCCGGTCGTGCAGCGGCGACCCCGGGCGCACGTCGAGGACGAGGTTGCGGGTCTCGGCGCTCTCGGCCTCGGTGACGCGCTGCGCGGGGTCACTCGGCGAGAGGGCGGCGAGCACGGCGGGCGGGAGCTGCCGGGCCGCGACATCCAGCCCCTTGGCCTTCCGGGCCACCTCCAGCGCCTGCGAGTTGGGGTAGTAGCGCAGCACGACGGGCCTGCCGAGGGCGCTGATGGCGCCCTTGTAGCGGGGGTTGGGAGCGAGGACGGCCCGCGTGTTCTTCGTGTACGACGTCAGGACGTACGGCCCGGTGCCGTCGGCGCCCGTGTCGGTGCGCAGGGTGCGCCTGGGGTAGCGGGTGCTGTCGACGATCGATCCGGCGCCCGTCGCGACCTTGAACGGGAAGGTCGCGTCGGGCGAGGACAGATGGAAGGTGACGGTCCGCCCGCTCGCGTCCACGCTGCCCAGGGTGGAGAAGAGGGACGCGGGCCCCACCTCGTCGTCGATGCGCCGGACGCGGTCGAAGGAGAACTTCACGTCCTCGGCGGTCACGCTGCGCCCGCTCGCGAACGTCAGGTCGTCACGGAGTGCGCAGCGATAGGTGCGCAGCCCCGTGTCGGTGAACGCGCAGCTCTTGGCGGCATCCGGAACGGGCTTGGCGCCGCCCGGCTCGAAGGTGAGCAGCGACTGGAAGACATTGCTGAACAGGGCCCAGGATCCGGCGTCGTAGGCACCGGCCGGGTCGAGCGACGTGACGGCGTCCGTGGTGCCGACCGTGATGGTGCGGTCGCGGTTCTCCTTCGCCGGCATCAGTTGCCAGCCGGCCACACCCACGCCCGCCAGCACGAGCAGCGTCGCCAGAATCCATAAGCGAACCGATCGCATCGGTGCCCTCCCCAGGCCCACCGCACGCCACTCCCCTAGTGACGCGGATCACCTAACCACAGGAGTTTCAAGCGGGGAAGGGGATCGGGAAGAGTACGCCGGACCGACAGAAATGATCATTTCCGGCCCGTTTCACAGCGGATCCTCAGGCTTCGCGCGAGGCCAGTTCGACGACCGTGATGTCCGAGGGCGCGCCGACCCGGGTCGGCGGCCCCCAGGCTCCCGCGCCCCGGGAGACGTACAACTGCGTGTCTCCGTAGCGCTCCAGGCCCGCGAGGGTCGGGTTGGCGGCGGCCGCCACGAAGTTTCCCGGCCAGAGCTGGCCGCCGTGCGTGTGTCCGGACAACTGGAGGTCGACCCCATGGCGTACCGCCTCATGGATCTGCACCGGCTGATGTGCGAGCAGCACACAGGCCCGCGTCCTGTCCCGGTCCCCGAGGGCCTTGCCGAAGTCGGGGCCCTGCCCCTCGCTCTCGCCCTGGAGGTCGTTCACACCGGCGAGGTCGAATCCGGCCAGCTCGGTCCGCGCGTTCTCCAGGGGATGGATCCCGAGCTCGCGGACCTCCCGGATCCACTGCTCGGCTCCGGAGAAGTACTCGTGGTTCCCGGTGACGAAGTAGGACCCGTGCCGGGCTCGCAGCCGGGCGAGCGGCGCGGCGGCGGGTCCGAGGTCCTTCACGCTGCCATCGACCAGGTCGCCGACGACGGCGATCAGGTCGGGCTGCGTGGAGTTGATGGTGTCGACGACCTTCTGGGCGAAACCGCGCCCGAGCACCGGCCCCAGGTGGATGTCGCTCACGACGGCGATCCGGAAACCGTGGGCGGACCGGGGCAGTTTGGCGAGCGGCACGGTGACGCGCTTGACCGCGGGCCCGCGCAGGACGCCGTACGTCCCGTAGCCCACGGTCCCCACCGCGGCGGCCGCGGCCGCCCCGCCCACGATCCGCGAGACGAAAAGACGCCGCGACGGCGCCCGAACACCCCCCGCCGCTCCGGCCGCCCGCACCACACCGGCAGCTCCGCCCGCCTCAGCCGCACCGGCAGCTTCCGCAGGTCCGTCAGCTCCGGCAGTTCCGACCAACCTTGTCGACCCGGGCACTCCGGGTACTCCGGCCGGCCCGGCCGTCTCAGCCGCTCCGGCTGGCCCGGCAGCTCCGGCCATGCCTGCCCTCCCGGGCGCCCCAGCCGGTTCCACCAGCCCCGCTGATTCCGCCAACTCCGTCGGCCCGGCGGGCGCCGCAGGCGCCGCCGATCCGGCAGGCGCCGCGGGCGTCGATCCTTCGGTCAGTTCCGGCCGTTCCGCGGGGGTCGGCCGTTCCGCGGGGGTCGGCCGACCCGCGAGGGGCGGCCGTTCCGCCGAAGGCGACACGGCGGAGCCGGACCGTACGCTCTCGCGCGGCGCCGCCTCCGCCTCCGCCGTCGCGGCGGGGATCGCGGCCCCGCCGATCTCCTGTCGTCCGGCCGCCCGGCGCTCCACGGCCCACCGCAGGAGCGGTCGTACGACCTCCCCGGCCAGCAGCGCCAGCAGCAGGTACAGGGCCAGCGCCATCCACAGGAACCCGGGCCAGGACAGCGTCCGCTGGAGCCAGAAGGGTGCACCAGCGCGCTCGCTCGCGACGGCGCCGATCATCAGCAGCGGTCCGGCGACGAACACGGCCGTGCCCACCCGGCGGACCGCTCCGGGGCCGGCCGTGGTGTCCCGCACCAGCCGGCGCCAGGCGTACCAGTGCAGCCCGCCGAGCACGGCCAGGGCCGCGACGCCCGCCAACACGAACAAGATGACCATGCCGCCGTATCCCCCGTTATGACGTCTGGCGCAAAGCGCGTACGCCGCGCAACCCGATGACCCCGACGACCGTCCCAAGGACAAACGACACGACGGCGAGCGTCAGATGCACCCAGAAGTAGGCGGTCGGATCGCCCGCGTCGTCGAACGCGAGCCCACTGGCGTCCTGCCAGAGATTCTTAGCGAAAGTGACCCAAATGACCCAACTCCACACCCCGAAGGCGAGCAGGAACCAGGACACGGGGCGGCTGAGCTTCATACGTTCAGTATCGCTGTCGCCCACCGTGATCCGGCGCCGGGGTGGAGAGGACGAGGCGGCTTCCCCGAGCGGTGCTGGGACTTCCGGTCACGACCACTGTAATTTCTCGATCGTGTCCGCCTCGAAAAAGACCATTCGGCGATCCTCCCTGGTCGCTTCCGCCACCTTGTTGACCCTTTCGCTCACCGCGCCCGCGTTCGCCGACGCCGCCGACGACACCGCCCCGACGGAGAGCCCCACGGCCTCGCCGTCCGCCACTCCCCCCGCGACCATGTCGACCCTCGGCGGAGAGCGGCTCGGCCGGCCCGGCAATCAGGTGAACCTCGGCGGCGGCGCCCCCGTCCTGCCCGGGGACATCACCGCCCGTTCCTGGATCGTCGCCGACGCGGAGTCGGGCGACATCCTGGCCGCTCACAACGCGCACTGGCGGCTGCCCCCGGCGAGCACCCTGAAGATGCTGTTCGCCGACACGGTGCTGCCCAAGTTCCCGAGGACCACCGCGCACAAGGTGGTCTCCTCCGACCTGGCGGGCATCGGCGCGGACTCCAGCATGGTGGGCATAAAGGAGAACGAGACCTACACCGTCCACGACCTGTGGCTCGGTGTCTTCCTCCGTTCCGGGAACGACGCCGTGCACGTGCTGTCCGCGATGAACGGCGGCGTCGGCGAGACGGTCAAGGACATGCAGGCGCACGCCGAGGACCTCCAGGCCCTCGACACACACGTGGTGAGCCCGGACGGCTATGACGCGCGGGGCCAGGTGTCGTCGGCGTACGACCTGACGCTGTTCGCCCGATCGGGTCTCCAGAAGAAGGACTTCCGGGAGTACTGCTCGACGGCGCGGGCGACCTTCCCCGGCGCGACGACCAGGAACAAGAAGGGCACGACCGGCCGCGCGTCCTCCGAGATCCGGAACACCAACCGGCTGCTGACCGGCGACAGCGACATCAGCGCGTACCAGGGCATCGCGGGCGTGAAGAACGGCAACACCACCAACGCGGGCGCCACCTTCACGGGTGTCGCCGAACGCGGCGGCAAGGTGCTGCTCGTCACGGTCATGAACCCGGAGAAGAAGGAGCACAACGAGGTCTACAAGGAGGCCGCGCAGCTTCTCGACTGGGGATTCCAGGCAGCGGACAAGGTCCAGCCGGTGGGCGAACTGGTCCCGCCCAAGGGTGTCGACACCACCGCCCAGCCGGGTGCGAAGGCATCGGGCGGTGCGAGCTCCGGCACGGGCTCCGGCGCGAACTCCGCGAACGCCTCCACGAAGCCGGTGGCGGCCTCCACCGCCGCGACGAAGGGCGGTACGAGCGGCATCGGCGTCGCGCTGGGCCTCACGGGCGGCTTCCTCGTCCTGCTCACGGCGGGCGTCTTCCTCGTCAACCGGCGCTGGCCGCTGCCGGACCTGATGCGCCGCCGCCGCTGACCACCCGGGGCTCCGGAGCCTTCGCGTCCTTCGGAGCCCCCGAGGTCCTCCGGTCCTCCGAGCCGGCCGGTTCGGACCGTTCGGACTGTTCGGACCGTTCCTGCGGGCCGGACGGTTCCCGCGAACCGGCCGGTTCCTCCGGGTTCTCGGGCTCGTCCGGACCCGCCGCCTCCCTGGCCGGCTCCCCGCTTCTCGTGGCCGTCCAGGCGGCGGAGTACAGGAGCAGTTTCGAGGTGAGGTTGATCCACAGGAGCAGCGCGATCGGCACCCCGAAGGCGCCGTACATGCTCTTCGACGCCACACCCCGCATATAGCCGCTGAGCAGCAGCTTGAGCAGCTCGAACCCGACGGCGCCGATCAGCGCCGCGACGATCAGCCGACGGCGCGGCGGCTCGACGCCGGGCAGCAGCGTGAGGACGTACAGCAGGACCAGGAAGTCGGCGAGCACGGCCACGCCGAAGGCGGCCGCCTGGAGCAGCGTGCTCCCCCAGCCGTTCCCGTCGAGGCCCACGTGCCGCGCCGACCAGCCCATCGCCGTGGACGCGAGCGTGGAGACGGCGATGGTGAGCAGCACGGCGCCGCCCAGGCCGACGAGTACCCCGGCGTCCTTGAGCTTGCGCAGGAAGGGGTTCCCCTCGCTGTCGGGCAGTTCCCAGACCGCGCGCAGGCACTCCCGCATCGAGCCGACCCAGCCGATGCCGGTGACCAGCAGCAGGGCACCCGCGACGACCCCGACCGTGCCGGCGTTCTGGACGAGGCCGTGGATGTCGAGCTGGTCGGAGATGCCCGGCACCTGCTCGGCGAGCTTGTCCTGGAGGTCCTTCTGCTGCTGACCGCTGAGCGTGGCGGCCCCGATCGCGGCGGCCAGGGTCAGCAGCGGGAACAGCGCCACGAAGCTGATGAAGGTCATCGCCGCGGCGAGCCGTGTCCACTTCACACGGTCGAGCCGCTCGTACGACCGCCACGCGTGCGTGGCCATCAGGCGCACGACCAGGGGGCCCACGCCGGGAATCTTTGTCAGCCAGTCCATGATCCGACTCTGCCCTCGCCTCGGAAAACCAGTGACCGGGTACCCCAAAAACGCAGGACAGTGGCGAGTGCCATCCCGATTCCCGCGCCCGAGAGGGTGTCCGCACGCGGTGACGTGTATCCGAGACCGTAGTGGCTGACGACGAGGCACAGCAGTTGTACGAGCGCGCCCGCGATGTTCACCGCGAAGAAGATCATGTACGGGCGCGGGCCGCGGGCCGCCGCGTGCCGGTAGGTACCGAGCGCGTTCCCCGCGTACGCCACCGAACAGCCGGCCAGGAAGGACAGCGCCTTGGCGGACAGCGGGTCCAGAGCCGCGGGAGCGCGCAGCCAGACGAACAGGCCGAGGTCGGCCGCGTAGGCGAGGACGCCGACGGCGGCGAACCCGAGGAGCTCGCGCAGGAACCGCTTCCGGAGGTGGGGCTCCCCGGGGGCCACCCCCGAGCCCGTGACGGCGGCTCGCGGTGCGGGCGCCGCCCGGCCCGCCCCACGGGCGGCGGGGAGCCCGGAGCCGGGCCGGTCCTCGGTGACGCTCACCAGTTCGCCACGGCGAGTCCGTACATCGCCAGCCACACCAGGCCGATGAGGGCGAGCGGACGGTCCCGCAGGACCACGTCCTCCGGCTCGCCCGCCGTGCCCCGGTCGGCGAAGACGGCGTAGCGCAGGACGGCCAGGATGAAGGCGACCATGGACAGCTGACGCCAGGGCAGCATGCCGTTGCTCGGTACTCCGCCCTCCTCCAGGGCCCACAGGCAGTAGCCGAGGACGGAGACCCCGGCGGCCAGTTGCCAGACGAAGCGCAGATAGCCGGTCGTGTACTCGGTGAGCAACGCGCGCGTGGCGCCCGCCGTGCCCGCCATCTGCACGGCCTCGGAGTAACGCTTCGCCGAGACCATGAACAGCGCCCCGAAGCCCGTGGTGATCAGGAACCAGCGCGAGAGCGGGATGCCGAGGGCCAGACCGCCGATCATCGCCCGCATCAGGAACCCGGTGGTGACGACGACGAGGTCCACGACGAGCACGTGCTTCAGGCTGACGCAGTACGCCAGTTGTATGCCGACATACGCGATCAGCAGCGCGCAGACGGCCGGTGAGCAGAACCATGCGGCGACGGCGGGCGCGAGGACTCCGAGGGTGCCTCCGACGGCGTACGCGGCCGGGACGGGGACCTGGCCCGCGGCGACCGGGCGGTGGCGCTTCACCGGGTGGGCGCGGTCGGCGACGGCGTCCCGGGCGTCGTTGATCAGGTAGACGGCGGCGGCGCAGGCGGTGAACAGGACGAATACCAGGGCCAGTTGGCCGAGCGCGTGCTGCGAGAAGAGCCGGCCCGCGGCGGCCGGGGCGGCCACGACGAGCACGTTCTTCACCCATTGGCGGGGACGCGTGGTCCTGACGAGGCCCCGGAGAAGCCCGGTCAGGCTCCTCGGCGGCGGGGCGACGGCCGGGGCGCGTTCCAGAACCGCCGTGCGCTCAGCCATGGCCGGCCCCGATCCAGCGGGCGCCCAGTCCGGCCGCCGCGGCGCCCAGGGCCGCGCCGGCGGCGACATCGGTGGGGTAGTGGACGCCGACGACGAGCCGCGAGAGGCACATCGCGGCGGCGAGCGGCGGGACGGCGTACGCGCCGAGCGCGCCGTAGGCGACCGCCGCGGCGGTCGCGGAGGTGGCGTGCGAGCTGGGGAGGGAGTGCCGTCCGGCCGTGCGCATCCGGGGCTCCACGTGCGGGGGGCGCGGGCGGCGCACGATCCGCTTCACCCCGATGCTCGCGAGGTGCGCGGTGGCGGTGAGCGCCGTCGCGCGCAACCACGCGCCGCGTCGCTCGCGGTCGGCGACCGCCCCCGCGAGGCCCGCGGTGATCCACAGGGCGCCGTGTTCCCCGCTCCCGGACAGGGCACGGGCGACGGCCGCGACGCGCGGGTCCCTGCCGTACGCGTGGAAGGCGGACAGCAGCCGACGGTCGAGGTCACCCGGTCCGCGGTCCGTGCCGCCGCGGTGGCCGGCGCCGTCACGCCGCTGGTCCGTGCCGCCGCCCCGGTGGCCGCGGCCGTCCGGCCGTCGATCCATGTCACCACGGTGGCCATGGTCGTCAAGCCGCCGATCCGTCTCGTCACGGTCGTCAAGGTCGTCCATGTGATGCCACTCTTCTAGGGAGCGGTCGCAGAATTACGGCAATCTTGAACGACATCCCATTAATCACCCATTTCGGTGAGGAGCCGTGAAGGCCGGGTAGATTGCCCCGTTGTGCACCCCTGGCGGCGCTACGGTCACGGTCATGCCTGCCGACACCGTCACCGTCACGGGTTGGGGCCGCACCGCCCCGACCACCGCCCGACTGGTCCGCCCTCGCACCTACGAGGAGGCAGCGGCGGCCGTCCGGGACTGCGGGGTGCGCGGAGGCATCGCCCGGGGGCTCGGGCGGGCGTACGGGGACGCCGCCCAGAACGCGGGTGGAGCGGTGCTCGACATGACGGGCCTGGACCGGATCCACGCCATCGACGTGGACGGCGGCACGGTGCGGTGCGACGCGGGGGTGTCCCTGCACCGGCTCATGGAGGTCCTGCTCCCCCTCGGCTGGTTCGTGCCGGTGACACCGGGGACCCGCCATGTGACCGTGGGCGGCGCGATCGGCGCGGACATCCACGGCAAGAACCACCACGGGTCCGGCTCGTTCGCCCGTCACGTCCCGTCCTTCGAACTGCTGACCGCGGACGGCGAGATCCGGACGGTCGGACGCGGCACCCCTCTGTTCGACGCCACGGCGGGCGGCATGGGGCTGACCGGTGTGATCCTCACGGCGACCGTCCGCCTCCAGCCGGTGGAGACCTCCCTGATGTCCGTCGACACCGAACGCGCGGTGGACCTGGACGACCTGATGGCCCGCCTCACCGCCACCGACCACCGGTACCGCTACTCGGTCGCCTGGATCGACCTCCTCGCGCGCGGGGCGCGCATGGGGCGCTCGGTGCTGACCCGCGGCGATCACGCGCCGCTGGACTCGCTGCCCGCACGCGCGCGCAGAAACCCGCCGGCGTTCCGCCCCTCCCACCTGCCGGCCGCCCCCGCCTTCGTCCCGGAAGGGCTCCTCGGGCGGACGACGGTGGGCCTCTTCAACGAGCTCTGGTACCGCAAGGCGCCCCGCGCGCGGACCGGTGAACTCCAGCGGATCCCCGCGTTCTTCCATCCCCTCGACGGGGTGCCGCACTGGAACCGCGTCTACGGGCGCGGTGGCTTCGTCCAGTACCAGTTCGTCGTCGGACACGGGCGGGAGGAGACCCTGCGCCGGATCGTGCGGCGGATCTCCGAGCGCCGTTGCCCGTCCTTCCTCGCCGTCCTGAAGCGCTTCGGAGCGGGTGATCCGGGCTGGCTGTCCTTCCCCATGCCCGGCTGGACCCTGGCCCTGGACATCCCGGCGGGCCTGCCGGGGCTCGGCGCCTTCCTCGACGAGCTGGACGAGGAGGTGGCGGGCGCCGGGGGACGCGTGTACCTCGCCAAGGACGCGCGGCTGCGGCCCGAGCTGCTGGCCGCGATGTACCCGCGGCTCGGCGTGTTCCGGTCCCTCCGGCAGGAGCTGGATCCACGGGGGGTCTTCACCTCGGACCTGTCCCGCCGCCTCGCCCTCTAGAGCGCCCTTCCCGGCCGCCCGTCTTCGTTCCCTCGTCCCTAGGAGCTGTCATGAAGGACGCCTTCGGTATCCCCCAGTCCCTGCTGATTCTCGGCGGCACGTCCGAGATCGCGCTGGCCACCGCGCGCCGGCTGATCACCCGGCGCACCCGCACGGTGTGGCTCGCCGGCCGGCCGACGCCCGCTCTGGAGGAGGCCGCCGGGCAGCTGCGCCGGCTCGGCGCGGACGCCCGTACCGTCGCCTTCGACGCCCTCGACCCCGAGTCCCACGAGGCCGTGCTCGGCAAGGTCTTCGCCGAGGGCGACATCGACATGGCGCTGATGGCCTTCGGGGTGCTCGGCGACCAGGCGCTGGACGAGAAGGAGCCGGTCGCGGCGGTGCGGGTGGCGCAGACCAACTACACGGGCGCGGTGTCGTCCGGCCTGGTCTGCGCGCGGGCCCTGCAGACGCAGGGTCACGGTTCCCTGGTGGTCCTGTCCTCGGTCGCGGGCGAGCGCGCCCGCCGCTCGAACTTCATCTACGGCTCAAGCAAGGCGGGCCTGGACGCCTTCGCGCAGGGCCTCGGCGACGCCCTGTACGGCACGGGCGCGCACGTCATGGTCGTACGCCCCGGGTTCGTCCGTACGCGGATGACAGCCGGTCTGGATGACGTGCCGCTGTCGACGACTCCGGAGGCGGTGGCCGCGGCGATCGAGCTGGGGCTGCGGCGCCGGTCCGAGACGGTGTGGGTGCCGGGGGCCCTCAGGATGGTCATGTCGGCGCTGCGGCACACACCACGAGCGGTGTTCCGGCGGCTGCCGATCTGAGGCCGTGCCGTCACGGGAGGCCCGGCGGTGTTCCTAGAGCGCCGGCAGTGTGGTGTCCCGCTCGGGCGCGGACGCCTGCGGGGGCACCACGGCGCCGCCGAAGGCGAACTCGCGGAGCTTGCGCCACACGCCGTCGGCGCCCTGTTCGTAGAGGGCGAATCCGGTGCAGGGCCACCCGGCCTCGTACCCGGAGAGCGCCTCGAAGGCCCGGTCCATCGCCGCGTCGTCGATGCCGTGCGCCACGGTGACGTGCGGGTGGTACGGGAACTGCAGCTCGCGGGCGACGGGACCCGAGGCGTCCCGGACCTGCTTCTGCAGCCAGGCGCAGGCCTCCGCGCCGTCGGCGACCCGTACGTAGACGACCGGCGACAGGGGGCGGAAGGTGCCCGTGCCGCACAGCCGCATCGGGAACGGGCGCCCGGCGGCCGCGACCTCGACGAGGTGCGCCTCGATCGCGGGCAGCGCCGCGCCCTCGACCTCGGTGGGCGGCAGCAGGGTGACGTGGGTGGGAATGCCGGAAGCCGCGGGGTCGCCGAAGCCCGCGCGCCGCTCCTGGAGCAGGCTGCCGTGAGGCTCCGGGACCGCGATCGACACACCGATCGTTACGGTCCCCACGTCGTCTCCTGTCGTTGTCGATGGTCAGGGCTGTTCGGTGGTGCTGCGCGGGCGGAGGCGGTTGCCCGCCCTGCCCGGCTTCCGACTGTACGGCGGTATGACCCGCAATCGGCCGCCGCGCGAGTGTCGCGCTCGTCTCGTACTGACTGCCGAAGGTGCTGTGGTAGAGGGCCGTGCCGCCGCCGTACGGCCGGGGCACGGCCGCGCGTTCGGTGGCGGCCCGGGCCGTCAGTGCTTGGCGGGCAGGAATCCGACCCTGTCGTACGCCTGGGAGAGTGTCTCCGCGGCGACGGCGCGCGCCTTCTCGGCGCCCTTGGCCAGGATCGAGTCGAGGGTCTCGGGGTCGTCCAGATACTGCTGGGTGCGCTCACGGAACGGCGTCACGAAGTCGACCATGACCTCGGCGAGGTCCGTTTTCAGAGCGCCGTAGCCCTTGCCCGTGTACCGCTGCTCCAGTTCACCGATTCCGGTCCCGGTGAGCGTCGAGTAGATGGTCAACAGATTGCTGATACCCGGCTTCGCCACCGTGTCATACCTGATGACGGTGTCCGTGTCGGTGACCGCGCTCTTGACCTTCTTGGCGGTCGCCTTCGGATCGTCGAGCAGATTGATGAGGCCCTTCGGCGTCGAGGCCGACTTGCTCATCTTGATCGACGGGTCCTGGAGATCGAAGATCTTCGCCGTCTCCTTGAGGATGTACGGCTTGGGAATCCTGAACGTCTCGCCGAAGCGGCCGTTGAAACGCTCCGCGAGGTCCCGCGTGAGCTCGATGTGCTGGCGCTGGTCCTCACCGACCGGGACCTCGTTGGCCTGGTACAGCAGGATGTCCGCCACCTGGAGGACCGGGTACGTGAAGAGGCCGACGCTCGCGCGGTCGGCGCCCTGCTTGGCCGACTTGTCCTTGAACTGCGTCATGCGCGACGCCTCGCCGAAACCGGTGAGGCAGTTCATGATCCAGGCGAGCTGCGCGTGCTCGGGGACATGGCTCTGGACGAAGAGCGTGCACCGCTCCGGGTCGAGACCGGCGGCGAGCAGCTGCGCCGCGGCGAGCCGGGTGTTGGCACGCAGGTCCGCGGGGTCCTGCGGGATCGTGATCGCGTGCAGGTCGACGACCATGTAGAACGCGTCGTGGGACTCCTGGAGCGCCACCCACTGACGGACGGCGCCGAGGTAGTTGCCGAGGTGGAACGAGCCTGCCGTGGGCTGGATTCCGGAGAGCACGCGAGGACTGTCAGAGGCCATGTTCACCATTCTCTCAGGTGCCGGGGCCCACTCGGGAACTGGCCGGAAAGAGACGGGACCAGGTGGGCCGGCCCCGTTGTTCCGGTAAACCGCACCCTCCGAGCCTCCGACGCGTCAGCACAGACGGTCACCATTTCGCTCACCTGAGCGGTTTTCGAACACCCACTGTCATACAAGTGCAACGGTGAGGTGACATTCCGGCTGGAGGGGGTGCCTTCGAGGTCATGGGGGCTTAAGAATGCCCGAACGCCAGGTAGCCGGATTCGGCAGGGCGGAGCACTGCTCGGACGTCGTCGTGGAGGGGGAACCCCGGCGGGTCCCCGGCGGTGCACCCAGAAATTGGCACAACGGTGTGCGGGCCGACTCTGCGTCGGCTGGTTGGGGGTTCCATGCGCGGGCTTCGTGAACTGGTCACGGTGGTAGGAACGTTGGGGGCGGCCGCCGTGGCGGTGGTGTCGACGGCACCGTCCGCCCTGGCCGGCCCGGTGGCGAGTGCGCCGGTGGTCTCACCGGCGGTCCTGGAGAGCGCGGAGCACGCTGCGGAACGCTCCCCGGGGGACAGCCCGGACGTCGCCCTGACCATCGCCGGTGACACGGGTCGGACGACCACGCTGCACATCGAGGACCCGGACTTCGGACGGCTGTGGCGGCTGCTGTCGCCCCGGTACACGGGAACGCAGCAGGCGCCCGACGGGTGGAGGGACGGCCACCTCCCCGAACCGCAGGCCACGGTGATCTGGGGGGTCACGGGTACCGAGGACGGGACGCGGACCGCCCACCGGACACCCGGCGGTGATGTCGTCATGGAGCGCCAGGACCAGGTGTACCTCGCCTTGGACGGTACGCCGTGGGTGCGGTCGAATCTGTCGCCGGACTCGATGAACCACGAAATCCGCTGGCATCCGGCGTCGCGCTCGGTGTTCGACGAGCTGACGAAGGACGGAAGGCTCTTCGGCTCCGGGTCGACCGTGGCCGCCCCCACAGTGGAACTGGACCCGGGGTTCTGGGCGGTGCCCGGGCTCGCGGCGGGCGTGGCGCTCGGCGCCGGGGCCACGTGGTTCATCTGCCACGCGGCGGTCCGGGCCCGGCGTGAGAATGCCGGGCCGCTGCTGGGGTCACGCCAGGAACTGATCGAGGTCCAGTGACCGGCCGACCCGGCGTGACCCGGCCCGACCTGAACTGACCGGGCCTGAGCGCCTCGGGTCGGACGGACCATGATCGGTCCGACCCCGACCCCGACCCCGCCGCCGGTCCGGGCCGGACGGATCCGGCCCGGGTGCGGTGCGGTGCGTCAGCCGAGGTCGATCTCCGGGTAGAGCGGGAACGGGGCCAGCAGGTCGGTGGCGCGGTGCGCGATCTCGTCGGAGATCTTCGCGTCCAGGACGTGCTGGGCCTTGGACGGGGCGCCCTTGGCGGTGGTGCCGGGCTCGGCGGCGGTGAGGACGCGGTCGATCAGACCGGCGATCTCGTCCATCTCGGTCGCGCCGAGACCACGGGTGGTCAGCGCGGGGGTGCCGATGCGGATGCCGGACGTGTACCAGGCGCCGTTCGGGTCGGCCGGGATGGCGTTGCGGTTGGTGACGATGCCCGAGTCGAGCAGGGCGGACTCCGCCTGGCGGCCGGTCAGGCCGTAGGAGGAGGCGACGTCGATGAGGTTCAGGTGGTTGTCGGTGCCGCCGGTGACCAGGGTGGCGCCGCGCCGCATCAGCCCCTCGGCCAGGGCACGGGAGTTGTCCACGACGGCCTGGGCGTAGTCGCGGAACTCGGGGCGGCGGGCCTCGGCGAGCGCGACGGCCTTGGCGGCCATGACGTGCGGGAGGGGGCCGCCGAGGACCATCGGGCAGCCGCGGTCGACCTGCTCGGCGAGGGTCTCGTCGCACAGGACCATGCCACCGCGCGGGCCGCGCAGCGACTTGTGCGTGGTGGTGGTGACGATCTGGGCGTGCGGGACCGGGTCGAAGTCACCGGTGAGGACCTTGCCCGCGACCAGGCCGGCGAAGTGCGCCATGTCGACCATGAGGGTGGCGCCGGCCTCGTCGGCGATCTCCCGCATGATGCGGAAGTTCACCAGACGCGGGTAGGCGGAGTAGCCGGCGACGAGGATCAGCGGCTTGAACTCGCGGGCGGAGACGCGCAGTGCCTCGTAGTCGATGAGGCCGGTGGCGGGGTCGGTGCCGTAGGAGCGCTGGTCGAACATCTTGCCTGAGATGTTCGGGCGGAAGCCGTGGGTGAGGTGGCCGCCCGCGTCCAGGGACATGCCGAGCATGCGCTGGTTGCCGAAGGCCTGGCGCAGTTCGGCCCAGTCGGCCTCGGAGAGGTCGTTGACGTTGCGGACGCCCGCCTTGGCGAGTGCCGGCGCCTCCACGCGGGCGGCGAGGACGGCCCAGAAGGCGACGAGGTTCGCGTCGATGCCCGAGTGCGGCTGGGCGTAGGCGTGCTCGGCGCCGAACAGTTCGCGGGCGTGCTCGGCGGCGAGGGCCTCGACGGTGTCGACGTTGCGGCAGCCGGCGTAGAAGCGGCGGCCGATGGTGCCCTCGGCGTACTTGTCGCTGAACCAGTTGCCCATGGCCAAAAGGGTGGCCGGGGAGGCGTAGTTCTCGGACGCGATCAGTTTCAGCATGTCGCGCTGGTCGGCGACTTCCTGGCCGATGGCGTCGGCGACGCGGGGCTCCACGGCCCGGATCACGTCGAGGGCGCTGCGGAAGGCGGTGGACTCGGTGGAAAGGGGCTCGGGCATGACGGCCTCCGGACGTGGCGTTCAGCGTTCACGGGTCGGCCCAGGCGCACGGCACTCGGTTGCCGCGACTCTCGCCCGGATAACTCCGGGCCCCTCGGGACGGCCTGCTTCTCCGTTCAGAGGTCCGGGAATCACCCGGGGAAGCCACAGCGCGGGTGCCGCTCCCCGATGGTCGGTCCCATCCCAGCGCGCCAGTCACGGCCCCGCTGGTCAGCCTACCGGGCGCGCCGGATCACCGGGGTCCCCGGTCCACCATGCGAGCGACGATAGGAAATAGGCCACAAGCCCAGCCCCGCGCGGGCGACACGAGTCCGTGCCCGGGGAGAACGCGCCGTGCGGCGTGCCGGGGAAGACCGCGCCACCGCCCCCGTGCCGCTCGTCAGAGAACGGAGTTCCCGTGACCGCCATGGAAGCCAGGGAGACCACGGAGGCGTTCATCGCCTCGGCCGACGCGCACAGCGCGCACAACTACCACCCGCTGCCGGTCGTCGTGGCGACGGCGGACGGAGCCTGGATGACGGATGTCGAGGGGCGCCGCTTCCTCGACATGCTGGCCGGATACTCGGCGCTGAATTTCGGCCACGGCAACCGGCGGCTGATCGAGGCGGCCAAGGCACAGCTCGACCGGGTGACGCTGACGTCGCGGGCGTTCCACCACGACCGGTTCGCGGACTTCTGCAGGGAGCTCGCGTCGCTGTGCGGCATGGAGATGGTGCTGCCGATGAACACCGGCGTGGAGGCGGTGGAGACCGCGGTGAAGACGGCCCGGAAGTGGGGGTACCGGGTCAAGGGCGTCCCCGCGGAGATGGCGAAGATCGTGGTCGCGGGCAACAACTTCCACGGGCGCACGACGACGGTCATCAGCTTCTCGACGGACCCGGAGGCGCGGGCCGACTTCGGCCCGTACACACCGGGATTCGAGATCGTGCCGTACGGGGACCTGACGGCGATGCGGGCGGCGGTCACGGAGAACACGGTGGCCGTCCTGCTCGAACCGATCCAGGGGGAGGCGGGGGTGCTGGTGCCGCCGGCCGGCTATCTGCCGGCGGTGCGGGAGCTGACGCTGGAGCGTGACGTGCTCTTCGTCGCGGACGAGATCCAATCGGGGCTGGGACGGACCGGCCGTACGTTCGCGTGTGAGCACGAGGGCGTGGTGCCGGACGTGTACGTCCTCGGGAAGGCACTCGGCGGCGGGGTGGTGCCGGTGTCGGCGGTGGTGTCGAGCGCGGAGGTGCTGGGGGTGTTCCGGCCCGGGGAGCACGGATCGACGTTCGGCGGGAATCCGCTGGCCTGCGCGGTGGCGCTGGAGGTGATCGCGATGCTCCGGTCGGGCGAGTACCAGCGGCGGGCGGCGGAGCTCGGTGAGCATCTGCACCATGAGCTGGGCCTGTTGAAGGACTCGGGCCATGTCACGGCGGTGCGTGGGCGCGGGCTGTGGGCGGGCGTCGACATCGCCCCGGAACACGGCACGGGCCGGGAGATCTCGGAGAAGCTGATGGACCGGGGCGTCCTGGTCAAGGACACCCACGGCGTCACCGTCCGGATCGCCCCGCCCCTGGTCATCAGCAAGGACGACCTGGACTGGGGGCTGGCCCAACTGCGGGCCGTGCTCGGGGCGTAGGGACCCGCGCCGGCCCCGGACCGCCGGCCCCCTGGACCGCCCGGCCCCGCCCCGGTGGCTAGAGGATCACATGGGGCAGGAAGCGGGCGTATTCGTCCGTGATGGGGCCGGACGACTCCCGGATGCCGAGGCCCGCCGACGCGTCCTCGACGACCCAGGCGCCGAGGACGACCCGGTTGCCGTCGAAGGACGGGAGCGGTGCCAGCTCCTGATAGCAACAGGCCTCTTCGCGTACGACGGGGGCGGCGCCGGGTTCGTGGATCGTCACCCCGGCGCCCTCGCGGCCGAGCAGCGGCTTGGAGACGTACCCGTTCGTACGGGCCAGCTCGCGGGGACCGTCGAGGTAGGCGGGGAGGAGGTTCGGGTGGCCCGGGTAGAGACCGCGCAGCGGGCACCCGCGGTGACCCCCGGATAGGCACGGTCCCCTACAGTCACTTCGTGCTCTTTGGAATGGTGTGCGCCCTTGGTGCCTCGGTCTGTTTCGGTACGGCGACGGTTCTGCAGGCCATGGCCGCGCGAGCCGCGGGTGAGGGCGGGACGGGCGGCGGGGCCGGCGGCGCGGCGGCACTGCTGCTGCGGGCGCTGCGGCAGTGGCGCTACCTGGCGGGGCTGGGCCTCGACGGCGTCGGGTTCCTGCTGCAGATCATCGCGCTGCGGGCGCTTCCGATCTACGCCGTCGGCGCGGCCCTCGCCGCGAGCCTGGCCGTCACCGCGGTGGTCGCCTCACGGCTGCTCCGTGTGCGGCTGAGCCGGGTCGAGTGGGGCGCGGTCGCAGTGGTGTGCGCGGGGCTCGCGATGCTGGGGCTGGCGTCCGGGACGGAGGGGGACCGGACGGGTTCCCTGGCGTTGAAGTACGCGATGCTGGGCACGTCCCTGGCAGTGCTGGGGCTGGCGCTGGTCGGCGGACGGCTGCCCGACCGGGGGCGGGCGCTCGCGCTGGGACTCGGGGCGGGGTTCGGGTTCGGGGTGGTCGAGGTGGCGGTGCGGCTGATCGCGGACCTCGATCCGGGGACGCTGCTGGCCAATCCGGCGACGTACGCGCTGCTGGTCGGTGGCGGGGCCGCGTTCCTGCTGCTCACCACGGCCCTGGAACGGGGTTCGGTGACGACGGCCACCGCCGGCCTGGTCATCGGGGAGACCATCGGGCCCGCGCTGGTGGGGGTGGTGTGGCTGGGCGACCGTACCCGCGAGGGACTGTCCTGGCTGGCCGTTCTCGGTTTCGCGGTGGCGGTGGCGGGGGCCCTGGCGCTGGCGCGGTTCGGCGAGGCGCCGGGTACGACGACCTCGGCACCCGGCGAGGCGAAGCCCGCGGAAGAGGAAGAACGCAAGGCGTAGACGCCTCACGCGCTTGCATCCCGGTGGCCCGCTTGCCCGGAGGCGGGCTCCTCCGAGGCGACTCCCCGGAGGCCGGCGACCCGGAGGTGACACCCCGGTGCTCCGCTGCCCGGAGGTGACACCCCGGCGGCCGACGACCCGGCAGCGGCTCCCCGATGGCCCGCGACCTGGAGACGGGCGACCCGGCGGCTCCCGGAAGTGACTCCCCGGTGCTCTGCTGCCCGGAGGTGACACCCCGGCGGCCGACGACCCGGAGGCGGCTCCCCGGCGGCCCGCGACCCGGAGACGGCTCCCCGGTGGCCCGCGGCCTGGAGGCGGGCGGCCCGGAGCCCTGCCACCCGCTGGTGGCTTTCTGGAAGCCGACGACCTGGAGCTGAGGCCCCCGGTCACCTGCCATCCGCAGATGGCTCACCGGTAGCCAACCACCCGGGAGCGGGCACCCCAGAGCCCTGCCGTCCCGGGTGACTTTCCGGAAGCCGACGCCCCGGAGGTGAGCACCCCAGGCGTGGGGCGCCCGGAGCGCGGCTCAGGAGCCCTCGGGTCCGGAGACCCCTTTCAGGGAAGTGCTCGGCACAGCGCGTCCAGTGCGCCCGACCAGGCGTGATCCGGTGGCGTGCCGTAGCCGACGACCAGGGCGTCCTGGGGCGGGGCGAGAGCGCCGGGGTGGCGGTGGCGGGAGAGGCCGTGGACGGCGAGGCCCTGCCAGGCGGCGGCCTGGACGACCGACTGCTCGGTACCGGGCGGGAGCCGGACCACGGCGTGCAGCCCGGCGGCGATGCCGGTGGCGTGCACGGCGGGGGCACGGGTGGCGAGCGCGGCGACGAGGGAGTCCCGGCGCCGCCGGTAGCGCAGGCGTGCGGCGCGGACGTGGCGGTCGTAGGCGCCGGAGGTGATGAACTCGGCCAGGGTCAGCTGGTCCAGTGCTCCGGTGGACCAACCGCCCTCCCCCTTCAGGGAGATGACCTCGTCCGCGAGGGACGGCGGCAGGACCAGCCAGCCGAGGCGCAGAGCGGGCGCCAGGGATTTGCTCGCGGTGCCCAGATGGACCACGTGGTCGGGGTCGAGGCCCTGCAACGCGCCGACGGGCTGCCGGTCGTAGCGGAACTCGCCGTCGTAGTCGTCCTCCAGGACGAGCCCGCCGGTGCGGCGGGCCCAGGAGACGACGGCGGCCCGGCGGTCCGGGTGCAGCGGCACGCCCATCGGGAACTGGTGGGCGGGGGTGAGCAGTACGGCTCGTACACCCGTCATGTCGCGTGTGTCGGTGCCGAGTTCGTCGAACGGCAGGGGGGTCGTGCGCAGGCCCGAGCGGTGCAGGAGATTCCAGTGCACGTCCAGGCCGTACGACTCCACGGCGAGCGAGCGCAGGCCCCGGCGGCGCAGGACCGCGCCGAGCAGCGTCAGGCCGTCCGAGAAACCGGAGCAGATCACGATGCGCTCCGGGTCGGCGCGGACGCCCCGGGCGCGGGAGAGATAGCCCGCGAGGGCGGTGCGCAGTTCGGGGCGGCCGCGCGGATCGCCGTAGCCGAGGGCGTCGTGCGGTGCGACGGTCAGGGCGCGGCGGGCCGCCTTGAGCCAGGCGGTGCGCGGGAAGGACGCGAGGTCGGGGGTGCCGGGGACCAGGTCGTACGGGGGACGGCCCTTCTCACGGCGGCGCGGCGCGGCCTCCGGCGCCGGTCGTACGACGCTCCGCTCGGCCACCCGCGTGCCGGAGCCCTGGCGCGCGGTGAGCCAGCCCTCGGCGACGAGGTCGGCGTAGGCGTCGGCGACCGTGTTGCGGGCGATGCCCAGGTCGACGGCGAGCGAGCGGGAGGACGGGAGGCGGGTTCCGGGGGCCAGCCGGCCGTTGCGGACCGCCTCGCGCAGTGCGTCCGTCAGCCCTTTGCGGACGCCGGATCCGGTCGGCTCGACGTGGAGGTCGACGCCCAGAGTGGCCCATGTTCTTGCCATGCGAATGGACCATACTCCTGGGCTACTCCCCTCGTAGGGTCGATCACATGACGACGCAGGACACGACCACGCAGAACACCACGACGAACACCGCGACCACCGCGACCACCGCGACCACCGCTGACGAGACCGCACCGTACGCGCCCGAGGCCGCCCCCCGGCTGAACTGGGCCGAGCTCGCCCCCGAGGTCTACAAGGCGATGGTCAGGCTCGACGCGGCGGCCCGGCGCGGGGTGGACCCCACGCTCCTGGAGCTGGTGAAGATCCGCGCCTCGCAGCTCAATCACTGCGCGTTCTGCCTCGACATGCACACCAAGGACGCGCTCGCGGCGGGCGAGAGCGTGGAGCGGATCGTGCAGCTCAGCGCGTGGGAGGAGTCGCGGCACTTCTACACGGAGAAGGAGCTCGCGGCGATCGAGCTGACCGAGGCCGTCACGGTGCTCACGGACAAGTTCGTGCCGGACGAGGTGTACGAGCGCGCGGCCCGGTACTTCGGGGAGGCCGAGCTGGCCCAGCTGATCGCCGCGATCACGGTGATCAACGCCTGGAACCGGTTCGGTGTGACCTGCCGCCTGGTGCCGGGCCACTACCGGGCGGGCCAGTACAAGTGACGGCCCGGCGCGTCCCGGAGGGGAGTACGCGATGGTGAACAAGGCCGAGACGTTGCGGGCACTGCACCACGGGCGGGTGCCGGGGGATCCGCTGGTGCTGCCCGGGCCCTGGGACGCCGCGAGTGCCCGGGTGTTCGTGGACGCGGGATTCGCGGCGCTCGCCACGCCGAGCGCCGGGGTCGCCGCCTCGCTCGGGTACGCGGACGGGGAGACGCCCGCCGACGAGATGTTCGCGGCGGTCGCGCGGATCGCACGGGCCGTCGACGTGCCGGTGTCGGCGGATGTCGAGGACGGCTACGGACTCGCGCCCGAGGAACTGGTGGAGCGGTTGCTGGAGGCGGGCGCCGTCGGCTGCAACCTCGAGGACTCCACGAACGGTGTCCTCAAGGACGCGGCCCGGCACGCCGACTGGCTGGCCGAGGTGCGCGGCGCGGCGGCGGACCAGCTCTTCGTGAACGCCCGCGTCGATGTCTTCGTCCACGGGGACGGCGATCCCGGGCGGGCCATCGAGCGCGCCGCGCTGTATGTCGCCGCGGGGGCCGACTGCGTGTACCCGATCGGGGCACCGCCCGAGGTCCTTCCACTGCTGCGGTCGGGCATCCTCGGTCCGGTGAACGCGTTCGCCCGGCTCGGCGGGGTGTCGGCACGCGAACTGGGTGAACTCGGGGCCACCCGGGTCACGTTCGGCCCCGGTTTGCAGCGCCGGGCGGCCGAGGCACTGCGGGACGTCGCGGCGGAGCTGAGGTAGGCCGGCCGACGCCTTGTCCGGCGACGGCGCGCTGCCTGGCGCCGCCGCCCAGGCGCCGTGCCAGCCCCGGGCGGACCGTCGGCGAACTGGCGGTCTCCGTGGGGCGGGTGCCACCTCCGGCATCCGCCCCACGGCCGTACCAGGCCGCGGCGACTACGCCGGAAGCCACGCCCGCCAGGTCGAGGCGTGGCGCTCCACCCACTTCTTCGCCGCCTCCTGAGGCGTCAGCTTGTCGTTGGCGATCATCAAGGAGACCTCGTTCTGGTCCGCGGTGGTCCACTTGAAGTTCTTCAGGAACGCGGCGGCCCGGCCGCCGGTCTTCGCGAAGTCGGCGTTGAGGTACTTCCGCAGCGGGGTGTGCGGATAGGCGCAGGCGACCTTCGCCGCGTCGGCGTCACAACCGTCCTTGTAGGCGGGCAGCTTCACCTCGGTCATGGGGACCTTCTCGAACAGCCACTGCGGGGAGTACCAGTACGTGAGGAAGGGCTTCTTCTCCTTCGCGAACTGCTTCATCTGCGTGATCTGCGCGGCTTCCGAACCGGCGAACACCACCTGGTAGTTGAGCTTCAGGTTGTTCACCAAGGCCTTGTCGTTGGTGACGTACGACGGGGAGCCGTCGAGGAGTTGGCCCTTGCCGCCGCTCTCGGGGGTACGCAGCCGGTCGGCGTACTTGTTCAGGTTCTTCCAGTTCGTGACGTCGGGGTGCTGCTTGGCGAAGTACGTCGGGACGTACCAGCCGATGTGCCCGGTCACGCCCAGATCGCCGCCGGGCGCGATCGTCCTCTTGTCCGCGATGTACCGCTTCTCCTGGTCGGGGTGGCCCCAGTCCTCCATGATCGCGTCGACGCGGCCCTGGCTGAGCGCGTCCCAGGCGGGCACCTCGTCGACCTGGACCGTGTCGACGCGATAGCCCATCTCGTGTTCGAGGAGGTACTGCGCCACGGCCACGTTCGACTGGGCGCCGACCCAGGACTGCACGGACAGGGTGACCGTCCTGGCGCCCCGGGCGTTCGCGAAGGGCGAGGCCTGCTTGGTCATGTCGGCGGCACCGCAGCCGGTGAGCAGCAGCAGGGCCGATGCGCCGGCCACCGCGGATGTCGTACGGACGCGCATGTCACGCTCCCTTCTGGACGCGGCGCCGCGTCGGCTGGGTCACCCGGTCGAGCATCAGGCCGAGGCAGACGATCGCGGCGCCCGCGACCAGGCCGGTGGCCAGATCGCCCTGGGCGAGGCCGAACACGACGTCGTAGCCGAGCGCGCCCCCGCCGACCAGCCCGCCGATGATGACGACGGCGAGGACCAGGACGACGCCCTGGTTGACGGCGAGCAGCAGCGCGGGCCGCGCCAACGGCAGCTGGACCTGGCGCAGTTGCTGCGCGGGGGTCGCGCCCAGGGAGCGGGCGGCCTCCAGCGCGGCCGGGTCGACGGCGCGCAGCCCCTGGGTGGTGATGCGGACCACGGCGGGCAGCGCGTAGACGACCGCGGCGGCGACGGCGGGTGCGCGGCCGACGCCGAACAGCGCGACCACGGGGATGAGGTAGACGAACTGCGGCATGGTCTGGAAGACGTCGAGGACAGGCCGGAGAAGGCGCTCGAACCGCTCGCTGCGCGCCGCCGCGATCCCGGTGGCGAAGCCGAGCACGAGGGTCACGGCGACCGCCGCGAGCACCTGGGAGAGCGTGTCGAGGGACGGCTTCCAGGCGCCCAGGACGCCGATCGCGGCCATGGCGAGGACGGCGGTGAGCGCGGTGCTCCAGGTGCCGATCAGCCAGGCCAGGGCGGCCACGACGAGCAGCACCGACCACCAGGGCAGCCACTGCAGGCCGTCCCGGACCGGGTCGAGGACCCAGGTGGTGAAACGGCCCGCCCAGTCGGCGGTGCCGCCGATGTACGGGACGCCGGAGTAGAGGTGGCCGGTCATCCAGTCGACGGCCCTGTTCACCGGCTCGGCGATGCCGACCGTCCACGCGTCGGGCCAGTCCAGCCTGTTCGCGAGGCGTCCGGCGACCGCGACGGCCACGGCGCCGGCCACCGCGTACAGCCAAGGAGTCTTCTCGCGGGCCTCTCCGAGCCGTTCACCCGCCGCGGCCGTGACCCGGTCGAGGACGACCGCGAGGAGGACGATCGGGATGCCGGCGGCGAGCGCGGCGCCGACGTCCACGGAGGCGAGGGCCTGGTAGACGCGGTCACCGAGACCGCCCGCGCCGATCACGGAGGCGATGACGGCCATGGACAGCGCGATCATGATCGTCTGGTTGAGGCCGAGGAGGAGTTCCCTGCGGGCCAGCGGGAGACGGGCGGTGAGCAGGCGCTGGCGGGCCGTGGCGCCGAGCGAGGCGACGGCCTCCATCACGCCCTCGTCCGCGTCGCGCAGGCCGAGCGCGGTGAGGCGGGCCATGGGTGGGGCGGCGTAGACGACGGTGGCGAGCACGGCCGCGGGGACGCCGATGCCGAAGACGAGCACCACGGGCAGCAGATACGCGAACGCCGGGAGCACCTGCATGGTGTCGAGGACGGGACGCAGGGCGCGGTGGGTGCGGTCGGAGAGCCCGGCGGCGAGGCCGAGCAGCATGCCCAGCACGACGGAGGCGAGCACGGCGACCACCATGACGGCCAGCGTCTGCATGGTGGGCACCCACATGCCGAGCAGTCCGCAGGCGAGGAACGCGGCGGCGGTTCCGAGGGCCAGGCGTAGGCCGGCGGCGCGCCGGGCCACGAGGGCGGCCACGGCGGTCACTCCGGCCCAGCCGGCCCCGAGGAGCAGCAGATAGACGGCCCGTACGGAGAGGACGACGGCGTTGCTGACGTAGCCGAAGAAGTACAGGAACAGCGGGTGGCTGTCGCGGTTGTCGATGATCCAGTCGCCGGTTCTGCCGAGCGGTCCGGTCAGGTCGACGGTCAGCGCGTGCGGCCAACTGTCACCGCCCCAGCGGGCGTTGGCGATCGGCACGAGCACCGCCGCGACGCCCGCGAGCAGCAGGAGCTTACCGACGGCCGGACGTCCGAGGCCCCGGGGAAGGACCGTACGGGGGACGGATGCGGTGACTGCGGCCATCACACCGCCTCCTTGCACGAGTCCGCGCCGGTGGACGGGGTCGAGTCGGGCGGGGTCGAGTCGGAGCGCGGCGTCGACGCGGTGCAGAGGTCCGAGCCGGCGACGACGTGGAGCAGGCGCTCGTGGTCGACGACGCCCAGGCAGCGGCCGTCCCGTACGACGCAGGCGGCGTGGCCGGTGCGGGCGACGGTCTTGATGGCGTCGGCGACCACGGTGTCGGGGGCCAGCGCGCCGGGGTGGTCCGGCCCGCCGCAGTCCCCGGCGCGCATGGCCGTGCGGACCGTCATGACCTGCTCGCGGGGCACGTCACGGACGAACTCGCGGACGTAGGCGTCGGCCGGGGAGCCGACGATCTCCTCCGGGGTGCCGAGCTGGACGATCCGGCCGTCGCGCATCAGGGCGATCCGGTCGCCGAGGCGAAGGGCCTCGGCCAGGTCATGGGTGATGAAGACCATCGTGCGGCCCTCCTCGCGATGCAGCCGGACGACCTCTTCCTGCATGTCGCGACGGATCATCGGGTCGAGCGCGCTGAACGGCTCGTCGAAGAGCAGGACTTCGGGGTCGACGGCGAGCGCGCGGGCGAGCCCGACGCGCTGCTGCTGACCGCCGGACAGCTGTCCGGGCCTGCGCCGCTCCATGCCGTCCAGGCCCACCTTGGCGACGACCTCGGCGGCCCTGGCCCGGCGTTCCTCGCGCGGGACGCCCTGGATCTCCAGGCCGTACGCGACGTTGTCGAGCACGGAGCGGTGCGGCAGCAGGCCGAAGTGCTGGAAGACCATGGCGGCGCGGTGTCGGCGCAGTTCGCGCAGCCGGGCCCTGTCCATCGCGAGGACGTCCTCGCCGTCGATCGCGAGGCTGCCCGAGGTGGGCTCGATCAGCCGGGTGAGGCAGCGGACCAGCGTGCTCTTGCCCGAACCGGACAGGCCCATGACGACGAAGACCTCGCCCTTGCGGACGTCGAAGCCGACGTCACGGACGGCGGCGGTGCAGCCGGTGGCGGCGCGCAGCTCGGCGGCGTCCAGGGAGGCGAGTTCGGGGTCGCCGGGGACACGGTCGGCCTTCGGACCGAACACCTTCCACAGGTTGCGCACGGAGAAGACGGGTTCACTCGCCCGGGCCGCGGTCTCGACTCCCTTGCCGGGCAGGGTGGTTGCGGCCCCGGCGGAGGTGTTGTCGTCCGCGGCGGACGGGTTCACGTCGGTCGTCGTACTCATCACGCACCGCCCCCGATCAGGTCGGCGGCCTTCTCGCCGACCATGAGCACCCCGATCATCGGGTTCACGGCGGGCATGGTCGGGAAGACGGAGGCGTCGGCGATCCGGATGCCGTCGAGGCCGCGGACGCGCAGTTCGGGGTCCACCACCGCGCGTTCGTCGGAGAGTTCGCCCATCCGGCAGGTGCCCGCCGGGTGGTACACGGTGTGCGCGACCCGGCGCGCGTACGCGCCGAGTTCCTCGTCGCCGGTGATGCCGGGACCGGGGCACACCTCTCGCTTGAGCCAGCCGGCGAGCGGCTCGGCCGCGGCTATCTCGCGGGCGATCTTGATGCCGTCGACGAGGGTACGGCCGTCGTAGTCGTCCTCGTCCGTGAAGTACCGGAAGTCGAGGGCGGGTTTGACGGCCGGGTCGGCGCTGGTCAGGTAAAGACGGCCGCGGCTGCGTGGCTTGGGGA
The DNA here is from genome assembly GCF_044757755.1 of Streptomyces sp. NPDC091209. Taxonomy (NCBI): domain Bacteria; kingdom Bacillati; phylum Actinomycetota; class Actinomycetes; order Kitasatosporales; family Streptomycetaceae; genus Streptomyces; species Streptomyces sp. NPDC091209. Next base: position 32,104 of record NZ_JBIVVR010000006.1, on the reverse strand, counting down.
TGTTGGGGGTCATGGAGACGCCGTGCGCGGGGCGTTCGTAGCCGAGGCGCTCCGGGTTGTCCGTGAAGGGGATCTGGTAGAAGTGGAACATCAGGTCGGGGCCCGGCTGTCCGGGGTCGCGGCGGACGAACAGGCCCGCGTCGGAGTCCATCGCGGAGTTCTCCGGGATCGGCCCGTTCGTCTCCCAGACGATCACCGACTCGGGGTGGTCGAGCAGGTTCTCGCCGACCCCCGGCAGATCGTGCACGACCGGGATGTCCAGCTCCTCCAGGTCACCGGCGGGTCCGATGCCGGAGTGCAGCAGCAGACGCGGCGAGTCGACCGCGCCCGCGCACAGCAGGACCTCGTTCCGCGCCCGGACGAGCACCTCTTCGTCGTCCTTCGTGCGGACGTGCACACCCGTGACGCGCGTTCCCTCCAGCTCCAGTCCGTACGCCCAGGTCTCCAGCAGGAGCGTCAGGTTGGGCCGCTCGTCCATCACCGGGTGCAGGTACGCCACCGAGGCGCTGGACCGCTTGTTGTTCTCCGGGTGGTACGCGAGGTCGAAGAAGCCGACGCCCTCGGTGAACGGCTGCCGGTTGAAGCCCTCGACGCGCGGCACGTCGAGGGCGGACCGCGCGGCGTCCACGAAGTCCCTCGCGATGGCGTTCCGGTCCTTCTCGTCGACCGGGACGATGTTGTTCAGGAGTCGCGCGTAGTACCCCTCCATCGACACCGCGCCCCAGCCCTTGGCACCGGCCGCCTCCCACTCGTCCCAGTCGGACGGCAGCGGCTTGAACGCGATCAGCGTGTTGTGCGACGAGCAGCCGCCGAGCACCCGGGCACGGCTGTGCCGGATGTGGGAGTTGCCGCGCGGCTGCTCGGTGGTCGGGTAGTCGTAGTCGAGCTCCCCGCCGAGCAGGCCCATCCAGCGGCGCAGGGTGAGGACGTCGTCGCGGCCGACATCGCTGGGTCCGCCCTCGATGACGGCGACGGTGACGTCCGGGTTCTCGGTGAGGCGGGACGCGATCACGGAGCCCGCCGTGCCGCCGCCGATGACGACGTAGTCGTACGTGTTCTCGTGCTGGGACATGAAGTGGTGCTCCAAAGTTCCTGGTGCGGTGGGGGGTTGGGGAAGGGACGCGAACGCGGAGGCCGACGGAGGGGTGCCGCTCTCAGCCCGCGAACCAGCGGACGGGTTTCGGCGCGAGGTTCTGGTAGACGTGCTTGGTCTCGCGGTACTCGGCGAGCCCGGCCGGGCCGAGTTCGCGCCCGACGCCGCTCCGGCCGAAGCCGCCCCACTCCGCCTGCGGGAGATAGGGGTGGAAGTCGTTGATCCAGACGGTGCCGTGGCGCAGCCGGCCCGCGACACGGCGGGCGCGGCCGGCGTCGGCGGTCCAGACGGCGCCGGCGAGGCCGTACTCGGTGTCGTTGGCGAGGGCGACGGCCTCGTCCTCGGTCACGAAGGTCTCCACGGTCAGGACGGGCCCGAAGACCTCCTCGCGGACGACCCGCATCCCGCGGTGGCACTGGTCGAGGACGGTCGGCTCGTAGAAGTACCCGGCGGCGGGCCGGACCCCGGACGGCTCGGGCCGCTTGCCGCCGGCGCGCAGCACCGCTCCCTCGGCCAGCGCGGAGGCGACGTACGCCTCGGTCTTCGCGCGCTGCTGCTCGGAGACGAGCGGGCCGCATTCGACGCCGTCCTCGGTGCCGCGGCCGAGCCTGATCGCGCTCGCCCTGCGGGCGAGTTCGGCGACGAAGCGCTCGCGCAGGGACTCCTCGACGATGAGCCGTGAACCGGCCGAGCACACCTGGCCGCTGTGGATGAAGGCGGCGTTGAGTGCCTGGTCGACGGCGGTGTCGAAGCCCGCCTCGGTGACGCAGGCGTCGGCGAAGACGACGTTGGGGTTCTTGCCGCCGAGTTCGAGCGCGACCTTCTTGACCGTGTCGGCGGCGGCGCGTGCCACCTTCGTACCGCTGGCGAGGCCGCCGGTGAAGGACACGAGGTCGACGTCGGGGTGCTCGGCGAGGCGGGCGCCGACCGTGTGCCCGGAGCCCGTGACGAGACCGGCGACACCGGCGGGCAGTCCGGCCTCGGCCAGCAGACCGAGCAGGGCGACGGTGGTCAGCGGGGTGATCTCGCTCGGCTTGACCACGAAGGTGTTGCCCGCGGCGAGAGCTGGCGCGATCTTCCAACTGGCTTGCAGGAGAGGGTAGTTCCACGGCGTGATCAGCGCGCACACGCCGACGGGTTCGTGTACGACGAGGCTGTGGATGTCGGACGACCCGGCGTCCACCACCCGTCCGCCCCCCTCGCCCACCACGAGGTCGGCGAAGTAGCGGAAGGCGTCGGCGACGCAGTCGATGTCGACGCGCCCCTCCTCCAGGGTCTTGCCCGCGTCACGGCTTTCGAGCAGCCCGAGTTCCTCGCGGTCGCGGACGAGGAGGCCGGCGACGCGGCGCAGCAGGGCGGCGCGCTCGGCGACGGGGGTGTGCGGCCAGGGGCCCTCGTCGAAGGCGTGGCGTGCGGCGGCGACCGCGAGGTCCGTGTCCTTCTCGTCGCCCTCCGCGACCACGGCGAACGGCTCGGCATCGGCGGGGTCGAGGATCTCGCGCGTCGCGCCGGAGAGCGCCGCGCGCCACTCGCCGCCCACGTGGATGGTCTGTTCTGCCTGCTGTCCGGCCATGATCGGTGTCGCCTGCCGTTCCTGTGCGATGCCCCTGTGTCACACGTGTGTCACTCCCGGGAGCCGTGAGCACCTGCCCCCCGACCCCGGCCGCATGCACAATCCGTCACCAAAAGTGCGTCGGGTCACTGAAAAATGGGGTGAAACACGATGAGAACGGGTGCCGGACAGCGATGGACAGCCCTCTTTCCTTTGACTAAAGTCAAAGGAATAGCGAGCTGCGCAGGAAGCCGGACAGGGAGCGGCACATGGGACCTGACACGGAGCCGGACAGGGAGCCCGTACCGGCGGACCAGGTGGCGACGCTGCGGCGGTTCAACCGCTACTTCACCCGGCGCATCGGAGCCCTCGACGACCACTACCTCGGCCAGGACCGCCCCCTGGGCGAGGCCCGGCTGCTCTTCGAGATCGGCGGGTCGGGAGCCTCCCTGCGCGAACTCCGGGCCCGGCTCGGCCTGGACGCCGGGTACCTGAGCCGGATGGTGCGGGCCCTGGAGGCGCAGGGCCTGGTCCGGGTGAGCGTCCATCCCGGCGACAGCAGACTGCGGGTCGCCGAGCTCACGGACGCCGGGCAGGTCGAGGTCAAGGAGCAGAACCGGCTGGCCAACGGCCTGGCCGAGGGTCTGCTCGGCGGTCTCACGGCCCCCCGGCGCGCGGAGCTGACCGCGGCCCTCGACACGGCGCACCGACTGCTCCGGCTCGCCGCCATCTCCGTGAAGACCGTCGACGGCGCCTCCCCCGACGCCCGCGCCTGCCTCGACGCGTACGCGGCGGACATCGACGAGCGGTTCCCCGAGGGCTTCGACCCCGGCACCCTCGTCCGGCCCCACGAGGTGTCGGGCGACGCGGGCGCCTTCCTCGTCGCCTACGAGGAGGGTCGTCCCGTGGGCTGCGGGGCGCTGCGCCGGCTCGCTCCCCGGGCGGGCGAGATCCGCCATGTGTGGGTGCACCCGGCCGCCCGCCGGCTCGGTCTCGGACGGCGCATCCTCGACGGCCTCGAACAGCGGGCCGCCGAGCGCGAGTTCACCGTCGTACGACTCGACACGCACGCGGCGCTCACGGAGGCGCAGGCGATGTACCGGGCGTGCGGATACACGGAGATCCCGCGCTACGACGACAACGTGTACGCGGCGCACTGGTTCGAGAAGCGGCTGCCCGGCGCCGGGGCACAGGAACCGCCCGCGCGTTAGAAGCGGCTCCCGCGTTCAGGACATCGGTACAACTCCCGCGTCAGGTGGGGCTCGTACAGTCGAAGCCGTTCGGGCAGAAGGAGTTCACGGCCGTCGTGAGCTGCTCGGTCATGTCCGTGCCCGGCGGGCCGCTGGCGACGATGGCGTACGGCGTTCCGTCGGCGGCCTGGAAACGGTGGTCGATGTTCTGGGTGGGCCCGTTCTGCTTGCTGTCGTAGCGGTAGCTGAACTCCGTCCAGTCGGTGCCGCTGTGCCGGTCCAGGTACTGGTAGCCCCGGGCCCCCTCCGCGATGGACTGGGCCTGCGCCGAGGACTCCGACACGGAGTCCTCCTTGATCTCGAACACCAAGAGGCTGCGGTCACCACCGGGGGCCGTGTACGTGACGACGGGAGCCAGCTTGCCCTGCGTCTCCTCGCGCGCCCAGCCGTCCGGCACGTCCACGGTGTAGCCGAGCGGATCGACCGCCCTGCTGTAACCGGGGGACGGCGCCGGGGCGGTGGTCGTGGCCGGATCGGCGTAGGCACCCTCACCGCCCGAGGTGTTCGAAGTGTTCGGGGTGTCCGGAGACACGCCGGGCTGCGTGGCCGTGACGGTCACCGCGGGACCGGACGGCCCCGCGTTCGGGTGTCCCGCCGAATCGCCTCTGGTCAGCGCCCACAGCCCGCCGCCCACACCGCCCGCCAGAACGGCCACCGCCACGATCACCAGAAGCAGCCGCCGCGAGTCACCGGCCCCCGGCGCCCGGCCGCCGCCGGGTGTCGCGCCGCCCCCGGGCCAGGTCTGCGGCTGCTGATGCGGCTGCGGCCACGCCTGGGCCTGCTGCTGATGCTGGGGCCATGGATGCGGCTGCGGCGGCACCGGCTGTGCCTGCGGCTGCGGCGGCACCGAGCCAGCGGGCGGATGGGGCTCAGGCCGCAGGGGACCCACCTGGGTGGCCGCCGCCCACCACTGCTGGTCCCCGGCCGGCGGCGCCCCGCCGGCGTCGACGCCGTCCTGAACCCCGTCACCGTCCGGCCGCGCCGCACCGTCGTCGACCCATTGCCGACGGTCCGCGTCCCATCGCTGCGCCATCCCCCACCCCCCGCTCCCCGTCGGCCCCACCCGACGGCCCGATCTCGGCGCGCCTCCCGCCGAACCCCTGCCGCGCCCCTGCCCCCCGGCGGACCGTACGGAACGACGATAGTGAGGATTCCGCCAACAGCACCCCCCTTTATGACGACAAAGCACACACGTTCGATACGTACTTTCGGTACGCCATTCCGTCCTCGCTCGCCGACCCCTCACCACCCCCGAACACACCGATGCCCGGGTGGTCATCACCACCCGGGCATCGCGCGTTCAGATCAGTTCTGATCCGGATCTGGTCCGATCAGATCAGGCCGAGGCTGCGGACCGCCTCGCGCTCCTCCTCGAGCTCCTTCACGGAGGCGTCGATGCGGGTGCGGGAGAACTCGTTGATATCCAGGCCCTGGACGATCTCGTACTGGCCGTCCTTCGTGGTGACGGGGAAGGAGGAGATGAGACCCTCCGGCACACCGTACGAACCGTCCGACGGGATGCCCATGGAGGTCCAGTCGCCCTCGGCCGTGCCGTTGACCCACGTGTAGACGTGGTCGATGGCGGCGTTGGCGGCCGAGGCGGCCGAGGACGCGCCACGGGCCTCGATGATCGCCGCACCGCGCTTGGCGACGGTCGGGATGAACTCCTCGGCGAGCCACTTCTCGTCGTTGACGACCTCGGCGGCGTTCTTGCCGGCGACCGAGGCGTGGAAGATGTCGGGGTACTGGGTGGCGGAGTGGTTGCCCCAGATGGTCAGACGCTTGATGTCGGCGACCGTGGTGCCCGTCTTCTTCGCGAGCTGGGTCAGCGCGCGGTTGTGGTCCAGACGGGTCATGGCGGTGAAGCGCTCGGCGGGTACGTCCGGCGCGGCGGCCTGGGCGATCAGCGCGTTGGTGTTCGCCGGGTTGCCGACGACCAGGATCTTGACGTCGTCCGCGGCGTTGTCGTTGATGGCCTTGCCCTGCGGCTTGAAGATGCCGCCGTTGGCGGAGAGCAGGTCGCCGCGCTCCATGCCCTTGGTGCGGGGGCGGGCGCCGACGAGGAGACCGACGTTGGTGCCGTCGAAGGCGACGTTCGGGTCGTCCGTGATGTCGATGCCCTGAAGAAGCGGGAAGGCGCAGTCGTCCAGCTCCATCGCGGTGCCCTCGGCGGCCTTCAGCGCCGGCGTGATCTCCAGGAGGCGCAGCTTGACCGGCACGTCCGCGCCGAGCAACTGGCCTGAGGCGATGCGGAAGAGCAGGGCGTAACCGATCTGGCCGGCCGCGCCGGTGACGGTGACGTTCACGGGAGTGCGGGTCATGGCGTTCTCCGTATGACAGCAGGCGGTGGGGCGTCCCTGCCCCGGGTGCAGGATCGTCCCCTGCCACCACCGCAATGATCGATCAAAGGTTCCGATGATCGATCTCTCGGCGTCAAGAGAGATCCGCCGTCAGGCTATCGCGCATCCGGGACGCCGGGCGTCAGGGTCCGTGTGGCCCACCCCACAGATCTCCCGCGGACCCCCAGGGGGAGGCGGTCGCCGTGCTCGGGAGAGGGTGAACTCGGCGACCGCCAAAGGGGGTACCGGGGACGCCGGAAAGGGATCTCCCCCCTCCCCGACAGCACCGGATCCCGTGGGGGTACGGCTCGCCTGCCCCCTCCTCGCGAACCCATTCCCCCAACACCAGGATTTCTCCGGGGCCTTCCCCCGGCCGTTCTCCGCCCCTACCGACCCGCACCCGGGGCTCCGACCCGAAAACCCCGCTCCTCATACGTCGGAGGGGCCGAAGTCTTCGCCCGGAACCTGGGCCGGAGCCGGCCTACGGACGCGGGCCGGACGTCGGCGCCCCCGCTACGGAGTGCACCCCTTCCGACCGGACTTCAGCGTCGCGCACGCCTTCGCGTCACCGGCGTCCTTCACCGCGACCATCGGCGTGTACGCGTCCGCGGCCCGGTCCACCGCGGCCGTCTGCTTCGCCGCGCCCCCCGACGACACCTCGACCCGGTCCCCCACCACCGCCTGCGTGATACGGGCCCAGGCCGTCCCGCACGTCTTGCTGTACCGCACCTCCACCAGCGTGGTCCCCAGCGTCACGCTGGTCGTGGTCCTGGCCAGTTGACCGCCGCAGCCCATTTTCTCGGGGTCCTTCCCGGTGCAGGAGGCCCCAGCGCACTTCACCCCGGGCGGCAGATCGGGTTGGGCACTGGCCGAGGTCGCCGCCGTCCTCGGCGTACCTCCCGCGTCCTTCTTCTCCCCGCCCCGTGTGAGGTAGACGGCGGCCGCCACGACGACCAGCGCGCCCACCACCCCGGCGAGAAACATCGTCAGCCGCCGCTTCCGCCGCGCGGCGTCGTCCGCCCCCGACCCGGCACCGACGGGCCGCACGTCCTGCGGCTCCGGCCCCCCACCGGCGCGCACCGGCCCCACCGGCGCCGCCGGACCGAACCGCCCGCCCCCGCCGGACGGTGACGCGACAGCCCCCCAGCCGCCACCGGCCCGCCCTGCCCCACCGGAACCGGCCGACGCACGCGCGGACGAGGCCTCGCCCCCGTCCCGCCCGGTCGGCTGCACCGGCACCGACGGAGACCCGGACGGGCGTCCGGACGACGGGAACGGTGGTGCCGCCGGCGAACCCCCCGACGGTTCCGCGACCCCGGGCGCGGCGGTCGCGCCGCCACTCTGCCGGGCCGACTGCCGCCGCCCGCCGCTCCCCTTCGCCGGAGACGGCCCGAACTCCCCCAGCGCGGCCCGCGCCTGGGATATTCGTATCGCCTCCATCGTCATGTCGTGGCGCATCTCCGAACGGCTCCAGGCACGCTCGGCCAGCTCCCACATGGTCGCCAGATGCACGGGGCTGGTCCCGGTCACCTCGGCCAGCGCGACGATCGCACCCTTGGGCGCGAGGAGCCGGCCGTTCAGGTACCGCTCCCAGGACGTCCTGCTGTAGCCCGTGCGGTCGGCCACGGCCGCGATGCCCAACCCGCTCCGGTCGACGAGCAGTCGCAGCTGACTGGCGAACTCCTTGACCTGCGGATCGAGTTCATCCGGCAACGCCTTCCAACGAGGCATTCTTCCCCCCACTTCCCCCCGTACGTGCACAACCGTTTCCCGCGTGTGGCTCCCGGACTCCCGGCCCCGCCTCGAACGGAGGGGTACCCCCGTCTCCGCCGAGTCCCCGTTCTGGCTACCCACAGGGATGCGCTCGGTCGGGATCTCAGTTCCCGATATGGGGGCGCACGGGAGCATTTGAGCCGGAGCATGCACCGTTGCACGCCCGCCGGACCACGGTCCAGTGTTCCACCGGCACCGGCGAGATGGCAGTGCCACAACGGCCGCCCCACGGGACGGAGTTGGGCGGTTCCCGTCGTACAGCGCGCACACCGTACCGGAATGGTCACTTCCGTGCCACAGCGGACTGCCGGCTGTTGAACAGGCCGTTCCCATGCACAAGGGTTGACCCAGGGCGGAACACTCGCCCGATCGCGGCCCGTCCTTGACTCGGGGGAGAGGACGGGCCGCTGTCGTCCCCGAAGCACCCGGACCCAGGCAAGGGGCGTCAGGTGGAACGAAACGGCCCGTCTTCCCCCTAGGGGGAAGACGGGCCGTCGGCACGCGCGGGCGAACCCGCACACACGCGGAAGTCGTCCGCGGTCAGCGCACCGTGAAGTGCAGGGTGTCGTCGAGGAACGGGATCTCCAGCATCGGGTTGGGCTGGGCCATCAGCGCGAGCACCACGATGGCGGTGCCCAGGACGCCGTACGTGAGCATGTCCGTGAAGCGGGATCGAACCGCGAGCATGCCGACGCTGGGCAGCATCCAGCGCATCACGGCGCCCGCGAGCAGCGCGGCGCCGATCAGGATCGTGCCGACGCGGAACACGTCGAGCGCGGTGAGCAGCAGGCCGAGCGCGACGCCCGACAGCACGGTGAGGATGGGCCACTGACGCGCGGGCGCCGGGGCGTCCCCGGACGCCGCCCGGCCGCCGCCCTCCGGCCGCGCGGTGTCGCGGGTGAACAGCGGGAAGCGCCGCGTGGTCCGCCGCGGCTTCCCCTCGGCGTCGGGCGCGCTGATCGCGTCCCGCGAGCCGGCCCCGTCCAGCTCATCGACGTCGACGTCGGCACCGGCGTCAGCCTCAGCACCGGACCCGGCCTCCGCCTCGGACGCAGCCCCGGCCCCAGCCCCGGCCCCAGCCCCGGCCTCGGACGCGGACCGGCTCCCGGCCCCGGCCTCAGCCACAGACCCGGCTGCGGCTCCGACTCCGGCTCCCGCCCCATCCTTCAGCTCGGCCTCGATCTCGGTCTCCTTCTCGGACTCGGTCCGCCCGGCGGCCCCGGCACGCGCAGCCCCGGGCCCGGTCGCCCGGCCGTCCGCGCCCCGTGCCCCGGAGCGGCCCCCCGCCCCGGTTCCCGTCGAGGCGGAGGCAGAGGTGCCGGCGCCCGAGGCAGAGGTAGAGGTACGTGCTCCGGTGACGGCGTCACGCAAGGCGCTCTCCGCCTCCCGTACGGCCGCCTCGGTGCCGGCACCTCGCGCACCGCGCGACGCGCCGTCCTCGGACTCGGGGGTGTTGCCGTCAGCCGACACTGCGTTCCGCCGCTTCCACCACGTTGACGAGCAGCTGGGCGCGGGTCATCGGGCCGACCCCGCCCGGGTTCGGGGAGATCCAGGCGGCGACCTCGGCGACGTCCGGGTGGACATCGCCGACGATCTTGCCCTCGGCGCTGCGCGAGACACCGATGTCGAGGACGGCGGCGCCCGGCTTCACGTCCTCGGCCCTGATCAGGTGCGCGGAGCCCGCGGCGGCGACGATGATGTCGGCTCGCTTGAGGTGCGCGGACAGGTCACGGGTACCGGTGTGGCACTGGGTGACCGTGGCGTTCTCGCTGCGCCGCGTCAGCAGCAGCGGCATCGGACGCCCGATGGTCACACCGCGGCCGACGACCACGACCTCGGCGCCCTTGATCTCCACGCCGTAGCGGCGCAGGAGCGTGAGGACGCCGTTGGGGGTGCAGGGCAGCGGGGCGGGCTCGTTGAGGACGAGACGCCCGAGGTTCATCGGGTGCAGGCCGTCCGCGTCCTTGTCCGGGTCCATCAGTTCCAGGATGCGGTTCTCGTCGATGCCCTTGGGGAGTGGCAGCTGGACGATGTAGCCGGTGCAGGCGGGGTCCTCGTTCAGCTCGCGGACCACCGCCTCGATCTCTTCCTGCGTCGCGGTCGCGGGCAGTTCGCGCTGGATGGAGGCGATGCCGACCTGGGCGCAGTCGCGGTGCTTGCCCGCGACGTACTTCTGGCTTCCGGGGTCGTCCCCGACCAGCACCGTCCCGAGGCCGGGCGTGACGCCCTTCTCCTTCAGTGCCGCCACGCGGACGGTCAGGTCGGACTTGATCGCGGCTGCGGTGGCCTTGCCATCGAGAATCTGGGCGGTCATGACCCCATCCTCCCGGATGACGGGGTCCTTGTTCCAATCCGGGTTCCCATCCGGGGCACCCCTGGACGCGGCGAGGCGATATCACCGCTCGGGGTCGTGATCAAGCAGATTGCGACTACACAACAGCTCATCTCCCCATCTGGACAATATGCGCCCATCCGATCACGATGAACGACGCAGTATCGCGGTCAGTGTTGGGGGGCAAACCGCTTATATCGTCACGTTCCTCCGCGCAATCCGCATTCGTCCCCGCTTTTGCAACGGAGGAATCTCGCCATGGCTTTCGGCGCGCCGGAAAACCCGTACGGACAGCAGCAGAACCCCCAGCCGGGGTACGGCTACCCGCAGCAGGGCCAGCCGCCCTACCCGCAGGCCCCGGGAGGCGTCCCGCAGCAGGGGTACGGCTACCCGCAACAGGGCCAGCCCGGCTACGGCTTCCCGGTCGGCCCGCGGGTCGCGTCGATGGGACGCCGGTTCGGCGCCCGCGCGATCGACGCCGTGGCCTTCTTCATCATCTACGCGATCCTCGGAGTCGTGGGCGTGGCCGGTTCCGTCGGCGCCGCCAAGAACTGTGACCCCAACGCCGCCGACTACAACACCTGCATCAACAACGCGAGTTCCGACATCGTCGCCAAGTTCGGCGCCGTGATCGGCATCCTCGCCATCGTCGGCCTGCTCTACGAGTGGCTGATGACCGGTCTGGTCGGCGGCACCCTCGGCAAGCTCGCCGTCGGCATACGCGTGGTGAAGGCCGACACCGGCCAGAAGCCGGGCCTCGGTTCCGCGTTCATCCGCTGGATCATTCCGCTCGTCGGAGGCCTGGTCTGCGGCATCGGCCAGCTCGTGGTCTACCTGTCGCCGTTCTGGGACAAGTCGGGCCGTCAGCAGGGCTGGCACGACAAGGCCGCCAGCACGATGGTCATCCAGAACTGACCGCTGTCGTACGGCCGAGGCCTCCGGCCCTCCTCGGGGAGGGCCGGAGGCCTCTTTGCCGTCGCGTGCTCGGTCCGGCCGGCGTGCTCGGTCCGGCCGGCGTGCTCAGTGGAAGAAGTGCCGCGTCCCCGTGAAGTACATCGTGACGCCGGCCTTCTTCGCGGCCTCCACGACCAGCTCGTCGCGGACCGAGCCGCCGGGCTGGACCACGGCCTTGACGCCCGCGTCGGCGAGGATCTCCAGGCCGTCGGGGAACGGGAAGAACGCGTCCGAGGCGGCGTACGAGCCACGGGCACGCTCGGCGCCGGCCCGCTCGACCGCGAGCTTCGCGGAGTCGACGCGGTTGACCTGGCCCATGCCGACGCCGACCGAGGCGCCGTCCTTGGCGAGCAGGATGGCGTTGGACTTCACCGCGCGGCAGGCGCGCCACGCGAAGGCCAGCTCGTCGAGCTCGCCCTCGCTCAGGGCGTCACCGGTCGCCAGGGTCCAGCTCGCCGGGTTGTCGCCGGGGGCCTGGAGCCGGTCGGTGACCTGGAGCAGCGCGCCGCCGTCGACGGGCTTGATCTCGACGGGGGCGGCGGGGGCGTTGTGGGCCCGCAGCACGCGGATGTTCTTCTTCTTGGTGAGGGCTTCGAGGGCGCCGTCCTCGTACTCGGGCGCGACGATGACCTCGGTGAAGATCTCCGCGACCTGCTCGGCCATCTCCTTGGTGACCGGCCGGTTGACGGCGATCACACCGCCGAACGCGGACAGCGGGTCACAGGCGTGCGCCTTGCGGTGCGCCTCGGCGACGTTCGACGCGACGGCGATCCCGCACGGGTTGGCGTGCTTGATGATCGCGACGCAGGGGTCCTCGTGGTCGTACGCGGCACGGCGCGCGGCATCCGTGTCCGTGTAGTTGTTGTACGACATCTCCTTGCCGTGCAGCTGCTCGGCCTCGGCGAGACCGCCCGTGCCGGAGGTGTAGAGCGCGGCGGGCTGGTGCGGGTTCTCGCCGTAGCGGAGCGTGTGCGCGCGCTCCCAGGTGGCACCGAGGAAGTCGGGGAACTGCGAGTCGTCGACCGGCGCGTAGTCGGAGGCGAACCAGGAGGCGACGGCGACGTCGTACGCGGCCGTGTGCTGGAAGGCCTCGGCGGCGAGCCGCTTGCGGGTGCGCAGGTCGAAGCCACCGTCCTGGACCGCGGAGAGGACGTCGCCGTAGCGGTCGGGGCTGGTGACGACGGCGACGGAGGGGTGGTTCTTGGCAGCCGCGCGCACCATCGAGGGGCCGCCGATGTCGATCTGCTCGACGCACTCGTCGGGGGTCGCCCCGGACTCGACCGTCTCCCGGAACGGGTACAGGTTGACGACGACGAGGTCGAACGGCTCGACGCCGAGTTCGGCGAGCTGCTGCCGGTGGCTCTCGAGGCGCAGATCGGCGAGGATCCCGGCGTGGACCTTCGGGTGCAGGGTCTTGACCCGGCCGTCCAGGCACTCGGGGAAGCCGGTCAGCTCCTCCACCTTGGTGACGGGCACACCGGCCGCGGCGATCTTCGCGGCGGTGGACCCGGTGGAGACGAGCTCGACGCCGGCCGCGTGCAGCCCGCGGGCCAGCTCTTCGAGACCGGTCTTGTCGTACACGCTGACGAGCGCGCGCCGGATGACCCGCTTGGTGCCCTCGGTGCTCTCGGCCGTGACTGTGCTGTCGGCGGTCACTGGATAACTACCTTTCGTCCCTCAATGCGATAGCCGTTGCGGGCGAGCCGCCCCACGACATCGACGAGCAGCCTTCGCTCGACTTCCTTGATGCGCTCGTGCAGAGCGCTCTCGTCGTCCTCGTTGCGGATCTCGACCACGCCCTGGGCGATGATCGGTCCGGTGTCGACCCCGTCGTCGACGAAATGGACGGTGCAGCCGGTGACCCGGGCTCCGTACGCGAGCGCGTCGCGGACGCCGTGGGCGCCGGGAAAACTGGGGAGCAGCGCGGGATGGGTGTTGACGAACCGTCCGCCGAACCGGGCGAGGAATTCCTTCCCCACGATCTTCATGAACCCGGCGGACACGACGAGATCGGGCTCGTACGCGGCGGTCGCCTCGGCGAGCGCCTGGTCCCACTCGTCCCGGCTGTCGTGGTCCCTGACCTTGCACACGAAGGTCGGGAGCCCGGCCCGCTCGGCCCGCGCGAGCCCCTCGATACCGTCCCGGTCGGCACCGACGGCCACGATCTCGGCACCGTAGGCCGCCGGCCCCGCCTCCGCGACGGCGTCGAGCAGTGCCTGCAGATTCGTACCTGATCCGGAGACCAGCACGACGAGGCGCTTGGTCTTGGCCACGAGGGGGCCCTTTCTCGGGGGAGCGTTTGTACGGTCGTACGAATGCTTCGCGCCCCGGGATACGGGGAAGTCTACGAAGCGGCCGACCGTCAGCAACGATACCGGCACACCGGGCGGCCCCCACGGGACGGGGGCGAGGCCGGAAGGTAGCGTCTGGGGAGGATCCACCCGGGAACGGCTCCGGCACGGGGAACGCCACGTGCGCGCGGGACGTTGACCTGGGACGAGGACGAACGACCGGGGCACGGCCCCGGCACCACCTGCGGCACGGGCCCCGGAGACATCCGGAGCGCGTGTCCGGGGGTACGAAGCTCGGGGCGCGAGTCCGGAGTGCGAAGCTCGGGGCGTCAGTCCGGGGCGGACCGGCCCGAGGCGTCAGCCCGGGAGGACCGGCTCGGGGCGCGCGTCACGAGCGCGAAGCTGTGTGGACACGCCGCCTGCCAGAACCACCAAGGGGAAGACGCTCACCTGATGCCGGACCGCAGTCTCCGACTCCCTCCGCTCCTGCTGCGCGAGCGGCGCCCTTCGTCCACCCCGCCGAGGCCGGGCGGGGACGGCTCCACAGGACCCGGCTCCGCGGACGGGAACGGCGGCGGCTCGGCGGGGGGAAGCGGCGGCCCGTCGGGCGAGCGCGGACCCGACGCGCCCGGCACCTCCCCGTCCGGCCCGTCGGCCCCCTCGAACCAGGACGACAATCCGTTCGCGCCGCCGCCGGAGGGGACACCCGACCGGCCCTGGCAGCCGCGTCGGCGCGGGCAGGGGCACGGACAGGACTCGGGCGAGAACGGCGAGGACGGGCAGCAGGCTCCGGGGCACTCCCCCTGGGGCAGCCAGTGGAGCGACCGGCAGCCCGGCCCCTCCGGCGGCGGCGGCTTCGGCGACCGGCCCGGCGCGCCGCAGGGGCAGGGGCAGGGCGGACCCGAAGGTCCCGGCGGCACACCGGGCGGGGGCATGCGCTGGGACCCGACGGACCCGGCCCAGCGCCGCGCCCGTTACGCGCTGCTCTCCGGCATGTGGGCGTTCTTCTTCGTCCTGTTCGGCTGGCCGTACGTGGCCCTGCTGCTCGGCACGCTCGCCCTGTACTGGGGCGGCAGCGCGCTCCGTTCCAAGGCCCGCACGCCGGACCCGGACGCCCCGGCGCCCGACCCGAACATGCGCCCCCAGATGACCGCGGCGGTCAGCGGCATGGTCACCGCGTCGCTGGCCCTCGTGCTGGTCGCCGGGATCTTCACCGCCCACCTTGTCTACAGCGACTACTACTCCTGCACGAACGACGCTCTGACGACCGCATCGAAGCAGTCCTGCAACGACCTTCTCCCGAAGGATCTGCGCGGACTGCTGGGCACCCACAACTGACGAGGCGCCGCTGACCACCGGCCTCCTGCCAGGGCCACCACCCGGCAGGAGGCCGGTCCACCGCCCGGCTCCCCGGCCCGGCCCCGCCGCCGGTTCAAGCCCCCCGCTCCTCCGGGCGCTCGAAGTCCTCCCCGCGCTCCATGCCTCCCCGGCCTCCCCGGTCGTCCGCGTCCTCCGGGTCCTCCAGGTCCTCCCCTTCGGCGGACCCGCTCGCCTTCTTGAGGGCCTCCCAGCGGGTCTCCCTCGTCTCCTCGTGCCACCCGACCGCCGTGGCCTCCCCCGGCACAAGGTCGTACGGCTCGTCGGAGTCGTACGGGTCGTAGGCGTCGTACGGGTCATAGGGGTCGAACGGGCCGACGTCCTCAGGGACGGACTCCAGCACCGCGGGTTCGACCCGGGCCGCTGTGGACGGCGACGCCTGCATGGGGAGGGGTGTCGGCACCGGCATCGAGGGGGTGTTCCTGCGCCCCGGCATCCAGACGGGCATCCGCAGCCGGGAAGCCCGCCCGCTTCCGCGCGTCTCCCGGCGGGCACCCACACCCTTCGCCTCCCCGAGCCCCCGGCCCCTCCACTCGGCCGTGCCCACGGCGACGGGAATCCCGACGACCGCCGTCCACACCGCCGTCGCGGGTCCCACCTGCCACCACACCGGCCCGAAATGGGTCAGGGCGCCGACTCCCAGCGGCCCCCCGGCCAGCCCGGCGAGCACACCGAGCGCGATGCCGCACCACCCGGCGGCGAGTGCGACGACGACCACCGTCCGCCCGAGCGGCCAGGGCTCCTGCCGCCCCGGGGTCCCCCGTACGGCCCCCGCCTTCACCACGAACCACGCCACCGTCACCGCGGCGGCCACCGGCACCAGCCCGCTCAGCCAGGCCGGCGGCCCCCCGGAGCCCTCCCCCGGCAACGCCGCGAGCAGCGGGAACGCGGGGAGCGGATCGGTCGGCGTGCGGGTTCCGGCAACGGACGCGGTCAGCGGTCCCGCGACATGACCGGCGCTCAGGACGACACCGGGCCCGAGCCCGTACGCCGCCCCCCACACCGCCGCGTTCGGCACCAGGACCAGACACAGCAGCAGGACCGCGAACCGGCCCGACCACACGCCGCTGAGCTGGACGAACGAGGCGCGAGCCGTGTCCCCGTGCCAGACCAGCGACGCCGCCACCAGCAGGGCCCCGCCTCCGACGAGGACCGCGACCCCGGCCGCGGCGGCCCGCGCGGCTCCGCCGAGCACCCGGTCGTCGGCGGCGACGAGACGGCGTAGGGCCAGGACCGGACGCGTTCCGGTGAGCGGAAGCACGCGCACGGCCCGTTTCCCCCAGAACGGCTTCTGCCCCCACGGGCGCCCGTACGCCGTCCAGACCCCTGTTCCCGCGGCGGTCATCGCGAGAACCGGCAGACAGACGGCGGCCCAGGCCCAGGAAGGGCGCAGGGTCCCGCCCGAGGCGTACAGCGCGGCGGCCCAGCCGACGGACAGATAGCCGGCCACGACACCGGAGCACGCCGTGCGCGGCGACGCTCCCGACGTGGCATCGGCCGCCTCCCGCGCGGCCCGGTGCAGCAGCCACACCGGGAGGGTGAGCAGGAGAAGCGGGGTCACGCCCACCGGCATCGGCAGGCCGGACAGGGTGTCGGTGCGGATCAACTCCACGCCGTGGGCGAGCAGCCAGAGCGCGGCGGCGACATGCAGCGCACTGCCCGGCCCGCTGTCCGGGTACGGCGAGCTGATCCACAGGACCATGACGAGGACGGCGCAGGAGCCGAGTCCGAGCCCCGCGGCGAGCGCGCCGCCCAGGAGGCTCGCGGCCAGTCCGGGTGATCGGTCACGCAGCCGGGTGAGCAGGGGCGACAACGAGAGCCTGCGGTCGGTGATTTGGGTCACGACCCTCATGTTCCCAACGACACGCGCTTTCCCGTCGTAACAGGCGAACCCTGGATGTGTCGCTCAATATGCAGTTATGTACTTTTCCGTACGAAGGGGCACCCTGGGGGATCCGACATGACACAGAGCCCCGCCACCCCGCTGCCCGCGCCCAAGGAGCGCCGCCGTCTGCGCGAGGACCGGTCACTGACCCAGGCCGACGTCGCCACCCGGTTGGGCGTCAGCCGGGCGACGGTGCGCTCGTGGGAATCCGGCCGTTCGGCGCCGCGCGGCAGCGAGCGGGAAGCGTACGCGAGACTGCTCGCCGCCGAGCCGGCCCACACCCGGGCCGAGGTGAACGCCCGTCAGGAGGACATCGCTCCCGAGCTGGTGGGAGCGGGGGCCGGGGCGGGGACGGGGACGGGCGTGGGAACGGGGGCCGGGACGGCGCTTGAGGCCCCGCCCGCCGAGCAGGGGGAGCGGGCCACCGATCGGGGGGAGCGGGCCACCCGGGAGCGGAATCGTTTCGCCGGTGCCGGGCGGTCGCTCACCGAGGACGGGGACGCCTATTTCGCCGAGCCCTCACTGACCCCCGATCAGGCGTTCGACGCGCTCTACGCGTTCTGTGCCCCCGCCCTCGTACGACAGGCCTATCTGCTGACCGGGCGGCGCGAACTGGCCCGCGAGTCCGTGGAACGCGCGTTCCAGCAGGCCTGGTACCGCTGGCCCGAGGTGGCCGTGGACCGGGACCCGGCCGGATGGGTGCGCGCGGCGGCCTACGAGTACGCGCTCTCCCCCTGGCATCGGCTGCGCCCGCGCTACCGGCACCCGGAGGCACCGCCCGCCGGCGCCGACGACCGCGCGCTGCTCGACGTACTCCTCGAACTGCCGCCCGTGTACCGGCGCACGCTGCTGCTGTACGACGGAGTCGGGCTCGGACTGCCGGAGACCGCGGCCGAGACGGAGGCGAGCACGCCCGCTGCGGCCAACCGGGTGCTGCACGCGCGCGAGGCCGTCGCCGCACGGCTGCCGGAGCTGGCGTCGCCGGAGGATCTGCACTGGCGGCTCGCCGAACTGGCGAGCGCGGAGCGGCTGCGCGCGGCCAAACCCCGCACGGTCCGCTGGTACGGCGAGCGCCGGGCCCAGCAGTGGACCCGGGCGGCCATCGCGTTCACGGTCCTGCTGATCGGGGTGACCGCCCTGACGCTGGGCACGGCCCCCGACCACTACGTGGCCCCCCTCTCCCCGCCGGAGACCATCCGCGGGCTGCCGCCGCGGGCCGCCCCCGGGCCGCTCTCCGCCGCGGAGCTGAGGCTCCGCGCCAAGCTGAGGTCCCAGGAGGTGAGCGGCCCGGAGCGGATGGTCCCGGAGATCCGCTGACGTCCGGAGCGCGAGAACGCCGGTGGGCCCGCA
This sequence comes from Streptomyces sp. NPDC091209, assembly GCF_044757755.1. Classification (NCBI taxonomy): domain Bacteria; kingdom Bacillati; phylum Actinomycetota; class Actinomycetes; order Kitasatosporales; family Streptomycetaceae; genus Streptomyces; species Streptomyces sp. NPDC091209. The sequence continues at coordinate 13,908 of NZ_JBIVVR010000006.1, read as the reverse complement.
CCCTCGAAGGGTGCGGGCCCACCGGCGTTCGGTCGGGCGACAGCTCAGCCGGCGAGGATCTCGCGCGCGAGCTTGGCCGTCTCGGTCGGCGTCTTGCCGACCTTGACGCCCGCGGCCTCGAGGGCCTCCTTCTTCGCGGCGGCCGTGCCGGAGGAGCCGGAGACGATGGCGCCGGCGTGGCCCATGGTCTTGCCCTCGGGCGCGGTGAAGCCGGCGACGTAGCCGACGACCGGCTTCGTCACGTTCTTCGCGATGAAGTCCGCCGCACGCTCCTCGGCGTCGCCGCCGATCTCGCCGATCATGACGATCAGGTCGGTGTCGGGGTCGGCCTCGAACGCGGCGAGCGCGTCGATGTGCGTCGTACCGATGACCGGGTCGCCACCGATGCCGACGGCGGACGAGAAGCCGATGTCACGGAGCTCGTACATCATCTGGTACGTCAGCGTGCCGGACTTCGAGACCAGGCCGATGCGGCCCGGCTTCGTGATGTCGCCCGGGATGATGCCGGCGTTGGACTGGCCCGGGGTGATGAGACCGGGGCAGTTCGGGCCGATGATGCGGGTCTTGTTGCCCTTCGACTTCGCGTACGCCCAGAAGGCGGCGGAGTCGTGGACGGCGATGCCCTCGGTGATGACGACGGCGAGGGGGATCTCCGCGTCGATCGCCTCGACGACGGCGGCCTTGGCGAAGGCCGGCGGCACGAAGAGGACGGACACGTTGGCGCCGGTCTTCTCCATGGCCTCGGCGACCGTGCCGAAGACGGGGATCTCGTTGCCGTCGATGTCGACGGACGTGCCCGCCTTGCGCGGGTTCACGCCACCGACGATGTTCGTCCCGTCCGCGAGCATGAGCTTGGTGTGCTTCATACCCGTGGCACCGGTCATGCCCTGGACGATGACCTTGCTGTCCTTGTTGAGGAAGATAGCCATGGCTGTTTAGTCCCTCGTCCCTTACTTCGCAGCCGCGAGCTCGGCGGCCTTGTCGGCCGCGCCGTCCATGGTGTCCACGCGCTGGACCAGCGGGTGGTTGGCGTCCGACAGGATCTTGCGACCCAGCTCGGCGTTGTTGCCGTCGAGACGCACGACCAGCGGCTTGGTGACTTCCTCGCCCTTGTCGGCGAGGAGCTGGAGCGCCTGGACGATGCCGTTGGCGACCTCGTCGCAGGCGGTGATGCCACCGAAGACGTTGACGAAGACGGACTTGACGTCCGGGTCGCCGAGGATGATCTCCAGGCCGTTCGCCATGACCGCGGCGGAGGCGCCGCCGCCGATGTCGAGGAAGTTGGCCGGCTTCACGCCGCCGTGGTTCTCACCCGCGTACGCGACGACGTCGAGGGTGCTCATGACGAGACCCGCGCCGTTGCCGATGATGCCGACCTCACCGTCGAGCTTGACGTAGTTGAGGTTCTTGGCCTTGGCGGCGGCCTCGAGCGGGTTGGCCGACGCGTGGTCGACGAGCGCCTCGTGGTCCGGCTGACGGAACTCGGCGTTCTCGTCCAGCGACACCTTGCCGTCAAGGGCGATGACCTTGCCGGAGACGACCTTGGCGAGCGGGTTCACCTCGACGAGGAGGGCGTCCTCCTTGATGAAGGTGTCCCACAGCGTCACCAGGATCTCGGCGACCTGCTCGGCCACCTCGGCCGGGAACTGCGCCTGGGCGACGATCTCGCGGGCCTTCTCGATCGACACGCCTTCGTTGGCGTCGACCGGGACCTTCGCGAGGGCGTCGGGGTTCTCCTCCGCGACGACCTCGATCTCCACGCCGCCCTGAACGGACGCCATGGCGAGGAAGGTGCGGTTCGTGCGGTCGAGGAGGTACGAGACGTAGTACTCCTCGACGATCTCGGGCGCGGTCTCGGCGATCATCACCTTGTTGACCGTGTGGCCCTTGATGTCCATACCGAGAATGTCCGTCGCGCGGGCGACGGCCTCGTCGGGGGTGGCGGCGAGCTTGACGCCGCCGGCCTTGCCGCGGCCACCGACCTTCACCTGGGCCTTGACGACGGACTTGCCGCCAAGACGCTCGGTCGCCTCGCGGGCTGCCTCAGGCGTGTCAATGACTTCACCGGCCAGCACCGGTACACCGTGCTTGGCGAAGAGGTCCCTCGCCTGGTACTCGAACAGGTCCACGCGCGTCCGTCCCTATCAGTGATCTCGCGGTTCGTTGGATGCGTGGGCGTGCCGCGAAGGGCAACGTGACGTCCGCTGTCACAAGGGTGGCGCACACGATGTCCGGGTGCGCGGCATGTCCGTCTCGCAGGTTATCGCCGTGGGACGCGGGTCCCTAAATCGCAGATCACACCTCAGCGGTGATACCTGTCACAGAACGGCCCCGGACCGCTCCTCACCAGGCCGGGGATTACCCGGTGAGGCCCCTCTGAACAGCCACTGAGCGCCCCTCGCGGGTGGCCCCCACCCCCTCGGGGGACCGCCCGGCCCCCGCGCGGGGTCCGGTCGGGTGGATCCGCCGGCGATCGGCCGTCCGGGTCCATGGACCCGCGAAGTCGATCACCCGACGGCAGCCGGTCGTCCGCCGCCCGCCCCTTCTCACCGGGTGTCCGGTATCGGCAGCGGCCGCTTCTCGATCGCCGCCGCCATCACCTCGGGGAACAGATCGGGTGTGCAGGCGAACGCCGGCGCGTCGAGCGCCGCGAGCGCCGCCGCGTGCTCACGGTCGTACGCGGGCGCCCCCTCGTCGGACAGCGCGAGCAGCGTCACGAACTGCACGCCCGACGCCTTCATCGCCGCGACCCGCTTCAGCATCTCGTCGCGTATCCCGCCTTCGTAAAGGTCACTGATGAGGACGACGACCGTGTCGGCGGGCCGGGTGATCTGCGACTGGCAGTACGCGAGGGCCCGGTTGATGTCCGTGCCGCCGCCGAGCTGGGTGCCGAAGAGGACGTCGACCGGGTCGTCGAGTTGGTCGGTGAGGTCGACGACGGCCGTGTCGAACACGACGAGCCGGGTCGCGATGGACCGCATCGAGGCCAGCACGGCACCGAACACGGAGGCGTAGACGACCGACGCCGCCATCGACCCCGACTGGTCGATGCAGAGGACGACCTCCTTCTTCACCGACTGCGAGGCACGCCCGTAACCGATCAGCCGCTCGGGCACGATCGTGCGGTACTCGGGCAGGTAGTGCTTCAGGTTGGCCGCGATCGTGCGGTTCCAGTCGATGTCGTGGTGGCGGGGTCTGCTGATCCGGGCGCTGCGGTCGAGGGCGCCGGTGAGAGTGGCCCGGGTGCGCGTGGCGAGCCGCTTCTCCAGGTCCTCCACGACCTTGCGCACCACGGCCCGCGCGGTCTCCTTCGTCGTCTCCGGCATGGCCTTGTTGAGGGAGAGGAGGGTGCCCACCAGGTGAACGTCGGCCTCCACCGCCTCCAGCATCTCGGGCTCCAGGAGCAAGGCCGAGAGCCCGAGGCGGTCGATGGCGTCGCGCTGCATCACCTGTACTACGGAGGAGGGGAAGTACGTCCGGATGTCGCCGAGCCAGCGCGCGACCGACGGTGCCGAGGCCCCGAGCCCCGCCGAGCGGTCCCGCCCCGACTGCCCCTTGCTCCCGTTGCCCCCCTTGCCGTAGAGCGCGCCCAGCGCCCCGTCCATGGCGGCGTCCCGCCCGGAGAGCACGCATCCGGTGCCGTCCGCCTCCTCGCCGCCGAGGACGAGCCGCCATCGCCGCAGCCGCTCGTCGCCGGCGCCCACCGTCGCCTCGGTCATGGAGCCGCCCTCACAAGATCGTGGTCGTCGCCGCGGTCGTTGCCGCGGTCGTGGCCGTGGCCGTGGCCGTTGCCGTGGCCGTGGTCGTTGCCGTGGTCGTTGCCGTGGCCGTGGTCGTTGCCGTGGTCGTTGCCGTGGCCGTGGTCGTTGCCGTGGCGGGTCCGGTCGGCCGAGTCCGCGCCGTCGCTCCGGTCCTCCCCGCCGTCACTCCGCCCGTCCCCGCCGTCGCTCCGGTCCTCCCCGCCGTCACTCCGCCCGTCCCCGCCGTCGCTCCGGTCCTCCGCTCTCTTCTCCGCGTCACCGGACTCGCCCAGTCCCAGCAGCAGGCTCAGCAACGGCAGTACGGCGTCAGCGCGCTCGCTGTCGAGGCCGACGGCGAATCCGGGGATCCCGGAGCCGTAGCCGGTGACCTCGGCATCCGCCCGCAGCGCCGGACCGCGCCGGACGAGTTCACCCAACGTCCTGCGCACCCCCGTCTCGTACGCCGAGAACGTGCGGCGCAACAGCGGCAGCACATCGGTGAACGCCTCCGCCGGCACCCCGGTCAGCCACGCGTCCACCAGTCCGAGCAGCCGCTCGTCGTGCACGAGCAGCATGCCGCCGCCGGAGCCCCCGCCGACGAAGCCCTCGATCCACGCGGCCGCGTCCGCGGGCTCCGTCCCCGGTGAGAGCACGAGCCCCATGAGCCGCGCGGCCTCCTCCTGCGCCAGCTCCCCTTCGTCGAGGAGCAGGCGAACCGCCCGCCCCCTGACCACCCCGGGCACGGTGTCCCGCGCGGCAAGCACCCGCAGCACGGAGTGCCAGCGCCCGCGGATGCCCCCGGCCGCAGCTCCGTCGCCGGGCGACGCGGCTCCCGCGGTCGCCTCCCCCAGCAGTCCCACCGCCCCGTGCACGGCGTCGACGTGGCGGCGCATCTCCTCGGCGGCGTCGCTGTCGAGGGCGGCGCAGGCCGGAGGGAGTCCGACGAAGACGCGCTCGGCCAGGCCGGCCGCGACATCGGCGAGGGCGTGGGTGTCCGTGCCGCGTACGTCGCCGTAGCGCAGGGAGCGGACGAGCGCGGGCAGCGCCTGTGCGAGGTGGCCCACGTCCGCGTCGAGCGCGGCCCGGTCGGCGAGCACCCGCATCACCACGGGCAGCGCGTCCGGGAGTTCGGCGAGAAGGCAGCGCTCGGCGAGCGCCGTGACATCGGCCAGTGACGGCGCGCCGACGGCATCCGCCTCGGCCCTGGCCGTCGCGGCGGCCGGAACCGTCGTGCCCCACACGCCGGCCTCGGCGACCCGCACGGACAGTTCCGGCTCCCAGCGGAGCCGCCAGGTCTCCCGGAAGGTGCCCGTGCTGCCGCGGGACATCGCGGGCTCGCCCCACGCGACACCCAGGAGCCGCAACCGGTGCAACAGCGTGCTGCGCCCCGCGTCGGTCTCCTTGCGCAGGTCGAGCTCCACTTCCCGCTCCCGTGCCTCGGGCTTGAGCCGCAGCCGCCGCTGCCACCGCGTGAGGTCCCGCTGCAGCGGCACCGCCGGGGCGGACTCCGGCACCTCTCCCAGCACATCCCCGACCACGAGCCGGTCGCGCACCAGCGCCAGCGGGACGTCCGAGCCCTCGCACATCACGGCCCGGACGGCGTCGGTGGTCTCGGTCAGTCCGGGGAGCGGGCGACCGCGCATCGCGGCGAGGGTGTCGGCCAGCCGCACGGCCTCGATGACATGGGCCGACGACACGCCCCGGTCCTCGTCGCGCAGCAGCCGGGCCACCTTGGTCATCCACCGCGCGACGGGGCGGTCGTGGGCGCTGAACAGATGGCCGTACCAGCCCGGCGAGTCGATGCCCGCCCCGTACCCGCTGACCCGGGAGAGCCGACGGTGTGTCCAGGGCACCCAGGTCAGGTCGACCTTGGCCTTGGGGAGGTTCTTGAGGAGCGCCCGGTCCGCGCCGACCGTGGTCCGCTGCCGGAGCGCGGGCAGGTGCCAGGCCCCGCACACCACGGCCACGTCGTCCCCGAACTCGCGCTGTGCCGCCCGGATCTGGAGCCGCATGTACGCCTCGCGCACCAGGTCCCGGTCGTGTCCCCCGACCCCGTACACCTCGCGCAGCGCCCCCATGGCCGCCTCCAGCACGGCGAACGGGGCGAACGGATCGCCCGGCGTCCCGGCCCGGTGCTCGACCACGTCCTCCCACCAGCGCTCCGGGTCGTCGTGACCGGCCGCCTGGGCGAGCACCGCGAGGGGGTCGATCCGCACGGCCTCCACGTCGAGGGAACGGTCGCCATCACCGGCCGTGCCCGGCCGTCCAGGATCGCCCGCCGGATCAACATCGCCCGCAGGACCGACATCAACCGACGGACCGGAATCTCCTGGCGGGGTCGGGGTCGGGGAAGGCGGGCTCCCCGGCTTGTCCCGTTCCGGGTTCGCCTCGTCCTTCTCCCCCTTCTCCCAGGCCAGGGTGTGGGCCGCCGGAAGGTCGATGAAACGGGCCGCCGCTCCGTGCTCCAGGGCCCACTGGATCGCCACCCATTCCGGTGAGAACTCGGCCAGCGGCCAGAAGGCGGAGTTGCCGGGCTCGTCCACGACATGGGCGAGGAGCGCCACCGGGGGCCGCATGTCCTTGTCGGCGGCCAGCGGGACGAGCGCGTCCGCCTCGGGCGGCCCCTCGATGAGGACGGCCCGGGGAGCCGCGGCCTCCAGCGCGGCCCGCACGGCCCGCGCCGACCCGGGCCCGTGATGCCGTACGCCGAGCAGCAGCGGCCCCGCGCCCCGGGCGGTCACTCCGTGCTCCGGCGCGGGCGGCCCGGCGTCCCGTTCCGCGTTCACGCGCTCACCTCGCGGCAGGCGCGGTAGAAGTCCTTCCAGCCGTCACGCTCGCGGACGACCGCTTCCAGGTACTCCTGCCAGATGACGCGGTCGGCGGCGGGGTCGCGCACCACAGCGCCGAGGATGCCGGCGGCGACATCGCTCGCGCGCAGGACACCGTCGCCGAAGTGGGCCGCCAGAGCGAGGCCGTTGGTGACGACGGAGATCGCCTCGGCTGTGGACAGCGTGCCGCTGGGCGACTTCAGCTTCGTCCGCCCGTCGGCCGTGATCCCGTCGCGCAGCTCCCGGAAGACGGTGACGACACGACGGATCTCCTCGACGCCCTCGGGGACGGCGGGCAGGTCCAGGGAGCGGCCGATCTGGTCGACGCGGCGCGAGACGATGTCGACCTCGGCGTCGGCACTCTCCGGCAACGGCAGCACCACCGTGTTGAAACGGCGGCGCAGGGCGCTGGAGAGTTCGTTGACCCCGCGGTCGCGGTCGTTGGCCGTGGCGATCAGGTTGAAGCCGCGCACGGCCTGCACTTCCTGGCCCAACTCCGGGATCGGCAGGGTCTTTTCGGAGAGGATCGTGATCAGGCTGTCCTGTACGTCGGCGGGCACGCGGGTCAGTTCCTCGACGCGGGCCGTCATGCCCTCGGCCATGGCCCGCATGACGGGGCTCGGCACGAGAGCGTCCCGGCTGGGCCCGTGCGCGAGCAACTGCGCGTAGTTCCAGCCGTACCGGATGGCCTCCTCGGGCGTGCCGGCCGTGCCCTGCACGAGCAGCGTCGAGTCGCCGCTGACCGCGGCGGCAAGATGCTCGGACACCCAGGTCTTCGCGGTGCCGGGCACGCCGAGCAGGAGCAGCGCCCGGTCGGTGGCGAGCGTGGTGACGGCGACCTCGACGATGCGGCGCGGTCCCACGTATTTGGGGGTGATCACGGTGCCGTCCGGCAGTGTGCCGCCCAGCAGATAGGTGGCCACGGCCCAGGGTGACAGCAGCCAGCGTTCCGGACGGGGCCGGTCGTCCTGCTCGGCGAGCGCGGCGAGTTCGGCGGCGAAGGCGTGCTCGGCGTGCGGCCGCAGCACCTCGCTCGGCACGCTCGCCCCCCTCTCTTCCGCGGATGTGTGAACGGACGTCGGTTCAACGGTCACGGACATGGCTCGGTCCCCCTCCAGCTCGGCCGGTTCGGATCTGGTTCCACCGTGCACCACGCCACTGACAATGCGCTCTGACCTGCGCAAACATGCCCGCCGGGATCGATTGTCAGTGGCGGGACCTACCTTCGATGGCATGACACAGCAGGCGGTGCGCTGGACGGCGGATCAGGTGCTGGCACTGGCGCCTGACGTCGCGTCACGCAAGGCGGGGAGCAAGCTCGGCGCGGCCGGTCCGTGGTCGGAGGCGGGCAGTACTGAGGAGGGGACGGTATGGGGACTGTGCAGGGGAAGCGGCAGCAAGCCGTATCAGACGGTCATCGACATCGCGGGCTCGACGGGTCCCGCTTACAAGTGCAGTTGCCCGAGCCGGAAGTTCCCGTGCAAGCACGCGCTGGGACTGCTGCTGCTCTGGGCGGGCGCGGACGACGCGGTGCCGTCCGGGCAGGCGCCGGATTGGGCCGCCCAGTGGCTGGAGGGAAGGCGCAAGCGCGCGGAAGACAGGAATGCGCCGGGCGGGGGATCTGGAGCCTCCTCGCCGGGTGATCCCGAGGCGGCGCGGCGCAGGGCGGAGCGGCGGGCCGAGCGGATCACCGCGGGGACGGCCGAGTTGGAGCAGCGGCTCGCGGATCTGCTGCGCGGCGGCCTCGCCTCCGCCGAGCGGGCGGGGTACGGGATGTGGGAGGAGACGGCGGCCCGGATGGTCGACGCGCAGGCACCCGGTCTGGCGGCGCGTGTACGGGAGTTGGGCGCGATCCCCTCATCGGGACCGGGCTGGCCGGTGCGGCTGCTGGAGGAGTGCGCGCTGCTCCACCTGCTCGACCAGGGCTGGCTGCGGCGGGAGCGGCTGCCGGACGGCCTGGCCGCGACGGTCCGTTCCCGCGTGGGGCTCCCCGGCTCGGCGGACGGCCCGCCGGTGCGCGACCGCTGGTTGGTCCTCGCGCAGTACGACACGGCTGACGCCCGGCTCATCACGCGCAGGATCTGGCTCTACGGCGCGGAGTCCGGCCGCACGGCCCTGCTCCTCTCCTACGGTGCGGCCGGCCGGTCACCCGAACCGGCGCTCCCGGTGGGACTGGCCTTCGAGGCGGAGTTGTCCGGGTACCCGGGCGCCGGGCAGCTTCGAGCGGCCCTGGGCGAGCGGTTCACTCCTCCGGCGCCCTCGGCGATCCGGCCGGAGGGGCTGACCACGTCCGAGGCCGCCGCCCGTTACGGAGAGGCCCTGCGCACCGACCCCTGGCTGGACTCCTACCCGGTCACCCTGGAGCGGGTCGTCCCGGCCCCGGACGGCGACTCATGGCAACTCGCCGATTTCGATGGCGAGTTGGCTCTTCCTCTCAGTCCTTCGGCGCGGTCCGGTCCCGATCTGTGGCGTCTGATCGCCCTGTCGGGCGGCACCCCGGTCACGGTCTTCGGCGAGTGCGGCCACCGCGGCTTCACGCCGCTGACGGCATGGGCGCAGGGGGAGAGCGAGGCGGTGCCGCTGTGCTGACCGCAGCCATCACCCTCGTCCGCCCACTCGTCAGTCCGCCCCTCCGCCCACTTGCCACCCCACTCACCGCCCCGACCACCGCCGTGACGGTCGACGTGACAACTGACGTGACGACCGGTGTTTGGGCCGGTGCGACGGCCGACAGCCGCTGATGCCCCCCTTACGGAAAGGACGCCCATGAACACGACCTCGGCTTCGGCGGGCGCGCCCGTCGGCGGTTCCTGGGAGGAACTCGTCACCGTGGCGCTGCTCGGGACCGAGCGACGTACGCCTCCGGGGCGCCACCCCGGGCAGCAGGCACCGGTGGCGCTGCTGGACGCGGCCGCCGTGGAGACCGTGCGCAGACGGGCCGGAATCCGGCCCACTCCGGCGGCGGCCCGTCCGGAGCCCGCGGCGCCGGACCCGCGGACCGCTCTGCCGCCCGCCGCGGCCCGCAGGCTCGCGACGCTGCTGACGGACCGGCCCGGCGCAGGCGGCGGTGGCCGCAGAGGGGCGGCGCCCGACCTCATGGAGCTGCTGCCCCAGTGGCTGGCCATGGCGAACGCGCGCGGATTCGCCGCACCCCCGCAGACCCTTCCGGCCCTTCTCGACGCGGCCCGGGGGCGCACGGACCTGCGTCCCGCGGCGCTCGCCTTCGCCGGACCGCGGGCGCTGTGGCTGGCCCGACTGAACCCGGAGTGGCGGTTCGCGCTGCGCGCCTCGCCCGGCGGGGGCGCCGCGCTGCCGGGACCGGACGAGGCCGAACACGTACAACGGCTGTGGCAGGAAGGGTTGTTCGCCGAGCGGGTAGCGCTGCTGGCGGCGGTGCGGGCCAAGGATCCCACCGCAGCACGCGAGTTGCTCATCACGACCTGGGCGACGGAGCGAGCCGAGGACCGGCTGATGTTCCTCGACTCGCTGCGGTCCGGGCTGGGTGCCGAGGACGAACCCTTCCTGGAGCGGGCCCTGGCCGACCGCAGCCGCAATGTCCGGGCGACGGCGGCCGAGTTGCTGTCCGCGTTGCCGGGTTCCGCGCTCGCCGCGCGGATGGCGGCCAGAGCCGTCTCGTGCGTGGCCGTCGACCACACCGGGGACACGCCGGTGATCGTCGTGGAGGCTCCGCACGAGTGCGACGCGGGAATGGAGCGGGACGGGGTGGTGTCGAAGCCCCCGGCCGGCCGGGGTGAACGGTCCTGGTGGCTGGGCCAGTTGGTCGAAGCGGCGCCGCTCGGGACCTGGCGGGAGCGGCTCGGCGGGCGTTCGCCCGAGGAGATCGTGATCCTGCCGGTGGCGGACGGCTGGCAGGGGGAGCTGCACGCGGCGTGGTGCCGGGCGGCGGTGCGGCAGCGCGACCCCGGGTGGTCGAGGGCGCTCCTGGGGGCACCCTCCGCTCCGGAGGCCGGCGGGCCTGGGGCGGTCTCCCTGGCCGAGCGGGCCAAACTGCTCGCCACCCTGGGCGCCGGGGAGCGGGCCGAGTGGGTGGCCGGCTTCATCGGTACGCACGGACTGTCCGAGGCGTTCCAGCTGCTCGGTGTGTGCGCGGTGCCCTGGGCGGGGGTTCTTGGACGGGCGGTGGTCGACGCGCTCGACATCGCGCGGGACGCGGGCAGCTATCCATGGAGCTTCAGCGGCGTGATGGGGCTGGCCGAACGCTGCCTCGACCCCGCGGAGGCAGGGCGGCTCGAGGGTCTCACCTCGGTCCCCGACGAGTCCGAGCACGCGGCACCGGGAGCCGGCGGCTACTGGGCCGAGGCGTTTCAGCGCCTCGTGACGACTTTGCGGCTCAGAGCTACGATGTCCGCCGAGCTCACGGAGCCATGAGCCTGCGCGGCGGCGACACCGGCCCCGCCCGCATCCGCGGCCACCCCGCGCCACACCGACCCACGGGCCGTCCGACCCGACCAGCGCCATGCCCCACGGGCCGCCCCGACCCGAGCGGCGCCACGACCCACGCGGCACACCCGACCCGAGCGGCACCACGACCCACGCGGCACCCCCGACCCGAGCGGCGCCACGACCCACGCGGCACCCCCGACCCAGCCACGTCCCGCCCCCACGCAGCGCCCCGACGCAACCGGACTTCCGCCCCGCGTGGTGCCTCGGCGCAGTCGGCGTTCGGGATTTCCCGGCGTCCAGGTCCCTGCGCCGTCCGGGATCGCCCGGCGTCGCAGATCGCGCCAGGCCGTGACTGCTCGGCGCCCCGGCCCTGACGACGTACCGGACCGCACGCCATCTCGGTCCGCCCGGCATCCCAGGCCGGGCGGAGACGCGGCTCGCCGCCATCCCGGCGCACCCCGCGTCCCCGTCCCGCTGGGCGTCCCAGAGCGCCCCGCTCCCGGACGTCGGAGGGTGCGGGGAACCAAGGAACCCGGAGAGCCCAAAGCTCTCCGACGCTGGAGTTCTCCGACGCTGGAGTTCTACGGCGCCGGAGTTCTACGGCGCCGGAGTTCTACGGCGCCGGAGTTCTACGGCGCCGGAGTTCTACGGCGCCGGAGAATGCCGAGGGCGTCCGTGTCCGGGGGGAGCGGCAGAGGTGACCGGGGGCTACGCGCCGGCCGGCTGCCGGACGTTCGCTCGTACCCACTCCACGATCGACACCGTCGTCGCGCCCGGTGTGAAGATCTCCGCGACGCCCTTCTCCTTGAGGGGAGCGATGTCCGCCTCGGGGATGATGCCGCCGCCGAAGACCTTGATGTCCTCGGCTTCACGCTCCTTGAGGAGGGCGATGACCGCCGCGAAGAGCGTGTTGTGGGCACCGGAGAGGATGGACAGGCCGATCGCGTCGGCGTCCTCCTGGATCGCGGTGTCGACGATCTGCTCGGGGGTCTGATGAAGCCCGGTGTAGATGACCTCCATACCGGCGTCGCGCAGCGCCCGCGCGATCACCTTGGCCCCGCGATCGTGGCCGTCGAGCCCCGGCTTGGCCACCACCACGCGGATCGGACCGGCTGCCACACCCATCACTGCCTCCATGAACCGACTACATCAACCTGCACCGACGAGGACTGCCGACACATGCCTACGACTACCGACGGACCGAACTGGCCGACGGCCGCCGACGGCCGCCGCCGACCGATCGATAATTCACCGATTGACCAGTACTGACTACCCGCCGTCACCAGCGGGCAGCTGTCGACCGCGCCGACTACTGACCATCGACACATATCGCTCAATTTTCCGCTCGCCACACCGGATCGCTCCGGAACACCGATCGCGCCAAGCGGCACAAGCGCCCCGAGCCCTTTCGGCCGGCGAAGTGAACGAACGTTATCGCCAGCATCCCGCAACCGGCAGTTTCGTGGTGGCGACCGAGGGGGAAATCACACACTGGGACAAGTTCGCCGCGCACGGTTCCGTATCGCGGCACTGGCGCCGCAGGAAACCGCGGCGTACGGGCCACGGCCGGAGCAGGCGCAAGAAGAGCCGCGATCAGGTGGCCACACCCTCGCGTCGTCAGCGGGACGGCATGGTGGTGGGGCACATCGGCGACGGCACGACAGCGGGGAGCGACGCCGGCAAGAGGACCACGGGAACACGAAGACGACTCCACGCCACGACGCGACGCACGCGCACCCAGCGCGGCGGCCCGTCGCGGAGCCGGGGTCGGCATCGTATCCCGCCCCCTTCGGCCCAACACTCCGTAGCGTCACCGGTCTCACACGCCGTGGACGCGCCGTCGGCCTCCGCCGTCGCCGACCTCTCGGCTTTCCACTAGGGCACACGGGGGACGGAGTGGTCCTCCCGCGTGCCGACTGGAGGTCGGCCATGAAGGTCACTGAGGCTGCGTCGCCCTTTCTGCCCCTCTGTCAGCGCCTGTTTCCGACGAAACTGGCGGGACTCTCGGTGGCCCTGTTGAAGGCGACGGCCCTGGAGCTGGCGATCCTGGCCGGGCACCTCCTGCTCTACCCCTCCGGCATCACCCAGGAACGCCGCAGCGGACACCCGCTCCCCGCACCCGGCGTCACCGCGCAGCTTCCCACCGAGGCCAAACCCCCGGTCGTCCTGCTGCACGGCTTCATCGACAACCGCTCCGTCTTCCTCCTGCTGCGCCGCAACCTCGCCCAGCACGGCAGGCAGCACATCGAGTCCCTCAACTACTCGCCGCTGACGTGCGACATCCGCACCGCGGCGGAGCTGCTGGGCCGGCACATCGAGGAGATCTGCGAGCGCACGGGTCATGAGCGGGTGGACATCGTCGGGCACAGCCTCGGCGGACTGATCGCGCGCTACTACGTGCAGTGTCTCGGCGGCGACACCCACGTCCGCACGCTCGTCACACTCGGCACGCCGCACTCCGGCACCCGCGTCGCCCCGTTGATGAACGCGCACCCGATCGTCCGGCAGATGCGTCCCGGTTCCGCCGTCATCGAGGAACTGACCGGGCCCGCCCCGGGCTGCCGTACGCAGTTCGTCAGCTTCTGGAGCGATCTGGACCATCTGATGGACCCGCTGGAGACGGCCTGCGTCGAGCATCCCGACCTGCTCGCCCAGAACGTCCGCGTGAGCGGGGTCGGCCATCTCGCGCTGCCCGTGCATCCGGCCGTCGCGACAGGGATCCGGCAGGCACTCGACATCGAGGTCTCGGGCACCCGCACCGCCACCCGGATCAGCGGCCTCACGGTGGCCTGAGGGCGGTCCGAGGACGGCATGAGGGCGGGCCGAGGGCGGGCCGATAGACGCCTAATGGGAGCTACGGAGCCGGGGAATGCTTGGTTCCGTAGCCGCCAGGAGGTGAGCACTATTGCCGCCGGAAGCACGGACTTCTGCTGTCA
>NZ_JBIVVR010000005.1:517205-616086 GCF_044757755.1 Streptomyces sp. NPDC091209 | reverse complement strand
TCCCCCGCTCGACGCGGCGATGCGCCTCGGAGAGCATCGCGTACGTCTTGCCGACACCCGGTGCCGCACCGAGATAGATCCGAAGCTTGCCGCGTGCCATCTTCTCGTCTCTTCGTCTCTACGGGCGGGGCCGTAAGGTTCCGGGGGTGGTCGCGAAAGAGATCCGGTCGGGAATCCGGTCGGGATCTCAGCCAGGGACTCAGCGTTCGAAGCGGTAACCCATGCCGGGTTCGGTGATGAGGTATCGGGGGTGGGCGGGGTCCGCCTCCAGCTTGCGGCGGAGTTGGGCCATGTAGACCCGCAGGTAGTTGGTCTTGTCGCTCTGGCTGGCTCCCCACACCTCCTGCAACAGGTGCTTCTGCGTGACGAGCCGGCCGGGGTTGGTGACCAGGATCTCCATCAGATGCCACTCGGTGGGCGTGAGGCGTACGTCGTGCCCGGCGCGGGTGGCCTTTTTGGCGAGCAGGTCGAGGGTGAAGACGTCCGTCGTGACGAATGTCGTCTCGGGGGTGAGGGGAATGTCCTCGGTGCGGCGGACGGCGGCGCGCAGCCGGGCCAGCAGTTCGTCCATGCTGAACGGCTTGGTGATGTAGTCGTCGGCGCCCGCGTCGAGCGCGGCGACCTTCTCGTCGGAGGCCCGGCGCGCGGACAGCACCAGGATCGGTACGCGGGTCCAGCCGCGCAGGGCTTTGATGACGTCCGTGCCGTCCATGTCGGGCAGCCCGAGGTCGAGCAGCACCACGTCGGGCTGCCGGGCGGCGGCGATGCGCAGGGCGGTGGTGCCGTCGGGGGCCGCGTCCACTCCGTACTTGCGGGCCCGCAGGTTGATCACGAGGGCCCGGACGAGCTGAGGGTCGTCCTCCACCACCAGTACCCGGGTCATCGGTGTGCGCCTTCCCTGTGGGACGGAGGGCCGGATCCCGTGGAACCGGCCTCGTGAACGCGGGAGTCGACGAGCCGGGGTGTCTTCCCCGGTCGCCAACTCCCGCACGGTGCGCATAACGCCATCAGTTCTTCGCCACAAGCGCCTTGAGCGCGGTGTTGAGTTCGAGGACGTTGACCCGGGGTTCGCCGATGAAGCCGAGGGTCCGGCCGTCGGTGTGCTCGTCGACCAGCTTCTGCACCTGGGCGACGGGCAGGCCGTTCTTCTCCGCGATCCGGTGCACCTGGATGTCGGCGTACTTCGGGGAGATGTCCGGGTCGAGGCCGGAGCCGGAGGAGGTGACCGCCTCGGCGGGCACGTCCGCGGGCTTGACCGTGTAGCCGGGGACCGAGTTGTCCTTGATGACGGCGGCCTTGGCGTCCTTGACCCACTTGATCAGGTCGGCGTTGTCACCGGAACGGTTGGTGGCGCCGGACAGGATCAGCTTGTACTGGGTGTTGACGCTGTTGGTGCCGAGGCCGTTCTGCGGGCGGCCCTGGAACCACTTCAGGTCGGGCTCCGGGGTCTGCTGGCCCTTCTTCAGCGGCAGGTTGTAGGCCTGCCCGATGAGCGAGGAGCCGACCACCTTGCCGTCCGCCTTGATCTCCGAGCCGTTCGCCTGATGGGAGAACAGGCCCTGGGCGATACCGGTGACGGCCAGCGGGTAGATCACGCCGCACACGACGGTCAGCACGAGCAGGGCGCGCAGGCCGGCCCAGAGCAACCGGCCTGTGTTGGTTACCGAGTTGTTCATGAGGATCAGCACGCTTTCGAGGAGTTACAGGCCGGGGATGAGGGAGATGAGCAGGTCGATGATCTTGATGCCGATGAACGGGGCGACCAGGCCGCCGAGGCCGTAGATCCCGAGGTTGCGCCGCAGCAGCTTGTCGGCGCTGACCGGGCGGTAGCGCACGCCCCGCAGGGCGAGGGGCACCAGCGCGATGATGATCAGCGCGTTGAAGATGACCGCGGAGAGGATCGCGGAGTCGGGCGAGGACAGGTGCATGATGTTGAGCTTGTCCAGGCCCGGGTAGACCGCGGCGAACAGCGCCGGGATGATCGCGAAGTACTTGGCGACGTCGTTGGCGATGGAGAACGTCGTCAACGCGCCCCGGGTGATCAGCAGTTGCTTGCCGATCTCGACGATCTCGATGAGCTTGGTGGGGTTGGAGTCCAGGTCCACCATGTTCCCGGCCTCCTTGGCGGCCGAGGTGCCGGTGTTCATGGCCACGCCCACGTCCGCCTGCGCCAGCGCGGGGGCGTCGTTGGTGCCGTCGCCGGTCATCGCGACGAGCTTGCCGCCCGCCTGCTCCCGCTTGATGAGCGCCATCTTGTCCTCGGGGGTCGCCTCCGCGAGGAAGTCGTCGACGCCCGCCTCCTCGGCGATCGCCTTCGCGGTCAGCGGGTTGTCGCCCGTGATCATGATGGTCTTGATGCCCATGCGGCGCAGCTCGTCGAACCGCTCGCGCATGCCGTCCTTGACGACGTCCTTGAGGTGGATCACCCCCAGGACCCGTGCGCCGCGTGCATCCTGGACGGCGACGAGGAGCGGGGTGCCGCCCGACTCGGAGATCCGGTTGGCCAAGATGTCGGCGTCGGCGGACACCTCACCGCCCTGTTCCTGGACCCAGGTGATGACCGAACCGGCCGCGCCCTTGCGGATCTTCCGGCCGTCGACGTTCACACCCGACATGCGGGTCTGGGCGGTGAAGGTGATCCACTCGGCGTCCGCGAGTTCGCCCTGGTGGCGTTCGCGCAGCCCGTACTTCTCCTTCGCGAGGACCACGATGGAGCGGCCCTCGGGGGTCTCGTCGGCCAGCGAGGAGAGCTGGGCGGCGTCCGCGACCTCGGCCTCGGTCGTCCCGGTCACCGGTACGAACTCCGACGCCTGCCGGTTGCCCAGCGTGATGGTGCCGGTCTTGTCGAGAAGAAGGGTGGAGACGTCACCGGCGGCCTCGACGGCCCTTCCGGACATGGCCAGGACGTTGCGCTGGACCAGCCGGTCCATGCCCGCGATGCCGATCGCGGAGAGCAGGGCGCCGATGGTCGTCGGGATCAGGCAGACCAGGAGGGCCACCAGCACGACCATGGTGAGGTGCGTGCCGGCGTAGTCGGCGAACGGCGGCAGGGTGGCCACCGCGAGCAGGAAGACGATCGTGAGCGACGCGAGAAGGATGTTCAGCGCGATCTCGTTGGGCGTCTTCTGCCGGGCCGCGCCCTCGACCAGGGCGATCATCCGGTCGATGAAGGTCTCGCCGGGCTTCGTCGTGATCTTGATGACGATCCGGTCGGAGAGGACCTTCGTGCCGCCGGTGACCGCCGACCGGTCGCCGCCGGACTCCCGGATGACCGGGGCCGACTCGCCGGTGATGGCCGACTCGTCGACCGACGCGACCCCCTCGACGACGTCACCGTCGCCGGGGATGATGTCGCCCGCCTCGCAGACCACCAGGTCACCGACGCGCAGCTCGGTGCCGGGCACCTGCTCCTCGGACCTGCCGTCCTCGGAGAGCCGACGCGCGACCGTGTCCGTCTTCGCCTTCCTGAGGGTGTCCGCCTGCGCCTTGCCGCGGCCTTCGGCCACCGCCTCCGCCAGGTTGGCGAAGACGACGGTGAGCCACAGCCAGGCGCTGATCGCCCAGCCGAACCAGTCGCCCGGGTCCTTGAAGGAGAACACCGTCGTCAGAACGGAGCCGACCAGGACGACGAACATCACGGGCGACTTGACCATCACCCGCGGGTCGAGCTTGCGGACGGCGTCCGGCAGCGACCTGAGCAGCTGCCTGGCGTCGAACAGGCCCGCGCCGACCTTTCCTTCGTCCTTGTGGCCGGTCGGCACATCACTGTGCGGCGCCCGAGTGGGAACAGTCGTGGACACGGCGTCCTCTTGATTGTCTGTGCGAGTGGTCATGACGCCAGCCCCTCGGCCAGCGGGCCCAGGGCGAGGGCCGGGAAGTAGGTCAGGCCGGTGATGATCAGGATCGCGCCCACCAGCAGACCGGTGAACAGCGGTTTCTCGGTGCGCAGGGTGCCCGCGGTCGCCGGGACCGGCTGCTGCCCGGCCAGCGAACCGGCCAGCGCGAGGACGAACACCATCGGCACGAACCGGCCGAGCAGCATGACCAGCCCGATCGTGCTGTTGAACCACTGGGTGTCCGCGTTCAGACCGGCGAAGGCCGAACCGTTGTTGTTGGCGCCCGAGGTGTAGGCGTAGAGGATCTCGGAGAATCCGTGCGCGCCGGAGTTGGTCATCGAGTGGCCCGGGGTGGGCAGGGCCATCGCCGCGGCGGTGAAGACGAGCACCAGCGCCGGGGTGATCAGGATGTAGAGGGCCGCGAACTTGATCTCGCGGGTACCGATCTTCTTGCCCAGGTATTCCGGTGTACGCCCGACCATCAGACCCGCGATGAACACCGCGATGATCGCCATGATCAGCATGCCGTAGAGGCCGGAGCCGGTACCACCGGGCGCGATCTCGCCGAGCTGCATGCCCAGCATGGTGATGCCGCCGCCGAGTCCGGTGAACGAGGAGTGGAAGGAGTCCACCGCGCCCGTCGAGGTCAGCGTGGTCGCCACCGCGAAGATCGACGAGGCGCCGACACCGAAGCGGGTCTCCTTGCCCTCCATCGCCCCGCCCGCGATGTCGAACGCGGGACCGTGGTGGTGGAACTCGGTGGCCATCATCAGCGCGGTGAAACCGATCCAGATGGTGACCATCGTGGCGAGGATCGCGTAGCCCTGCCGGACGCTGCCGACCATCTGGCCGAAGGTGCGGGTCAGCGCGAACGGGATCACCAGCAGCAGGAAGATCTCGAACAGGTTCGAGAACGGCGTCGGGTTCTCGAAGGGATGCGCGGAGTTGGCGTTGAAGTAACCGCCGCCGTTCGTGCCCACCTCCTTGATCGCCTCCTGCGAGGCCACCGCACCACCGTTCCACTGCTGCGAACCACCGAAGAACTGGCCCACCTCGTGGATGCCGGCGAAGTTCTGGATGGCACCGCACGCCACCAGCACGACCGCGGCGACCACTGACAGCGGCAGCAGGATGCGGACCGTGCCGCGCACCAGGTCGGACCAGAAGTTGCCCAGCTCACCGGTGCGCGAGCGGGCGAAGCCGCGGACGAGAGCCACCGCCACCGCGATGCCGACGGCCGCCGAGACGAAGTTCTGCACGGCCAGACCGGCGGTCTGCACGACGTGGCCCATGGCCTGCTCGCCGTAGTACGACTGCCAGTTGGTGTTCGTGACGAAGGACGCGGCGGTGTTGAACGCCTGGTCCGGGTCGATCGCCGTGAAGCCCAGCGAGCCGGGCAGGTGGCCCTGCACACGCTGGAGGACGTACAGGAAGAGGACGCTGACGGCGGAGAAGGCCAGGACACCGCGCAGGTAGGCGGGCCAGCGCATCTCCGTGTCCGGGTCGGCGCCGATGCCCTTGTAGATCCACTTCTCGACCCGCAGGTGCTTGTCGGAGGAGTAGACCCGGGCCATGTAGTCGCCCAGGGGACGGTAGGCGAGTGCCAGTGCCGCTATGAGCGCGAGCAGCTGGAGCACGCCGGCGAGAACGGGACTCATGGCGAGGCTCAGAACCTCTCCGGGAAGACAAGGGCGAGGACGAGATAGCCCAGCAGGGCGACGGCCACGACCAGGCCGACGATGTTCTCGGCGGTCACAGCTTCGTCACCCCCTTGGCGACGAGAGCCACCAGCGCGAACACCGCGATCGTGGTGACGACGAAGGCCACGTCGGCCATCGGAACTCCTAGAACAGGTTCGGAATTGAACTGACGGTTAGAGGAAACCGTCTCTCTGGCCGGATCCGAGCGCCGTTGACGGCTCCCATACGGAGGCTCGGGCGCCTTTGACGGAACCCTTACGGCCGGCTCATCCATCTGCCGGAACGGATCCCCCATCCGCCTGAATCGTCGACGGCCCGCGTGCCCGCGCCATCCAGGTGCGGGCCGTCGAGGCGAGGCGTCAGAAGACGCGGAACCGCAGCCGGC
The DNA here is from genome assembly GCF_044757755.1 of Streptomyces sp. NPDC091209. NCBI lineage: Bacteria > Bacillati > Actinomycetota > Actinomycetes > Kitasatosporales > Streptomycetaceae > Streptomyces > Streptomyces sp. NPDC091209. The sequence continues at coordinate 610,165 of NZ_JBIVVR010000005.1, read as the reverse complement.
GGATCACCACGCGGCGGGCTGCGGGCCGGGCTCGGCACGCTCCTCTTCCGGGTGCTAAGGACTCGGGATGCGCCATGGCGGAGCCGACGGCCAGGACCCGCCACTCGTGCTCGCGGAACGCCTCAGGGACCGAGCGTCCGTTCGGGGTGACCGGCCACATCGACCACCGTGAACAACAGCGAAACCCGCTCGACCGGCATCACTCCCAGCACGTGGCGGCCCATCATCGCGGCGAAGGAGGGCGCCGCGAGCGCCGAAACACTGCGGCTGCGGGTGGGCGCGTCGGGGCAGGAGGCGCGCAGGGTGGCGGCGAAGTCGTCGTCATACAGCCGTATCACCACCCCCGTATCGGATATCCGGTCAGCACGCCGTCCCCTCCCGCGCTCGTCACGACGACTCCGGCCCCCGTGTCCTGGCGCACACGAGTCCTGGTGTGCCGTATTCGGAGCTCATAGGCCGCCTCCTACGCTCTGCGTGTCTCCGGGTTGCTCGGCCCGCTCGGCGACGGGCAGCGACAGGACCATCGTCAGACCGCCGCCGGGAGTGTCCTCCGGAGTGAGCGTGCCGTCCATCGCCTCGGTCAGCCCCCGGGACAGGGCCAGGCCCAGCCCGAGGCCGGTGGTGTTGTCGGTGTCGCCCTGTCGCTGGAAGGGTTCGAAGAGCCGGTCGCGGTCGGTGGCCGGAAGGCCCGGCCCGCGGTCGACGACACGCACTTCGACGCGGCCCGCGTGCGCGCTGGCGGTCAGCAGCACCTGGCGGTCCACCGGGCTGTGCCGGGCGGCGTTGGCGACGAGGTTGGCGATCACCCGCTCCAGCAGGGGCGGGTCGGCCAGCACGGCCGGAACCTCCTCCAGGTCCGCCACCTCGACCTCGGGGGTGTCCGCCAGCGCGGCCGGCAGGACCTCCTCCAGCGTGGTGGCCCGCACCTTGAGGGTGAGGACGCCGGCCTGGAGGCGGCTGAGGTCGAGGAGGTTCTCCACCAGCCGGTTCAGTCTGGCCATGGACTCGTCCGCGGTGGCGAGGAGTTCGTCCCGGTCCTCGTCGGAGAAGGCGATGTCCCGGCTGCGCAGCGAGGAGACCGCGGCCCAGCCCGCCGCGAGAGGCGTACGGAGGTCGTGACCGACCGCCCGCAGCAGCGCCGTACGCATCCGGTCGGCGGCCTTGACCGGTTCGACCTCGGCGGCGGCCTCGGCGAGCCTGGCCCGTTCGACGGCCGATCCCACGTGCGCGGCGAACGCGGCGAGGACGCGCCGCTCCGACGACGGAAGGATGCGACCGCGCAGGACCAGGAAGGCGCCGGGTCCCGCGGGCACGACCGTCGCGCCGTCGTCTCCGGGCGGCTCGTCCACCAGCTCCACGGAGTCCATGCCGAAGGTCTCGCGGGTCCGTTCCACCAGCGCCGGGATCGTTGCTCCGCCCCGCACGATGCTCCCGGCGAGCGAGGACATCGTCTCCGCCTCCGCCGTGGCCCGCGCCGAGCGCCGCGACAGGCGCAGCGAGCGGTCCACGACCGTGGCCACGACGGCGGCGACCACCGCGAAGACCGCCAGGGCCAGCAGCGCGTTCGGGTCGTTCAGCGTGAACCGGCCGATGGGCGGGATGAACCAGTAGTTGAGCAGCAGGGACGCCGTGACCGAGGCGATCACCGCCGACACGACCCCGCCTATGCAGGCCACGCCGACCACGGTGAGCAGGAAGAGCAGCGCCTCGCTGGTGAGGTTGAGCCGCTCCCGGGCCGTGTCCGGATTCAGCAGGAGGGTGAGTGCCACGGGCAGCAGCAGTCCGGCGACCGGGCCCGCGATCCTGCGTACGGTCGAGAGGGTACGGCGGCGGGAAGGCAGCAGGGTGCCGCGCCCGGCGCGTTCGTGGGTGACCGTGTGGACGTCGATGTCGCCGGAGAGCTCGACGACGGTCTCGCCGGTGCCGCGTCCGGTGACGAAGCGTTCGATGCGTCCGCGGCGGCTGGTGCCGAGGACGAGCTGGGTGGCGTTCTCGGCGCGGGCGAAGTCCACCAGGGCCGTGGCGACGTCGTCGCCGACGACCGAGTGGTAGCTGCCGCCGAGGTCCTCGATCAGCCGCCGTTGCCGGGCTAGGGAGGCGTGCGAGGCACCCGCGGCGAGACCGTCGCTGCGGGTCACGTGCACGGCGAGCAGGTCACCGCCGGCCGACCTGTCCGCGATCCGTGCGGCCCGCCGGACGAGGGTGTCTCCCTCGGGCCCGCCGGTGAGTGCCACGACGACTCGTTCCCTCGTCTCCCACACCCCGCCGATGCCGTGCTCGGAGCGGTAGGACTGGAGCGCCTCGTCCACCCGGTCGGCCACCCACAGCAGGGCGAGCTGGCGCAGGGCGGTGAGGTTGCCGGGGCGGAAGTAGTTGGCGAGAGCGGCGTCGATCTTCTCTGGGGCGTAGATGTTTCCGTGCGCCATCCGGCGCCGCAGTCCCTCCGGCGGGATGTCGACGAACTCGATCTGCCGGGCCCGTCGTACGACCTCGTCGGGCACGGTCTCGCGCTGCGGCACCCGCGTGATCTTCTCGACGACGTCGTTGAGGGACTCCAGGTGCTGGATGTTCAGCGCCGTGATGACGTCGATCCCGGCGGCGAGCAGTTCCTCGATGTCCTGCCACCGCTTGGGATTGCGGCCGCCGCCCGGCACGTTGCTGTGGGCGATCTCGTCCACCAGCGCGACCTGCGGGCGACGCGCGAGGACCGCGGCCAGGTCCATCTCCTCGAAGTCCCCGCCGCGATAGGAGCAGGGCGCACGTCCGATGACCTCCAGGCCGTCGAGCATCAGCTCCGTGCCGGGGCGCCCGTGGCACTCCACGAATCCCACCACCACGTCCGCGCCGCGTGCCGCCCGGCGTCGCCCCTCGTCGAGCATGCGGTAGGTCTTGCCGACACCAGGGGCGGCGCCGAGGTAGACCTTCAGCCGTCCGGGCCGCACCTCGCCCACATCAGGGGGTACGCCCCCCGCGACGGGCCGAACCTCGCCCTCGCTGGTCCGTACGTCGCTCATACCGGTCCGTACGTCACTCATCGCAGCCGACGTGCTCCGCTCACTGGCGATCGATTCCCGGGAGGGAAGGGTTGCTTCCCCTACGGAACCGCCTGCGCGCGTCGCTCGGCGCGCTCCCTGACGCATCCTTGGCGTCGGTCACGTGGACGTTGACACCGCCTTGACGGGTGCCGGCCCGATAGGGTGAAGGCGGTGTGCCGGGAAGTCTGGTCGGCGGGGAGCCACAAGGTCTCCTCCTCATGACCAGAGGGATGCCATGCGCGCGGTAGGGACAGTTCTGGCTCTCGTGGTCCTCGCCACCGTGGTGGCCACCTTCGCTCGCCACTGGCGTATCCCCGCACCCTCCCTGCTCGTGATCGCGGGCCTGGCCGTCGCCCTGCTGCCGGGCACCCCGGAGATCCAGGTCAGCCCCGAGATCATCGGCCTCGTCGTCCTGCCGCCCCTTCTGTACGCGAGCGCCGAGGAACTGCCCTGGCGCGACCTGCGCGCCGTGTGGAAACCGGTCGGAGTCCTGTCGACGGGCCTGGTCCTGGCCTCGGCGGCCGCGGTCGGGGCGGTCGCCTCCCTGATCACGCCACTGTCGTGGCAGATGGCGTTCGTGCTGGGCGCCGTGCTGGCGAGCACCGACCCGGTGGCGGTGACCGCGCTCGGCAGACGGCTGGCGCTGCCGCCCAGGGTGCAGGTGCTGGTGCAGGCCGAGAGCCTCTTCAACGACGCGACCTCCCTCGTCCTCTTCCGGGTCGCGGTGAGCGTCGCCGTGGCTTCGGCGGCGGTCGGCTGGGGTTCGGCGGCGGGAGAGTTCGCGCTGCTGGCGGGGGGCGGCATGGTCATCGGCGCCGCGGTCGCGGGCGTGGTGACGCTGATCCGGCGCCGAACCGAGGACCCGGTCCTGGAGACCGTGATCGCCCTGGTCACGCCCTACGCGGCCTACGTCCTGGCCGAGGCCGCGCACGCCTCGGGCGTCACCTCGGTGGTGGTCGCCGGAGTCGTCCTGGGCGGCCGGGGCGACGGCCTCACCAACGCCCGTATCCGCCTCCAGCTCCACGCCGTCTACGGCACGGTGGTCTTCCTGCTGGAGAGCGTGGTGTTCGCGCTCATCGGACTGGCTCTGCCGGCCCAGGTGCGGGCCCTGTCCGACGGCAGCCAGGCCTGGCCCCTGTACGCGCTCGCCGTCGCCGCCACGCTCATCGCCATGCGCCTGTTGTGGCTGGCGCCGCTGTCCGCGGTGGTGCAGCGCAAGGGCGGGATCCAGCCGATGAACTGGCGGGTGCCGGTCGTCCTGACCTGGGCCGGCACCCGTGGTGTGGTCCCCCTGGCCGCCGCCCTGTCCATCCCGGTGACCATGGAGGACGGGTCCACGCTCTCGGAACGCCCCCTCGTCCTCGTCCTGACCACCTCGGTCGTGGTCGTCACCCTCGTCGTCCAGGGCTTCACACTGGCTCCCGTGGTCCGCCGTTCGGGCATCGCCCTCGAACCCGACCACACCGAACGCGAGGAGGCCGCGGCCCGCTGCAGCCTGGCCAACGCGGGCCTGAGCCGACTGGACGAGATATCCGAACTGGAAGCCGTCCCCGACGTCGTCCTCGACCGGCTGCGCCGCGGCTTGACGGCCCGCCTCGACGACGCGAGCGATCGCCTCGGGCAGGCCGACGGCGACGGCACTCCGACGGAATCCGCCGACCTCACCTACCGCCAGCTGCGACGCGACCTGATCACGGTGGAGGAGGCCGAACTCCAGCGCCTCTACGACCGGCACCGCATCAGCGACACGACCCGCCGCCGACTGCAACGCTCGCTGGACCTGGAGGAGGCGCGACTCGCGGACGCCCACGGACTGCCCAGCGATTGAGGCCGGGCGCCGGCAGTCGATCCCGGGGCGGCCTGCCAGGGTCGTGCCCCTACGCCGGCGCCGAACGCTCCGAGCGCCTCAGCGGAACTCGGTGAGCCGTGGCCGCAGCCCCAGGGCGGTGAGCGCGGCCACCGAGGCCAAGGCTCCCAGGGCCCCCGGCAGCAGATCCCCCAGTGAGGAGCGGCCTGCCTGGACCGAGGCGGTGAAGTGCCGGCGATTAATGTCGGTCACCTTGTCCAGCGCCGTCATCCAGGCCCCGAAGTGCGCGTTCGACGTGCCCGCCTGCCAGCCCATGCAGAACGCGACGGCCTCGCGTTCCTTGCCCAGTGCGAGCAGGGCGCGGATCTTTCCGTCGTCGCGCTGGTATACGGCGTATGTCTCGACAGTCTTCTCCGCCGCGGTCCGCTCGCCGTCGAAGGTGACGTTGTCGAGTTCGCGCCGGAACTCGCCGGTGAAGCGCAGGTCGCCGTGGTCGGAGCGGTATGCCCGCCACGTCGTGGCGAGCTCGTCGTCGTACGTGGCGGGGGTCGCGTCCTTGAGCCCGTACAGCTCCTGCGACTTGGTGAAGAAGGTCCGCGCGTACTGCTCCCGGCGCTCGGGGTCGAGGAGATGGCGGCTCTCGTCGGCGTTCGCGTCGTAGGCGATCGCGCGGGCGCGGGAGAGCGCGACGACGGAGTCGAACGCGTCACGCCGTGCTCCGCGCAGATGCTCGGCGGTGGCCGACAGCGCCTGGATACCCAGGAGGACGGCGAGCAGCGCGCAGACCGTGGCGGCCAGGACGCCCGGGTTGAGGATCCGGTGGAAACGGCGGGCCAGGTACCACTGGAGGACGCCGAGGGAGACGAGGAGCAGTACGCCGAGGACGACGGCGAGGACGAGTTGGCCGGCCAGGGCCGAACGGGCTTGTGCGTAGCGCGTGTTGAACGCGCTGTCGTTGGAGTCCACCAGCTTCCGCGCGTCCGGGAGAAGTTGATTCCGCAGCAGGTCGGTGGCCTTGCGGTAGTCCACGAGGGCGGCCGGCTTGCCCCCGGTGCGGCCGTCGTTCTCCAGGGCGCGGCCTATGAGTTCTTGGTACTCGGCGAAGTCGTCGGTCAGGGACTCGACGGTGTGCTCGTCGGTGCGGTCGCCCTGGGCGGCGACGGCGAGTGTACGCAGGTCGTGGCCGATCGTGCGGCGGGCGTCCCCGTAGAAGCCGACCGCCTTCGCGTACGGCGTCGCCAGGCGCCCTTGGCCCGCGTCACCGCTGGACAGAAGGATGTTGGCGGCCTGCGCGTCCATGTCGTTCAGGGCGAGGTCGAGGTCGGCGGCGCTGGTGGTGCGCGGCGCGTCCCGTCCCGCGACGGCGTCCCAGGTGCCGAGGGCGGCGAGCCCGGCCGACGCGAGCAGCAGGACCAGGGCGGCGGCGAGCGAGACCACGGCCATGCGCAGGAGACGCAGCCGCGCGGGCAGGGTGGCCCAGTAGCGGCGGCGCAGAACGGCCCACGCGGCCACGGCCGCGCGACGAAGCCGACGACGACCCGGGACGCCCGGACCCGGCCCCCCTCCGGGCCGCGGGCCGGGTCCACCACCGGGCCGGGCGACAGGTCCGTGCTGGGGCTGTGCGCCGGTCCCGGCCACCGCCTCCGGACTGCGCGTGGTGACGGCCATGGGAGTCCCCCTGTTCAGCGAAGCCGCAACCCTGGGGGAGGCCACAGCCCTCCGGCGTCACGCCACGGACGACCGCCCGTGTCCCCGGTGCCGCTCAGTCTGGGACCGGTCTCGGCCCCCTGCGTCGTTCGTTGACGATGTCCTGACGCTTTCTCAGGTGGCTTTGACGACGCCTTGACGCCACCCACCGGCCGGCCGTAAGAGAGGCGCAAAATCCTTGCTCGGAAGGACAGTTCAAGGGTGCGGCCGGGCTAGATTTCCCTTCGGTCGCCGGAGAGGCCTCGGACGTCAGTGGCCTGCCCGCTTCCATCCTGGAAGCACCCGCGGACGCCTTCCTCGCCCGAGGGCGTCCGAACGGCCTCCCGACGGCCGAGCACGCGGCGGCGTTGTCGTCGTCATCGCGCCGCCGCTGCCCGTGCGCAGCTCTGCGGTGCCGGGATCCAGGCACCGCAGAGCCCGGCGGCCACCAGATCCCGTGCCGGCACGCCTGCCACGGCGCAACCTGATGCTGTACGGCCTCGGCGGGCTCGTCCTGTCCTTGGTCGGCATCGACCTGATCGATCTGATCGATCTGATCGATCTCCGGGGTGCCGGGCCTTGGCCGAGCCGCGCACGCTCCCGCACCCCGGCCGTCAAGGACGTGTATGCGCACGTCAGAAGCACATCAGAGAACGGCCTTCCGGCTTGCCCGGGGCATGCGCAACCGCTTCCATGGAGTCTGTGAACAGCGCCTGGCTCCTCTTCGACCGGCCGCCGAGTCCCGCTCGGCCGCTCCGTCGTGCGCCGCGCTGCGCGGAGACGTACGCGTCCTTCTGACGCGCTCGTCCGCGAACCGAGGGGCGTCGTGATCCGATCCGACGCCCCTTTCCCTCCTCACCTGCCCGCACGTGCACCGCCCCCTCGCCGGGGCTGTGCGCGTGCTCGTACCCCTGGACGAACCATGCCCGACTCCACCCTTTTCCCCCGTACCGTCCTCGTCACCGGCGCCACCTCAGGCATCGGCTACGAGACCGCCCGGCAGCTCGCCGAACGCGGTGCCACCGTGCTGCTGCACGGCCGTACCGCCGAGGAGGCGAGCGCAGCCGCCGACCGTCTCATCGCCACGGCCGGCATCGACGCGGGCCGACTGCGCACGTACGCCGCCGACTTCACACACCTCGACGAGGTCGAGTCCCTGGCGCGCCGTGTCGTTGCCGAGCACCCGCGCCTCGACGTCCTCGTGAACAACGCGGGCATCGCGGCGCCCGAGCGGCACACCGTCACCACGGACGGCAACGAGATCGCCCTCCAGGTCAACTTCCTCGCCCACTATCTCCTGACGTGCCTGCTGGAACCGGCGCTCACCACCGACCCCGGTGGGCGGGTCGTCAACGTCTCCTCCTCCCTGCACCGCACCGCGAACATCCAGTGGAACGACCCCAACCGCGCCCGCCGCTACTCCCGGCTCGCCGCCTACGCCCAGTCGCAGCTGGCGCTCACCGTCTTCGCCGCCGACCCGCGCGTGACCGCGGTCTCCGTCCACCCCGGCATCTGTGACACGGCTCTGCTGTCCCTGTACGCGCACGAAGGCGTCACGCCGGCCGAGGGCGCGGCGAACGTGGTCCGCCTGTGTGACCCGGCCGTCGAGATCGTCAACGGCGCCTACTACGACCGTGCCGAACGCGTCGAACCGGCCTCGGCCGCCACCGAGGACCGCACGATCAAGCGCCTCAACAAACTCGCCGACCTGCTCGTCGGTCGCACCGCTTGAACCTCCCCTCCAGACAACGGAGTTGATGCCCGTGTCGAAGCGCGCCCGCAAGAAGAGGGCCCGCCGCAAGAAGAAGGCGAACCACGGCCGCAAGGCGGGTCAGCGCTGAGCCCCAGGGGCGACCCGGCACCATGCCGGGGTCGCCCCACTCCCAGTAGGCCCTCGCAGGAATCCGGCTGTAGGCCTACGTCATCCCCGACGGCACGCCGATCCCGATCGACAGCGTGCACGATCAGAAGCCGTACCACTCCGGAAAGCACCGACGGCGCGGGAGGAACGTGCAGGTAATCGCGATGCGAAAGAACGCCTGGTCCGGGCGTCGACGGCACTTCCCGGCTCGGCACACGACCTGCCTGGATGAGAAGCGCTCAGCCATGCCGCCCGACCCTGGTGATGAGTTTTCGCGCCCGTACCCGTCACACCTACGACGGGGCACGGCAAGACGGAAGGATGGCGTGATGAGTGCGGACACGCGGGTGGAGGAGCTGGGTGTGAGCGGGCTGGGCGAGGTCGACGAGGCGGCGTTCTCGGGGCTGGCGGAGCGGCACCGGCGGGAGCTGCACGTGCACTGCTACCGGATGCTCGGGTCGTTCGAGGACGCCGAGGACACCGTGCAGGAGACGTTCCTCCGTGCCTGGCGGCGGCGGGAGACCTTCGAGGGACGGTCGACGTTCCGGGCCTGGCTGTACCGGATCGCCACCAACGCCTGCCTGGATCTGCTCGCCAAGTGCCGCCCGGAGCCCGCGACCGGCGGCGAGGTGCTGTGGCTGCAGCCCTACCCGGACCGGCTGCTCGACGAGCTGCCCGCGGGCGACGCGGACGAGCCGGAGACCGTCGCCGTCGCGCGGGAGACGATCGAGCTGGCGTACCTGGTCGCAGTCCAGCACCTCGCGCCGCGCCCACGGGCCGTGCTGATCCTGCGGGACGTCCTCGGCTGGCCGGCGAGGGACGTCGCGGAGCTCCTCGGGGACTCCGTCAACTCCGTGAACAGCGCGCTGCAGCGGGCCCGCGCCGGCATGCGGAAGCACCTGCCCGCCGAGCGGCAGGACTGGACCGACGGCGAACAGGACGCCGGGACGCGCGAGCTGGTGCGCCGCTATACCGACGCCAGCGTGGCCACGGACGTCGACGGGCTCGCCGCACTGCTGCGCGACGACGTCCGCTGCTCGATGCCGCCCACGCCGGGCCTGTACGTCGGCCGCGACGCGGTGGTGAACGACTGGGTCGAGAGCGGCTTCGAGGACATGAAGGGCCTGCGCACCGTCCTCACCTCCGTGAACCGGCAGCCCGCCGTCGCCTTCTACCTCTGGCGGGAGCGGCAGGGCGCGTACCTGCCGCTGACGATCGACGTCCTGCGCGTCACCGGCGGGGCGATCACCGAGATCGTCACGTTCCACGACGACCGGTTCCCGCGGCTCGGACTGCCGGAGCGCCTGCCGGCGGACGGCACGGAGTAGTCCCGGTGTGGACGCTCGCGCTGCGCGGTGGCGCGCGCGTCGCGGTGGTCGCGGCGGAGTGGCGCGACGCGTTCGGCGTCGTCACCCGCGGGCGGGTGCAGTTGGAGCTGCGCGACGGCGAGCCCGGGCCTGTCCTCGGACGCGACGCCGGATTCTGGCTCCGCGGCACCGGCGTCCGCGCCCTGCGGAACCCCGGCCGTCGCACGGCGAGGGTGCGCATCGTCACCCCCAGGTCCAGGACCGGCACATGCCAGTCGACACACCCCGTACCCCAGTTGCCGAATGACGGAGGAACGACATGAACGGCATGAATGACACCGGGGTCGGGGCCGACCCGACATCGGGCCGGACCAGTCACGCCCACCGACTCCGCGGGCTCGCCGGCACCGGCTTCATCGCCACGCTCGCGTCGATGGCGGCCACCACCCTCGCCGCTGCGCTTGCCCAGGCCGTCGGCGTCGACTTCGAGGTCCCCGATGGTGGCGAGACGATCCCGTTGTCCGGGTTCGCCGTGGTGACCGGAATCTTCTCGGTCGTGGGCATCGTCATCGCCGTCGCTCTTCTACGTTGGAGCGCTCACCCCGCCGAGCGATTCATGTGGACGGCCGTGTCGCTGACCGCGATCTCGTGGGTCCCGCCCCTCCTCTCCGGGGCGAACACCGCCACCACCACCGCCCTCCTCGGGCTGCACCTCGTCCCTGCGACGGTGATGATCCCCACCCTGGCGCGGAGCCTCCGCACCCGGACCGTTTGACGATCCCGCAACGGGACGACACGCCCGCAACCGAGCCCTGGCACCTACGCCTGCGGGAGGCGGTCACGCCGTAGCCATTCATCCAGCCTAGGTGCCAACTAAAATGCCTGGTCACACGCGCTGTGACCAGGCTCGGTAGTTGGAACCGGGTCACGTTCGTGACCTGCACCGATGCCAAGTGGCTTGAGCGGCTGGCCGCATGAAATCAGCAAGATAGTCGGCACTTGGGTACACCGCAGGTCACAACGCGTGTCGCCGTGGCTGGACTCCATGACGATCAGCCACCCTTCCCACCGGACGCCGACACAGCCGCCGAGGGTGACCGGGCGCGCCAGGAACGGGCCGGGGCGCGCCAGGTCGATCAGTTCGACGATCTCCGGCACGTCCGCCGGGCCCAGCGCCGGGTAGCCGGCGGCGCGGGCACCGGGGCCGGCGCCCACTGCCGGCGCGGCCTGCGGACCAGTCGACACCGATCGCACCGGGTTGTCGAGCGAGAGCAGATCCTCGGTGCGCGGTGAGAATTGGTGGGGGGTGCCCCTTCTTCGGGGACGGCTCAGTGACTCGTGGGACGCGGGCGTCCGAGCGCGAACCGGCTCGGTCCGGGCTCTCCGCGTACCAGCGCGGCCGCCAGCTCGCCGATGACCGACGCGAACTTGAAGCCGTGCCCGGAGAACCCTCCCAGCACGGTGACCGGGCCCTGCCGGTCGATGACGAAGTCATGGTCGGGGGTGGTGGTGTACAGGCAGGTCACGGCCTCGGGCGCGGTGTGGTCCACGCCGGGGAGCCAGCGCTCGGCGTACGCCGCCAGCTCTTGCAGGATCGCGGCGTCCGGGGTGCGGTCGCGCCGGTCGGGGTCGACGACCGGGCCGACGCCGTGGAAGCCCGCCTTGACGCCGTCGGTGCTGCCGAGTCCGTACACCCCGTCAGCGGCGAGGCCGTCCACGGGCAGCGCGGCGCCCGGGTGGTGAATGTAGCTGGGCCAGGTGAGCGCGTCCGCCGCGGGGAAGTGCGCGGGCTGCTCCTGGGTGACACGCAGCACCGGCACGCCGCCGACCAGCGGAGCGGTACCGCCGCCCAGCATTCCGGGCGCCCAGCCGCCGACGGCGACCACGACCGCATCGGCGCGCAGTTCCTCCTCCGTGTCCGTGACCACCCGGACCTCGGCGTCGCCGTGCACCGACAGCCCGGTCACCCGGACGCCGTGCCGGACCTCCGCGCCGTGCGCCCGCGCCCCCTGCTGGAAGGCGGTGACCGCCTCGTCGGCGTGCAGGCGTCCGGCCTCCGGGTGGAAGACCGCACCGGTGTCGGCGCGCAGCCCCGGCCAGCGCTCGGCGACCTCCTCCGGGGCCAGCCGCTCGGCAGGGTGTCCGGCGACGGTCAGCGCCTCGTACAGTGCCTCGGTCGTGGCGGCCGGGCCGTGGTCGACGGCTCCGGTGAGGGTGAGCACCTGCCGTCCCGTCTCCTCCTCCAGCTGCCGCCACAGCGGCAGCGACCGCACGGCGAGACCGACGTAGAAGGGGTCCGTGTAGGCCAGCCGGAAGATCCGCGAGGTGCCGTGCGAGCTGCCCCGGTCGTGGCCGGGCGGGAAGCGCTCCAGCAGGGTGACGCGGTCACCCTGGGCAGCAAGCCGCCACGCGGCGGACGAGCCCATGACCCCGCCACCGATGACGACGACTCGACGAGAAGACACGATGCTCGATCCTTTGGTGAACGATCCGGACCGACCGGGCAACCGGACGCCCCGAGGTTGTCTGGTGCGACCTGCAACTTTCTATCAGCCGTCAGCCCGGAGCGAACCGGCCGGGTCGCCGCCGCCCGCCCTCTGTGCCCGTCGACACGCTGGACCGTGCTCCAACTCCCCTTTCCCAGGCTGGTTTGCGAGCGAACCAGGACCATTCGGACCGCAAGGCCCATACGTTGCAGCCAGGGGCTGATGTCGCGGTCGGCTCGATGTACCTCTTCGCCCCTACGATCCAGAACGCGGAGCGTTCGACGTGACATGGCAGAGGCCCGGAGAGGCGCCCGGCACGCTGGTCACTGTCGCCGAGTCGAGTCGGGTCGGGTCGGGTCGGGTAGCAAGTCGTGGGACCTGCTGGCCAACTGCCACCCCCGAGCACGGCCCACGCCCCCGCCGCAACGGGGTGCCGTTCGTCATCGCGGACCAGAACGCACCTCAGCCGGGCGCCTGTTCGGTCGGCATCGACGACGTCGCGGGAGGACAGGCCGCCGTGCGCCACCTGATCCAGCAGGGACACCGGTCGATCGGCTACGTCAGCGGACCCGACTGTCTCCAGCAGGTTCGGGACCGGCGCCGGGGAGCGGCCATCGCCGTCAACCTGGCCGGACTCCCGGCGGAGTCCCTTCGGGACCTGCCGTGTCCGGCGCTCACCGTGGGCGCCGGCAGGGACGCCGGGCACAGGATCCTCGGCCTCAGAAAGCGCCCCACCGCCGTCTTCTGCGCGAACGACCTGCTTGCACTCGGCGTGATGCAGGCACTGTACGAGGCCGGTCTGCGGGTGCCGGAAGACATCGGAGTGGTCGGGTACGACGACATCGAGTTCGCCGCGTCCGCGCTGTTGTTCCGCTCACCTCTGTGCGACGACCGACCCTCACGTTGGGCCGGGAGGCAGGCCGACTGCTGCTTGAGGACACCGCCGAACCTGCCGCGCACGAGCGCACCCACGTGGTGCTGCAGCCGGAACTGGTCGTGCGCCGGTCGACCATGCGGACGCCGGCGCGGTGACCCGAGTGAGTCAGATGCTTTCGGGAACATGCTGGGGCAGCGTCTTCGGTGATCGGCGGGTCAGGGGAAGCAGCGCGGCCGAGACCAGCATCGTGAGCAGGCCGAGCAGCACGACGGCCGAGGCCAGCGTGCCCAGCATGCCCTTCGCGGCCAGCAGGGCGAGCGGGCAGGCGAATTCACCCAGGAAGAAGGCCGCCGTCCACAGACCGGTGCCACGCCCGCGATCGGCGAAATCGAGCCGGGACAGCGCCAGCGTCAGCAGGGAGGGAAGAAGCAGCCCCGTACCGACGCAGTTGACGACGGCGCCGACGATGACAAGGGCGACGTGGTCCGTCGCCCCCATCAGCAGAAAGCCCACGGCGCACAGGAGGAAGAGGGCCGGCATACGGCGGCGTGGCCGATCGGTGAGCCTGGTGAAGAGCACCGAGCCCAGGACGGTGGCCGCGCTGGCCAGCGCCGTGACCGCACCCACCACTCCGGTGGACCGCACGCCCAGGTCGTCCATGAGATACGCCATCTCCACGGGCACGGTGTAGAAGACCACCGCGCCGAAGACGGTCAGCAGACAGATCCCCGCCATGCGCCGCAGCGGGAAGGGGTGTTGGCCGGCTGTTGCAGACTCAGCCGTCGGATTCGGAGTGGGCAGCACCCTGGCCATGGCCGGAGCGAGCAGCAGGCCGACGGCGTACAGCCAGAAGGGCGCCCTCCAGCCGATCGAGCCGAGGGCCCCGCCAAGGACGAAGAAGAGTGTGGCGGACGCCGATGCGCACATGGTCTGCAGGGCGAGGTACCGGTCACGGGTCCGTCCGCTGTAGTAGTCGCCGATCAGCGTGGTGCAGCACGTCATGATGGCCGCTTCGGCGACGCCCACCAGGACACGGCTGAGCAGGATGCCCACGAGCGAGCCCAGCCACAGTGGGGCGGTGCCGAACAGCGCGTACAGCACGGTGGCTACGACCAGCAGGCGCTTGCGGCCGAGCCGGTCGACGAGGACACCGGCGAACGGGGCGAGCACGGCCAGGGAGAGGGCCGGGACGGTGAGCACGAGCGGGACGAGAGCGGCGCTGCCCGGGACGTGTTGGAATGCGTCCTGCATGCGTGGCAGGACCGGAGCGATGAGGACAGCTCCCAGGATCGGCAGGCAGCTGCCGGCCATCAGCAGCACGGCGGGCAGCCTGCCCCAGACGGCCGGGTCCCCCGTACGTTCGTGAGCGGGCAGGGCGGCGGAAGCGGGCATGGCGGCACTCCGTGGGACGTGAGGAAGGGAGGAGCGCCGTGTAGCGGACCGGGCCGAATCGGCTGTGCAGGCGGCCCCCGCAGTCGGCTCACGGGCGCGGTGGTGTCCCACGACTATGCGTTCCGGGTCTCGGCCTGCCCACCCCTCACGTCATCCAAGTTGCCGATGCCTTCGATCCATCGTGTGGATAGTGATGTCATGGGCTGCGGCGGGCTTCAGCGACTTCCCGCCCAGTGGGCCGCTACAGCCGGCTCGCCGCTCAGCCCCGGGGGCCCAGACGGGCTCCGACGCGCGCGGCGGTCTCACGCAGCCAGATGTGTGCCGCGTCATGCGTGTGCACCGGGTGCCACCACAGTGCCTCTCTCAGCGGTACGGCTTCATAGGGCGGCTCCACCACCTTGACGGCGGCGATGGGTGCCATCAACTGGGCCATACGTGCCTGGACCAGCGCGATGCGCCGGGTGCCCGCGACCAGCAGCGGCAGCGACTGGAAGCTGTCGACGGAGACTTCGACCCGCGGTTCGATCCCCAGCATGCCGAGCTGGCGTACCGCTGGGGCGTCGTACGTTCGCTGGTACGTCACCCAGGGAAGCCGGGCAAGGTCCTTGCGGGTGAGCCGGTCGTCGACGCTCGGGTGGTCCCGCGCGACGAGAAAGACCCAGCGGTCGTCATAGAGGTCGGTGGCGGGGAAGTCGCTGATGACGCCGTGCGGCATGAACAGACCGTCGCTGGCGCTCAGCAGGGTGGCGGTGTCGTCCACCACGGTCGTCGGGGTCTGGGAGAAGCGCAGCCGGATCCCGGGAGCCTCCTCATGGATCACGCGAGCCAGCTCGGTGCCGAAGATCGCCACGGCGTAGTCGGACGCCATCAGCTTGAATTCCCGGTTCTCCTTGGCCGGGTCGAAGTAGGCCTGGCTGGCGAAGAGGCGTTCCAGCACGTCATAGGCGGTCGAGGTCCGGTCCAGAAGGACCTGCCCCAGCGCGGTCAGCTCGTAGTGGCCGCCGACGCGGACGAGCAGGTCGTCGTCGAAGTGCCGGCGCAGCCGGGAGAGGGCAGCACTCATCGCCGGCTGGCTGAGGCCGACACGCTGCCCGGCACGGGTGACGTTGCGCTCCTCCAGCAGGGCGCGCAGAGCGACGACGAGGTTGAGATCCAAGCGGGCCAGGTTCATGAAAGTCCCTCTACAGAGCGATGCCGACCCGGAGCAATCCATGACATGGATGTAGTTCATCCACGGAATCGATTTCCCTGATCGATGGTGCGGGGTCCAGATTAGTCCCACCGCAATCAGGAGGACATGTCCGTGAAACCTGAATCCGCGTCCGCACTCTTCGCCGGACCGTTCGCCCTCGCGACTCTCTCGGCCCCCGACGGGCCCCGCTTCCCCGCTCTCGTCATGCCGGACGGCAACGCTCTCGACCTTCGGTCCGCACTGGGTGACGAACAGCTGACCGTGCTGAGCCTGCTGGATCGCTGGGACAGGGCCCTGCCGCAGCTGCGTGCCCTGGCCGCCGACACCGGCGTCAGCCGCACGCCGATCACGGACTATCACGTCCATGCCCCGGTCGAACCGCGCCAGGTCTTCCAGTCGGGTGCGAACTACCGGCAGCACGTGATCGACCTGCACGTCGCCCACCGTGCCCCCGGCGACGACCGGTCCGAGGCCGAACGGCGAGCGGAAGCGGCCGAGATCATGGACCGGCGGGCTACCGAGGACCTGCCGTACGTGTTCATCGGCCTGCCCAGTGCGATCACGGGTCCCTACGACGACGTCGTGCTGCCCGCCTGGGCCGAGAAGCCGGACTGGGAACTGGAACTGGCGGTCGTGATCGGCCGCCCCGCGTACCAGGTGTCCGTCGCGGAGGCATCCGCGCACGTCGCGGGCTACACGATCGCCAACGATCTGACCGACCGGTCGACCGTCTTCCGCAGGGACATGCCGCAGATCGGCACCGACTGGCTGCGCAGCAAGAACGCGCCCGGCTTCACACCGCTCGGCCCGTGGATCGTGCCCGCCGAGTCCATCGCCGACCCTGACGACCTGCGGGTGACGCTGAAGCTCAACGGCGAGACCATGCAGGACGAGTCCACCAAGGACATGATCTTCAAGGTCGCGCGGATGGTGTCGTACGCCTCGCAGACGGCGCGTCTCCTCCCGGGTGACCTTGTACTCACGGGCAGCCCGGCCGGCAACGGCATGCACTGGGGCCGCCTCCTGCGTGACGGTGATGTGATGGAGGGCTCGGTCACCGGGCTCGGCGTCCAGAGCACCCGGTGTGTGGCGGAGGCGAAGGCATGACGGCCGTCGATCCCCGCGATCCGGAAGGCGCGATCGCGCTGGCGGCCAAGATGTACTCCAACTGGGGCCGCTGGGGCGAGGACGACCGGCTCGGCACACTGAACTTCCTGGACGAGGGGAAGCGCCGCGAAGGTGCCGGTCTCGTCCGGCGCGGGACCAGTTTCTCCCTGTCGCAGTCCTTCGACATGAACGGCCCGCAGAAGGGCTGGCGGCGGCGCACCAACCCGGTGCACACCATGCTGGACACCGGCACCGACGCCGCGCTCGGCCACCAGGGCTTCCCGCACGGCATCGGCGGCGCCGACGACGTGATCGCCATGCCGCTCCAGTGCTCCACGCAATGGGACGGGCTCGGGCACATCTTCGATCACGGCAAGGCGTGGAACGGTCGCGCGGCCGAGAAGGTCGTCACCTCCGACGGCGACCTGGTCACCGGCATCGAGCACATGGCTCCCCATGTCGCCGGACGCGGCGTGCTCCTGGACGTGGGACGGGTCGTGGGCACCGCCGGCGAGCTGCCCGACGGATTCGCCATCACCGAGGAGCACCTGGCCGCCACCGCGGAAGCTCACGGTGTGAGCGTGGGACGCGGTGACATCGTGCTGATACGCACCGGTCAACTGACCCGCGTACGCCGAGACGGGTGGGGCGACTACGCCGGCGGACCCGCGCCGGGGCTTTCCTTCACCACGGCCGGCTGGCTCCACGGCACCGAGATCGCGGCGATCGCCACGGACACCTGGGGCTTCGAGGTCCGTCCCAACGAGTTCGAGAACGCCTTCCAGCCCCTGCACCAGGTCGCGATCCCCAATATCGGCCTCCTCATCGGGGAGATGTGGGACCTGGAAGCCCTGGCCGAGGACTGCGCGGCGGACGGGGTGTACGAGTTCCTGCTCGCCGCCGCGCCCCTGCGCATCACCGGCGCCGTCGGTTCCCCCGTCAACCCGATCGCGATCAAGTGACGCGCTCAGCAAGGGAGTCCTCCATGAGCACAGCCCGCACGGTCCTGGTGATCGGTGGTGGCGCTGCCGGAAACGCCATGACGATTCTGCTGCGCCGGGCCGGTCTGACCGTTGACCTGATCGAGGCGAAGGACGACTGGAACGCCACCGCCGGTTCAGGCATCACCCTGCAGGGCAACGCCTTGCGTGTGCTGCGCGAACTGGGCGTGTGGGAGGAGGTCAGCGCGTCCGGTTTCGGTTTCGGTTCCGTCGGCATCACCGCTCCCGACGGAACGGTCCTGCACATCGCACGCGACATTCGAACCGGCGGCGACGACCTGCCCGCCACCGTCGGCATGCAGCGCCCCCGGCTGCAGCGCATCCTGATCGACGCCGTCCGTGCCAGCGGCGCATCGGTGCGCCTCGGCACCCGGGTCGAGCAGCTGGAGCAGGACGTCACAGGGGTGAGCGTGCGCTTCACCGACGGCACCGAGGGCCGCTACGACCTGGTGATCGCCGCCGACGGACTGGGTTCCACCACCCGTGCGGCCATCGGCATCACCGCCAAGCCGGAACCCACCGGCATGGCCATCTGGCGCGTCGCCGTCCCCCGGCCGGCCGGCGTCACCCGCACGGATCTCGCCTACGGCGGTCCGGCCTACATCGCCGGTTACTGTCCGACGAGCGACACCACGATCTACGCCTACGTGGTCGAGGCCCATCGCGACCGGGCGTCGATCCCGCCGGATTCCTACGCCGACGAAATGCGGGGCCTCGCCGCCGCCTACGGAGGATGCTGGCCGGAGATCACCGAGCACATCACCGATCCGGCGAAGGTCAACTACACCTGGTTCGACCGGATGCTGGTCGAGGGCTCCTGGCACCGGGGCCGTGTGGTCCTCGTCGGTGACGCCGCCCACTGCTGTCCGCCCACTCTCGCGCAGGGCGCCGCCCTGTCCCTGGAAGACGCGTGGGTGCTCTCGCGTCTGCTGACCAGCACCGAGGTCTGGGACGACGCGCTCTTCCAGGCGTACTACGACCGGCGTATCACCCGCGTCCGTCCGGTGGTCGAGGCGTCCGTGCAGATCGGGCAGTGGCAGCTCGACGGCGTACGCGACGCGGACGTACCCGGTCTGATGGGTCGCACGATGACGATGCTCAGGGAGCTGCCGTGACCTCACCGACCGTCGACATCCACGCTCACGTGCTGCTGCCCGAAGTCGAGTCCCTCGTCGACGGCCTGCCCGGACTGGCGATGGCGAGAGCGCTGGATGCCCGGCGCAACGGCCCCGCGGCCCTCGCGGTCAGCGGCCCCATGGTGCGCGAGCGCATCCCGCGGCTCACCGACCCGGCCGCACGGCTGGCCGCGATGGACGCACAGGGCGTGGACGTCCAGCTCGTCAGCCCCTCACCCTCGCACTACCACTACTGGACGGACGAGGAGACGGCCGAGAAGCTGTACCGGCTGGCCAACGAGGCGACAGCCAGGCACTGTTCAGCCGCTCCGCACAGGCTGCGCGGCCTCGGGTTGGTGCCGCTCCAGCACCCGGACCACACGGTGGGGGCGCTCGATCACGCGCTGGAGCAGGGCCTGGCCGGGGTGGAGATCTCGAGCCACGCCCCGGGCCTGGAACTGTCCGACCCGGCCTACGAGCCGTTCTGGTCGCGAGCGGAGGAAACCGGCGCCGTCATCTTCCTGCACCCCTTCGGATGCACGCTGGACGAGCGCCTGGACCAGTGGTACCTGTCCAACACCGTCGGCCAGCCCACGGAGAACGCCGTGGCACTGTCGCACCTGATCTTCTCGGGAGTGCTCGACCGTCACCCGGGGCTGAAGGTGATCGCCGCCCACGGCGGTGGCTACCTGCCGACGCACATCGGCCGCTCCGACCACGCCTGGTCCGCCCGCACCGACGCGGCCGCCGGCTGCGCTCACCCGCCCAGCAGCTATCTGAAGCGCCTGTACTTCGACTCGCTCGTCCACGACCCGTCCGTCCTGGGGGAGCTGATCCGGGTCGCCGGGCCCGACCGTGTCCTGCTCGGCTCCGACTTCCCCTTCGACATGGGCACGAAGGACCCCGTGGGCGCTCTGCGCGCCGCACGTGTCTCCGAGGCCGACTTCGAGGCCATCCGGGGCGGTACCGCCTCCGCCCTGCTCAACCTGACCCTGTCCTGAGGAGGAACCCTCATGAGCGCACGACTGCTCACCCATCTGCGGCACGTCGACCTGGCCGTGCCCGACTACGACAAGCAGCTCGACTTCTACGCGGGTGTCTGGGGTCTGACCAAGGTCGCCGAGGACTCCGGGATCTCCTTCCTCGCCGCCGAGGGCTCCCCCGAGCAGTACGTCATCAGGCTGCGCAAGGCCGAGGAGAAGCGCCTCGACCTCGTCTCCTACGGTGCCGCTTCGCCGGCTGACGTGGACACTCTCGCCGAACAACTCCTCTCCGGTGGCGTGCGGTTGATCACGCAACCGGGCAAGGTGGACACACCCGGCGGGGGTTACGGCTTCCGCTTCTTCGACGTGGACGGCCGGACCATCGAGGTCTCTGCCGACGTGGCGGTACGGCAGCACCGCAAGATCGAGGAGAAGGAGTCGATCCCGGTCAAGCTGTCCCACGTCGTGCTCAACTCCCCGGATCTGGACCGGACGAAGGAGTGGTACGAGCAGCACCTCGGCTTCCGGCTCTCCGACACCCTGAGCTCGCCGCACATGGGCGAGGTCATGCACTTCATGCGGATCTCCAACCAGCACCACTCGATGGCACTGGCGAAGGGACCGCACGCCTCCCTGCACCACGTGTCGTTCGAGATGCGCGGCATCGACGAGTACATGCGCGGCTCCGGCCGTGTGATCCGGGCCGGATTCAAGAAGATCTGGGGCCCCGGCCGCCACATGGCCGGCGACAACACCTTCACGTACTTCCTCGACCCGCACGGCAACACCGTCGAGTACACGACCGAGCTGGAATGCCTGGACGAGGACACCTGGCACCCGCACGTCTACGACTTCTCCCAGCCCGAGGTCACCGACCAGTGGGGCACCGCCAACCCGATGAACGAGCTCGTCGCCAAGGAGTCCTTCAACGACCCCGACCGCGGCTGCTTCGTCGCCCCGCCGGTCTGATCCCTCTCCGAACTCCCGGGGCGCGGCAGCCTGTCACCTGCCCAGACACACGGCGCCGCGCCCCGGGCCCAGCCCCAGCCAGGAGCTGCTCATGCGCTTCGCCGCCTACGAACACCGGCATCAACCCCGCGTCGCCGTGGTCGACGCCGATGGCGTGCTGTATCCCGTGCCCGGCCTCCGCTCGTTGACCGAGGTCATCAGCGCCGGCGGCGGTCTCCCCGCACTCCTCGATCTCGGTGCCGCCACCCTCGACGTCCCGGCCGGCCCCCACGTCTCCCAGGTACGCCTGCTGCCACCGCTTCGGCCCGCCTCCGTACGGGACTTCGTCACGTTCGAGGAGCATGTCGAAGGCGTACGACGCTCGGTGGAGGGAACAGGCGGCGTGCCCGAACAGTGGTACACCGCGCCCACCTTCTACTTCACCAACCCGCACGCGATCTACGCGTCCGGCGACGACATTCCGATGCCGCCGGGCTCCTCAGTCCTGGACTTCGAGCTGGAGGTTGCCGCGGTCATCGGCCGCGAAGGCCGTGACCTCACTCCCGACCTGGCACGCGATCACATCATCGGTTACACGGTCTTCAACGACTGGTCCGCACGGGACCTTCAGTCCGCCGAGATGAAGGTGGGTCTCGGCCCGTGCAAGGGAAAGGACACCGCCACCACCCTCGGCCCGTACCTGGTCACCGCCGACGAGCTCGAGCGGCATCGGGACGACGACGGCTTCCTGAGACTGGCCCTTACCGCCGAAGTCAACGGCGAGGTCGTCGGCAGGGATCTGCTGTCCAACATGAGCTGGACGTTCGAGGAAATGGTCGCGTACGCCTCCCGCGGCACCCGGGTCGTCCCGGGCGACGTGCTCGGCTCCGGCACCTGCGGAAACGGCGGCTGCCTCGCCGAACTGTGGGGCATACGCGGAGAACAGACCCCGCCGCCGCTCAAGCCCGGCGACACCGTCACGCTCACGGTCGAGGGCATCGGCACCGTGTCCAACACCGTCGCTCCCGGCACTGAACCCATCGCACTCCCCGCCGGCCGACGCCGCTCCCGGGAGAGGCCGTGAGCGACCCGCACCCCAAGAGGCTGCTCGGCAAGGTCGTCGTGGTCACCGGAGCGGCCCGGGGCCAGGGGGCCGCCGAGGCCGAGGCACTGGTGCGGGAGGGAGCCCGCGTCATCGCCACCGACGTCGCATCCGCCGAGGGTTGCCGTCGCCTCGACGTCACCAGTGAGAAGGACTGGGCGGATCTGGCCGCCGAGCTCAAGGAGGCGTACGGGCAGGTCCACGGCCTGGTGAACAACGCCGGCATCACCTGGCGGGCCCGCGTCGGCGACGTGCGCCCCGAAGACCTGGCACGTGTCCACGCGGTCAACGTGGGCGGCCCGCTGCTCGGCATCCAGCACCTCGCCCCACTCATGCCGCCCGGCTCATCCATCGTGAACGTGGGTTCCTCCGCCGCCCTCACCGCTCACTACCCGGTCGCCTACACGACCAGCAAATGGGCCCTGCGCGGCCTGTCGAAGACCGCGGCCACGGAACTCGGCCCGCGCGGCATCCGCGTCAACACGATCCACCCCGGCTACATCGAGACCGAGATGACCGCCTCCGCCGCACCGGCCTTCCGCGAAGCCAACATCCGCGAGACCCCGCTCGGGCGCACGGGCACCGCGGCCGAGGTGGCCCCGCTGGTCGTCTTCCTCCTGTCGAACGAATCCTCCTTCATCACCGGCGCGGAGATCGCCGTCGACGGCGGCCTGACCGCGCACGGCGGCGTGAAGTCCGTGTCGGACGCCCTCCTTGGGGAGGCCGGCGCGTGAGGCGACTCGACGGCAAGGTGGCCTTGATCTCCGGCACCGCCGACGGCCAGGGGCGAGCCGCGGCACTGCGTTTCGCCGCCGAGGGCGCGCTCGTCGTGGGAGGCGACCTGCTGCACGAGCAGGCACTCGACACGCAGCGGCTCATCGCCCGCGAAGGCGGGACCGCTCCGACCCCCGGCCCCCTGGACGTCACCAACGAGCAGTCCGTCTCCTCCTGGGTCCACGAAGCCGTGGACGCCTTCGGCGGCATCGACATCGTCTACGCCGGAGCCGATCGCTTCGGACCGGTCGACAGCCGGCTCTGCAAAGACTTCGCCTTCACCATGCGGGCCGAGCTGGACCCGGTACCTCTGGCCGTTGCCCGAGCCGCACCGCCAGCGGTGCGGCTGACCGCTCTGGCGCTCGCCGAGCCCGACGCCGGACGCGCCCACGCCGAAACCCTCACCCACCTGTGCGGCCTGTCTCAGTCCCAACTGGACTACCTCTTCGACCGGTTCATCCGTACGAAGGTCCTGGAGGCGTGGCAGTGCGACGGTGACGCTGGTGAAATCCACTGGCGGCCACGTGTTACCGAGTAGGTGGCACCTGAACTCACGTCTTCCTGCTCAACTCGCCCGAGAGCAACGCCGATGAATGCAGGACCGACTCAAACGTTCGGTGCCCCACCCCGAGCCCAGGGGGTCAGACCGGTCCGATCCGGCCAGGCGCCTCCGGTCAGCGCGTAGCACCGACCCGCCAGACCTACCCGGCAGGCCTGCCCCCAGGGCTTCGGCGTAGTCGAGTGACGTCCACTTCGTGCTCAGGCGAGGCCGAGGAGCGTGAGGGTTCGGCGGGCGTCACGCGCATTGCGGCGACGGCCGGAGGCGATGCTCTTCGCGCCGTTCAGTCGCAGGGCGCCGACCGCGAGGTTGCGCCCGGTCGCCATAGCGCGGGGTGCGCTGTCGGTCCGCCACCGCGCACGCGGTCAGGTCGAGGACGACGGCCAGCGCGTGCCGCACTCCTCGCAGCCGGATCATCTGCTACCAGCCCGAACGCCCAGCCCAGCCGCTCATCCCATGCACGAGCGTCGTCCGTATATGCACCTGTCTCTTCAGCCACGCAGGGGATCATCCCCCGGCACCGTCGGCTGGCTCCACCCGACGGTGCGCGGAGACGCAGGCCACCGAGGCGCAATGGACACGAGACAGGAACCGTCCGCTCGCGCTCCCTTCACCGCCAGTGGTCACGAAACGGACGCCCGCCGACTACGCCGAAGCCCTGCGGGTCCGGCGCATGCGTTCTCGGCGTTCTCTCAGGCCGAGACCGAGAGGTGACACCGCCTCAGATGGTCGGGGTGTCGTCAACAATCGGCCTGTGAACCTCAACGACCGGCTTCCACCCCGCGGAGAACTCGATGAAGTCCGCACGGGTGGGATAGGTGTCGATCGCGCGACGGTCACGCTTGGGGCTGTCGCCCGCTTTGCGCCCCCGGGGAATCTGCTCCTCGAAGATGTCGACCTTCACGTCGGGAACCTCCTTGAGGCCCTGGCGCCAGATCTGCACGATGTCGGCGCCGAACGCCTGCCGGGCCGCAGCGTAAAGGGCCGTGAGGGCCCCCTTGTCCCCACCAGGGACGAAAAGCGCCAGGTCCAGCACGACACCGGCGGACTGGAGGACCTCGATGGTCACCGAGCCGTTCTCGTCGGCCAAGTAGATTCCGGCTTCATTCTCGTCGTCGGGAAGGCAGGAGACCTCTTCCTGGAATACGGTTCTCGCCGTGATCGAGCCGCCCTCGAAATGCTCACCGGACTTGGTCAGAAAAGCAGGGACATAGCAGTCGGGAAGCTTGAGTTCTGCCGTATCGGCGGAAATGAAGAGCCTGTCCTTCACGCCGAGCTCCGTCACCTCTTTCAGCGAGAGGCGGCGAGCGGCAATCTTCTCCGTGTTCACGATTTCCCTTTCAGGTTGCATTGTCCCTCCGAACAAGGACGCTACCACGAAACCCCGAGGTCAACTGCCCAGTAATCTTTGGGTAAATGGCCTCCGATGACCTGCACGGGAGGATGCCGAAGCGAGTGCCACTCGGTCGGGAACACGCATCCGCCAGGCAGTGTCCCTCGTCATGGTGGTGGGGATCAACTGGCGATTGCATTTCGGTGCGTTGGGTAGCGCGAAGGAACTAAAAGAGAGTTTACGGTAGATATCACCCATATCCCCTTCGGGGAGGTGGCGGCGAGGTAAGGCGATCCATTCGTCACGCATCTCGAAGAACGCAGCGGAAACCAACCGGATGGTCCGACGACGCAACGGCAAAGACCCCCACCAGCAACATCTGGATGGAGCACGAACCGGAAGTCGCGTACTACCGCGCCCTCTTCGGTCAGGACTTCGGCGTAGTCGGCTGACACCAGTTTGCTGACGTCTCGCCATATTGGGCGGGGTGCGGCTGACGGGACGCGTTGTCGGCGCAGGAGCAGCCCTGCGGGCCGCCACAGGGTGAAGGCCAGGCCGAGGCCGAGCGGGATCTGCAGGAACTGCTGGATCACCGGGGGCCCGGGCTTGTCCCCCCGCCTGAGCGGGGCCCGGCCCTGCGGATCGACGGTCACCGTGTAAGTGCCGCCTACCACCCACTTCCAGCCCATGAGCCCGTTCTCCTCGATCGGAGCCAACGGTGGGCCGTCGAGGACGGTGACCGTGTAGAGGTGGGCGCTGTCACCCATGCCGTCGCCGGCGGACCACTGAATCTGTCGGACCCTGACGTGTTCGGTACGCCCGTGCTGGTGCAGTACCTGCTGATCCAGCTCCTTGTTCTGCAGGAACAGCACCCGAGGAGGCACACCGCACACAGCAGCCACCGGATGTCCAAGTACCAGCACGCGCACAGGAACACGCAGGCGAGGAGGAGCGCCAGCGCGCACAGCTCGTCGATCCACGGGGCGTGCGCGACGAAGGCCATGCGCACGATCAGACGGACGGCCGCCCACAGTGCCAACGCCGCGCCGGTGCTTACGGCGCCTACCAGCACCCGCCGGCCCACGCCTGTCCACCCTTTGCCTGCTTCGTCCGCGCTCACCCTCACCCCTGCTTTCGACGAAACCGCCGGCCTGGTGGTGCACGCGTTCCAATGTATGGATTGTTGAACGATCCTTCAATAGGATGGTTCAACATCCCATCGTCTGCTTCGAGGACGCGGAACGGCGGCAACCAACCGGAGGGCTGTAGGAGATGAGCCGGCATCAGTTCGAACAGGTCGACGACCACGGGCGGATCCTGTTCAGCGACGTCCCCGCGCTGCGGCTCGAGCGCGTGCTGATGGTTCTGGACACCGCGGAAGGCACGGTCACCCTCGATCACATGCAGACACGTCACATGCCCACTGCCCTCTTCGAGTTCCGTCGCGCCGTGGGCGTGGGCGACTTCGGGTTCGTCATGCCGAGGGGAGCCTCGCTCGCCGACATACCCGAGGAACCGCAGATCGAAGGCGCCATCCTGTTCGGCATGAGGCGCTTGCCGCCCGAGTTCTCCGACCTGCGCTTGATCCCTGGATGGGAGCTGCACGAGATACCCGATGAACAGCCAAAACTGGATCGGTGCCTCGGGTACACCTACTCCCGGCTGGAACTGCGGACGCCCGACGGTGAGATCTACTCCCGGACCTGGGTCGCGCACGACCCCGAGTGGGCGGCCGCCGCCCTGCGTCACGGCTACGTCGTGTGCCTGTGCGGCGTGGAACTGGGGATCCGCGCACCGTATGCGATGACCGAGGCGCAGCACACCGCGAGCATGCGCTACGAGGCCTTCCGCCGCGGATGCGCGGTGGGTCTGACAGTGGGCGGATTCGTCGCCTACGTCGACCACCGCTGACGCGCAACACCGAGCCGGCATGCATCGAGTACCAACCGGGCCGCGACGCGGTGTCCGAGCGGGCCCTTCGGACGATGTGAGGTCGACGTGCTGAAATCCCGGCTGTGAGGCTGTGCTTGCTCGACTGCTACGAGTGCGTTCTGACGCATCGAGCAGGCCATCTCCTCAAGCACATCGCCTGCCCTCACTCCCAGCAAAGTGCGGTGCGCAGTCGTCGCCGGCAGATGACGGCGCAGCCGAGGGTGACGAGCGCGTGGTGGATGTCGTCGCGGATCTCCCGGCGGGTACGCAGGCGCCGGAACCAGTGCAGCAGCGCGATCGCCCCTTCCACGACCCGGCGGTAGACGCCCAGGCCGGAGCCGTGCCCGACGCCGCGCCGGGCGGTGTGCGGGGTGATCTGGAACCGGCGAACCTTGTCCCGGTGGACCTCGTGGTCATAACCGCGGTCGGCGTAGAGGTGCTGGGGGCGGCGCAGTGGCCGGCCGCGCTTGCCGCGGATCGGCGGGACGGCCTGGATCAGCGGGATCAGTCGGGTGACGTCGTCGCGGTTGCCGCCGGTGGTGATCGTCGCGAGCGGGATGCCGTGTGCCTCGACGATCAGGTGGTGCTTGCTGCCGGTCTTGCCCCGGTCCACCGGGGACCGACCGGTAACCGGCCCGCCCTTCATCGCGCGGATGTGGCTGGAGTCGACCGCAGCCCGGGAGAAGTCCAGCAGGTCCGCGGCCCGCAGCTCACAGAGCAGCAGCTCGTGCAGGCGCTGACAGACCCCGGCCTCGTTCCAGTCCCGCAGCCGTCGCCAGCAGGTCATCCCCGAGCCGAAACCCAGCTCCTGGGGCAGGAACTCCCAGCGGATCCCGGTGTACGGCACGAACAGGATCCCGCGCAGCGCCTTGCGACCATCCAGACGCTTACGACCCGGACGCCGCGGATTGCGCGGGACAACCGGCAGCAGCGGCTCGATGCGCGCCCACAACTCGTCTTCGATCTCCCAGGGTTTGGCAGCGGTCTTCCTGGTCTCGACTGGCTCGCACCCCCTTCGGTCAGCATCAACGAGAACTGACACGCCGTCATTCCCGGAGATCCACAAGCCGCCTTTTTTAGGAGTCGTTAGCGCCGCACCCGGGGCATCCCCAGTCCGATCCACGAGATGATCTCCCGCTGGATCTCGTTGTTGCCGCCGCCGAAGGTGAAGATCACGGCCGATCGGTAGCCGCGTTCGAGTTCGCCGTGCAGGACGGCGCCGGCGGAGCCTTCCTTGAGGACACCGGGGGCCGCGACGATCTCCATCAGCCAGGCGTACGCGTCCCGGCGCGCCTCGGAGCCGTACACCTTGACGGCGGAGGCGTCCTGCGGGGTGAGCGTGCCCTCCTGGACAGCGTTCACCATCCGCCAGTTGAGGAGCTTCATGGCGTCCAGCTTGGTGTGCGTGCGGGCCAGGAGGCGGCGGACCCAGGGGAGGTCGACGACGCGGCGGCCGTCGGCGAGTTTGGTCTCCATCGCCCAGCGCTGCACGTCGTGCAGGGCGCGGATGGCCATGGTGCCGTGCGCCGCGAGGGTGACGCGCTCGTGGTTGAGCTGGTTGGTGATCAGCCGCCAGCCCTTGTTCTCCTCGCCGACCCGGCGCGTGGCGGGGACGCGGATGTTCTCGTAGTAGCTCGCGGTGGTGTCGTGCGAGGCGAGCGTGTTGATCACGGTGCACGAGTAGCCGGGGTCGGAGGTCGGCACGAGGAGCATGGTGATGCCCTTGTGGGGCGGGGCGTCCGGTTCGGTACGGACGGCGAGCCACACCCAGTCGGCCGTGTCGCCGTTGGTCGTCCAGATCTTCTGGCCATTGACCGTGTAGTGGCCGCTCTCCTCGTCGCCCTCCCGTACGGCCCTGGTCCTGAGCGCGGCGAGGTCCGTCCCGGCGTCGGGCTCGCTGTAGCCGATCGCGAAGTCGAGCTCTCCGGAGAGGATCTTCGGCAGGAAGTACGACTTCTGCTCCTCCGTGCCGAACCGCATGATCGTCGGTCCGACGGTGTTGAGCGCCATCAGCGGCAGCGGTACCCCGGCCTGGGCCGCCTCGTCGAAGAAGATGAACTGCTCCATCGGGCTCAGGCCCCGCCCGCCGTACTCCTCGGGCCAGCCGACCCCGAGCCAGCCGTCCGCGCCGAGCCGTCGGATCGTCTCGCGGTAGAAGCGCTTCTGCGCCGCCGGATCGCCGTAGCGCGCGTAGGCGTTGTCCGGCACCAACTCGGCGAAGTAGACCCGCAGTTCGGTGCGCAACCGCTGTTGCTCCGGCGTGTATTCGAGATGCACGGCGCCTCCTGCCTCCTCGAGCCCGACCTGACGGCGCACACCGTAGAACGTGTTCCAGAAATTGGGAATGCCGATGACGCCGACGTCTCCGGGAGGATGCCGGGCCGAGGGTGCGGGGCGTGGGCTGCGGATTGCGGGTGCGGGGTGCGCGGTGCGCACGAGGGGGCGGTGCCGGTCTCCCGGGCACCGCCCCCTCGTGCGGGCCGGTTTCCCGGCCCTCGCGGAATATCGTTGCTCGTACGTTCCCTGTCGCCGTCAGTGGCAGGGGAACCCGAGCAGGTGCCGGGCGTCGTGGACCCATTCGTGGACGTTCTCGCCGGAGACGAGGGAGGTGGCGCCCTGTTCGGCGCCGACGAAGTAGAGCAGGACCAGCATCAGGATGCCGAAGAAGACCGCCCAGGGGACGATCGCGCCGATCGGCAGCTTGGCGGGAACGGCGGTGGGGGTGACGGTCGGCTGGACGACGGACTGCGCCATGGGGCAGAACCTCCTGGGGAACTCGCGTCCCATCTCGGTGGTGCACAGGACGACAGCCACGGGTCTGACTTGGCCCGCCTCCACCGCCCCTGGCCGGAGCGGCACGTGCCGGGCTTACAGTGGCGCGACCGTGCCGGATTCTCACCGGGCTTCCGCCGAACCGTCGTCAATATCCACGTGACCGTACCGCGAAGCCGGTTCGGGGCCAAGGGCGCACGCCCCGACCCGTGTGCGCCCCGAGCGCCGGAAGCACGACAACTGCCCTACCGGGCTGGGGAGTTCGCCACGGGCCACGGTCCACAACGCACGAGCCCGGCGCATGAGCCCGGTCCACGACGCATGAGAGTGATGGCATGACCAGCCGAGTGATCTTGATCTCCGCGGCGATCAGCGAAGCCCTGCGCGAGGCCCGCTTCGACGACAGGAGTCCGGTGGACGCCGCGGGCCTGCGGGCCGCCCGGACGGCAGCCGGAGCGGGTGCCGTCCCGGCCGGAAGCCGGCTGTGGGTCTCCCCCACCGTGCGGTGCCGGCAGACGGCGACGGCGCTCGGGCTCGACGGAGGCGTCGAGGCGCCGGAGTTGGCCGGTCTGGACGTGGGCCGCTGGCGTGGGGCGACGCTGGCCGAGGTGAGCGCGAAGGAGCCGGAGGCGGTGGCCCGATGGCTCGCCGATCCCACCTCGGCGCCGCACGACGGGGAGTCTGTACGGGCGTTGTGCGACCGGGTGACGGAACGCCTCGACGCGGCGGGCGAGTTCGACGGCCGTACCGTCGCGGTGGTGGAGCCCGAGGTCGTACGGGCCTTGGTGGTACGGGTGTTGGGGGCGCCGGAGTCGGCGTTCTGGCGCGTGGACGTTCCGCCGCTCACCGTCACGGAGTTGAGCGGCCGCGCGGGACGCTGGAACCTCCGCGCCGGACGCCCACTCGCCGAACCGGCCTGACCGGAACGACCGATGCCCTCGCTGCACGGTCCTTCCCCGGCGGCCCTTGCTCTCACGGCAGCGTCCCGACCCGGGCGGCCGTATCGGCGCCCCGGAGTCCTGCCCAGGCTGCCCTCACCCTCACCGGGGGCCTTGCCTCGGGCCGCCTGGGGCACCCTCACCGCAGAGCCTGGCCCAACGGCCTTCCCTCACGGCAGAGTCCCGGCCCGGGCGCCTGAGCCCTCGCCGCAGAGCCCTGACCCGGGCCATCCTGGTTCATCACCGCAGCGCCTCGAGCGGGGACTCCCTCGTTCCTCACCCCTGTGCCCTGAACCGGGGCGCCCCGGTTGGTCATCGCAGCGTGGCGATGAAGTCCGCGCAGGCCTGGGCGCATTCACGGCAGGTCTGCGCCGCGGACTCGGCGCCGGGACACTCGTCGAAGGCGTCGGCGCACTCCAGACAGACGTCACGGCACCACTCCAACTGCGCGCGGATACCTCTCTCGTTCTGCCCCAGCTCGCGCGACAGCAGATTGCAGGTCGCCTCGCACACCTCCGCGCACAGGACGCCCGCCCGCCGTGCGGATTCCTGCTTCTTCGGTCCGTCGGGATCCAGGAGGCTCGCGCGCAGCGCACAGGTACGGGCACACTCGGTGCAGGCCTGGGCGCAGGTGAAGCGGTCCTCCAGGAACCGGAAGAGCTCCTGCTGTGAAGTCGTCGTCGTCACAACAGGCGGGTAGCCGGAGGAGGTCGGTTCAAACAGCGTGGGGCAGGGCCCTCACGCGCCGGCCGCTTCCCGGGAGATCTGCTCGAACTGCGCGCCCATCGCCTCGGAGAGCGCCTGCGCGGCCGTCAACGGACGCACCATCACGGTGAGTTCGTCGATACGTCCGTCCTCGTCGAAGTGCAGGAAGTCGCAGCCGTTGATCTCCTTGTCGCCCACCTTGGCCGTGAAGACCAGCGCGTGGTCGCGGCCGTCGGCCCCGGCGATCTCACGGACGTAGCGGAAGTCGCTGAAGACACGCCAGACACCGCGCAGGATGGCCGCGGTGATCGCCTTGCCCGGGTAGGGCTTGAACGCGACGGGGCTGGTGAACACGACGTCGTCGGCCAGCAGCTCCTCGACCGCGCCGAGGTCCCCGGCCTCCACGGCCTTGCGGAAGGAGTTCATTGCGCCCACCCTTCTTACTCAACTAATTGATTAGGTGCGGATAAGATTAGTCCTGCGGAGGCAGGCCGTCTAGCCTTGCGGGATGGCATTGCGCAACGCGGTACTGGCCGCGCTCCTGGAGGGCGAGGCGTCGGGCTACGACCTGGCCAAGGGGTTCGACGCCTCGGTGGCCAACTTCTGGATGGCCACCCCGCAGCAGCTCTACCGGGAACTCGACCGGATGGAGTCCGAGGGACTCATCGAGGCCCGGCTCGTGCGACAGGAACGCCGGCCCAACAAACGGGTGTTCTCCCTGACCGCGGCGGGGCTCGACGTCCTGGCCGCCTTCACCGCCGGGCCCGCGCGGCCCACGGCGATCCGCGACGAGCTGATGGTCAAGGTGTACGCCCTCGACGAGGGGGACGCCGATGCCGTCCGGGCGTCGATCGCCGAGCGCCTGGAGTCGGCGCGTGCCAAGCTGGCGCACTACGACCGGATCGGCGCCCGCCTGCTCGACGGGCGCACCGAGGACGAGTACCTCGCCGGGGCCGAGCGGGTCGGCCCGTATCTCACGCTCCTGGGGGGACGCGCCTTCGAGCAGGCGATCATCGAGTGGGCGGAACGGGCACTGCGGGTCCTGGAACAGCGCGCGTCCGTCGCCCGCTAGTCGGTCGCGGCTCACGGGCATCGCCACGGTCGACGGGTGTGCCGTGGTCCGCTCGGGTGGCCCGGCGCCGCGCGCGGGTTCCTGTTGGTCAGCCGCGTCCGGCCCGCATACGGTCGAGTACGACGCCACCCCGCCGGTCCACGCACGGAACGTCGGGGGCGTACGACCGGAATCCGCTCCAGGCCGTCAGGGCCCGCACACTCGGAGAATCGCACCATGTCGAAGATCCTTTTCGTCTTGACCGGCGCCGACCACTGGACGCTCGCCGACGGCACCGCGCATCCGACCGGCTTCTGGGCCGAGGAGGCCGCCGCCCCGTACGAGGCCTTCAAGGCGGCCGGGCACGAAGTCGTCGTCGCCACCCCGGGCGGGGTCGTCCCGACCGTGGACCAGGGGAGCCTGGCGCCCGATTTCAACGGCGGCCAGGAAGGCGCCGACAAGGTCGAGCGCACCCTCGCGTCCATGACGGAGCTGCGGCAGCCGCTCAAGCTGTCGGAGGTGAACCTCGACGACTACGCCGCCGTCTTCTACCCGGGCGGGCACGGCCCGATGGAGGACCTCTCGACCGACACCGAGTCCGGCCGGCTGCTCACCCGCGCGCTGGAGTCGGGCAAGCCGCTCGGCGTGGTGTGTCACGGTCCGGCGGCGCTGCTGGCCGCCACCGGGGAGGACGGCACCAACTCCTTCGCGGGCTACCGGGTCTCGGCGTTCACGAACGCCGAGGAGACCCAGGCCGGTTTCGCCGACAAGGCCAAGTGGCTGCTCCAGGACCGGCTCGTCGCTGCGGGCGTCGACTTCCAGGAGGGCGAGCCGTGGGTCCCGAAGGTGGTCGTCGACCGCAACCTCGTCACCGGCCAGAACCCGGCCTCCGCGGCCCCGCTCGCGGCGGAGCTGCTGAAGAAACTGGCCTGACCTGCGGCGTGCCCCGGCCCCTCGGATCCCGACCCGGTCCCGGTCCGGCCGGGCGAGGACCGGCAGGCGCGTGAAGCCCGGCCGTCCGGGCCGGCGCGTGAAGCCCCGGCCCGGACGCGACGCGCACCCGTGTGAAAAGTCCGGTGCGCAAGCGATGGGCACGCGGACGGGACGGGGCTTCACTGTGAGCCGGGAGTTCGTCGGACCGATCCGAGGAAGGGCAGTCATGGTGCGTACGCTCGGTGTCGCCGTCGTGGGGTTCGGCTGGATGGGGCGGGTGCACACTCAGGCGTACGCCCGCGTGCTCCACCACTTCCCGCACCTCGCCCTGCGTCCCGAACTCGTCGCCGTCGCCGACGAGGTGCCGGGCCGGGCCGACGAGGCCGCCGCACGGTACGGCTTCGCCACCGCCGTCCGCGGCTGGCGGGAGATCGCGACCGATCCACGCGTCGAGGCCGTGAGCATCACCGCGCCCAACTTCCTGCACCGGGAGATCGGTGTGGCCATGGCCGAGGCCGGCAAGCACATCTGGATCGAGAAGCCGGTGGGCCTGACCGCCGACGATGCCCGAGCCGTGTCGGACGCGGTGGCCAAGGCCGGTGTCCGGGGCACCGTCGGTTTCAACTACCGCAACGCCCCCGCCGTCGCGGCCGCGCGCGAGCTGATCGCCTCCGGCGGCATCGGCGACGTCACCCACGTGCGCATCCGCCTCTTCAGCGACTACGCCGCGCATCCGGAGGGCGCGCTGACCTGGCGCTACGAGCGGGAGCGGGGCGGCAGCGGGGTCCTCGGCGACCTTGCCTCGCACGGTGTCGACCTGGCCCGCTTCCTGCTGGGCGAGATCGAGGCGCTGGCGGCGGACACCGCTGTCTTCGTGCCGCTGCGCGCCCGGCCGGACGGCGCGACCGAGGGTCACACCCGCGCGACGGGCGGCGAGCCGGCGCCCGTGGAGAACGAGGACTACGTCAACTGCCTGCTGCGCTTCGCCTCCGGCGCGCGCGGCGTCCTGGAGGCGTGCCGGGTCTCGGTGGGCGAGCAGAACAACTACGGGTTCGAGATCCACGGCACCAAGGGGGCGGTGTTCTGGGACTTCCGCCGGATGGGCGAGCTCGGCGTCAGCCGGGGCACGACGTACCAGGACCAGCCGGTCAGCACCGTATACGTGGGTCCGGGGGCCGGTGACTACGCCGCCTTCCAGCCGGGCGCGGCGAACAGCATGGGCTACGACGACCTGAAGGTCGTCGAGGCGCACACCTTCCTTCGGTCCATCGCCGACAACCGGCCGTACGGCGCGACGCCGGTCGACGCGGTCCGCAGCGCGACCGCCCTGGACGCGATGGCGCGCTCCGCGGAGTCGGGCGCGTGGGTGACGATCGGCGCGGAGTGACCCGCGCGCCTTCGGGTGCGCGGTCAGAGGAGCGCGACCGCTGTGTCCACCGCCGTCTCCACCGTGCCGTCGGCCGGGTAGAGAAGTGAGCGGCCGACGACCATGCCCTGCACGGTGGGCAGCCGGAGCGCCTTGCGCCATCTCTCGTAGGTGACCTCCTGGTCCGTACCCACCTCTCCGCCGAGCAGTACGGCGGGCAGGGTGGAGGTCTCGAGGACCTCGGTCATGTCGTCGGGGTCGCTGGTGACGGGCAGTTTGAGCCAGGTGTACGCGGAGGTTCCGCCGAGGCCCGAGGCGATGGCGATGGAGCGGGTGACGGCCTCGGCGCTCAGGTCGTTGCGGACCGCGCCGGTGCCTTTCTCCCGGCGGGATATGAACGGCTCGACGAACAGGGGCAGTCGGCGTGCCGCCATGGCGTCGACGGCGCGGGCGCCGGCTTCCAGGGTCGCCAGCGAGCCGGGGTCGTCGTAGTCGATACGCAGCAGGAGTTTTCCGGCGTCTAGGCGGAAGCGCTCGATGTCCTCGGGGCGGTGGCCGGTGAAGCGGTCGTCCATCTCGAAGGAGGCGCCGGCGAGTCCGCCACGGTTCATGGAGCCCACCACGACCTTGTCCTCCAGGACGCCGAGCAGCAGCAGGTCCTCCAGGATGTCGGCGGTCGCGAGCACACCGTCGACACCGGGCCGGGACAGTGCCACGCAGAGGCGTTCGAGGAGGTCGGCGCGGTTGGCCATGGCGAGCCGGTGACCGCCCACGCCGAGCGCGCCGCGTGCCGGGTGGTCGGCGGCCACGATCATCAGACGGCCGCTGTCGCCGATCAGCGGGCGCCGGACCCGGCGGGCGGCCGCTTCGGCGACGGCCTCCGGGTGCCGGGCGCGCACCGTGACCAGATCGGGGATGCTGATGCTCAAGTCGGGCTCCGTTCAGGGGTGTTGCCGGTCGGCCCGGTCACGCGCGCGAGGGTCCGGCGGACTCGGGCAGGCGTGATGCTCCTGATGTGGGGGATGCATGGGATGCGGCGAGGGGCGAGGAGGCGCCCTGTGCCTTTCAGGTGTAGGACGCTCGACTCTGCCCTGTCAACCGTTTGTACGGACATTCGAACCTACTCCTGAAATGATGTCTTAACAAAGTATTGACAGGCGGGTGCGACAGGGACTTGTATCCGGTCCCAACGCAACCGCCGCTCCACCGGATCGCCCCCGGACCCGCCGTCCGGGGACCGCCGTCCGGACCCGTCGTCCGGACCCGCCCCGCGGACCCCGCACGGGCCCGCGCCCCCTACCGTCCCGTTCCCTCTCCCCCGGTCGCACAGTGAGGTGCTGGAAAGATGGATCGCACGTTCCACCCCCGTTCCCGGAGAATCGCCCCCCTCGTGGCCCTGGCCGCGGCGTCCGCGCTGCTCGCCGCGGGCTGCTCCAGTGGCTCGGGCGGCAAGAAGGCCGAGGAGAGCGGGAACGGTGCCGCCGCGGGAAAGGCGAACACACCGCGGATGACGGTCGCCCTGGTCACCCACCAGGCTCCCGGCGACACGTTCTGGGACATCGTCCGCAAGGGCGCCGAGGCCGCCGCCGCCAAGGACAACATCAAGCTCGTCTACTCCGCCGACCCGAACGCGGGCGGTCAGGCCAACTTCGTCCAGAACGCGATCGACCAGAAGGTCGACGGGATCGCGATCACCCTGGCCAAGCCGGACGCCATGAAGGACGTGGTGGGCAAGGCGACTTCGGCCGGCATACCCGTTGTGGGTCTCAACTCCGGTCTCAGTGACTGGAAGAAGCTGGGCCTGACGGAGTTCTTCGGCCAGGACGAGACCGTCGCGGGCGAGGCCCTCGGCAAGAAGCTGAACGCCGAAGGCGCCAAGAAGGCCGTCTGCGTGGTCCAGGAGCAGGGCAACATCGGCCTCACCCAGCGCTGCGACGGCGTGAAGAAGACCTTCGGCGGCACCACGGAGAACCTGTACGTCAACGGCACCGACATGCCCTCTGTGAAGTCCACGATCACCGCGAAGCTCAAGCAGGACCCCGCGATCGACTACGTCGTGACGCTCGGCGCCCCCTACGCCCTGACCTCGGTGCAGTCGGTGGCCGACGCCGGCAGCAAGGCGAAGATCGCCACCTTCGACCTCAACAAGGACCTCACCGGCGCCATCAACAAGGGAACGATTCAGTTCGCCGTCGACCAGCAGCCGTACCTCCAGGGCTACTTGGCGATCGACTCGCTGTGGCTCTACAAGAACAACGGCAACTACAGCGGCGGCGGCGAGCAGCCGGTGCTGACCGGTCCGGCGTTCGTGGACAAGAGCAATGTCGACGCCGTCGCCAAGTTCGCGGCGAACGGCACCCGGTGATGAGCACGGCCGAGCCGGCCGGACCGACGGTGACCGCGCCGCCGGCTCCCGGTCCCCGGACGACCGACGGACGGACGGCCCGGCGCCCCCTGGCGCTGCGGCTGCTCGCCCGGCCCGAGGTCGGGGTGTTCCTCGGCGCGGTCGCCGTGTTCGTCTTCTTCCTGATCGCGGCACCCTCGGTACGCTCCGGCGGTTCGATGGCGACGGTGCTCTACCAGTCGTCGACGATCGGCCTGATGGCACTGCCCGTGGCGCTGCTGATGATCGGCGGCGAGTTCGACCTGTCCTCCGGTGTCGCGGTGGTCAGCTCGGCGCTCACGGCGAGCATGCTCAGTTACCAACTGACCATGAACGTCTGGGCGGGTGTCGTCGTCGCGCTCGTCGTCTCGCTGGCGATCGGGGCGTTCAACGGCTGGATGATGGTCCGCACCGGGCTGCCGAGCTTCCTGGTGACGCTCGGGACCTTTCTGATCCTGCAAGGGGTGAACCTCGCCGTCACCAAGCTGGTCACCGGCAACGTCGCCACGGACGACATCAGCGACATGGACGGTTTCGCGCAGGCGAAGAAGATCTTCGCCTCGTCGTTCGACGTCGGCGGCGTCCAGCTGAAGATCACAATCGTGTGGTGGCTGGTCTTCGCGGCCCTGACCACCTGGGTGCTGCTGCGCACCAGGTACGGCAACTGGGTCTTCGCGGTCGGCGGCGACCAGGACAGCGCCCGCGCGGTCGGCGTTCCGGTGACCTTCACCAAGATCACGCTGTTCATGACGGTCGGCTTCGGCGCCTGGTTCGTCGGCATGCACGAGCTGTTCTCCTTCAACACCGTGCAGTCGGGCGAAGGCGTCGGCCAGGAACTGATCTACATCGCCGCGGCGGTGATCGGCGGCTGTCTTCTCACCGGCGGCTACGGCTCCGCGATCGGCCCGGTCTTCGGCGCCTTCATGTTCGGCATGGTGAACCAGGGCATCGTCTACGCCGGTTGGAACCCCGACTGGTTCAAGGCCTTCCTCGGCGTGATGCTGCTCGGCGCCACGCTCGTCAATCTGTGGGTCCGCCGCACGGCGACCCGGAGGTGAACCGTCCCATGACACACAACGGATCCGGAACCGCGGGCGCCGTCCTCCCGGACATCCCGCCCGGGGACGGCAGCGCCGCGATCGTCGAACTGCGCGGCGCCGGCAAGTCGTACGGCCATGTCCGCGCCCTGCACGACGTCTCCCTGTCCGTCCACCCCGGCCGGGTGACGTGCGTCCTCGGTGACAACGGGGCCGGCAAGTCCACCCTCATCAAAATCATCTCGGGGCTGCACCAGCACAGCGCGGGCGAGTTCCTCGTGGACGGCACGGCGGTGCGCTTCGCCACCCCGCGCGAGGCTCTCGCCAAGGGCATCGCCACCGTCTACCAGGACCTCGCGACGGTGCCGCTGATGCCCGTGTGGCGGAATTTCTTCCTCGGCTCCGAGCTGACCAAGGGGCCCTGGCCGGTACGCCGTCTCGACATCACGCGGATGAAGCGGACCGCCGACGAGGAACTGCGCGCCATGGGCATCGTTCTCGACGACCTCGACCAGCCGATCGGCACGCTCTCCGGAGGCCAGCGGCAGTCCGTGGCCATCGCCCGCGCCGTCCACTTCGGCGCCCGCGTCCTCATCCTCGACGAACCGACCGCCTCGCTCGGCGTCAAACAGTCGGGTGTCGTCCTCAAGTACATCGCCGCCGCCCGCGACCGAGGCCTCGGGGTCATCTTCATCACCCACAACCCGCACCACGCCTACATGGTCGGCGACCACTTCAGCGTCCTGCGGCTCGGCACACTCGAACTCAGCGCCGACCGCGGCGAGATCGGACTGGCGGAACTCACCGACCACATGGCGGGCGGTGCCGAACTGGCCGCGCTCAAGCACGAGTTGGCGCAGGTACGCGGGGTCGACGTACAGGAGCTCCCGGAAGCGGAGGACCTCCGGGCGCCCGCGCCCGCCTCCCCCGAAGAGACCTCCTGAACCGACTCGGTCCGTCCGCCGATGCCGCACAACCGGCGCCGCGGAGCCGGTGGACCGCCGTGCCTCGCCGAGCGCCGGAAGCCACGTCACCGGTCGGACGGTCGTCGTCGACGGGGGCTGGACCGCCCGCTGACCTTGGGCCGTGCGCCACTGCCCGGGCCGTGGCGGCGCCTCCCGCCGGACCCTGGCGGCACCCCCCGGCCCCGGACCGCACGCCTCCTGTCCTGAATCACCCTCCTGGAGGGGCGACGGTTACGGTAAAGGAGGAACGGTTACGCTGAGATCATGCCGTCCACACGTCGCACCGCCCGCCAGACCGACCTGCTCGAACGGCTGGTCGCGTTGCTGGTGGCGGAGGGCTTCGCGGCGTTCACCCTCGACGAGCTGACCGAGCGGCTGCACTGCTCGAAGACGACGCTGTACCAACTGGCGGGCAGCAAGCAGGAGTTGGTCCGGGAGGCCGTGAAGCACTACTTCCGGGAGGCCGCCCAGGCCGTCGAGAAGCGGGTCGCGGACACCTCCGCACCCTCCGAGCGTGTGGTGGTCTACCTGAACGCGGTCGCCCAGCAGCTGCGGCCGCTGTCCCGGCGGTTCCTCGACGACATGGCGCAGTTCGAGCCGGCCCGCGAGGTGTACGAGGCCAACACACGCCTCGCCGCGGGCAGGATCAGGCAGCTGATCGCGGACGGCGTGGCCGCCGGGGCGTTCCGTGATGTCCACGCCGCGTTCGTGGGCGAGGTCGTGGCCGCCACGATGCAGGAGATCCAGCGGGGCGAGGTCGCCGCCCGCACCGGGCTGAACGACGCCGAGGCCTACGCCGAGCTGGCGTCGCTCATCGTCCACGCCGTTTCGCCCTGACACCCGCCTGACGTCCGCGCGGCCCACGCGTTACGCGGCCCGCGCGTCCACGCTCCCGTCCCGCGGCAGCGGCGCAGCCATGTCCACTCCCGGCTCACCCAGGGCGGTCGCCCGCGGACCGGGCGTGCGGGTGAACCGCGGTCCGGGGGTGCCGGAGAACCGCGGGCCAGCGGTCCCGGGGAACCGCGGGGCGGGTAAGGCCGACCACTCCGGCCGGGGAGCCGGGCGGGGTCGAGACCGGCCGGCGCCATGACCGCGCGGGGAGGCGGCCCGAGCCTGCCGAGTTCCAGGACGCGCAAGCCGGCCGACGGCCCGGCAGGCCCACGGACCGGCAGGCCCACGGACCGGCAGGCCCACGGACCGGCAGGCCGACGGAACGGTGGATCCGTCGAGGGTCGGGGTCGCCATGGCCGGGCGGTACCAAAAACGATACTGTTGTATCGCCTGGCGTATCAAAATCGTCCAGCGAACTGCCACCACCGAGGACATGCCATGCCCGCGACCCGCACGCTCCCCACGCCGGAAGCCGTCGACCTGATCGCCCTGACCCGCGAGCTCGCCGAGAAGGAGCTCGCCCCGCGCGTCGCCGAGGCGGAGGCCGAGGGGCGTTTCCCCCGCGAGGTCTTCCGCACGCTCGGAAGGGCCGGGTTGCTGAGCCTGCCCTACCCCGAGGAGTTCGGCGGCGGTGACCAGCCCTACGAGGTCTACCTCCAGGCTCTCGAGGAGATCGCCGCCGTGTGGGCGAGCGTGGCGGTCGGTGTCTCGGTGCACGTGCTGTCCTGCTTCGCCCTCGCCTCGTTCGGCACCGAGGAGCAGAAGAAGGAGTGGCTCCCGGACATGCTCGGCGGCGAGCTGCTCGGCGCCTACTGCCTGTCCGAGGCCCACGCGGGCTCCGACCCCGGCGCGATGCGCACCCGCGCGGTCCGGGACGGCGACGACTACGTCCTCAACGGTGCGAAGGCCTGGACGACGCACGGTGGGTACGCGGACTTCTACACGGTCATGGCGCGTACGTCCGACGAGGGCTCACGCGCCATCTCCTGCTTCCTCGTCCCGGCCGACACTCCGGGTGTGGTGGCCGATCCCCCGGAGCAGAAGATGGGCCTGACCGGGTCCGCCACCGCCACCGTGCGCCTGGAGAACGTACGCGTCCCGGCCCGCCGCCGGCTCGGCGAGGAGGGCGACGGGCTCAGGATCGCCTTCGCCGGGCTGGACTGCGGACGGCTCGGCATCGCGGCGGTGGCCACGGGCCTTTCCCAGGGAGCGCTGGACCACGCGCTGCGCTACTCGCGGGAGCGGGAGACGTTCGGCCGGCCCATCATCGAGCACCAGGGGCTGGCCTTCGTCCTCGCCGACATGGCCGCGGCGGTGCAGGTCTCCCGGGCCACCACGCTGGCCGCCGCCCGCCTCAAGGACGAGGGGCTCCCGTTCCAGTCGGAGGCGTCGATCGCCAAGCTGATCTCCACCGACAACGCCATGAAGGTCACCACCGACGCGGTCCAGGTACTGGGCGGGGCCGGCTACACCCGCGACTTCCCGGTCGAGCGCTATATGCGCGAGGCCAAGGTCATGCAGATCTTCGAGGGCACCAACCAGATCCAGCGCCTGATCATCGGCCGGGCGCTCAAGGAGAACGAGCGCGGCAGCCTCCGGGTGCGGAACGCGGGGAAGTAGGCGCGGAGGTGGTACGCCCTCGGTCGTGGGAAGACGTACGCCCGCGACCGAGGGGAGGGAGTGCGTCAGGGCGCGTGGAACCGACGGGTGCGGCATGCGCAGTCACCGGAAGAACGTCCGCGCGGGTGACCATCGCCGTCCGAGCGCCGACACCTCACGGTGTCAGCGCCCCGCACGGCCGATCCGCTCGCCGGCCGGGCAGGCCGGTCGGCGAGCGGATCGGCGAAGCACGGACCCGGGCTCCGTCGCCCCGCTCGCCGAAGCGGTACCGCGCGGATGTCGACGGCCGCCCGGACCGCCTCCTGACGTCGGCATACCGGACAATGGCCCGGCGGCCGCCGGCATCCGTGTCATGGACGAACCGACCAGGCCTACACCTTGCCGAATCGCCCACCTGTTGACTCTCCTCGACCGTCTCGTCGACGCGGGCAGATCGATGACGGCATGATGGCCGACGCCGCTGACCGTCCGCTGCCGGCCTGACGGTCCGGGCCTACTTCAGGTGCCGGGCGAAGAAGCGAGCCCCGTCCTCCATCTCGGACCGCGGGACGCCGGTGTGCCCGCCGAGGTTGGCGTGCAGGGACTTCTCCTTGGAGCCGAAGGCGTCGAACAGGTCGAGGGCCGCCTGCCGGTCGTTCCCCTCGTCGTCCCACTGCAACAGGACCCGGAGCGGAATGGTGACCTGGCGGGCCTCCTCGAAGATGGCGGCGGGGATCAGACTCCCGGCGAAGAAGCCGGCAACCGCGATGCGCGGCTCGACCACCGCCAGGCGGATGCCGATGGAGATCACTCCTCCCTCGAACCCGACCGGGCCGCCGATCTCCGGCAGCGAAAGCAGCGCGTCCAGTGCGGCCTGCCATTCCGGGACCGCCTTTTCGACCAGCGGCAGGACGAGGGCGTCTACGATCTCCTCGCCAACCGGCTCGCCGGCCTGCATCGCCCGGCGCAGGTCGGCGCGGGCCTGCTCGACGGCGTCCCAACGGGGCCGGTCACCGCTGCCGGGGAGCTCGATGGTGGCCGCGGCGAAGCCGTACTCCGCCGCGTAGTACCGGGCCCGCCCCGCCAGCCGGGGGTACATCCTGCGCAGTCCCAGGGGAGGGTGGCCGATCAGGATCAGCGGCGCCGGCGCGGATGCGGATGGGGGCGTCCACAGGATGCCGGGGATCTCGCCAAGGGTGAACTCGCGCTCGAGGACGCCGTCATCGAGGCGCTGCTCAGACGTGAAGTGCATGGTCGTGCCTTTCGAGAGTGCGCATGTACGGCGCTCCCGGACGACCTATCGCCCGACCGTGACTCCGGAGGAGAGCACCCATGTCAATACGTTCACGGGTACCACCTCCTCGTTCTCTCGCACGGCCTCCCGAAAGCTAGCAGTGGTCCTCGTGATCCACCAAACGGTTTGTGCGGAGGCTCTGTGACCGGACGCCACGGAGCCACTCGACCAAGGACCAGAAGTTCCCCGCGCTGTATCCCCGACGGCGGGCAGGTCACGAGGGCGGTCACCGACACCGACCGCGAGGCCCCACACTCCGGCGCGCCGGAACACCCAACCGGGTCCGGCTGGAATCCTGTGCGGGATGACCGTCAGTTCGCCGTTGCCGCGCGCCGATTGGCGGCTGCCGCACCTGAAAACCGCGCGCGCAGCCTTCCAGCCGGTGGCGGACGGAGCCGGCTCTGCATCTTCGAAGCCCCATCGGATCCGGAATCCCTTCGCCTTCTGGGAACCCGATCCGAGGCGGCGCCCACGCCGAGGCGGTCGCGCCACGGCTGCCTGATGCGACCCGGCCGCGGCGGCAAGCGTCCCGGCCGCCGGACCTGTGGCACGGTGGCGCGCCCGGCTTCCATGCCCGCCCGGAGGGTGGCCCGTGGGTCACGACGGCGCTCCCGTGCCCGAACTGCGACAGGCTCACGCAGATGACGATCCGGCCATTCGGAAGAGCGCGCTCCGTCCGCGGATGTGCCGGTGTCCGGGGGCGCACGGGCGCTCGCCGACCTGCGGGCCCGCGAGCCGGGGCGCGCGCTTCCCGTGGACAGCTCAGTCAAATCGGCCTGTCCGTCCAGGCGTTCGCCGCCCCGGAGACGACGCCAGGTGCCAGGGCGGGCCTCCTCGGACCGCGCGAGGGCTGCGCCCGGTACGGGGGCGAAAACGCCGGCCCGGTGTGGGGCGACAACGCCGGCCCGGTGTGGGGCGAGAACACCGATCCGGTGTGGGGCTAGAACACCGATCCGTTCACGAACGCGGTGGCGGTGCACCTCGGTTGGCCGCACCCCACACTGAGCCGCCCGCCGTAGATCACGACCACGCAAGGGGTGGGGCGCCACATGAACGGGGGCCCGGCACGGCCATCGGTCGTGCCGCCCCGGCTCGCCTCAACGTCAGCGTTTCCAAAGGTGTCTTGAAGTCATGTCCTCGATTCTTCACTCCTGCCACGCCGTTGATCATGCATCCCTCACATCACATACTGCGCTGACCGGCGAGCGACGTTCCGTTCCACGGCCGGAAACGACCACTCGCCTTCATCTCAAGCTCCTGGGGGAGACTTGCGCTCAACAGTGCAGAGAGCACGGGCCTTCACGATCGCGGCGGCCACGTCGGTGGCCCTCGTGGCAGGCATGACCGGCCCCACGACAGCGATCGCCGCGAACACGACGACCACACCGGACAACGCGCGCTTCGACGGCGGCCAACGGATCCAGCTCATCACGGGCGACCGTGTGGTGGTCGGCACCAAGGGCCAGGTGGTGGGCTTCGAGCCCGCCAAGGGCCGTGAGCGCATACCCGTACAGGTGCAGCGCATCAAGGACCACACGCTGGTGGTGCCCAGCGACGCGCAGCGCCTGATCGCCACGGGGAAGCTGGACCAGCGGCTCTTCGACGTCGGTGAGCTCACCGCCCCGCTGCTGCGCAAGAGCCAGCGCGACGGGCTCAAGCTGATCGTGCAGTACGACGGGGGCGCCGGCGCCGCACGGGCCGAGGTGCGTTCGGCCGGTGACACCCAGCTGCGGCGCACGTTGCCCACCATCGACGCCGACGCCATCCGTACGTCGCGGGACGATGTGGCCAAGGTGTGGGAGGCGCTGACCGACGAGCGGAGGAGCGGCGTGCGCGCCACCGCCTCCGGCATCAAAAAGGTCTGGCTGGACGGGGTGCGCAGGGCCAGCCTGGACAGCAGCGTCCAGCAGATCGGCGCGGACAAGGCCTGGGAGGCCGGGTACGACGGCACCGGCGTCAAGATCGCCGTCCTCGACACCGGCGTCGACAGGACCCATGACGACCTGAAGACCCAGGTCATCGCGGAGAAGAACTTCTCCGGCTCGCCCGACACCGTGGACCACGTAGGGCACGGCACGCACGTCGCCTCGATCGCCGCCGGAACCGGTGCCAGGTCGGGCGGTACGTACAAGGGCGTCGCACCGGGTGCCAAGGTGATCAGCGGCAAGGTGCTGAACGACGAGGGATTCGGGGACGACTCCGCCATCATCGCGGGTATGGAGTGGGCCGCCGACGAGGGCGCGGACGTGGTCAACCTCAGCCTGGGCAGCTCGGACTCCCCGGGCGTCGACCCGCTGGAGGAGGAGGTCAACAGGCTGTCCGCCGAGAAGGGGATCCTGTTCGCCGTCGCGGCGGGCAACGACGGCGA
This sequence comes from Streptomyces sp. NPDC091209, assembly GCF_044757755.1. NCBI lineage: Bacteria > Bacillati > Actinomycetota > Actinomycetes > Kitasatosporales > Streptomycetaceae > Streptomyces > Streptomyces sp. NPDC091209. The sequence continues at coordinate 565,366 of NZ_JBIVVR010000005.1, read as the reverse complement.
GTACGGCGAGTCGACGGTGGGCTCGCCGGGCAGCGCTGACGCCGCGCTGACCGTCGGCGCCGTCGACAAGGACGACAAGCTGGCGTCCTTCTCCAGCATCGGGCCGCGCGTCGGTGACGGCGCCGTGAAGCCGGACGTGACCGCCCCCGGCGTCGCCATCACCGCGGCCGCCGCCTCCGGCAGCCAGTTCGACACCGACCCCGGTATCCCGCACCCGGCCCCCGGCTACCTGCAGCTCGACGGCACCTCCATGGCCACCCCGCACGTCGCGGGCGCGGCGGCGATCCTCAAGCAGCAGCACCCGACCTGGACGGCGGCCGAGCTCAAGGGCGCGCTGATCGCGTCGGCCAAAGGCGGCGACTACACCGTCTTCCAACAGGGCTCGGGCCGTATCCAGGTCGACAAGGCGCTGGCCCAGAGCGTGATCGCCGATCCGGTCTCGCTGAACTTCGGCGTCGCGCAGTGGCCGCACACCGACGACCAGCCCCTCACCAGGAAGATCGGCTACCGCAACCTCGGGAGCAGCGACGTCACCCTCGATCTGTCGGTGTCCGCGCTGGACGCGGCGGGAAAGCCGGCCCCGGCCGGGTTCTTCGCGCTCGGCACCACCCGGGTGACCGTGCCCGCCGGCGGCAGGACCGACGTCGACCTGACCGCCGACACCAGGATCGGTGACGCCGACGGCACCTACTCGGGCTACGTCACCGCCACCGGCGCGGGCCAGTCCGTCCGCACGGCCGTGGCGGCCGCCCGCGAGGTGGAATCGTACGACGTCACGCTCAGGACCATCGGCCGCGACGGCACCGACGCACAGAACTTCTCCAACACCCTGATCGGCGTCGCCGGCCCCGCCAAGGGCTTCCAGGCCCGTATCGGCAACGAGCCGGGCCCGCACACGATCCGCGTGCCCAAGGGCTCGTACATGTTCGACACGGCCGTCTACCAGGATCCGTCGGACTTCACCAAGGGCACCGACTGGATCTCCCAGCCGAAGCTGGACGTCTCCGGCGACACCACGGTCACCGCCGACGCGCGTACCACCGAGCCGGTGGACATCACCGTGCCCGGCCTCGACACGGCGGACCTCGGGGGGACCTACTACGAGCGCGCGACCGAGATCGGCTCCGTCGGCAACGGCTGGGTCCTCCGAGGTTTCACCGGCTTCCGCACCGCGCACATGGGTCCGGCCGTCACGGACGGCTCGCTCCTGCAGACCTGGGACGCGCACTTCCTCAAGGACACCACCACTCAGTACTCGGTGGCCTACGGCGGCAAGACGCGGGAGGTCGCGACCGGTTACACCAAGCATGTGAAGGCGGACGAGCTGGCGACGCTCAAGGTCGGCATCGGTGCCTCCGCCGCCGGGAAGACCGCTCTCGTCTCCCCTTACGCCCATCTGCCGGGTGCGCCGGAGGGCAACGGGTTCACGGCGCCGCAGGCGGCACCCGGCACGCGCACCTTCTACGTCTCCACCGCCGACGGCGTCAAGTGGCTGACCAGGATGAATCAGTTGGGCGAGCCCGACGAGTGGGGCTACCCGGCCCTGGACGGGTCCTACCAGACGTCTGAGCCGAGGCGCTTCGAGGCCGGCAGGACGTACCGCGAGAAGTTCAACACCGGCGTGTTCGGCCCGCTTCTGGGCGAGAACATGGGTGTCTTCCGCACCGCGCCCGACCCGGCGACGGGCGAGCAGCGGATCATCGGCTCCCTGCCGCTGTTCGCGGACGGCAAGGGCCACGTGGGTTCCTCGACGTACACCTCGGCCACGTCGGCGCTGTACCGCGACGGGGTCGAGGTCGGCGACAACGACGACCCGCTGAGCGGCGAGAAGCCTTTCACGGTCGACTCCGCCGACGCCGAATACCGGTTGACGGCCTCCGTCGAACGATCGGCGAAGGTCGCGGCTGCCTCCACCCGCATCGACACCAGCTTCACGTTCCGCTCCAAGGAGGTCGCGGCCACCACGGCGCTGCCGGTGTCCACGGTCCGTTTCGCGGCCCCCGTCGACCTCGCCTCGCGCGCCCCCGCGGGCACGTCGGTCCAGGTCCCGGTGACCGTGCAGGGCTCGGCGGCCGGGAAGAACCTCAAGTCGCTGGTCGTGTCCGTGAGTTACGACGGCGGAACGACCTGGCAGCCCGTGAGGGTCGAGAGCGGCAGCATCTCCGTGAAGAACCCGGCGAAGGGCGAGGGCATCTCGTTCCTCGCCGATGTCACGGACAAGCAGGGCAACGAGTCGACGCTGACGATCCACAACGCGTACTACGGCAAGTGACGTCGCCCCGGTGACGCATTGCGCGTGACGACGTGCTGGAAGGCGTTCAAGAACGCCTTCCAGCGCGTTCGTTCACCCGGCCCCGGTCACGTCCCCGACCATCACGACGGCCGGGTCGGCGCGCGGCCCACCTCCTGCGCGTCCGGAGACGGCGGAGACAGTGTCCGTCGTCGGCGTAGAAGGCTTCGAAGCCCTCTCGCATCACCATCCGATCGATCCGGCGAAGCACGTCTGCCCCGCCGTTGGTCTCGATGAGGGCATGATCGTCCGAGAATTTCCGCCATCCGGCGGTGCCGGGTGGAACCGCCGTGCGCCCGGCCACGAGCACATGTCACCCCTCGTCGCGCCCCACCCCCGGACGTGGACGGCAGAGAGCGGTTCAGGTACGCGCGCACCGCCCCGAGCGTCCACGCACGTGACCTTCGCTACCGCAAGGTCGATACTGGGGAGGACAGCACTCCCGCCGACCCGCATCCAACCGCCCCGCACACCTGGCAGACCGTCACGCACGTCGGCATCGGCTCAGCATGGCTACCGCCGCGGTCCGACGACGAGCACCGTGAAACGCCAAGATCAAGAACGACCCGCACCAGGCTTGACCAGGGAAAACGCAGATCAGAAACCCGACTGTTGATCTCGCCAGGAGGTTCCCATGAAGATGCTCATCAACGTGGCGGAGACGGTGGTGGCGGACGCTCTGCGGGGCATGGCGGCAGCCCATCCGGAGCTGACGGTGGACGTCGAGAACCGCGTGATCGTACGCAGGGACGCCCCGGTCGCGGGAAGGGTGGGCCTCGTCTCCGGCGGCGGCTCCGGGCACGAGCCGCTGCACGGCGGATTCGTCGGCCCCGGAATGCTGTCGGCCGCCTGCCCCGGCGAGGTCTTCACCTCACCGGTGCCGGACCAGATGCTCCGGGCGGCGGCCGCGGTGAACAGCGGCGCGGGCGTCCTGTTCATCGTGAAGAACTACACCGGCGACGTCCTCAACTTCGACATGGCGGCGGAGCTGGCCGAGGACGAGGGCATCCGGATCGCCAAGGTCCTGGTCAACGACGACGTGGCCGTCACCGACAGTCTGTACACGGCCGGGCGGCGCGGAACGGGCGCGACCCTGTTCGTTGAGAAGATCGCGGGCGCCGCCGCCGAGGAGGGCGCACCGCTGGAGGCGGTCGAGGCACTGGCCCGGAAGGTCAACGAGAGCTCCCGAAGTTTCGGCGTCGCGCTCAGCGCCTGTACGACCCCGGCCAAGGGCAGCCCGACGTTCGATCTGCCGCCCGGAGAGCTGGAGCTCGGCGTCGGCATCCACGGCGAGCCGGGCCGGGAGCGGCGCGCGATGATGACCTCGCGCGAGATCGCCGACTTCTCGGTGCACGCCGTCCTGGAGGACCTCGCACCACGCAATCCGGTGCTGGTCCTCGTCAACGGCATGGGCGCCACCCCGCTGCTGGAGCTGTACGGCTACAACGCGGAGGTGCAGCGCGTGCTGACCGAACGGGGTATCCCCGTGGCACGCACCCTGGTCGGCAACTACGTCACCTCCCTGGACATGGCGGGCGCATCGGTGACCCTGTGCGAGGTGGACGAGGACCTGCTGCGCCTGTGGGACGCGCCGGTGAAGACACCGGGACTGCGCTGGGGCGTGTGAAACCGGCCGACGGGCCGCGATACGCGAACCCGGCCGACGGACCGGCGCACGTGATCCCGGCCTGTGAACCGGTGCGGGTGAGCCCGGTCGACGAGAGGCCGGCCGCCGCTCGGCGTCAGCCGGCAGGCGCCAGGTCAACTTTCGTACCACGCAAGGAGATTCCGTGCTCGACGCCGATTTCTTCCGCCGTTGGATGACGGTGACCGCCGCCTCCGTGGACCGCGAGGCGGAACGGCTCACCGAACTGGACTCGCCCATCGGTGACGCCGACCACGGCAGCAATCTGCACCGCGGATTCACCGCCGTGACCGCCACCCTGGAGAAAGAGGCCCCGGACACCCCGGGCGCCGTCCTCATGCTCGCCGGGAGGCAGCTGATCTCGACGGTCGGGGGCGCGTCCGGGCCGCTGTACGGCACCCTGCTGCGCCGGACCGGCAAGGCGCTCGGGGACGCCGCCGAGGTCACCGAGGAACAGTTCACGGACGCGCTGCGCACCGGCGTCGACGCGGTGATGGCGCTGGGCGGAGCCGCGCCCGGCGACAAGACCATGATCGACGCCCTGGTGCCGGCGGTCGACGCGCTGGCCGAGTCGTTCGCCGCGGCGAAGTCCGCCGCCGAGGAGGGCGCCGTCGCGACGACGCCGCTGCAGGCCCGCAAGGGCCGGGCCAGCTATCTGGGCGAGCGCAGCATCGGGCACCAGGACCCCGGCGCCACGTCCTCGGCGCTGCTGATCGCGGCACTCGTGGAGGCGGCCGGTGAGTGACACCGAGGAACGACTCGTCGGCATCGTGCTGGTCTCCCACAGCACCGCCGTCGCCACGTCCGTCGCCGCACTGGCGACGGGCCTGGCGGGTGGCGGCGCGCTCGCTCCCGTCGCCGCGGCGGGCGGCACGCTGGACGGGGGGCTCGGCACCAGCGCCGAGCTGATAGCCGCCGCGGCGGCCTCCGTGGACCGCGGCGCCGGGATCGCCGTACTCACCGACCTGGGCAGTGCCGTGCTCACCGTCAAGGCGTTGCTCGCCGAGGGCGACGAACTCCCGGACAACACGAAACTGGTGGACGCCCCCTTCGTCGAGGGGGCGGTGGCCGCGGTCGTCACGGCCTCGGCGGGCGCCGACCTCGCCGCGGTGGAGGCGGCGGCAGCGGAGGCGTACTCCTACCGGAAGGTGTGAGGACGGAGGAATCCGCGGTCCGGGAGGTGGGACGAGCGGAGGTGCGTGGAGCGGGAAGCGTGAGGACCGAAGCGGGCGGGCGCCGAGGAGCGTGGACCGGGATCAGGAGATCCCTTCCGCCGCGACGATGAGAGCGGAGCGGATGGTCGCCGCCATCTCCGACTGGGCCGTCACGGGATCGGGCTCGTCCTCGTCGGCGCCCCACGCGTAGTGCTCGACCGCCGCGCGCAGAGCCGCGTTGAGCATGGCGGCCCGGATCTCCGAGCGCAGATCGACGGCGCCGAGCCCCGCGCGGTCGGCGAGGGCGCGGGCGAACGCCGGCTCGGCCTCGTCATGGGCCTGGAGCCAGACGGCCCGCAGTCCGGGCTCGGTACGGGTGAGTCTCAGCAGGGTGCGGACCCTCGGCGGCTGCGGCATCGCCATCGGGCCCTCGGCACTCGTGGACGCGCGCTCCAGGGCGTGCTCCAGGGGAGTGTCCAAGGGCCAGGCGCGCAGCGCCGCGGCGATCGCGTCGATCCCGGCCGCGAACATGGGGCTGACGCAGCTCTCCTTGCTCGGGAAGTAACGCCACAGGGTCCGCGTGGACACGCCGACGGCCTGCGCGATCTGATCCCCGGTGGTGGCGGCGACGCCCTGGTCCACGAAGAGTTCCACCGCGGCGCGGGCGATGTCCAGCCGGATCTCGGCCCTGCGCTCGTCGGTCAGCGGTGGCCGCCCGGTACGACCGCGGCCCGGGCCGGGGTGTTCGCCGATCGCGCTGTCCGGCACTGATGGCTCCTTGGTTCCGTCTGCGGATGCTGCACGGGACTGCGGCGATTCTAGCGATCTCCGTCATCACCCCCGAGACTTTCTGTCATTCAGCGACATTAAGTCGTACTGTGGCAGCGCGGCATCTCGGCCGCACCTGTACGCACCTCTGGGAGAACGTCATGACCACCACTGGACTGGACGGCCGCAGCGTCATCGTCACCGGCGCGGGCTCGGGCATCGGCCGTGCCACGGCCCTCGCCTTCGCGGCCCAGGGCGCGCGCGTGGTCGTGGCCGATCTGAACGCCGACGGCGCCGCGGAGGTCGTCAAGGAGATCGAGGCGGTCGGCGGCAGCGCCGTGGCCGTCACGGGCGACCTGAGCGAGCAGGAGGTCGTCGACCGGGTGGCCGCGACCGCGGTGGAGCGGTTCGGCGGAGTCGACGTGCTGGTGAACAACGCCGGGATCATGGACCGTATGTCGGCGGTGGCCGAGGTCAGCGACGCGGAGTGGGAGCGGGTCATCCGGGTCAACCTCACGGCCCCGTTCCTGCTCACCCGGGCGGTGCTGCCGCACATGCTCGCCGCCGGCAAGGGCGCCGTCGTGAACACCGCCTCGGAGGCGGGCCTGCGGGGCAGTGCCGCCGGCGCCGCGTACACCGCCTCGAAGCACGGCATCGTGGGGCTCACCAAGTCCCTCGCCGTGATGTACCGGGACAAGGGCATCCGCACGAACGCCATCGCCCCGGGCGGCACCAGGACCGGCATCACCGTGGACCTCGATGCCGGTGCCCACGGCCCCGCCGTCCTCGGCGCATACATGGGCAACGTGGGCCGGCCCGCCGAGGCCGAGGAGCAGGCCGCCGCGATCGTGTTCCTCGCCTCGGACGCGGCGAGCAACATCAACGGCGTGATCCTGCCCGTCGACAACGGCTGGGCCGCGGTCTGACGTCCGGGCCCGGGACCGGACGGCCGGTCCTGGGCGCCCGGGGTGCGGGGCGGGGTGCTCCGCCGCCCCCGGCCCGGCGTCGGCGGCGGCGCCGAACTCCGGACCTCGACACCGGACTTCGGCGCCGGACCTTGACAGCGGACTTCGGCGCCGGACCTTGACAGCGGACTTCGGCGCCGGGCTTCGGCGCCGGACTGGCGGCTATCCCTCGCCCAGGAGCTTCCGGGCCAGCCGCTCCCCCGCCGCCACGGCGGCGGCGTGGTCCTCGATGGGGGACACCCGGGAGTTCTTGAAAACGACATAGGTGACTCCGGAGGGCGTACCGCCGCCTCGCGGATCGGGACGGATACCGAGCGCGGCGGCCGTCGCGTACGAGGCCTCGCCGATGATGTCCTGAGGCCCGGTGTCACCGACGACGGCGTACTCGACGCGGTCCTGGTAGATCACGGCCGCCACCGAGCCGGGCTCGATGCCGTGGTCCCGGTAGTTCCAGATGTCACTGGTGGCCGGGACGACGATGTAGGGCAGGGTCTCGGCGCTCAGGTAGCGCCCGTCCGACTGCTGGAAGGCCGTGGATTCGGAGAAGAGCGGATCGGTGCGGCTGTTGCACAGGGGGCCCGGTCTGCCGTCGCAGTCGATGTCCATGTCCGCCTTCCAGAAGACGGCGTCCGGGGTACCGCAGACCGGGATGTCGGCACGGGTGCCGTCGTCGCTGCGGTAGCGCCCGTTCGAGACGGCGGCACAGCCACCCAGCCTCGCCAGCAGGTCGACGGCCCGGACGGAGCCCTCCCGCCCGGGCGCGACAGGGCTTCCGGGGCGGCCCGTGGTGGGGGTGGTGGTCAGCATCGCCGGGGCCGACACGAGCAGGGCGGCTGTCGCGGCCGCGGCCAGCGTCAGCGACTGGACACGCACGATGGGAGACCCTCTCCTGGGGGACTTGGACGCTCATTTGCCCAAATCTGGTGGGCGTCCGGCAGTGCGTCCACCGGGAGGGGGCCGGACGGTGCACGGCCGCATCCGCGGGAGCCGCGCGGCCGAGGGCCCGAGCCACAGTCGGCTCCGGCCACTCGACCGCACGGGTCGGCGCGGGATCAGCGACGACAGCGTTCCGCGCCGTGGGCAGGAACTCCCCTTGGATTGGGGCGAGTTCACACCACGTCAGGGATCAGCATACGTACCTCCGGGACGGACCGGCGAACGACGTCCAGCCTCTTGATGTGACCGCGTCACCCGTGTCTTATAGGTACAGACCAATCCCGTCGAGGGAGGGCTGACCCGTGCGACGCGTTCCCCCCACCGTCCTGCGCGCGCTGGTGTGCGGCGCGCTGCTCGCGCTCACGTCCTGCGGATGGGGCGCCTCTCCGTCCGGTCAGGGCGAACGGCTGCCCGCCGCGCCGATGGGCGTGACCGCCGCCGCGGGGAGTTCCACGAGCGTGCACGTCATGTGGAACCTGGCCACCGAGGACCCGAGGATCACCCGCTACGAGGTATATCGCGGCACCACCAAAGTGAAGGAAGTGCCTGGTTCGGAGCACATGGTGGACGTCACCAGACTCGTACCGTCCACGTCGTACGTCTTCAGGGTCCGGGCCCGGAACGCCGCCGGAGTCCCGGGGCCGCCCAGCAAACCGGTGCGCGCCACCACCCCGGCCGCGGTCGCGGCCGACGCCACTCCGCCCAGCCGTCCCGGCAGCCCGCGCGGCAGGGCGGTCGGCAGCCGGGCGGTCCAGTTGTCCTGGGCGAGGTCGTCCGACGCGCGGGGCGTGGTGTCGTACAACATCTACCAGGGCAGTTCGAAAATCCACAGTGTGGGTGGCTCACAGACGGCCACCGTCGTCACGGGGCTGCGGCCGGGCACGGCCTACGCCTTCACCGTGCGGGCCCGCGACGCCGCGGACAACCTCTCGCCGCCGAGCGGGACCGTCCGGATCACCACCGCGCCAGGCGCGGACGACGGCCGGGGCACGGCGCCGACCGGCTTCCGGGCGACGACCCACCGGAGCGACGGGGCGTACTACATCGACCTGGCCTGGACCGCGCCCGAGGTCGACGGGGTGATCACGGAGTACCGGATCCATCTCGACGGGCAGGCCGTGACCTCACTCGTCTGGGGCGGCAGCCCGCCCCGCGGCACCTGTACGTACAGCTTCTACATCGGCCGGGAGGCGGACGTGACACACCGGGTACGGATCCGGGCGAAGCTGCCCGACGGCACCTGGGGCGGTCTCTCCCCGGAGCGCTCTGTGACGACGCGGTAGCGGCGACCCCGCCGGGACAGCGGACCGGCCCCTGCGTCCGACGTGTCGGCTTCCTCGGCTGCGTCGGCAGTCCGCCGGACGATGGAATTCATCACCTGCCCGGTCCCCGTCCGCATGCGGGCCGGGCCCGGGGCGCATTGGCTCGCACTGAGGCAGCACGGGCCCTCCGATCCTCGGCGGCGCATGGGATGTACCGCCAACCGTGCCGCTGGAGGGCAGTTCCTATGCGTACCACTCAGTCTCTTCTCCGCTCCGGCCTGACCGTGGCCGCCACCGCTGCGCTTCCGCTCGCCCTGGCCGCCCCGGCGGCCGTCGCATGGGGTTCCGGGATCTCCGTGAGCACCAGTGGCACCTCGGTCTCGGTCACCACCAGCGCCTGCCCGAGCAACGGAAGCAGCTTCGGCGATGCCTCGCTGCTCTCCAGCGGGCAGTCGAACTTCGCCCAGGGGCGGCAGATGTCGCTCACCGGGACGAGCAACAACCAGTCGGCGGCCTGGACCGGCGTGAGCCCCGGCACCTTCACGGTCATCGTCGTCTGCCAGGACGGCACGACGGCGGGCACCCAGTCGATCATCGTCGCGCCCAGCGCGGCCCCCGCGACCCCCACGATCTCGACGACGGTCTCCCCCTCGCCCTCCCGCGGTGTCATGGGCGGCCTCGGCGGGGCCGTGAAGGACTACGGCACGGCCACGGTCGTGGGCGGCGCGGCCCTGGTCGTGACCGGCACGGTGGCGGCGGCCTGGTTCCTGCGCCGCCGGTCCAAGCCCCACCGGCTCTGATCCGGAGTCTGTGGCCACGAGCGGCCGTCTCGTCGACCCCGGTCGAGGGCGGCCGCCCAGGGCCGTCCGGCCGATCGTGGCGCGGAGGTCCTAGTCGCGCCCCGGCATGCCGTCGAACTCCGTCAGGGCGTGGGTCAGCCACTGGGTCCAGAAGGTCTCCAGGTCGATGCCGGCCCGCAGGACGAGGTGGCGCAGACGGTCCTCAGGGGTGCTCTTCTCCGGGGGGAAGTCCCGGTCCTGGATCTCCTCGTACTCGGCCAACTGACGCCGGTGCAGAGCGAGATGGCGGCGCAGGTCGGCCTCGACGCCCTCGGTGCCGACGACGGCCGCGGCGCGCAGACGCAACAGCATGGTGTCGCGCAACGGCTTCGGGTCCTGCGAGGTGGCGGTCCAGCGGGCGAGTTCGGCGCGGCCTGCGGGCAGGACTTCGTAGCTCTTCTTCTGTCCCCGGGCGTGCTGCTCCGGGGGCAGGGCCCGGATGTACCCCTCGGCCTCCAGTTTTCCCAGCTCGCGATAGATCTGCTGATGCGTCGCCGACCAGAAGTAGCCGATCGACTTGTCGAACCGCCGGGTCAGTTCGAGGCCGGACGAGGGCTTCTCGAGCAGGGCGGTGAGGATCGCGTGCGGGAGTGACATGGGGTCATCCTAGGGAGGGCCGCTGGCGCCGCCCGGTGTCCGGCCGAGCTCGGCCGGACACCGCGACAGCCCTCACGCGGTTCGCTTCTTACGGTGTCCTAGAGCGCCGCCGCCAGTTCGGTGCCCTGCTTGATGGCGCGCTTCGCGTCCAGCTCGGCGGCCACGTCGGCGCCGCCGATGAGGTGGACCCCGCGGCCGGTGGCGCGCAGCGCGTCGTACAGGTCGCGGCGCGGCTCCTGGCCGGTGCACAGCACGATCGTGTCGACCTCCAGGAGCTGGCTGTGCCCGTCGACGGTGACGTGCAGTCCGGCGTCGTCGATCCGGTCGTACTGGACGCCCGGAACCATGGTGACGCCGCGGTGCTTGAGCTCGGTGCGGTGGATCCAGCCGGTGGTCTTGCCGAGTCCGGCTCCGACCTTGGACGCCTTGCGCTGGAGAAGGTGCACGGTGCGCGGCGGGGCGGGCCGTTCCGGAGCGGTGAGACCGCCGGGCGCCCGGTAGTCCATGTCGACGCCCCAGTTGCGGAAGTACGTCTCCGGGTCCTCGCTCGCCTTGTCGCCGCCGTCGGTGATGAACTCGGCGACGTCGAAGCCGATGCCGCCGGCGCCGAGGATCGCGACGCGGTCTCCGACGGGGGCACCGTCGCGCAGCACGTCGAGGTAGCCGACGACACTCGGGTGGTCGACGCCGGGGATCTCCGGGGTGCGCGGGCTGACGCCGGTGGCGACGACGACCTCGTCGAAGGCCTCCAGCGTCTCCACGGTGGCCCGGGTGTTCAACCGGACGTCCACGCCGTGCAGTTCGAGCTGCGTGCGGAAGTAGCGGATCGTCTCGTCGAATTCCTGCTTGCCGGGGACCTTGCGGGCCACGTTGAGCTGGCCGCCGATGTCGCCCGCGGCGTCGAACAGGGTGACGTCGTGGCCGCGTTCGGCGGCGCTGACGGCGCAGGCGAGTCCGGCGGGCCCGGCACCCACGACGGCCACGGACTTGCGCAGCCGGGTCGGCGCGAGGACCAGCTCCGTCTCGTGGCAGGCGCGCGGGTTGACCAGACAGGAGGTGATCTTGCCACTGAAGGTGTGGTCGAGGCAGGCCTGGTTGCACCCGATACAGGTGTTGATGGCCTCCGGGCGTCCGGCCTCGGCCTTGGCGACGAAGTCGGGGTCGGCGAGCATCGGCCGGGCCAGCGAGACCATGTCCGCGTGGCCGTCGGCGAGCAACTGCTCGGCGATCTCCGGGGTGTTGATGCGGTTGGTGGTGACCAACGGGATCGAGACCGAGCCCATGACCTTCTTGGTCACCCAGGCGTACGCGCCGCGCGGCACCGAGGTCGCGATCGTGGGGATGCGCGCCTCGTGCCAGCCTATGCCGGTGTTGATGATCGTCGCTCCGGCGGCCTCGACGGCCCGCGCGAGCGTGATCACCTCGTCGAGCGACGAGCCGCCGGGCACCAGGTCGAGCATCGACAGGCGGTAGATGATGATGAAGTCGTCGCCGACGGCCTCACGCACGCGGCGGACGATCTCGACGGGGAAACGCATCCGGTTCTCGTACGAGCCGCCCCAGCGGTCGTCGCGCCGGTTGGTCTGCAGGGCGATGAACTCGTTGATGAGGTAGCCCTCGGAGCCCATGATCTCGACACCGTCGTAGCCCGCCTGCCGGGCGAGCCGGGCGGCGCGCGCGTAGTCGTCGATCGTCTGCTCGATCTCGGCGTCGCTGAGCGCGTGCGGCGGGAAGGGGCTGATCGGGGCCTGCAGGGCGCTGGGGGCGACCAGGTCCTGGTGGTAGGCGTACCGGCCGAAGTGCAGGATCTGCATCGCGATCCTGCCGCCCTCGCGGTGCACCGCGGCGGTGATCCCGGCATGCTGCTCGGCCTCGGCCTCGGTGGTCAGCTTCGCGCCGCCCTCGTACGGCCGTCCGGCGTCGTTGGGCGCGATGCCGCCGGTGACGATCAGGCCGACGCCGCCTCGCGCGCGGGCGGCGTAGAACTCCGCCATGCGCTCGAAGCCGCGTTCGGCCTCCTCCAGGCCCACGTGCATGGAGCCCATGAGCACGCGGTTGGGCAGGGTTGTGAAGCCCAGGTCGAGCGGGTTCAGCAGATGCGGGTAACGGCTCATCGGGCCCTCCGTGCACGGTGTCGTACGTCTGTTGTAGACGACGGGCGAGCCATTGTGCAACTAGTTGCACAATGAGGAGGATCACTCGGCGCGGAGCGGGCGGATCACTCGGCGCGGGGCCGAGAGATCAATCGCCGCGGGGTCGGGCGAAGGCTCAGTCGAGTGTCACCTGGGCCACGAGTTCGGCCACCGCCACGGGCTGGTCGACCATCACCAGGTGGCCCGCGTCGGGGATCGAGACCATGGTCACGTTGGGACTGGCCTGAAGTCCGGCCCTCTCCTCCGCCGACAGACCGACGTCGTCGTGATCGCCCCGTACGACCCAGGCGGGCACCCCCGAGTCACGGAGCCGGGCGACCAGGGCCCCGTACCGGTCCAGATAGTCGAAGTAGTGCCGGATCACCTGGCGGCAGAACGCCGGATCGTTCTTCTCGAACTCGGCGGTCAGCGCTTCGCGGCGAGCCGGTGGCAGATTGCTCACCATGACCCGGGGCGTCAGCTTGAGCAGGCCCGCCCAGGCCAGCATCCCGACGCCCGGTACCCGCCCGAGGCTGTTGGCGATCGCGAGCGCCTTGTCCTCGTCGGACGCCGAGAACGCCGGGGAGAGCAGGACGACGGGGCCGGCGAAGTGTCCACCGGCCCCCATCTCCAGGGCGACATTGGCACCGATGCTGTGGCCGACCACGACGTCACAGCCCCGCTCGGCTGCCAGGGCGCCCGCGAGCGCCGCGTAGCTCTCCATGGAGAGATCGTGCGGAGGCGTGGTGCCCGCGTGTCCCGGAAGGGTCGCGGCCACCAGCCGCACCGGCGCGGAGGCGAGCGGCGGCGCGGCCATCAGGTCGTCGTAGAACGCGGTACTGCACATCCCGCCGGGCAGCAGCAGCACCCTGGCGACCGCGTCGGCGGGCCCCGACTCCTTGATGTCCCACGCGTCGAACTTCTCGGGGGCACTGCTCACGTCCGGGCCTCCCTCTGGCAACTGCGGTCAGCCAGAGTGTGGCGCGCGGGGCGGGACAATCGGCCGATCCAGGTCCGAACGCGGCATGTCGGCCGCGCCGGACCGCCGGGTCAGGCCTGCGTTCAGGGCTTCACGCCGATCACCACGTTGGCGTACCTCTCCTCCGAGACGGCCAGTCGCGCGATCAGTCCGGCACGGGCGAAGGCCTCGACGGCCGTGGGGGCCTGGCGCTCGCTCGTCTCGACGAGGAGGCAGCCGCCGCGGGCCAGCCAGGGCGGCGCCTCGGCGGCGACCCGGCGCACGAGGTCGAGTCCGTCGGTGCCGCCGTCGAGGGCGACCAGGGGCTCGTGGTCGCGGGCCTCCGACGGCAGCAGGCCGACCTCGTCGGTCGGGACGTACGGCACGTTGGCGGCCAGGACGTCGACGCGGCCGCGCAGGGTGACGGGCAGCGCCGCGAAGAGGTCCCCCTCGTGGACCTGGCCGGCGAACGGCGCGACATTGCGTCGGGCGCAGGCCACCGCGGCCGGGTCGATGTCGGCAGCGTGCAGTTCGGGGCCGCCGAGGGACGCGGCCAGCGCCGCGCCGACCGCGCCCGAGCCGCAGCACAGGTCCACCACGACGGACGCGCCGCGCGCGAGCGCGACGGCCTGCTCGACGAGGAACTCGGTACGGCGGCGCGGCACGAAGACGCCGGGGTCGAGGCTGATGCGCAGTCCGTGGAACTCGGCCCAGCCGAGGACGTGTTCGAGGGGCAGTCCCGCGACGCGACGGGCCACCATCGCGGCGGCCTCGTCCGGGGTGCGGGCGGCGGAGAGGATCAACTCCGCCTCGTCCTCGGCGAAGACACAGCCTGCGGAGCGGAGCGCGGCGACCATGTGGTCTGCCGCGCCAGGGACATCAGGAGAGAGAGGAGGCATGAAGCCGAGGGCCTTTCGACGAACCGAAGGGCGCTCCCACGGTCACCTGGTGACGGTGACCGCGTTGCCTGGAGAGGAGAGCACCCGACCTGACACAGCGGTAATGGGTCTCACCTCCTCGGCAACTCATCGGCCGAGACGGTCCTCGGCCGGGACGGCCACCTTAACAGGAGCGATCAGCCGACGAGTGCGATCCGGTGGACATCGCTTCCCCTTGGGATGACCTGCGCAACTCTCTCCACATCGCCCCCGAGTTGTACTATGCAACCAGAGCAATGCCGGGAGGTCCCGTGATGACAGCCGAAGAGTCGAGCGGTGACGTTCTCGCCGCCGGGACACCGGCCGAGGGCGCGCGGATCGACGGGATGCCCCCTACCGGGGTGACGGCCACCGGGGTGGCCGACGCCGTGACGGCCGATGCGGCCGTGGAGATCATCCAGCGGGAGATGACCGTGTTCGCCCGGCGGGCCCGCGCCTCGGCGGGGCGCATGCATCCCGAGCTGTCCCTGGTCTCGTACACCCTGCTCGGTCATCTGGAGGAGGTCGGCGGCTGCCGTGCCACTGATCTCGCCGCGCACTACGCGCTGGACAAGTCCACGGTGAGCCGTCAGGTGGCGGCACTGGAGCGGGCCGGGCTGATCGAGCGGCGGATGGACCCCGAGGACCACCGTGTCCAGGTACTGCATCTGACGGCGGCCGGCACGGAGATGCTCGCCCAGGTGACCCGCAGCCGCCGGGTGGCGTTCCGCGAACGGCTCACGGGCTGGCCGGAGGAGGACCTCGCCCGCTTCGCCTTGTATCTGCTGCGCTACAACGCCACGTCCACGGCCGCAGAGAAGGCGGGCGCGCGGCCGCCGACATCGCCGGGGGACTGATCCCGGGCGTCCGTCCCCGCGGTCTCCCGAAGCTCAGCGGCCCGGTGACGTCGTCCGGCGGCGTGCTGCCGTACGACGTCGTGATGTGTCGTACGACGGCGCGCGAAGTCAGCTCACGCCCACGGCCCGGCCGTCACCCAGGTGCTCCGGGACCCGCGCGGCCATGAAGCGGGTCCTGCGGCGCAGCCGGAAGCCCAGCGACTCGTAGAGCCGGATGGCGCCGGTGTTGCCGGCGGCGGTGTGCAGGAAGGGGGTCTCGCCGCGTTCACGGATGCCGTGCGCGACGGCCAGGATCAGGCGTGAGGCAAGGCCCTCGCCCCGGTGGTCGGGGTCGGTGCAGACCGCGCTGATCTCGGTCCAGCCCGGTGGATGGAGCCGTTCGCCCGCCATGGCGATCAGGGCGCCGTTCCGTCGGATCCCGAGGTACGTGCCGAGTTCGACGGTGCGCGACAGGAAGGGTCCGGGCCGGGTGCGCTCCACCAGGTCCAGCATCTCCGGCACGTCCGCGGTGCCGAGCCGCACCGCCTCGGGGTCGGGCGCGGCGGCGAGGCCGTCGTCGACGAGCTGGACGCCGTCGAGGCTGAAGATCACCTCCCAGCCGTCCGGGGTGCGTCCGCCGAAACCGGCCAGCGGCGCCTCTCCCCCGGGCCCCACCAGGGCCGCCAGATCCGCCCAGTCACCGGCGTCGGGATCGTCGGGCAGCGCCAGCCACGGGGACACGTCCACCGGGTAGCGCAGGACGCGACCACGCCGCTCGGCGAAGTGGGCGTGGGGCCCGGTGAGGGACCCGAGGGCCGGGTTGTCCAGGGGGTGACGGCCAGGAGGGTTCCCCTCTTCCTCCGGACCCCCGGACCCAGTGGAGACGTACGCCTCGGCCATCTGCTCCCTCACTCTCCCTCACTCGCCTTCGCTGTCGTCACCCTGGCCACGGCCCGGCTCACCGGCTGTACATGTACGGGCCATCGGACTCGACTCCAGGAGCAAGGAAGATCGGGGCCCGGCTATTCCCGGGCGCCGGGAGAGTTCATACGTCCGCAATGATCAGCGCACCGGCACCGGCTGGGAGCACGGTCCGCTTCCCCGTACGGTTGAATGGTTGAGCACTGGCGCGTGCCCGGGACACCGACCCGCGCGTTCGCGCCGATCACGCTCGATCCGCGGGCCGCAGTCCCCGGCGGTCCTGGAGGCACCACCCGTATGAACGTCACGCGAGGCTTCACCGGGCGCCCGCGCGCCCACAACGCCGGACTGCCGCCCGGCCAGTACGACGCGGGCGACGACTGGCCCGTCCTGTCCGCCGAGGTCACCCCGGAGCTGGCGCCCGCCGACTGGACCCTGCGGATCGACGGCCTGGTGGCCGAGCCGCGCACCTGGGACTGGGAGCAGGCGCACGCGTTGCCCGCCTCGGCGTACGAGGGCGACATCCACTGCGTGACGAGCTGGTCGAAGTTCGGGGTGCGGTTCGGGGGTGTGTCCCTGGACGCCTTCCTCGACGCCGTACGACCGGACGCGGCCGCCACTCACGCGGTCGCGTACGCCCACACCGGGTACACCGCGAACCTCCCGCTGGCCGACCTCACCGGCGGTCGCGCCTGGATCGTGTGGGACTACGACGGCGAACCGCTGCCGGCCGAACACGGCGGCCCGGCGCGGCTGGTCGTGCCCCATCTGTACTTCTGGAAGAGCGCCAAGTGGATCGCGGGCATCCGGATCCTCGACCACGACGAGCCGGGCTTCTGGGAGCAGAACGGCTACCACGCCCGCGGCAACCCCTGGGAAGAGCAGCGCTACTCCGGTGACTGAGACCATGAACGGGACCACTGAGACCCGTAGGACCCCTGCGACCCCTGGGACCCCTGGGACCCCTGGGACCCCTGGGACCCCTGGGACCATGATCGGGACGTTCGTACCGCCTACACGGTTCGCCGTGCCCGGACGCATCGCCGTGAACACCCGGACGGCCACCACCTGGCAGACCGCCACGCTGACCGAGATCCGCCGTGAGACCCCCCAGGCGGCGACCTTCCGATTCGACGTGCCCGCCTGGGAGGGCCATCTGCCCGGCCAGCATCTGATGCTGCGGCTCACCGCCGGGGACGGATATGTGGCGCAGCGCCACTACTCCATCGCCTCCTCGCCCGACGACAGCGGTCACATCGAACTGACCCTGGACCATGTCGACGGCGGTGAGGTCTCCGGCTGGTTCCACACCGTGGCCAGGACCGGTGACTCCGTCGAGGTCCGCGGTCCGCTCAGCGGCTTCTTCGCCTGGCCCGGGGACCGGCCCGCGCTGCTCGTCGGCGCCGGCTCCGGTGTCGTACCGCTGATGTCGATGCTGCGGCACCACCGCGCGCGGACCCTGGACGTTCCGCTGCGCCTGCTCGTCTCCGCGCGGAGCCCCGAGGAACTCATCTACGCACGGGAGTACGGCGACGAGACCACCGCCGTGTTCACGCGCAGCGCCCCGGACGGTGTGCGCGTCGGACGTATGGCCCCCCGACATGTGGCGCCGCTCCTGGCCGAGCAGCCGCCCGGTGGATGGGAGGCCTACATCTGCGGTTCCAACGGATTCGCCGAGCACGCCTCGCGACTGCTGGTGGAGGCGGGACAACCGGTGGACCGGATTCGGATCGAGCGGTTCGGGTAGGACCTGTCCGGCCGATCGGGTCGCAGGAAGGCGACGGTGCCGTATCAGTACCGGTGAGCGGGGTCTGGTGCGTGCAGCTGCAAGGCGGAGGAGGGCGT
Source organism: Streptomyces sp. NPDC091209 (assembly GCF_044757755.1). Taxonomy (NCBI): domain Bacteria; kingdom Bacillati; phylum Actinomycetota; class Actinomycetes; order Kitasatosporales; family Streptomycetaceae; genus Streptomyces; species Streptomyces sp. NPDC091209. The sequence goes on along the minus strand of NZ_JBIVVR010000005.1, from coordinate 547,301 downwards.
CGACGCGATGGGGTCCCCCCGCTCGATCGAAGCCGAGAGCGGGGGAGTCGGCAACCGACGACAACGCCGCTGGGGGTCCCCCTGCTCGAAGAGCTCGGCGGAGTGCGTGCCAGACCCCGCGTCTGCGGCATGAGCGGCCGGACAGGTCATCGACGTCGCCCTCCGTCGTGTCGGGCCCGGATTCCGCCGGAAAGCTGCCGGAGTGGGGTCAGCCGTGCGGCACCACGACGACCGGGCACGTCACCTGCCGGATGAGGGTCCGTGCGACGCGGCCCAGACGCTCGCCCGCGGGACGGCCGACGATGAGAAGACCCGCGCCGGTGGACGCCTTCAGCAGAAGGTCTCCGGGGTGACCGCGGACGACCTGTTCCGAGACCGGGGTGTCCGGGAACTTGTGGCGCCAGGGCCGTAGCGTGCCGGTCAGGGCACGCTGTCGGCCGGCCTCCTGATCGTCCGCGTCGCCGAGCGACGGCACGGTGGCCGACGGGACGGCGGACGCGCCGCGCTCGTGTCCGGATCGGGTCCAGGCGTGCACCACGAGGAGTGGTGCCGAGCGGACGGCGGCGGTGTCGAAGGCGTAACCGATCAGGTCCTCGGCGGGATGCTCCAGGTCGAGGCCGAGGACCACCGGACGGTAGGGCGCGGCGCTCGGTGGTGTGCCGCCAGGGGTGAATGCCCTTTCGTCCTCGGGGAGTTCACCCGCGCGGACGAGGACGACCGGGCAGGCGGCACGGGCCGCGACGGTCAGGGCGACGGAGCCGGCCAGGAAGCCGGCCGCCGCGATGTGGCCGGTGTGGCCGCGGGTGCCGACGACGAGTGTCCCGGACTCGGCGGCGGCCCCGAGCAGCGCGGGCACCGCGGGCGTCTCGGTGTCGCGCGCGACGATGTCCAACGCCGGGTGGGCGTAGGACAGTTGGATCGCCGCCCGGTCGAGCGCCGACCTGGCGCACCCGGCGGCCACGTCGACGTCCGGAACGCGCGCGGCGACGCGGTGCCGGGTGCCCGCCTGCAGGAGACGCAGCGGCAGACGACGCCGTCCGGCCTCGCGGGCCGCCCAGTCGGCGGCGTCCAGACTGGCGCGCGAGCCGTCGATTCCTGCGGTGATGGTGGAGCCGGTGTTCATGACCGATGCCTTTCGTGGTTTGGACGGCTGATGCGCGACGCCGGTTGATGCGTGATGCCGGTGTCGAGGAACGGGTACGCGCCCCGGACCGCTTTTGCGCGCGCCGTCGCGGCGGATTTCGGCCGACGGACGTGTCCGGCGGGTGTATGCGGCCGGTGGCGGGGCAGTCGGGGTGCGCCCGGGTGTCGCGGGCGGAGACCACCGGTGCTTCGCCATCGGCGCTCCCGATCGCCGACGCGGTGGTGCCCGGGTTCCACGGCGGGCGGGGATCAGTCGTACGGCGCGGAAGTCCGCGCGGACCGGCGCCGGAACGCCGGCGCGCGCGGTAGGCGCGGGCGAGGTGAACCGGTGGCGTACGGCACGCGGGGCGCGGCGAACCGGTCGCGGCCCGCATGCCGGACGCGCCGAACGGCTCGCGTACGGCGGGCAGTTCGACGTCCGGAGCCGTGAGGCGCCGGTCGCCGGGGCGTCCGGGCGCCGACGCGGCGCGCGGCAGGGAGGAGGGGACATGCGAACCCGGGTGCACGGCTGGCGTTGGCGCCGCAATCCGCTGCGACGCCGCTCCGATGTCGTCGAGGCATGGTGGGCGCTGGCGGTCGGCGTTCTCCTGTCCGTCGGGGCGCCGCTCGCGGGGGCGGGAGCGGCGTGGTGGACGTACGACGGCGCGCGGGAGCAGGCGGCGGCGCAGCGTGCCGCCCAGCACCATGTCCGTGCGGTGCTCGTGAAGGACTCACCGCCGGCGGTGCCGACGACGCCCGGCAACGGCCTGCGTTCCTTCCCCGTGCCGGTCCGCTGGACGGGGTCCGACGGGATTGCGCGGACCGGCCTGGTCCGCGTGCCGGCGGGTCTGCGGCGGGGTACGCGCCTCTACGTATGGACCGATGCCCGGGGAGGGATCGTGCGTCCGCCGTCGAACGCTTCGGTGATCCGGCAACACACGCTGGCCATGGGCGTGTTCACCACGACGGGCGCCCTCTTCGCCGTCTTCCTCGCGCACCTCTGCGTACGCCGGGCCCTGGCGCGCCGCCGACTGGCCCAGTGGGAGTGTGACTGGGCGCGGACCGAACCGGAGTGGACCCGGCGGACGGCCTGAGGGGCGTGCCGTGAGCCGGGGCCCCCGCGAGGGAGTCCGTGAGCCAGGACCCCGCGAGGGAGAACGAAGGGGCCGGACGACTGCCCGGAGAGGGAGCGGGCCGCCGGTCGGCGCCGAGAATGTCTTCGCCTCGGCGCGGCCGTGACGGGCCGCCGACGGCGGACGTACCGTGTGATCATCCGCGCCTCCGTTGCCGAAAGGTGGTCCTTGATGGCCCTGTTCGACCTCCCTCTCGACGAACTCCGCACCTACCGCAGCGCGTCCACCGAACCCGAGGACTTCGACTCCTTCTGGGACAAGACGCTCCAGGAAGCCCACGAGTACGACCTCTCCCCCACCTTCGAGCCGGTCGAGATCCCGCTGAAGACCGTCGCGGTCCACGACGTCACGTTCGCCGGGTTCGGCGGGCATCCGATCAAGGGCTGGCTGACCGTGCCGGCTTGGGCGAACTCACCGCTGCCGACGGTCGTCGAGTTCATCGGGTACGGCGGCGGGCGCGGGCTGCCGCACACGCATCTGCTGTGGGCCTCGGCCGGCTTCGCGCACTTCGTGATGGACACGCGCGGCCAGGCGAGTGCCTGGGGCGGCGGCGAGACGCCTGACCCGGTGGGCAGCGCGCCCGCGTTCCCCGGGTTCATGACGCGGGGGATCGAGGACCCCGAAAACTACTACTACCGGCGGCTGTTCACGGACGCGGTGCGCGCCGTGGAGGCGGCCCGTTCGCATCCCCTGGTCGACGCGGCGCGGGTCGCGGCGCTCGGCGGGAGCCAGGGCGGCGGCATCACCATCGCGGTGGGCGGTCTGGTGCCCGACCTGGCGGCGATCGCCCCCGATGTGCCGTTCCTGTGCGACTTCCCGCGCGCCACGGTGCTCACGGACCGCACCCCCTACCGGGAGATCGGCAACTACCTCAAGACCCACCGCGGCCGCACCGAGCAGGTGCGGCGCACCCTCTCCTACTTCGACGGGGTGCACTTCGCCGCGCGCGGCCGGGCTCCCGCCCTGTTCTCGGCGGCGCTGGAGGACCAGACCTGCCCGCCGTCGACGGTCTTCGCGGCCTTCAACGCCTGGGCGGGCGAGGAGAAGGAGATCGAGGTGTACGACTTCAACGACCATGAGGGCGGCGGCCCCTACCAGCAGGCCGCGCAGCTGCGCTGGCTGCCCGCCCGCGTCTGAGGCCCGCGATGGACACGACCACCGCGGCGCGACGCTTCGTACGGGTGTGGGAGCGGGCCTGGGCGGACCATGACGTCGAGGCGATCCTGGAGCTGTACTCGGACACGTGCGTCCACCGCTCCATGCCGTTCCGGGAGCCCCATCGCGGCCGGGACGAGCTCGCCGCGTACCTCCGCTGGTCCTTCGCGTCCGAGACCACGAGCGACGTCCGCTTCTCCGAACCCCTGATCGGCCAGGACGGCCGCGCGGCCGCCGAGTTCCGCGTCCTGGCGGAGGAGGACGGCCGCCCGTCGACACTCGCGGGCTGCGTCTTCGTCCGCTTCGACGCGGCGGGACGCGCGGTGGAGACCCGCGACTACTGGCACAGCACCTCGGCGCACGCGCCCTCCCTCCCCTGGGAGGATGGCTGACATGGGGATCATTCCGGGACTCGGCGTCGACACGGTCAGCATCGGTGACCGGCGTTCGCGGGTCGAGGAGCGCATCGGTCCCCCGTACCGCCCCTGCGGACAGCGGGGCGTCCACGCCGGCACCCCCACGCTGGTGATCACCGTGCTCACCAGCCCCTTCCTGAATCAAGCCATCACCTACGTGGGCGCCAAGTGCCGGGCGAGCAGCTTCACTTGGCGCGCGCCGCGTCCGGCCGTCTTCGCCCTGAGAAGACATGACCGACGATCACGGCGTGCGGGCATCATCGGAGCCCGACGTTGGAGGCGTGACGCCCATGAGACTGATATCCGACCCCCGGTACGGCGAGGTGGATCTCTCCGCATCGGCGGAAGAACTGACGTGGTTGGCACGCGCGGTGGCTCAAGGTGAGGGGCTGCTCAGGTCCACCTCCTCGTCGGACGGCGGCGCCCTGGCCGGGGTCGAGGTCGAAGGGACGCCCGGCCCCGGCGTTCTGATCCGCCGGGACGCGGAGCGCCAGATCCTTGTGATCAGCGGTGACGCTGCCGGAAGGGCAGTTCTCGCCGCGAATCTGCGGGAAATGACCGAAGCGGAGGACGGCGGTCACCTCCACATCGACCACTTCCCCGGGCACGACTACCTCGCCGAAGGATCACTGCCCTTGGTGGTCAACAGCCCGCACGGAGGCATGCCGACCCGGTGAGCTGAAGGTTGGCCGCCGCCATCGGTGCTCGTGGGCGACCGGGAGGTTGCCGCGCTCGCCGTCCCCGCACGCCCGGCAAGCACCCGCTCGGGCGTCAGGGCACATACGGCACCGCCCGGACCCGGACGGATGCCGGCCTCATGAGACGGAAGGACACCGCCCTGTGCCTGCTTCTCCTGCCCCTGCCGACGAGGCCATCGCGCTCCTGCGCACACTCGGTGCTGCGGACATCGCCCATCCCGGCGGCACTCTCGTCGCGCACCTCCAGCGCGTCCAGGGCCAACTCGCCGCATGGGGCGCTCGCCCCGCCCTCCAGGTCGCCGGCCTGTGCCACGCGTTCTACGGTACGGACGGCTTCCCTACCGCCTTGCTGTCTCCGGACAGCCGCGCCGAACTCGCCGAGGTGATCGGCGCCGAGGCTGAAGCCATCGTGTATCTCTACGCGTCGTGTGACCGCGGGGCCACGTATCCGAAGCTCGCGCTTCCCGACGGAGCCTTCCGGAATCGGTTCACAGGCCAACTCCACACTCCTGAGCCGCACCTTCGCCGGGACTTCGCCGAGCTGTCCGCCGCCAACGAACTCGACCTTGCCCGCATCGACCCCGTCTTCCGGGAGAAATGGGGAGCCGAACTCCTGGCTCTGTTCACACGATTCCGGCCCCTGCTGAGCCGACCCGCCTGGTCCGACTGCCGCGCGGTGCTCGCCGCGACTCCGCGGGACTGAGCCGGCTCCTCGCCGTCGGCCGGGAACACCTGCGGACCAGGCCGGCCAACGGCAGGCAGCGGGGGCAGACGCGGATGAGTTCGCCACCACTCCCACCAGCCGTCCTCCGGGCCGAGCCGCCACGACCATTACGCAACACAAGGTTGCGGATCACCAGGGTCGCCACTATCGTTATACGCAACCGATGGTTGCTTATTGGAGGCCCGTGGTGGAGTTCGGGAAGCTGGAGCGCGAGATCCGCATCGATGCTGCGCCGGAGATCGTTTTCGATGTGGTGAGCCGCCCCGAGCACATCCGGATGTGGTGGTCCGATGACGCCTCGTTCGAGTCCGCGCCGGGCGCCGTCGGCGAACTGGTGTGGGGCGACCGCGCCGCGGTCGAGGCGATCACGGTGATGCACGTGGATCCGCCCCACACGTTCGCGTTCCGCTGGGTCGCCCCTCAAGGTGAGCGCCCCGACGCGGACAACTCCCTCCTCGTCACCATCGAGCTCGAACCCTCCGGCGACGGCACGATCCTGCGCCTGACCGAGAGCGGCTGGCGGGAGAAGGGCTGGGAAGCGGCCGTACTCGAGGAGGCCTTCCACGACCACGAGCGCGGCTGGGACCTGTTCCTGCCCCGGCTGCGGAGCTACGCCCCTTCGGTGGTGGCGCAATGACCGTGGCCTTCGACGACGAACTCTGGTCGGCGATCGGCGACCCGGTCAGGCGCCGCCTGCTCGACCTCCTGCTCACGGAAGGAGTCGGTACGCCGACCGGCCTGAGCGATCGTCTCCCGATCTCACGCCAAGCGGTCACCAAACACCTGGGCGTCCTGGACCGCGCAGGGCTCGTGCACGCGACACCGCTGGGCCGCGAGCGGCGCTACGAGGTCGACGAGGCGCAGCTCGCCCGCGCCGTCCGGCAACTCAATGAAGTGGGCAGGAGCTGGGATGCGCGGCTGAACCGCATCAAGCGCATCGCGGAACAGATCCAGCGCCAGAAGAACGGCTGACCGACAGACCGGCGGAACAGATCCCTGGCGGCCTCCTCGACCGATGCCGGTGCCGCCGTATTCGTTCGGAAGAGTCATTCACCTTTGGAGGAGACATGAGTGGATTGCTGCTCGACGACAAGAACGCCGTGGTCTACGGAGGCGGAGGCGCTATCGGCGGCGCCGTCGCACGGGTGTTCGCCCGGGAAGGCGCGAAAGTCTTCATCGCCGGACGGACGCAGGCGAAGCTCGACGCCGTGGCGCGGGATATCGCCGCCATGGGCGGAACGGTGGAGACCGCTCAGGTCGACGTACTCGATCAGCAGGCGGTCGAGAAGCACGCCGCCGAGATCGCGGCGACGGCCGGCGGCATCGACATCGCCCTCAACGCCGTGAGTGTCCCGCACGACCAGGGAACTCTGCTGGCGGACCTCTCGCTGGAGGAGTTCATGCGGCCGGTCGACGGGTTTCTGCGGACCCTGTTCATCACCAGCAAGGCCGTGGCCCAGCACATGGGTCACGAGCGTCCTGGCGTCATCCTGACGTTGTCCGAGCCGGGGTCCAAACTGGCCGCGGGCGGCATCCTGGGGCACAGCGTGAGCGCGGCCGGCAAGGAGGCCTTCTCACGGGTCCTGGCCGCTGAGCTGGCGCCCGGCAACATCCGGGTCGTCTGCATCCGGCCACACGCTGTCGTCGATGCGCCGGCAGCGGGTTCGTACACCAAGGACCTCTTCACGCCGGCCGCCGCGGCGGCCGGGCAGTCGGTCCAGGAGATGCTCGAAGGCGGCGGAATGGTGCAGGGCACGCTGTTGAAGAGGCTGCCCACCCTCTCCGAAGTCGCGGAGACGGCCGCGTTCCTGGCTTCGGACCGAGCCGGAGCGATGACGGGAACGATCGCCAATCTGTCCGCCGGCGCACTTGTCGACTGAGGCGATCATGTCCACTCGGACCGAGACCGATACGGCCGACAAGGCCAGGTTGCTTCGTTCCCTGCACGTCCCGGGCGCTCCGCTGGTGCTGCCGAACGCCTGGGACGTGGGCAGCGCCCGCACGGTCGTCGACGCGGGCTTCCCGGTGGTCGCGACCGCGAGCAACGCGATCGCCGCCGCTCTGGGCTACGACGACGGCGAGGGCGCCCCCGGCGAGGAGATGATGTTCGTCGCCCGACGCATCGCGGCCTCTGTCGACGCGCCCGTCACCGTCGACGCCGAGGCCGGCTACGGAATGGCGCCGGAGGAACTGGTCGAACTGCTGACCGGGATCGGAGTCGCCGGCTGCAACATCGAGGACAGTGATCACGCCAACGGCGGCCTGATCGACGTCGATGTCCGCGCCGGCTACATCGCGCGGATGCGCGCGGCCGCCGACCGCATCGGGGTGCCGCTCGTCATCAACGCCCGGATCGACTCGTTCTTCCCCACCTCGCCGGTGGCCGAGAACCAGAAGCGCGCCGACGCGATCGGCAGGGCCGAGGCGTACTGGTCGGCCGGTGCCGATTGCGTGTTCCCGCCCGGAGCCGGGCCTGACGACCTCCGGGCCGTCGTCGCCGAGGTCGGCGCGCCGGTGAACGCCGGTCTTCCGCTGAAACAAGGATCGCTCGCCGAACTGCGTGCGATCGGCGTGGCCCGGGTCTCCGTCGGACCCCAGTTGTACCGCGGCGCGCTCGACCACCTGCACTCCGATCTCCGGGCTCTCGTCGAGGCACGGAAGTAGCGGGACCGCTCGTCCGTCACGAGCCGGGGCGCGACGCGGCCCGTCCGCTCGCCTGGCCCGAGACGGTGATGTTCATCAGATGACACCAACACCGTCACCAACGCGGTACGTTGCCTTCGCCCGGGTCCCCTCCGGCGCGAGCGGGCGGGTCAACAGCCCGTACGCGCGCGGTCCGAGGGGTTTCGGACACGGCGGCTTCGGCGGGTCTCGCGATCTCCTGGGCCCGGAAGCGGGATGTCGCCGGGGTGCGCGATGAGCCGCGCGGACCCGCGCATCGCAGTCGACCCAAGGGAGTCGGCGTTCGTCGGCGCCCTGGGTCGCGGGCTCACCGAACGCCCCTGGCCGACCAGGGGCGCGGACTGAAATCGGCCGAAGTATCCGGGCGCTCTTTCCTGGTGGTTTAGACCAATGCTAGATGTGGTGGCGCACTGAGCCCACGCGGCTACGTTTTGTCACCACGCAGGAGGCGCGGACATGGCCCGCACCACCCATCCGTCCGACCACGAACCGCTCTACGCACGGCTCGCCGCGCAACTGCTCGGCGAGCTGCGCGACGGGAGCATCCCGCCCGGCGAACGCCTGCCAGGAGAAAGAGAGTTGGCCACCCGATTCGGCGTCAGCCGGGAGACCGTACGGCAGGCGTTGCAGCTGCTGCGGCGCGACGGCCAGGTCTCCACCGACCGGCGTGGCAGCCATGCGACGCTGTCCGGCACCGGCGCCGAGCACGTCCCGTCCCTCGACTTCCCCGTCGGCGCGCACACCGGCGAACCCGACGGATGCCGGCGGGCCACCGTGACCTGGGAGGCTCCCCCACCGGATCACGCCGAGGCCCTCGGACTCGCCCCGCTGCGGGCGACGTTGGTCCACCGCTACGAGTCCGCCGCCGCCGACGGCAGCGGGCTGCGCTCGGCCGTGACGTCCTTCTCCGCGATCGCGGTGACCGAGGTCGAGGAGCTCGCCCGCTACCGCGACCGCGCGGACGGCCACGCCTCGGCGCAGCTGTCACGCGCCTACGACTGGATGCGCAAGGCGGGACTGACCCTGCATCACCGGGACGCGATCACCCGGCTTTCGCAGTCGGTGCGGGTCACCCGGCGCGTGCACGACCAGTACGACCGGCCGCTGGAGATCACCGACCTGACCGTGGACGCCCAACAGGACGCGCTGGTCTACGAGTTCACGCTTCCGGCGGCCGAGTGAGTTCCCGCGGCCGGGGACAGGGGTGGGAGCGACGGGAGAGGCGGAGGCCGTTGCGGGGCCGCCCAGCCGTCCGGAGCGGGAGCGCGGTCATCTGACCGATCCCGGAAGGGCTGTTCGCGTCTGAGGGCTGTCCCGCCATGACCTCAAACGACGTACGACGGATCGAGCGGGCCGATGCCACGGCCCGCGTACCGGTCGTCTTCGTCCACGGTCCGTGGCTGCTGCTCGCGTTCATCCGCACCTGACGGGCGAGCGCCCGCGCGGATGCCGGATGCCGGTCCCACCCCCTCCTCGGCGCGTCCGGCGAGAGGGCGTGGACCGGCGTCCACCCCGGGCGCGAGAGCCCGGGCCTGCCCGTCAGGCGACCCCGGTGGGCCCTCCGGAGGTGTCCACACGCGTGGCCACGACCATCCGGGCCCGCGGGCTGCCGTCCCGTCGGCGGCCGAACTCGGTCAGTGGGTGGAGCTCGGTCCGGAATCCGGCCCGCGCCAGCTCCCGCCGTACGTCGCCGAGCCGGAACGCGCGGTAGTACATGACGAAGGTCGGCCGCCGGACGGCGTTGCGCACCCGCATCACCGTGTCGAAGCCCAGCAGGGCCCAGTACCAGGGCGAGCTGGGCCGCGGCGGAGCCGTGACCGGGAACGCGAAGCGTCCGCCGGGGCGCAGCACGGCGTGGACCCCGGCGAACAGGCCGGGCAGCTCGCTCGGCAGGAAGTGCCCGAAGGCGCCGAAGCTCACCACCAGGTCGAACGCGGGCCCGAAGGGAAGAGCCCGGGCATCTCCACGCACCCAGGCGACCGACGGTGCCCCCTCGCCGGACCCCGTCGCCGGGAAGGGGGACCCGCCGTCGCACCTCGCCGCCGTGGACGGTGCCCCCTCGTCGCCTGTCACGTCCGGGGAGGGCGACGCGGCGTCGCGCCTCCCGGCCGGGGACGGTGACCCGGCGCCCGACCCGGCCGAGGACGGCGACCCGCCATCGCGCCTCCCGGCCGGGGACGGTGACCCGCAGGTGCCCGTCCCGGCCGAGGACCCCAACCCGCCGTCGCGCGTCCCGTCGAGGGAAGGTGACCCGCCATCGCCGGTCGCGACCCGGGACAGTGACCCATCGGCCCATACCCCGGCAGGGGACGGTGCCCCGCCGTCGCGCGCCGCTGCCGGCGTCGGTGCGCCGATGGCGCCGAGCCGGGCGCGTCCGACCGTCAGCATGCCCGTACTGATGTCGACGCCGGTGACGCTCTCCCGGCAGAGGTCCCGCAGGACCTCCATGCCCGCGCCGGTGCCGCAGCACAGGTCGAGTCCCGCGCCGAACGGTCCCCTCGGCGCGAGGGCCCGCCCCACCGCTTCGAGGATCGCGTCCGGGGTCCGGAACGGCGTGTGGTCGAACTTGGGCGCGAGCAGGTCGTAGCCGTGCTCGATCGACGAGAGGGCCTGCACGGCCAGTTCGCGGAGCGTGGGACCCTGCGGGGTGAACATCTCGCCGAGCTTAGGGGCTGTTGCGCGGATCGGGTCGCAGGATACGGAGGATGCCTGCCCGGCCGGGGTGACTCCCGCGGCGGTGACATCGGTCGAACGACAGCCGAACGGCGGCCCGTGGGGCAGCGGGCTCCGGGGGCGCTGATCTATCGTCCCGACCATGACCTCGTTCCGCCCCGCCCCCGACTGGCTGGCCGACGCCGTCTTCTACCAGATCTACCCGCAGTCGTTCGCCGACTCGAACGGCGACGGCATCGGCGACTTCGACGGAATCGCCGAGCGCCTCGGCCACCTCGCGTGGCTGGGCGTCAACACCGTGTGGCTCAACCCGTGTTTCGTGTCCCCGTTCGGCGACGCCGGATACGACGTCGCCGACTACCTGGACGTCGCACCCCGCTACGGCTCGTCCGACGACCTCGCCCGCCTCGTCGACGCGGCGGGCCGCCACGGCATCCGCGTGCTCCTCGACCTCGTCGCGGGTCACACGTCCGACCAACACCCCTGGTTCCGGGCCGCGATGGACGATCCGGCCGACGACCGGTACATCTGGGCGCCCGAGGGCGCCCCGGACGGCTTCGTCCCCTCCCCCGGAACACGCCCAGGGGCGTATCTGCCGAACTTCTTCGCGTTCCAGCCGGCTCTCAACTTCGGTTACGGGCGCACCGATCCGGCCGAGCCCTGGCGCCTGCCGGTCGACGCGGAGGGCCCGCGCGCCAACCGCGCCGCACTGCGCGCGGTCATCGACCACTGGCTCGGCCTCGGGCTGTCCGGCTTCCGCGTGGACATGGCCGCCTCGCTCGTGAAGGACGACCCGGACAAGAGGGAAACGGCCGCGATCTGGACGGAGTTGCGGCACTGGCTGGACCGCGCGCATCCGGACGCCGTGCTGCTCTCGGAGTGGGGTGAACCCGAAGTGTCCGTCCCCGCCGGGTTCCACGCGGACTTCTTCCTCCAGTTCGGCGGTCCCACCGACGGGCTCGCCCTGCGCTCGCTCTGGAGCAACGGCGAGGGCACGGTCAACGAGGCCTGGGACCCGCTCGACTGCTTCTTCGACGCCGAGGGCCGCGGCTCCCCGCTCCCCTTCGTGGAAGCCTGGCGCAACGCGGTCTCCGCGCTCGGCGAGGACGGGTTCGTCGCGCTCCCGACCGCCAACCACGACTTCTCCCGCCTCAACTGCGGCCCCCGTAAGGCCGATCAGCTGCCCGTCGCCTTCGCCTTCCAGCTGACCTGGCCGACCCTTCCGGCGATCTACTACGGCGACGAGATCGGCATGCGCTTCGTTCCGGGACTGCCCGGGAAGGAGGGCAGCGTGCTGGGACCGCGCTACAACCGCGCGGGTTCCCGTACCCCGATGCAGTGGGACGACAGCCCCAACGCCGGTTTCTCCAGCGCCCCCGCCGATCGTCTGTACCTCCCGCTCGACCCGTCCCCGGACCGCCCGACGGTCGCCGCCCAACAGGCCGACGACACCTCGCTCCTGCATCTCGTACGACGCCTCGTCGCGTTGCGCTCCGGCACCCCGGAGCTGGGGCCGGGCGGCTCGGTCGAGGTGGTGCACGCCGGATATCCGTTCGTCTACGTGCGGGGCGGCCGGTATCTCGTCGCGGTCAACCCACGCCGGGAACCGGCGAGTTGCCGCCACGACGGCGCCGCGGGCGCCCGCTTCCTGGAGGCCGCCGGCATCCGGATCGACGCCGACACCGTGTACACCGAGGGATTCGGTTACGGCGTCTTCGAGCTCGTCGGGCGACGGGCGGGACACTGAGCACGGGCAGGGTCAGCTCCCCAGGCGAAGGCCGGCAGCCAGACGTCCGGCGCTCCCGGGACCGCCTCCGTGTGGGGGGCGGGCCGCGCGGGGCCCGCGTCCTTCGGTCGTGCACGGCGCGCGAGCAGCAGGCGAAGCGCTCTCCTGCTTCGCGACTTGGGGACTTCGGCGGTCATGGAACCCTCCTGGGACGTCGGGTGGCTGCTGCCGACTCCCGACGACCATCGGGAGGTTCCTCAACCCCACCGACGAAGGGACCCTCGTCAGAACGTTGCCCCGGGTTTCCCCGAACACCCCTTCCTTTCCTCTTCTGTGCAGGTCAGCAGGTGTGGTGCTATCCCGTCGGCGTTGATCATTCACGGGGTTTCACCGTCCTTCCGGACCCAGATCGGGCCCGGAGAAGCCCCGCCGGGGGCCTGTCCCGGCTCCAGCGGGCGGGCTTCCGGCTGAAACGCCGGACGCGGAAGCACCTCCAACGCAGACCCCTTGCGCCGCAAGAGGCCCTACCCCCTCCAGGGGCAGGGCCTCTTGCGGCCGTCTTATTGGCCCTCGTCGGGTCGCTAAGGAAAGGCCGGCTAGTCCGCGGAGGCGACGGCGTCGGCGTGCCGGGCCTCCATCGCGGCGATCACCCGCTGCCGAGCCACCCGCCGGGCCAGCTTGAGCCTTCCGTCGGCCAGCAGGAGGGGCGCGTACCAGATCCAGCCCCACACGCTGTACGAGACAGTCCCGCTCAGTACCAGCGCTCTGTTGGTGGCGAGGACGAGCACGAACGTGGCGACGTATGCGGCCACCCGATGACGGACCATGAGCCGGAGCGGGGCCCGCCACGGACCGGCCAGCAACTCCAGCGCGGCCGGCACCTCGGCGGCCCTCAGGTCCTCGGGATGCGCGGGCGCCTGCCCACCCCGCTCCAGCGCTTCTGGGGAATGTGCCGGTGAGTTGGTGGAGCCCTGATCAGGTCAGGGAGGCGCTGGACGGGGCGGTCGCTTACCCGGACGGCGTTCCCGCCCTGGCTGCCGTGACCGTGCACGGGCGCACCGGGCCCCAGGTCGAATGGGACGGCATCCCGTTGATCGGCCGGAAGGTCTCCGAGGTCGACGCAGAGGTGATCCGACACATCGAGGAGCACGGCCTGGGCTGGCTGGTCCACTGCGACGGCGGTCCGGGACCGGAGGAGCTCAACATGTCCGTGCGAGCCGCCCGAGCCGGAGACACCGTCGTCAGCGGGGCCCGTTTCTTCGCACCGGACTGGGAGAACCACTGACACCGCACGGCTGGCTGCCTGGCCCCTTGAGGTGAGCCTCTCGCGGCAAAGCCCGCACGCGGCGGCGCATGTTGCCCGGCCTCACGGCGTCGGCACGGTAGAGGGGTCAGGGAGGCAACCCGCCTCCCACATGCACCCTTCACCGGCAAGGCAGGCGCCGTGTCACACGGCACCGATCTCGGCTTTCCCATGATCAGTTGCCCCCACCTGCAACCCTGCCGAGGCCGTCGGCGCCCCCTCGTCTGCCGCTTCCCTGCCCGCCCGCCCGCCGGCTGACTGCCGGGCGGGGGGGCCGGGGCCTTCATCGCGTAGGCGAGGAAGGCGAGGTCGGCAGTGGTCCGGGAACCGGTCCGGTGACCCGCTCCGGTGCTTTCGGCCGGGGCGGTGATGGTACGCGGCATCGGTCGGCCGGCCTGTCGCCGCCGCCTTCGACAACGGCGAGCAGCCGTCGTAGCCGGACTGCAGGTGGCTGAGAAGCCTCTCCAGACGGGCCGTCAGGTTCTTGTGACGCCATAGTTCACGGATCCGCTCGACAGGCAGCTCGCGCCAGTTGCCGCCGAGAGCGCCGGCGTCCGCCCGATCCGCACGGCACTCGACGATCTTCGCTCCAGGCCGTAGGCATACCGAGACCGACGACCGTTTGCTTGCGGGAACGCCTGTCGATCCGGGCGAGCTCATCCTCAGCGCCGGCGAGACCGGCGCGCAGTCCTTCGGCTTCGCCGGGCAGCAATAAGGTCGACCGAATGGCCCATTTACCGGTCGTTGGTGAACTGCGGGTCCTTCTCCTGGTTGTAGACCTCCTCACCGGCTGCGTTGTAGGCATGGACGTAGGGACTCGGGCCCGCATAGTGCGAGCCGGGGTTGTCGACGGAGAGAGCCGCCGCGTAGACGAACGCGCCGCCTGCCATGACAGCCGGGTACTGCTTCGGATTATCGCCGTAGCTGATGGCGATCTTGGCAATGTCGGATGTGTAATGCCCGGCGCCCAACATGAGATATCGCCCCTTGCCGGTGGCCTCGCTAATGGAGTCGAAATACTCGATCGTACGACCGGTGCCCCACAGGCGATTGTTGATGAACGTGGGCGGGGAATCCTGACTGTTGCCCTTGTCGCCCTTCGACTGGCATTGCACGTACTGATCGGCGGAGTTGACGGCGACGACCACACCGTCCCCGTCCCGCGAGGCGACGGGAGCGCGGGCCGCGACCACCGCGTGGTAGCTCGAGGCATCCGAGCCCAGGCAGGAGGCCAGGATCTTGGCGACGGTCCCCGCGTCGATCGGGCTCGTCGTCCCGCTGGTGACGGCGAACGCGTCCGGGGTGGAAGTCGTGCGAGTCGACGACGGCGCCGACCCGGCTCCGGCCGACGTGGAGCCACGCGTTGTGATCGGACTCGGTGGCGCGGCGACGCTCGTCGGGTTTCCGGCAGGACCGGCGAGCAGCGGCTTGGCATCCCCTACCCCGCTGAAGGCGGCCACGGCCGCGACGCTCACCGCCGCGACGCCGGTGGCAACACCCAGCGGCACTCCCCACCTGCGTCGCAGCGAAGCACGGTTGTCCTCTGGACCGATCTTCATCAGTAGCTCCTCTCGGGTCCGCCGGTGGTTCGGCAGATCACGATCGGAAGGAGCCGCGGGAATGCCCGGCATGTCATTCATCGTGCGACCTCTTCCGCGTTGACGGGACTCCTCGAACTGAATGACGCCGGCACCGTGGATCTGCCGACGAGGTCGGCCCCCAGCCTCCGCCGCGCCCGGTGCAGTCTGGACTTCACGGTCCCGACCGCCACCTCCAGCGCTGCCGCAGCCGCCTGCTGATCCAGGCCCGACCACACGCAGAGCTCGACGACCTCGCGTTCGTGGCGCGGCAGCCGAGCCAGCGCCCGGTGGATCTCCGACATACGACGCTCGTCGTCGACCAGGACGGCGACGCGG
Source organism: Streptomyces sp. NPDC091209 (assembly GCF_044757755.1). Classification (NCBI taxonomy): domain Bacteria; kingdom Bacillati; phylum Actinomycetota; class Actinomycetes; order Kitasatosporales; family Streptomycetaceae; genus Streptomyces; species Streptomyces sp. NPDC091209. Next base: position 531,753 of record NZ_JBIVVR010000005.1, on the reverse strand, counting down.
TCCGCGTGGTCGCCCACCGACTCGTCGTGCGAGACGAGCCGGCGCAGCAACGCCTCGGCCCGCCTCAGCCGCCGCCTGGTGTTCGACAGCAGGCGGTCGGCGATGCCCAGCAACCACGGCAGGGCCGAGTCGCGGTCCAGCACCGTCTCCGACCGCCGACGCCAGGCATGCAGGAACACGGTCGACGTGAGGTCTTCGGCCTCGGACCAGTCGGCCGTCCGCCGGAACAGGTGGTTGTAGACGGTCTTCCCATGACGGTCGAAGATCCGACCGAACGCCTCCCGGTCACCGTCGACGGCCCTCGCCCACAGTTCTCGATCAGATATCCCTCCGACCGGTACGGCGGGACCAGCGTCATTCAGTTCCATGCCCTATACGTGTCCGGCAACCGGCCGAAGGTTCCCGCTGAACCAGATCCGCTTTGACGGACTCGGATCCAACCGGCCAGAGCGACGGTGCCGGTCGGAGGCAGACGGCGCTGCCCCTGCTGCCGGAGGAGTGGTCGCCCGAACAGATCGTCGGGCACCTGCGTCTGCGTCACGGGGACGACCCGCGGACGCAGATCACCCACGAGACGGTCCACCGGACGATCCACACCACCCGCTGACAGGTGGTCCCCCCGCGAACTGTGCAGTCGCGTTCGAACCAGCCGCCCGATCCGGAAGAACAAGCGCCACACGGTGAAAGGCCAGTGGCGTTCACAGATCACCGACGACCGGCCGATCGAGAAGCTGCTCCGGCAGTATCTGCCCAAAGGAACAAACCTGTCGACGTTCGGCCAGGACGAGCTTGACGCCATCGCGACGAAGCTCGACAACCGGCCGCGCGAGTGCCCGGGATTTCGCACATCAGCCGAGAGTGTCGCCTTGACCGGTCGAATCCAAATCAACACCTGCCGCCTCACCGGCAACACCCTGAAGGGAGCCGTCACTCGTCCCTGTCACTCAACATCCGGCATTACAACGCCACTTGCTCTAATGAAGACTGAGTCACTACAGTCGCCACCCGAACCTTTGCTCGGTTGTTCACTCGCCGGGGTGACAGCAAAGGATCACCGCTCGTCGGCGCATTCGGCAGGCGGCCGAAAGAAGAAGGAGCTCGCTTTCGTGGCGTCCCACCGTCGACCCAAGCAGCCGAGCCGCACCCGTGTGACCGTGCTCACCACAGCCGCCGCTGCCGCCGTAGCCCTCAGCGCCAACGTCGCCAATGCAGCGCCGTCCGAGAAGCCGAACAAGGACGAGGTCAAGTCCAAGGTCGACAAGCTCTACCAGGAGGCCGAGCAGGCCACGGAGAAGCTCGACGGCGCCCAGGAGAAGCAGAAGGAACTGCAGAAGGAGATCAACTCCCTGCAGGACAACGTGGCCCGCGGTCAGGAAGAGCTCAACGAGCTGCGCGACGGCCTCGGTTCGATGGCCAGCGCCCAGTACCGCACCGGCGGCATCGACCCCTCCGTGGCGCTCTTCCTCTCCTCGAACCCGGACGACTTCCTGGACAAGGCCTCGGCCATGGACCAGCTGACCGCTCAGCAGGCCGAGTCGCTCAAGAAGGTCCAGGAGAAGCAGCGTTCGCTCGCCCAGCAGCGCTCCGAGGCCTCCGCGAAGCTCAAGGACCTCGCCGACACCCGGACCAAACTCGCGAGCAAGAAGAAGGAAGTCCAGAGCAAGCTGGGCGCGGCGCAGAAGCTCCTGAACACGCTGACGACGCAGGAGAAGGCGGCGCTGGCCACCCAGGACCAGGAGCGGGCCACCCGCGCCGACGAGCGGGTCGGCCTCGGCACCACCAAGGCCGCCTCGGGACGCGCCGCCGCCGCGTTCGCCGCCGCCCAGAGCGTGATCGGATCACCGTACGCGTACGCCCACTCCGGCCCCAGCACCTTCGACTGCTCGGGCCTCACCTCCTGGGCGTACGCCCAGGCCGACGTGACCATTCCGCGCACCTCGCAGGCCCAGGCCAACGCGGGCACCCGCATCTACTCGCAGAGTGATCTACGGGTCGGCGACCTGGTCATCTTCTACGGCGACCAGCACCACGTCGGCCTCTACGCCGGCAACGGCCAAGTGCTGCACGCCCCGCACACCGGCGCGTTCGTCCGCAACGAGTCGATGGCCGACATGCCCTTCCAGTTCGGCGTCCGGATCTGATCCGTGCCTCGGTCCGGGGCTGCGGTGCGGTCTTGGTCCACGGGGTTTCACCGTCCTTCCGGACCCGGATCGGACCCGGAGAAGCCCCGCCGGGGGCCTGCCCCGGCTCCAGCCGGGCGGGCTTCCGGCTGAAGCGCCGCACGAAAGCACCTCCACCGCAGGGCCCCTACGCCGATCGGCACTCCGCGAGCCGCTTCACCAGAAACCTCCGCTCGGCCGCGTTCTCCACCAGTTCGAGTGCCTTCTCGTACGCCTCGGCGGCCTCCGTCGTGCGTCCGGCCCGGCGCAGCAGGTCCGCGCGGGTGGCGGACAGCAGGTGGTACGCGTCCAGCTCGCCCTCCGCCTCCAGTTCGGCGACCAGGGCGAGCCCGGCGTCGGGACCTTCGGACATACCCACGGCGACCGCCCGGTTGAGCCGGACCACGGCGGAGGGAACGAAGCGCCTCAGTTCGCCGTAGAGGGCCGCGATGTCGGCCCAGTCGGTCTCCTCGGCCGTCCGGGCGGTGGTGTGACAGGCGGCGATGGCGGCCTGGATCTGGTACGGGCCGGGGCCTCTGCGGCGAAGGGCGCTCTCCAGCAGCGCGGCGCCCTCGTCGGCCTCGGACCTGTCCCAGGCGGTACGGTCCTGGTCCTCCAGCGTGACCAGGTCGCCCGCCGCGTCGACGCGCGTGCCTCGCCGGGCGTCGTGCAGCAGCAACAGCGCGAGGAGGCCGAGGACTTCGGGCTCGTCGGGCATCAGGCGGGCCAGGACGCGGGCGAGGCGGATCGCCTCGGCGGAGAGGTTCGTGCGCACCAGATCGGCCCCGGCCGTGGCGGCGTACCCCTCGTTGAAGAGCAGGTAGAGCACGCCGAGGACGCCCGTGGTGCGTTCGGGCAGGAGGTGCGCGGGCGGTACGCGGTACGGGATACCCGCGTTGCGGATCTTCCGTTTGGCGCGCACCAGACGCTGCGCCATCGTCGCCTCGGGGACGAGGAAGGCGCGCGCGATCTCGGGCGTGGTCAGCCCGGCCAGGGTGCGCAGGGTGAGCGCCACCCGGGCCTCGATGGCCAGCGCCGGGTGGCAGCAGGTGAAGAGCAGCCGCAGCCGGTCGTCGTGGACTCCGCTCCCGTCGTCGCGTCCCGGGCCGTCGGGATCGTACGGGCTGTACGGGTCGTACAGGTTGTACGGCTCCTCGTCGCGCGTCGACACCGCCACCTCCCGCAGCTTCCGCGCACCGACCGCCTCCCGGCGCAGCACGTCCAGGGCGCGGTTGCGCGCGGCCGTGGTCAGCCAGGCGCCGGGGCGGCGCGGTACTCCGTCGCGCCGCCACCGGTCGAGCGCCTGGGCGAAGGCGTCCTGAGCGCACTCCTCCGCGAGGTCCCAGTCGCCGGTCACCCGGATCAGGGTGGCGACGACCTGGCCCCACTCCTCGCGGAAGGCGGCCGCGACCGCCTCCTCGACGCCGTCGTTCACTCCCAGAGCGGCCGCACCTCCACCGAACCGCCGCCCAGCGCCGCCGGATGCCGGGACGCGAGCGCGATGGCCTCGTCGAGGTCGGCGACCTCGATGATGTCGATGCCCGCGACGTACTCCTCCGCTTCGACGAACGGTCCGTCGCTGAGCAGGACTTCGTCGCCCCGGACCCGTACGGTGGTGGCGTCGGAGGCCGGCCGCAACCGGGCGCCGCCCGTCACGATGCCGCGATCGCGCACCACGTGGACGTACGAGGTGAACCGGGGGTCGCCGGCGATCTCCTCGGGACCGATCTCCTCGCCGCCGACGGGCGTGCAGAGGAACAGGGCGTACTTCACGGCCGGAGGCTCCCGGTCCCCGGGAGGTCGGCGGCCGATGCCACCGACGCGTGCTGGTGGACGATCCGCCAGCGGTCGCCTGCCGCGCGGTATCCCGTGGTGACGCGTGCGGTGACGTCCAGCGTTCCGCCGTCGACGAGCGGTGCGCGCAGGCGGACCAGGGCGTGGCTGAAGGCGACGCTCTCGTCGACCCGCAGCCGGAAGTCGAGCACCTCGCGGTCGGCGGGGCCGGCGAGCGTCGAGAGCCACAGTTCCCCGGCCTTGCGCAGGGCGTCCACGCCGCTCTGTTCCCGGCCGCTCGCGGGGTAGACCTCGACGTCCGGGGCGTAGCAGGCCATCGCCCGGTCGACGTCCCGTTCGCGGGCGGCCTCGGTGAGCTCCGCGTCGAGGCGGCGGATCTGCCCCTCGGCGTCCTCGTCGTCCCAGAACGCGCGGACCTCCATGGCGCCGATGGCGGCCACCGGATGCTTGGCGGCGGCCTCGATCGCCTCCTCCATGTCCGCGCAGTCGAGGATGTCGAAACCGGCGACGTACTCCTTCGTCTCGGCGAACGGCCCGTCGGTGCGCAGCACTTCGCCGTCACGCACCCGGACGGTGACCGCCTCGGCGGGCAGCCGGAGCCGGTGCCCGTGCAGCCGCACGCCCCGCTCGACGCCCAGCTCCTCGACCCAGGGTTCGACGGGCGCCATGCCGGAGGCGTCAGCGGTGTCGTCGCCGCAGACGAGCAGCATGTACTTCATGGTTCCTCCCGGTGCTCATGAGCTTCCTACACCCCACCGACGGACGGCGCCCCGGCGAATCGACAGGCGGCGACATCCTTTTTTCAGGAGCGCCGTCAGACACGGGAGGTGCCGGGCCGCACGGGGAGGACCTGGACGCTGTTGCCGACGAAGCTGGCCTGCTGGGTGAGCTCCGCTTCGGGCACGGCGAGGTCCAGGTCGGGGAAGCGGGTGAACAGCCGTTCCAGGGCGATGGTGGCCTCCATCCGGGCGAGCGGCGCGCCGAGGCAGTAGTGGGCGCCGTGCCCGAGGGAGATGTGCCGGACGGAGCCCGGCCGTCCGGGTCGGGTGACGTCGAAGAGGTCGGCGTCCGGCCCGTGCGCGGCCCGGTCGCGGCCGGCGGCCGAGTACCCGGCGAGGACGGGCGTGCCCCGGGGGATGACGGTCCCGTCGATGGTGAGGTCCCGTACCGGATAGCGGAAGGGGAAGTAGCTGACGGGGGCGTTCCAGCGCAGGGTCTCCTCGACGACGTCCGCCCAGCTCGACTCGCCCTTTTGGACCGACTCCAGTTGGTCCCGGTGCCCGCACAACGCCCGTACGGCGTTGGTTATCAGGTTCAGGGTGGTCTCGTGCCCGGCGATGATCATGAGGACCAGGGTGCCGATGAGTTCCTGCTGGCTGAGCCGGTCGCCGTCCTCGTCCCGGGCGGCGATCAGCGCGCTGGTGAGGTCGTCGCCGGGGTTCTCCGCGCGTGCGGCCGCGACGGCGCTCAGCACGGCCACCAGTTCGCGGTTGGCGGCGACAGCCTGCTCGGGGCCGATGTCGGTGGCGACGACCTGGTTCGTCAGATGATGGAGCCGGTCGCGGTACTCGGCGTCGACACCGAGGAGTTCACCGATGACGCCCATCGGCAGCGGGAGCGCGAAGTGGCGGCGCAGGTCGGCCACTCCCCCGCCCGTCTCCGCCGCCGCGTGCAGCCCGTCGAGCAACCCGGAGGTCAACTCCTCTATGCGCGGGCGCAGTTGCTCGACCCGTCGCACGGTGAAGGCTTTGCTGACGAGGGATCGCAGCCGACGGTGGTCGTCACCGTCGGCGGTCGTCATCCCCTGCACGGTGGCGAAGGTGAGCAGCGGCCAGCCGGCGGCGATCGTTCCCTCGCGCAGGGCGGTGAAGTGCCGGGCCCCCTTGGCGACATCGGGGTGCGCGAGGAACTCCTTCAGCGCCTCGTGCCCGAGCACCGCCGCGCCCTCCACCGCACCGGGCAGTACCACCGTCGCGACGGCGCCCCGCGCGAGCAGCCGCGCGTTGTCGGCGTGCGGGCAGCCGCCCGCGGGGTCCATGCGGTGCGGCGTGACGGGCGAGGTGTCCACCGTGTTCTCCTTGCTGCTGGGCCGAGTTGGCGGTCGTACGACATCATCGGGCGCCGTACGACGATCGATTGTGCCTGCTCAGAGCAGCATGCGCAGCAGCTCGGCCAACGGCTGTCGCCGGATGTCCCGGAGCACAGCGCCGACGTCATGTCCCGTCGGTCCTGCGGGCCGTGAGGGAGTGTCAGCTGTCGAGGTCGTCGGCGAAGTGCCGGAATCCGTGCCGTTCCCGGTGCATACCCCACAGCGCCTCCGCGAGCGCGTCCGGGTCCTTCCGCGGGTGCCCGGGGATGATCTCGCCGGGAATGATGAGCTGCCCGACATGGATGCCGTCGTCGGCGAGGGTGTCGTGCAGGAGATGGCCGTACGCGCTCTCGGCGGCGAACGCGATCGAGGTGCCCGCCCGGTCGGCGTGCGGGATCACCGCGCTGCCCCCGTTGACGAGGAGGACCGTGCCACGGCCGAGCGAGCGCATCCCGGGGAGCACCTGGCGCACCGCGGCGACGGGCCCGTAGACGGAGAGCTCGATCGGGCCGATGAGGTCGTCGGGGCGGGTCTCTAGGACCGGCCGCATGAAGTCCGGGTGCGGGAGCGGGCTGTACTGGAGCACCTCGATCGGGCCCAGGGCTCCGGACGCGGCGTCCAGGGCCGCCGCGAGGGCCTTCGGGTCGCGTACGTCGGCGGCGAAACCGCGTGCCGTGACCGAGGCGTCGGCGAGTTCGGCGACGAGACCGTCCACCCGCTCCTGACTGCGCGAGACGAGCGCGACGTCGAAGCCCTCGCGGCCGAAACGCCGGGCGACGGCGGCGCCGAGACCGGGGCCCGCTCCGATGATGGCGATCGTGGTCATGGTCCTCACCTCGGTGATCCGATCGGGCCGAAGGAACCGGCGAGCTGCTCGAAAGCCGCTCCGTTCAGGGTAGGGGCGCCGACGGGGAACCGAAACCGCACGGCCGGAGCACGGGTATCGCGTACGCGTGCGGCTCACCCCTACGCCCTGGCGGTCTTCCCGTCCGAGCCGTGCCCAGGGGCGCGACCTGCGCGTTCGCCCGTTGCGACGGGTCTTCCGCAGGGGGCGGTACCAAGACGTTGCGCGTGACCGGGACGCGGATCACTGTCGAAGCGGCCGCAAGAGTGGTACTGTCACATCAGCACTCGTGTACGCCTCTTTGTTCAGGCGCCGGTGCCAGTTCCTTTCTCCCGCTGTCACGCCGCGGTTTCCGACCGGCTGAACAGCTTCTCGGCACCACCTCCCGAGTACGGCCAGGGATCGATCCCGTCGTACCCGAGGCGATGCTCCCGCCGCACCGAGGCGCGCCCCGTGCCTCCCTTCGCGGCCTCTTCCCTCCTCGCGCATGTCACACGCCTTCCCGTCCGTGAAAGGACATCCCATGACCACCACACTCGAACACCCCCCGGTACAGCAGCGGCCCCCAGCCCAGACCGCCACCGGTGTCCTCGACATCGACGGCAACGGGAAGGGGCACCTGCGCTCCGCGAACTGCCTGCCCTCGCCCACCGACCTCCAGGTCCCCCCCGCGCTGATCCGCCGTCACGGACTGCGCAAGGGCGACACCGTGGAAGGTGTGCGCGGCGGGCCCCGGACCCTCACCGAGGTCGAGCGGATCAACGGCCGTACACCCGAAGAGCTGCGCCGCCGCCCGCACTTCGCCGACCTCACGCCACTGCACCCGCGCGACCGGCTCCGGCTGGAGCACCCGGCGAGCGGACTGACCGGACGCCTCGTCGACCTGGTCTCACCGGTCGGCAAGGGCCAGCGCGGCCTGATCGTCGCCCCGCCCAAGACCGGCAAGACGGTGCTGCTCCAGCAGATCGCCGCCGCCGTGGCCGGCAACCACCCCGAATGCCATCTGATGGTGGTGCTGGTCGACGAGCGGCCCGAGGAGGTCACCGACATGCGGCGCTCCGTGCGCGGCGAGGTCTACGCCTCCACCTTCGACCAGACGCCGAAGGAGCACATCGCGCTCGCCGAGCTCGTCATCGAGCGGGCCAAGCGGCTCGTCGAAGCGGGCCAGGACGTGGTGATCCTGCTCGACTCGCTCACCCGGCTGTGCCGGGCGCACAACAACGCGGCCGCGGCCGGCGGGCGCACCCTCAGCGGCGGTGTCGACGCCGCCGCGCTCCAGGGGCCCAAGCGGCTGTTCGGCGCCGCGCGCCTCGCCGAGGAGGGCGGCTCGCTCACCATCCTCGCCACCGCCCTGGTGGAGACCGGTTCCCGCGCCGACGACTTCTTCTTCGAGGAGCTCAAGGGCACCGGCAACATGGAGCTCCGGCTCGACCGGACCCTGGCCGACCGGCGCGTCTTCCCCGCGGTCGACATCACCCCCTCCGGCACCCGTCGCGAGGAACTCCTGCTGTCCGCACCCGAGTTGGCCGCCGTACGAGGACTGCGCCGCGCCCTGCGGACGCGCGACGGGCAGGCCAACCTGGAAACCCTCCTGGAGCGGCTGCGCGCCACCCCGGACAACGCCGACTTCCTGCGCCGGATTCAGCCCACCCTGCCCTCCTGACCCCCGCGCCTGTGGCATCCGGGTGCTCGACGCCGCCGCTCGGCCCGGCCACCCCGGCGTGTCGCGCGTCCGTTCCTACGTTTGCGGTATGACCATCGGATTCTCATTCCGGGCCGCCGCTTCTCGCTCCGCGGTCACCCGCGCCGCCGTCTCCTGCTCCGCCGTCTGCGTGGCCGGTGTGCTGGCCCTTGCGCAGAGCCCGGCCGCCGCGCTCACCGACGCGGACCCCGGGGCGCCGCAGCCCGCCGCGTCGCCACCCTCGTCGCTCTATCGACCAGGGACACAGGTACGGCCCCGGGCCGGGGCACCCGAAGTCCCCGAGGACATCTCCGCGCTGTCCTGGGTGGTGGCCGACGCCGGCACCGGAGACGTGCTCGCCGCGCACAACGCCCACCGCAGACTGCCGCCCGCCAGCACCCTCAAGACGCTGTTCGCCCTCACCGTCCTGCCGACGCTGCCCGGCAGCCTCCGGCACACCGTCAAGGAGGAGGAGCTGGAGGGCATCGGCGCCGGCAGCAGCATGGTCGGCGTGGCCGAGGGCATCACCTACCGCGTGGCGGACCTGTGGCGCGGTGTCTTCCTCAACTCCGGCAGCGACGCCGTGCACGTGCTCGCCTCGATGAACGGCGGCTGGACGAGCACCGCCGCCCAGATGCAGGCCAAGGCCCGCGCCCTCGGCGCCCGCGACACCCACGTCGTCTCGCCCGACGGGTACGACACACCCGGGCAGGTCTCGTCGGCGTACGACCTGGCGGTGTTCGGGCGGGCCGGGCTGCGCAACCCGGACTTCGCGCGGTACTGCTCCACCGCCGAGGCGATGTTCCCCGGCGAAGGGGATTCCTCGTACGGGATCCAGAACACCAACCGGCTGCTCACCGGCGCGAACGGGGTCGAACCGTACCCCGGTCTGATCGGTGTCAAAAATGGCTACACCACCAATGCGGGCAACACCCTGGTCGCCGCCGCCAAGCACGGCACGCGCACCCTCGTCGTCACGGTGATGAACCCTCAGGCGGGCGGCGGGTTGACCGTGTACGACGAGGCGCGCTCACTGCTCGACTGGGGCTTCGAGGCGGACGGCCGTGTCGATCCGGTGGGGACGCTGGTCGACACGCGTTCCGTGCCGGCGGCCGGTCCCTCCGCCTCGGGCGGGCCCGCCGCACGGCCGGGTCGCGCGCCGCGGCCGGCGACGACCGCCCGGCCCGTGACCGGCGCACCGGCCGTGTCCGCCGCGTCCGGGGACGACGCGGGGCTCGGCTGGTCCGACGCGGCGGAGATCGCCGGCGCCGCCGCGCTGGGCGCCGCGGGTGTCGCTCTCGCCCTGCGGGTCAAGGCGGGCCGGGCCAACCGCGGCTGACCGACGGGCAGCCGGAGCAGCAGGCCGAGCGTGATCCACGTATAGGTGTTGCTGCCGAGGAAACCGTCGAGGCCCGAGGCGTCGTCGAACCACAGCCACACCACGCTGCTGCACAGCACCGCGTACAGGGCCGCCGCCACCCGCAGCCGGCGCCGGTGCAGCAGCACGGCGAAGGACGGCAGCAGCCAGACGAGATGGTGCACCCAGGTGATCGGGCTGACGAGACAGGCCGCGAGTCCGGTGAGGGCGAAGGCGGCGGTCCAGTCCTCGTCGGCCAGGGCACGCGAGGTCCGCCACGCCCAGACGCACAGGACCAGCAGGGCCAGGGTCGCCCACAGGGCCCTGCTCGGTTCCTCCGGAGCCACGAGCCGGGCCAGCACTCCCTGCAACGACTGGTTGGAGACGTACGCCAGGCGCCCGATGCGGCTCGTGTCCCACAGCGCGTCGGTCCAGTAGAAGCGCGAGGCGTCCGGCGCCACCCAGGCCGCCAGCGCGGTGGCCGCCAAGGCGACGGCCGTGGCGACACCGGCGGCGCGCCAGCGGCGGCCGAGCAGCAGCAGCGCGATGAACAGGGCCGGGGTGAGCTTGATCGCCGCGGCGAGGCCGATGCCGACGCCCGCCCGGCGGCCCCGCCCGCTCGACAGCAGCCAGGCGTCGCTCAGCACCAGGGCGAGCAGCACCAGGTTGACCTGGCCGAAGCTGAAGGTGTCGCGGACCGGTTCGAGCAGCGCCAGCAGACAGGCCGTCAGGGCGAAGCCGAACCAGCCGTAGCGGCGCAGCTCGGGACCGACCAGGATGCCCACCACGGAGGCCAGGGCAGCGAGGTTGAGGAGCAGTCCGAGGGCGATCGCCGCACCCAGCCCGACCAGCGCCATCGGCAGCATGCCGACGGCCGCGAACGGCGGATAGGTGAAGCCGTACGTCGTTCCCGGCACCCGGTAGTCGTAGATGCTGCCGCCGTGGTGGACCCAGCTGTCGACCGCCCCGTAGTACACGCGCAGGTCGAACCAGTCGCGCAGCAGCGGCACGGTGGCCGTGAACACGCCGACGACGACGGCCAGTCCGAGCACGAAGCAGAGCCGTCGGCGATCGGTGCTCAGCACTGCCGCCAAGCCGCCGGCACCCTGCCTGCCGCCGGGGCCCTGCCCGCCGCTCGGCACCTTCACTCCCGTCGTCCCCCTCTTCCCGCTCGTTCCGCTCATCTCCGTCGTCCCGCTGGAGCCCGGCCCGCTCGTCGTGCCCCCCGTCATGCCGTTCGCTCCAGTCCCGGCGCCGGGGGCTGCGCCGCCTGGTGGGCCTGCCAGAGGACGACGAGGGCGAGCACGCCGCCGGAGACGGCGAGGATCACCTGTCCGGCGTCCGCGGGCGACCCGCTCGGCAGGACCGCGAGTGCGAGCACCGCGCTCGCGGCGGCGACCCGGCTCCGCACCGAGCCGGTGGGGGCCGCCGCCGCGATGAGGAACAGGCCCCACAGCGCGTACCAGGGGCGGATCGCCGGTCCGAACACCGCCACCGCGGCCAGACTCAGGCCGAGCGCGTAGACCGGGTGCGGGCGCAGCCGCAGCCATATGAAGAGCAGCAGACCGACCGTCGCCACGAGTCCGGCGGCGTGCCAGGCGGGCATCGCGAACGGCGCGAGTCCGCTGCCGAGCTTCTGGAGCAGAGCGCCGGTGGCGCGCCCGAGGACGCTGGTGGGTGACCAGTTGTGCGGTGAGACGGGGGTCTTCAGCGCGGCTATCCAGCCGTAGCCCGTACCGGCGATCGCCGTCGCGGCGACCGTCGTCACGACGGCGACCACCGCGGTCGTCAGGGTGGCCCGCGCGATCCCCAGACGTCCCTGTCCGTGCCCGCGCAGCGCGATCACCGCCACCAGGCCGAGCGCGGCGGGCGCCTTGACGAGTGCCGCGAGGGTGACCAGGACGATGCCCGCGACGGGCCATCGGCCGCGCGCGGCCACCAGGCCGACACCGAGCAGACCGAGCATGATGGCGTCGTTGTGCGCACCGGCCACCAGGTGCAGCAGGACCAGCGGGTTGAGCGCGCCCAGCCACAGCGCGGCGGCCGGATCGGCGCCGCTGTGCCGGGCGAGGCGGGGCAGGGCCGCAGCCATCAGGGCGACGCCGAGCAGGGCGACGATCCGCATACCGAAGAGTCCGGCGGGTATCTCGCCGCGGGTCAGCGCCGACAGGCCGCGGGCGACGGCGAGGAAGACCGGGCCGTACGGCGTCGTCGTCTGCTGCCACACGGGCGCCACCTCGTCGGCCAGCGGGCCGCCGAGCTGCGCGGGTCCGTGCGCGTACACGTCTATGTGGGCGTCGACCATGGCGCCCTGCGCGAGATAGCTGTAGACGTCCCGGCTGAACAGCGGCGGCGCGAGCAGCAGCGGCGCCGCCCAGGTGGCCAGAACGAGCAGCAGGGAACGCGGAGTCGGCGGTTCGGGCCCGCGTACGACGGTACCCAGCAGCGCCCACGCGGCTATCAGCAGTACGACGCCGAAGTACACCCCGACCAGGCCCAGTACGGCCCGCCCCGACTCGGGGGAGAGGAGGTCGCGCGCGGGCAGGGCTCCCGCGGTCTCGCCGCCCAGCGCGAGGAAGGCGGTACCGGCCAGGCCCAGAGCCTGGCAGCGGCGGAGATCGACGGGGAAAGCCATGGCCAACACTCCGCAAGCGTGTCAACGCCGGGTGGCCGGAAGGCGACGCGGCGCTCTCCTCACGGGGTCCGGCGCATGACCTCCGTGTGGTGGACACGAAATCCGGGGTGCCGGGTCGGCCGCGGGGCCGCGCTACGGGCTCGGGCCGGGCGGAGCGGCTAGAACACCGACACTCCGGTCAGGGTCGTGAAGCGGTCCAGGGCGGCCACGCCCGCCACCGAGTTGCCGCGTTCGTCGAGACCCGGGCTCCACACGCACAGGGTGCAGCGGCCCGGCACCACGGCGATGATGCCGCCGCCCACCCCGCTCTTGCCCGGAAGCCCGACCCGGTAGGCGAAATCGCCGGCGGCGTCGTACGTCCCGCACGTCAGCATGATCGCGTTGATCTGCTTGGCCTGGCTCTGGGCGAGCAGCCTGCTGCCGTCGGCACGGATGCCGTGCCGGGCCAGGAACCCGGTGGCGAGGGCGAGGTCGGCGCAGGACGCGGCGATCGAGCACTGCAGGAAGTACTGGTCGAGCAGGACCGGCACCGGGTTGTCGATGTTGCCGTACGACGCCATGAAGTGGCCGAGTGCCGCGTTGCGGTCGCCGTTCGCGGTCTCCGAGGCGGCGATGCCCTTGTCGAAGGCGAGCTGCGGGTTGCCGCTCTCGGCCCGCAGGAACTCCAGCAGGGTCCCGGCCGCGTCGCCGGTCCGGGTCTGCAGCCGGTCGGTGACGACGAGGGCTCCCGCGTTGATGAACGGGTTGCGCGGGATGCCGTTCTCGTATTCGAGCTGGACCAGGGAGTTGAACGGGTTGCCGGAGGGTTCCCGCCCGACGTGCTCCCACAGCGCGTCGCCCTCCCGGGCCAGGTCGAGGGCGAGCGTGAAGACCTTCGTGATGGACTGGGTGGAGAACGGCTGCCGCCAGTCCCCCACGCCGTACACCGTGCCGTCGAGCTCCGCGACGGCCATGCCGAAGCGGCGCGGATCGCAGGCGGCCAGCGCCGGGATGTAGTCGGCGGGCCGCCCACGTCCCGGCGTCTGCGCGATCTCGGTGGCGATGCGCTCCAGGACCGGCTGGAAGGTCAGGGAGGACGGATACGACGAATTCGCGGGCATGATCGCCATTGTGCCGCCCGCCCGGTCTCACGGCCCCTCGATCGGGACACCCCCGGGGGCCTCTCCCTCTGCGCCCGGCTGCTCTCGTACCGACGCTCGTACCGGCATTCTTACCAACGCGGCGTTCCCGGCACCGCCGTCCCTGGTTCCGCCGCCGTCCCTGGTCCCGGCCGGCCCCGGCACCACAGCGGGACACCCGGCCATTAGAGCGTCAACAGGCTCCTATCCAGCACGAGTTGGGCAGGTCCGCCGTGAACAACCAGGAATACGGTTGCTCCGCGTCGAACGTGACGGCACCGCGGCACCGCAGCTCGTCCAGGAACGGTACGACGCCGGGTTCCCGGTCCCCGACCATGCGGGCGGTGCCGAAGGAACGAAGGGCGTGTGCGTACTGCTCGGCTGTGGTGACCAGGTCCAGTTGGGGCCAGGGGATGCTCTTCCAGTCGGCCAGATCACGCATGATCGCCCGCGCCCGCGTCAGCGCGCTCGGGGCGTCGGGAAAGGACTCGCACACTCGATAAAGCGTCGAGGACAAGGAACGTGCCTTTCGCGCGGGGGCAGAGGAAGGGACACGGACAGGGGCGGACGCGCCTTCACGGTACGCATCCGTCCCTGTCCCGGATCACGGCCTTGGGTCGGACAGCGGCCGCCTGTTCGGCAGGAGTACCCGTTCGATGAATAGTTGGGTATGGGTACGTGCGTCGGGGGGCGTCGAGCAACCCGCGCCGTGCTACCGGTCTCCCGCTCCATCCCGTCGAGCAGCCGGGCGAGGTGGTCGAGGTCCTCCGGGGTGCGGCGCACGGCCGCGTAGCCGTCGACGGGGATCTCGACACGGCGCCGTGCTTCGAGGAGGTCGCCGGCCGCGTAGTCGCCAAAGGTAGGGTCCCGG
>NZ_JBIVVR010000005.1:118549-517106 GCF_044757755.1 Streptomyces sp. NPDC091209 | reverse complement strand
GCCCGCGTCGGCGACCACGAAGGTGTCCCTGGCGGTACGGGACACGGTCGGGCCCATCGTCCGGAGGGCCCGCAGCGCCTCGCGCAGCACCGGACGAAGGTAGGGTCCCGGCCCGCGTCGGCGACCACGAAGGTGTCCCTGGCGGTACGGGACACGGTCGGGCCCATCGTCCGGAGGGCCCGCAGCGCCTCGCGCAGCACCGGACGGCCGGCCTCCGGACGGCGGCAGAGCTCGGCCTCGGAGGGAGCTTGCCGCCGACGGCGTGGTCGCCTCGCTCGATGGCGTCGCGGAGGCGACCCTCCGGACGGCCGAAGCCGATACCAAGCGGGGCGTGGGGAACGACACAGGGGGCGCGAAGCCTGGAAATCGGCTTCGCGCCCCCTGTGAGCGGCGTATTCAAGTCCTGGGACCGGTTCGCACCGGCGTCCCGGGCGGTGTCAGCTGTCGATGATGCCGGCGCCCAGCAGCCCGAAGAGCAGCACGCCGATGATGATGCGGTAGATCACGAAGGCGTTGAAGGAGTGCTTGGCGACGAACTTCAGCAGCCAGGCGATCGAGGCGTAGGCGACGACGAACGACACGACGGTGCCGACGATCAGCGGAGCGGCGCCGACACCGGTGCCCAGGGCGTCCTTCAGCTCGTACAGGCCCGCGCCGGTGAGGGCCGGGATGCCGAGGAAGAAGGAGAGCCGGGTGGCGGCGACGCGGTCCAGGTCGAGGATGAGGCCCGTCGACATGGTGGCGCCGGAGCGCGAGAAGCCGGGGAAGAGCAGGGCGAGGATCTGGGAGCTGCCGACCAGCATCGCGTCCTTGAACGAGACGTCGCCCTCACCGCGCTTGTGGCGACCCATCTGGTCGGCCGCCCACATCACGGCGCTGCCCGCGATCAACGAGCCCGCGACCACCCACAGGGAGGCCAGCGGACCCTCGATGAGCGGCTTGGCCGCGAGACCCACGGCCACGATCGGGATCGTCGCGTAGATGACCCACCAGGCGAACTTGTAGTCGTGGTTGTGCCGCTCGTCCTTGTTGCGCAGCCCGCGTCCCCAGGCGGAGACGATCCGCACGATGTCCTTGAAGAAGTACACGAGCACGGCGGCGATCGCGCCGACCTGGATGACCGCGGAGAAGCCGACGACGGCGTCGTCGTCGACGGGGATGTTCATCAGTCCCTCGGTGATCTTGAGGTGACCGGTCGAGGACACGGGAAGGAATTCGGTCACCCCCTCGACAATTCCGAGGACGACGGCCTGACCGACGTTGATGACGCTCATGGGATCCAGTTCTGAGGAGTTGGTCGACAGTGCTGTAGACGGTGCAGGAGACAGTGTTACCTATGCGCGCGGACGCCCGTCATCTACGTCCACAAAGCTTGCGCAAACGAGACCCCGGCGAACGCCGCGCCGAGGCCCGCCGTCACGCTCACGATCACGTTGGCGGCAGCGTAGAACCCCGCACCTGTCTCGGTGAGCCGCAGGGTCTCGTACGAGAACGTCGAGTACGTGGTCAGCGCCCCGCACAGACCGGTCCCGATCAGCAGTTGCACGTGTTCGGACACGTGCCCGGCCGAGGCGGTGCCGGTCAGCAGACCGAGAACCAGGCACCCTGTCACGTTCACGACGAGGGTGCCCCAGGGGAAGACCGTATCGTGCTTCAGCTGTACCGCCCGGTCGGTCAGATAGCGCAGGGGTGCGCCGACCGCGGCGCCGATGATCACCAGCAGCCAGTTCACAACGACTTCTCACCCTTCCCAGGCAGGTCGCCGCCGGTGGCGCCGGGGGTGCCGTCGGGGGTGTCCCCGGGGGTGCCGTTCCGTCCCGCGTAGCGGATGACCTCGCAGTCGTCGAGGATCACCAGGCCCTCGGTGACGAGTTCGTCGAGCTGCGGCAGGAAGGCCCGTACGCGCTCCTCGGTGTCCACGACGATCACGGCCACCGGAAGGTCCTCGCTCAGCGAGAGCAGCCGCGAGGTGTGGATGAGGGAGGAGGCGCCGAAACCCTCGATGCCGCGGAAGACGCTGGCGCCCGCGAGACCCGCCGCGTGGGCACGGTGCACGATCTCCGCGTAGAGCGGCTTGTGGTGCCAGGTGTCGTTCTCGCCGATGAAGATCGTCACCCGCAGGGCGCTGCCCGTCAGTCGTGTCATCGCCGCCTCCATGCCAGGACGCGGCGGGCCGCGGTCACGCCGAGCCACACCGCCGAGAGCGCCGCGCACAGGGTCGCGGCGAGATAGCCGAGCCCGGTGCCCGGATGGCCCGTGCCGACAAGTTTCCGGATGTCGACGGCGTACGTCGAGAAGGTGGTGAAGCCGCCGAGGACTCCGGTGCCGAAGAAGGGGCGCACGAGGCGGTGCGGCGTCCACGCGTCGGTGATCAGCACCATGAAGACGCCGATCACGAAGCAGCCCACGACATTGACCGTGAACGTGGTCCAGGGGAAGGCGCCGTCCGGTGTGGGCCACAGCCGAGCCGCTCCGTACCGGGCGGTGGCGCCGAGGGCACCGCCGGCGGCGACCACCGCGACGACCGGGCCCTGGCCGTGCCAGGGGGACGGCGCTCGCGCGGGCACGCGCACGGGGCTGCCGGATTCACCGACGCGCTCGGGACGCGGGACTGTCATGGGACGGGCACTCCTACTCGCCGGGCCGGTGCGGGCACACGGCATCGCAAGCAGGGACCGTTGGCGGCTGCCGTGCCGCGGTTCGGGTACGGCGGGCCCCACCGCCGCGCCGCGACGCAAGATCGCGGCCGGTGAACAGGGTAACGCCGGGTGTGCGCGCCGCGCACACCCGGCCTGTCCCCGAAGGGCCTCTGCGGAGTCCTCCTCGGCCGGGACCTTGGCGTGCTCGGCGCCCTTGCGCGCCGGCTCAGTCGGTGGCGCCGGGCGGATCACAGACCGCGAGGCCTCGCTCCCAGATGCTTCCGAGGATCAGCCGGCCGTCGGCCTCGCAGGCGCTGGTGACCATGCGGAACCGCGCACGGCGGCTTTCCAGGTGATGCACGACACCGCCCGCGTCGTCGACCGCGAGGACGCCGGTGGTGCCGGGCGGACGGAAGGGAGCGCGCACGGCGAGCCGGGCCGCGGCGCGCCGGACGGCCGGGCCCCGGCCGTGCAGGAATTCCAGGGCGCCGACGCGGGGTCCCGCCAGCGCCACCCAGATCGGACCTTCGGGGGCGCGCCAGAGGTTGTCCGGCTGGCCCGGGAGGTCGTCGACGAAGGTCTCGGCGTGGCCGGCCCGCGGTCCGGTGAGCCAGTAACGGACGAGGCGCCACGCGCCGGTCTCCGCGACCACGAGGAAGGACTCGTCGGCCGAGGAGGCGAGGCCGTTGGCGAACTGCAGTCCCTCCAGGAGTACTTCCGGTTCCTTCTCCCCCGGCGCGAGGCGCAGCAGGCAGCCGGATCCGGTGTGTTCGACGAGATCGCCGATCCACTGCTTCAGGGGGTAACTCCGGCTGGAGATGGTGAAGTACACCGTGCCGTCCGACAGGGCGACGACATTGCTGCAGAAGCGCAGCGGCACACCGGCGACCCGGTCGGCGAGGACGCGGACGACTCCGTCCTCCAGCCCGATCCGCAGCAGTCCGCGTTCGGCGTCGCACACCAACAGCGCGTTGTCCGGGAGGAGTTCGAGGCCCAGTGGTCTGCCGCCCGTCTCGGCGACGACGCGGACGTCGGCACGGTCGGGGTCGCCGAGCCCGTCGACACGGACGATGCGGCCGTCCTCCAGACCGGTCAGCACCCCGCCCCGGGAGTCGGCCACCACGTCCTCGGGGCCGCGGCCTCCGAGGAGCACGACGTGCCGGGGTGCGAGTGCGGTGGGTCCCGCCGTCGCGGACCGTTGTCCCACGCGTCTACCAGCCCTTCTCGAAGTAATGGGTGACCTCCGCGATGCGGTACTCGTCGCGGCGATAGTAGGTCCGCCGGCCCACCTTCTTGGCACGCAGCAGTCCGACGCCGGTGAGGAGGTCGAGGTGGGTGCGCGCCACGGCACGGCTGACGCCGAGTTTGACGGCGAGGGCCTCGGGGCTGACGCCGTCCTCGACGAGGTCGCCACGACGCTGCGGCGGGAAGTGCGCCGCGGGGTTGCGGAGCCACTCCAGGATGTCCATCCGTTGCCCGTTGGCGGGCCCCTTCAGCATCTCGTCCCCCTCCGTCGCGACGGTCTCCCGCTACTGTCCCGCAGCCCGGGGTGGCACGCACGGCCTTCCACGACCCTGGCCGGAGCCCAACGGCCCCGAAAGGGCACGGGGCCCGGCCGCACCGGCGGCCGGGCCCCTGCGCGCTCAGCGGTGGCTGAACAGGGACATGGCCGGAAGCGCCTTGTCGTCGAAGCCGAACAGGGCCTGGTTCTCCCATCCGTTGCCGGAGGTCGGGTCGGTCGGGTCCCAGCCGTTGCCGGTGACCGCCGTCCAGGTCGCCTCCCAGTAGAAGACGCCGAGACCACGGCCGTTCGGCACGGCCTCCACGATGTTCATCACATCCCGGAGCCAGTTGGACTGCCCGGTGGTCGTGGCCGCGTAGCCGGAGACCAGTTCGGCGGTCGTGTCGATCTGGTTGGTGAGCGCGTCGTCACTGTCCAGACGGAAGGGGTAGGCCGTCTCGGCGACGAAGACCGGCTTGCTGTAGCGGGCGGCCGCGTCGTCCAGGGTGGTCTGGAAGTCGTAGAGCGAGCCGTGCCAGTAGCCGTAGTAGGACAGGCCGATGGCGTCGAACTTCACGCCGTTGGCGAGGGCGGTGTCGAACCACCAGCGGGTGCCGGTGAGGTCTCCGCCCTTGGCGAGGTGCAGGGCGACGACGGTGGAGGAGCTGACCGCCTTGGCGGCGTCGTAGCCGGAGTTGAGCAGTCCGGCGAGCTGAGCGAAGTTGTCCGTGGAGCCCTCGGACCAGAGCATGCCGCCGTTGATCTCGTTGCCGATCTGCACCATGTCGGCGGTGGTGCCCTGCGCCTTCAGGGCGTTGAGGACGTCGTACGTGTGGTTGTAGACGTCCGTCTTGAGCTGGCTGTACGAGTGTCCTGCCCAGGCTGCCGGCTTGGTCTGGGTGCCGGGGTCGGCCCAGGTGTCCGAGTAGTGGAAGTCGATCAGGAGCTTCATGCCCTGTGCCTTGATGCGCTTGGCCATCGCGAGGACGCGGGCCTTGTTGTTGTAGCCGTCGGCCGGGTTCACCCAGACCTTGAGGCGCGCGTAGTTCATCCCGGCGGACTTGAGGATGGCGAGCGCGTCGCCGGTGGTGCCCGAACTGGTCTTGTAGACCCCGCCGTAGGCCTCGCTCTTGGCGAGGGAGGAGATGTCGGAGCCCTTGACGGACAGTCCGGTGGTGCCGGCGGTGAACGTCAGGTCGTCGACGTTGATCCAGTTTCCGGCGTTGGCGTCGGAGTAGACGCTGATCGTGCACTGGTTGTTCGTCACGGCGACGGGCACGACCAGGTGGATCCACCCGCTCGTGGAGACCGGCAGATCGGTGCGTTGCGCGGTGCCGCCGCAGTTCTTCAGCGTGAGATAGGCGGAGTTCTGTCCGCCGCCCGAGCGCACCCACGCGGTGAGTTTGTAGTTCCCGTTGGTCAGCCCGGTGAGGGTCTGGTAGGTCTCCACCTTGTAGGCCGAGGCGGAGTAGTGGCTGAGGCGGTAACTCCCGCCGTGGCCACCGGCTTCGACGTACGAGGCGGCGGTGGTGCCGGACTCCGACCAGCCGCTGGGAACGGCGGCGCCGGCCCCGTCGGCCTCGAATCCGGCGTTGGTCAGGGTGCTCGCCGCCTGCGCGGTCTGCGCGGGGAGGGCGGCAAGGGCGAGCCCGGCCGCCAGCGGCAGCAGCAGGGCCCTGAGTGTGCGTCTGGGATGGAACATCATCGTCCGTCGTCCCTTCGACGTGGTGGGGAGAGAGTGCCTCCGGCGGATCCGGGGGCGGACCCCTCCGCCCGCGGCTTCATGGCTCACACGGGCGGAGGGGAGTTCGGCTCGCCGTCGAGTCCCTTGACTCGGACGGCTGTTGGAGCGGTCTTGGCGGGGTGCAGGACCCCGCCGGGTGGGGCGGTCGCCGGGCGCGCGACCCGGAAGACCCGGCGTCGTCCGCCGGTGACGCGACCCGCCGGATCGGGGCCGGTCGCCGGATCGTGCACTCTGGACCGTGCGGTTCGGAGGCGGTGGCCGGGTTGCGAACCCTTCGGCGGGTCCACCGGGTCACACGTCCCGGACGGTTCAGGGCAGTTGTCGAACAGCGAGCCCGACGACTCGGGGTGGTCGCTGGGTCGCGCCCACGGCAGCCGGGGTGGTCGGTGGGCTGCCACCGCGACGACCGTGGTGTGGTCGCCGGGGTCACACCCCCAACGGCGGCAGGCGCGTCGGCCGGCCGGACAGCTCTCGGTGCGTCGCGCCGCGCCCGCCCACCGGCCCCTTCGGTGACGCCGTCCGGGTGGCTGCCGGACGGTTCTCGGTGCCGTCGCCGGATCGGCGGACCCGGCCGCCTCGCGGTCGGACGAGTCGTGCACCCGGCGGGCCGTGCGGTCGGCCGGGGCGGCGGACCCGGTCGACCGCGTGGGGGCGGTCAGCGGGCCTCCGGTCCGGATGGCCGACTGGCCCAGGCGGGCGGATCTCGGTCAAGTCCCTTCCTCCGGAAGCCGGTTGGTCCCGGCCGCGCGACGGCCGACCCGCGCGGCCACCGGCCCGGTCAGCCGTCCAGGCGTACGACCCGGACGGTCCCCGCCGGCACCGCGAGGCGGCCGGCCGCGCGCTCGCCGGTCAGGAGCTCGGTACCGTGCGCGTCCAGCGGCACCTTGGCGTCCGACGAGGTGTGGTTGACGGCGAAGACGTAGGTGCCCGACTCGCCGGTACGGCGCACCACTTCGACATCGCGGGGCAGATCGGCGCGCGGCGCGATACGCGCGTCGTCGGCCACCCAGCCGATCAGGGCGTCAAGACCCTCCGCTCCGAGGCGCGTCGACACGTACCAGGCAGACCCGGTGCCGCTCTGGTGCCGCGTGACCGCGGGATGGCCGGCGGTGAGCCCGTCGGCGTACGTCCAGACGGTCTCGGCGCCGCGCGGCACCACGAACTCGGTCCACACGTCCCCGGTGAGTTCGGAGCCGTCGGGCCCGGTGATCCGGACCAGCTCGCCCCGCAGCAGCGGGGAGAACTCCTCGACGGTCAGGCCGAGTACGTCCCGCAGGGCGCCGGGATGGGGGCCCTCGTGCACGGCGTCGTGCTCGTCGACGATGCCGGAGAAGTACGAGACGAGCAGGGTGCCGCCGTTGTCGACGTACTCCCTGAGGTTGTTCCCCGCCGCCTCGGTCATCAGGTAGAGGGCGGGTACGACGACAAGGGGATAGGCCGACAAGTCGGCTTCCGGGTGGGCGAAGTCGACCGTGAGGTGACGGTCGTAGAGGGCTTCGTAGAAGGCGTCGGCGCGCTCGCGCGCGTCGTGGTCCTCGCTGGGGCGCCACTGCAGGCTCTGCGCCCACCAGGACTGCCAGTCCCACAGCACGGCCACGTCGGCGACCGTGCGGGTGCCCTTGACGGAGGCCAACGAGTCGACGGAAGCGCCGAGTTCGACGACCTCGCGCCATACGCGCGAGTCGGTGCCGGCGTGCGGCAGCATCGAGGAGTGGAACTTCTCGGCGCCGCGCCGGGACTGCCGCCACTGGAAGAACAGGGCGCCCTCGGAGCCGCGGGCCACGTGCGAGAGGGAGTTGCGGGCCATCTGGCCGGGCGCCTTGGCGGGGTTGCGGGGCTGCCAGTTGACGCCCGAGGTGGAGTGTTCGAGGAGCAGCCAGGGGGCGCCGCCCGCGACCGAGCGGGTGAGGTCGGCGGCCATCGCGAGGTTCACATGGGTGCGGCGGCCGTCGGTCATCAGGTAGTGGTCGTTGGTGACCAGGTCGACCTCGCGTCCCCAGGCCCAGTAGTCGACGGAGTCGCACTGGCTGAGGGCGGTCATGAAGTTGGTGGTGACGGGTATGCAGGGCGCGAGGCGGTGCAGGATGTCCCGCTCGGCCACGAAGTTCTCGCGCATGGTCGCGTCGGCGAACCGCTTGTAGTCCAGCGCCTGGGCCGGGTTGCCGACCGTCGGGGTGACGCGCGGCGGGTCGATCTGGTCGAAGTCCGCGTAGCGCTGGCCCCAGAAGGCGGTGCCCCAGGCCTCGTTGAGCTCGTCGATCGTGCCGTAGGCGCTGATCAGCCAGGTACGGAAGTGCGCGGCGCAGGAGTCGCAGTAGCAGGCCGAGACGGGGACGCCGTACTCGTTGTGGACGTGCCACAGCGCGAGCGCGGGGTGGTCGGCGTACCGGGTCGCGAGCCGGGTCGTGACGGCGGCGGCGGCGGTGCGGTAGTCGGTGTTGCTGTGGCAGATCGCGCCGCGTGAACCGAAGGCGTAGCGGGTGCCGTCGGCGGCCACGGGGAGCCCTTCGGGGTGTTCGCGGTAGAACCAGGCGGGCGGTGCGACGGTCGGGGTGCCCAGGTCCGCGCGGATTCCGTGCTCGTGCAGCAGGTCGAGCAGGCGGTCGAGCCAGCCGAACTCGTAGGTGCCCGGAACCGGTTCGAGGAGCGCCCAGGAGAAGATCCCGACGCTCACCATCGTGACGCCCGCCTCACGCATCAGCCGGACGTCCTCGGGCCAGACACTCTCCGGCCACTGCTCGGGGTTGTAGTCACCACCGAAGGCGAGCCCAGTCAGGCCCTTGGGGTGGGTCTCCGGCATGAATCTCTCCCGTTTAATCGATCATTTGGGAACGTGCACACACAACGCCAGCGGCGTGAGTCCAACATAACCGCACAGCAACAACCATTGACAAGTGTCCGGGATGTTTCTCTACTGTGAACGCTCACAGAAGCACCGCGAGTGTGCCGAAGGAGGCGCTCCGGTGTCGAGAGGCGACCGTGCGAAGGCCCGACGGGCCCATCACACGGTCGCTGGAACGGCATCGGCAGGCGCGCGCCCTGAGGCGAACCGCGCAAGAACAGGGCAGGCCTCCGCAGCAGGCGGAGGCCCAGGTCAGGGGAGAACGTTCCATGCCCATCACGAAGCACAACCGCCTCGTGGCCAGCACCATCGCCGTCGTCCTCGGCGCCACCTCGCTCGTCGCCTGCGGCTCGTCCGACGACGGCAAGAGCGAAACCCAGTCCGGACCCGCGACACTGACGTTCTGGACCTGGGCGCCGGGCATGGACAAGGTCGTCGACCTCTGGAACAAGGGGCCGGGGAAGAAGCAGCAGATCACCGTCGAGGTGAAGAAGCAGGCCTCGGGCGACACGCTCATCACCAAGATCCTCACCGCGCACAAGGCGAAGAAGGCACCGGACCTGGTCCAGGCCGAGTACCAGGCGCTGCCGACGCTGGTCAGCAACGACGCGCTCGCGGACATAGCCGCCGAGTCGAAGGAGGCCAAGACCAAGTTCGCCGACGGGGTCTGGCAGCAGACGACACTGGGGACGGACGCGGTCTACGCGATCCCGCAGGACATCGGCCCGATGATGTTCTACTACCGCGCCGACCTGTTCAAGAAGTACGGCCTGACGGTCCCGACGACCTGGGAGCAGTTCGCCCAGACCGCCCGCGCGCTGAAGAAGAAGGCGCCGGACAAGGCGCTGACCACCTTCTCCGCCAACGACTCCGGCCTCTTCGCCGGTCTGGCCCAGCAGGCGGGCGCCAAGTGGTGGACCTCCTCGGGCGACAAGTGGAAGGTCGGCATCGACGACCCGGCCACCCAGAAGGTCGCCGACTTCTGGGGCGGTCTGGTCAAGGAGGGCGCGATCGACAACCAGCCGATGTACCAGCCGGCCTGGAACAAGGCGCTGAACACCGGCAAGGAGATCGCCTGGGTCAGCGCGGTGTGGGCGCCCGGCACCCTGACCACCGCGGCCCCGCAGACCACGGGCAAGTGGGCGATGGCCCCGCTGCCGCAGTGGTCGGCGGGCGAGAACGTCACGGGCAGCTGGGGCGGTTCCTCGACGGCCGTCACCACGGACTCCCCGCACAAGGCGGCCGCCGCGAAGTTCGCCGCCTGGCTGAACACGGACCCGCAGGCGGTGGCCGCGCTGGCGAAGGAGAGCGGCATCTACCCGGCGTCCACGAGCGCACAGACCAGTGACGCGTTCGCGCAGCCGCCGGCCTTCTTCTCCAACCAGCCGGACTTCTACACCAAGGCATCGGAGATCGCCAAGACCACCGCGCCCTCCGCCTGGGGCCCGAACGTGAACGTCGCCTACACGACCTTCAACGACGCGTTCGGCGCCGCCGCCAAGAACAAGTCGGACTTCGGTGCCGCCCTGACGACCATGCAGGACGCCACGGTCGCCGACCTCAAGAAGCAGGGCTTCGGGGTCGCTCAGTGACCATCGCACGCCGGAAGCCGTACGGGGTCAAGGGGGCCCCGTACGGTTTCCTCCTCCCCGCGACGATCCTCTTCACCCTCTTCTTCGCCCTGCCCATCGGCTACGCGCTCTGGCTGAGCCTGCACAAGGTCCAGGTCAAGGGCCTCGGCCTGGGCGCCGGTGCCCGCAGCGAGGTCTGGGCGGGCCTCCGGAACTACACCGACGCGCTGACCGACAGCGAACTGGTCGCCGGCGCGCTGCGCGTGGCGGGCTACGGCCTGATCGTGGTGCCGGTGATGCTCGGCCTCGCGCTGGTGTTCGCGCTGATGCTCGACTCGGAGAGGGTGCGCCTCGCGCCGTTCACCCGGCTCGCGATCTTCCTTCCGTACGCCATTCCCGGCGTCGTGGCGGCCCTGCTGTGGGGCTTCCTGTACCTCCCGGACGTCAGCCCCTTCTACTTCGTACTCGCCAAGCTGGGCCTGCCGCAGCCGAACCTGCTGGACGGCGGTCCGCTGTTCCTCGCGCTGTCCAACATCGCGGTCTGGGGCGGCACCGGCTTCAACATGATCGTCATCTACACCTCGCTCCAGGCCATCCCGGCCGAGGTGCGCGAGGCGGCGAAGCTGGACGGCGCCACCCCGCTGCAGACCGCCCTGCGGATCAAGATCCCGATGGTGGCGCCCTCGCTGGTGCTCACCTTCTTCTTCTCGATCATCGCCACGCTTCAGGTGTTCAGCGAGCCGACCACCCTCAAGCCCCTCACCAACTCCGTCTCCACGACCTGGAGTCCGCTGATGAAGGTCTACCGGGACGCGTTCAACACCGGTGACATCTACGCGGCCGCCGCCGAGGCCGTGATCATCGCCGCGGCCACGCTGCTGCTGTCCTTCGGCTTCCTGCGCGCCGCGAACTCCCGTACCAAGCAGGAGGAAGCACGATGAGTTCTCTTGCCGTCCGCAAGGCCGCGCCGGCCGCGGGCACCACCC
Organism: Streptomyces sp. NPDC091209; assembly: GCF_044757755.1. Classification (NCBI taxonomy): domain Bacteria; kingdom Bacillati; phylum Actinomycetota; class Actinomycetes; order Kitasatosporales; family Streptomycetaceae; genus Streptomyces; species Streptomyces sp. NPDC091209. The sequence continues at coordinate 505,823 of NZ_JBIVVR010000005.1, read as the reverse complement.
CCGGCACCGCCCAGGGCCCGCCCCTGCGCGGCCGGATCGCCCTGGTCCCGACCCTCACACTGCTGCTCGGCGCGCTCTACTGTCTGCTGCCGGTGGCCTGGGTGGTGATCGCAGCGACCAAGTCGGGCCGCGAGCTGTTCTCGACGTTCACCTTCCTGCCGGGCACCGGGTTCACCCAGAACATCAAGGACCTCAGCGCCTACCGCGACGGCATCTACTGGAAGTGGATGGGCAACTCCGCGCTCTACGCCGGACTCGGCGCGCTGCTGTCGACGGCCGTCTCGGCGCTCAGCGGCTACGCGCTGGCGATCTACCGCTTCCGGGGCCGGGAGACCATCTTCAATGTCCTACTGGCAGGCGTGCTGATGCCGCCGGTGATCCTCGCGATCCCGCAGTACCTGCTCCTCGCCAAGGCGGACCTGACGGATTCGTACGCGTCCGTGCTGCTGCCCCTCGTCCTCTCCCCATACGGGGTCTACCTCGCCCGGATCTACGCCGCCGCGGCCGTCCCCGGTGACGTGGTCGAGGCCGGTCGGATGGACGGGGCCGGCGAGTGGCGGATCTTCACCCGGGTCGCGCTGCCCATGATGGTGCCCGGTCTGGTGACGGTGTTCCTGTTCCAGTTCGTGGCCGTGTGGAACAACTTCCTGCTCCCCTACATCATGCTCAGCGACGACGAGAAGTTCCCGATCACGCTCGGCCTGTTCACCCTCCTCGAACAGGGCTCCAACACCCCGGCCCTGTACACCCTGGTGATCACCGGCGCCCTGCTCGCGATCGTCCCGCTGGTCGCGCTGTTCCTGGTCATCCAGCGCTTCTGGAGCCTCGACCTGCTGTCCGGAGCCGTAAAGTCATGACCATGAGCAACACGGGGGGTCGGCGCAGGCCGCCGACGATCCATGACGTCGCGCGCGAGGCCGGTGTCTCACGAGGCACCGTGTCACGCGTACTCAACGGCGGGCACTATGTGAGCCCCACGGCGGCGGAGGCGGTCAACGCCGCCATCCGCAGGACGGGCTATGTCGTGAACCGGCACGCGCGTTCGCTGATCACCGGACGGTCCGACTCGGTCGGCTTCCTGCTGACCGAACCCCAGGAGCGGTTCTTCGAGGACCCGAACTTCAACGTCCTGCTGCGCGGCTGCACCCAGGCGCTCGCCGCGCACGACGTTCCGCTCCTGCTGATGCTCGCCGGCACCCAGGACGAGCGGCGGCGCATCACGCGGTACATCACGGCCGGCCATGTCGACGGGGTGCTGCTGGTCTCCAGCCACTCCGGCGACCCGGTCGCCGAGGAACTGCGCGAGGCGGGGGTGCCGCTCGTCGCCTGCGGCAAGCCCATCGGCCTCGGTTCCAAGGTGAGTTACGTGGCCGCCGACGACCGGGACGGTGCCCGGGACATGGTCACGCACCTGCTCTCGCTCGGGCGGCGCCGGATCGGTATGGTGACCGGCCCGCTGGACACCCCCGGCGGTGTCGAGCGCCTCGCGGGCTACCGGGAGGTGCTGGCCGAGGCGGGCATCGAGGCCGACGACCGTCTCATCGCCTCCGGCGACTACAGCCGCGCCAGCGGTGAGGCGGGCGCCGAACAACTCCTCGACCGGGCCCCGGACATGGACGCCGTGTTCGTCGCCTCCGACCTGATGGCCCAGGGTGTGCTGGCCGCGCTGCGCAAGGCCGGCCGCCGGGTCCCGGAGGACGTCTCGGTCGGCGGCTTCGACGACTCCCCCGCCGCCACGGCCGCGACCCCGGCCCTCACCACCATCCGCCAGCCCTGGGACCGCATCAGTTCCGAGATGGTCCGGGTGCTCCTCGCCCAGATCGGCGGCGAGGACCCGGCGGCGGTGATCCTGCCGACGGAACTGGTGCGCCGCGAGTCCACCTGAGGACCGGACGGAAGCACACCGGGGCGGGCCCGCGGGGCCGCCCCGGGCCCGGCTCCGCTCGGCGGAGGTTCCGGCGCGCCGGTCAGGATTCGAGAAGCCATACGCGCCTCCCCCGGCTTAGCGTGAAGGGACCGTCGGAACGCCGGCGGCACGACAGCCGGCCGACACGGCCGCCACGCACCACGGAGGAGTCGGGATGACCACCGGAGTCAAGACGATCATCTACCCCGTCAAGGACATCGCGAAGGCAAAGGCGCTGTTCACCGCACTGCTGGGGGTGGAACCGTACGCGGACGAGCCGTACTACGTCGGTTTCAAGGACGCGGGTCAGGATGTCGGCCTCGACCCGAACGGCCACGCCAAGGGACTGGTCGGGCCGGTTCCGTTCTGGCACGTCGACGACATCAAGGTGTCGCTGGCGGCCCTGCTCGGCGCCGGCGCCGAGACGCTCCAGGAGATCCAGGACGTGGGCAACGGCAGGCTGATCGCGTCGGTGAAGGACGCGGAAGGCAACCAGATCGGGCTGATCCAGGACCCCACCCCCTGACAGGAACGGCGGGCCCGGCCTGGCGGACGCGGGCGAACGGCGACTGAATGCAGGCGCACTAGTTGCGCACTCAACTAGTGACCGGATCTCTGTTACCGTTCAGTTATGGCAACGAAGACGCCCGATGCCCGGCTGGAGGACCAGTGGCGGGACATCCTCTCGGTGCACGCGCGCACCATGTGCGAGATCGACCGCGTGTTGCATCCGCACGGCCTGGGAGCCAGTGACTTCGAGGTCCTGGACATCCTGGCCTCGGAGACCGCCACGCAGTCCGGTGAGCAGTGCCGGGTGCAGAACATCGCGGGCCGGGTGCATCTGAGCCAGAGCGCGCTGTCCCGGCTCATCGGCCGGCTGGAGAAGGAGGGCCTGGTGGAGCGCACCGTCTGCCAGGAGGACCGCCGCGGAGTGTGGGTCGCCCTCACCCGCAAGGGTCGCGACCTGCACGCCGAAGTGCTCCCCCTGCAGCGGTCCGTGCTCGCCCGCTTGCTGCGGCCGCAAGAATGACCTCGGCGGCGGTGTTCCTCGGCCACCCCGCTCTACAGCACTAACTCCGTTCCGTCCGGCAGGATTTCGGCACCGGCCCCGGTCACCGACGCGCAGGCGTCCGTGGCCGGGTCGAGCAGCGGGTTCGCGCCGTCGAGGTGGGTGTAGACCACGCGCGGTCCCGGATGCCGGGCCACCGCGGCCAGGCTGCCGTCCGCGCCGGAGACCGGAAGGTGCCCCGGAAGGCGCTGCTCGGCCGTCCGCCCGCGGTATGCCCGTACCGTCGTGTCCGTCGCCCCGGCCGCGTAGATGGTGCCGTCGAGCAGGACACAGGTGGCCTCGGTGAGCAGGTCGTCCAGCACGGGCGTCCATTCGCCCAGGCAGGGCGCGTAGACGAGGACACCCCCACTGGCCAGGTCCTCGATCCGGTACGCCGTCGTCCAGCGGTCGTCCGCGACGGCCCCGGCGAGGTGCCTGGGAGCCTTGGAACCGACCGGGTGGGCGCTGACGACCAGCCCTCCGGCCAGGACGAATCCGCCCTCCGTCAAGCTGTCCGCCCACTCCCACGGGGTCGGGCGGTCGAGCAGGGCGCGCAGCGGGGAGAGCGCGGCGAGGACCGGGGGCGCGGCGTAGACCTTCAGTCCCGGGCCGCGCAGCACGGTCAGTCCCATGACGTGATCGGTCTCGGCGTCCGTCAGCAGGACGCCACGTACGGGCGCACCCCGGGGCCCGGGTCCTGGAGCGAGCGCGGGGGTGGCGTTGAGCTGCGTACGGATGTCGGGTGAGGCGTTGAGCAGCCACCAGTCACGGGAGTTGCCGCTGACGGCGACGCAGTCCTGGGTGCGTGCGGGCAGTTTTCCGTCGCGGGCGGCCGAGCAGAGCGCGCAGGCGCAGTTCCACTGAGGGAAGCCGCCGTCGGCGGCGGTACCCAGCAGGACGACTCTCAAGGGAACCCCACTCCTCGGCGGCGGACTTTCCAGGGATCTTCCCCTTCCGGACGGGCCGGGCCACTCCACGGCGAGGAGCAATTCCGGCCGTCCTTCGCCCGCGCGCCGGCCCGACGGACCCGGGGAGGGGCCGTGGGCGGGGCCCGCGTCGCGCCGTCGCCGGCCCTACGGCCGGACCAGCAGGGTGCGTACGCCCTCGGAGGTGAGGGTCAGGCCGTGCGGTGAGGCCGCGTCGATCGTGAGGGCCAGATCGCCCTTCGGCCATTGGGAGGCGAGCGCGCCGAGCGGTACGAGCCGGTAGCGCGAGACGGAGGGAAGGAGCTCGGCCAGCTCCAGCTCTGAGGTGAACACCGGAACCACCTGTCCGCCGTCGGGCTGGTCCAGGACCGGCAGCGCGACGGCGTGCGGATCGGCGATGTCCGCGTCGGTGGCGTCGTCCGGCACGGGCACCAGTACGTCGCTGCCGGCGAGCGTGTCCAGCGCCGCGCTGTCGTCGGTGTTCGCGGCGAGGGTGTCCAGGGCCTCCTGGGCCGGTGTCGCCGCGGGTGCGGCGGGGTGGTGGTTGTTCAAGGGCGTGTCCATGGCGGGTCCCCGTGTAGTGGCGGGCGGGCGGCCACCCGGGCCGGTCCGGCTCCCGGGCGTATCGACGGTCGCGTACCCAACGCTGACGGCGCCATTCATCCTGGCTCCTGTCGGCCGCGGAAGCGGCGGTCACGGTGTCCCGCTCGGGCGTGGGGCGCCCGGCGCGATCACGGTGACCGCCGCTCCTGTGATCCGTCGGCCGGTCGCGGGTTACTTGAGGTAGGGCCCGTCGGTTCCGATCTTGCCGGGGCCGTTCAGCACGTACACCCGCAGGTTTCCCTTCCCGGGCGCGGCCACCGCCAGCGTGCCGCCGGAGACGGTCTTCACGTCACCGGTGACGGCGTCCGTGTAGGTGCCGTTCGGGATGCCGGTGAAGGTCGCGTCGCCGGTGACCGTCACGAGGGCGAAGCTGTCGGTCGAGCCACTGGTGTAGCGGCGCTTGAAGGCCATCGAGCCGGTGATGCCGTCCGTCGAGTACTGGCCCGACTGCAGGGCGGGGATCGCCCGGCGGATCTGGTTGAGCCGCTGGAGGTGCTTGACCAGCGGCTGAGCGAGGGTCGTCGCGACCTGGCCGCTCGCGGAGTCGGCCTTGCCGAAGTCGGTGGCCGTGACGCTGCCCGCGAGATGGTCCCCGTAGTACGCGCGTCCGGTGGTCGCCAGCGGGCAGGTCGGCCCGCAGTCGATCTGCTTGCCCGCCTGGAACTCGATCTCCGATCCGTAATAGAGGGTGGGGATGCCGCGGAAGGTCCACATCAGCGCCATGTTCTCGGCCCAGGCGTCGGTGCCGCCGCTGTAACGGGTGCTCGACTTGTTCGGGCCGTAGTCGTGGCTGTCGACGTAGACGACGTTGTACGTGGCGTCGTTGACGGAGTCGTCCGAGTCCTTGCCGTTGTTGTAGGCGTTCTGCGCGTCACCGAAGTTCATGTGCATGCGCATGTCGATGATGTTCATCCCGGAGAACTGGCTGCGGTCCGGGGTGTGGTAACTGTTCCCGCTCAGGAAGGCGTTGGTGGAGGTGGGCTGGTTGCCGGTGCCGAGCTGCTCCTCGTAGTTGTACTGCTCGATGGCCGCCGTCTCGTCGTCCGCGCTGTACTCCTTGCGTTCCTTCCAGGTGTAGAACTGCGCGGAGTGGTTCACCGAACCGCGGTTCCACTTGTCGTTGACGAAGGCGCCCACCTCGCCGAAGACGAAGAAGTTCTTCGCGGCGTCCGTGCCGAAGCGCTGGGTGACCCGGTCGTAGATGGCGGGCAGGAAACGGCGGTTCCAGGTGACGCGCGGGATGTGGACGGCGGTGTCGAGCCGGAATCCGTCGACGCCCATGTCGATGTACTTGTCGTACGCGCCGATCAAGTAGTTCTGGACGGTGGCGTTCTCGGTGTTGAAGTCGGCGAGGTCCTCGTGCAGCCAGCACGAACGGGAGTCCTCGCCCTCCCAGTTGCCGATCCAGCACTGGTGGTAGTACGCCTTCGGGAACATGCCCGAAGTGGGGCTGGGCCACTGGCAGTTGTACAGGGTGTACCCTTCGGCGCTCTTGCCGCCGGTGGGCTTGCCCCAGTTGAGGCAGGTGTTGCCGGAGGGCTCGGCGGTCGACCACAGGTCGCCGTTGTAGTACGACTTCCCCGACTTGGGCTCGACGGTCAGGCCGTCGTACTCGAAGCCGTCGTTCTTCTCGTCGTAGTACCAGCTCCACTCGGAGTCGCGCACGCCGTAGACGGTCGGGGTGAACAGGCCCTTCGCGCCCCAGCGGGAACTGTGGTTGTAGACCACGTCCTGGTAGATCTTCATGCCCTTGGCGTGGGCCGCGTTGATCAGGTCCTGATAGGAGGCGCCGGCCGACTCCAGGCGCGGATCGACCTTGTAGAAGTCGTAGCCGTGATAGCCGTGGTAGTCGTAGTCCGAGCGGTTGAGGACGACCGGGGTGATCCAGACGGCCGAGAATCCGAGCGCCTTGATGTAGTCGAGTTTGTCGACGAGGCCCTTGAAGTCGCCGCGGAACATGGGGTCGTTGTTGGCCGCGTTGCCCGACTTGACGTCCTGGCTGCCGCCACGGTTGTTGGAACTGTCGCCGTCGTAGAAGCGGGCGGTGAGGACGAAGTAGATCGGGTCCTTGCGCGGATCGGTTCCGAGCGGCGTCCCCGAGGCCGGCGCGGGAGCCTTCTCGCCGGTCGTGACGGGGGCCGCGGAGGAGGCGGGCGAGGTGTTCCCGGCCGCGTCGACGGCCTTCACCGTGTACGTGTAGGTGGTGTTCTCCTCAAGTCCCGTGTCGGAGTACACCGTCGAGCCGACGTCGGTGACGACGGTCCCCTTCGTCCCGCCCGTACGCGTGAGCTGATACTTCGTCACGGCGGTGTCGTCGGTCGACGGATTCCAGCTCACCACCACCGAGGTGTCGGTGGCGTTCGCCGTGACGCCGGTGGGCGTGGTCGGTGCCTGGGTGTCGGGCACCTGTGCGGCGCACGGGTCCGTGGCGCCGGCGGTGACGGTCCGGTCCTTCACGGTCGTGGTGCCGGACGGGATGGTGTAGTCGGCGCTGTTGTTGTTGTCCCAGACGCCGTTGCCGTTGTTGAAGGCCGCCTTGAGCGAGGTCGCCGTACCGATGTCGAGGGTCTTCTTCCACCAGCCCGTGCAGGCGGTCTCCATGCCGACGCCGGGGACCGTCGTCCAGGAACCGCCGGTGGGCGCGTAGTGGATGTTGGCCGTGGTCCAGCCGGACGTGGCGGTGGAGTAGTAGACCGTCGCCTGGTTGCCGCTTCCCGTTCCGGTGTCGGCGCACGGGTCGCTGTGGGCGATCACACCGTCCTTGACGGTGATCGTGCCGGTGCCCAGCGCGTAGTTGTTGCCGCCGTTGTTGTCCCAGGTGCCGCTTCCGTTGTTGAAGGTGGCCTGCAGCCCGGCGGCCGAGCCGAGGTCGACGGTCTCCTTCACCCAGTCGGTGCAGGCCGACTCCATCCGCACGCCCGGCACGGTGGTCCAGGAACCGCCGTCCGGGGCGTAGTGCAGATACGTGGTGGGCCAGTTCTTGGTCTTCGTGTAGTAGAAGACGGTCGCCGTGGCGGAGGTGGCGGAGGTCGTCTCCATGGGGACGGAGCCCGCGTCCGGCGGGGCCAGTCCGAACATTCCGGTCACCGCGACGAGCGCCACCAGCACTCGTAGCGGCGGTCGTTGGGGTCTGCGTCTCATGGGGCGTCTCCAATGCGGGTGCGGGGAGAGGGAGTTGCCTTGCAAGAAGGACCGGCAAGTTCCTGAAAGTTCTTGCGGCCCGGAAGCTACAGGTACATGACAGCGACGTAAAGAGATGTCACAACGACCGCGACGTGCGGTGAGAACAGACGAGTAGGGGTGACCGTCGCCCGCCGGGTCCCCCGGGGACCCACCTGCGCCGTCCGGACCTGCCCGGTGGAAGATGGATCAGCCGCTCACGACGGCCGAGGGGCGTGATCCGATGCCTCCGGTCCCCGCGAAGGTCAAGAATCGCCCGGGCGCAGGCAATGCCGCCGACGCCCGGTGAGAAGCTGTGGCCGAACCGGCGTATTCAAGGCGGAAGGGCATCCGCAGCCGCGCCCTTCCCCGACCGGAGGTACCTCACGCGTGACCATCACCAAGGAAGCCCCGCCGCCGGTCCACCGGCAGGACGAGGACGACCGCCGGGGCCGGCAGGGCTGGAACCTCAACTCCCCGCTCGCCCTGACCATGCTCCTGCTGCTGGTCATCGTCTCGCAGGGGCCGATCCGCGGGGCGCTGTCCGCACCGGTGATGCAGAGCTGGATGACCGTGTTCGTCGCGGTGGTGGTCCAGGCCCTGCCCTTCCTCGTCCTCGGCGTGCTGCTGTCGGCGGTCATCGCGGTGTTCGTCCCGCCGTCGTTCTTCGCCCGCGCGCTGCCGAAGCGGCCGGCGCTCGCGGTGCCGGTCGCCGGGATGGCCGGGGCGATCCTGCCCGGCTGCGAGTGCGCCTCCGTACCGGTCGCCGGGGCGCTGGTGCGGCGCGGCGTCACTCCTGCGGCGGCCCTGGCGTTCCTGCTGTCCGCCCCGGCGATCAACCCGATCGTGCTGACCGCCACCGCCGTGGCCTTCCCCCGGAACCCGGAGATGGTCCTGGCCCGCTTCGTGGCGAGTCTCCTCGTGGCCTGCGTGATGGGCTGGTTGTGGCAGCGCCTCGGCCGCACCGACTGGCTGCGCCCGCCGGCCCGCCCCGCGCACGAGGGCCTCGGCAAGGGGGCGGCGTTCTGGGGGTCGGTTCGGCACGACGTGATGCACGCGGGCGGCTTCCTCGTACTGGGCGCGATGGCCGCGGCCACCCTCAAGTCCGTCGTACCGGCGAGCTGGCTGCACGCCGCGGCCGGGAACCCGGTGGTGTCGATCCTGGCCCTCGCGATCCTGGCCGTACTGCTGTCGATCTGTTCCGAGGCCGACGCGTTCGTGGTCGCCTCCCTGACACAGTTCTCGCTCACCGCCAGGCTGGCGTTCCTGGTCGTCGGACCGATGATCGACCTGAAGCTCTTCGCCATGCAGGTCGGCACGTTCGGCCGCGGTTTCGCGGTGCGGTTCGCGCCCACCACCTTCGCCCTCGCGATCCTCATGTCCGTTCTCATCGGGGCGGTGCTGCTGTGAACCGGCAGGCACAGGCGGCCGTGCTCTTCCTCGTCGGCGCCGCGGTGCTGCACGCGAGCGTCACGGACCTCTATCTGCGGTATGTCAAGGCCGGGTTGCGACCTCTGCTGCTCGCGGCCGGTGTGGTGCTGATCGTCACGGCCCTCGCCACGGTCTGGTACGAGATACGCGAGCACCGGAAGGCCCCTGTCGAGGGCCCCGGCGCCGAGCGCGACGGCGGGCGGACGCCCGAGCGGGAGAGCCGTCACGAGCACGGACTCGCGGACTCGGACACCGGCGCGGGTACTCACGCACACGCGGACGGGCGCGAGCACGCGGCCCCGCGCGGCGACGAGCACGTGGACGGGCACGGACACGGGCATGAACAAGGGCCCGGGGACGGGCACGGGCACGGGCATCGTGAACCGCGTATCTCGTGGCTCCTCGTGCTCCCGCTGCTCGCGCTCATCCTGGTCGCCCCGCCCGCCCTCGGCTCCTACAGCGCGATGCGCGCGGGTACGGCGCTGCAGGCCCCCTTCGGCTACACCAAGCTGCCCGCGGGTGACCCCGTCACGCTCGGCCTGGTCGACTACGCGAGCCGGGCGGCGTACGACCACGGCCGCTCTCTCGGCGGGCGACAGGTCAAGATCACCGGCTTCGTCGCACTCGACCACTCCGGTACGCCCTACCTCGTCCGCATGGCCCTCAACTGCTGCGCCGCCGACGCCCAGCCGGTCAAGATCGGCCTGTCCGGGCGGGTCCCGCCCGTCCTGCAACCCGACACCTGGCTCGAGGTCACCGGCGACTACACCGGCAAGCGCACGAAGGACCCGGTCAACGGCGGCATCATCCCGTTCCTCGACGTGAGCGCCGCGCGGCCGGTCCCGACGCCGCACGATCCGTACGACGAGAGCTGGAACAACTAGGACCTGTCCGAGAGCGTCGGGGCAGTTCCACGGCGGTCTGCCCCGACGCGCCCGGGCCGGCCCTGATCAGCCGTTGTCCTGAGCCGTCGAGCCGACCGGTGCCGGCCAGGCGGCCCTCCTCGCTCAGGCCGCCGGGTCCGGAAGCCGCTCAGGCCGCCGGGTCCGGCAGATAGCTGGCAAGGCCGCGCAGGATGATCTCCAGACCGATGTCGAACCTCGCGTCCGAGGAGTCCGTCACCATCACCCCGGACAGGGCGCGCAGATGGGGGAAGTCGGCTTCGGGCAGGGACGCGAAGTAGTTCTGCATGTCGTCGGCCATCTCACGCCAGTCGGGGCGGGCCAGGGAGGACCTGTCACCGGTCTGCTGGGCGGCCCGGTCCTGCCACATGCCCTCCTCCAGGACGAAGCCGTCGATGTAGGTGGAGATGAGGTCACCGGCCTCCGCCGCGATGCGGTCGGGCAGTCCGGCGGTGCGGAAGACGGCGAGCAACGACTCGACGTGCGGCAGCAGTTCGGCGGTGAAGGGCACGTGGGCCATCGAGATCCTGGCCATGTCGCGATGGGACAGCAGGCGGTGCCGCCAGGAGCGGGCGTACTCGCGCACCTGCTCGCGCCACTGCTCGGCGTCGGGTTCGGGCATCGTGAAGCTGTCGAAGAGCCGGGTGTACATGAGTTCCAGGAGGTCGTCCTTGGAGCTGACGTAGGCATAGAGGGCGGAGACCGTGACGCCCAGTTCGGCCGCCACCTGGCGCATCGACAGCCCGTCGAGTCCTGAACGGTCCAGCACGGTGAACGCGGCCTCGACGATGCGTTCACGCGACAGCGGTTCACGCGTGGGTGTGGCGCGGGCGCGCACGGGGCGCTCGCGCTCCCAGGGGGACGGCGGAGGTGGTGCGGGGGTGCCGGCGGCCGCGTCGCTCATGAGGACAGTCTAGGCGTCGGGTGAGCAGTGTTCTCGCTCGGAGAGCGGCGTTCACTCGCGCGGAACGCGATATATCTTGTCCCGGCCACCGGTTGCGCTATATCTTAATGAACGCCGTTCTCTTGCAGAGCACTGTTCTGTTAAAGTGAACGGCGTTCACCGGCGTCTCGTCTCCTGCCTCTCCTCCGTGACGGCGAGCCGGGCAGTCACCTCCATCCGCCCACCGCGCCCGCGGGTCGTCACCCTGGCGCGGCCTCTTCACGAGGAGTTCCGATGTCCACCACCGGTGTCGCGTCCGCCGAGACGCCCATCGACTCACCAGCGCCCTACCGGTGGCGCTGGGCTGCGCTGTTCGTGATCCTCGCGGCCGAGGTGATGGACCTCCTCGACGCCGTCGTCACGAACATCGCCGGTCCCTCCATGCGGGCCGATCTCGGTGGCGGCGCCTCCACTCTGCAGTGGCTCGCCGCCGCCTACACCCTCTCGATGGCCGTCGGGCTCGTCACCGGAGGGCGGCTCGGGGACATTCACGGGCGCCGCACGATGTTCCTGGTCGGAGCCGCCGGCTTCACCCTGGGATCGCTGCTGTGCGCGGTGTCCGTCTCGCCCGGGATGCTGATCGGCGCGCGGGTCGTGCAGGGTCTGTTCGGCGCGGTGATGCTGCCGCAGGGCCTCGGCATGATCAAGGAGATGTTCCCGCCGAAGGAGTCGCAGAAGGCCTTCGGCATGTTCGGCCCGGTCATGGGTCTGTCCGCGGTGTGCGGGCCGATCCTGGCGGGCTGGCTCGTGGACGCCGACTACTTCGGCACCGGCTGGCGCATGATCTTCCTGATCAACCTGCCGCTGGGCGCCGCGGCGATCCTCGGCGCCGTGCGCTACCTGCCGAAGGGCCGGTCCGACAGCAAGCCGCGGCTCGACATCCTGGGCATGCTCCTGGTCGCACTGGCCGCGCTGCTCCTCATCTTCCCGCTGGTGCAGGGCCGTGAGTACGACTGGCCGGTGTGGACGTTCGTGATGATGGGCGCCTCGGTGGTCGTCTTCGCCGTCTTCGGCCGGTACGAGTCGAGCCGCGGCAAGTCCGGCCGGGACCCGCTGGTCGTCCCCAGCCTCTTCCGCAAGCGCGGCTTCAGCGGCGGCATGATCCTCGGGCTGGTCTTCTTCTCGGCCATGCAGGGCTTCATGCTGGTGTTCAACCTCTACACCCAGATCGGCCTCGGCTACGCGCCGCTCAAGGCGGGCCTGGTGATGGTGCCCTGGTCGGGCGGCATGATCGTCGGCTTCGGGATCGCCCAGGGTGTCGTCAAGTTCGGACGGGCCGTACTCCAAGCGGGCGCGCTCGTCATGGCGCTCGGCGTGTTCGGTGTGTGGCTGACCCTCGACATGGTGGGCGGTGGCGTCGGCCCCTGGCAGCTCCTGCCGTCGCTGCTCGTCACGGGCATCGGGATGGGCCTGCTCATGGCACCCTTCTTCGACATCGTGCTCGCCAGCGTCGAGCAGCACGAGACGGGTTCGGCCTCCGGCACGATGACCGCGGTGCAGCAGCTCGGCGGCGCCTTCGGCGTGGCCATCCTCGGCTCCGTGTTCTTCGGTCTGCTCGGCGGCGGGATCGCCACCGCCGTCGACCACCGCGCGGACGGCCTGCGGGGGCAGCTCACCGCGGCGCATGTCGCACCCGCGGCTCAGGACCGCATCGTGGCCGACCTGCGTACCTGCACCTCGGACCGCGCCGTCGCCAAGGATCCGGCCGCGACCCCGGCGTCCTGCGCCCGCCTGCAGAAGGACACCCGGTCCGCCGTGACCTCGCCCCAGGACGGCGCCCGGATACCCGCCGCGCTGCAGACCACCGCGCAGTCCGCCTTCCGGAGCGGTTTCGGCTCCGTCATGCAGACGGTGCTCTGGATCGTCGCCGGCATGCTCGCCCTGACCTTCCTGCTCGCGTTCCTCCTGCCGCGCCACGCGCGCCCCGAGGACGCCGCAGGGCACTGAGGCCCGGCGGCGCCAGTGCCGGCATCGGCATCGGCATCGGCATCGGCATCGGCGAACGTGGGCCGGCCGGGCATCCCTCCAGGGGTGCCCGGCCGGCCCGCTTCAGATGCGGGCCGGCCTCGCGGGCAGGCGTCCCGGACGGTACCCCGGGCGCGGTCCGCGCGGCACACACCGCGTACCGTGCGGGCGAGCGCACAGGGACGCGACGCGCGTACGACGGCGGAGGCGGAACTCCGGTCCGTCGAACACGCGGCACCGCCCGGCTCACCCGGCGCACGCGCCGTCACACCGCCCGACCCGCACCGTCCCGGAAGGACGAGCCCCGTGCTCACGTCGTACGCAGCCCACTTCGACACACCCGCCGGGTACCTCGACTTCGCACGGTTCGGTCCGCCGTCGCGGGACGTCGTGGCCGCCACCGCGCGTGCCATGGAGGAGTCCGCGCGCGCCGATCACACCACCGTGGACGGCCTGATGCGCGCGGAAGCGGTCGCCCGGGACACCGCCGCGCGCCTCGCTGGCACCGACCGCCGGCACGTCGTACTGCTCCCGAACACCTCCATCGGCCTGTTCCACGCCGCCTTCGGCATCAAGGAAGGTGTGGTCCTCACACCGCGGACCGAATTCCCGGCCAACCACTATCCGTGGCGCCGGAGCGCCGAACTGGGCCGGGCCACACCGCGCTGGCTCGATCCGGCGCCGGGCAGCGGGATCACCCCCGATCTGGTCCGTGCCGCGCTGACCGACGACGTCATGGCCGTGTCGCTCAGCGCCGTGGACTTCCGCACCGGCTTCCGCGCCGACCTGGCGGCGCTGCGCGAGGCGATCGGACCGGACCGGCTGCTGATCGTGGACGCCATCCAGGCGTTCGGTGTGGCCACGATGGCCTGGGACGCGGCCGACGTAGTGGTGGCGGGCGGCCAGAAATGGCTGCGCGCGGGCTGGGCCACCGGCTTCGCGGCGCTGTCCGATCGTGCCCTGGAGTCCCTGGAACCGGTCCTCACCGGCTGGACGGGGGTCGAGGAGGTCGGCGTCTTCGACGGAACGGAGCACCCGCCCGCCCCGGAGGCGCAACGATGGTCGATCACCAACCTCAGCCCGGTGACGGCCGCCGCGTTCGCGACCGCGCTGGACCTCGTCGAGCGGCACACGGTCGCGGCGATCGAGGCCGCCGTCGCCGAGCGGATCGCCGAACTCACCGAGGTCGTCAAGGAGAAGGGCGGCCACATCCTGTCCCCCGCCGACCCGGCCCGGCGCGCCGGCGTCCTCTCCTTCACGATGCCGGACCACGATCCCTCCGTCGTCGCGAAGGCGCTGCACGCCGAGGGCGTCACTGCGACGGCGCGCGCTGACTCCCTCCGCTTCTCCCCGCACGCCTCGACCCCGCCGGAGGCTTCCGAACGGGTGGCGGCGGCCCTGTCTGCCCTGTCGTCGCCGGGAAACTGAAACCACTTCAGCCCAGGGCTGCGGCGGGACAGTTCCACCGGGGCTCCTGGGTCGTCTTGGCCGACGCGAAGCGCATCCGAGTGCCCACGGCCTGGCCGGCCTCGTTGCCCGGAAGGCCAACCGCGAGGAACCCGCGGTGATCGTCAGAGAACTCTCTCTGCTGATCATCGCCGCAGGCCGGCGTCAACCGCAGCCCCCGTCACTCGAGTTGCCTCGATGTCCTGACCCCCACTGCCGATCCGCGTCGGTCCCGGACGGTCTCCGGAACCCCGAGACCACGGGGGCAGGCAAGAGATACGACCCACCTCTTTCAGAATCCATGGATGAACTCCTCGGCCCTATTCGGTCCCTGAAGGAATTTCATCCTCTGTGGAAGGGAGGGCAAACCGACTTGTGGGCGGCGGTGGGTCCGGGCGTCACGCACCACGTCGAGGCCCCGGCTCCCGGACCAGCGGCAACAGGGCCACGGCCACGGTGTCAGTCCGCTGAAGTATCCTTCCCGCCACCGCACACCGATGGGGAGGACCGAGAGAATTGACTGAACTACCTGCTTTCCCACTGCCCTTTCAAGCTTCCCGTTCCATATCGTTCGCGACACCGCGAACGCTGAGGGAACTTCAGATGATGCAGTGCAGCGCGCACATTCGGGCGAAGCCGGCGTGGTTCGACAAGAGGAACGATGCCGACATCGTGGCCAGGTGGACGCATGAGGCCGTCACCCAGGGCCTCACCGAAGCGCAAGTTTCGTACGTGCTTGCCGAACTCGCGCATTACGCCGCCCTGCGGGACGGCCGAACCGGCGTCGAGGTGTCCGCCGTCGACGGGGTATGGCAGTCGGACACACTGGTCGACGACAAGCTCAGGTCCCGGCTGCGCGAGGCGGTTCGGGTTCTGGAACAGGTCCCCGAAGCAGAACTTGACTGGCATCCCGGATCCGACGGCCAGGTCCTGGATCTGGTTCATCCCTCACTGTTCTGCCTGGTGAGAGGGGTGAGCGGCGGACCCGAACGGGCTTGGCAGAACCCGACGAACCGCTACTCGAAGTACGAGTTCTCGGAGAAGTTCCAGTGGCTGCCCACGGACGTCGACGTCCGTGACGACGGCGATGTCACCTTCCGTTCGTACGTCAACAACGTCCACCCCGAGACTCATCGCGAACTGGCCTCCGTCCTGCCGGACTTGTTCGCGTGCTTGCGCCCACTGCTGGAGAACGTTCTCACCGATCTGCACCATCCGCGGCCCTTGCGGATCGAAGCCGATCCTTACGGGTGGTACGAGTCGCGGGAGCCGGAGTATCCGGACAAATCCTCCTTCGATGATGGTGAGGCCTACGAAGAAGCCGTCCGTGCATGGGAAGAGGCCCACGACCGCTGGTGGGAGAGCCGCCGCCCGACCATCCCGGACGCCCCCGCCTTCACTCCTCCCGAGTTGCCTGAAGAATCCGCCCGAGTCGACCTGCGCGGTCGCCGTCTCCAGGTCATCGTCAAGCTCGCCACGATCCATCTCACCCCGGACAAGCCCGAGTACCCCGGCGGTTCCTGGCATGTCGAGGGGATGTTGAACGAGCGGATCGTCTCGACCGGCATCTACTACTGGGACAGCGAGAACATCACCGAGAGCCGGCTGAGCTTCCGGGCGGCACTCGACGACCCGAACTACGAACAGAACGACGACAACGGGCTGCGTGAGGTCTATGGCCTGGAGAACGAGGACGCGCTGAACCAGATGCTGGGATCGGCATCGACCCCAGCGGGCCGCTGTCTGGCGTTCCCGAACGTCCTGCAACACCGCGTCGGCTCATTCCGCCTCATGGACCACACCCGCCCGGGACATCGCAAAATTCTCGCCTTCTTCCTGGTCGACCCATCGGAAGAGATCACCTCCACGTCCGACGTGCCACCGCAACAACCATGGTCCGAGGCCTCGACCATGACGCTTGAACAGGCGAAGAGCTACCGCGAACAACTCATGCAGGAACGCAAGTTCTTCGTCGACGAACACAACGAGCAACTCTACGAACGAGAATTCTCGCTCTGCGAGCACTGAATCCTCCCGGTCACGCGCCGAAACGCGGTGCTCGGGGTGACGGAACACGCGGGGCACAAGGTCACTCGGACTGGGCGGCATCGGCTCTCGCGGGGCCTCGCGGTGATGCGTCGGGGCCCCACTGGCCGAGCTTTTGCAGCACTTCGGCGATGGTGGTCCGGTACGCCCGCAGCGCTCTCAGCCCGGCGGCGTAGCGGTCGCGGTGACGGTTGATGTCCAGGGCCTGCTGATGCGCCCGTACGGTGTGCCAGAGCTCGGCCGTATGGTGGCGGCGTTTGCAGGTGACGTCCGCGACGGCGGTGGCCCGCTCGCGCTGCGTATGCCGGGTGTTGCCGTCGCTTCCCCGTTGCCAGGCGGTGTCCGTGTACGCCGCGACGGGGTCGGGATAGTGCGTGAATCCTTGTTCTGCCACGCAGCGGGACCACGTGTCCCAAGCCGCGCGGAGGCGTGGGTCGCGCTTGGCCGCGTCGTCGACCTCGATCGCCCGTGTGCTTGCGTAGAGCCAGTCCCGCTTGAGGTCGATGCCACGCATCAACCGCCGGCTCGCCTCGGCGTTGCAGGCGGGGAGGTCCGCATACTCGGCGTTGGTCATCCGGCGGCCCTTCGGGCGGAGGGCCAGAGATTTCGCAGGGTCCCAGCCGTAGCCCCAGCGGCGGGCGATGGCGAGATCCAGAACGCCGTAGTCGGTGCTGACCGCGGTGACGACGACCGGGTCGCCGGGGTAGCGGGGGTCGAGCGGAAAGCCCGGGTGGCCACGCTCCGCCATGCACTGCCGGACCAGCAAAGCAGATGCCCGCTGTGATCGCTGGTAGTCCTGCGGCGTGTAGTTGTAACGGTCGACAGGCAGGGGGCCCAGGTCCGCCGCCGTACGGATGGCCTCCGGCCGACCTGGACCGGAGACACAGACCGCCGCCAGCACCGCCACGGCACTCAGCCGCCATCCCCGCCTCGTCATGCGATCAGATGCTAGCGAGTGCTGCCCAGCGTTCGGCCGTGGCGCCCGCCGACTCGGCTACCCACGCCAGGACTTCAAGCGAGAGCAAGCTCGATCAGGCGACACCTGTCGAGCACGTGGAGCAGTGGGGCGCGTCACTGGCCCGCGAGGGCGCGGTGACGGACGCGGCGGGAGCGTCCGCCGCCGGGCCGTCACACCGCCACAACCGATCTGCTCCGCGGGCAACCGTCCCGGATTCCTGTTGCCTCCTGGGCGGACGAGGAGGCAACAGCGGGGCGGCCCCGCGTTTCAACAGGTCATCCGGCACAAGGCCGGCGAAACCGCGACTCCTGCCGACACAGCAGCCAACTGCCAAGCCCCACAGCGTCAGGCGGTCACAGTACGGCTCAAGGACGCATGAACCGCCCTCCGAGGACAGAACCACGGAGATCGGTCTCTCCAAGTCGAGGTCCGTTGCGGAGCCTTGACGACATTGGTCCGGTCCAATAGCGTCGCCCCCGCACAGAACTCCACACGGCTCAACACCCGCCAGCCGTCACCTGCGCTGATGGTGCGTCCGCTGGTCGAGGGACGGGAGCCCGGCCGCTCGCTGCGGGCCTGCCTGTCGACGGCAGCCCAGGTGCCGGTCTTCGCCTGCTCGTCGTCATCCAGATCCTCAAGTGCGCGTGCACTGCTCACTGTTGGTGGAGATCACCAGGGCGACGTAGCGGACAGACACGATCACGCCTTTCCTTCGGAGGTCGGACATATGCAATTATCCTCTGCAAGACCGCGGCGCCGCGGATGGAAGAGAGCGCTGACTCTGATTCCCGTCGTCGTGGTGACGGTGGCGGCCACGGTCACCGGGACGCTGAACGCCGAAGCGGCAGTACCCCCGACGCCGTCGGGCTTCACGCTCACCTGGAGCGACGACTTCAACGGTGCGTCCGGCACCGGCATCGACCAGAACCTGTGGAAGTACGACACCGGGCCGGGCAGCAATTTCGGCACCGGTGAGATCGAGACCATGACCAACAGCACCTCGAACGTCTCCTACGACGGCCAGGGACATCTGGTGCTCCAGGCGCTGCACTCCGGTTCCGACCCGCGGGGCGGATGGACTTCTGGACGCGTGGAGACCCAGTCGGCGGGCTTCGGCGCCCCGGCCGGCGGAGTCGTACGTATCGAGTCCGTCCTCCAGCAGCCCAACGTCACCACCGCCAACGGCGCGGGCTACTGGCCGGCGTTCTGGATGCTCGGCGCGCCACTGCGCGACGGTGTGACCTGGCCGAAGTCCGGCGAGATCGACATCATGGAGGACATCAACGGCCGCAGCTCCGATTTCAGCACCCTCCACTGCGGCGTGAACCCGGGCGGGCCGTGCAACGAGTCGACCGGCATCGGCTCGGGTGAACGCGCCTGTGCCGGCTGCCAGACCGGCTTCCACGACTACGCGGCGGAGATCGACCGCTCGGTGTCGCCGGAGCAGATCAGGTTCTACCTCGACGGGAACAACTTCTTCACCGTCAACGCCAACCAGGTGGACGCGACGACCTGGGCCGACGCGGTCGACCACCCGTTCTTCATCATCTACGACCTGGCGATCGGCGGCGGCTTCCCGGACGCCTTCGGCGGGGGCCCGAACGCGTCGACGGTCTCCGGCGGCAAACTGGTCGTCGACTCGGTGGCCGTCTACAACAAGGGGCCTGGCTCCGGGGGCGGCGGCGGTTCGTCGACCGGCCAGACGATCACCGGACCGGGCGGCAAGTGTGTCGATGTGGCGGGTGACGACACCGGCGGCGACGGCACCGCGGTGCAACTGTGGGACTGCCAGTCTGCGGCCAAGGACCAGCACTGGACCTGGAGCGGCCAGACCCTGCAGACCCTCGGCAAATGCCTGGACATCGCCGGCGGCGCCAGCGCCGCGGGTACGAAGCTCCAGCTCGCCACATGCAACAGCGGCGGCTACCAGGCATGGGTGAGGCAGACCGACGGCTCGCTACGCAACCCGGCCAGCGGCCGGTGCATCGACTCGCCGTCGGGTGCCACCGCGAACGGCACCCGCCTCCAGATCTGGGACTGCAACAGCTCCGCCGCCCAGAACTTCGCCATCGGTACCCCGATCTACGGACCGGGCGGCAAGTGCGTGGACGTGGCAGGTGACGACACCGGCGTTGACGGGACCGCAGTGCAGCTGTGGGACTGCCAGCAGGCGACCTCGCTCGACCAGAAGTGGACGTGGAACGGCCAGACCCTGCGCACGCTGGGCAAGTGCCTGGACATCGCAGGCGGTGTCAACGCGGCCGGCACGAAGCTTCAGCTGGCCACCTGCAACGGCGGTGCCTACCAGAACTGGGTCGCCAACGCCGACGGCTCGATGTCCAACCCGGTGACCGGCCGGTGCATCGACTCACCGTCCGGCGCCACCGCGAACGGCACAGGCCTCCAGATCTGGGACTGCAACAGCTCCGCCGCCCAGAAGTTCGCCCTGGCATGAGCGGGAGGAGGCTCACGGCCCCCGGCAGAAGCCTCCTCTTCGCGTGAACTGAGGCCGGGTCCATCGAAGGGCAGCACCTCGGCCGGTGAGGCCCTTCGATGTCCCGCCGGTGAGCACGGGCGCAGGAAACGAGTCGCGAGGACCGCCTGTCCCGCTTCGGCCGCGTGCCGCCGCACGGCGAGACTCACCATGCCGCCTGCCACACCGTGCGACGTGTCGCGGTCCGGCGGGGACGGGCCGGGGCGGTCTCTCTAGCCGGCCCGGCAGCTCAGGACCGGCGTACCGGCGCCACCCGGCGTCGCACCGAACCCGAAGCCGGTCGAGGCGCCTGCCGCGATGGCGCCGTTGTGGTCGGCGTTGTTCGCGGTCACCGTCCTGCCCACCTGGCTGTAGGACGCGTTCCACATCCCGGAGATGGTCTGGCTGCCCGACCACGCCCACGTGACCTGCCACGACTTGGTCGTCGAGGAGCCCGTGTTGGTGACCGTGACGTCGGCGTTGAATCCACTGCCCCAGTCACTGCTGACCTTGTAGGTGGCGTTGCATCCGAAGGAGCCGCCCCCGGTGCCGGCGGTCGTCGCGGTGACCGACGCGGACGCCGCGGAGGTGTTGCCGGCCGCGTCGCGAGCCCGCACGGTGTAGTCGTAGCGGGTCCCCGCGGTGAGGCCCGTGTCGGTGAAGGACGTGCCGGTGGCCTCACCGGCCTTGGCGGTGCCACGGTAGACGTCGTATCCGGTCACACCTGTGTCGTCGGTGGAGGCTGTCCAGGACAGGGACACACTCGACGCGGTGGTCCCGCTCACGGCCAGTCCGGTCGGCGTCGAGGGCGCGGTCGTATCTCCGCCTCCCCCGCCGCCCCCGCCTCCGGTGAAGCCCGGGGCCTTGATGGATGCCAGGTAGCCGTCCTTCACGGTGTCCACGGTCTGCCAGTCGTCCTTGAGGATGCCTCCCGTGTCGCCGGAGTTCGGATTCCACGACCAGAAGGTCCAGTTGAAGCTGTCGGCCCCGTAGGTGTTCGTGGGGCGCAGATAGTCGACGAGCGCCGCGAGCCACTTCTGGTCGACCGTGGACTGCAAGGTGGTGCCGAACTCGCCGAGCCAGACGGGGGCGATGTTCTGTTTGAAGATGTAGCCCCAGTACTTGTCCCAGACGGCCGGCATGTTCGCCGGGAACGACGGGTCGCTGAACCACGGTTGCTGCGCGACGCTGGTGGCGTAGTCGTGGGCCGAGTAGACCAGGCGGTCGGCGACACTGAGCCGCACCGGCGCGGTGGCGACTCCGGCGAGATTGCCGCCCCACCAGTCGCCCTGACCGTTCACCGTCTGGACGCCCTCGACGAAGATCAGCAGACTCGGGTTGACGGACAGGACCGCGTTGCCGGCCCGTTCCGCCGCGAGCCGCCAGTCGGTGCTCGTGTCGCCGCATCCCCAACAGGCGGGGTCATGCGGCTCGTTGTGCAGGTCGATCCCGATCACGGCGGTGTTGCCCTGGTAGCGCGTCGCCAGGGCCTTGAGGTCGGCGATCCACGTCGTCTCGGGGACGGCGGAGGTGTACCAGAGCGCCGACTGGGCCGAGGAGTCGGGCCGATGACGGTCGAGGACGACCTTGAGACCGATCGAGCCCGCGTAGTCGACGATCTTGTCCATCACCTGGAGCGAGTTGAGACCTTGCAGGTCGGAGTTCAGACCGTTGGCGTAGCTGATGCCGTTGGGCTGGGTGCCCTTGAAGATGTCGTCGCTGTAGGGCAGGCGGATGGTGTTGTAGCCCAGGGTCTTCATCTGGTCGACCATCGACTTGTAGTCACGTGACCAGAGGCCGTGCGCAACGTAGTTGGACGTCTCGAACCCGAACCAGTTGACGCCTGCCATGCGCACCGGCTGGTTCTGCGCGTCGAGGATCCGGCGGCCCTCGGTGTGCCAGTATCCGGCGCCGGACACGGCTGCCGCGGGCGACGGGGACGAGGGGGCGACGGCGGCCTGCGCGGGAACTGCCACCGTGAACGGGACGAGAGCCGCGAGGGCCGCGGTGAGGAGCGCGACCAGGGTGCGCCGGACGCGGGATGAGGGTGGGTGACGCATGGTGGGGGTCCTCTCCGGGTGGGAGCGCTCCCATTCTTGGGCGCGCGTCTCCGGGCGGGCAGGCGGATGGGCGTCCGGCATGGCGGCTCCCGCGGACCGGCAGGAGTGTCCCGCTCCCGACGGCCGGCTCGTCGAAGCCGGACTGCGCACATGGAAGCCACTAAGCGTGTTCGCGTCAATACCTCGCGCGGCGATCGTGTCCCTCCGCGGGGTTGTCGACCGTGGGTACACGCCGTTCAAGCCGCACCCGCGCCACCGCGGCCATGGAGGTCACGCCCCGCCTTCCGGATTCCCCGCCGGACGCCTCCCGGGTCTCCCGCGCCTGCGCGCCGCGGCGACCTGGCGCGCGCACGGACGGCCCGCGAGCGAGCCACGCGGCGGGATCGATGGATGACGAAGCGTCAGCAACCCATCTTTGGCACAGGTGTTGACATCCACAGTCCGAACGCCGCACCTTGGGAGCGCTCCCACCCTCACCCCCATGTCCCCGCTGTCACAGCAGTGACCGGGCACCGTCCAGCGCGGCAGCGACAACGCCGGGCGCACGTCCGGACGACGCCGCGGCGCTCATGTTCGGCGGCCCTCCAGCTCCAGCTTGCGCGACGCACACGGTCGCACCTTCGTCATGCCTGAACGCAACGCCCGTCCGGCGGAGTTCCGTCCGGTGTGCCCGAGCCGCGGCACACCGGGGGCCGCCGGCGACCCCGCACGCCGACCGTACCCGCCTGCTCTCCCCAGGAGATGGCCGATGCCTTCCCGTAGACCCGACTCCACCGTGCGCCGAAACGGACCGAAGCGGACCGCCGTTCTGGCCGTCGGTGCCCTTCTCGGAGCCCTGTCCGTCGCCGCCCTTCCGACCACCGCGACCGCGGCCGCCAAACTCGACAATCCCTACGTCGGCGCGAAGGCCTACGTGAATCCCGACTGGTCGGCCAAGGCCGCGGCCGAGCCGGGCGGTTCGGCCGTCTCCAACCAGCCCACCTTCGTCTGGCTCGACCGGATGGCCGCGATCCAGGGCACCGCCGACGCCCGTGGTCTGAAGGCGCACCTCGACGCGGCCAAGGCCCAGGGCGCCAACCTCGTCCAGTTGGTCATCTACGACCTGCCGGGCCGGGACTGCGCCGCGCTCGCCTCCAACGGTGAACTCGGTCCCGACGACCTGGCCACCTACCAGAGCAGTTACATCGACCCGATCGCGGCGATCCTCGCCGACCCGGCCTACGCGAGCCTGCGGATCGTCAACCTCATCGAGCCCGACTCGCTGCCCAACCTCGTGACCAACGCGGGCGGCACCGCCGGTTCCACCACCCAGTGCGCCACCATGAAGGCGAACGGCAACTACGAGAAGGGCGTCGGTTACGCCCTCCACAAGCTCGGCGCTCTGCCCAACGCCTACAACTACATCGACGCGGGCCACCACGGCTGGCTCGGCTGGGACAGCAACCTCACGCCGGCGGCCCAGGAGTTCAAGAAGGCCGCCACCACCAACGGCGCCACCGTGAACGACGTGACGGGCTTCATCGTGAACACCGCGAACTACTCCGCCACCAAAGAGCCGTACGTGAAGGTGACGGACACGGTCAACGGCCAGACGGTGCGCCAGTCGAAGTGGATCGACTGGAACCAGTACGACGACGAGAGCTCGTACGCGCAGGGCCTGCGCACCGCGCTCGTCGCCCAGGGTTTCGACGCCGGCATCGGCATGCTCATCGACACCTCGCGCAATGGCTGGGGCGGTTCGGCCCGGCCGACCGGTCCCGGCCCGACGACCAGCGTCGACGCCTACGTCGACGGCGGTCGCATCGACCGGCGTATCCACGCCGGAAACTGGTGCAACCAGAGCGGGGCGGGGCTCGGCGAGCGCCCGGCGACCGCACCCGACACCGGAATCGACGCCTACGTGTGGGCCAAGCCGCCGGGCGAGTCCGACGGGGCCAGCCAGGCCGTGGCCAACGACGAGGGCAAGGGCTTCGACCAGATGTGCGACCCCACCTACACCGGGAACGGGCGCAACGGGAACAACCTCACCGGAGCACTGCCCAACTCCCCGCTCGCCGGGCACTGGTTCTCCGCCCAGTTCCGCCAACTACTCGCCAACGCCAACCCGCCGCTGAGCGGATCGGGTGGCGGTGGCGGTGACACGCAGGCCCCCACCGTTCCCGGCGGCCTCGCGGTCAGCTCCACGACGAGCAACAGCGTCTCCTTGAGCTGGAGCGCGTCCACCGACGACACCGCCGTCACGGGATACGACGTCTACCGCGACGGCACCAAGATCGGCAGCGCCACCGCCACGTCCTTCACCGACAGCGGGCTCGCCGCCTCCACCACGTACAAGTACACCGTCAAGGCCAAGGACGCGGCGGGCAACGTCTCGGCCTCGTCCACGGAGGTGTCCGCCACCACCAAGGCATCGACCGGCGGAGGCGGCTCGACGGGTCTCAAGGCGCAGTACAAGAACAACGACTCCTCCACCGGTGACAACCAGGTCAAGCCCGGTCTCAAGCTGGTCAACGGAGGTTCCGGCGCGGTCGACCTGTCCAAGGTGACCATCCGCTACTGGTTCACCGGGGAGTCCTCCTCCGCCGGCTACCAGACCTTCTGCGACTGGGCGCAGCTCGGCTGCTCCACGGTGAAGACCTCGGTGAGCGGCGTTTCCCCGAGCCGCACGGGCGCGGACCACTACCTGGAGGTGGGCTTCAACTCCGGTTCGCTGGCGGCCGGTGCGGACAGCGGTGATCTGCAGCTGCGCATGGCCAAGTCGGACTGGTCGAACTTCGACGAGTCGAACGACTACAGCCGGGGCGCCAACACCGCCTACGCGGATGCCGCGAAGGTGACCGTGTACGTGTCGGGCACCCTCGTCTGGGGCACCGAG
This sequence comes from Streptomyces sp. NPDC091209, assembly GCF_044757755.1. NCBI lineage: Bacteria > Bacillati > Actinomycetota > Actinomycetes > Kitasatosporales > Streptomycetaceae > Streptomyces > Streptomyces sp. NPDC091209. The sequence goes on along the minus strand of NZ_JBIVVR010000005.1, from coordinate 481,082 downwards.
CCGTAGAGCGGGCGGAAGCGACAGGGGCCGGGGCGGTGACGCTCCGGCCCCCACGCCGTCCGTACAGGACGCCGCTCCTTCGTGTCCGCTCGGCTGGGGCGGGCCGGGCGATCTCGTCGAAGAACTCGTCAGGGACAAGCCGGAACTGCCGACCCGGATTGCCGGAACCGCTGAAAGTGTTGCCACAACGGCATTCGAGAAGGCGGCAACGACTTGACCACGATCCGCAGATCGTGACCGACCAACGGACACCACACCGAATGCCTCACGGCTGAGCAGCCAGCAGCCCTCCGGCGAGCCGACATGGTGGCTGCACGCACAGCCGAGCCCTGAACTGGTGCCCCACCACCTACGCCTCCGACCTCTGCGTTCCTGCGGTGCGCCGACACGTACCCGTCCCCACCGCACACGAGGAAGTGGCGCACATGGCCTCCGGAACCACCGCTGCCCCACCTACCCCCGCCGGCCTCAAGCGCATCGTCGCCGCGAGCCTCGTCGGCACCACCATCGAGTGGTACGACAGCTCCTCCGATCAGAGCTACGACCTGCGGTTCCACCGCCATCACCTCTCCGAAGTCAGCACAGAACCAGGACCGGGAAATCCGGGGATGCCGTCTGTCAGACCACGCTCACCGGATGTCGCACCACCGCGTCGAACAGGTACCCCTGTGTATTCGGCACGGCGATGTCGGGCTGAGTCCGGCCGGCCGTGTCCGTGGCGCGGGCCAGCAGATGGGAGGGGCCGGGTGTGTCGGGCTGCCAACCGAGGGACCAGCGGGTCCAGGTGCCGGCGCGGGGCCGGTCGTGCAGCCGGGCCGGCCGCCAGTGGGCACCGCCGTCGGTGCTGACGTCGACCCGGGCGACGGCGCCCGCGCCCGACCACGACCGCCCGTGCAGTACATGCCTGTGGCCCGCCGTGAACGTGGCCCCGCTCGCCAGCTCGAAGGCGCTCTTCGTGGTCTGCCGGGTGAGCGGCGCGCTGCCGCCCTCCGGGTAGGCGGGGCCGAACAGCCGGTAGAAGGTGGTGTTCCAGGGCGAGTAGAGCGGCTGCGCGGACACCTCGATGTCGCCGACCCACTTGATCGACGCGATCCCCACCCAGGAGGGCACCAACACCCGCACCGGATGACCGTGATCGTACGGAAGCCGCTCGCCGTTCATCTCGTACGCGAGCAGTACGTCATCCAGGGCCTTGGCCAGCGGCAGCGGACGGCGTACCCGGCCCAGGCTCTCGCCGCCGCTGACGTAATCGGCGTCCAGGCCGCGCGGCTGCACGTCCACGGCGTAGGGGGACAGGCCGGCCCTGCGCAGCACGTCGGACAGGCGCACCCCCCGCCAGCGTGCGACGCCGATCGCCCCGAGTGTCCACGGGGTGCCGGCGACCGTCTCGCCCTGCTGTGTCGTGTAGTAGGAGCGCCCGTTTCCGGTGCATTCGACGAAGGCGGTACGGGTGACGGCCGGCAGCGCCCGCAGATCGTCGTACCCGAACTCCACCGGCCGGTCCTCACCGGGGGTGCCACGCAGCCCGCTCCCCCACAGCCGCAGCCGCCAGTCGTCGGCATCCAGCACGGGCGTGGCCGTGTGGTTGCGCACGAAGAACAACTCGTTGGGGGTGTGGTGGCCGGTTCCGCGCAGCGCCTCCCAGCGGGTCTCGGCGTTGGTGCCGCGCTCGATGAACCACTCGGGCGGCAGAGGCTTGACGATCGGCCTGTCGGTGGCGTGGGCAGCCCGCGTGCCGCCGAGTGCGGTCCCGGCGGCGGTCGCGGCGAGCAGGGTGAGCAGCCGACGGCGGGTGACCCCGTCGGCCCTGGCCTCACCGGCGAGCCACTGGCGCAGTCTGCGGCGGTCGTACTCGGATTCGTAGCGGTGACCGGCGGGGGTGGGTGAAGGCATGGCGGGTCCTCGTCATGATGGGGGAAGAACGAGAGGCGTCGGCACGTGCGGGGCGCGGGCATCCGTGGATGGGGCCGACACTTACTCAACTGGCTTTTACAGCACAGTTGTTGACAGATATGCGAGGAGCTGCGTGATCAGCCGGTCGTCCGACACAGCGCGGCGGCCACCCGGACAAGGTCCACGGCGCGGCGGCGGGTAAGCGGTTGCGACAACGGCATGGCGGGATGCAAACACGTGGGGCGGAAGGTGTCAACGGTGCATTCGCGTCACGAAGCCGACTGCCCTGGAACGTCGGCGGCCTGCCGTCGAACGACGAAGCACCCCGGCCCCGGCCGCCGACCGCTTTCCAGAACTTCCTTGACCAGCACGGGATGCCCGGCTGGAGTACTTGTGGGCCCGTCAGCGACCGACTTCCCCGACGACCGCAGGATCCCGACTGTGAGGATGCGGGAGGGACCGCCCGACCTGGAGGACCGTGTGATCCGTCCCGTCATCGCTCCCACGCCCGACGGTCCCGCCGGCCACGCCGTCGGGTTCGACCTGGACGGCACCCTCACCTTCCCTGTCAGGTCGGCGTGTTGAGAGTGGCCATCGCATCGCGGAGCGGTCAGCCCGGATGCCCCTCGGTATCCCGTTCCAAAAGGACCCCCTCAGCGCCCCGCTGACGGCGCGTCGCCTTGGCGACCGTGGCAGCGGACTGTGTGCCGTGCTACGACGCGACCGACGCGGGCCGGGAGACGTGGTCGATGTTGGCCTCGACCCAGCTGCGCAGGTGGTTGAGCGGGACGGCGGCGCTCCGGCCGAGGCCGGTGAGGGAGTACTCGACATGCAGCGGGACGGCCGGGTAGACCGTGCGGTCGAGGACGCCGAAGTCCTCCAGGCGGCGCAGCGTCTGGGTCAGCACCTTGGGGCTGACGCCCTGGAGCCTGCGCTGGAGCTCTCCGAACCGCTGCGGCCCCTCTTCGAGGGCGCCGATGGCCAGCGCGGACCACTTGTTGGCCAGCAGGTCGAGCAGGGCGCGGCAGGGGCACTGGGCGGCGTAGACGTCGTGGTGCGAGTGCTGGCCCGTCGGGCAGGTGGTTGTCATGCCTCTCCTCACCAGGTTACTTCCCGATGGGAAGTAATAGACCTTGAAGGTAACTATATCTCCGGGGATAGCGTCGTCGACGGCAAGAAGGCCGCCAACGGCCTTTCGCAGAGCGCTATTTCAGGAGATGAAGCATGTCCGCACAGACGATGCGCGCGGTGGTCCAGGACGGTTTCGGCGGTCCGGAGGTGCTGCGGGTCCAGCAGGTGCCGCGCCCGGTGCCGCTGCCCACCGAAGTGCTGGTGCGGGTGCACGCCGCCGGCGTCAACCCGGTGGACTGGAAGACCCGCGGCGGCACCGGCATGGCCGGCCTGCTGGGCGAGCCGCCGTTCACCCTTGGCTGGGACGTGTCCGGGGTGGTGGAGGAGGTCGGCTTCGGTGTGACCACCCTGAAGCCCGGTGACGAGGTCTACGGGATGCCGTGGTTCCCGCGCGTCGCGAGCGCCTATGCCGAGTACGTGACCGCGCCGGCCCGGCAGTGGGCACGTAAGCCCGCTGCCGTCGACCACGTGCACGCCGCCGCCGTGCCGCTGGCGGCTCTGACCGCCTGGCAGGCCGTGGTCGACACCGCCCACGTGCAGTCCGGCCAGCGTGTCCTGGTCACCGCCGCCGCCGGCGGGGTCGGCCACTTCGCGGTCCAGTTCGCCCGGCACCTGGGCGCCCACGTGATCGCCACCGCCGGCGCCGCCCGCCATCCCTGGCTCAAGGAGCTCGGCGCGGACGAGGCCATCGACTACACCACCACCCGGTTCGAGGAAGCCGCCAAGGACGTCGACGTCGTGATCGACCTGGTGGGTGATGACCACGACCGGACCAGCACCCGCGCGCTCGAGGTCCTGCTCCCCGGCGGTCTGCTGGTCGCGGTCCCGGCCGGCGTCTCCCCCGAGCTGGCCCGGGCCGCCGAGGCGGCCGGCGTGAGGGTCACCCCGTTCCTGGTCGAGCCGGACGGCGCCGCCCTGACGACGATCGCCGGGCTGATCGACGCCGGGGTGGTCACCGTCGAGGTGGAGGAGACCTTCCCGCTCGAGCAGGCCGGCGCGGCCCACGCCCGCGGCGAGGGCGGCCGCACCCGCGGCAAGCTCGTCCTCACCGTCGCCAACTGACCACTTCGGTAACCATGTTGGAGGAGCGCCATGTACTACGAGATACGCCGCTACCAGGCCCAGCCCGGACGCCGTGAGGAGTGGGTCCGCTGTATGGAGGACGTGGTCATCCCGTTCCAGGCCTCGCTGGGCATGGACGTGACCGCTTCCTTCGTCGACGACCAGGATCCGGACGGCTACGTGTGGATACGCCGGTTCGAGGACGAGGCCCGGGGTGAGGCGCTGTACGCGGCGGTCTACCAGCACGCCCGCTGGAAGAACGAGATCGGGCCGGTCGTCCACGGCCTGCTGATCCCCGAGAAGTCCGTGGTCACCCGCGTCACCCCCACCCCCGCCTCACCGCTGCGGTGACCCGGCCCTGACGCTCTCGCAGGTCACGGCTCCACCCGCACGGTACTGCAGCAAAGGAAATCCTTCATGAGTACCGACACGCTCCAGAAGTCGTCCCCCGCCTCCTCGATCACTCGGGCCGCCGCCGGTGCCCTCATCGCGGCCGTGCACACGGCCGCCGCCCGGATCGGCTTCACGGCGGCCGTCGCCGTCACCGACCCGGGTGGGCATCTGAAGGCGTTCGACCGTGCCGACGAAGCGCCCTTCCTGACCGCCGAGGTCGCCCTCGACAAGGCCTGGACCGCGGCTTCCTTCCGTACCTCGACGCACGAATGGAATGGCTACCTGGCCAACCCGCGGATCGCGCCACTGGCCGGCCACCCCCGTCTGATGGCGGTCGGCGGCGGCTACCCGATCATCGAGAACGGCCGGTGCGTCGGAGGTCTCGGGATCTCCGGCGGCAGCTACGAGCAGGACCAGCAGGCCGCCGAGGAAGCCCTGACCGCCCTCGGGTTCGACCTGCCCGCTCGGTGACTTCGGCGTTCGGGACCGTCTGACGACCGGACGCCCTCGAGAAGCGACAGCTGGACGCGGCGACCATGACCGCGCTTCCACGAGCGACAACGGAAAAGGAGGCTCATGAAACTGACAGTCAAAACCGCTGTGGTAGCGGCAGCCATCGCCTCCACCGCCTTACTGACGGCTCCGGGAACCGCGTCGGCTGCCCCCCAAGACGCCTGTATGCAAGGCATGATCTGCCTCTTCGACGGCCACAACAACACCGGGGACATGGTGCAGCTCTATCCGGTGGACACCCCGAGCATCGGTTGGGCGTGGAACGATCGGGCCGGCTCGGTGTGGAACCGCAGCGGCGATCAAGTCTGCGTCTGGACCAATGCCGACTACGACGGCTACTGCTTCAGCATCCCGGCGGGCGCGAAGCAGGAACTTCTGTTCCTCTACGACAACGCGGTGTCCTCCTTCTCGGTCAGTGGCTGCGGAGGCTGAGCCGGCTGGCTGACCGAACCCGCCATCCACCCGTGCTTCGAGGGAGGACGGCGGGATTTGGCCGGATGGCGGCCCGCGGGGAGGCACGCCGGGCGGGTCCGGCCTGAGAGCCGTCCCGGTACACACGAATGACAAGAAGCTGTCACACAGAGACTGGAATGGCCGATCGGGAGTCGGCCGTTCTCACTGACATGACTGTAGGAGTGGCGCTCAACACGTCAGGCGCGCAGAACCAGGTCGACGCCTCTGTGCTGCTGGCCCACGAGGCCGCGGCGGCCGGCCTGCGGTCGGCGTGGTTCGGGCAGACTTTCGGCGCCGACTCACCCCAACTCGCGGCGATCGTCGGACGCGAAGTCCCGGAACTGCATGTGGGGACCTCCGCGATCCCCGTCTTCGGCCGGCACCCCCTGCACGTGTCCAGCCAGGCCCAGACCGCCCAGGCGGCCACACACGGCCGCTACCACCTCGGGCTGGCCCTGGGCACCAAGCTCCTGACCGAGGGAGGCTTCGGGCTGCCCTTCGAACGGCCCATCGCCCGCCTCCGTGAATTCCTCATCGCTCTACGGCAGTTGACCGAGACCGGTACGGCCGACTTCCACGGCGAGTTGCTCACCGCGGCCACGCCGATCTCGGCGCGCGTACCGGGCGCCGAGAACGGTGTCCCCGTGCTGGTCGCCGCGATGGGGCCGCAGGCCCTGCGTGTCAGCGGTGAACTGGCGGACGGGATCCTGCCCTATCTCGCGGGCCCGAGCGCCCTGGAGAAGCACATCGTTCCGGCCGCGACCCGTGCGGCGAAGGCCGCGGGCCGTCCCGCGCCGCGGATCGTGGCCCTCGTGTACGGCGCCGTCACGGACGACGTCGACTCCGTACGAGAGAAGGCCACCGAACAGCTCGCGTTCTACGAACGGATCCCGTCCTACGCGCGGGTCATCGAACTCTCCGGCGGTCGACGGGCGGCCGACGTGGCCGTGATCGGCGACGAGAAGACGATCGCCGCCGAGGTCCGGCGCTACCGGGACGCCGGGGCGACGGAGGTGGTCTTCTCGGGCACGGAGATCGCGGGAGAAGCGGACCGGCGGCGCACCTGGGCGCTCCTCGGCGAACTGGCCGGGTGAGGGACCGCCCGGCGCACGCCTGGACAGAAGACCCCGCACACCGGTGTGGAGACAGACCTCTTTAGACGAAGGAGTACTGATGACCACTCAGGTCACGACGACCGACCTCCAGACCTTCACCCAGGACTGGTTGAACTGGTACCGCGCACAGGAGGAACGGCTCGCCGACCCGCACGGGTTCCTCGCGATCACCGGCCTGCACTGGCTCGACGACCGGCCGCAGCGCTTCCCGGACGCCCCGGGCACCTGGTCGACCGACGCCGATGGGGTCACCGTGCTCGTCGACGAAGGCGAGGAGTTGGTCGTGGAGGGGATCCCGGTGCGTGGGGAGCACCACTTCGGAGTGCTCCCCGAGCGCGGTGGCGTCAACGCGGTCTGGGGGAACGCCGACATCGAGGTGGCCAAGCGCGGCGGAAGGGACATCGTACGTCCCCGGCATCCGGACGCGCCGCTCCGCACGGCCTTCGCGGGGACACCCGCCTACGCCCCGGACCCGCGCTGGGCCTTGACAGGCCGTTACGTCGCTTTCGACGAGCCGCGACCGACCACGGTGGGGGCCGCGGTGGAGGGCCTGGAGCATGTGTACGACGCACCGGGCCGGATCGAGTTCGAACTGGACGGGCGTCCCCTCGCACTGACCGCGTTCCCCGGACGCACCCCGGGCGGGCTGACGGTGCTGTTCACCGACGCGACGTCCGGGGTCACCACCTACGCCGCCAACCGCGTCCTCACCGTCGAGGCGCCCGCCGCCGACGGCACGGTCGTCCTGGACTTCAACCGTGCGACGAACCTGCCCTGCGCCTACACGGACCTGGCCACCTGCCCACTGCCGCCGACGGAGAACCGACTGCCGGTGGCGATCGAGGCCGGTCAGAAGATCCCCCGCGAGCGGGGCGGCGCCTGAGCACGCCGACCCACACTCGACGACACCTGGCTGGAGTCGTGGGCGCACCCGGCCATGACTCCACCGTTGGGAGGCAGACCGTTCGGGTGCGGTCGAGGCCACGGTGAGATGGCGGCGTGATGCCCGGCAGCCGTTGTACATGAACACACACGCCTTCCGGGAAGCTCGACCACGGCGAGCCCTTGCCCACCGGTGCCGCCCGCGAGCTGTTCGAAGACACCGGCATCGCCGGAGCGAAGGATCGAGCGAGTTGTCGTCAACCCAGCACCCTGACCAGGGGATTCCAGGACCGCTGGGCGCGACGACTGTCGTCGAATTCGCATCGTTCTTGGCGTGGACCGCGCTTATTGCAAGCAAGTTGTCGCCAGCTCCGAAGATCACCGACTCCCGGGCCGGGCCTGCCGTTTGTCTGGGTGCATGACTGATCTACAAGGGTCGCTCTCACAAGGCGCGTTGGCTGCAGGCGGGCGTCCAAGCCCGCGCGGCGGGCAAGTCAGGACCGCGCGGTCCGGAACGCGAGATACCGGCTGAAGGCTTCGTGGCTGTCGGGGGTGAAGCGCCACTCCAGCAGGGCCGACCGCAGCTCCGGCTCGGTCAGCCAGCCGTGCCAGGCGACCTCATCAGGATCGGCGGCCACGACGTCCGGCATCACGGCTTCGTGCACGCCGAGCCAGTGAGGGCTCAAACCGCTGCGGTTGAGGAACGTGAACAGCAGGCGCGGCAGCACGCGAATACCCAGCTCTTCGGCCAGCTCCCGCGCGGCGGCCTGTTCATAGGACTCACCGACACCCACGGCGCCACCGACCACGACCTCGTAGAGCCCGGGGAAGCGCGACAGCTGCTCCGACCGCCGGTGGACGAGGATCCGCCCACGCTCATCACGACACACCGTCACGGCGACCCGGTGCAGCCAACCCTCCCGGATGGCCTGTCGGCGGCTGACCACCACCCCCAGCACGCGATCTCGACCGTCGACACGCTCCACCGGTTCATCCACGACGCACACCCTGGCAGAGCCCACCGACAACGGCGCTTCCCGGCGACTTCAGCCCCGCAGCAGGAGAACTCTGTTTCCGTACTGGCGTTCCATATTCTGCCCTCGATATCGCGAGGCCGTCCCTCGACTCGGCTACGCCAACGCCCCCGCCCTGAAGGACAGTTCGGGGTCGCAGCAGGTCATTCCGGTCGCCAGAGTCCTCCGACCAGCGGTCTGGCCGGAACACGGCGAGCCGCGCCGGGGCCGCGCCGGCGGTTCGTGCGAGTACCGGCGCCCCAGTCCGTCAACTCGCTACGGTCAGCGCATGACCAGCGACGGTGTAGTCGTGGACGAGGCGGTCCGCGCAGCATGGGACTCGTACCGGATCACAGAAAAGCGCACGTCAGAGAAGGAACGTCGGCAAGCGCAGGAGCGTGTCCAGACCGCGATGGACACCTACGGCCGGGAGGAAGTGTCCCGGGGCACGGTCTTCCTGGTGGGCGTGCTGACCGCGCACATCATCGGCCGGCAGGACGGCCCGGAGGAGGACCGCCTCGATCCGCTCAGTGATCTGATCCCGGCCGTGATGCGCAAGCTGCCCGGCTTCGAACTGGCCGACCCCGCCCAGGTACCGATGGCCACCGGCGTCCTCATGGCCGCGACCATGGGCTTGGACACCGTGGCCTGGCGCGACCAGTTCGGGACGATCCCACCGAAGGAAGCCCTGGTACACAACTTCGTGCTCTGGCTGCTCGCCGACCTCTTCGACAGCCTGGTCGAACAGCCCGGCGCCACCGACCTGCTCATGCGGGAGACCTTCAACTCCATGGCTGCCGAAGCTGGTTGACAGGACCCGGCAGAGCGCCTTGCCGCGCTCAAACTCGCCCAGGCGGCTGTGGGGCCCTACGCCCACGACAGCTTCTAAAAAGAAGAGACTGGCAGATGCCGTCGACGCTGCCCCTCAGGGGCGGGGCCGTATCGACATCGGGTCTCCCGCGGGCAGGCGGAGGACGAAGCACGCCCCCGAACCCTTCGGCTGCACCGCCAGCACGAGCAGGCCGCCGTGCCGGGCCGCCAGGTCGCGGGCTATGGCGAGACCGAGGCCGGTGCCGCCGTCCGTACGGGCGCGGGACTCGTCCAGGCGGGTGAACCGCTCAAATATCCGTTCGCTGTCGGCTTCCGAGACGCCGGCCCCGTCGTCGCGCACGGTGCACAGCACCGACCCGGGTGCGGCCGAGTCCCGGGCCAGGGTCAGCAGCACGCGGTCGACGGCGTGGCGCAGGGCGTTGTCGAGCAGGTTCCGGAGGATCCGTTCGAGGTCACCGGGTGCCGCGAACACCGTCGTCGGGGCATCCTGCGCGGCGACGAGGAGATCCACCGTCGGGGAACCCCCGGCGCGTTCCGCGCACTCCTCGACGAGCCGGCCCGCCAGTGCCGCCAGGTCGACCGGTGCGGCGGGGGCCGGCGGAGCGCCTGCGTCCAGCCGGGCCAGCAGGAGCAGTTCCTCCGTCAGACCGCTCAGCCGCCGCGCCTGCCGGCCGGCCGCGGACGCCACGGCGGGCCAGTCGGCCCGGTCGGGGTAGGCGGCGGCCACCTCCAGCCCCGCGAGCAGGGTGGCGAGCGGGCTGCGCAGTTCGTGCGCGGCGTCCGCCACGAACCGGCGCTGTACCGTGGCCGCCTCCTCCAGTCGCTGCAGGGTGGCGTTGATGGTCAGTGCCAGTTCCGCCACCTCGTCGGCGGTGTCGGGTACCTCCACCCGTTCGCGGGGGTCCGTCGCGGTCACCGAGGCGGTACGCGCCCTGATCGCCTCGACCGGCCGCAGTGCCCGCCGCGTGGCCAGCCACGCAACCCCGGCCACCAGCGCGGTCGCGAGGGGAACGGCCACGACGAGTTCCCCGTCGAGTTCGCCGACCGCCCGCTCGGCATCGTCCGGGACGATCAGGACGTACACCCGGACCCGGGCGTCGGCGGCCACCCCGCGCCCCTGCGTCTCGCCGGGCAGGTAGGAGGCGGGCACCGTCCCCTCGACGGTGGTCAGGGTCTGTCCGGACAGCGAGCGGGCCGCCGGCTCGGCCACGGCGGGGAACGTGAACCGGCGTCTGGTGTACAGGGGCAGGCTCCCGCCCCGGCCCGGGCCCGGGAGGAACGGGTGGCCGTCCTTTTCGTACGGCGTCAGCTCGGGACTGGACGCCAGGAGCACGCCGTCGTCGGCGACGATTTCGTACGGCGCTCCCCAGGGGCCGCCGATGGATGAGTCGGCGGTGGCGCTGAGAAGGGTGTCGACCTGCTCCTGGGCCACCGACGAGGTGGCCCGCAGCCGCTCGTCGTACAGCTGATGCCGCATCAGCAGGGCCCCGGCGGTGAAGAGCACGGCCGCGGCGAAGGCGGCGGCGAGCGCGGAACGCGCCCGTACCGAGCGTGGGAGAACCCGCAGCGAGCGGAGAAGCCGTACCGAGCGTGGGAGTAGGCGGGCGCGCTGAAGCCGGTGGAGCGTGCCGGGCGGGAACGTGTGTACCAGGGTGCGGCGCCCGCTCGGATCCCGCCCGTTCGGGACGTCAGTCACCGGAGTTCCGCCCGACCGGGGGCTCCTGAACGAGGCCTTCCCTCGTCTCTCCGCGGTCGTCGACCAACCGGTAGCCCACCCCGCGCACCGTCAGGAGGGACTGCCGTCCGAAGGCCGTGTCGATCTTCCGCCGCAGGGCGCTGACCCGGACCTCCACCAGGTTGAGGTCCTCGGCCTCGTCCGGCCAGGCGTGGTGCAGGATCTCCGACTTCGTGACCGCTTCGCCCGGCCGCCGCGCGAGCACCTCGGCGACTCCGAACTCCCGGGGCGTGAGCGGTACGGCGGCGCCCGACCTGAGGCAGGTTCTGGCCGCCACGTCCAGCACCAGGTCGCCCACCGCCAACAGCGGGGAGGCCGCTCCCCGCGCCCGGCGCATGAGCGCGCGCAGCCGTGCGACCAGGACCAGGTAGGTGAACGGCTTGGTGACGTAGTCGTCGGCGCCGGTGTCGAGGGCCTCGGCCTGGTCCCAGTCGCCGTCCTTCGCGGTGAGCACCAGCACGGGGGTGGTGATGCCCTCGCGGCGCAGCTCCGCGCAGACCCGGTAGCCGTTGAGCAGCGGCAGCATCAGGTCGAGCACGACGGCCGCGTAGTCACCGGTGCGGGCTTTCCACAGGCCCTCGCGGCCGTCATGGGCCACGTCCACGCGATAGCCCTCGGCCGTCAGCCCGAGGCGCAGCGTCTCCGCCAGTTCGCGCTCGTCCTCCACCACCAGAATCCTCATCCCGCCAGCCTTGCACAGGCTTCCGGCGGCTCCCTGACCGCTTCGTCAGGTTCGGTCAGGGCCCGGTCAGCGGCTCTCCGGCACGGTGTCCTGGCCCGGGAAGGGCGCTCGCCGTGCCGGCCCCACCCACGCGGCGAGCGCCGTACCGGTGATCCGCCGGACGAAAGGCCCCGACATGCCGACCCGCCTGCCCGCGCTCCTCGCCCCATCCCGTCTGTCTCGCCCGTCCCGCCCGTCCCGCGACGACGCGGCCGGGCCCGTCGCCGGAACGGCGCGGCCGTCGCAGGGTGCCCCCGGCTGGGCGACGGCGCTGACTCTCGCCCTGGTGTGCTTCGTGACGTACACGGCGCTGTCCGTGCGGCTGCACCAGCGGATGTTGACCACCGGTTACGACCTGGGGATCTTCGAGCAGGCGGTACGGTCCTACGCGCACGGGCATCTGCCGGTGGCCGAGCTCAAGGGACCGGGGTTCCCGCTGCTCGGCGACCACTTCTCGCCCGTGCTGGCCCTGCTGGCACCGCTGTACCGGGTCTGGCCGACGCCGGTGACCCTGCTGGTGGCGCAGGCCGCTTTGTTCGCGGTGGCGGTGATACCCCTGGCCAGGTGGGCCGAGGAGGTACGCGGCCGGCGGGCTGCGCTGGTGGTCGGTCTCGGCCACGGCGCCTCCTGGGGTGTCGCACAGGCGGTCGGATTCGACTTCCACGAGGTGTGCTTCGCCGTGCCGCTGCTGGCGTTCTCCCTGACGGCGGTGGGCCGTGGCCGGGCGCGTGCCGCTGCCCTGTGGGCGCTTCCGCTGCTGCTGGTGAAGGAGGATCTCGGGCTGACCGTCGCCGTCGTGGGTCTGCTGATCGCGCGCACCGGCGATCACGACCACCGCCGGACGGGGGGTGCCCTGTTCCTGGCCGGAGTGCTCGGGTCCTTCCTGGAGATGCTGGTCGTGATACCGGCGTTCAACCCCGGTGGCACGTTCGCCTACACCTCCAGCGTGCCCGGCGCGGGGTCCGCCACGCCGGACGTCGGCGAGTTGCTCCTCCACTACACGGTGGGACTGGTCACCCCGGACACCAAGGCGCTGACGGTGCTGGCCCTGCTGTCCGTCACCGGGTTCCTGGCCGTGCGCTCCCCGCTCCTGTGGGCGGGCGTGCCGACGCTCCTGTGGCGCTTCGCGTCGGACAACCAGGCCTACTGGGGAACCGGCTACCACTACAGCGCGGTCCTGATGCCGGTGCTGTTCGCCGCCTTCGTCGACGCGCTGACCCGGCCCGGCCCGGTGCGGTACGCGCTGACGGCGAGCGCGGCCGTCACCGTGCTCCTGCTGCCCCAGTTCCCGCTGTGGCAGTTGACGCAGCCCGCCACCTGGCACACCGACCCCCGGCTCGCGACCGCCCGGCGGCTGATGGACCGCATCCCGGACGGCACCACCGTCGCCGCCTCCAACCGGCTGGTCCCGCAGCTCACCCACCGGACCCAGGTCAGCGTGTTCGGTCTCGGGGGCAGCCGTCCCGACCCGGAGTGGATCATCGACGACAACGCGCAGCCGATGGGCTGGCCGATCTCACCCGACGACGACCGCAGGCTGCTGTCCGAGGCCCGGAACAACGGCCGCTACCGGACCGTCGCGGACCAGGACGGCTACGTTCTCCTGCAGCGGCGGCCCTGACGGAGCCGCAGGCCGGCGACGCCGTGGCACTCGTGGCGCCCCCTATGCCTGTCCCACGCCTGCGCCCGTCCCTGTTCCCGTCCCTGTTCCCGTACCTGGGCGAGCCGTTGGACGCCGAGGGCGAGGGCCTGTCCGGTGGCGTCCGCCAGGAAGGTGCCGAGGGCGCCCGGCGGTGAGGACGATCGCGGAGCAGCTCGGTAGCTCGGCCCATGACCCAGAGGTCGCAGGTTCACATCCTGTCCCCACTACAAAAAGCAGGGGCCCGGCTGGTGCCGGGTCCCTGACGCGTCCTCCGGGCACAGATTCAGCACCGGGCGAAGCGGGGGAGTTTGCCGTCTCGCCCTGGTCCTCCAGACACACGTCCCTGGGCTTCCTCGGGGTCGGCTGCCGTGACCGGCGGCCGTCCGAACGGCGCAGGAAGAGGGTCACATCGTGGACGGTCTGCCGGACTGCCGGGAGTGCCGACGCGAGATCCAGCTCGGTGCACAGCACTCGTTTCGACCACCGAGCCCCTGAACCACCCGTCCGCGAACCGACATGGTGGCCGCACGCATAGCCAACCCTCGAACTTTCAGGACCAAGCACCTTCTCGCTCTCAGTGGTCCGCGCGTCTGGGTCCGATTCAACAAGTCAGAGGTCCGGCTACCGCCCCGCCGAGCGCAATGCCGGCATCCCGCGGGCGGCAGGTCCGCACAACGTGGGGCGGCCTGACCATGCTGCTCCTGTGCGCGCCTCTACAGCAAACTCGGACCGGCCATCACCGTCGGTGCCCGCGCCCGGTGGTCCTGCGGCGGTCGTCGCATCCTGGCGGGCGACGCCCCCGGCAAGGTGAGCACGGCCCCACCGGCCGCGGCATTCCCTCATGGTCAGTGTTCACCGCGCGATCCGCTGGTGTGGGCGAAGCGGCCCCCGGTGGTATTCAATGAGGTGTGCGGTCAGGGATCTCAGTGCCCCGACGCATGGGTCCGAGTACAGCCCCGGCTCCGCGCCGGGGATTGCGAGAGAGCCGCATGGACTCCACACCCTCCCCCTCGTCCTCTTCGCCGTTTGACATGGTCAGCAGTGCCCTCGGGCGCTACATCCCGCGCGGCGGAGCGGCAGCGGCGGCCGGTCCTGCGAACGCGCAGGGCGACCGCGCCACCCGCCAACGCGTACCCGACAACCCGGGAGCCGACCGTCAGGATCAGATTCTCGGCGTGGTCAACCTGGACAGGGATCTGAGAGTCACCCGCTGCAATCTGGACGCCCCCGTGTTCGCGGGTCTGGACGCCGTGGCCGGGAGTCCTTTCGCCGATCTCCTGCCCGCCGGGGACGTACCGACGGTCACACGGCGGTTGCGGCAGGTCCTGGAAATCGGTGAGGCACATGTCGCCCGGATCCAGCGCTTGCGGCGCGCCGACGGGTCGGAGCTGGTGGTCTCGCTGAGCATCCTGCCCGCCGCAGCGCCTCAGGAGGGCTTGACCGTCTCCGTGATCGCCATGGCCAGGAGGCTGCACCTGTACGCCGCCGAGACCGCGATCGGCACCTCGCTGGACATCGGCGAGACCGCGCAGTCGCTGGCGGAGTCCCTGCTGGCTTGGGGAGACGTGGCCGCCGTCGACCTCGACTTCGCCGTGTGGACGGGCGAGGGAGTCACCGAGCACGCGCAGGGGCGCATCCGGCTACGGCGGGCAGCCCTGGTGCCGGACCGGGCGTGGCCCGAGGGCTACGTGACTCCGGGCGGCGATCTTCCGAGCGACGCGAGTCGCCTGCTGGCACAGGCGGTACGGCGGGACGATGCCCCGCAGCCCATCGTCATACCCGACCGGGAGGCGGTCGAGCGGCTGCTCGGCAGTCAGCGATTGATCCGTGCCCTGGTGCCCGGTGACCGGTCGGCGAGTGTGGCGTGCGTACCGCTGGTCCTGGACGGCGCGCCACCCGTCGTGCTGGGCGTGGCGGAGGTCTGGCGGCGGGCGGACCGCCCCTTCCGGGACAGCGAGTTGTTCGACCTGCAGGAACTGGTGGCCAGGACCGCCCATCACGTCGACCTGGCCCGTCAACACCAGCGCGAACACACGCAGGTGCTGGCGTTGCAGCGCCGGCTGCTGCCCCGGACCGGCGGCCACACCATTGAGATCGCCAGCGTCTACCAGCCCGCCACCCCCGACAGCGCGGGCGTCGGCGGCGACTGGGTGAACAGCTTTCCGCTGCCGGACGGCCGTACCGCGCTGGTGGTCGGTGACGTCGTCGGGCACGGCCTGGGAGCCGCGGCAACCATGGGCCAGCTGAGCATGGAGGCCCGCGCGCTGCTGTCCGCGGGGCTGGCACCCGACGAGGTGCTGGAGCACCTGGACGAGACCGTGACGCTGCTGGACGACGCGGAGTCCGGGCTGGCGGCCGGCTACAGCGCCCTCGGCTCTACCTGCTGCATCGCCCTCTACGACCCGGTCAGCCACCACGTGGCGCTCTCCAGCGCGGGCCACCTCCCTCCGGTCCTGGTGCTTCCGAACGGGCACGCAGGCCCGCTCGCGGTCCGCCCTCACCCCGGCCTGGGCGCCGAGTTCGCGCTGCGGGAGCCGTTCGACGTGCACACGTTCGACGCGCCCCCGGGCTCCCTGCTCGCCCTCTACACCGACGGCCTGGTGGAGGATCCGGCCCTGCCTATCGACGAGGGCATCAGCAGGCTGGCGGATGCCGTGTCCTCGGTGCACCCCTGGGATGCCCTGCAGCAGGCCGCACGGCACGTCGTCTCCGCGCTGGCTCCCGTGCGCCAGCGCGACGACGTGACCCTGCTGCTCGCGCGCATGATCGGCTACCGCAAGGGGGACACCGCGACCTGGCGGCTACCCGCTCGCGACGACGCGCCCGCCCGTGCCCGCGCGCACGTCTCCGCACTGCTGCGGCAATGGGACACCAGGAGCGACACCCAGGACGACGTGCGGCTGCTGGTCAGCGAGCTGGTCACGAACGCGGTGCGCTTTGCCGCCGGTCCCATCACGATACGACTGATCAGGGCCGGTGGTCACGGCCTGCTGTGCGAGGTGGGCGACACCGGCAACGGCAGGCCGCGTCTGAGCCGGGGCGGCCTCCTCGACGACGGCGGGCGTGGCCTGCACATCGTGCACCGACTCACCATCCGGTGGGGGGTGCGGTGGACGGACACCGGCAAGGTGGTCTGGGCGGAAGTCGCAAGATGACGCGGCTGCGGGGCGGGGCACGGCCGGGCGTACGCGAGCGCGGCGAGGGCAGGGGCGGCGTGCGCGTCAGCCGGCGCCACCGACGGTACGGACGGCGCCCTCATCGGTACCGGTGGCGTGACCGGTGATGCGGGCGGCCCGTTCGCTGCTACGGGTGGCGCGGGCTCTCACTACAGCCACTCCCCTTCCAGGGCGGTGGCGGTGAGGCCCGGTGCCGCCGCGTACAGGACGGCGCGACTGCCCGACTTCTGTCCGGCGTCGTGCGCCCGCCTCAGGATGTCGAACACGGCGGCGCCCCCGCGGTTGCCGCTCGTGTAGCTGTCCCGGCTGTAGTCCAGCAGCCCGGACGGCCATGCGTCGGGCATCGTCTGCTCCATGTACTCCAGCACCCGGGTCCCGCCGGGGTGCGCGAGCAGCACGTCGGGGTGCCAGGAGTCGGGGTCGTCCTGGTAACGGACGCGCAGCCACTCCCACATCGCGGTGACCGTCTTCTGTACGGCGCGCGGCCCGCGCCGGTCCATCACGAAGTGGGTGCCGTCCGCCCGCGTTTCCAGGCAGTGCAGGTCTTGGGTGTCCGGCACGGTGTGGTGCCAGGCCGCGTCCAGCCGCAGCACCGACTCGCGCCTCGGGCGGCCCGTGACCACCGCGGCGACCGCGGTGTCCGCGAACAGCAACCGGACGATCAGGGACTCGAGGGTGTCGTCCGCGGGCTGGTAGGTCGTGCTCAGCGCCTCCGCGATCACGACCAGGACCACCCGATCGGGGTCCGCGGCCACGAGATCAGCCGCCAGGGCCAGGGAGCGGGTCCCCGCGACACAGGCCCACTGCGTGGCCGGCAGCAGCATCACGTCGTTGCGGAGCGCAAGCTTGTTGGCCAGGGCTATGTCCAGACCGGGCAGCGCCGGGGTGGTGGAGTGACTGGTGATCAGGCAGTCGATGTCTGCGGCGTCCAGCCCGGCGATCTGCAGAGCCCCGCGCGCCGCACGCTCCCCGTAGGACTGCACGGCCTCCCAGGCCGGCGCGGTGCGCTCCTGGACGGTCTGCGGCGCGGGTATCGCCTCGAGGGCGGCGATCACGCGGTCCACGTCGTGCTGGGTGAACCCGTCGCGTGCCAGCGCCTCTTGGGCGGTCCCGATGCCGACAGCCTGCAGGCCACTGCCGTCGCCGGGCGCGACGGCGGTCTCCAGCGGCAGCATCCACCCGCGGGTCTCGATGCCCGTACTGGCCGCGATGCCGTCGATCCGCGGCGCCCACGCCGCATGCGGGTGCCGGTCGCGCACCTCCGCCACGATCTGGCTGGTCTCCACGGCGTGCTCGCCGTGTATCACGGCAGGAGGGCAGAGGTAAGCGGCCATGATGGGCACCTTTCCAGGGGAACAAGGAGGAACGTCACGAGGGCTGCGGCATGGGCCGCTTTGGAACTTCGCGCCCATGCCGACGGGCTCCACTTCGGGAGTCGCTGTCCAGGTCGAGCATGGACACGAAAGGGACATTTCCGCTGTGACCAAGCCAACTTGGGCGACTTTGAAGGGCGTGATACGGCACACACTGCTGAAACAGAGGGGCCACTCAGAGCGGGTCCACGGGTCTTACCTGACTCACCGTCAGTCGGGGGGTACCTGGTCCGGGCGTACACCGGCGGCGGGCTGGTGCCGGCGCCCGCCGTGACGGTCCCGTGAAGACGGCCCTGCCGGAGGCCACCCGGCTGATGACGCGACACGGCTTCGAACGACTCCCGGTGGTCGACGAAAAGGACCGGCTTGTCGTCATCGTCACCCGCCGCGACCTGCTCCAGGTCTTCCTGCGCTCCGCCGAGGAGATCTGGCAGGCCGTGCGACGTGAGGTGTTCGCCGACGCGCTCCGGGTCAGCCCCCAGATCTCCGAAGTCGCCGTCCACGACGGTGCGGTCACGCTCACTGGGCATTACGCGCTTGTCCTGGATCAGCTGGGCGCCCCTGGACGGTCGATACGACCTGTGCCGTGTCGTACCGCAGGACTCGCACGCCAGCACCACGGATCACGGACCAAGATCCGGACCAGGTGCGGACCAACTCGGCCCAGCAGCAGACGATTCCACCCTTTACCGCAGGCCAGAGGTGATGGTGAGCGTGTACCACCAGCAGACGAAGAATCTGCTGGGCCGCACGCGCACCGCACCCAGGCGCAGCACCTTGCCCATGCCCACGGCGGCTGAGCGGCAAGGCCGGGCTCGGTCTCTCAGCCCGGTCACCTACCACGCAACGACTCTGAGCCGATCAACTCCAGATGTCCGAGTTCAACGGAGCGTAGTCAGCACCAAGTCAGCACGGGACAGGTGAAGACGGGTGATGACATGGGCTTTTAGTCAGCACCAAACCAGCACGGGAGTCAGCACCGCACCATCAAATCACCCCGAACTACGCGTCCCGGACAGCAGTCGTTTCGACCACCTTCGAGCCCTCGAACCGCCCGTCCGCGAACCGGCATGGTGGCCGCACGCATAGCCAACCCTCGAACTATGTTGCCCCACCACATGTGCCCCTGAGGTGCGTCTTCCTACCGTGTGCCAACACGTACCCGTCCCCACCGCACACGAGGAAGTGGCGCACATGGCCTCCGGAACCACCGCTCCCCCACCCCCCGCCAGCCTCAAGCGCATCGTCGCCGCCAGCCTCATCGGCACCACCATCGAGTGGTATGACTTCTTCCTCTACGGCTCGGCCGCCGCCCTGGTCTTCAACAAGCTCTTCTTTCCCGGCTCCGACCCGCTCGTCGGCACGCTGCTGTCCTTCCTGACGTACGCCGTCGGGTTCGCGGCCCGGCCGCTGGGCGCGCTCGTCTTCGGGCACTACGGCGACCGGCTCGGCCGCAAGAAACTGCTGGTGCTGAGCCTGCTGTTGATGGGTGGGGCGACGTTCGCGATCGGTCTGCTGCCCACGCACGCGACCGTCGGCGCCGCGGCACCCGTCCTGTTGACCGCTCTGCGCCTCGTACAGGGCTTCGCGCTGGGCGGCGAATGGGGCGGCGCCGTCCTGCTGGTGTCCGAGCACGGCGACGCGAAGCGGCGAGGGTTCTGGGCGTCGTGGCCGCAGACCGGAGCACCCGCGGGCCAACTCCTGGCGACCGGCGTCCTCTCGTTGCTCACCGCCACCCAGTCCGACGCCGCCTTCCTCTCCTGGGGCTGGCGCATCCCGTTCCTCATCTCCGGCGTCCTGGTCGTCGTCGGTTTGTGGATACGTCTGTCTGTCGATGAATCACCCGTGTTCAAGCAGGCGTTGGCGCGCGCCGAGGCCCGCCGCACGACCGGGACCGACGGGCCGGAGAAGCTTCCGCTGGTGTCCGTCCTGCGCCACCACTGGCGTGACGTGCTCGTCGCGATGGGCGCCCGCATGGCCGAGAACATCAGCTACTACGTGATCACCGCCTTCATCCTCGTGTACGCCACCACCTCCGCTGGCGTCTCCCGGCAGACCGCGCTCAACGCCGTCCTCATCGCCTCGGCCGTGCACTTCGCCGTCATCCCGGCCTGGGGCGCGCTCTCCGACCGCGTCGGCCGCCGCCCCGTCTATCTGCTCGGTGCCGCGGGCGTCGGCCTCTGGATGTTCCCGTTCTTCTCCCTGATCGACACCGGCGGCTTCGCGAACCTGGTCCTCGCCGTCACCGTCGGCCTGGTCCTGCACGGCGCCATGTACGCGCCCCAAGCCGCCTTCTTCTCCGAGATGTTCGCGACCCGGATGCGCTACTCGGGTGCCTCCATCGGCGCCCAGTTCGCCTCCGTCGCGGCGGGCGCGCCCGCACCGCTCATCGCGACGGCACTGCTCGCCTCGTACGACAGCTCGACTCCCATCTCCCTCTATGTGATCGGGGCGGTCGTCCTGACCCTGATCGCCGTGGGCTTCGCGAAGGAGACCCGCGACCGAGACCTGTCCGACGTCGAGGCCACGGCCGACGAGCGGCCCGTTCCCGCCGCACCGGCGGACGCGCGCGTTCCGTCTGACCGCGGGTCCGCGCCTCCCTGTCCCCGTACGTGAGGCCGCGTGCGGGGATCAGCGCACACCTTCCGACGACAACCGGTGGAGTCTCAGGGCCAGTTGGATCTCCAGTGTGCGGGCGGGGCTCTGCCAGTCGTCCCCGAGCAGGCGCCCCACCCGCTCCAACCGCTGCGCCACGGTGTTCACATGCACATGAAGGGCGTCCTTCGTGCGCGCCGGACTCATACCGCTGGCGAAGTACGCGTCGAGCGTGCGAAGCAGGTCCGTGCCACGCCGTTCGTCGTAGGCGACGACTCCGCCGATCGTGCGGCCGACGAACCCGGAGATGTCCCGGTCCCCGGCGAGCAGCAGCCCCAGGAACCCGAAGTCCTCGGCGGCCGCGCCGTCACCGGCCCGGCCGAGCAGGCCCAGCGCCTCCAGGCAACGCCGCCCCTCCACGTAGGCCGAGGCCACCGTTTCGGGGCGTGCCGCCAGCCGGTCGACGGGCGCGGAGGCACCGACGGTGACCGCCTCGTGAACGGCCGTGCCCAGTTCCTTGGCCGTGCGGCGGGCCAGTGTCGTCGCTGTGTCGCCGGGCCCGAGCGGGAGCAGCAGGACGGTACCGCCGTCGCGGGCGGCCGCCAGTCCGTGGCGGGTGGTGGCGAGATGGGACGCGGCCGACCACAGCCGTCTGCGCGCGCCCGCCTCCTGGTCGGCGTCCGCGGCGGCGACGCCGAGTCGGGCCGCCAGCACCACGTGCGGACCGTCGAGATCGGCGTGCAGCCGCGCGGCCCGCTCCCGCAGCAGCCTCGGATCACGGTCCCGGGCGTCCAGCAGGTCGTCCAACAGCTCGCCGCGTACCCGCTGTTCGGCCTCGGAGGCGGAGCGTCTGGCGAGCAGGAGCAGCGAAGTTACCATCGCGGCGCGCTCCAGGGTGCGCTGGTCGACGGGGTCGAGGCCCGGATGCCCGCGCAGCACCAGCGAGCCGAGCAGCTCGCCTCCCGCCGCCACCGCGGCGACCCAGTCGTCCCGGTGCCGTACGGCGTGGCCGTCCGCCCGGGCCGCCTCCACGGCTCTGGCCGGTGTGTCGCCCGGCTCAGCGAACTCGACCGTTCCGTCCAGGACTTCGGACACCGCGGCGGCCACGTCGTGGACTCCCCCGCCGCGCAGCACGAGTTCGGCCAGCCGGTCGTGGACGTCCGAGGCGCGCTCGATCACTCCGCTGCGGTCCCGGATGATCTCGTTGGCCCGGCCCAGGCGGTCGAGGGCGGAGCGGGTCTCCGCCAGTGAGTTCGCCGTGTCGATGGCGGCGGCGGCCAGGGCCGCGAAGGAGCCGAGCAAGGCGATCTGTTCCCGCTCGAATACCCGCGCTCTGCGGTCCGCCGCGAACAGCACGCCGATGACCTGGGGCCCGATCATCAGCGGCACGCCGAGAATCGCGACGAGTCCCTCGTCCCGTACACCCGCGTCGATGGTCCGGGTGTGCTGGAAGCGTTCGTCCTTGAAGTAGTCGTCGGTGACGTACGGGCGGGCGGTCTGGGCGACGAGTCCGCCCAGCCCCTCCCCCATGCCGAGCCGCAGCTGCTGGAAGCGCGCGGCGACCGAGCCCTCGGTGACGCGCATATAGGTGTCGCCCTCGGCCGCGTCGTTCAGGCTGAGATACGCGATGTCCGTGCCCAGCAGTGACCGGGCCCGCTGCACGATCGCCTGGAGCACGGCGTCGAGGTCGCGCAGGCCCGCGAGGTCGTGCGCGGTCTCGAAGAGCGCCGAGAGTTCGGCCTCGCGGCGGCGCCGGCCCTCTATCTCCGTGCGCACGCGCAGGGCGAGCAGCTTGGCCTGTTCGAGCGCGGCGACGCGCTCGGCGGGCAGGCCCTCGGCGCGGGCGAGCAGCACGGGCTGCTCGTAGGCGTCGGCGGTCGCTCCTCTGGCCAGGAGTTCCAGGAACGGCGCTTCCGCGCTGTCGGCGGAGCGCTCGGCTGATGGCAGGTGATCGCGGGACATGGCAACAGGATCGCGCATCCGCTGGGCGGCGCCCCTGCCCTGTGGACAACTCACGATCGGCTCCGTCACAGCTCGGGACAGAACCGGCTCCGGCAAGGCTCGGGGTGAGGACCGGCTCCGATGAGGTCCGGGTCGAGGCAGGCGGGACGCCGACAATTCAGTGCGCGGTCCAGCCCCCGTCCAGCGCCAGCGACGTTCCGGTCATGAGGGCCGCCTGCGGTCCGCAGAGATAAGCCACCGCCTCGGCGACCTCCTCCGGCTCGATGAGCCGCTTGACGGCAGTGTCCCGCAGCAGGACCTCGGTCAGAACGCGCTCTCGCGGAATCCCGTGCGTCCGCGCCTGATCGGCCAGTTGTTCCTCGACCAGTGCGGTGCGCACATAGCCGGGGTTCACACAGTTCGAGGTGACTCCGTGGGGCGCGCCTTCGAGGGCCGCGGTCTTCGACAGACCCTCGAGTCCGTGCTTCGCGGCGACGTACGCCGACTTGAACGGCGAGGCTCGCAGCCCGTGCACGGAGGAGATATTGACGATGCGGCCCCAGCCCTGCCCGTACATGTGCGGCAGCGCGCCGCGAATGAGCCGGAACGGGGCCTCGAGCATCACGGTCAGCACCGTGTGGAACACCTCGGGCGGGAATTCCTCGATGGGGCGGACCATTTGCAGCCCGGCGTTGTTCACGAGGACATCGGTGCCGGTCGCTGCCTGCTCGGCCGCGTCGAGGTCGGTGAGGTCGAGGACGTGCGGCTCGATGGACCCGGCCAGCTCCTGGTTCCGCTCGGCCAGGGTCGCCAGGCCCGCGGCATCCCGGTCGACCGCTCGGACCTTGGCTCCGGCGGCGGCGAGCCGCAGCGAGCAGGCCCGGCCGATGCCGCTCGCGGCGCCGGTGACAAGGACGGTGCGGCCGCCGAGGTCGAGTGCGGAAGCGTGGGGGCCCGGGAGGGCGCGGGGCGCGGTCATATCTCGACCCTAGGCAGCGCTCACGCCCGAACCGATGTGGTCAGCTCACACACTTCACACTCAGGTCATGGGCTCGAACCATGTGGGTTCGTCCAGCAGCGCCTGCTTGATCCGAACGAGGGCGTAGTCGTTCAGCGTCGGCAGGGAGTCCACCGCGAACCAGCCGACCTGGAGCGACTCGTCGTCGTTGACACGGGCCTCACCGCCGACGGCACGGCACCGGAGCGTGGTGTCCATGAACTGGCAGACGTCGCCGTTGACGAAGGTCACCCGCTCCCCGGCCCTGACCATGACGACGCGCTCGACCTCGACGTGCACGGCCGTCTCCTCGTACACCTCGCGCACCGCGCAGGCCGCGGGCTGCTCCCCCGGTTCCGGGATGCCGGAGATGAGCGCCCACTTGTGGTTGTCCGAACGCTGCCCGAGCAGAATCCTGCCCTCGTCGTCGAAGACCACGACGCTCACCCCGGGAAGCCAGAGGAGCTGGTGGCCCGCGGAGGCCCGGATCGCGCGGATGAAGTCGGGAGTAGCCATGACCCCGACCCTATCGGCGCTCCCCCGCTACCCCGCGCGGACCCGAGAGCCCTGTCCTAGGCGCCGGTGTTCCGGCGGGAGCGCACCGCCGTAGCCGCCGCCCAGCCGAGGCCACCCGCCGCGACCAGCACCAGGATCATCTCCGGGATGATGCCGAGCTTCGTGGCCGGGGTCTCGGAGGAGCGCAGCGGCACCTTCTGGACCAGCGAGTCGGCGACGAACATCCCGGTCTTCTGGGTGATCTTCCCATCAGGCATGATCACGGCGCTGACACCGCTCGTCACGGGCACCGTGACGGTGCGGCTGTGCTCGACGGCGCGGATGCGGGACATGGCGAGCTGCTGGTAGGTCATCTCGCTGCGGTCGAAGGTCGCGTTGTTGCTGGGCACCGAGATGATCTGCGCGCCGTCGGTGACGGTGCTGCGCACCGCCCAGTCGAACGCCGCCTCGTAGCAGGTGACGAGGCCGACCCCGGCGCCGTTCATCTTGAACACGCCCGGCTCGGTGCCGCGGCTGAAGTCCTGGCGCACCATGCTCGTCCAGTTCTTGTTGATGGCCCCGAGCAGCGGGCGCAGCGGCAGGTACTCGCCGAACGGCTGGACCTGGCGCTTGTCGTACGTGTCCACCGGGCCCTTCACCGGGTCCCACAGGATCTGCTCGTTGTAGAGCTTGCCGTGCCGCTGGACGACCGCGCCGACGGAGATCGGGGCACCGATCGCCCTGGCCGCCCCGTCGATCACGTAGCGCGCGTCGGCGTTGGCGAACGGGTCGATGTCGGAGGAGTTCTCCGGCCACAGCACCAGGTCGGGCTTGGGCATCTTGCCCGCCTTGACCTCGGCGGCGAGTCGCTCGGTCTCCCGTACATGGTGGTCGAGGACTGCGCGCCGCTGGGAGTTGAAGTCGAGTCCCGCGCGCGGGACGTTGCCCTGGATGAGGGCGACGATCGCCGTGCCGTTCTCGGCCTTGTCGCTCACCAGCATGCGCGCGGCGAGTGCTCCGACGACGGGGAGGGCGATGCTGAGCAGTGCCACCACGGCCGCGCCGCGACGCAGGACGCCGGTGCCGCGCGTCTCGACGGCCAGGCGGACGATCTCGTACAGCGCGAAGCCGCACAGCACGACCGCGAAGCCGAGCACCGGAGTGCCGCCCAGCGCGGCGAGCGGCAGGAAGACGCCGTCGGCCTGTCCGAACGCGATCTTCCCCCAGGGGAAGCCGCCGAAGGGCGCACGCGCGCGTGCCGCCTCTCCGGCGATCCAGAGAGCCGCCGCCCACATCGGCCACCCGGGCAGCCGGGAGACGAAGGTGATCCCGGCGCCGACCAGGGCGACGTATATCGCCTCCACCGCGACGAGCGCGAGCCAGGGACCGGAGCCGACCTCGACACCGGTCCAGACCAGCAGCGGCAGCAGGAATCCGAGGCCGAACAGATAGCCGAGGCCGAGACCGGCCTTCCAGGAGCGACCACGCAGGGTCCAGCCGAAGACCGCGAAGGCCGGCAGGGCGAGCCACCACAGGGTGCGTGGCGGGAAACTGACGTACAGCAGCACTCCGGAGAGCGCCGCGGCGGCGGCCGGAACGAGGCGACGCACCAGGGCGGCCCCGCGCGGGGCGGGCACGGCCTGGGGTTCGAGCTGTTCCGGCTCGTCTACGGTGGTTGCGGTGGCGGTCACTTGGGGAGTGTACGGCGCTTGACCTGGGCGCCGACAGCTCGGCCTCCGCGGTCCCGATGGGCGGAACACCCCTGGGCTGAGCCTTCGCAGGTATCTGCCGCAACGTTCCTGCACAACAGGTGCCCAAACCGGCGCATCACCCGTTACGGTGTGGCCGAGCCTCTGACGTGCGGCCTGATGCGGTGACGGCGCCCGGGGTCCAGGAGAGTCGGGGGGCGACGGGGGTGGGTTCCACGGGCATGGCGTCCACGGCTGACGCGACGGCCACGGGCGAAAGACGCAGCGCTTCGGACGTCGCCGGCATGGCCGTGCTCGCGGCCTGTGCCTCCTGGTCGCTGATCACGGCGACCGCGCACGACGGCCGGCCCGAGGGCGTGCTGCTGGCGGTGCTCGCCGTGGCGGCGGGCTACGCCTCGGGACGCATCCTCGGGGCGCTCCTGCCGGTGGCCGCCCCCTGCGCGGGTGCGCTGGCCGGCCTCGGCCTCGCGATCGCCACGCCGGGCCCGCAGATCAGTCTGCAACTCGGCCACACCGGCGCCACGGCCGCTCTGCTGACCCTCTCCTGCGGTGCCGCCTGCTGCGCGGCCTGGGCCGCGCGACCGCCCGCCCTGCGGCTCGCGCTGCGGCTGCTGGCCGCCGGCACCGCCATGACGGCGGCGCTCCTCGGGTCCACCGCCGGATTCGTCACCTGCACCGGGGTCCTGCTGTGCTCGCTCGCCGCCGCCCGTGTGCGGCGCCGCGCCCTCGGCCTGACGGGGCTCGCGGCAGCCGCGGCGCTGGTGACCGGGGCGACGTGGGCGATCGGCGCGGACGCGCTGCCGGGCGGACTGACGGCGTCCCTGGAGGGCCAGCTCACCGAGCACCGCATCCTGCTCTGGCACGACGCCCTGCGCATGGCCCGCGCGAATCCCGAGCTGGGGATCGGGCCCGGACGTTACGGGGAGCTCAGCCCGACGGTCGCCCAGTCACTGCTGCCCGACGGCAAACCGCACTCCGCGCCCCTGCAGCAGGCAGCGGAACAGGGTCTGACCGGCGTGGTCCTGCTCGCGGCGGCGTTCTGCTGGGTCCTGTACGCGCTGTTGCGCTCGCCGCGCACCACGCCGATCGCGCTGACGACCGGCGCGGCCCTGAC
Source organism: Streptomyces sp. NPDC091209 (assembly GCF_044757755.1). Classification (NCBI taxonomy): domain Bacteria; kingdom Bacillati; phylum Actinomycetota; class Actinomycetes; order Kitasatosporales; family Streptomycetaceae; genus Streptomyces; species Streptomyces sp. NPDC091209. Next base: position 454,298 of record NZ_JBIVVR010000005.1, on the reverse strand, counting down.
GGCCGTGGCCGCCATCGCGTCGATAGGCAACGCGCTGAGCTTCATGACGGTGACCGCGGGCGCGGGACTGCTCGCCGGGCTCGCGACCGCACGACCGCTCGTCACAGGGGAGCCGGACGACGTCGTGGCGTCGGCCCGGCGTACCGACAGTCACCTGGAGTCGTGACCGACGTCTCCGGTCGTCAGCGCACGACGCCGGTCGTGTCCCGGCGCAGATGGCCGCGGATGATCCGCACCGCCGCCTCGGCGTTGTCCACGGTGATCGTGAACGTGTGGCCGTCACCCAGGCGCAGCACCACACCCTCGCCGCGCCGGACGATGACGGCTGTTCCCTGCTCGGGCCGCCAGCGATACCCCCAGCCGCCCCACTGACGCGGATTGACCTGGGGCGCGAAGTCGGCACCGACGACCGTGGAGAGGGGGATGCGGCGGCGCGGCAGTCCTATGTGGCCGCAGCGGACTTCCAGGCAGTCCTCGTCCACCCGCACGGCGACGTGCACGAACGCCAGGGTGCCGAAGAGGACGAGCAGTCCGGCCGCGATGCATCCGACGACGGACATGACCAGCGGTGCCGTTCCCGACGCCGAGCCGGAAGAGACGGCCAGTTCGATCCCGAGAGCCAGACAGGCCAGTCCGCCCAGGGCGGGCAGCCACTGAACACGATTCCTCGCACGCCCGGTCCAGATGTCCGGGTGCGGGGAGGTTTCGCCGTGGGGGTGGTCCCTCATGCCCATGAGACTACTCAGGTTCCGGTGCGCGGGCACCGGGTCGCGGAGTGTCACTCCGCCGGGTGGACGAGCGCCCCACCGAGGGCGTGCGAGCCGTGACCGACCGTGCCCGCGGGGCGGCGCGCGCCCGCGTGTTCGCCACCGGTGTGCCCGCGTCCGACGTCTTCGGCGGCCGGCACGGCGTTACGAGCCTGAGGGCCCGCCTCGCTCAGCGCGCGGGGCTTACCGCGGAGAGGATGCGGCCTTCCTCATAGGTCAGCGCGGTCGCGGGCAGCGTGCCCTCGCGTCCGCTCAGCAGCACCGTGACCGTGGAACCGGCGGGGGCCCCGGGGTCCGGGAGCTCGCCGATCCGGCGCAGTGCCTGGGCGGCGACCGCCCCGGCGGAACCGTGCAGGACGAGCGGCGGGCGGCCGGGGCGCTGCACGGCGGCGCGGATGCGCTCGGCGACGAGCTCGTAATGGGTGCAGCCCAGGACGACGGTCCTTACGTCCTCGGGGGTGCGCGCTGCGGCCGCCGCGATGGCGGCGCCGATGGCCGCCTGGTCGGCGTACTCCACGGCGTCCGCCAGTCCGGGGCAGGCCACCTCGGTGATCTCCACTCCGCCGCCGAACTCCTCGATCAGTCCCCGCTGGTACGGGCTGCCGGTGGTGGCGGGCGTGGCCCAGATCGCCACGGGTCCGCCGCCCGCGGCGGCCGGCTTGATCGCCGGAACGGTGCCGATGACGGGCACCTGCGGCTCCAGGCGGGCGCGCAGGGCGGGCAGGGCGCGTACGGAGGCGGTGTTGCAGGCGACGATCAGGGCGTCGGGCCGGTGCGCCGCGGCGGCCTCGGCGACGGCCAGGGCACGCGCGGTGACGTCTTCCGGTGTGCGGGGTCCCCAGGGCATGCTGCCGGGGTCGGAGGAGAGGACGAGATCGGCGTCGGGCCGCAGTCGACGTACCGCGGCGGCAGCAGCGAGCAGTCCGATTCCGGAGTCCATGAGCGCGATCTTCACCCGGTCACCATAGACGATCCGCCTTTACGGGCGAGTGTGGTGGGGCAGACTGCGGCAGGTGAGCGCCCTCGTGTGGACCGCTGTCGGATCACTGGCCGCGTGGCTGTGGCTGCTGCTCGGCCAGGGCTTCTTCTGGCGTACGGACGTGCGGTTGCCCCCCTGCCGGGAGCTGTCGGACTGGCCTTCTGTGTGCGTCGTGGTGCCGGCCCGGGACGAGGCCGCCGTCCTGCCCGAGAGCCTGCCCTCGCTCCTCGCCCAGGACTATCCGGGGCGGGCCGAGATCTTCCTCGTCGACGACGGCAGTTCGGACGGCACGGGCGAGCTGGCCCGTGAGCTGGCGGGCCGGCACGGCGGACTGCCGCTCACCGTCGGCTCACCGGGAGAGCCGCCCGCGGGCTGGACGGGCAAGCTGTGGGCGGTACGCCACGGCATCGGTCTCGCCCGCGCGCGGGAACCCGAATATCTGCTGCTGACCGACGCGGACATCGCGCACGCGCCGGACAGTCTGCGTCTGCTCGTGGCGGCGGCGCGCACCGGCGGATTCGACCTTGTCTCGCTGATGGCACGACTGCGGGTGGAGAGCCTGTGGGAGCGGCTCGTCGTGCCGGCGTTCGTCTACTTCTTCGCCCAGCTCTACCCCTTCCGCCGGATCGCCGTGCGGGGCTCGCGGACCGCGGCCGCGGCGGGGGGCTGCGTCCTGCTGCGCGCGGACACCGCCGAGCGGGCGCGGATCCCGGACGCGATCCGGCACGCCGTCATCGACGACGTGGCGCTCGCCCGTGCCGTCAAGCGCGGCGGCGGCCGCATCTGGCTGGGCCTGGCCGAGCGGGTCGACAGCGTGCGTCCCTATCCGCGGCTGCGCGATCTGTGGCGCATGGTCTCGCGCAGCGCGTACGCCCAGCTGCGGCACAGCCCGCCGCTGCTCGCCGGAACGGTCGCCGGGCTCGCCCTGGTGTATCTGGTGCCGCCGGTCGCCCTTCTGGCGGGGCTCGCCTCGGGAAACGGGTGGGCGGCGTCAGCCGGCGGGCTCGCCTGGCTGGTGATGACGGCGACGTACGCGCCGATGCTCCGCTACTACCGGCAGCCCCTGTCGCTGGCTCCCCTGCTGCCGGTCACCGCGTTCCTCTATCTCCTCATGACGGTCGACTCCGCGGTGCAGCACTACAGGGGGCGCGGCGCGGCCTGGAAAGGCCGCACCTACGCGCGCCCCGACACCGCCCTCGACGAGAACTGAGGGGCGGCACGGACGGTCATTTCCTGCCGGGCGTCCAGTTCATGCCCCAGCCGTAGGCGTGGTCGACGGTGCGCTGCGGACTCACTCCGCGCGCGGGGACCAGGTACCGGGCCTCGCGCTGGACGACCAGGTCGGCGCCGTTGCCGGTGATGAGGGCGAGCGCGCAGACCGTGGAGGGCACGGTGCACTCGTCGAGCGAGAAGTCGATCGGCGCGCCGTTCAGCGGCTGGAGGGTGACCGTGGCGTGCAGGTCGGCGAAGGAACGTGCGCCTTCGTAGATCGTGACGAAGATGAGGATGCGCCGGAAGCTCTGTTTGTGGTCGAGGTTGATGGAGAGGTTCTCGCCGGAGGCGACAGCCCCTGTGCGGTCGTCCCCGTCGAGATGTATGTAGGGCGGCTGGTGCAGGGCCCCGAAGGCGTTGCCGAGCGCCTGGACGACTCCCTTGCGGCCGTCGGACAACTCGTAGAGCGCGCACAGGTCGAGATCGAGGTCGGCGTGCATGGCGACGGCCCGGCCGCGTTTGCTGCCCCACCCCGAGAACTGCTTGCGCACTTCCCAGTTGAGGTTCACGCGCAGGGCACCGGCCGTGCCGCCCTGTTTGCTGAGCGAGACGGAGGGGGCCTCCTTGGTCAGCGTCACCTTGGACAGGCGGACTGGCGCCGGAGTGGCCGCGGGCGGCCTCGGAGGCATGGACGGGGTCATCGGCGGGGGCATCGTCGCGTGCGGGGCGACCGGCGGCGGCACGGTGACCGGCGGAGCCGCGGGGGGCGGCGGCCCCTGGACGAGCGTGGCGGGAGACGGGGGCGCGGGGGTCACCGGGGGTGCCGCGCGCTGCGGCTCGTCCACCGTGATCCCGTAGTCGGTGGCCAGGCCTTCGAGACCGCTTCCGTAGCCCTGTCCGACGGCGCGGAACTTCCAGGCCCCCTGGCGCCGGTAGAACTCGCCCAGCACGAAGGCGGTCTCCACGGTCGCGTCGCTGCTGTCGAAGCGGGCGACCTCCGTGCCGTGCTGTGCGTCGAGCACCCGGATGTACAGGCCGGGAACGCGCCCGAAGGAGCCGCCGTCCGCGGAGGCGGCCAGCACCACCGTCTCCACGACGGGTTCCGCGCGCGTGAGATCGACGAGCAGCGCGTCGGTCTCCTGACCGCCGTCGTGCCGCTTCCCTTCGTGGCGCACGGCGCCCGAGGAGTGCGCCGGCTGGTTGTAGAAGACGAAGTCGCCGTCCGAACGAACCTTTCCGGCCACCAGCAGAAGGGCGGAGGCATCGACGTCGGGCACCCCCGGTCCTGAACGCCACCCCAATTCCACCCGGAGTGCGGTCGTCGGGACAGGAACATTCGATCCCTTAGGCATTGACATGTACGCCCCCATCGCGTGTCTCCGCGCCGGCGCGAGCCCCGAAACGGACCGCCGGCTCCGCTCTCGCCAAACCTAATCCCCAGGTCCGGCGACTCCCATGACTCGGACAGAAGATCCTGGTCAACCGCCGGTAACCGGTCCGAAGCTCGGCCTTTACACGATCTCAACCATCTTTGACGTCCCTTTTTGCCGAGTTCGCTCGTATTGGGGATCCCGCGTCACCGCCGACACGGAAAACAACCCTCTTATCGGTCTCCCCAACCAGCACATCGTGGGCTTAACTTATGTGCCATGACCTCCCCCCGCTCCACCTATGGCGGCGGTTACTACTCCGCCTTCCAGGACACCCCGATCTACGACTCCCTCGTCGCTGAGCGGGGTACCCCTCAGATCGCCCCGATCCGGGTCCCTTCCGCCTACGACCCGGGCATGAGCAACAACCTCCCGGCGCTGCCGTCCGCGCTCCCCGCGCTGCCGGCCGGCCCCTCCTCGTACGGCTACCAGCAGGCCCAGCAGCCCTCGCCGCTGCAGCAGGCCCCCGCGCCGTACATCCCGCAGCAGGCGGGCGCGCCTCGGGGCTATCCCAGCCCCCAGCCGCAGCAGCCGCGTCCGATGGCGGGCACGGGCTACGAGGCGATGCGCCCCGCGGCTCCCCGGCCCGCCCCGGCTCCGTACCAGGACCCCTACAACGGGCAGCAGTACCGCGGGTACTGACACCTGCGAACCGGATTGTCGGTGCCTCCTGGCACCATGGCGGTCATGGGGAACGCGGTGCTGCACTCGATTCACGTCCATCCGGTCAAGGCATTCCGGGGCCAGTCGCTCCGGGAGGCCGAGGTGGAGCCCTGGGGGCTGGCCGGAGACCGACGCTGGGTCCTGATCGACGACGGGGGAAAGGTCGTCACGCAACGCGAGCAGCCGCGTCTGGCGCTGGCCGCCGCCGAGACACTCTCGGGCGGCGGCCTCCGTCTGTCCGCCGAGAACCGCGAGCCGGTGAGTGTTCCCGTGCCCGAGCCGTCCGGTACGACGACGGTGGAGATCTTCGGCGACAAGGTGGAAGCGGTCCTCGCCGACCCGGCCGCACACGACTGGTGCAGCGGGTACCTGGGCACCGATGTCCGCCTCGTCCACATGGACGATCCGGCCGTCCGCCGGCCCGTCGACCCGGACTTCGCGCTGCCGGGCGAGACCGTCAGCTTCGCCGACGGCTACCCCCTGCTCGTCACCACGCTCGGATCACTGGACGCTCTCAACTCCTTGATCGCGCGGGGCGACCACGCGGAGGAGGGCCCCCTGCCGATGAACCGCTTCCGGCCGAACGTCGTGGTCTCCGGCACCGACGCCTGGGCCGAGGACGGCTGGTCGCGGATCGCCATCGGCGAGGTCACCTTCCGGGTCACCAAGATGTGCGGCCGCTGCGTCGTCACCACGACCGACCAGGACAGTGCCCGACGCGGCAAGGAGCCCCTGCGCACGCTCGCCAGGCACCGCCGCCTCGGCGGAAAGCTGATCTTCGGACAGAACCTGGTGCCCGAGTCCCGCGGCTCACTGCGCGTCGGCGACCCTGTCCGGGTCCTCGCCTGAGGGCTGTCCCCCACGAGGACCGTGCCGCGCCACCGCGCTTCCCTCCGGAGGCCGGTCGACGGGAACCCCGGCGCCGGGCGGGATCGTTGAGCCGGTGTGAGATGTTCATGAAGGGCCCTGGGGAGGGTGATGTGGCTCTCTCTTCCCCGGCCTCATGCGTGAACGGCTCCGCTGCGGGTTATCACGGACGCGGAAGGGGGGTGCGGGGGTGGGCGCGATCATCGGTCTCCGGCGGTGGCGGCACAATCCGCTGCGCCGCACGACAGATCTCGTGGAGGCCTGGCTGGCCCTGGCCGCCCTCCTGCTCGTCCTCGTCGCGGCCCCGCTCGTGGGTGCGGCCGTGGGGGCCTCGGTCCAGGGCACGCTGCAAAGGGCCGTGCGGGACCAGCGCAAGGACCGTCATCAGGTGGCGGCCGTCGTCGTCAGGAAGCTGTCCCGGGGCCCGCTGGCGCCCGACCCCGAGACGCCGTCGGGACGGGACACGCGCAGCCGCGTCCTGGCCGACTGGACGGCGCCGGACGGCAGCCCGCAGCGCGGCACGGTGGTCGCTGCCCTCAAGTCCCCTCGCCCGGGGGACCATTTCTCGATCTGGACCGACCGGCACGGCCGAATAGTGGGCCGCCCGCTGGACGGCACCACCGCGACCGCGCACGCCGTTCTGGCCGGTTTCGGCGCGGCCGTACTGTCGGCGGGACTCATCGAGGGCGGCAGGCGGTGGATCCTCTGGCACATGATCCGCCGGCGTTACGCCCGATGGGACCGTGCGTGGGCCAAGGCGGGTCCCGACTGGGGCAAGGCAGACACCGGCAGCTGACGGCCTTCCCGCTCCGGTCAACCGGTCGTCCCCGCGCACGCTACGGTGGACCGGCCGAACTGTTCGGCACCGTCGTGAGAGGCTGTCCGGCAGGCACCGGGATCCCGACCGACGGGGCATCAGCACGACCTCGCAGGACCCGCGTACGACGAGGTGGGGGCACAGCAGCGCCATGGCACAGGGCACGGTCCAGGTGACGCACACCGGAACCTCGCGGTGGCGGCGCCGCACGGGTGAGTACGCATCGCTGGCCGCCGCCCTGGAGGCCGCGGCCGACGGCGATGTGCTGACCGTCGCCCCCGGCACCTACCGGGAGAACCTGGTGGTGGAGCGCGCGGTGACACTGCGCGGCCCCGAAGGATCCCCCGGCTCCGTGCGCATCGCACCGGTCGACGGAGTGGCGTTGACAGTGCGCGCCTCCGCCGTGGTCCAGGACCTGCATGTGGAGGGCCAGGACTCGGCCTCGCCCGCGCTGCTCGTCGAAGAGGGCACGCCGGAACTGCTGGACATACGGATCGTCACGCGCTCGGCCGCCGGGATCGAGGTGCGCGGCGGCGCCCGCCCGACCGTACGCCGTTGCACGGTCGACAACCCCGCGGGCGTCGGTATCGCCGTACTGGACGGCGGCGGTGGGGTGTTCGAGGAGTGCGAGGTCGTCGCGGCCGGCCAGTCGGGAGTCGCGGTCCGCGGGGGCGCGCACCCGCGCCTCGAGCGCTGCCGGGTGCACCACACTTCCGGTGCGGGCCTGTCGGCGACCGGCGAGAACTCGTCGCTGGAAGCGGTGGGTTGCGAGGTGTACGAGGTCAAGGGTTCCGGGGTGCAGATCACCGGCCGGGCCACCGCTCATCTCACCGACTGCGATGTGCACCGGACGACCGCGGACGGCGTCACCCTCGACACGGACGCGGTGCTCACACTCGCCGACTGCCGCATCCACGACATCCCGGAGAACGCGGTCGACCTGCGATCGCGCTCGGTGCTCACCCTGACCCGTACGACCGTGAGGCAGTTCGGGCGCAACGGCCTCTCGGTCTGGGACCCCGGCACCCGCGTGGACGCCAACCAGTGCGAGATCTTCGACAGTACGGGCGACTACCCCGCGGTGTGGGTCAGCGACGGCGCGACCGCCGTACTGGACTCGTGCCGGGTGCACGACGTGCCGGACGCGCTGTTCGTCCTCGACCGGGGTTCGCGCGCGGACGTCGTCGACTGCGACATCTCGCAGGTGCGCAACACCGCGGTCTCGGTGAGCGACGGTGCCACCGCGCAGCTCGACGACTGCCGCATCCGGGACGCCGCGACGGGTGCCTGGTTCCGCGACCACGGCAGCGGCGGCAATCTGTCCGGCTGCATCGTGGACGGCACACAGACCGGCGTGATCGTCACCAAGGGCGCCGATCCGACCATCGAGCGCTGCACGGTCACCTCGCCCGCCGAGGCGGGCTTCTATGTGTCGGCGGACGGCCGGGGCAGCTTCCTGAACTGCCGGGTCGTGGACAGCGGTGGCTACGGCTTCCATGTGATCGACGGCTGCCGGGCGACCCTGCGCAAGTGCCGTACGGAGCGGTGCGCGCGCGGAGGGTACGAGTTCGCCGACGCGGGCTCGGCGCCCGGCGGAGGTCCCGTCGTCGAGGACTGCGCGAGCGACGAGAGCACCGGACTGCGCACTCCGGCGCATGAGACGGCCGTCGAGACGTCGGCCTCGACCGGGAGTCTGCTGGGGGTCATCCCCGGTCAGCGCAGCACCGAGCGGGAACCGCTCGTCAACGCCGTGGAGCCGGCCCGCGGATCGAAGATCGTTCTCGGTGAGCTCGACACTCTGGTGGGCCTGGAGAACGTCAAACGCGAGGTGCGCGCCCTCACCGACATGATCGAGGTGGGCCGCCGCCGGCAGCAGGCGGGCCTCAAGGCGGCGTCCGCCCGCCGCCATCTCGTCTTCACCGGCTCCCCCGGCACCGGCAAGACGACCGTCGCCCGGCTGTACGGCGAGATCCTGGCCTCGCTGGGTGTGCTGGAGAAGGGACATCTGGTCGAGGTGTCCCGGGTGGACCTGGTCGGGGAGCACATCGGGTCGACCGCGATCCGCACCCAGGAGGCGTTCGACCGGGCGCGCGGCGGCGTGCTGTTCATCGACGAGGCGTACGCGCTGTCGCCGGAGGACTCGGGCCGCGACTTCGGGCGCGAGGCCATCGACACGCTCGTGAAGCTGATGGAGGACCACCGGGAGGCGGTGGTGGTGATCGTCGCGGGGTACACCGCCGAGATGGAGCGGTTCCTGTCGGTCAACCCCGGGGTGGCGTCCCGCTTCTCACGGACCATCACCTTCAACGACTACCTTCCCGACGAACTGCTGCGGATCGTGGAACAGCAGGCCGAGGAGCACGAGTACCGGCTGGGTCCGGGCGCGGCCGAGGCGCTGCTGAAGTACTTCACGGCCATTCCGAAGGGCCCCGCGTTCGGCAACGGCCGTACGGCGCGCCAGACGTTCGAGGCGATGGTGGAGCGGCACGCGGGCCGGGTCGCCCAGCTCGACGAGCCGAACACGGACGACCTGACCCTGCTCTACTCGGAGGACCTGCCGGAACTGCCCTGATCCTCCGCCGCCTTGAGGCCGCCGGGACAGACTGCCCGGACAGACCGCTCGGGCAGACTGCTCGGACAGACCGCTCAGACCCCCTGAGCGTCCTCGCGGGGACGCTGGCCCGGAACCTCGGGCAGCAGCCGGGTCAGCAGCAGTTCCCGCTCCTCGGCGAAGACCGGGTCCGCCTGGTAGTCGGAGTGGCCGAGAACCGGCGCGGGCAGCGGCTGCCGCTCGGTGCGGCCGTAGGCGAGCGGGTCCTTCAGGGGTTCGTGGTCGACCTCGGGACCGCAGTCCCCCGGCAGCCGGACGGGTCCGCCGATCGGGTCGGTGGGACGGTACAGATTGCGCCAGCAGGCGACCTCGCGGTGCAGCGAGGCCAGGGCGGCGGGGCCGAAGTGGGCCGGGAACCAGCGTCCGTACAGACGCTCCAGCGGTGAGCCGTAGGTGAGCAGCGCGACCCTCTTGCGTACCGAGGGCTTGAGCTGCCAGGCCGCGGCGGCCGCCAGCACACTGCCCTGGGAGTGTCCGGAGAGCACGAGCCGTCCGCCCGTCGCGCGGGTCCAGGTGGCCATGCGCCAGGTGAGGTCGGGCACGGCGCGCTCGGCGTAGCAGGGCGGCGCGAAGGGGTGGGCCGCGCGCGGCCAGAAGGTGCCGACGTCCCAGAGGATGCCGATGGTTCGGCGGGCGGCGGGGTCCTTGTAGGCACGGCGGCCCCAGGTGACGAACAGGATGAAGCCGAGGCCGATCAGCCAGGAGCCGAGCGCCTGCGCGGTCTCGGCCGCGCCGTGGACGAAGCCGTTCGCCCCGCGCGCGGCCTCGCTCGGTGCGTCCCCGGTGGCGAAGGCCCCGGCCAGGGCGCAGGCCCCGAGCAGCAGGGTCACGGACGAGAGGACGCCGACCATCAGCGGGGCCCGGTCGGTGAGAGCGGCCATCGCGCGCGTGCTCGCGATACGGCGGGTGCGGGCGGAGTCCTTGGCCTCGCCCGGGTACTCGCGCTCGACCGCGAGCGTCTCGCGACGGCGCAGCCGCCAGGTGCGCCGGGCGAGCCAGCCGGTCAGGGCGAGCAGGACGACGAGCAGCGGCGGGATCGCGGAAGCCTGCCAGGTCAGCAGGACGGGCGGGCCGGGGATCGAGTGGCGGGTGCCGTCGAGCCAGTCGGCGACCCGCTGGGACACTCCTCCGGACATCACACCGCCGAGGGCGCAGGCGAGCATGGCGACGGCGGGCCCCGCGAAGCCGCGCATCGCGGTGCGCGTGCCGAAGGTGCCGGCTCGGGTGCCGGCGGGGATGCCGTCCGGCGTGCTGCGCGCTGTGCGGCGGGATGCCCGGACCTCGGGGTCCGTGCGGAACAGGGTGCGGGCCACGACACCGAGCGCGATCACGAGCAGGCCCTGTACGAGGGTGAGGCCGCCGAAGGTGGCGTCACCCGGCAGGCGGCCCGTCGAGTGCCAGTGGGGCCGTGACCAGCCGGCGTACACCAGGGTCAGGACGAGCAGGGCGAGCGAGCCCAGCAGCAGCCGCCGTACGAGCATACGGTCGCGTCCGTGGTCGATCCGGTTCTCGCTGCGGCCGCGGCGGCACACCACCCACAGCACAACGGCTGCACCCACCACGAGTGTTGCGTTCAGGAGCCCGCCGAGCGTCTCCAGTACGACGGACCCGCCCTGCGCGCGGTCCTGGCGGGCGGCCGAGGAGCCCACGGTCGCGGCGACGGTCAGGAACCCCGCGGCGGTGTGCGCGGCGCGCAACCGGGCCACGAGGCGGCGCCCGTACCAGAAGCCGGGGCGGCCGAGTCCGGTGCCGTCGGTCTCGTCGTCGTGCTCGGCCGCGCGGGCCATCGGCTGCTGCGACTCGTACGCGCTCCAGGTGCGGTGCGACAGGTACCACAGGAGGGTGGTGAGCGCCACGGGCACCAGGCAGGCCAGGGCGAGGCGGCGGCCCGGCTGGCTCCACCAGCCGGCGTCGGGCCGGTCCGGGGAGAGGAAGCCGAGCCAGGAGTGGTTGCGCACGCACGCACGGGTGCCCGCGCACTGCCAGGCGGCCAGGTCGAGGGCGACCTCGCAGGCGGCGGCGACCAGCAGCACCGTGAGGGTGAGCCCGGCGAGCCGGACGAGCAGCCCGTACAGGCGCACCGCCCGTCCGCGGCCCTGTGCGGCGGGGCGCATCCAGTGCGCGAGGTTGACCACCATGAAGGGCAGTAACAGCAGCCACAGGGCGCGGGCGCCGTTGCCGGAGGTGAGGTTGCACCATACGTACGCCTCGCGCACCGTCTCGCCGCTGTGGGCGCCGGGTCGCTCCTCGGCGTCGGTGTCGTCGGCGCGCCGGAAGACGGCCGCGGTCGCGTCGCCGGTGATCCGCACCGTCCGCGGATCGTTCAGCATCTCCTCCGGCGTGGTGCCGCCGACCCCGTGGACCAGGAGTTCGAGGGCGGTACCGGCCGCTTCGGGCCGCTGTACGGGGCTGCCGGGCTCCCCGTCGATGGCATGTTCCCGTGCACGTTCCACTGTTCCGCACTTCCCCCGTGCCCCGCGTGTCTCTTGTGTCATGTGCAGGCACAAGGGTCTCGCGGTACGGGGTGCGCGCACACCCGAACTCACGGAATCTCCCCGATACGTGTGAACGTGGTGGCACGGGAGGGGCACGGTGGGTGTGCGGGCAGTGGCGCGACCGGCGGTGTGCCGTGCGAGGATGGGTCGTCCTCCAGACCTCGGGCAAGGAGAATGTCCACGTGGGAGTGGGTTCGGACGGAGTGTCGGGCAGGCAGCGACGAAAGGACCGGAGCGGTCGTGAGTGAGAATCAGAACCTCCTCGCGGAGCAGCGTCGCGCTCTGATCCTCGACGAGGTGCGCCGCCGCGGCGGTGTCCGCGTGAACGAGCTGACGCGAAGACTCGGCGTCTCCGACATGACGGTCCGCCGTGACCTCGACGCGCTGGCCCGTCAGGGTGTCGTCGAGAAGGTGCACGGCGGCGCGGTCCCGGTGGTCGAGGCGAGCACGCACGAACCGGGTTTCGAGGCCAAGTCGGGTCTGGAGCTGACCGCCAAGGAGGACATCGCGCGGACGGCCGCCGAGTTGGTCGCGCCGGGCTCGGCGATCGCCCTCTCCGGTGGCACGACGACGTACGCGCTGGCCCATCACCTCGTGGACGTCCCCGACCTGACCGTGGTCACCAACTCGGTACGCGTGGCTGACGTGTTCCACTCGGCGCAGCGCACCGCCGGTCAGCGCCAGGGGGCCGCGACCGTCGTCCTCACCGGTGGGGTACGCACGCCGTCCGACTCGCTCGTCGGACCGGTGGCCGATCAGGCCATCGCGGCACTGCACTTCGACGTCCTCTTCCTCGGTGTGCACGGCATATCGGCCGAGGCCGGACTGTCGACGCCGAACCTCGCGGAGGCGGAGACCAACCGGCGGCTCGTGCAGTCGGCGCGACGCGTCATCGTGGTCGCGGACCACACCAAGTGGGGCACGGTGGGCCTCAGTTCGTTCGCGGCGCTGGACCAGGTCGACACGCTGGTGACCGACGGCGGAATGCCCGCGGAGGCTCGCGCGGAGATCGCGGAGCACCTTCGGCGGCTGGTCGTGGCCGGTGAACCCGAGGACGATACAGACATCTGACGGTCCGCCAGTTAAGGTGACGCTGCCCGCGCCGCCGGTCACGCCGTCGGCGCCGTCCGTGGCGCGGGTGCGCCGAGGCCATCGCTCGCGCCGAGGGGGGCCGGTTCCGCGGCGCGGCCGAGCGGGCGGCGGCTCCGAGACTGTCGGGCGAGTTCGGTTCGCGAGGCGGTCCAGTGGGCCGTCACGGACGTTCCGCGCACACGGAGACCGGAACCCGGTTCCGGCAAGGGGGTTCGGTCATGGCACGTCGCCTGCGTCCGGTGGGACCCGACTTCGTCGAGAGCGCTCCGCTGCGCCTGGTGTTCGCGCGGGAGGTCGCCGCGCCTCCCGAGGCGGTCTTCTCGGCGCTCGCCGAGGACGTGTCCGGCTGGAGCGAGTGGTTCTCGGCGGTGACGCTCGCCCGGCCCACAGCGGACGGCACCGGGCGCGAGGTGCGACTCCGCGGCGGAACACGCTTCGAGGAGACCGTCCTGGTCTCGGAGGCTCCCGAGGTGTACGCGTACCGGGTGGATGCCACGAACGCGCCGGGGCTCCGCGCCCTGGTCGAGGAGTGGCGGCTCGCGCCCGCGGGCACGGGGACGCGGGTGCAGTGGACCTTCGCCGCCGACGGAACGGCCTTGTTCCGGGCGGCACTTACCGTGGGGCGGGGTGGTCTGGGGCGCGCCTTCCGCGGCGCGGTGACGGCCCTGGACCGGCGGCTGGCGTCGACAACCGCCTGAGCCCACCGACGCGCTGGTCCAGGCGGCTGGCGCAGACAACCGCCTGAACCCACCGACCCGCTGGTCCGGCGTCCGGCATCAGGAGCCCGAGCTGACGCCTAAGACCTCAGGCGTCAACTCGGGCGAGGGCGCCGGGCGTCGGGCGTCGGGCGTGAGACCCAATAGCCAGGACCACAGGCGTCAGCCTCGGGCGAGGGCCGTCAGGCATCAGGCTCCGGCTCCGGCTCCGGCTCCGGCTCCGGCTCGGGCTCGGGCTCGGGCGAGGGCGAGGATCGTCAAACGTCAACAGCAACCAGGTTCCCCCGGCCCGGAGTTGGACAGCCGAACCCACCGGCGCGCCCTGCCGCCCGGTGAGGCCGGCCGGAGGTCAGGACGGCCAGACGCCCGTCTCCAGCAGGGAGTTGATCGCCGTCGTGTACGGCGCGATGTCCAGGCCCTGTTCGGCCAGCCAGGCGTCCGAGTAGTACTTGTCCAGATAGCGGTCCCCGGGGTCGCACAGCAGCGTCACCACGCTCCCCTTGCGCCCCTCGGCCACCATCTCGGCGACGATCTTCAGGGCGCTCCACAGGCCGGTGCCGGTCGAGCCGCCCGCCTTGCGGCCGATGGCCTGCTCCAGGGCGCGTACGGCGGCGACGCTCGCCGCGTCCGGCACCTTCATCATGCGGTCGATGGCCCCGGGCACGAAGCTCGGCTCCATGCGGGGTCTGCCGATGCCCTCGATGCGTGAGCCGCGGTCGCAGGTGACGTCCGGATCGCCGCTGGTCCAGCCCTCGAAGAAACAGGAGTTCTCCGGGTCGGCGACACAGATCCGGGTGTCCGCCTGCATGTAGTGGACGTAGCGCGCGAGGGTCGCCGAGGTACCGCCGGTACCCGCCGTCGTGACGATCCACGCGGGCTCCGGGAATCGCTCCAACGCCAGTTGGCGGAAAATGGATTCGGCGATGTTGTTGTTCCCGCGCCAGTCCGTCGCCCTTTCCGCATAGGTGAATTGGTCCATGTAGTGACCGCCGGTCTCGACCGCGAGAGCGGCGGACTCCTCATAGATCTTGCGCGAGTCGTCCACGAAGTGGCACTGCCCGCCGTGGAATTCGATCAGTCGGCATTTCTCGGCGCTCGTGGTGCGGGGCATGACCGCGATGAAAGGAACACCGATGAGCCCCGCGAAATAGGCCTCCGACACGGCCGTCGAACCGCTGGACGCCTCGATCACCGGGCGGCCCGGCCGGATCCAGCCGTTGCACAGGCCGTACAGGAAAAGGGAGCGGGCGAGGCGGTGCTTGAGGCTGCCGGTGGGGTGGGTCGACTCGTCCTTCAGGTACAGGTCGATGCCCCACTCCTCGGGAAGCGGGAAGCGGAGCAGATGGGTGTCGGCCGAGCGGTTCGCGTCGGCCTGGACCTTGCGGACGGCTTCTTTGAGCCAGCTCCGGTACTCCGCGTCACTGCGGTCGACATCGAGGGTCTCACCGGTCCGGATCTGCTGGGGAGTACTCACGGGAAGGCTCCTAACGCATGGCGCCGACACCGCTTCAACCGGTCGGACACCTCGATCATAAACACCTTCCGCACGCTCCTCACCTGCATAAACACACCTTTGGGCGACCCAAAGGCGCCCCTGGGGGGACGGCGGGAATCCGAATTCGGGGGGCGCATCCCGGCCTTTGCTCCCGTCGCCGCCACCACCTCGCCATACGCACTGGTGCTCGACGCCACCTGCGGGCAGACTGCACCGAACGGGGCGATCGCCCCCGACCTGGATGCACACTGGGTCACGACAGGGCACAGCCGGAGCGCACAAGGGGGCGGGGCATCATGGCGGAGCCGGAGTTCACGGCCACGGGCGTGCGGATCGGGAAGAGGCTGCGTTCGCTCACCCGGGCCGGACAGGTCCGGATCAGCGACGGCAGGCTGGAACTGCTCACCAGCTACGGCAGCGAGATCGACAGCGCGCCGGTGCAGGCGGTGCGGGCCTCGAAACCCTGGTTCGCGCACGAGGACCGGGCGTTGGCCGACGTCAACGGCACGCGCTACTCGCTCACGCTGGGCGAGCACGATCCGGCACCCGGCAGGCCGGGGCCGCCCTCGGCGCGCCGCTTCATCGAGGCGGTCCGCAGGGCGGCGGGACGCAGCGGCTGAGCCGCGCCCACGCGCCCGACAGGAGTCCTGAGGCACCGCGAGTTGCGGGGCGGTGCCCCCTGAGTCACTCTGATGTCACATCACTACTCTGGGTTTACCGGCGATAACGCTGCGAACCAGCCCGCCGGCCACCACAGCGGCGGCCGTTCCACTCAGCCGCCTCTGCTGGATCCGATCTCCGTCTTCTTCCGGACCTCAATTCGGGGAGTCGCAGCCGTGATCAGCCAGCCAAGCAGGCATTGCACGGTGGAGCTCCAAGCCCTGCCGTCGCGGATCGGCCAGGTCCGCAGAATCGTCTCTGCGCAGTTGCGCTACTGGCATCTGGACCCCTTGATAGACCGGGCCGCGCTCGGAGTGACCGAGCTGCTGAGCAATGTTCACCGGCATGCCCAGCCGGACAAGATCTGCACCGTGGAGATCGAGCTGCTGCTCGACCGGCTCACGGTGTCGGTGCACGATCACGACCCCCGGCTTCCCGTGGTGCGGGAAGCCGACCCCGGCTCCACCTGCGGACGCGGCCTCGCCATGGTCGCGGCGGTGAGCGAGAGCTGGGGTGTGCGGCCCGACGGCGAGTCGGGCAAGGCCGTGTGGTTCACGCTTCCGGCGTCGACACCCGTGGTGGCGGCTTCCCTCCGTTCGCCGTACGAGACCGCGAGCGAGGCCCCACTCCGTCACACCGTCGACGTCCTCAGGCCAGAACATGCTCCCGCCCGGTCAGCCGTTGTCGGCTGACCGGGCGGTGACATCCCCCTCGTACGTCGCTCGTCCGCGGGCGTCGTACGGCACCGGGTGGCTCACTCCGTGGCGATGGCCCGCAGCACGTCCAGGCGTGCCGCCCGCCGTGCCGGACGCAGTCCCGCGAGGGCCCCGGCAGCGAGACCCACCAGTGCCACCACCGCGAGCCGCAGCGGCGGGATCGCGAAGGCGAAGGCGCTGTCCGACGCTCCGTCGGAGGCCTCGACGAGCACCCAGCCGAGGAAGGCACCGAGGGCGAGCCCGCCCGCCGTGCCGAAGGCGGCGACGAGGACCGACTCCCAGCGGACCATGGCGCGCAACTGCGCCCGGGTCTGTCCTACGGCCCGCAGCAGACCGAGTTCCCGTGTGCGCTCGTGGATCGCGAGCGTGAGGGTGTTGGCGATACCGAGCAGGGCGATGAGCACCGCGAGGGCGAGCAGGGCGTAGACGAGGGTCAGCATCATGTCGATGCCGCCCGCCGAGGACTGCGCGTACTCGTCCCGGGTCTGCACCTCGGGACTGCCGTACCGCTCGGCGACCTTCTTCACCGCGGCTTTGCCCTCCGCCGTGCTCACTCCGTCCTTGAAGGAGACGGCGACGAGCGTGTCGGTGTCCTGGGTGCGGTGCGGGGCCCAGGCGGCGCGGGTGATGACGTAGTCGCCCGCGAGTTCCGACCGACCGTAGACGGCGCGGACGGTGAAGTTCGCCTCCCGTCCGTCGGTGAAGGCGAGCCTGGCCGTGTCGCCGGTCGCCAGATGCTGTTTGTCTGCCTCCTTGCGTGTGATGGCGATGCCGTCGGTGCCGAGGTCCCTCAGCGAGCCCTGTACGTCACCGAGGTCGAAGACCTTGCCGAGCACGACCGGGTCGGTGACCGTCAACGCGCGCCCCTTGCCGTTGACTTCGGCGACGCCCTTGCCCAGCCCGACGGCGTACTCGACCGTCGGCTGACGTGCGACGGCAGGGGCCAGTTTCGGGCTGAGCCCGCTGCCGCCCGCGCCGAACGACGGTGTGCTGACGGCGACATCACCCGCGAAGGAGCGGGAGACCGTCTGGTCCATGGTGGCCTTGAGCGAGGCGCCGAAGACGGTGAACAGCGACACGACGGCGACGCCGATCATGAGCGCGCCCGCGGTGGCGGCGGTCCGCCTGGGGCTGCGCAGCGCGTTGCGCCGGGCGAGTCCGCCGGTGACGCCGCGCAGCCTGCCGAGAGGCGCGCCGAGGACCCGTACGGCGGTCGTGGACGCGACCGGGCCGAGGACCACGAAGGCGGCGAGGGCCAGCACGGCGCCGAGTCCGGCGAGCCACAGCGACGGAGTCAGCAGGACACCGGTCAGGGTGACGGCCAGTGCCAGGGCGGCCAGTCCCCCGCCGACGGCGGCACGTCCGCGCGAGGCACCGGACTCGTCGACCGCCGTCTCCCGCAGCGCGGCGAGCGGCGCGGTGCGCCCCGCCCGGGCGGCGGGCAGCAGGGCCGAGCCGAGACAGACCACGACGCCGACGACGAGCGGCAGCAGCATGGACAGAGCGCTGATCACCAAGTCGCCGTCGGGGAAAGGGAATCCGATGGCCGGGAACAGCGCCTGAAGTCCGGCCGCGATCCCGATGCCGCCGGCGATCCCCACGGCCGAGGCGGTCACGGCGACGACGCTCGCCTCGGCCAGGGTCGACACGGTGACCTGCCGGCGCGAGGCGCCGAGGGCACGCAACAAGGCGTTCTCACGGGTGCGTTGGGCGACGACGATCGCGAAGGTGTTGTGGATGGAGAAGGTCGCCACGAGCAGCGCGATGCCGGAGAAGACGAGCAGGAGCGTGGTGAAGACGGTGAGGAACTGGCTGGAGACCATGTCGGTGTTCTCCTGCGCGGACTCCTGTCCGGTGATGGCCTCGACTCCCTTGGGGAGTACGGGAGTCAGGGCGGAGACGAGCTCGTCCTGACCGACTCCCGGGCCCGCGCGCACCCGGATGCTCGCGGCCTGCCCGGGCTTCGCGGTCAGGTACTTCTCCGCGTCGACCTGCGTCATCCCGGTGAACGTCACCTGGGCCATGCCGTCCGCGCCGCCGAAGGTCGCGAGGCCCACGATCGTCACCCTCACGGGGTCGGGCGTGCGCAGGACCGTCGTGTCGCCGATCTTCAGGTGGCCCTTCTTGGCGGTGCCCCGGTTGACGACGACCTCGCCGGACGTCGACGGGGCGCGACCTTCGGCGAGCCGGTAGGCGTTGAGCTTCGGGTCGTCGATCCAGTTGCCCGCGAGGGTGGGCGGCCCCTGTCCGCCGATGGGTTTGCCGTCCGAGCCGATGAGCTGGCCGGCGCCCTGGATGTCGGGTGCCGCGGCCGCGACACCGGGGGTCCGCTCGATCGTCCGCACCAGATCGATGCCGACCGGCCGACGTACGCCCTGGCTCTCCCCCGGTGTGGTGATGGTGTCGGTGCTGCGGACCACGGCGTCGGTGCCCTTGGTCGCGTTGCCGAACATCGTGTCGAACCCGGCGCGCAGCGTGTCGCCCATGACGAGCGTGCCGGCCAGGAACGCGACGCCGAGGAACACGGCGAAGAACGTGCCCGCGAAGCGGCGTTTGTGGGAGCGCAGCGACGAGACGCTGAGCCGCAGTGCGGCGTTCATACCGGGGCGCCCTTGCTGTCGAAGGCCTTCATGCGGTCGAGGACCTTGTCGGCCGTCGGGTTCTCCATGCGGTCCACGAGACGTCCGTCGGCGAGGAACACCACCTCGTCGGCGTGCGCGGCGGCGACCGGGTCGTGGGTGACCATGACGACCGTGCGGTCCATCCGGCGCACGGCCCGGCCGAGGAGGTTCAGGACCTCCTCGCCGGAGCGGGAGTCGAGGTTGCCGGTGGGTTCGTCCGCGAAGACGACGTCCGGCTGTCCGGCGAACGCCCTTGCCACGGCGACGCGTTGCTGCTGTCCCCCGGACAGTTCGCTGGGCCGGTGGTGGAGCCGGTCGCGCAGTCCGACGATGTCGACGAGGGCGTCGATCCAGTCGCGGGAGCCCTTGGTTCCGGCGAGGTCCATGGGCAGCGCGATGTTCTCGGCGACGGTGAGCGTCGGGATCAGGTTGAACGCCTGGAACACGAAGCCGATCCGGTCGCGGCGCAGCAGGGTCAGGCGGCGGTCGTCGAGGGTGCCGAGCTCGGTGTCGCCGATGTAGGCGGCTCCCGAGGTGAGGGTGTCCAGGCCGGCCGCGCAGTGCATGAGGGTGGACTTGCCGGATCCCGAGGGTCCCATGATCGCGGTGAAGCGGCCGGCCGGGAAGCCGACGCTGACCCCGTCCAGGGCCCGTACGGCGGTGTCGCCGCTGCCGTACACCTTCACGGCCCCGGCGACGCGGGCCGCGTCCTTGCGGTCGGTCGTGGCCGTCATACCGGACCGCCCTTGCCCGTACGCCCGAACTGCTCGTCGAGGACGGACAGGCGGCGCCAGTACTCGTCCTCGTCGATCTCTCCGGAGGCGAAGCGGCGGCCGAGCACGGCGATCGGTGAGTCGCCGGTTGTCAGGGGAGCGCCGGGGCCGAAGCCGTCCGTCCCGCGCCACGGGCCTCGGCGTCCGCGCCAGGCGGTGCGGCGCAGGACGGTCACGACGCCGATCACTACGGCCGCCCAGATCAGCGGAAAGAACAGGATCCACGGGCCGGGGCCGCCGTCCCAGTTCGCCAGGGTCTGCATCTCGAGTCATCTCCTCGGTGGAGTCGCGCGTCTCCGCGGGATCTCTTGGTGATGCTTCGAGACTCGCCCCGGCAGGGGGTCCGAGTCGTCGTACGGCCAGCGGCCGTGCCCGTACCTCCGGGGGAGTACGCCGGGCGCCCCCGGCTGCTCCACACGGCCGCTCCCCCTCGGAGACACGGCACCTCGACCTCTGTACCTACTAGTATGTACAGTGGCTTTCATGAGCACTCCGGACCGACTGATCGAGTCCACGCGCGAGCTGCTGTGGGAGCGTGGCTACGTGGGCACCAGCCCCAAGGCGATCCTGGAACACGCGGACGCGGGGCAGGGCAGCATGTACCACCACTTCCGGGGCAAGCCCGGTCTGGCGCTCGCCGCGATCCGCCGTACCGCCGAGGAGATGCGGGCCACCGCCGAGGGCGTCCTCGGCTCCCCCGGATCGCCGTACGAGCGGATCGAGGCCTATCTGCGGCGCGAGCGCGACGTCCTGCGCGGCTGCCCGATCGGACGGCTCACGATGGACCCGGACGTGATCGCGAGCGACGAACTGCGCGCCCCGGTCGACGAGACGCTGGACTGGCTGCGCGGACGGCTGGCCGCCATCGTCGAAGAGGGCAAGGAACAGGGTCAGTTCGCGCCCTCGCTCGACGGCGAGGAGACCGCCGCGACGATCCTCGCGACCGTCCAGGGCGGCTACGTCCTGGCGCGCGCCTCCGGTTCACCCGCCGCGTTCGACACGGGAGTCCGGGGACTGCTCGCCCTGCTGGCACCCGCCCGCTGACCGCGCCGCCCCGAAGGCCGCCGCTCCGGCGTCCGCCCTCCTCGCGAACCGCGCACTCCAGGAAGGACCTTCCCATGCACGCGATGCAGTACGAGCTCACGTTTCCCGCCGACTACGACATGACCGTCATCCGGGACAGGGTCGCCCGCGTCGGCCACCGGCTCGACGCGTGGGACGGCCTCGGGATCAAGGCGTACCTGATGCGCGAGCGCGGGGTGGCCGGATCCCCGGTCAACCAGTACGCGCCCTTCTACCTGTGGAACACGGCCGAGGGCATGAACTCCTTTCTCTGGGGCGGCGCGTTCCAGGGCCTGGTGAACGACTTCGGGCGCCCCCTGGTGCAGCACTGGACGGGTCTCGCGTACGAGGAGGGCGGCGCCGCCGGATCGCCGGCCAGGGTCGCGGTCCGCCACCGCCGGGCCGTCGCCGAGGGCGTGGAGCTGTCCGAGGCGATGGAGGAGGCGGTGCGCGAGGCCGGGCGGCTGGCCGCGCTGGACGGGGCGGTCCACGTCGGTGCCGCCGTCGATCCGCGGCACTGGGAGGTCGTGCACTTCTCGCTCTGGGACCACGACTCCCCCAACGCTTCGGGCGAGGTCTTCGAGGTGCTGCACGTGTCCGAGCCCGAGCGCGACCGGTTGCCGCAGGGCCGGCAGTGGTGAGCCCGGCGGCCACGGTCCGTACGGTTGCCGGTGACGTGCCGCCCGAACACCTCGGAGTGTGCGACGCGCACGACCACCTGTTCTTCGGCAGTCCGCAACTCCCGGGCCAGGAGCTGTGCGACGCGTCCGCCGCACGGGCCGAACTCGCCGCGTTCCGCGCTCAGGGCGGCGGCAGCGTGGTCCAGTGGACGCCGTACGGTCTGGGCCGGCGGGCCGCGGATCTGCCGCTGATCTCGCGCGACGCCGGGGTCCACGTCGTCGCGGCCACCGGACTGCACCAAGCGGCGCACTACACGGCGGAGTTGCTGAGCGAGCTGCGCGGAAGGCTTGCCGAGGTGTTCGTCGCCGAGCTCACGACGGGTATCGGCACGACCGGGGTCCGGGCCGGTCTGATCAAGGTCGCGGGCGGCTTCCACGCCCTGGACGCGCACGCCCGCCGGACGATGACCGCCGCCGCGGAGGCCCACCACGCCACCGCAGCGCCGATCGCCGTGCACCTGGAACTGGGCACCGGAGCCCTCGACGTACTCGACCTGCTCTGCGGCGAGTTGGGCGTGCCACCGCACCGGGTGATCCTGGGACACCTCAACCGCTCCCCTGACCTCGTGACGCAGCGCGAGGCCGCCGAGTCGGGCGCCTACCTCGCCTTCGACGGCCCCTCGCGCGCCAACCACGGCACGGACTGGCGCATGCCCGACGCCGTACGCGCCCTCGCCGACGCCGGTTTCGGGCACCGGCTGCTTCTCGGCGGGGACACGACGACCGCGGCGGCACGCTCGGTCAACGGCGGCCCGGGGATGCCGTATCTGCTGCGCCGGGTCCGCCCGAGGCTCGAACTCGCCCTGGGCAAGGACCTGGTGGACCGGATCCTCACGGAGAACGCCGGGCGTGCCTTCGCCGTCGCCTGGCGGCCCTGAGCGTCAGACGGGCAGCGCCCTCAGCGGGTCGTCGAGGACCGGCTGCCACGCCAACTCGGCCGCCCCGACCAGGCTGTTGTGGTCCAGGGTGCAGGCGAGGATCGGCACCCCGCCGCTCTGTCCCCACAGGCTGCGGTCGGCGACGACGGCACGCAGCCGGTCCGGGTCGGCGTCCAGCAGGGCGCGGTGCAGTCCGCCCAGGATGATGCGGTCCGGATTGAGGATGTTGACGAGCCCCGCGAGGCCGAGGCCCAGGCGGTCGATCAGCGCCTCGATGGCCCTGCGGACGGACGGATCGGCGTACTCGTCGCGGATCAGCTCGTTCGACTGCTGGAGCAGCGACACCTCGGGGCCGGGGGCACGGCCGGCCGCGGTGAGGAAGGCCAGCGGGTCGGCCTCGACGTCGAGGCAGCCGCGGCTGCCGCAGTGGCAGGGGCGGCCCTCGGGATTGACGGTGAGATGGCCGACTTCGAGGGCGAGCCCCGAACTGCCCGTGTGCAGGCGCCCGTCGAGCACCAGGGCACCGCCGACACCACGGTGTCCGGTAGCCACGCACAGCAGATCGCGGGCGCCGCGGCCCGCCCCGTGCCGGTGCTCGGCGAGGGCGGCGAGGTTGACGTCGTTGGCGGCGAACGCCGGCCCCTCGATACCGGCCGCGCGCACCCGCTCGGCGAAGATCTGCCGGACGGGGGAGCCCGCGGGCCAGGCCAGGTGCAGGGGGTTGAGGGCGAGCCCCTCGGGTTCGGCGACGGCGGAGGGGACGGCGAGCCCGGCGCCCACACAGCGGCGTCCGGTCTCGCGGAGCAGTTCGGCGCCGGCTTCGACGACCGAGCCGAGCACCTTCGCCGGATCGGCGTCGACGGTCTCGCAGCCGGGCGCGGTCGCGACGATCCGGCCGCCGAGGCCGACCAGCGCGGCGCGGAATCCGTCGGCGTGCACCTGCGCGGCCAGCGCGACGGGTCCGTCCTCGGCGACCTCGAGCCGGTGCGAGGGCCGTCCCTGCGAACCGGCGGCGGCACCGGGCCGCGCGTCGACGCGGATCAGCCCCAGCGCCTCCAGCTCCGCGGCCACGGCGCCCGCGGTGGCGCGGGTGACACCCAGTTCGGCGGTGAGCACGGCTCGCGTCGGCGCCCGCCCGGTGTGCACGAGTTCCAGCGCCGGTCCGAGTGCCCCGCGCCCCCGGTCGAGCCGTGTCCGCGTGCTGCCATCCCCCGCCGTCCGGGGGCCCGCCTTGCCGTTCATGAGGGCGAGTCTCCCATGATCCGCTCCCGCGGGGCCCGTCCGGTCGCGGGGGCCGCCGCCAGGGGACGCCCCGGAGCGGGGCCGCCGTCCGGATCGCGCGTCGGCCCCGCGGTCCGGGAGCCCTCCGCCTCCACGTCGCCCGCGATACCGCGCGCGGTCAGCGCGCGGGCTCCGGCGGGAAGCCGCTGACCCGGAGCGTGAGGTTCAGTCGCCCGGTCAGTCCCAACTCGGGGGGCGCCGTGCCCGCGTACACCCTCGGTACTCCGTGATACGCGAGCCGTGACGCGCCGCCGAACACGAAGAGGTCTCCGCTGCGGAGCTCGACGTCGGTGTACGGCCGCGTCCGGGTCTCGGTGTTGCCGAACCGGAAGACGCAGGTGTCGCCCAGGCTCAGCGACACGACCGGGGCGTCGGACGATTCGTCGCCGTCGCGGTGCATGCCCATCCGGGCTTCGGCGCCGTAGAAGTTGATCAGCGCGATGTCGTAGGCGGCGGACGGATCCGTGCCGAGGATGCCGACGCCGAGGGTGTCCGTGACCGCCTCGCGGGCCAGGTCCCCGAGCCGGTCGGGGAAGGGCTTCACCGGCGAACCGTCACCGTCGGCCACCGTCCGCGCATAGGCGTACGGGTACCAGTGCCAGCCCAGACAGACCTGCCGGGAGGTCATCGTGCCGCCGCCGGGGGTGCGGACCGTGCGCAGTCCCGCCGGCGGGCGCGCCCAGCCCCGGCATGCCTCGACGAGCCGCCGCTGTTGTTCTCCGTCCAGCCAGTCCGGGAGGTGCACGGCGCCGGGCGCGATCTCGGTCCGGCCGCGCGGGAACAGCTCCGCGTCCATCGACATGCCCCCATCCTCGCGCACCTCAGGCGCTCCGGGTCGCTTAGCCTTGACCCACGATGAACGACCGGATGACGACACCCTGGGGCGATTACGAGCTCGCCCGCTTCCCCGAGGACCCTCGCGATCGACTGCGCGCCTGGGACGCCGCCGACACCTATCTGCTGGGACATCTCGCGGAGAGCGGCACCCCGCTGACGGGTTCGGTCGTGATCGTCGGCGACCGGTGGGGTGCGCTCACGACGGCGTTGTCGGACCGGCGGCCGACCCAGATCACCGACTCCCTCCTGGCGCAGGAGGCGACCCGCGCGAATCTGGCGCGGGCCGGTGCCGAGGAGTCAGCGGTCCGGCTCCTCACGACCCAGGACCCGCCCCCCGAGCGGATCGACGTGCTGCTCGTGCGGGTGCCGAAGAGCCTCGCCCTGCTGGAGGACCAGTTGCACCGGCTGGCGCCCGGCGTGCACGAGGGAACGGTCGTCATCGGTACCGGCATGGTCAAGGAGATCCACACCTCGACGCTGCACCTCTTCGAGCGGATCCTCGGGCCGACCCGCACCTCGCTGGCCGAGAAGAAGGCCCGGCTGATCTTCTGCACCCCGCTCCAGGGGATCGCCCGGAAGGCCAACCCCTGGCCGTACAGTTACCGGCTGCCCGACGACGTCGGCCCGGTCTCCGGCCGCACGGTCGTCAACCACGCGGGCGTCTTCTGCGCCGACCGCCTCGACGTCGGCACCCGCTTCTTCCTGGGGCACCTGCCGCGCAGCCGGGGCGTCGAGCGGGTCGTGGACCTGGGCTGCGGCAACGGCGTGGTCGGTACGGCGATGGCGCTGGCCAATCCCGACGCCGAGGTGCTGTTCGCCGACGAGTCGTACCAGGCGGTGGCCTCGGCGGAGGCGACCTACCGGGCGAACGCCGACGGGAGCGCCGAGTTCCGTGTCGCCGACGGGCTGGACGGCGTTCCTTCCGGGAGCGTCGACCTCGTCCTGAACAATCCCCCGTTCCACTCCCACCAGGCGATGACGGACACGACCGCCTGGCGGATGTTCTCCGACTCCCGGCGCGCGCTGCGGCCGGGCGGCGAGCTGTGGGTGGTCGGCAATCGCCACCTGGGCTACCACCTGAAGCTGCGCCGGCTCTTCGGCAACAGTGAACTGGTCGCGGGCGACGCCAAGTTCGTCGTCCTGCGGGCCGTGAAGAAGGACGCCGACCGGTAGCGACGGGCAACCCGGCGCGTCGCCGACTGACAGATTCAGCGCAGTTTTTGATCTCCCCTGTACACCTACGCGTCCGACCGTAGAGTGAAGTCGCTCACCAATGACAACTGGGGGAATCATGTCGCGCCGTGCTGTCGTCATCGGTGGGAGCGTGGCCGGCCTGCTCGCCGCCGCGGCCCTGTCCCGGTCCGTGGACGACGTGATCGTCCTGGAGCGGGACGAACTGCGCGACGGCCCGCACCCGCGCAAACGGATCCCGCAGGCGCGGCACGCCCACATCCTGCTGCCCAGCGGGCGTGACGCCATCGAGGAGCTGCTTCCCGAGGCCGACGTGCGCCGGCGTCTGCTCGCGTCGGGAGCTCACGAGCAGCCCATCACCAGCATGCTGGGCTTCGGCCCGCAGGGCTGGTTCCGCCGCTGGCCGACCGTGGCCGACGACCTGCTGCTCACGTGCTGCAGCCGGGACCTTCTGGAGTCGGTCCTCCGCGACGCCGTCCTCGGGACCACCCCGGTCACGGTCCGCCGCGCCGAAGCACTGTCGCTGCTGGGGACCGCCGAGCGCGTCACGGGTGTACGCGTCCTGGCCGACGGCGCCGAGGAGGACCTGAGCGCCGATCTCGTCGTCGACGCCTGCGGACGGGGTTCACGCGTCGAGCACTGGCTCGAAACCCTCGGGGTGACGGACATACCGACCGACGAGGTCGACTCCGGTCTCGTCTACGCCAGCCGGATCTTCCGGGTTCCGAAGGGCGCGGAGGACTTCCCGCTGACGCAGGTCGAGGCGGACCCCGCCGCCTCCCAGCCGGGGCGTTCCGCGAATCTGGTGCCGATCGAGGGCGGCCGCTGGCTGGTCAGCCTCGCGGGTACCCGGGGCGGCGAACCCACCGCCGATCCGGAGGAGTTCACCGACTTCGCCCTCGGCTTGCGCCACCCCCTCGTGGGCCTGCTCATCTCCGGTGCCGAGCCGCTCAGCGAGGTGTTCCTCAGCCGCAGCACCCGCAACAGGCGCCGCGAGTTCGAGAGGGCGGCCATGCCCGAGGGCCTCGTGGTGCTCGGTGACGCCGTCGCCACCTACAACCCCGTCTACGGCCAGGGCATGTCCGTCGCCGCCCTCGGCGCCCTGGCCCTGAGCCGGCAGTTGCAGCAGAGCGACGTCGCCGCTCCGGGGTTCGCCCGCGGCGTCCAGCGCGCGGCCGCCAAATCCGTCTCGGCCGCGTACACCATGAGCACCTCGCAGGACCAGTGGTTCCCGGAGGTCGTCGGCAAGGCTCCGACGTTCGTGGACCGGCTCCTCAGCCGCTACATGGGCCGCATGGCACGCGTGGCCACCACCTCGTACGACGTGTCCGCGGCCATGTGCAGGGTCATCATGCTCCAGGTCGACGCGAGCCGTCTCGTGGAGCCCAAGCTGCTTCTCGCCACCTTGAAGGGGCCCGTCATGGAGCCCCTGACCGGGCCGCCGCTGACCCCCGAGGAGAGCGCCTTCCTCGACTCCGTGGGCCCCGTCGCCGTGTGACGGCGTCCGCTGTACGGGCGTGGGCCCGCCGGTCCACGCCCGCCCGTCTGTCCGAGGGCCACCGCGGAGCGCGTGTCCGACCGGGCGGGCGGACGGTCGAGGGGTCGGGCGACGCAGCCAATGCGCGGGCCGCACCGGGCACTGTCAGGAAAGCTGTCGTACCGCGGTTCGCCGCGACTGGATCGCGGCGTCGACGATGGGCGTGCGCACCG
Organism: Streptomyces sp. NPDC091209; assembly: GCF_044757755.1. NCBI lineage: Bacteria > Bacillati > Actinomycetota > Actinomycetes > Kitasatosporales > Streptomycetaceae > Streptomyces > Streptomyces sp. NPDC091209. Next base: position 426,745 of record NZ_JBIVVR010000005.1, on the reverse strand, counting down.
CCTTGGACAGGCTCAGCAAGGACGGCTGGCCCGTGTCCAGCGACCGCGAGTCGGCGGCCGGACGGCGCACGCGCGCGCTGACCGAGACCACCACGTCGACGTCGCCGACCGTGATGCCGATGGTTCCGGTCTCCGCGACGGGGGTCGGGGTCTCGGCGAGCGCGGCGACGGCGACCATCGCGGCCATCCCGATCACCTCGGCCTCCGCCGCGCAGGAACCGGCGGCCAGCGCGTCCCGGTAGGCGCGGCGCCGCACCTGGTCGTCGAGCTGTCCTGCGAGCCGCTTGAGGCCGTCACGGATGGCCGTTTCCCGTGTGGTGAGGCGCAGTTCGACGTCGCCGATCGTCCGCCACGACAGCGCCGCGACGCAGCGCCGACGGCTGGTGGGCCCGGACAGCAGACGGAACAGCGGACGCAGGCGTACGAACGTGATGGCGGAGTCGATACGCGGACCGACCAGCGGAAGGATGTAGCCGGCCGAGGCCAGGCAGGAGCCGACGGCCACCAGCGGTGCCACGCTGGTGCTGAGACCGTCCCAGTGGTGCCCGAGCCAGTGGGCGGTCAGCGCGACGGACTTGACGACGCTGTAGGCGCTGGTGAACAGCCAGCCCAGCACGAGCAGGGCCAGCGAGCCACGGGTCCAGCGCCTGACCTTCCGCGTCCAGCGCCAGCACAGCAGAGTGGTCGTCACCGCGGCCACCATGTGCGCCATCAGATACAGCACGATCATCTCTCGGATGAACGGCGTCGAGGCGTAGTAGGTGTCGAAGTCGGCCCGGCGCTCGACCGGCGCGTCGCCCAGTGAGAACAGGACGCCCTCGGCGGCGATCACTCCCAGGTAGCTGAACAGCCAGGCCCGGGACGTGCGTCGCACCTGGACGGGGTCGCTGCCCCGCCAGTGCACGATGAGGATGAGGGAGGCCGCGCCGAAGGCGGTCACCGCGCCGTAGGTCAGCGGCGCGGCCACATTCGGTATGCCCGTAAGGCTGTTGACGAGGGCGACGGTGGGCGGCGCCCCGAGGACGAAGCACAGTCCCGACAACAGGATGACGGCGCAGAACGACCGCTTGAGCGGGTCTCTCCAGTGGCGGCGCAGGTCGGGCAGCTGGGCGGCGAGTCCCATCCACAGGACGGCCGCGGCCAGGTAGTAGATCAGTCCGTTCACATCGGGCCCAGAGGCACCCGGAGGCGGACTTCTCGCTGCGCGCCGGGGCGCGGACCGTGGCCGGACATCGCACCGTTCACCGGGGTGCACGCGTCCTCTTCGCGCACCAACCTGCGATAACCAGCCAGAAGTTGACCGCTCAAGGCCTTCTCCGTCCTGCGCCCGGTCCAGCGCCGGATCCGCCCCGAAAACACCGCAAACCCCTGCTCCCCGTGTACATGGGGCATCCGGACGCTTGCCCGAGTGGCGTCCGGGGCGATCCCTCGCCCGCGAGCCTGCCGTGCCCTTTCGGCCTTCTCATACTTGTTCACCCTAGCCACCTTGTCACCCACTCGAACTGTCGTCGGTGCAAAAGCACATGCGCCAGGAGCCGCTTCGACCGGACCGGGCACCGGTGAAGCGGCCGCTTTGGGCCGCATATCAGTCCGTAGCGGCATCTGGACGGCTCATCCCCGCAGTACGCCGATGAGCCCCGTCACCGTCCGCGCCATCGCCTCCCGTCCCACACTGAGGTACTTCCGCGAGTCCACGGCTTCGGGACTTGCGGCGAGGAACTCCCGTACGGCGCCCGTCATCGCGATGTTGAGCGCGGTGCCGACGTTGACCTTGGCGATACCGCCTTCGACGGCCGCCCGGAGCTCGCCGTCGGGCACCCCTGAGGAACCGTGCAGGACGAGGGGGACGCCGAGCGAGGCGGCCAGGCGCTTGAGCAGGTCGTGGTCGAGGGCCGCGGTCCGGGTGGTCATCGCGTGCGAGCTGCCGATCGCCACGGCCAGCGCGTCCACACCGGAGTCGGTCACGAAGGCCCGGGCCTCCATGGGGTCGGTACGGGCGCCGGGCGCGTGCGCGTCCCGCGGCGGCTCACCGTTCTTGCCGCCGATCTCACCCAACTCGGCCTCGATCCACAGCCCTTGGGCGTGCGCCCAGTCCGCAGCGGCCCGGGTCGCCGTGAGGTTCTCCTCATACGGCAGCCGCGACGCGTCGTACATGACGGAGCTGAACCCGGCAGCCGGCGCCTCCCGCAGCAGGTCGTCGCTCTGTACATGGTCGAGGTGCAACGCGACGGGCACCGAAGCCCGTTCGGCAGCGGCGGTGGCGGCGCGGGCCAGCGGGAGCAGTCGGCCGTAACGGAACTTGACGACGTTCTCGCTGACTTGGAGCACGACGGGCGCGCCGGCGGACTCCGCGCCCGCGATGACGGCCTCGATGTGCTCCAGGGTGATGACGTTGAACGCGGCGACGGCGGCGCGCGTCCCGGCGGCCGCGGCGACCAGGTCACCGGTTGCTGCGAGGGGCATAATTCCTCCTTCTCCGTGGGTGGTCGAGCCGGCTCAGTGGCTGAGGATCACCGAGCGGGTGAGGTGGCGCGGCCGGTCGGGGTCCAGGCCGCGCGCCGCGGCGACGGCTACGGCCAGACGCTGGGCGCGGACGAGTTCGGCGAGCGGGTCGAGGCCGCCCTCCACCCACAACCCGCCGGTCCCCCGGACCTGTTCGGCCAGCCCCTCGGGTGCCTCGCCGAGCATCCAGGTGGCGGTGCCGTGGGTGGTGACGCTGATGGGACCGTGGCGGTACTCCATGGCCGGGTAGGCCTCGGTCCAGGCGAGGGACGCCTCCCGCATCTTGAGGCCGGCCTCGTTGGCGAGGCCGACGGTCCACCCGCGGCCGAGGAAGGTGAACTGCGAGCATCCGACGAGCCCTTCGGGCAGCGGAGTGTCCAGCGCGGTGCGCGCGTCGGCGACGACCGCGTCGCTGTGCAGACCGAGGTGGGCCCGGAGCAGGGTGAGCGCGGTGGTCGCGAACCGGGTCTGCACGACGGACCGCTCGTCGGCGAAGCCGAGCACGACGACATCGTCCGCGGACTCCATCACGGGCGTGTGCGGATCCGCGGTGACGGCGGTCGTACGGGTGTGTCCACGGAGCCGTCCGAGAAGTTCGAGCACTTCGGTGGTCGTCCCGGAGCGCGTCAGCGCGACGACGCGGTCGTACGAGCGGCCCGCGGGGAACTCCGAGGCGGCGAAGGCGTCCGTCTCACCCTGCCCGGACTGTTCGCGCAGCGCGGCCGCGGCCTGCGCCATGAAGAACGAGGTGCCGCAGCCCACGATCGCGACCCGTTCTCCCGACGCCGGCAGCGCGCCTTCGTGCACGGCCGCCTCTTCGGCGGCGCGGATCCAGCACTCGGGCTGGCTGTTCAGCTCGTCCTCGACATGGGTCATGCCGTACCCCTCCCATGGATGCTTGTTCTTGCAAGATATAGCGAGTTTTCGAGCACAATCAAGCATTTGAATCGAGGTGGGGTGCGTTAAGGTCGCAAAAGATCGAGGAACGGAGGGTGCGGATGTCGCGCGACGCCCGATGGAAAGCACTGCTGGAACTGCTCGTGGAGCGGGGCCGCCTGGATGTCGAGGAGGCCGCGACAGAGCTGGAGGTCTCGGCGGCGACGATCCGGCGCGACTTCGACCAGCTCGCCGAGCAGCAGATGCTCGTGCGCACCCGGGGCGGCGCGGTCGTGCACGGCGTCTCCTACGAACTGCCCCTGCGCTACAAGACCGCCCGCCACGCATCCGAGAAGCAGCGCATCGCGAAGGCGGTGGCCGACCTGATCGCCCCCGGCGAGGCGGTGGGCCTGACGGGCGGCACCACGACGACCGAGGTGGCGCGCGCCCTCGCCGTACGCCCGGACCTGGCATCGGGCTCTCCCGCGCTGACCGTCGTCACGAACGCGCTGAACATCGCGAACGAGCTCGCCGTGCGCCCCCAGTTCAAGATCGTGGTCACCGGCGGGGTCGCCCGGCCGCAGTCCTACGAACTCATCGGCCCGCTCGCGGACGGCGTGCTCGGGCAGATCACGCTGGATGTCGCGGTGCTCGGCGTGGTCGCCTTCGACGTCACGCACGGCGCCGCCGCCCACGACGAGGCGGAGGCCGCGATCAACCGCCTGCTGTGCGAGCGGGCCGAGCGGGTGATCGTCGCCGCCGACTCCAGCAAACTCGGTCAGCGCGCGTTCGCCCGTATCTGCGCGGCCGAGTCGGTGGGCACACTCGTCACGGACGCGGCGGTGGGGCCTGAGACGATCGCCCGTTTCGAGGAGGCGGGGATCGAGGTCATGGCCGTATGACATCGATCCCGCCGTGGGACTTCAAGGTCATCGCGGGACTTCAAGGTCATCGCGAGGCTTCCATCCCGTCGCGTGGCTTCCATCCCGTCGCGTGGCTCCGATCCCGTCGCATGGCCGCCAGGTCATCGCCGAACGACGATGACACCTCGGGTGACGGACGAGCCGCACGGGCCCTGATGCCCGCGTCCCCCGCAGGAGCGCCCACGCCGTCCCAGGTGAGCCGTCACGCCTGGCCTCCTCGCCCGTGACGGCGCCGGAAGCGGCCCGCGTACCGGCGGCGAGGCACGGCGGGCGGCGCCCCGTGCCGCGCGGTCGCACGGGCCTACGGGCGCACGGGCGGGCGCGGTCGCACGGGTCGACGCGGGGCGTACCCGAGGGGCCTCCTCGCCCGATCCGCTCGGCCTCGGAGACCCCCTCGGGTGATGCCGGGCGCCCCTGTCAGCGAGGGCGCGGTACCGCTGCGCCGGATTCCGCGCGTCCCGAAGCACGCAGGGTGCCCACGGTCTTGAGCAGCCGGTCGGCCGGATCGCGGAGCGCGGGATGGGCGAGGACCGTGTTCCGCAGACCGCGTACGGGCCTGCGCCACAGCCGGTGCGCCGCCGCCACCGGATGGGGGCGGGCCGCGAACCCCTCGGCGACCCGCAGCTCACGGGTCTTGAGCCAGTCCTTGTACTCCTTGTCGCCGCGCCCCAGATCCAGCACGCTCACGCCGTTCCGGCCGGCCGCCTCGGCGGTCCGCAGGTGCATCATCAGACCGGGCGAGTACCGGTGGAACTCGGGGTCGTACGCGGTGAACCAGGCCGCGAGGACCGAGCGCGAGCGGGGTCCGAAGTGCGCGGCGACGGGCCGGTCCCCGGCGTAGAGCACGGACAGCACGCCGGTGAAGTGCTCCTCGCGGACGCCGAACAGATGGTCCACCAGGCCCACGATCCAGGGCCGCGCGAACCGGTCCATGCGTCCCGTCCTGCGGTACTGGGCCGACTTCCACTGCATGAGCGTGCGCAGCATCCGGGGGTCGCGCTCGTCGAAGACGAACCGCACCTCGCCCACGTCACGCCCGAGGCGCCGCTCCTTCTTCAGGGTCGTCTTCGCCTGGCCCGGATAGGCGCTGCGCAGCCACTCCGGATAGCCGCTGTCCCCCGGTTTCAGGTCCACGACGGGGGAGGCGAAGGTCCCAGTAACGTATCTTCCGAACGGCTTCTGCTCCTCGACGAGATGATCGAACTCGAAGATGGACAGCCCGCAGGCGCGCAGCACCTCCTGTGCGTCCCAGATGACCCCGGGGCGGTGGACGAGCGCCTGACAGTCGGAGAGTCCGAGGCCGATGGCTCTGCCGACGCCGAGCACGTTGCGTTCGTACGGCAGGAAACCGACGGGCTCACCGCCCTCGCGCAGCACCGCGACCTGCGCACCGCCGCGAAACCCGGCGACCCCCGTCGCGAACTCCGGCGCCAGGAACGGATTGGCGTATTCGGGCGACGCGTCCATCGCCCCGTGCCAGGCCTCGCGCAGCGGGGCGCCGAGGCCGTCGAGTCTGTGGATCGTGATCTCCACCTCAGATCAACCGCCCTTCCGTGGGCGCTGCGAGGGATGCACCGGTCACAGCACAGGCCAGTCGGGCGTGTGGATCTTTGTTGATGGATCGCATGGACGACAGCTCCCCCCATGACGCACTGTCCGCGTCCTGCCACTTTTCTGATTTTTGCCGTTCCGCACCGCACAAGGACTCGTCTCCCGGCCGGCGGCCGCGATCCGAGCCAAAGGGCAGGGGCTCAAACGTCGCGAAACAGTACGCACGCTGTCAAGGGTGCCTACAGCAACGAAAGAGTCCGGAACGGAAGATGGAGGCTTTGTCGTACTGGTGGACGACATCTGTCAGCCATATCGCGAGCCCCACGGAGGGCCGGACTCCGATGCTCGCCGGCGCCGCGGCGGACACCGCCTTCCGCGTAAGTGGACACCGCATGAACGATCAGAAAGTCGGTCCGGTTAGCATATGAGCGCCACCTAGCTCGAAAGATGATTCTGTGACTGTCAACGACGACGCGTTCACCAACTGGAAGACCCGCGAAGAGATCGCGGAGTCGATGATCCCGATCATCGGGAGGCTGCACCGGGAGCAGGACGTCACGATCCTCCTGCACAGCCGCTCCCTGGTGAACAAGTCGGTGGTGAGCATCCTCAAGACCCATCGCTTCGCCCGGCAGATCGCGGGCGAGGAGCTCTCGGTCACCGACACGCTGCCGTTCCTGCGGACGCTCACCACGCTCGACCTCGGTCCGTCCCAGATCGACATCGGCATGCTCGCCGCGACGTACCGGGCCGACGACCGCGGCCTGTCCGTCGAGGAGTTCACCGCCGAGGCGGTCGCCGGCGCCACCGGCGAGAACAAGATCGAGCGCCGCGAGGGCCGTGACGTCGTCCTCTACGGGTTCGGCCGCATCGGCCGCCTCCTCGCCCGCCTGCTCATCGAGAAGACCGGCTCCGGCAACGGCCTGCGACTGCGCGCCATCGTCGTGCGCCAGGGCGGCGAGCAGGACATCGTCAAGCGCGCCTCGCTGCTGCGCCGCGACTCCATCCACGGCCAGTTCCAGGGCACGATCACCGTCGACGAGGCGAACAGCACGATCATCGCCAACGGCAACGAGATCAAGGTCATCTACGCCAACGATCCGTCCGAGATCGACTACACGACGTACGGCATCAAGGACGCCATCCTCGTCGACAACACCGGCAAGTGGCGTGACCGTGAGGGCCTCTCGAACCACCTGCGCCCCGGGATCGACAAGGTCGTCCTCACGGCTCCGGGCAAGGGCGACGTCCCCAACATCGTGCACGGCGTCAACCACGACACGATCAAGCCGGACGAGCGGATCCTGTCCTGCGCCTCCTGCACCACCAACGCGATCGTGCCGCCCCTCAAGGCGATGGCGGAGGAGTACGGCGTCCTGCGCGGCCACGTGGAGACCGTCCACTCGTTCACCAACGACCAGAACCTGCTGGACAATTACCACAGTTCCGACCGTCGGGGCCGTTCCGCGCCGCTGAACATGGTCATCACCGAGACGGGTGCCGCCTCCGCCGTCGCGAAGGCGCTGCCCGACCTCAAGGCGCCGATCACCGGCAGTTCGATCCGCGTCCCGGTGCCGGACGTCTCGATCGCGATCCTCAGCCTGCGCCTGGGCCGCGCGACCACCCGCGAGGAGGTACTCGACTACCTCCGCAACGTCTCGCTGACCTCACCGCTCAAGCGCCAGATCGACTTCATCAGCGCCCCCGACGCGGTGTCCAGCGACTTCATCGGCTCGCGCCACGCCTCGATCGTCGACGCCGGCGCCACCAAGGTCGAGGACGACAACGCGATCCTCTACCTCTGGTACGACAACGAGTTCGGCTACTCCTGCCAGGTCATCCGTGTCGTCCAGCACGTCTCCGGGGTGGAGTACCCGACCTTCCCGGCTCCGGCGGTCTGAGCGAGGAGCGACGCAACGGTTCGCCGTCCGAGCGGGCGGGACGGCGAACCGCCGAGTCACGGAGGCGACCCGCGCATCCCATCCCATAGGGGTTCCGCGGGCCGCCCCTTTCGTTCACGGGGCCCGGCCCCTCGCTCCCAGGGCCCGCCCCCTCGTTCGCGGCACCTGACCCCGGCGCCCTCCCGTTCGCGCGCGAGACCTCGCCCCGCTCCCCACCCCGCCACGCACCGCACCGCACACAATCCCGCCACGCACCGGCACGTTCGCGGGACCGTACCCGGCCGGCCAGTGCGTTCGCGGGACGCCGCTCGGCCCGGCCGGCGCGCCTGTGGTGCCTCGCCCGGGCCCGGACCAGGGATTTCGCGCACCCCCGCCCGGCCCGGATCAGCGCGTCCGCGCAGCCTCGCCCCTCGCCTGCCGGCCCACCGCTTCCCCGTGCTGCGATCCCTTGCTCCGAGCGTGACAGCCATCTACCTTGAGTTTGTGCCGCAAATAAACAAAACAGTTCCGCACAGCGTTGTGCCGGATGGTTCCCTCACCCGACTCCGCATCACCCTCACCGCCTTCTTCGCCCTCGACGGCTTCGTCTTCGCCGGCTGGGTCGTGCGGATCCCCGCCATCAAGGCCCAGACCGGCGCCTCCGCCGGTGCCCTCGGCCTCGCCCTCCTCGGCGTCTCGGCCGGTGCCGTGATCACCATGATGCTGACGGGACGGCTCTGCCGACGGTTCGGCAGCCATCCGGTGACGGTGGTCTGCGGTGTGCTGCTGTCGCTGAGCATCATCCTGCCCCCGCTCACCCATTCGGTACCGCTCCTGGGCCTCGTCCTGCTGGTCTTCGGCGCGGCCTACGGCGGGATCAACGTCTCCATGAACAGCGCGGCCGTCGATCTCGTGGCCGCTCTACGACGCCCGGTGATGCCCAGTTTCCACGCGGCGTACAGCCTGGGCGGCATGCTCGGAGCGGGGCTCGGCGGGCTGGTCGCCGGGCAGCTGTCACCGACACGCCATCTGCTCGGGATCGCCGTCATCGGTCTGCTCGTGACCGGCATCGCGGGAAGCTCACTGCTCCGCCAGAACGTGCCCCCGTCGCCGGATCGCCCACAGGGTGACGAGCCCTCGGGACGATCGCGTGTCGATGTCCGCACCCGCGGCCTGGTCGTCGTCTTCGGGCTGATCGCGCTGTGTACGGCGTACGGCGAGGGCGCGCTCGCGGACTGGGGCGCGCTCCACCTGGAGCAGGACCTGGACGCGCCCCCGGGGATCGCCGCCGCCGGCTACTCGTGCTTCGCGCTGGCCATGACGGTCGGCCGCCTGAGCGGGACGTCGCTGCTCGAACGGCTGGGCCGGACCCGCACGTTGGTCGTGGGCGGCACGACGGCCGCGTTCGGCATGCTGCTCGCTTCACTCGCGCCGTCCGTATGGGCGGCTCTGCTCGGATTCGCCATCACCGGGCTCGGCCTCGCCAACATCTTCCCCGTCGCCGTCGAACGGGCGGGCGCGCTCGCCGGAGCGAGCGGGGTCGCCGTCGCCTCCACTCTCGGATACGGGGGCATGCTGCTCGGGCCGCCCGCGATCGGCTTCATGGCCGACTGGTACTCCTTGCCGACGGCACTCACGAGCGTGGCGGCGCTGGCGGCCGTGGCCGCACTGATCGGATTCGCGACGCGCCGCGCCGCCGTGGGGTGACGCGCCGCACCGCCGTGGGGTGAGAGGGGCGCGGAGGCACCGTACGAGGAACACGCGAGGTCGCGTACCGGTCCGCCCGCGCGCACAGGGCTCGCACGCGGGCATGCGAGGACGGCAGGAGCGGACGCGCTCGCGCGTGGCGCACGCGAGCGCGCGCAGGCGCTGGTGCTTAGCCCTGCGGGCCCCCGGGTTCGACGAAGCCGGATCCGCTCCCCCGCACTGCCGGGTACCGCCCCGCATCCGGCACACTCTCGGCATGGAGATTCGGGAGTTCGTGGAAGCCCTGGACCGGGAAGGCCGGTCGCTGGCCGCAGCCGCCGAGGAGGCGGGCGTCGACGCCGAGGTGGCCACCTGCGCGGGCTGGCAGGTCAGGGATCTGGTACGGCACACGGGCATGGTCCACCGCTGGGCCACCGCGTTCGTCGCCGAGGGACACACCTCCTACCACCCCGACGGCGGGCTGCCGGATCTGGACGACGACGAACTGCTCACCTGGTTCCGTGAGGGACACCGGCTGCTCGTGGACACGCTGGCCGGCGCCTCGCCGGACGTTCGGTGCTGGAGCTTCCTGCCGGCACCCTCGCCGCTCGCCTTCTGGGCGCGCCGGCAGGCTCACGAGACCACCGTGCACCGGGTCGACGCCGAGTCGGCGCTCGGCGGGGAGCCGACCGCCCTCCCGGCGGACTTCGCGGTCGACGGGATCGACGAGTTGCTGCGCGGATTCCACGCGCGCGAGAAGAGCAGGGTGCGCACCGAGGAACCCCGTGTGCTGCGCGTGCGCGCCACCGACCGCGCGGACGCCGTGTGGACCGTACGACTCTCGTCCGGGCCGCCGCAGAGCGAACGCGGCGCGCACGCGACCGCGGACCTGGGCACGGACACGAACGAGGACGTGGACGTGGACTGCGAACTCGCGGGACCGGCCGAGCGGCTCTACCTGGCGCTGTGGAACCGCGTGCCGTTCCCGAGCGTGACGGGCGACGCGTCGCTCGCCACCCTGTGGCGGGAGAAGTCCGGCATCACCTGGAGCTGACGCGCGCGCCCGGAGTCCGGTCCGCCCGGAGACGAGCGGCGGACGTCCGTCGCGCCCCGAGGTGACGGCCGCGGTCCAACGCCCGGGCCGAGCACACGCCGAACACGTACCGAACACGTACCGAGCACGCGCCGAACGGGATCAGAACGACCAGGAAGGCCGACACCGTCAACCCGGCGAACCGGACGGCCTGATCACCCGCCGGATGCCGCCGGGCCGCCCGCCAGCATCCGGGTGAGGACCGCACGCTGCAACGGCAGTACCTCGCCGTGCAGTTCGCGCCCTTTCGGCGTGAGGCACACGCGCACCCCCCGCCGGTCCTCGGCACACATCCCGCGCGTCACGAGACCGTCCTTCTCCAGGCGCCCGATCAGCCGGGACAAGGCGCTCTGACTCAGATGGACCCGCTCGGAGATCTCCTGGACACGGAAGGAGGGTCCGCCGTCCGCGGCGGTACCCACCGCCAGCAGGTCGAGGACCTCGAAGTCGCTGGCGCCCAGGCCGTGTCGATGCAGCTCGCGGTCGAGCTCACAGACGGTGCGGGCATGCACCGCCAGGATGTCGCGCCACTGGTCAACGAGCCCTTGCTCGGCATTCTCCGCCGCCATGCCCGCACCGTAGCAAAGAACCAGCTTTGTTGCATCGGAATTAAATGCACTTGCATTGAATGCATGTGCATGTACTGTCGCTGTCATGACCTCTCCGCTCACCCACGCCGTGCCCCAGGGGCGCTGGACCCCCCGGCTGTGGGGCACCTTGCTGGTGCTCTGCGCCGCGATGTTCCTGGACGCGCTGGACGTTTCGATGGTCGGCGTCGCCCTGCCGTCCATCGGCTCCGAACTCGACCTCTCCACCTCGACGCTCCAGTGGATCGTCAGCGGCTACATCCTGGGATACGGCGGGCTACTGCTCCTCGGCGGACGCACCGCCGACCTGCTGGGCCGCCGCCAGGTCTTCCTGGTGGCCCTCGGGGTGTTCGCGCTCGCCTCGCTGCTCGGCGGACTCGTCGACTCGGGCCCCTGCTGATCGCCAGCCGTTTCATCAAGGGGCTGAGCGCCGCGTTCACCGCTCCCGCGGGCCTGTCCATCATCACCACGACCTTCGTCGAAGGCCCGCTGCGCAACCGCGCGCTCTCGATCTACACCACCTGCGCGGCCACCGGTTTCTCCATGGGCCTGGTCCTGTCCGGTCTGCTCACCGAGGCGAGTTGGCGGCTGACCATGCTGCTTCCCGCACCCATCGCCGTCGTCGCGCTGATCGTCGGGCTGAAGCTCATCCCGCGCAGCGAGCGCGAGAAGGACCACCGCGGTTACGACATCCCGGGCGCCATCATCGGCACCGCCTCCATGCTGCTGCTCGTCTTCACCGTCGTCCAGGCACCCCAGGCCGGCTGGGGATCGGCCCGGACCCTGCTGTCCTTCCTCGCCGTCGCCGTACTGCTCACCGTGTTCGTCGGCATCGAGCGGCGCAGCCCCAGCCCGCTGATCCGCCTCGGCGTCCTGCGTTCCGGCAGCCAGATCCGGGCCCAGCTCGGCGCGATGGCGTTCTTCGGCTCGTACGTCGGCTTCCAGTTCCTGGTGACGCTGTACATGCAGTCGCTGCTGGGCTGGTCGGCCCTGCACACCGCGCTCGCCTTCCTGCCGGCCGGCGCGCTGGTGGCGCTGTCCTCCACGAAGGTGGGGGCCGTCGTCGACCGGTTCGGCACGCCCCGGCTCATCGCGACGGGCTTCGCCCTGATGGTCGTCGGGTACGCGCTCTTCCTGCGCGTCGACCTCGACCCGGTCTACGCGGCGGTCATCCTGCCGACCATGCTGCTGATCGGCGCCGCGTGCGCCCTGGTCTTCCCGTCCCTCAACATCCAGGCGACCAACGGCGTCGACGACCACGAGCAGGGCATGGTCTCGGGCCTGCTCAACACCTCCGTCCAGGTCGGCGGTGCGATCTTCCTCGCGATCGTGACGGCCGTCGTCACCGCGAACTCCTCCGACGGTTCCTCGCCCCAGGACGTTCTCGACAGCTACCGCCCCGGCCTGATGGTGGTGACCGGCATCGCCCTGGCGGGTCTGCTGATCACTCTGCCCGGGCTGCGGACACGGCGTCCGAAGGAGTCCGTGGTGATCGCCCGGTCCGCCCGGTCCACCGACTCCGCGCACTCCGGCCAGTCCGCCCAGTCCGCCCAGAAGGGGGAGGAGTCGGGGTCCGAGCGGGTCTCCGTCCGCGACTAGCAACTACCCAGCAACCAGCGGACAGCTCGGACGGACGCGCCCGGCGGGTTCCTTGCCCCGCCGGGCGCGGGCCTGTTGACTCGGCGGATGAGCAACAACGGCGAGAAGAGGGACAGTTACGCCGACTCCACCGAGGGGACGCACGCGTCGCGGACCCAGGCCCGGCGGGACGCGGTCACCGTCGAGATCGGATACGCCCTGGCCAGCGCGGCGTTCGTGGCGGCGTTGGCCTTCGGGGTCGTCACCGGGCCCGCCCTCTTTCTCAACCTGTCGGGCGGTGCGGTACGGGCGCCGGTCACCTCGGGTGGCACCCTGGCCGCCGCCCTCTTCACGCTCCGCGTGGCCACGGTGCTGTACCGCTTCCGCCAGGACGCTCCCGCGCCTCAGCCCAGCCAGCCCGGTCGCACCAGCCCCGACTCATAGGCGAGCACGACCAGTTGGGCCCGGTCGCGAGCGCCGAGTTTCACCATCGTCCGGCTGACATGGGTCTTGGCGGTGAGGGGGCTGACGACCAGACGGCGGGCGATCTCGTCGTTCGAGAGGCCGATGCCGACCAGCGCCATCACCTCCCTTTCCCGCTCGGTGAGTTCGGCCAGGGACGCGACGGACTCGGGCTCCTTGGAACGGGCCGCGAACTCGGAGATCAGCCGGCGCGTCACCCCGGGCGAGAGCAGGGCGTCGCCCTCGACCACCGCCCGTACCGCACGCAGCAGTTCCTCGGGCTCGGTGTCCTTGACCAGAAAGCCGGAGGCACCGGAGCGGATGGCCTCGAAGACGTACTCGTCGAGCTCGAAGGTGGTCAGCATGACCACCTTGACGCCCCCCAGGTCCGGATCGCCGGTGATACGGCGCGTGGCGGCGAGGCCGTCCAGCACGGGCATCCGGATGTCCATCAGGACGACATCGGGGCGCAGTTCACGGACGACGCGCACCGCCTCCCCGCCGTCGGCGGCCTCGCCGGCCACCTCGATGTCCGGCTGCGCGTCGAGCAGCGCCTTGAAGCCTGCCCTGACCAGTGACTGGTCATCGGCCAGCAGTACGCGGATCACCGGTCCTCCTTGACCTTCCACGGCAGTACGGCCAGCACCCGGAACCCTCCGTCGTCGCGCGGACCCGCCTCGATCGTGCCACCCAGCGCGGCCGCCCGCTCCCGCATACCCGCGAGCCCGTTGCCGCTCCCGCCCGCGTCCACGCCGGTGGCCGGCCCGTCGTCGTCGATCCGCAGACGCAGCGCGCCCTCCGCGTGATCGAGCCGCACCCGTGCGCGGCGCGACCCGGAATGACGTACGACGTTGGTCAACGCCTCCTGGACGATGCGGAACGCGGCCAGGTCGGTACCGGGTGCCGGTGTCGGGACCTCGCCCTCGATCTCGACCGTCAGACCGGCGCTCGCCGCCTGATCGACCAGTTCGGGGAGCCGGTCGAGCCCGGGGGCGGGCGCACGCGGTGCCTCGCCCGGCGCACGCAGGGTGCCGAGCACTTGGCGGACCTCGCCGAGCGCCTCCTTGCTGGCCGCCTTGATGGTGGTGAGCGCCGTGCGCGCCTGTTCCGGGTCGGAGTCCAGGAGCGCGAGGCCGACGCCCGCCTGGACGTTGATCACCGAGATGCTGTGCGCCAGTACGTCGTGCAGTTCGCGGGCGATCCGCAGCCGTTCCTCGTCCGCGCGCCGCCGGGCCGCCTGCGCGCGCTCGGCTCTGTCACGGCCCCACTGCTCACGCCGCGCGCGCACCAGTTCCGACAGCGCCAGCACGGCCACCACCCAGGTGGCGATGCCGATCTCCTGCATCCAGGAAGGAGGGCCGTCGCCCGTCGGCGGCAGCCGGTGGTACAGCCAGTGCCCGGCCACGAGATGCCCTGCCCACAACAGGCCGACCGCCGTCCAGGCGGCCCTGCGATGTCCGGCGACCACGGCGCTGAAGCAGCCCACCGCGACCGGGAGGAAGACCGGCCCGTACGGATATCCCGCGGCCACGTAGACGAGGGCGACCCCGGCGGTGCCGAACGCGACGAACACGGGGTACCGCTGCCGCCAGAGCAGCAGACCGGAGCCCACGAGAAGGAGCGCCCGGGAGAAGAAGTCCAGCGCGAGCCGGTCGCCGTGCTGGGCGTGGGCGGCGAAGTTGGAGCCGAGCAGCACGAACGCGGTCAGCAGCAACGTGGAACGCCACGGCCATCGGGCGCGGCGCTCCTCGTCGTTCCAGCGGTTCCACCCGGGCGGTCCGTGCCGCCACCACGGTGGACCGCCCCACGTCGGTGCCGTGGACGTGTGCTGCTCTTCCATGACCGTCACGCTAGACGGCCGACCACGGCGACGGCGTCCGCCGGGCGAGGTGATCACCCGTACTCCCCCCGGAGTACGGGTGCGGCGCAGGGCCCGAGGTACGGCAGGAGGTGCGGCACGGGGTACAGCACGAGGTATGGCACGAAGTACGGCAACGAGCAGGCGCGACGTAGGGCGCCGTTGACGCCGGGCTACGGCGAAGGCGGCCCACCGGCGGCAGCGCCGTGCTCCGGGTACACGAGCCCCACGTCGTGCGCGAGCCGCCCCACCGCATGCCGGAAGAACGGCTCACGGTCCTCCACGACCCGGTTGAACTGCCCGAACAACTCGAACCCGATCAGCCCGTAGAGCTGCGCCCACGAGGCCACCAGCGTCACGATCACCTCGGGCGGCAGATCGGGGGCGAGATCCGCGGACATCCGCTGCGCCTCGGTCTTCAGCTCGGCGGGCAGCGGCGTGCGGGCCACACCCTTGCCCCGATACGCGTCCCGGGTGATCCCGATCAGGAGCACGCCGACCCGCGCGGCCGCCGGAACGGTCTCCTGCGTCGCGACGTACCCGGGGACCGGTGTGCCGTAGATGAGCGCGTACTCGTGCGGATGCTCCAGCGCCCAGCGCCGCGCCGCCATGCACACGGCGATCCAGCGCTCGCGGGGGCCGGCGGCCTCGACCTCGGCGTGCGCGGACTCGGCGGCCTCGCCGAGGGAGTCGTAGGCGTCGATGATGAGCGCGGTCAACAGGTCGTCCCGGCTGGGGAAGTACCGGTAGAGCGCGGAGGAGACCATCCCGAGCTCACGTGCCACGGCCCGCAGCGAGAGCTTGGCAGCGCCCTCCGCTGCGAGCTGTCTGCGCGCCTCGTCCTTGATGGCGGCTGTGACCTCGATCCTGGCTCGGGCACGTGCCCCTCGCGCGGTGTTCATACAGAGCAGTGTCCCACGTTCAGAGCAGTGCACACAAAGGAGAGCAGCGATCCGAAAATAGATCAGCGCTCCGCGGAACGATCAGCGACCTGAACCCAAAGGAGAGCGGCGCACAAAAACGAGAGCGCTGCTCTTGCATTGGATCACCGATCCGATGCAGACTCTTCCCAAGCGAGAGCGGTGCTCACAAAAGAGATCGGCGCTCTCATCACATGCCTCGAGAGGTCACCGTGTCCACACACGTCCAGAAGCCGGGCTGGTTCACCGTCAACGTCTTCAACCGCGCCGTGGCCTGGATCACCAGGCGCGGCCTCAGTGTCTGGGGTTCCCGGGTGCTGGCCGTCCGGGGCCGCAAGAGCGGCGAGTGGCGCACGACCCCGGTCAACCTCCTCACCGTGGACGGCGAGCAGTACCTCGTCGCCCCCCGCGGTCATGTCCAGTGGACGCACAACATGCGGGCGGCCGGCGGGGGCGAGTTGCGCCTCGGCAAGAAGGTCGAGACCTTCACCGCCGTCGAGGTCGCCGACGACGACAAGGTCTCGCTGCTGCGCGCCTACCTCAAGCGCTGGAAGGCCGAGGTCGGAGTGTTCTTCGGCGGCGTGGGCCCCGACTCGTCCGACGAGGAACTGCGGCGCATCGCGCCCGACCACCCGGTCTTCCGGATCTCGGTCAAGGGCTGACGGCGGCCTCGGCCGTTCCCCCGCCGCCGCACGGCCGAATTGACGGCCGCCGATCGGAGGCGGCCGTCGGCGGCTCCGGCCGCCGCACCTGCCGCTACCGCTCCCCCTCGGTCGCCCCGGTCGCCTCCGTCCCCTCCGGACGGCGATCGAGTGTGGTCAGGGCGCGTCCGACCATCGGGTGCGACCTGATGATCTCGCCGAGCGTGGTGGAGCCGCGGGTGATCCCGGTGAAGGCCTTCCACACCGGGCGCACGCCGGTGAGCCCCGCGTGGAACATGCCGGGGCGCCGCTCGAAGGCGCCGAGCAGTCGCTTGCCTACGCTCATCTCGACGCCGAGACCCGCCTTGATCGCGAAGGCGTAGTTCAGGGCCTGCCGCCGGGCGTCCACCGCGTCGTGCGCCTCGGCGATCCGCACCGCCCACTCGCCCGCCAGCCGACCGGAGCGGAGCGCGAACGAGATGCCCTCCCGGGTCCAGGGTTCGAGCAGTCCCGCCGCGTCGCCGCAGACGAGCACCCTGCCGCGCGAGAGCGGCGAGTCCTCGGCGCGGCAGCGCGTCAAGTGGCCCGAGGAGATGGCCGGTTCAAAGCCGGCGAGCCCGAGCCGGGCGATGAAGTCCTCCAAGTACCGCTTGGTGGCGGCGCCTTCGCCGCGTGCCGAGATCACGCCGACGGTGAGCGTGTCCCCCTTCGGGAAGACCCACCCGTAACTGCCGGGCATGGGGCCCCAGTCGATCAGGACGCGCCCCCGCCAGTCCTCGGCGACCGTCTCCGGCACCGGGATCTCGGCCTCCAGACCGAGATCGACCTGGTCGAGCTTGACCCCGACGTGCGCTCCTATCCGGCTGGCGCTGCCGTCGGCGCCGACCACCGCCCGCGCCAGAACGGTCTCACCGCCCTGCAGGACCACGGCGACGGTGCGCCGGTCCGGCACCGCGGAGCCGTGCTGCTCGACGCGCGAGACCATGGCACCCGTACGCAGTTCGGCGCCCGCCTTCTGCGCGAACTCGACGAGCTGCTGGTCGAACTCCGGGCGGTTGATCAGCCCGAACAGCATGTGCCGGGACCGCCGGGTGCGGGCGAATCTGCCGTCCATCGAGAAGGTGACCGCGTGCACCCGGTCCCTGAACGGCAGTTCGAAGCCGGGAGGCAGGGAGTCGCGCGAGGGGCCGATGATGCCGCCGCCGCACGTTTTGTAGCGGGGCAGTTCGGCTTTCTCCAGCAGCAGGACACTGCGTCCCGCGACCGCTGCCGCATAAGCGGCCGAGGCACCCGCCGGCCCTCCACCGACGACCACGACGTCCCATACCTGCTGTCCGTCGTCCGCCGTACGCCGCTCGTCGTCCGCCGAAGAGTTCTCGCTGCTCACGTTGGTCTACTGCTCCCAGTCCAGCCGTCTGCCGCACCTGTCCCCCGCATCCTACGGCGGGCGTCACCGCAGACTGCTGTGGGAGGATCGGCGACGGATGCGTCCTGCACACCAGTACGCATCACCCGATCATCTGTACACACACGTACAACGTCGCACCCACGAGGAGCGTGCCCATGTCGTCGAATCCGGTCGCCGAGACCGTCGCCTCGCTCATGCCCCGGGCGAAGGCGGAGCTCACCGAGCTGGTGGCCTTCAAGTCGGTGGCGGACTTCGACCAGTATCCGAGGAGCGAGAGCGAGGGCGCCGCGAACTGGATCGCCGACGCGCTGCGATCCGAGGGCTTCCAGGACGTGGCGCTGCTCGACACCCCGGACGGTACCCAGTCGGTGTACGGCTTCCTGCCGGGACCCGAGGGCGCGAAGACGGTCCTGCTGTACGCGCACTACGACGTGCAGCCGCCGCTGGACGAAACCGCCTGGACGACACCCCCGTTCGAGCTGGTGGAGCGCGACGGCCGCTGGTACGGGCGGGGCAGCGCCGACTGCAAGGGCGGCGTCGTCATGCACCTGCTGGCGCTGCGTGCCCTGAAGGCGAACGGCGGCATCCCGGTGCACGTCAAGGTCATCGTCGAGGGCTCCGAGGAGCAGGGCACCGGCGGTCTGGAGCGGTATGCCGAGCAGCACCCGGAGTTGCTGACCGCCGACACGATCGTCATCGGCGACGCCGGCAACTTCCGGGCGGGCCTGCCGACGGTCACGGCGACCCTGCGCGGCATGACCCTCGTACGGGTACAGGTGGACACCCTCGAAGGGAACCTGCACTCGGGGCAGTTCGGCGGCGCGGCACCCGACGCGCTGGCCGCGCTGATCCGCGTACTGGACTCGCTGCGGGCGAAGGACGGCTCGACGACCGTCGACGGTCTGGCGGGCGACGCCGCGTGGGACGGGCTCCAGTACGAGGACCAGGCGTTCCGTGAGGACGCCAAGGTGCTCGACGGGGTGGAGCTCATCGGCTCCGGCACGGTCGCCGACCGGGTCTGGGCGCGTCCGGCCGTCACGGTGCTCGGGATCGACTGCCCGCCGGTCGTCGGCGCGACGCCGTCGGTGCAGGCCGGTGCCCGTGCGCTGGTCAGCCTGCGGGTGCCGCCGGGCGTCGACGCGGTCGAGGCGACCAAGCTGCTCGAGGCGCACATCGAGGCGCACACTCCGTGGGGCGCGCGGGTGAGCACCGAGCGGATCGGGCAGGGCCAGGCGTTCCGCGCCGACACATCCAGCCCCGCGTACGCGTCGATGGCCGAGGCCATGGCGGTCGCCTATCCGGGCCAGGAGATGCAGTCGGCGGGCATGGGCGGCTCGATCCCGCTGTGCAACACGCTGGCCTCGCTGTACCCCGAGACGGAGATCCTGCTCATCGGCCTGAGCGAGCCGGAGGCGCAGATCCACGCGGTGAACGAGAGCGTCTCGCCGGACGAGCTGGAGCGTCTGTCGGTCGCGGAGGCGCTGTTCCTGCGGAACTTCGCGGCGAGCTGATCGTCCACGGACATGGCTGGGGCCCACGCCTGATGGCGTGGGCCCCAGCCATGTCCGCTCCACCACCGCGACGGAAGGCCTCCCGACAGCGCCGGCCGGGGCGTGAGGGTCTCGCGCGACGGCGACGGCGACGGCGACGGCGACGGCGACGGCCACGGCGACGACCACGCGGGACGGCCACGACCACGGCCACGACCACGCGGGACGGCGACGGCCACGACCACGCGGCACGGCGACGGCCACGGCGACGCAGCACGGCGACGGCGACGCGGCACGGCCACGCGGGACGGGGAGGCGGGACCGGGAGGCGGGGCAACCGGCGGTCCGTACGCGCCCGTCGAGCGGGCCGGAGCGGCGTGGAGAAGGCCCCGGCGTCAGCCCAGCGGCACCCCGGCCTCCAGGTACAGCGCCGCGCCGCGCTCGCGGGCCCGCAGGGCCCAGCGGAGCCGTTCGTAGCGCACGGGCGGCAGCAGGTCGGCAGCCTCCTGCTCGGTGACGAAGCGCCAGCCGCGCAGTTCCGGTCCGGGGAGCAGGAGTCCCCGGACGGCCTGTTCGTCGAGGTGTCCGCCGTCGAACAGGAGCCGCAGCCCTCCGTAGCCGGGGGGTGCGGGCGACTCCCAGTCGACGACCAGGAGCGAGGGCACCTCGTCGAGGGTGATGCCGGTCTCCTCGGTGACCTCGCGCATACCGGCGCGGGCGGGGGCCTCACCGGCCTCGACGACCCCGCCGGGGAACTCCCAGCCGGCCTTGTACGTCGGGTCGACGAGCAGGACCCGGTCGCTCTCGTCGAAGAGGAGCACGCCGGCGGCGACGGTCTCGGCGGTGGGTTCGGGCGTCTGCACGATGGCGCACACGGGTGCGTCCCCGGTGCGTACGGCTTCGGCGACGCGCAGTGCGGTGGCGTACGGGGTGAGCGCGCTGGTGTCCACGGGGTGGGCGTCGGCGGTGAGCCAGGCGAGCGCGGCCCGGTAGGGCTCGATGTGGTCGTAGGACCACTGGCGCACCCGTATCTCGCCGTCGGGCAGGTCCGGGGGCACCTCGCGCCGGGCTATTCGCTCACGCAGGATCGTTTCCGCCGGGGCGAGGAGCACATGGCGTACGGGAATCCGGCGTGCGGCGAGCCCGCCGAAGATCTCGTCGCGGTACTCCTGGCGCAGCAGGGTCATGGGGACGACGAGGACACCTCCGAGCTCCGCGAGCAGGGCGGCGGCGGTGTCGACCACGAGCCGGCGCCAGATCGGCAGGTCCTGGTAGTCGCCGACCTCGGCGAGGTGTTTGGCCGGGAGCAGCTGTGTGAGTGTGCCCCCGATGACCTCGGGGTCGAAGAGCGTGCTGTTCGGGATCAGCTCGATCAGTTCCCGTGCGGTGGTGGTCTTCCCCGCACCGAACGCACCGTTGATCCAGACGATCACGATTCCCCCTCTTCTGTTGGCCCCCTGAGGCTTGCCCGCTCCACCCTGCCACGGAAACCAGCCGCTGATGAGGGGCGCCGACGATGCGGCGCCGGTGCCCCGGGGCGGGGTCACCGGCGCCGGGCGGCGTTTCCTCAGCTCGTCCGGCCGCCGAGAGCGCCCTCGTCGACCGCCAGGTTGTCGCTGCCGATCGTGTGATCGACCGTGCTGAGCGTGTCGTTGACGTTCAGATTGTTCAGGGCCTCCGTGCTCAGGGCATGGGACGGGGTGATCGCCGCGACGACGAACCCGGTGGCGAGGGAGGCGATGGCGAGCATGCTGCGCTTCTTCATGCCCGGTTCAACTACGAAGCCCGGACGGGGTCACGGGTGGACCAGACACCGTCATCCGGTTCATCCCGCCGCCCGAAGCCGACCACACAGGCAACCGCGCCCCCACCCGACGCCACGAACCCACCAACACCGGCCACGGGCCAACCCAGTGCCAGACGCCCTCCCGCAGCGGGTCCCGGACACCCGGCTCCACGGACCCACCGAACCGAGTGCGGGCCCACCCAGCGCCACACGCCCACCAACACCAGCTGCGGGCCCGCCCAGTGCCACGCGCCCGCCCCCAGCGGGTCCCCGACACCCGGCGCCACGGACCCACCGAACCGAGTGCCGGCCCACCCAGCGCCACACGCCCACCAACACCGGCTGCGGGGCCCGCCCAGTGCCGCAAAGCCACCCCAGCCCCGAGTGCAGTGCGGGGGCGACCCATCGGTCGGACGGGGTCCGCAGCCGGGACCACCGCGTCGGCTCCGGGCCGCAGCCCGGAGCCGTCGGTCCGCCGCGGGCCGCGCGCCGGAGGGGTCCGGGGTCGGCAGCGAACCGGCACCACCGGGTCAGACCCGGGCCGCAGGCGAATGCGCCCTCCGGGTGAGTGCCGCGGCGGCCGCGCCGACCAGGCCGGCGTCCGTACCCATCAGCGCGGGTGTCACCTTCAGCCGCTGGACGAAGGACAGTGTGGCGTAGTCGGCCAGTGCCCGGCGCAGCGGCGCGAAGAGGACCTCGCCCGCCTTGCCCACTCCCCCGCCGATCACGGCGATGTCGATCTCGACCAGGGTCGCGGTCGCCGCGATGCCCGCCGCGAGAGCCTGCGCGGCCCGTTCGAAGGAGGCCACGGCGACCGGATCGCCCGCGCGGGCCGCCTCGGCGACCGCCGCGGCCGAGGTGTCGCCGTCGGGGCCGGGCCGCCAGCCCCCCTCCAGCGCGCGGCGGGCGATGTTCGGGCCGCTGGCGATGCGTTCGACGCAGCCCCGGGAGCCGCAGGGGCAGGGATCGCCGTCCAGGTCGACGCTGATGTGTCCGATGTGGCCCGCGTTTCCGGTGGGACCGGCGTGCAGTTGCCCGTTCAGGACCAGCCCGCCGCCCACACCGGTCGACACCACCATGCACAGCGCGTTGTCGTGGCCCCGGGCGGCGCCCTGCCAGTGCTCGGCCGCCGTGATGGCGACGCCGTCGCCGATCAGCTCGACGGGCAGTCCGCCCGCGGCCTTGGCGGCCCGCTCGACCAGCGGGTAGCCGCGCCAGCCGGGCACGTTCACCGGGCTGACCGTGCCGGCGGAGGCGTCCACCGGACCCGCGCTGCCGATACCGAGGGCTCCGGCCCTGCTCCACAGCGGGGAGACCGTCAGCTCGCCGATGACCTCCTCGACGGCGCGCATCACGGTGTCGCCGTCCTCCCGCGCGGGCGTCGCGCGCTGCGCGCGCAGGAGAATCCGGCCGTGGCCGTCCACCAGCGCTCCGGCGATCTTGGTGCCGCCGATGTCGAGCGCGGCCACGAGGTCGGTGTGCATCAGAGTCAGGTCTCCCATGGGGTGTCGTGACGGGCCCACCGCGCCGCGGGTCCGGGGTCCCCGGCCGGGAACGGGGCAGGATCGGGCCCTGTCGTACGCCGGCCGCGGAGGGCGCGGCGGACCACGGGGACCGTGCGCCCTGGGGAAGGCGCAGGCCGGAGATTTCGGTGGACAGTGTCTCCCGCATCTGACAACGTTGTCCAGGCTCTATGCTCGTCGCCACATCCTCATACAACCCCATGGACCTACGCATCCCCGTGGACGACAGGACAGGACAGCACATCGTGGCCGAGACCGCCCGCCGATCCGAGAACCGCTACGGAAACCGTCCGACCATGAAGGACGTGGCGGCGCGTGCGGGAGTCGGTCTGAAGACGGTCTCCCGCGTGGTCAACGCCGAGCCCGGGGTCACCCCGGACACCGAGCGGCGCGTCCAGGAGGCCATCGAAGCACTGGGCTTCCGCCGCAACGACAGCGCCCGGGTGCTGCGCAAGGGCCGCACCGCGAGCATCGGGCTGGTCCTGGAGGACCTCGCGGACCCGTTCTACGGGCCGCTGAGCCGCGCGGTCGAGGAGGTGGCGCGCGCGCACGGCGCCCTGCTGATCAACGGTTCCAGCGCGGAGGACCCGGAGCGCGAGCAGGAACTGGTCCTCGCGCTGTGCGCGCGCCGTGTGGACGGGCTCGTCGTGATCCCGGCCGGCGACGACCACCGCTATCTGGAGCCGGAGATCAAGGCGGGCGTCGCCACGGTGTTCGTGGACCGCCCGGCCGGGAGGATCGACGCCGATGTCGTCCTGTCGGACAGCTTCGGCGGTGCCCGGGACGGTGTCGCCCATCTCATCGCCCACGGCCACCGCCGGATCGGCTTCATCGGCGACATGCCGCGCATCCACACCGCCGCCGAGCGGCTGCGCGGTTACCGGGCCGCGATGGAGGACGCCGGGATACCGGTCGAGGACGACTGGATGTCGCTGGGCGTCACCGATCCGCAGCGGGTGCGCAAGGCGGCCGAGGACATGCTCTCCGGCCCGTCGCCCGTCACCGCGGTCTTCGCGGGCAACAACCGGGTCACGGTGACCGTCGTCCGTGTCATCTCCGAGTGCGGCCGTCCCGTCGCCCTCGTCGGCTTCGACGACATCGAGCTCGCCGACCTCCTGAAGCCCGGGGTCACCGTCGTGGCCCAGGACGCCGCCGCCCTCGGCCGCACCGCCGCCGAACGCCTCTTCCGCCAGCTCGACGGCAACCTCATCGCTCCGGAACGCGTCGAACTCCCGACCCGCCTGATCACCCGCGGCTCGGGCGAACTGCCGCCGGCACGCTGAGCCAGGAGGGCAACCGGCCCGCCCGCTCGGGACGTCGGGCCTCGCCGAGGCCGGGCTTTCCGGTCCGCGGCGCTGCCCCGACGCGTGCCCGCGGGGCGGCGCCGGGCTCGCTCCGTCCGGACTTCTCGGCAGCCACCGGCCGCCGTCTCGCCCGTTCGCCCGAGGCCGGCGGCGTTCGCTACTGCCCCGAAACCGTCAGATCCCCCCGCCGCGGCGCCGCGAAGGCCTCCAGTTCCGGTCGGGTCAGGCCCGTCGCGCGGGCGACCTCCGGGATGTCCAGGGCGCCGCAGTCCAGGCCGCGCAGCAGGTAGCCGCTGAGGGCCTTGGCGGTGGCGGGTTCGTCCATGACGTCGCCGGACGCGTGTCCGGCGTAGCGGGAGAGGCGGGCGGCGGCCTGTTCGAAGCCCTCGCGGTAGAAGGCGAAGACGGCCGCGTAGCGCGTCGGGATGTGGCCGGGGTGCATGTCCCAGCCCTGGTAGTAGGCGCGGGCCAGGGCACGGCGGGTGAGGCCGTAGTGCAGGCGCCAGGCGTCGTGGACCTTCTCGGTCGGGCCGACGGGCAGGACGTTGGTGGAGCCGTCCGAGAGGCGCACGCCGGTGCCCGCGGCCGCGACCTGCATGATCGCCTTGGCGTGGTCGGCGGCCGGGTGGTCGCTCGACTGATAGGCCGCGGAGACGCCGAGGCAGGCGCTGTAGTCGAAGGTGCCGTAGTGCAGTCCGGTGGCGCGGCCCTCGGCGGCCTGGATCATGCGGGCGACGGTGGCCGTGCCGTCCGTGGCGAGGATGGACTGGCTGGTCTCGATCTGGATCTCGAAGCCGATCCGGCCGGGCTCCAGGCCGCGCGCCTTCTCGAACTCCTCAAGGAGCCGGACCATGGCGGTGACCTGTTCCGGGTACGTCACCTTGGGCAGCGTGAGGACGAGCCCGTCGGGCAGGCCGCCCGCCTCCATCAGGCCTGTCAGGAAGATGTCGAGGGTGCGGATGCCCCGGTCGCGGACCGGTGCCTCCATGCACTTCATACGGATCCCCATGTACGGGGCCGCCGTTCCGTTCTCGTACGCCTCGGCGATCAGCCGGGCCGCGCGGACCGCCGTCGCGTCCTCCTCGGCGTCCGGGCGCGGGCCGTAGCCGTCCTCGAAGTCGACGCGCAGGTCCTCGACGGGTTCGCGCTCGAGCTTGGCCCGTACGCGGTCGTACACGGGGCCGGCGAGTTCCTCGGTGAGGCCGAGGACCGCGGCGAAGGAGGCGGCGTCCGGGGCGTGTTCGTCGAGGGCGGCGAGGGCGCGGTCGCCCCAGGCGCGGACGGTGTCGGCGGCGAACACGTCTCCGGGGACGTACACGGTGTGGACGGGCTGCCGGGTGCCGGGGTCGCCCGGATAGCGTCGCTCCAGCTCGGCGTCGACGGGGGCGAGCGAGGCGCTGACCGCTTCGGTGACGGCGCCCGCGAGGCTCGTCGCCACCTTCTCCTGCTGACCCTGACCCATCCCACAACCTCCCATTTTCCGCAGTACGGAATCAATAATCCGTAGAGCGAAGTTATCCGGCGAGCTTCCCGCGGGTCAACACCCTCTTGGATCGCGGGACACTCCGCGGCCCCGCCGCGTTCACTCCCGTCCCGGTCGGTTCGGGCAGTCTTTTCCGGTTCCTTCTTCCCCTCCGGTGATGCGCGCCCCCATCCTGACTCGCGACCGAAGGAGCACGCGTGTCCGACTCCAGCAGAGTGACCCGACGCACGGGGCTCAGAACCGCGGTGGCCGCCGCGGTCTCCATGCCCCTGCTCACCACGGCCCAGGCCGCCGCCACCCGGCGCGCCCGCCACCGCCCCCGCGCCCGTCCACACCTCGACGTCATGACCTACAACCTGCGCTACGCGAGCACTGCCGAACCCAACAGCTGGGCGGTGCGCCGTCCGGTGATGCGCGAACTGCTGCTCGGCGAGTCGCCCCACGTCATCGGCACTCAGGAGGGCCTCTACCGGCAACTGCTCGACATCGAGTCCGACCTCGCGCCGCACTACGAGTGGATCGGCACCGGCCGGGAGGGCGGCAGCCGCGACGAGTCCGTGGCGATCTTCTACGACACCCGGCGGCTGTCCCCGGTCGAGCACGACACGTTCTGGCTCTCCGACACCCCGAAGGTGATCGGCTCGAACACCTGGGGCGCGGCCCTCCCCCGGATCGCCACCTGGGTGCGCTTTCGCGATCTGGCGGACGGCGGGCGGGAGTTCCGGGTCCTCAACACCCACCTGGACCACAGGAGCCAGTACGCGCGGACGCGGGCCGCCTCGCTCATCGCCGAGAGGGCCGCGGCGTTCGACCCGTCCCTCCCCCTGCTGGTGACCGGCGACTTCAACGCGCCGGCGCATCTGAACGAGGCCTACGACATCCTGCTGGGCGCCGGGCTCCGCGACACCTGGGACACGGCGGCCTCGCGGACCAAGCTGTACGCGACCTTCCACGGATACGCGCCGTTGACACCGGACGGCGAACGCATCGACTGGATCCTCGCCAGTCCCGGGGTCAGCGTGCACCGGGCGTCGATCGACACCTTCTCGCTGTACGGCCAGTTCCCGAGCGACCACCTGCCCGTGGGGGCATCGCTGACCCTGGGATGAACGAAGGCCCCCGTGACCGGTGTCCGGTCACGGGGGCCTCAGCACTGCGGGATCAGCCCTTGCGGGACTTGATCTCCTCGGTGAGCTGCGGGACTACGTCGAAGAGGTCGCCGACCACTCCGTAGTCGACCAGGTCGAAGATCGGCGCCTCGGCGTCCTTGTTGATCGCGACGATCGTCTTCGAGGTCTGCATGCCGGCGCGGTGCTGGATGGCACCGGAGATGCCGGAGGCGATGTAGAGCTGCGGCGAGACGGACTTGCCGGTCTGGCCCACCTGGTTGGTGTGCGGGTACCAGCCGGCGTCGACCGCGGCACGCGAGGCGCCTACGGCGGCACCGAGCGAGTCGGCGAGGTTCTCGATGACCGAGAAGTTCTCGGCGCCGTTGACGCCACGGCCGCCGGAGACGACGATCGCGGCCTCGGTCAGCTCGGGGCGGCCGGTCGACTCGCGCGGGGTGCGGGCGGTGACCTTGGTGCCGGTGGCCTTGTCGGAGAAGGTGACCGCGAGGGCCTCGACGGCGCCGGCGGCCGGGGCGGCCTCCACGGCGGCCGAGTTCGGCTTGACCGTGATGACCGGGGTGCCCTTGGCGACACGGGACTTGGTGGTGAAGGAGGCGGCGAACGCGGACTGCGTGGCCACCGGACCCTCGTCACCGGCCTCCAGGTCGGTGGCGTCGGTGATGATGCCCGCGCCGATACGGACCGCGAGGCGGGCCGCGATCTCCTTGCCCTCGGCGGAGGACGGGACGAGAACGGCGACCGGGGAGACGGCGTCGTACGCGGCCTGGAGCGCTTCCACCTTCGGCACGACGAGGTAGTCGGCGTACTCGGCGGCGTCGTGCGTGAGGACCTTCACCGCACCGTGCTCGGCGAGCGCGGCGGCGGTGTTCTCGGCACCGGAGCCGAGGGCGACGGCGACGGGCTCGCCGATACGGCGGGCCAGCGTCAGCAGTTCGAGGGTGGGCTTGCGGACGGCACCGTCCACGTGGTCGACATAGACGAGAACTTCAGCCATGGGGATGATCTCCTGCGGATTACGAAGTCTGAGGGCGGTGAGCTGGGTGGGCCGTGGCCGCTGCAACGGTCCGGGAGCGAGACCCGGACCCTCGGCGACTAGATGAACTTCTGGCCCGCGAGGAACTCGGCGAGCTGCTTGCCGCCCTCGCCCTCGTCCTTGACGATCGTTCCGGCGGTGCGCGCCGGACGCTCGGTGGCGGAGTCGACCTTGGTCCAGGCACCCTCGAGACCGACCTCGTCCGTCTCGATCTCCAGGTCTTCCAGGTCCCAGGCCTGAACCGGCTTCTTCTTGGCGGCCATGATGCCCTTGAAGGACGGGTAACGCGCCTCGCCCGACTGGTCGGTCACCGACACGACCGCGGGGAGGGAGGCCTCGAGCTGCTCGGAGGCGGTGTCGCCGTCGCGACGGCCCTTGACCACGCCGTCCTCGACCGAGACCTCGGAGAGCAGGGTGACCTGCGGGACACCGAGGCGCTCGGCCAGCAGCGCCGGGACGATGCCGGCGGTGCCGTCGGTGGACGCCATGCCGGAGATGACCAGGTCGAAGCCGGCCTTCTCGATCGCCTTGGCCAGCACCAGCGAGGTGCCGATGGCGTCGGTGCCGTGCAGGTCGTCGTCCTCGACGTGGATGGCCTTGTCGGCGCCCATGGACAGCGCCTTGCGCAGCGCGTCCTTGGCGTCCTCGGGGCCGACGGTCAGCACGGTGATCTCGGCGTCGTCCGCGTCGGCGGCGATCTGCAGCGCCTGCTCGACGGCGTACTCGTCGAGCTCGGACAGCAGGCCGTCCACGTCGTCACGGTCGACGGTCAGGTCATCGGCGAAATGCCGGTCGCCAGTGGCGTCGGGCACGTACTTCACAGTGACAACGATCCTCAAGCTCACGCCGGCTCTCCTACTGCATCGTCATGTCTGGGCTGCCTTCTTTCAGGCAGCATAGGCGCCTGAAGCGGCCGATCCCGGTCGGGGCGGCCCGCGCTCCGACCGAAATATTACTCACCAGTACACCCATCGGGCGCCCACTGAGCAAGCGCTTTGGACTGTGACCTTCGCAACTGTGTGTAACCGGTGGGTAGAACCGGCGAGTAGCCCGGTGGACACCCGGTCCACGGGTTCAGTCGCGCAGTCCGTTGAACCGGCCCTGGTGGTACAGGAGGGGGCCGCCGGCGCCCGAGTGATCGCCCAGCACGACCTCCGCCAGGACGATGCGATGGTCCCCCGCCGGTACCCGCGCCACGACGCGGCACACCAGCCAGGCCAGGACGTCGTCGAGTACGGGAACTTCCTCGGGCCCCTTACGCCAACGGGTGGGCGCGCCGAACCGGTCGGCGCCGCTGCGGGCGAAGGTTGCGGCCAGCTCCCGCTGGTGTTCGCCGAGCACATGGACGCCGACATGGCCGGCCTCGGATATCGCCGGCCAGCTGGAGGCGCCGGTGCCGATGCCGAACGAGACGACCGGGGGGTCCGCCGAGACCGAGGTGAGTGAGGTGGCGGTGAAACCGACGGGACCGCGGGCGCCCGAGGCGGTGATCACCGCGACACCCGCCGCGTGCCGCCGGAACACCGAGCGCAGCAGATCCGGGGAGGCGGGTCGTGGAGTGCCGAGGCCGGGCGTGGCCGTCATGGAGCTGTCCTTCTGCGAGAGCCGACGTGAGGTTCCCGCCGCTCGGGCGGAACCGAGGGCGGGGAGCGGTCCTTGGCTGCTCAAGAGCCCGGACCGCGCGCACCCGCGGTGCGGGCCGGGTCCATGTCGACGAGCTCGGGGAGAAGGATTTCCGGTGACATACGGTCAGGCTGACGAGAGGCGACGGGCGCAGTCAAGGGTGTACCGGCATATGGGAGATGCCTCACCATGATCGCCACGGGTCAGACGGCCTCTCCGAGCGCCGCGATGACGTCCGCCTTGCGCGGCTGCCCCGTCGCCCTCCGCACGATCCGCCCGTCGGCGTCGAGCACGAGCACCGTGGGCGTCTTGAGGACGCCGAGATCGCGTACGAGGTCCAGGTGGTCCTCGGCGTCGATCTCCACATGCGTCACCCCGGGGACGAGGCCGGCCACCTCGCCGAGCACCCGCCGGGTCGCCCGGCAGGGGGCGCAGAAGGCGCTGGAGAACTGCACGAGCGTGGCCCGTTCACCGAGCGCCTCCCCCAACTCCGCCGCGCCGAGCAGCTTCCCGCCGTCACGCCCGCGCACACGCACTCTCCCGCTCCGCCGCCGGTGCAGCACTCCGTAGACGCTCGCCGCCGCGAGCACCACCACGCACACCACAAGTCCGTTCATCCTCCGTACAAGCATTCATGAGACCGCAAAGATTCCCGGGGTCACTCGGCACCCTTCATACGGAATGCTTGATTCATGGACATCGATACGAGAGGGCCGCGGTTCGGTGCGGCCGTGACGACCGTCGTGCTGGCGGTGACGCTGATCACCGGGAGCGTCTGGCTGCTGGCGTGGCAGACACTGGCGTTCGCCCTGGGCGCGGCGGGCGGCGTGACGCGCTCGCCGTACGGCTGGGTCTTCAGGAAGGCGGTACGGCCGCGGCTCGGGCCGCCGACGGAGTTCGAGGCGCCGGAGCCCCCGCGGTTCGCGCAGACGGTCGGGCTCGCCTTCGCGGTGGTGGGTCTGATCGGCTGGACCGCGGGTCCCCAGTGGCTGGGGTCGGCGGCAACCGGGTGCGCTCTGGCCGCGGCGTTTCTCAATGCCGCGTTCGGGTACTGCCTCGGGTGTGAGATGTACCTGATTGTGCGTCGGGTGTCGGTACGCGCTAAGTAAAGGCGGGTTAAAACTCCGAGGTGGATCAAGTGGACGACGTGACGAGGATCTCGCCGTTCCGAGGCACCGGGGCTGGCCTCCCGTCCGTTCTTCGGGCACGATCTGCGCAATGCCGTAAACCTACGGCTGCGTAACTTTCCCGCCGGGAGACCCCTTCCCAGGCAGAGAGAAGGGTCCACCCCGTCCATGGCAGAGCTTGTCTACCGTCCCGTCGTCGGCCTCGCCCAAACGCTCTTCAAGGCGTGGGACCTCAAGATCGACTGCAAGGGATCGGAGAACATTCCGCGCTCGGGCGGCGCCGTGCTGGTCAGCAACCACATCAGCTATCTGGACTTCATCTTCGACGGCCTGGCCACTCTGCCGCAGAAGCGCCTGGTGCGTTTCATGGCGAAGGAGTCGGTCTTCCGGCACAAGATCTCCGGTCCGCTGATGCGGGGCATGAAGCACATCCCCGTGGACCGTCAGCAGGGCGAGACGGCCTACCAGCACGCGCTGGACTCGCTGCGTTCCGGTGAGATCGTCGGCGTGTTCCCCGAAGCGACCATCTCGCAGTCCTTCACGCTGAAGAGCTTCAAGTCGGGTGCCGCGCGCATGGCCCAGGAGGCCGGCGTCCCGCTCATCCCCATGGCTCTGTGGGGCACGCAGCGGCTGTGGACCAAGGGCCACCCGCGCAACTTCAAGCGCAGCCACACCCCGATCACCATCCGGGTCGGCGAGCCGATGGAGGCCCCGCAGGACCAGTACGCGGGCGCCATCACCCGGCGGCTGCGCGAGCGGGTCCAGGAGCTGCTCGAAGCGGCACAACGCGCCTATCCCGTACGCCCCAAGGGGCCGGACGACACCTGGTGGATGCCCGCCCACCTGGGCGGCACCGCGCCGACCCCCGAAGAGGTGCGCGCGGCCGAGAAGCGCTGAACCGTCCCGTACGGCGCGCCCCGCGTCGAGTCGTCATTCCGGGGCGTGGACGGTGATCCGCGCCCCGGGGCTGAACTTCTGGAGCAGCTCGGCGAGTTCGGCGCCCGCGGCCTCGACGTCGGCGACCGGCATCGGGGCCAGGCTCTCCAACAGGAAGAGGGCCGAGGCGGATTGCTCCGTGAGCCGGGTGCGCGGTCCCTGGCGCCAGTTCCAGCGGCGGCAGGTGACACCGGTGTCGTCGCGCCACACCACCTCGCCCGCGTCAGGGTGTTCGACGGTCTCCGCACCGCCTGCGACGGTCACGAAGTCCTCGTCCCCCGTGGCGCGCACGAGGCGCATCGCACCCCGGATGTGGTCGGTGTCCTCGCCTCCGACGGGGATCAGGTGGGCCACGCTGATCGCGTTGTAGACGTCCACGAGGACGTTGATCCGTGGCAGGCCCCCGTCCGACAGCGCGCGTTTGGCCAGCGCCTCCGCGGAGTTGCGGGTGCGTGAGGGCTTGGAGCCGAACGCCGTGTAGATCTCCCGCCAGGCCGCCATGTGCGGGTCCTCGTGCGGGGCCCGCCCCGCGAGCCGTTCGGCGAGCCGCCGCGCCGCGTCGTCCAGGAGCGCCGAAGTCCCTTCCGTACTGGGTCCGTTGACCAGTCCGTCCGCCTCGATGGCGACATGGGTGAATCCGGGCGCGAGGGCGCGCACCTCGTCGGACACGGTGAGCGTGAGAGTCATCGTCTGCCTCGCCTCAGAGTGCGGTGGGGAGCGTCCGCGAAAGGGACAGCCGGTCCGGGGCGGCCTTCAGGACGCCGACCACGACCGGGTGAGGTTCAGCGTACAACTCCGGATAGTCCATCTCATTGCACTCCGGGTCGGGCGTGAAGGCCAGTCGTTCGCCGTCGAGGGAGAACTGGGCGTCCACACCGGGTTTGTTGCCACGGGGGTCCTGCCGGTGCCAGGCGCCGTCGAGGCGGACGGCGACGAGACCGTGCACCTCCTCGAACTTCTGATAGCAGAACCCGGTCGGAATGTCCTCGGCCCGCAGCAGCGCGGCCAGCGCGTGAGCCTTGGCGTAACAGATGCCGGTGCGCCGCTCCAGTACGTCGGAGGCGCGCCAGGTGACCCGCGGATCGCCGGAATCGTAGGAGTGCGGGATGGTGTCCCGGACGAACTCGAACGCCGAACGCGCATAGGCATACGAGTCGGCAGCCCCGGCGGCGAGCCGGGCGGCCGTCTCGCGGACGAGTGGATGATGATGGTCGACCACCTCGTCGGCGGCCAGGTAGGCGGACAGGTCGCTGGTTTTCTGGATCAGCTCCATGCGCGCAGAGCATAGGAATGCGGCCGCCCGAGAGTCAATGACTTTTCAGGCTACCGCATATCCATGCACAGCTTGCCGCTGCGTGATGTCTCGTGCGCGCTGTCTGGTGCGCGCTGCGCACGAGGACGGCCATGGCCGTACGGAGAACCCAGGAGCGCCCTGCTACCGCTGGGCCATCTCCTCCTTGAGCGCGGCCACGAACCCGTCGACGTCGTCCTCGGTCGTGTCGAAGGCGCACATCCAGCGGACGTCGCCCGCGGGCTCGTCCCAGAAGTAGAAGCGGTAGCGCTTCTGCAGCCGCTCGCTCACGTCGTGCGGGAGCCGGGCGAAGACCGCGTTGGCCTGCACCGGGTAGAGGATCTCCACTCCGTGCACGGCGCGGACGCCCTCGGCCAGACGCTGTGCCATCTCGTTGGCGTGCCGGGCGTTGCGCAGCCACAGGTCCTTGGCGAGCAGCGCCTCCAACTGCACCGAGACGAAGCGCATCTTGGACGCGAGCTGCATCGACAGCTTGCGCAGATGCTTCATGTGGCTGACGGCGTCCTGGTTCAGGACGACGACGGCCTCGCCGAACAGCGCGCCGTTCTTCGTGCCGCCCAGCGACAGGATGTCGACGCCGACCGCGTTGGTGAACGTCCGCATCGGGACGTCCAGGGAGGCGGCGGCGTTGGATATCCGGGACCCGTCCAGGTGCACCCTCATGCCGTGCGCGTGGGCGTGGTCGCAGATCGCGCGGATCTCTCCGGGCGTGTAGAGCGTGCCCAGTTCGGTGCTCTGGGTGATGGAGACGACCTGCGGCATCGCCCGGTGCTCGTCGTCCCAGCCGAATGCCTGCCGGTCGATCAGTTCGGGCGTGAGCTTGCCGTCGGGCGTGGGCACCGTGAGCAGCTTGAGGCCGCCCATGCGCTCGGGAGCGCCGCCCTCGTCGACGTTGATGTGCGCGCTCTCCGCGCAGATCACCGCGCCCCAGCGGTCGGTGACCGCCTGGAGCGCGACCACGTTCGCGCCGGTGCCGTTGAAGACCGGGAAGGCCTCCGCGCCGGCACCGAAATGGCTGCGGATGATCCCCTGGAGGTTCTCCGTGTAGTCGTCCTCGCCGTACGCGACCTGGTGCCCGCCGTTGGCCAGGGCCAGCGCGGCGAGCACCTCGGGGTGGGCCCCCGCGTAGTTGTCACTGGCGAAGCCGCGGACGGCCGGGTCGTGATGACGCCGGGCGTCGGTCTTGGGAGGGTTCACGGCTTCTCGGTCAGCCACAGACGCTTTCCGTTCACTTCACCGGCGGGCCGGTCCCAGACGCCGACGATGGACTCGGCGAGTTCCTTGACGTCCGTGAAGCCCGCGAACTTCGCGTTCGGCCGCTCGGCGCGCATCGCGTCGTGCACCAACGCCTTCACCACCAGGATGGCAGCAGCGGACGTCGGGCCGTCCGCGCCCTCGGCGATCCCGGCCTTGCGGAAGTAGTCCGCCATGGCCAGGGTCCACGCCTCGGCGGCGGCCTTGGCCGCCGAGTAGGCGGCGTTGCCCGCGGTGGGATTGCTCGCGCCGGCGGCGCTGATCAGGACGTAGCGGCCGCGTTCGCTGGCCTGCAGCGCCTCGTGGAAGGCGAGCGTGGTGTGCTGAACCGTGCGGATGAGCAGCAGTTCGAGCAGGTCCCAGTCGTCGAGGACCGTCTTGGTGAAGGTCTCGCTGCCGCGCCAGCCGCCGACGAGGTGGACGAGGCCGTCCACCCGGCCGAAGTCCTTCTGGACGCGCGTGGCCCAGTCGCGGGTCGACTGGAGGTCGAGCAGGTCGACGGTGTCGCCGACGACGGTGGAGCCGCCGTGCGCGTAACGGGCCGCGTCCACGGCCTCCGCCAGCCGCTCCGCGTCGTTGTCCGCGCCGATGACGGTCGCGCCCGCCTCGGCGAGCCTGAGCAGTGCCGCCCGGCCGGCGGGTCCACCCGCACCCGCCACCGCGATCACCGCACCGCTGAGAGCCCCGTTCCCCATGGTCTTCGCCTCCTGAGCAATGTTCTCGCTACCGCGGTCGGTCACGCGGCGACCCGCTCGGAGCCGGCCGCGGTGATGCCCTTGGTGGAGGCGATCACGTTCTTCAGCTTTTTGGAGAGCGCCTCATAGAACATGCTCAGGGGAAACTCGTCCGGAAGCACGTCGTCGACCAGCTTGCGGGGCGGCTGGGACAGGTCGAGGGCGTCCGGACCCTTGGCCCAGCGGGAGCCCGGGTGCGGGGCGAGGTAGGTGGAGACGAGCTCGTACGCCTTGAACCAGTGGACGAGCTTGGGGCGGTCGATGCCGGCTCGGTAGAGCTCCTCGATCTCGGAGCAGAGCTGGTTGGTGACCTGCGGGGCGCGCTGCCAGTCGATGTGCAGCTTGTTGTCGGTCCAGCGGACGACGTCGTGCTTGTGCAGGTAGGCGAAGAGGAGCTGGCCGCCGAGACCGTCGTAGTTGCGGACGCGGTCGCCGGTGACGGGGAAGCGGAACATCCGGTCGAAGAGCACGGCGTACTGCACGTCGCGGCCGTGCGCGTTGCCCTCGGACTCCAGCTTCACGGCCTCCTTGAAGGCGGTGAGGTCGCAGCGCAGCTCTTCCAGGCCGTACATCCAGAACGGCTGGCGCTGCTTGATCATGAACGGGTCGAACGGCAGGTCGCCGTGGCTGTGGGTGCGGTCGTGGACCATGTCCCAGAGCACGAAGGCCTGCTCGCAGCGCTCCTGGTCGTGGACCATGGCGGCGATGTCCTCGGGCAGTTCGAGGCCCAGGGTGTCCACTGCGGCGTCGGTGACGGCACGGAAGCGCGCGGCCTCGCGGTCGCAGAAGATGCCGCCCCAGGAGAAGCGCTCGGGCGCCTCGCGCACCGCGATCGTCTCCGGGAAGAGGACGGCCGAGTTGGTGTCGTAGCCCGCGGTGAAGTCCTCGAACGTGATGCCGCAGAACAGCGGGTTGTCGTACCGGGTGCGCTCCAGTTCGGACAGCCATTCGGGCCACACCATGCGCAGCACGACCGCCTCGAAGTTGCGGTCCAGGTTGCCGTTCTGCGTGTACATCGGGAAGACGACCAGGTGCTGGAGGCCGTCCTCGCGGTTCGCGGCGGGCTGGAAGGCCAGCAGCGCGTCGAGGAAGTCGGGCACCTGGAAGCCGCCGTCGGCCCAGCGGCGCAGATCGTTCACGAGCGCCTCGTGGTACGCGACGTCGTGGGGCAGCAGCGGGGAGAGCCGCTCGATCGCGTCTATCGCCCGGCGCACGGCCAGCTCGACGTCGGAGGCGTCGGGGGCCCCCTCCGCCTCGAAGTCGATGGAACCGTCCTTGGACTGCCAGGGGCGGATCTCCTCCACGGCATCCTTGAGCACGGGCCACGCCGGGTGGTCCACCACCCTGGCCACGGGAGGAACCCGCTCCTCCGTACCCACCTGCACAAGAACTTCCGTCATGTCCCACCCTCCACAGGAGAACCTCGCGTATGAACACCGTATGTTTTCGAGGTTCCTTTCCGCAAGCGGGAACTCGGGAGATTATCCTGCGCACCCCCGGCCTTAACCGCTCTTTTTCCTGCCGGACACCGTGGAGGCAATGACATCCGCCACAGCCTTCTGGACGGCGCGAGCATCCGCGGGAAGCACGTCCACCCCGCGACCGACGCCCGTCCGAGGGAGGACGAGCCCCCGTGGGGCGGCCCCGGGTACTCCCTCACGCCGGCGCACGCCCGCTGGTTCGCCGAGCAGTACTTCGGTCCCGACGCCGACCGCTCCGACCCTGGCGCCTCGCCCCTCCTGGCGGGTCCCCAGGGCCTGCCGCCCGCCCACGTCGTGACGGCGGGCTTCGATCCCCTCCGTGACGAGGGCCACGCGTACGCCGTCGGGCTTGAGGGAAGCCGGAGCACGGAACACGGAGAGCCACTTCCCGGGCTTGTTCCACAGGTTCTTCGGCTTCCCCGAGCTACGACCAACGCGTCCCGGTCCACGCCCAGTTCACCGGTGTGCTCGGCGGCCCAGCACAGCGCCGCGTACGCGTCGTCGACGGCCGCGGGGAAGCGTGCCTCCGGGGCGAGCCGGTAGCCGACCGACACGACGGCCGCGCCGGCGTCCCGGCACAGGGCGCGCGCGATGGAGTCGTGCGTGTCCTGGCCGCACTCTTGCGACCGACCAGCTCAACTCCCGGGCCAACCCCTGGATCTGGGGCAGACCCGCACCGCCCACCCGACGACTACGAAGCCGATATGTGTACACCGTTCGAGGAATCCAGCACCAGCGGGCGGACCTCGAAGGGGCAAGGACCATGGGCCGGCCGACCCTCAGGCGCCGGGCCCACCACGGAGCGACACTCCTCCGCGCACCAGCGGGCGCGACACACCCGGAGCGCCGCGTGAGCCCGACACTCCCATTGCACCGCGTAGGAACGGGTACATAGCACAGCCAGGCCATTAGGCTGCGGCCTTGCCGCGTGGACGCCCCCGTCGGAACCACGCGCGAGCCGAGCCGCCGTCGACGGAAGCGAGTCGCATCTTGAACTTCCTCACCATCGGTCACCGCGGAGTGATGGGTGTCGAGCCCGAGAACACCCTCCGTTCCTTCGTCGCCGCCCAGAACGCGGGCCTCGACCTGATCGAACTCGATCTGCATCTGAGCAAGGACGGCGCCCTCGTCGTCATGCACGACGCCGAAGTGGACCGTACGACCGACGGCTCGGGGCCGATCGCCGAGAAGACGCTCGCGGAGCTGCGCACGCTGGACGCGGGGCGCGGTGAGCACGTCCCCGTCTTCGAGGAGGTTCTGGAAGCCGTCAGGACCCCGTTGCAGGCCGAGATCAAGGATGTCGCGGCGGCCAGGGCGCTGGCCGAGGTGATGCAGCGGCACGACCTGGTCGGGCGGGTCGAGGTGTCGTCGTTCCACGACGAGGCGATCGCCGAGATCACGCGGCTGGTACCGGGTGTCCGTACCGCGCTGATCGCCAGCCGCTACGGCACCGATGTCGTGGACCGGGCCGTGGAGGTCGGCTCCGCGACCGTCTGTCTCAACATCCGCAGGCTGAGCCTGGAGGTCGTCGAAGAGGCACGCAAGGCCGACCTGCGGATCATCGGCTGGGTGGTGAACACCCAGGACCAGCTCCGGCTGGTACGCGCCCTGGAGCTGGACGGGGCCACGACCGACTACCCCGAGATCAAGCGCACGGGCCGCTTCACGGCATAACCGGATCGAAGCGGCAGCGGTACCGACGGCCGCTCGGCCGGGACCACCGAGCGGCCCGGCCGCTGACCGCGGTCGTCAGCCACCGCCCACGGACCGGACCCGTACCCGGTCTAGACGAGCGGCTTGACCAGGAGCTCGAAGCGCAGGTCGTCGCGCTGCGGGATGCCGAAGCGCTCGTCGCCGTACGGGAAGGGCGTCATCCGTCCCGTACGGCCGTAGCCGCGTCGCTCGTACCAGGCGATGAGGTCGTCGCGTACGGAGATCACGGTCATGTGCATCTCCGTGACGCCCCAGACCTCGCGGACCGTGCGCTCCGCCTCGGCGATGATCACCTTGCCGAGCCCGCCGCCCTGGAGCGCGGGGCTGACGGCGAACATGCCGAAGTAGGCGTGGTCGCCGCGGTGCTCCAGCTGGCAGCAGGCGACGATCGTGCCGTCCCGCTCCACGGTCAGGAGCCGGCTGTCCGGCGCCCCGATGACGGCGAGTACCGCCTCGGCGTCGGTCCGCTGCCCCGCGAGGATGTCCGCCTCGGTGGTCCAGCCGGCCCGGCTGGAGTCCCCTCGGTACGCCGATTCGATCAGCGCGACCAGGGCGTCCACATCACTGTCGGTGGCGTCGCGGAACGTCAGTCCGGTGGCGGCGGCGGTTTCCATGGAAGCGGTTCTCCGATCAGTGGCGCGGCTGGGCACGCCCGAGCGTAACCCGGGTCTAGGCTCCGGCTGCATGGTGCATGTATTGAGCAGCCGGACGCTTCTGCGCCCGACCGATCCGGAGCGCTCCCGT
Source organism: Streptomyces sp. NPDC091209 (assembly GCF_044757755.1). Taxonomy (NCBI): domain Bacteria; kingdom Bacillati; phylum Actinomycetota; class Actinomycetes; order Kitasatosporales; family Streptomycetaceae; genus Streptomyces; species Streptomyces sp. NPDC091209. Next base: position 388,107 of record NZ_JBIVVR010000005.1, on the reverse strand, counting down.
GTCTTCTACGGTGAGCGGCTCGGCCTGGCCGTCTACCGCGAGTTCGGTACGGGGCCCGAGCGCGGGACCGTCTACTTCCTCGGCGGCGGATTCCTGGAGGTCGCCGGGCGGTCCGCGACCCCGCCCTCCCCCGCGCTGAAGCTGTGGCTCCAGGTCGCGGACGTGACCGCCGCCCACGAGGAGCTGACGGCCGCCGGTGTCGAGGTGGTGCGCGGGCCGGTACGGGAGCCGTGGGGGCTGATCGAGATGTGGATCGCGGACCCGGACGGAACCGAGATCGTGCTGGTCGAGATCCCGGCCGACCATCCGTTGCGTCACCGGCCCTGAGGTGCGATCGAGTCGAGGGTGCGTGCGGCGCGGGCGGCCGGCCGGTCGAACAGGGGGCCGGGACGCGGTGCCCGGATGGCCGGTGTTCCACGGCAGGCTTAGCGTGCTGAGGGGACTCGACGGGGGCTCGCTGCGGAAGGAACCTCATGAAGCTCGACAGGCCGGTGACCGGCGGCCCCTGCTGGACGGAGCTCGGCACCGACGATCTGGAGGGTGCCAAGGGCTTCTACGCCGATCTGTTCGGCTGGCGCCCGGAGACCGACCCGCGGCAGGAGGCGGGCGGATACACGGTCGCGCACCTCGGGGACGCGCCCGTCGCGGGGATCGCCCCCATCTACCAGGAGTCGCAGCCCGTCGCCTGGAACGTGTCGTTCGCCGTCACCGACGTGGACGCGACCGCGGCGGCGGTGCAGGCCGCCGGCGGCACCGTCGTCCTGGCCCCGATGGAGGTGCTCGACGTGGGCCGCTTCGCGGTCGCCTTCGACCCGGGCGGCGCCGCCTTCCAGATGTGGCAGGCGCGGGCCTTCTCCGGTGCGGGGCTGTTCAACGCGCCGGGCTCGCTCGGCTGGGTGGAACTTCTGACCCGGGCCCCCGACCGGGTGACCGAGTTCTACACGACGGTCTTCGGCTGGACCGTGACCGCCTCGAAGTACTACCCGCAGTGGGGCATCGACGGCGCCGATTTCGGCGGGATGGTCACGATGGACGAGAACTTCGCGCACGAGGTTCCCTCGCACTGGCTGCCCTATTTCGCCGTCGAGGACGTGGACGCCACGGCGAACGCGGTCCTCATGGCGGACGGCCACCTGCTGATGGAAGCCGTCTCGCAGCCCAACGGCCGGCGCATCGCCGTCGCGCGGGACCGCCAGGGCGCGGCCTTCGGGATCTACTCGGAGGGCGACAAGGACTGATCCGCCGGGACCGCCGCCGGGACCCGCAGCGCGGACTGCCGTCCCTATGGCGTCCGTTCGCCGTCCCGGCCCGCGTCAGGCGCGCGGCAGCCTCAGCCGGCCTTCGAGCTGTCCGAGCAACTCGCCCAGGAGTCGGGCCAGTTCACGCTGCCGTGCGCGGTCGATGCCGGACAGGACCCCTGTCTCGTAGGCGAGTTGATCAGGGAGGACGCCGTCGACCAGGTCGCGTCCCGCGTCGGTCAGCCGGACGTGCGCGACCCGGCGGTCACGGGTGTCACCGCGGCGTTCGACCAGACCGCGCTCGGTGAGCTGCTTGAGCCGCTTGGTGACGGCGGCGCCCGAGGAGAACGTCTCGCGGGCGATCTCGCTCGGGGTCAGTTCGTGCCCGGTGCGGCGCAGTGTCCCGAGCACGTCGAACTCGGGGCGGGTGAGGCCGGCCCGGCGCAGCGGCGCGTCCTCGGCCTGCTGCAGGAGGGCGGCACAGCGGTTGACCCGCCCGATGACCTCCATGGGCCCGGTGTCGAGATCCGGCCGCACGGTCTCCCACTGACGCACGACAGCCGCCACCGTGTCAGCGGCCACCTTGTCGGCCGACGTACTGTCGGCCGACGACATGTCGTCGGGCGTCGTCTCAGCAGGCACCGCGCCTGCGGGCACCGTGCCTGCGGGCGCCGGCCGGTCCGACGCGGGGCCGCCGCCCGACGCCGGGTCGCCGTCCGGCGCAGGGCCACCGCCCGACGCGGCGCCACCGCCCGACGCCGGGCCACCGGTCGACGCCGGGCCACCGCCCGACGCGGGGCCAACTTCCGGCGCAGGGCCACCGCCCGACGCGGCGCCACCGCCCGACGCGGGGCCACCTTCCGGCGCAGGGCCGCCGGTCGACGCCGGGCCACCGCCCGGTCTCGGGTCGCCGTGCGGTTCCCGGTCGCCGTCCGCCGTTCTCCGCCCGTCCGCTGTCGTCATGCCTGTGCGCCTTCCCAGCAGTGCAGTCCCTGGCGTCGTACCGTCGCCGCGAGCGTACGGTGTCCGGCCTGCTCGGCCCGCATCACCCGCTCCTCCGGCAGGGCGCGCCGCCACCACTCGCCGGCCGCGGCGTCCGCGGCGGTGCGCAGGTCCACGACCGCGGCGGACAGACCGCGGCGGGCGGACTCCAGGGCGCCGGACCGCGGATGCTCCTCGGCGAGCAGCCCGGCGGCGTGTTCCCGGGACCGCTCCACCGCGGACAGCGCCTCTTCGATGCGGTCACCGGCCCGCCGGTTGGTCACGGCGACGGCCGCGACGAAGCCGACCAGCGCGCCGACGAGGGTGTCCAGGACCCGGTCGGTGATCAGTTCTCCGGACGGCTGGGAATGTGCGAACTCGGTGATCAGCAGGGCCATGGGGGTCACGCAGACGCTGCCGAGCCAGTAGTTCCGGCCCATCAGCGCCTCGGCGCCGAAGTTCAGGACGAGGCAGCACAGGACGAGGGCGGCCTGGCCGGCATGGGCGAGCGGGGCGAGGACGACGAAGGCCAGCACGCCGAGGAGGTTGCCGACCACACGCTGGACACCCCGGCTCCAGGTCAGGGCGACGTTGGCCTGGTAGAGGGAGGCGGCGGTGACCAGCGCCCAGGAGGGGCGGCCGACGCCGAGCGCGAGCGAGACGTATCCGGCGAGGGCGCAGCCGAGCGCGGTACGCAGGGCGATGGGGGCGAGCGGACGGAGGCGGCCGAGCAGCGGGGGTTCCCCGAAGGCGAGCACGGCCTCGACGCCGAGGAGTTCGTCGGCGGCGTCCCCGAGGCCGTCGGGGCGCGGGACGGGTCCGGTGCCGGACAGTTCGCGAGCCCAGCCGCGCAGCCGTTCGGGGTCCGTTTCGGCCGGGGCGGCGAGCGCGACCTCGGCCCGTACGACGAGCCGTTCGAGGGCGCGCCGGGGTGCCGAGCGGGCTCCCGTGGACAGCAGCGACTGCCAGGCGGTGTGCACGGCGGCGGCCGCGGCGGCGCGGGCACGGGCGTCGTCCGGCGCCCCCACGGACAGCGCCGCGGCGTTGAGGGCGTACGCGGTGGCACGCCGCTCCGGGCCGTGCGGGCGGACGAGTCCCGGGGCCATGCAGACGATCCAGGCCCAGGCTCCCGCCGCCGCGCCCAGCGCGAGGTGGCCCGGCACCTGACCGAGTGTCTGCGGCACGAACAAGGATGCCGAGGAGATGAAGGCGAGGACCACGTGTCCCGGCGGGCCGACGCGCGTGGCATCGCACAGGGTCTTCTGCGTGGCGGCGAGCAGCGCGCCGACGGTGACCAGCAGGACGGCGTTCGTGGTGAGCGAGGCCATGACGAGCGCGACGCCGAGTCCGCCGAGCATCCCGGCCACCACCCGGGCGAGAACGCGGGCCCGGGCCGCGTACGGACGGTTGTGGGCGTAGAGCGCGCAGAGCGACCCGGCCATGGTGTACATCGCCAGGTCCAGCCGGCCGAGCGCCAGCAGCGTCAGATTCGGCGGGGCGACCGCGACGACGACGCTCAGGGCGGGTTTGAACCAGATGTCGGAGGGCCTGCCGAGGCGCAGCACATCGGCCAGCGGAAGCCGGCGTGCACGCGAGGGGCCGGAAGGGGTCGCACTGCTCATGGCGATAACCTTAACAGGTGTTTTACTTGTAAATCATTCCCCTCGGCGCCGCTCCCACCTGCGGTGCACTCCCGCACGCTCCCCCTCGTACACCCTTGCGCTCGTCTGCGCACCGGCCGGCCGGGGCATGCCCTGACCGACTGTCCGATGTCCGGCACCGCTGCCCGGCACCACCTGCCCGGCATCGCGCGTCCCGCATCGCGCGTCCGACATCGTCGAGCGGGGAGGTACGCGGTGCACGGACCGGCTTCACCCGGCTGGCTGCTCGTCGCGCTGTGCGCGGCGACCGGGGCCTACTGCCTGCTGCGGATGCGCAGCCCGGTCGAGGAACAGCGCCGTACCGCGGGCGGCGAGGCGCTCATGGGGTTCGGCATGGCCGCGATGGCCGTACCGGCGGCCGTGGTGACCCCACCGCGCTGGGCCTGGCTGGCCTGCACGGTCGTCTTCGGCGTCACCGGGCTGCGGGCGCTCTGGACGGCCCGCAGCAGTCCGCACCATCTGCACCATCTGATGGGCACGTTCGCGATGGTCTACATGGCGGCGGCGATGGCCGCGTCCCCGGCCCACCATGTTCACGGCGGCACCGGCGTCCCCCTCCTCACCGGAGTTCTCCTTCTCTACTTCACCGGCTACGTGCTCCGCTCGGGCGTCCGCCTTCTGCCGTCGGCCGTCGCGTCGGGCCCGCCCCCACGCGCCGTGGGCTGGGGTGACCGGCCCGAACTCTCCCAGGCCTGCCGCCTGTCGATGGGAATCGCGACGCTGGCGATGCTGGTCACGCTGTGACCTCCGGGCATCGAAGCCAGACCCCAAAACCCGGTCACGCTCCGAGGCCAAGGCGTCGGGAGGGACCTCGGCCGCCGTACGAAACCGTGGCGTACGTCACTTGGGGTCGTTGCCCGTATCCAGCGGCGAGCCCCGCTCATAGGCTTCGGGCCATGATGCTCCCCGCGGCACTGTTGCTGCTCGGCGCCCTGGCCTCCGTGGTCGCTCCGCGACTGCTCGCGCGGGCGGACTGGCCGGACCGGGAGCCGGTGGTCGCCCTGTGGGTGTGGCAATGCGTGGTGGCGGCCGTCCTGCTGTGCTGCGTCCTGTCGATGACGCTCAGCGCGTCCGCCGCCTGGGTGGCCGTGCGCGGCCCTGTCTTCGAAGGAGCACCGGCCTCGGTCGTCGACGCCTACGCGCCGGGTGCGGGAAGTCCCTGGGCCGCCGCCACGGCCGTGGCACTCGCGTGCGGTGGTGCCTGGACGGCGGCGATGCTGGTGCGCGAGATCGTACGGTCGCGGGTGCGCCGTCGGCAGAGCCGGACCGAACTCCTGGTGCGCGCCCCGCTGTTGCCCGGCGAGGAGCCCGGAGCCGAGCGTCTCGTCGTCCTGGAGGGGGAGCGTCCCGACGCCTGGTGGCTGCCCGGCGCAGCTCCCCAACTGGTCATCACCACGGCCGCGTTGCGCCGTCTCAAGGGTCGGCAACTGGATGCCGTACTCGCCCATGAGCAGGGGCACGCGCGGGCCCGGCACGACTGGCTGTTGCACTGCTCGGCCGCGCTGGCCAACGGCTTTCCGCAGGTGCCCGTCTTCGCCGCGTTCCGCGACGAGATGCACCGGCTGGTCGAACTCGCCGCCGACGACGTGGCGTCGCGCCGCTTCGGCCGGCTCACGATCGCGCTCGCCCTTGTCGAACTCAACGAGGACCGGGGCGTGTTCGGACCCTGCCCGGCCCCGGACGCGCACGTCCCGCAACGCGTCGACCGCCTCCTGACTCCCCGGGACCGGCTCACGACCGCCCGCCGGCTGCAACTCACGGCGGCGGCCGCCCTGGTACCGGTGGTACCGGTCCTCGTCGCGTTCGTACCGGGGTTGCGGGCGCTGGGTTAGCCCAGCGACTTCTCCGAGACGGACACGGAGACGCACTCGGAGCCAGACTCGGAGAAGGGCGGGCGGGCGAGGCCGCCTTGACCCGGATGGGCGCGCCGCGAAGGATCTCCCTCATGACCGTCAAGGGTGTGCTCTTCGACTTCTCCGGGACCCTCTTCCGCGTCGAGGCCGCGGAATCATGGCTGCGCGCGGTACTCGCGGCGACCGGTCACACGCTCCCCGAGCCGGAGTTGACCGAGAAGGCCCGAGCCCTGGAGGCCGTGGGTGCGCTCGCGGGCGGCGCCCGGCCGGTCCGGCCGGTGCCGGCACATCTCGCCGGCCTGTGGGAGGCCCGCGACCGCAGCGCCGAACAGCACCGGGCGGCGTTCACCGGTGTCTCCCGGCAGGTGTCGCTGCCGGATCCCGGTCTGCACGACACCCTCTACGACCGTCATATGACACCCGCAGCCTGGAAGCCCTACCTCGACGCGGCCGAGGTGCTCCACGTGCTGCGCGAACGGGGTCTCACGGTCGGCGTGGTCAGCAATATCGGCTGGGACCTGCGGCCCGTCTTCCGCGAGCACGGTCTCGACCCCTACGTCGGAACGTACGTCCTGTCGTACGAGCACGGTATCCAGAAACCGGATCCGCGGCTCTTCGCGATCGCCTGCGCCGAACTGGGCGTCGCTCCGGAGGACACCCTGATGGTCGGCGACGACCGGAGGGCCGACGGTGGCGCGGCCGCGCTGGGCTGCGCGGTGCATTTCGTGGACCACCTGCCGGTGGCGGACCGTCCCGACGGGCTGCGGCCGGTACTCGACCTGACGGACTGACCGCCAGGACCGCGGACGTCAGCCCCGGTAGCCCTCGACCTGCGACGACGGGCGCACCTGTGCGTCGTCCGGGTTCTCGCCGAACTCGGACTTCGCGCGCCGCTGGCGCAGCAGGTCCCAGCACTGGTCGAGTTCGCGCTCCAGTTGTCCGAGCCGCGCGTGCTCCGTGGCGTCGTCGATCTGCCCGGCCGCCAGCGCGTCGCGCAGCCGCCGCTCGTCGTCCACCATCGACGTGATTCTGGCCAGGATCTGCTCTTGCTCCATGTCCGTATGCCTCCTCGGGGCTCCAGGCCACTCTATGGACGACTCGGGACCCCTGCGAGTGATGGACCCGGGGTGTCCCTTCAGCGCCCGACGCGGGCAGACCGCGTACGAACGTCCGGTCGGCTCAGGAGTGACCGTTCGCCCCTCCTGGATCACCCCTTGCACGGCATCTCGATCCGGAAGGGAGGGCTTCTGATCTCCGACGGCCCGACCCGGTCAAGTTTTCACCAACAAAGGCCAAACGTCTCGCAATACGGCATCCGTGGCTACGTTGGCGCCTCTGCGTCACACACTCCCGAGGTTCCCCATGAAGACAGCGATCTGGCTCCTCCTCGCCGGCCTCCTCACCTACGTCACCGCCACCGCGCTGCACAACACGGCCCGCAGTGACGACAGGGAGACCCTCGTCGGCAACGTGCTGCTGAGTCTGTCGGTCGGCTGGTACACGGTCACCAGCTGGCGACGCGCCTACCTCGCGAAGCACCGACGCCCACCTCGGGACGAGGTGGGCGTGATGCGGAACGCCGGTAAGTGAAGCCCGAGGACGGCCACCGTTCAGAACGACACTCCCCGGCGCCGTCTGCCGCGCGTCCGACCTGAGGCGATCCCCCGCGTCGCCCCAGGTCGGCGACAGCCCGGATGCGACCCGCGAAGAGTCTGGGTCCGGACGCGTTGAGTATAGTTGGCTGGCAGCCAGTCAACGCAGGAGTTACAGCATGTCCCCGCGAAGCGCCTCGGTCAATGAAGAGTTGCGGCGGCGTTCCCGGGAACGGCTGCTGCAGGCCGCGGTGGAGCTGGTGAGCGAGCGCGGCTACGACGCCACGACGCTCGGGGACATCGCTGATCGCGCGGGATCGGCGCGCGGACTGGTGTCGTACTACTTCCCCGGCAAACGGCAGCTCCTGCAGTCCGCCGTGCACCGGCTGATGCACCGCACGCTGGAGGAAGCGCTCGAACGCGAGCCACGCAGCGAGGACGGCCGGGAGCGGATGGCACGGGCCGTCGACGCGATCCTGGGCCTCACCCGGGATCAGCCGGTGCTGATGCGTCAGCACATGGCCGGGCTGCTCCAGGCCGAGGGATTCGTCCAGTGCCCGGAGCAGGTGCGGCTCTCGGAGCTGCTCGGGGAAACCGTCGCACGGTACGGATCACAGCAGGTCACGGCCGACTACCCGATGCTGCGCGCCCTGCTCATGGGCGCGGTGTACGCGGCGCTCGTGCCGGGGGTACCGATGCAGGTCCCGGTGCTGCGGGCCGAACTGTTCAAGCGCTACCGGCTGGACTGGGAGATGGGGACACCCCCGGACACCGAGGCGTCGGACGGTCCCCGCGAGACGGACCTGTCCCGCTTCTTCGAGACCGACCCCGAGCCGGAGGACGGTCGGTCCGCCTAGCCGGGCCGCCTCCGGACGTTGCCCACACAGCCGGGCCGCCTCCGGACGTCGGGCTCGCGCCACGGGGCACGACCACTGCGCCATGGTCAACGACGGACGTGACGAGGGGTCAGGAATCCCGCGTCGCGCGCCCCGGCGATCAGCCTCAGGGACTTGCGGCGACTGTGGCCGGTGGCCCCCATGACGGCGAGCACCGGGTCCACGCCCTCCTCCTGCGCCGCCCGGTACTCCTCCGCGACCAGCAGACGGCCCTCGACACCGCGCGGCCAGGCGGGCCGGGCGCGCCGTGCCTGCCCTTCCCGGTCCTGGTCGCGGTCGGCGCCGAGGCGGGTCCCGCACGCCTCGAACAGCGGTTCCTCGATCCACTCGGCGACCACGGCGAGGTCGTCCAGCGAGAGGGGCGGCTCGGCCCGGACGTCCTCGATGGACAGGGCCGTCTCCGACAGAACGGCCAGCAGATCGACGCGGGCGCCGTCCGCGAAGGCCAGCCGGACGTCGAACCAGGACGTGACCGTCGTACCGGACTCCCGCACTTCCCAGGCGGGCCGCACGGACACGTCGCCGTCCGCTCGGCAGCGGTCGGACAGATTGATGAACGATGCGTCTGGCACATGCGGAACGTAACCGCATCATCACATTCCATACGAACGGACACGCGCGCGTTCACCACGCACCGCACCCTGTCAGCGGAGCACCAGTGGTGCGATCCTGGTAGCACAGCGATGTCCTGTCAGCGATCTTCCTGATCCCTCGGGTAAGGAGTTCCGCAGTGCTGCGTGTCGCCGTCGTCGGTTCGGGGCCCAGCGGGGTCTACAGCGCGCAGGGTCTTGTCCAGCGGAGCGGGCCGCCCGATGTCCGGGTCGACGTCCTGGACCGGCTGCCCTGCCCGTACGGCCTGGTGCGCTACGGCGTGGCACCCGACCACGAGAAGATCAAGTCGCTCCAGAACAATCTGCGGACCGTCCTGGAGGACGAGCGCGTGCGCTTCCTCGGCGGTGTCCAGGTGGGGCCGGGCGGAGTGCCGGTGGCGCGGTTGCGGGAGCTGTACCACGCGGTCGTGTACTGCGTCGGCGCCGCCACCGACCGGCATCTCGGCGTGCCCGGCGAGGATCTGCCCGGCAGTTGGTCGGCGACCGAGTTCGTGTCCTGGTACAGCGCGCACCCCGACTCCGTGGCCGACGGATTCGTGGCCGGTGTGCGCTCGGCCGTGGTCATCGGCATCGGGAACGTCGCCGTCGACGTGACCCGGATCCTGGCTCGCGGCGCGCCCGAGCTGAGCCCCACCGACATGCCGCAGGCGGCGCTCGGCGCCCTGGCCGCGAGCGGGGTCACCGAGATCAGCATGGTCGGGCGGCGCGGACCGTCGCAGGCCCGCTTCACCACCAAGGAACTGCGCGAGCTGGGCGCCCTGCCGGAGGCCGAAATCGGAGTGGACGAGGCGGAGTTGGCGCTCGATCCGGCCTACCTCGATCCCGCTGGGCTGCCCGCCGCACAGCGCCGCAACGTGGAGGTCCTGCGGGGCTGGGCGGCGGCCGGGTCACGGGGCCGGCCACGTCTCATCCGTCCGCGCTTCTTCCTGCGTCCCGTCGAACTCCTCGCCGACGGCGGGCGGGTGGGCGCGGTGCGCTTCGAGCGGACGGCGCCGGACGGGGCGGGCGGGGTGACGGGAACCGGTCGATTCGAGGTGATCGAGGCCCAGTTGGTGCTGCGTTCGGTGGGCTATCGCGGAGTACCGCTGGAAGGACTGCCGTTCGACCCCGACCGTGGCACGGTTCCGCAGAGGGAGGGGCGGGTCCTGCGGGACGGCGCGGTCGCGCCGGGCGAGTACGTGGCGGGCTGGATCAAGCGGGGCCCGACCGGCGTGATCGGAACCAACCGCCCGTGCGCCAAGGAGACCGTCACCTCCCTGCTGGAGGACGCCCCCACGCTCCTACGACGCGAGGTCGCCGAGGATCCGCTCACGGCACTGCGGGCCGAGGGGGTACGGCCGGTCGAATGGGCCGGATGGCAGGCGATCGAGCGGGCCGAGGCGGAGCTCGGAGCCGGCCTGGGCCGTGGCGTGGTCAAGCTGCCCGACTGGGACGCGCTGTGGGCGGCGGCTCGGACGGCGCGGTCCTGACCGGATTCCGGGCACGTCCTGGCGGGCCGCCATCCGGCGCGGCGCGCGGGTCGTGGCCGAGTCCGCAGCAGTTCCGTGGGCATGACACACATCGGCAACAGACCGGACATCAACAAACTGTTTAACTCGCCTACCGTCTCGTGCTGTCCGGGCGTGCTCGTGTCGTGCGGACGTTCCCCTCTCTCACCTCCCCTCTCCCCGCAGCTTCTGGAGTGCCCATGGCAACCACCGCTCCCGTGCATCCCGTCGACGAGGTTCCACCCGTACGCCAACTGGCCGCCTTCGGTCTCCAGCACGTCCTCGCGATGTACGCGGGCGCGGTGGCGGTTCCGCTGATCGTGGGCGGCGCGATGAAGCTGTCGCCCGCCGACCTGGCGTACCTGATCACCGCGGATCTCCTGGTGTGCGGCATCGCGACGCTGATCCAGTGTGTGGGTTTCTGGCGCTTCGGGGTGCGGCTGCCGATCATGCAGGGGTGCACCTTCGCCGCCGTCTCCCCCATGGTGCTCATCGGCACGACGGGCGGCGGACTTCCCGCGATCTACGGATCGGTGATCGTCGCGGGCCTCGCGATCGTCCTGCTCGCCCCGGTGTTCGGAAGGCTGCTGCGCTTCTTCCCGCCGCTGGTCACGGGCACGGTCATCCTGATCATCGGTCTCTCGCTGCTGCCGGTGGCGGGCAACTGGGCCGCGGGAGGCGTCGGTTCGAAGGACTTCGGGGAGCCGAAGAACCTGGCGCTCGCCGGCTTCGTCCTGGCCGTGGTGCTGGGTGTGCAGCGGTTCGCACCGGCCTTCCTCGGGCGCATCGCGGTCCTCATCGGTATCGCCGTGGGTCTCGTGGTCGCGGTGCCGTTCGGGTTCACGGACTTCGGCGGGGTCGGGGACGCCGACTGGGTCGGAATCAGCACCCCGTTCCACTTCGGGGCGCCCTCGTTCCACGCCTCCGCGATCGTCTCGATGCTGGTGGTGGCCCTGGTGACCATGACCGAGACGACCGGCGACTTCATCGCGGTGGGCGAGATGACCGGCCGGCCGATCGAGACGCGGACCCTCGCGGACGGTCTGCGCGCCGACGGTCTGTCCACCGTCCTCGGCGGCGTCTTCAACACCTTCCCGTACACGGCGTTCGCGCAGAACGTGGGCCTCGTCGGGATGACCCGGGTGCGCAGCCGCTGGGTGGTCGCCGCGGCCGGCGGCATCCTCGTCGTGCTCGGGCTGCTGCCGAAGCTGGGTGCCGTGGTCGCGGCGATTCCCGCCCCCGTGCTCGGCGGCGCGGGCCTGGTGATGTTCGGCACCGTCGCCGCCAGCGGGCTGCGCACCCTCGCCGAGGTGGACTTCAAGGGCAACGACAACCTGACGGTGGTGGCTGTCTCGGTCGCGATCGGCATGCTGCCGGTCGGAGTGCCGACGGTCTACGCGAAGTTCCCCGACTGGTTCCAGACGGTGATGAACAGCGGCATCAGCGCGGGATGCCTGACTGCGGTCGTACTGAACCTGCTGTTCAACCACCTTCCGGGCCGCCCGAGTCCGGCGGAGACCGGCGCTGAACCCGAGGCCGCCTCGGCCGACGCCTAGGACCTGTCCGGCCGTGTGTCCGCCGGGATCAGGGACTCGTGAGGACGACGAGTTGCTGGGTCGCGCGGGTCATCGCGACGTAGTGGTCGACCGCGCCCGCCACGCCCTCGCCGAACCTCTCCGGGTCGATGAGGACGACCAGGTCGAACTCGAGGCCCTTCGACAACTCCGGTGTCAGCGACCGGATCCGGGGTGTCGTCCGGAACGTGGGGTCGCCGATGACGCAGGCGATCCCCTCGGCGTGGGTGAGGAGCCAGGTGTCGAGGATCGACTCCAGTTCGCCGACGGAACCGTGGACGACGGGGACACCCGAACTACGGACGGAGGTCGGCACGTTGGCGTCCGGGAGCGCGGCCCGGATCACCGACTCGGCCTCCGCCATGACCTCTTCGGGTGTGCGGTAGTTGATGGTCAGGGAGGCCACGTCGATGCGATCGAGCCCGATCCGCTGGAGCCGTTCCCGCCAGGATTCGGCGAATCCGTGCCGGGCCTGGGCACGGTCCCCGACGATCGTGAAGCTCCTGGACGGACAGCGCAGCAGCAGCATCTGCCATTCCGCGTCGGTGAGTTCCTGTGCCTCGTCCACGACGATGTGCGCGAACGGACCGGCGAGCAGGTCCGGTTCGACGGTGGGCAGTTCGGACTCGTCGACCAGGCTGACCTTGGCGTCCTCGCCACGCAGCATCGTCACCAGGCCTTCGCCGTCGTCACCGTCGGCGCCGGAGTCGGCCGCGGCGTCGATCAGGTTGCCGACGACCTGCGCCATGCTCTCGCGCTGCGCGGCGAGAACGGCCTCGTGGCGGCGCTTGCGCCGGGCCGTCTCCGGGTCGCCGAGCCGCTGCCGTGCGGCGTCCAGGAGCGGCAGGTCGGACACCGTCCAGGCGTGGGGAGCACTCTTGCGCCGCAACTTCCGTACGTCGTCGGGGCCGAGCCAGGGGGCGCACATCCGCAGGTAGGCGGGGACGGACCACAGGTCTCCGACAAGGTCGGCCGCTTCGAGCAGCGGCCATGCGCGGTCCAGGGTTTCCGTCAGTTCCTGGTCGTGCAGCATCGCCCGCCGGAACAGCTCGGGCGGAACGTCGTCGTCGTGCCTGTCCAGCAGGATCGTGAGGAGTTCCTCCCAGATCAGGTCGCGCGCCTCGTTGTGCGGCGTCCCGGGGCCCGCCGCTTCGAACGCCTCGGCCCAGTCGTCGGCGCTCAGCCGGACCTCGGCCCAGGGGGTCGTCACGGTCATCGCCCGGGTGGGCGGCTCCTCGTAGAACCTGACGGCCTTCTCGATCGCGCGCACCAGGTCCGCGGACGATTTCAGGAGGGCCACGTCCGGGTCGGGCTCGATCGCCGCTCCGGTGCCCTCGGCGACCAGGTCCCGCAGGGTGCAGGTCCGCACACCCTCCTCTCCGAGGCTGGGCAGGACGTCGGCGACGTAGGCGAGGTAGGGCTGGTGGGGACCGACGAACAGCACGCCGCCGCGCCGGTGGCCGAGGCGCGGATCGGAGTAGAGGAGATAGGCGGAGCGGTGCAGGGCGACGACCGTCTTGCCCGTGCCCGGACCGCCGTCGACGACGAGAGCGCCGCGGGATCCCGCGCGGATGATGGCGTCCTGGTCGGCCTGGATGGTGGCGAGCACGTCCCGCATCCGGGCCGAACGGTTGCCGCCCAGGCTCGCGATGAAGGCGGACTGGTCGTCGAGCGCGGCATTCCGCTCCAGGCCGTCGGCGGTGAACACCTCGTCCCAGTAGTCGCTGATCCGGCCCTGGGCCCAGCGATACCTGCGACGGCTCACCAGACCCATCGGTTGAGCGTGGGTCGCGCCGAAGAACGGCTCGGCCGCGGGAGAGCGCCAGTCGGTCAGCAGCCTGCGGCCTTCGCTGTCGGTGAGGCCGAGGCGCCCGATGTACACAGGCTCGGGGTTGTCCGCGCCGACGATGTGTCCGAGGCAGAGGTCGAGGCCGAAGCGGCGCAGGGTGCGCAGCCGACCGGTCAGCCGGTGGATCTCCAGGTCCCGTTCCATCGCCTCGCGGCCGATGCCGCCGGGCGCCCTGCGCGCGGCGTCGAGACGGTCGGACAGTTCACCGATCGCCTGCTCCAGGCTCTCCGCGATGGCCGCGAAGTGCCGCTCGTCGCCGGAGATCAGCGCCGGGTCGGCCTTGGCGGAAAGGTGGCCGGGAAGGCGGAACGCGCTGGTGGTCAAGGGGTTCATGTCAGCGGCTCCGATCCGGGGTCGCGGCCGCGCAGGGCGGTCGCGTGCCCGTCCGCACGTCGTCGCCGGACACCCGCGGCCTCGGAGCGATTCCCGCCACGGGTGCGCCGGAGCCGCACGCACCATCGATCGACACAAGCACACGCACTTCGTGAATCTCCCATTTCCGCAGGTCCTGGCCTCGGCCAGTGATTCTGCGGCACACCCGGGGCCTTGCCGCAAGCCCCCCGGTGCGCTATACGTTGAGAGTGGCAAGGAGTGGGCGTTCCTCTTTGCCCGTTCCCCCTCCCCCCTGCCATCCGTCATCGACGGGCAGGACCCTCACCTGTCGTGACCTGCCACGGTCGACCGTCGCGACCCGTCACGGCGCCAGTCGCGCGGCCTGCCCGGAGGCGGCCTCCAGGACGCGGTCCAGGAGGCCGGGGAACAGTGCGTCGAGGTCGTCCGCGCGCAGTCCGTTCAGCTTCGCCGTGCCGCGGTAGACCTGGCGGACGACCCCACTCTCACGGAGCACCCGGAAGTGGTGCGTCGTCGTGGACTTGGTGACCGGCAGAACGAAGTCCGAGCAGGAGAGTTCTCGTCCTTCGGCGGCGAGCTCGCGCACGATCCGGAGCCGCATCGGGTCGGACAGCGCGTGCAGCACCGACTCCAGCCGGATCTCGTCCCGCCCGGGGTGCGGCAGATCACGGCCATTGGCAGCGGTGGCGGCGGTCGTCACGGCGGCTCCACTTCGTCCGGGGACCTCGGTCTTCGACGGGCGCCTCGGGCATGTCCGCGGGCTTCACCCGACGCGGCCATTGTACGAGACCCATCGTAGTTTGACACTCGCCATACTACGATGCTTATCGTACGAGCCGTACACCGGTCCCGCGACGAATGGAGTCGGCCGTGAGCGCGCTCTTCGAGCCCTACGTCCTGCGCGACGTCACCATCCCCAACCGGGTGTGGATGCCCCCGATGTGCCAGTACTCGGCCGCGCCCGACGGACCCTCGGCGGGCGCCCCGCACGACTGGCACTTCGCCCACTACGCGGCCCGCGCCACCGGCGGAACGGGACTGGTCATCATCGAGGCGACCGCCGTCTCGCCCGAGGGCCGGATCTCCCCGTACGACCTGGGCATCTGGAACGACACGCAGGTCGAGGCGTTCCGCCGCATCACACGGTTCCTCACCTCCCAGGGCACGGTGCCGGCCGTCCAACTCGGGCACGGTGGGCGCAAGTCCTCGACCGACCGCCCCTGGAAGGGCGGCGCCCCCGTGGGCCCGGACGCGTACGGCTGGCGGGCGCTCGCCCCGAGCGCGCTCCCGTTCGCCGAGGGGCACCCGGTTCCCGACGAGCTGACGGTCGCCGGAATCCGGGAGATCGTGGGCCAGTTCGCGGACGCGGCCCGCCGCGCGCTGGCCGCCGGTTTCGAGATCGTCGAGATCCACGGCGCCCACGGCTACCTCATCAACGAGTTCCTCTCCCCGCACTCCAACCACCGCACCGACGCTTACGGCGGCTCGTACGAGAACCGCACCCGGTTCGCCCTCGAAGTCGTCGACGCCGTACGGGAGATCTGGCCGGACGACAAGCCCCTGTTCTTCCGCATCTCGGCCACCGACTGGCTGGAGGACGCGGGCTGGAGCACGGACGACACCGTCCGCTTCGCCGCCGAACTGCACGAGCACGGCGTGGACCTGCTCGATGTGTCGACGGGCGGGAACGCCTCGGGCGTACGGATTCCCGTCGGACCCGGCTATCAAGTCCCGTTCGCCGCACGGGTGAAGAGGGAGACGTCACTGGCCGTCGCCGCCGTCGGCCTCATCACCGAGGCCGAGCAGGCGGAGAAGATCATCGCGAACGGGGAGGCCGACGCGGTGCTGCTGGGCCGTGAGTTGCTGCGCAACCCGTCCTTCGCCCGGCTCGCCGCACGCGACCTCGGAGCCGAGGTACACGTGCCGGAGCAGTACCACCGCTCCGTCTAGGCGTCGGCCCGCGAAGGCGCCGAAGTGGGGCCCGGCAGCGGGCGGTCGGCCCACACCGGATGGTCGCGGTGGCTCTCGGTACCTGCTCCGGGAGCCCGAGCGGATTCCCCTCCCGCACTCCCTTTTCGCCCTCTCGTTGCGCAGGCTCTCCCAACCGCCTGCCAACTCCCTTCAGGATCCGGCCTGTCGAGATGCCCGTGCGGGTCGGGTTCGGCCGAAACGGTCGGCCCCCGACCCGCTCGTTCACGCCGCGGCCCGCGGGGCCGTCATCTCGGCCTCCGTTTCGGTCTGACCTTCGGTCTCCGTTTCGGCGAGCAGCGCGATCAGGGTCGCGCGGGCCCGTGCCACACACGAGCGGACCGTTCCGACCGGGCAGTCGCCGACCAGGGCGGCCTCCGCGTAAGGCAGGCCCATGAGTTGGGTGAGGACGAACGCCTCGCGCCGGTCACCGGGGAACGCGGCCGGCAGGTCGAACGAGGAAAGGGAGCCGCCCTCGCGTCCCCCCGCGAACGAATGTGCCAGGGCGCCGGAACCGATGTGCCCCACCCCCATGGCCTCCATCGCGGCCATGCCCTCAGAGCCCACTCCGCTTCCGTTTCCGCGCCGGCCGTTCCCGCTTCCGCGCCGGCCATCGCCCATCAGGCCACCGGCGAGCCGGACATCATCACGTGGCCGAGGGCGGCGACCACCACGCGGACGGCCGCGAACATCGTGGCTCGCAGCATGCGAGTGCACCGCCCAGCAGCCATGAGGGCCCTCATCCTCGTATCCGGGGTGAGGACGTCGTGGACGGGTACGGAAACCGGCCGGGCGTCCGGTCGGTGCCGCGCCCGTGATCCGGATCACGGTGAGCCAGGACCACCGGGCCCGCTTGGCGGGCGTCGCCCGGGGTACCCGGCCGGACACGGGTGGAGCACGGGTGAGGCACGGCCAGGACAGGGCGACCCTACGTACTGTAGGGTCCCGGCGGTGAGCGTCTTATGTCAGGGGGAGCCTGTGAAGGAACGTGACGCCGGGCACACGGCACGCGGACCGGCGTCCGTGCTGGCACTGCTCGTACCGAGCCTCGGGATCGCCGCGCTGGGTGTTTACCACCTGTGCGGCTTCGACCTGCACGCCCTGCACGGGCGCCCGCACCTGGGCGACGCGGTGACCATGGCCGGGGTGATCACGGCCCTGGTTTCGGCGGGCGCGGCATTCGGCGACCTCGTCTGGTGGGCGACCACCCGCGACCGCCCGCTCGGTGACGGCGGGGACCCGCGTCCGGGCAGACATTTCGAGAACTCGGGTCGCGACCGGGGGACCCCGGGCCGCCGCTGAGGCATCCGGGCCGACGCCGTTGAGAAATCCGGCTCGCCCCTGACAGAATCCGGCTCGGCCGCCACGAGGGCCGAGCCGCGGACATGTGGCGCGGTTCCGGGGCCTGGGCCGGGCTCCGCACCCCGGCACCGCCGAGCCCGCGCCTGCCGTTCGGGCCGAGCGGGCGGGCGAGCCGCGGACCGGCGGCCGACAGGCAGGTGTGACGCGGACCGGCGGGCCTTATCCTCAACACCGCCTTACCTCTCCATTCTCAATACCTCCTTACCTCTTCACGCCGACTCTGCCTGGCCATAACCCCACTCTTCCCTACAAGATGTAGTGTTCCGGCCTCTGTCCCCACCGGTTTTCCCGGCCTCTCCCCAAGGTGATGCTCCACGGTGTCCGTACAACAGTCAGCGCTCATCCCGGAACAGCGGAACGCGAGCTCGCGCCGGGGGACCGGGGCCGGACCAACAGGCGTCGGAATCCGGCCACGGGCGGCCGCGCTCACCGTCTGGTATCTGCGGCTGCTCGCCGTCCTCAATATCGTCGCGGTGATCTCGCTGCCGTTCCGCGAAGAGGTGCACGAGCACAACGGCGGCGAGTTCTTCACCCCGTACCTGGCCACCGCCGGACTGATCTCGGCCGCGCTGGCCCTGTTTCTCGCGCTGGTGATGCGGCGCCGCAAACGGGCCGCCTGGATCTTCAATCTGCTGCTGGCCGGGCCGCTCCTCGCGCTCTACACCGTCGCGCTGACCCAGGACCGCTACCGAGGGCACGTCTTCAACTGGATCTCGGCCCTGCTCACCGCCCTCTTCGTCGCCGCCCTCCTGTTGGGTCGCAAGGAGTTCCACGCCGTCGGGGACCGCTCGAATCCCCGCCTCGCGCTGGCCGTCGGCACCGGCGGTCTGATCGTCAGCGCCACCCTCGGCACCCTGCTGGTCAGCGCCACCAACCGCGTGTCGGGAACCCCGCTGAGCGACCGGATCGCCTACACCCTGCTGCGTGGAATCAGCGTCGGTCCGCTCGCCGACCGCTTCGACACCGTCGTCGCGCCCCGCTGGGTCGACATCCTGATCAACGTCCTGATGGCCGCCACCTTCCTGCTGGTGCTCTACGCGTGCTTCCGCTCCCCGCGCGGCCTCGAACTCCTCGGCGAGGAGGACGAGACACGGCTGCGCGCCCTGCTGGCCCGGCACGGGGAACGCGACTCGCTCGGCTACTTCGCCTTGCGCCGCGACAAGGCGGTCATCTGGTCCCCGAGCGGCAAGGCGGCGATCGCGTACGGCGTCGGCGGCGGCGTGACCCTCGCCTCCGGCGACCCGATCGGCGACCCCGAGGCCTGGCCCGGCGCGATCGAGGCATGGCTGCGGGAGGCCCGGCGTCACGCGTGGACCCCCGCGGTGATGGGCGCGAGCGAGGAGGCCGGGACCGTCTACGCCCGGCACGGCCTGGACGCCCTGGAGCTCGGCGACGAAGCCATAGTGGACCGGTCCGACTTCACCCTGGAGGGACGCGCCATGCGGGGCGTCCGGCAGGCTCACAACCGCGTGCGGCGCGCCGGTTACACGGTCCGCGTCCGACGCCACGAGGACATTCCCGACGCCGAGATGGCCGCCCTGACGGACAAGGCGGACCAGTGGCGCGACGGTGAGACCGAACGTGGCTTCTCCATGGCGCTCGGCCGGCTGGGAGACCCGGCCGACGGACGGTGCGTGATGCTGGAGTGCCATGACAGCGAAGGGGAACCCCGGGCCGTACTGAGCTTCGTGCCGTGGGGCGAACGGGGCCTGTCGCTGGACCTGATGCGCCGCGACCGGGACTCCGAGAACGGGCTCATGGAGTTCATGGTGATCGAGCTGCTGCTGCGCGCCGAGGAGATCGGCGTCGAGCGGGTGTCCCTGAACTTCGCGATGTTCCGGTCCGTCTTCGAACGCGGCACCCGGCTGGGCGCGGGACCCGTGCTGCGCCTGTGGTGCTCGGTGCTGACGTTCCTGTCGCGCTGGTGGCAGCTGGAGTCCCTCTACCGGGCCAACGCCAAGTACCGGCCGGTCTGGGAACCTCGCTACCTCCTCTTCGAGAAGAGCGCCGACCTTCCCCGTATCGGCATCGCCGCGGCCCGCGCGGAGGGGTTCCTCGCCCCGCCGACCCTGCCCCGGTTCGCCTCCCGGCGCGCGGCCCACCCGGATCGGCGACCCCCCGAGCCGCCCCTCGCGGCGCCCGCCGCACAGCCCGCTCCCCCCGTCTCGTCCACACCGCGCCCCTAGGTTCGCGACGTAGCCGGCGGTCACCTCGCCGTGGGCACCCACGCCGGGCACCCAACAGGGTGTCCGGCGGCGCTGTCCCGGGGCTCCCCCGCCCGGCCGGGCCCTCCGCCCGGCCGGCGTCGCCGCGGCCAACCGTCGTAAAGCGGCCGTTCGCTCGGTAGTTGGCTGGGTTGACGCCATCGACGGGGCCGCTCTCGGGCGTCACTGTCAGTGCCGTGGTGCACACTCACGATCAATGGCCGTACGCCTGGGGAGGACACCGTGTTCAGGGGGATCGACGAGGTCGACTGGGCCTCGATGGAGCATGCCTACGGAAGCGCCGCGGACGTGCCGGAGCTGCTGCGGGGACTCGCCTCGCCGCTCCCCCAGGAGCGGGAGACCGCGCTCGACGGGATGTACGGGGCCGTGCACCATCAGGGCGATGTGTACGACTCGACCCTGGCGTCCATCCCCTTCCTCTTCGCGCTCGCCGGACACACGGGACTCCCCGACCGGGGCGGAATCGTGGAGCTGCTCGCCAGCATCGGCGGATCGGACGACGAGGACGACTCCGAGGACGGCGCGGACGATGCCGTACCCGGCCGGGACGCGGAGGACCCCGAGGACGACAACTACGCGATGGCGCGCACAGCGATCCGGGCGGGTGCCGCGGTCTTCCTGGACCTCGTCGCCGACGCGGACCCGGAGGTGCGCCGCGCCGTGCCGTCCGCGCTCGTACGCTTCCACGACGAACCGCCGCGTGTACTGGCCCTGTTGAGGGAGCGGCTGCACGACGAGCCCGAGGACGGCGTCCGGCCGGCGCTGGTCGAGAGCCTCGGGCTCTTCGCCCGGCTCTACGCCGATGCCGCGGTCCCCGCGGTGGACTGCCTGGTGTCGCTGTGCGCCGCCCCGCACGACCCGGGGCTGCGGCTCGCGGCGCTCGGACAGCTCGCCTCGTGCGCCCCCGACCGGCTGCCCGCCGACCTCGTGCCCACGGTCGTCGCGCTGCTCCACACCAGATCACAACGCTTCCGGCCGTCCGACGAGCCCCTCCGGACGTCCTCCGACACCCTCATCGGCAGTCTGCGCCGCATGCGCCCCGCGGACGAGGAGGGCGCCCAGCTGCTCCGGACGCTCCACAAGGCTTTGGGCGCCCGCACCGCGGACCGGATCGCCCTGCTCGAAGGGCAGTTGAGCAGCCAGGACACGGCCGACCGGTGCAACGCCGTGTGGATGTCGGCGGGGCTGTTCCGCGAATGGCGTGCCGACTACGAGGAGCCGATCGCGCTGATCGGTGAGCAACTCGGCTCGGACGAGGAGCGGTTGCGCTGGGCCGCGGTCTCCGTCCTGGAGTTCCTCTTCACACTGGCCGTACCGGCGGCCGACCGGCTCGCCGCCCTCGTGGAGTCGGGCCCGGACCCCCGGGGGCGCGGTACGACAACGCTGAGCCGCCCTCTCAAAGCCCTGGCCAGATGTGGGGACGCGCGGGCGGTACCGGCCCTCGCGGAGGTGCTGCGCCGCCCGGTGGTGCCGAACGAGACCGGGTACGCGATCGGGCATCTGGGCCGGGCCGCGGCTCCCCTGGCTCCGTTGCTGCGGGAGCGGCTGGCCGAGGTCCCCCTCGACGACCCGGAGACCTACGGCCGGGCCGCACCCCTGCTCCACGGACTCGGCGCACTCGGGCACTCCGCCGCCGTGCCGGAGGTGCTGCGGCTGCTGCACGGCACACCGCGCGAACTGCGGCTCCGGGACGCTCTGCTGAAGGCACTGGCCAGGACGCTCGGCGCGTTCGGGCCATCGGCGCACGAAGCGATACCGGCGCTGCGGGACCTGCTGACGGGCGAGAACGCCGTGGCGGCGGCCGACGCGCTCTGGTCCGTGGAGTCGGACGCCGAGACGGTCCTCCCGACGCTGCTCGGGGCGCTGGCTTCGGCTCGGTACGCAGGCGGTCCCCGGACGGCGGCCGAGGCCCTCGGCCGCATGGGGGCGGCGGCCGCACCCGCGCTCCCCGGGCTACGCCGTCTCACGGACTTCCCCGAGGTGTGGGAGCGGACGGCCGCCGCCTGCGCCCTGTGGGACATCTCCGGAGACCCGGAACCCGTGCTGCCGGTGTTCCGAGCCGCCTGGCGGCAGAACCCGTACACCCGGCGGACCATCACCGCGTGTCTCGTCCGGATGGGCGGCGCGGGCACGCCCGTCCACGACCTGCCGCGCACGGAACTGGCCTCGCCCCGGCGACACCGCGCCCGCTCCGGCGGCCACGGCAGCCACGACGTCCTCGACGACGAACTCCTCCTGCGCGACTGCGTCGCGGCTCTGCAGACCGCCTAGCGCAGCCGACATCCAGACCCCGGGTGCCGGGCGCGGATGCCGGGCCTGGGTGCCGCAGCCCGGCCGTCGAGGCCGGGGGGCCGAGGCCTGGAGGCCGGGGCCAGGTCCCGGTGGGGCCGGCTCCCGGTGGGGCCAGGTCCCGGTGGGGCCGGGTGTCAGGAGCTGGTGTCGGGGTGGCATGCGGTCGGTTTGCCGGGCGGGTCTCCGGCCGGATCCGTCGAGCACCGTGCGCTGGCCGGAAACTGGCGAGCGCCGTGCGCCGAAGGGGTGGTCAGCTCGTCATCCGGCCCCACTGGGGTCCGATCCGCTCCCACTCCTCGTCCCACCGTTCCATGCGCCGCCGTTCCAGGCGGCCGCGGAGCAGGCGCCCGGTGAGGAAGGGGACGCTCGCCGCTCCCGCGCCCCCGAAGGCGCCCATCAGACTGGCCCGCAGCCGGGCCACCGCGACGGTGGCGGGTCGGGTGACAAGGCGCCCGTGCGGGTCGGTCCACACCATGACCGGGGTGTCCGCCGAGGTGCCTGCGTAGACCCGTACCCGGCCGGATCGAGGAGTACCGTCCGGCGCGGTCCAGCGGACCTTCGTCCAGACGACGCGACCGGCCTGCTCCCTCGCGCCCGCCTCCGGCGCGTCCTCGGTCAGCTGAGCGGGGACGGCGTGCCACTGCGCGCGCTGCTGGGCGAGACCGTGCTCCACGG
This sequence comes from Streptomyces sp. NPDC091209, assembly GCF_044757755.1. NCBI lineage: Bacteria > Bacillati > Actinomycetota > Actinomycetes > Kitasatosporales > Streptomycetaceae > Streptomyces > Streptomyces sp. NPDC091209. Next base: position 365,492 of record NZ_JBIVVR010000005.1, on the reverse strand, counting down.
CGCGCATGGTCGCCAGGCCCGTGACCGCCCCGCCGAGCACCGTGAGCGCCCAGGCCGCGAGCATGATCCAGGCCTCCAGGACATCGCTCCGCCGCCGTAGCGGGTTCCGCCGCCACCGCCACAGCCAGACCTCAGGACCACGGAATGCCGCCATCAGAGGCATCCTCCTCACCACCGCGCGAACCCGCCACATCTCCCTCCCTTACGCGCCTGCTCCGCGCGATGCTCACGTCCCGCGCCCGTCGGCTCGTCCGCCGCGGGAGGTACGTTCCGCTCGGCCCGCCCGGCGAGCGGGCCCAGGCCGGAACCACGACCGGCGCCGCGGACCCCCGCCGTCCGGCGACGCGACCCGTCCGAGCTGCGAAAACGCGAGGCCGAGAGGTGACTGTCGGTGCCGGGGTGCAGACTGGCCCGTAGCGCAGACAACGACGTCGCGGAGGTGGTCGGCCATGGCCGACGTACTGCTCACCGTGGGCACCCGCAAGGGTCTCTTCATCGGACGACGGCGCGACGGCGCCTGGGAGTTCGACGAGAATCCGTACTTCAACGCACAGGCCGTCTACTCGGTCGCGATCGACTCACGCGGCCGCCGACCGCGGCTGCTGGTCGGCGGGGACAGCGCTCACTGGGGCCCGTCCGTGTTCCACTCCGACGACCTGGGCCTGACATGGACCGAACCGGCGCGGCCCGCGGTCAAGTTCCCCAAGGAGACGGGCGCCTCGCTGGAGCGGGTATGGCAGTTGCACCCGGCGGCCGCCGAACCGGACGTGGTGTACGCGGGAACGGAACCGGCCGCGTTGTACCGCTCGGAGGACCGGGGCGAGTCCTTCGAACTCGTCCGTCCCCTGTGGGAGCACCCCACGCGCTCGAAGTGGGTCCCGGGCGGGGGCGGTGAGGGGCTGCACACCATCCTCACCGACGAGCGCGATCCCCGGGCCGTGACGGTCGCCGTCTCCACGGCCGGAGTCTTCCGCACCGCCGACGGCGGCGCGAGCTGGGAGCCCGCCAACTCCGGTGTCTCCGCGGTGTTCCTGCCCGATCCGAACCCGGAGTTCGGACAGTGCGTGCACAAGGTCGCGCGTGACGCGGCGAACCCGGACCGGCTCTACCTCCAGAACCACTGGGGGGTGTATCGAAGCGACGACGCGGGTGGGCAGTGGACCGACATCGGCGCGGGCCTGCCGTCCACCTTCGGGTTCGCGGCGGCCACGCATCCGCACCGCGGCGACACCGCGTACGTCTTCCCGATCAACGCGGATTCGGACCGGGTCCCGGCCGACCGGCGGTGCCGCGTCTTCCGTACGGAGGACGCGGGCGTGAACTGGGAGCCGCTGACAGCGGGACTGCCCGCGGAGGACCACTACGGCACGGTGTTGCGCGACGCGCTGTGCACGGACGGCGCGGATCCGGCGGGCGTCTACTTCGGAAATCGCAACGGCGAGGTGTACGCGTCGGCGGACGACGGCGACAGCTGGCAGCAGCTCGCCTCGCATCTGCCGGACGTCCTGTGCGTCCGCGCGGCGGTCACGGCCTGAGCGCGCTCACGCCCGGAACAGCGTGGCGTGAACAGCGGGTCGAGCACGGTCGCTGTGTGAGCGGCGTGACTTGATCACGGTCACGGCTGAACGTGGTCACGGTCCGAGCGCTGCCGCGGTCCGGAAGCCCCGAAGGCTCCGCCGGCCCGCGGTGCCGGGAATCCTGCGCTCGGAGACCTCCTTCATGGACGTCGGCGGGGACCAGCTCCACGAGTTCGCTCCTCGTCGATCCGGTCGTCGATCCGGCCCGGCCGGACGACCGCGCCGGATCCAGCGCGACTCCCCGCTCACCCTCCGCGAGGACCACGCGTACCCACGCGAACCCGGCACCGATCCGGTGGGCCCATCATCCGTCGAGCACGGCCGCCGCGATTTTCACCCGGACACGGATCGCCTTTTTGATCTTGTCCAGAGCCGCGCTGTTCTTCTCGATCGCCTGCCGCTGCAAGGCGGCGTCGACCGCGTACCAGACGCCGACGACGTTGTTCCGCATCTTGCAGTCCGCGTCGGCGCGGGCTGCCGCCTTCTCTTTCGCCGACGCGGTCCTGGTGCGCCAGGCACGGTCGCCGGTGGAGGCGAGCGGGTCGGGGTAGGAAAAGCCGCGGGCTTCCATGCACTGCGACCACTTGGCGAATACGGCTCTGACCAGGGGATGTTTCCGCGAGGACTCGAAGCTGTCGATGTTGATGGCGTTGGGGAGCTCCGCGTCGCCTCCGGCTTCCGGCCCTTCGGAGAGCAGTCGCGCCCGAGCCTCACCGACACATCCGCCGACCGGGATCTTCCGGCCCTTGTGGACCTGCCCGCCGGCCGCGGTGGAGCCGGGTTTGACGTGCGGGTCGTTCGTTCCCGTCAGTACGAGCGTCATCTCCGCGGACACCGAAGCGTGTTCGGCGGGCGCCGGAGCGGTTCTGCTGCCGGCCGGAGCGAATCCGTCGACCGCCGCCGCCTTGGGGTCGGTCACTCCGTACCGGAACTGGGTGGGGGTCCTCGGCCTGAACACCGGGGTCGGGGCGGGAGACGTATAGCGGAACCCGAACCGGACCATGCACTGTTCCGTCAACTTGGCCTGGGCCGCGGTCAGTTCGTCCGACTGCTGGTCGCTCAGGAGATAGGGGGCTATCGGCAGCGTCCGGTCGGCTGCCGTGATCAGCCTCGGCACGGAGGAAACCTCCGGCATGACGACGGCCGCGCCCTTCGCCCGGGGAGGCCCGGAAGACGACGGCGAGGACGAGGAACAGCCCGCGGCCATGAGCACGGCGGCCGTCGCCAGGACGACGGCGGCTTTCGGACGGCCGGGCGTAGGAAACGAAGTCATGAGCCGGTGTGTCCTCGATGCGATGGGTGGGTACGCAAGGACGGCCGAGCATGCGGCCGGGGCACGGGGGATGCCCCGCCCGGTGTCTTCGGAGCGGGGCACCCCCTGCGTGAGGCTGCGGTGAACAGACCTCAGTCGGTCAAGACGTTCGGCCGCATCAGCCGAACTTGCCCGATGCGTTCTCGTTGCGCAGCGTGGTGTTGAAGTTTCCGCCGCCGCCCGCGGCGAAGCGCTGGCTCGCTCCGGTGTAGTTCACGTGGTAGTACACGGTGAAGGCGTTGTTGAAGTCCCAGTTGTCGACCGAAGCGGCGTTGTTCCGGACGCCCTGGCCCGCGCCGTCACTGCCGTTGGCGCTCGTCGTGAAGGTGTAGCCGGAGTAGTTGGGGATGTTGGGGAACTGCTTGAAGAAGGCCCCCTGGTAGTTGGGGTGGTAGTAAATGCAGGCGTAACCGCTGGAGCAGGTCGTGTCGGCCGCTGCCGCGGGGCTGATGGTGAGGGCGGTGGCGCCGGCGGCCAGGACGGCCGCGACTCCTGCGAGGGCTGCCGGGCGACGTATGTTCCTCATGGTGTGGCGTATCCCTTCCGGTACGGATGCGGGCTGGAAGCCATACTCGCCAGCGTGTTCGGTTGAGGGACAGCCCTTTCCACCGTGGTCGAAATGCGCAGGTGACGAGCGCCCTGGTCACGTTTCCGATCTCAAGTGCCTGAGGTATGGGCCGCGTTGACCAAGGCGGATCCGGTGGACGTACGGGTGTGCAGAATGAGCTCGCCCCGATGCAGGGTGCTCAGAAGACCAGCCCCGCGTAGCGCGGAGAGGTGATGACTCACCGTGGCGGCGGACACACCCACCCGGCGCGCGAGTTCCCCGGATGTGGTCGCGGTCTCGGTGGCGATCAGGATGGAGGCACGGGTGCCGCCCATGAGCCGGCCCAGAGCCCGGACCGTCACCGGCGCCGCCGCCTTGTCGTACCCGGCGGGATAGACGAGGACGGGCGGCAGAGCGGGATCGGCGAGCGCGTTCGCGGGTCCCTGGCCGAAGTGCGACGGGGCCAGAAGCAGTCCTCGTCCGTTCAGGTGGAGTGTCTGATCAACGGAATACCGGACATGCAGGACAGGAGGCGCCCACCGCATCAGCGGCCGGTAGCTGTGCAGCAGCCCATGGACCCCGCCGTCGAGAAGGGCCCGGGTACGAATGGCCCGATCCGTCTCGACGCTGTTACGGATCGCATTCCAGTGAGGGACGAGGGCGATACGGTGGTAGTCCCTCAAGAGTTTTTGCAGGTCTTCTCTGGCCGCGGAATCCGCCTCGTACAACCGCTCCAGCCAAGCGGATCCCCGACCTCGGTCGAGGAGGTCGAGTTGGCCGCGGAGGACTCTTTTCGGACATCCGGCCACCGCCTCGATGATCGATTCGATTCCTCCATGCCCTCGGTTTTCCGGAGTCAGAAAATCCGGAAAATATCCCGAGGCCGGGATCATGGGCATCAGCATGAGCCGAATGCGCTGCAGCAGATCACTTCGGGCCGCTTCGGCCTTGACCTGCCGATACCACGGTTCGTACCGGGCCACGGCCAGCCGTCTGCGTAATCGGAAGACACTCAGCACCAGTTCCCACATGGGATCCGGCGCCGAGACCACCCTGGTTTTCAAGAGATCTTCGGTCGTAAAATGAATCCGTAGCATCCCCAACCCCCACGAGCCCCCGTACCTCGTAGGTCATTGTCTATATCAGGAATGCCTGGCTCGCAAGAAACCTGCCCGAATTTCCGCGTACGCCAATCGCTCCAGCCCGACCCGTCCACTCCGGTATTCGTCGGCCCGTATCACCATGGCCATCCGGCGGGTGGCTGAATTTCCATCACCGTTTCAAACGAGTGAGTCGTCCGCTGCGTGCGACGTATCCACACCTACTTGGAATGCTGTATCCGTCAGAGGCCCAAACGGCCCATGCCACTGAAACACGTCCACCTTGCGATCACGAGACGGCCCGGTCGACGAGTACCACGACCGGCCGCGCCGACAGCGCCGCGAACGTCTCGACACGCTCCGGGCCGAGCGGTCACGCGCCTGGGCGCATCCGGGCCGAGAGCGGTCGCCCGCCTGTACGTAGTGGCGGCCTGCTGCGCGGGGCCGCGACTGGAACGCGGGCGCGGTCCTGGATCCAGACGACTCCAACGACCCTCTGCGGCAAGCGTCTTGTGCTCGCCGATGTCCAATTCGACGACGAATCGGTCATCCCCGGTCGCGCGACGGCCACCGGTTTGATCTCCGCCATGGATGCGGCAGTAGGGTGACGCCCGTGGCACCACGACCGTTGCATGAGATCGTCGAACCGGGCTGGGCGAAAGCCCTCGACCCCGTGGCCGGACGGATCGCCGAGATGGGCGACTTCCTGCGCGCGGAGATCGCCGCGGGACGCACCTACCTACCGGCCGGGGCGAATGTCCTGCGAGCCTTCCAGCAGCCCTTCGACGAGGTACGTGTCCTCATCGTCGGACAGGACCCCTATCCGACACCGGGACACGCGGTGGGGCTGTCGTTCTCGGTGGCCCCGGAGGTACGTCCGCTGCCGCCCAGCCTGATCAACATCTTCACCGAGCTGAACACCGACCTCGGGGCGCCCCAGCCGTCCACCGGTGACCTCACCCCCTGGACGAGACAGGGCGTGCTGTTGCTCAACAAGGCGCTCACCACGGCTCCGCGCAGCCCCGCCGCACACCGCGGCAAGGGCTGGGAGGAAGTCACCGAACAGGCGATTCGGGCCCTGGCCGCCCGCGGCCGCCCGCTGGTGTCGATCCTGTGGGGCCGCGACGCCCGCAACCTGCGCCCCCTGCTCGGCGATCTCCCCTCGGTGGAGTCCTCGCACCCCTCACCCATGTCGGCCGACCGCGGCTTCTTCGGTTCCCGCCCGTTCAGCCGCGCCAACGACCTGCTGGCCAGGCAGGGAGCCGAGCCGGTGGACTGGCGCCTGCCGTGAGGTCCGACGGTGTTCGCGGAGGACGGCCGGGCGGCCCCGGGCCGTCCGTCGTGCTGGCCGTGGACTCCGGCGGTTCGGGACTGCGGGTGGCTCTCGCCGCGTACGGGGCGACAGGCGATGCCGGCTCCCCCGTACGCGATGGGCCGGCACCGCCCCCTCCCCCGGCCCCGCTCGGTGAACCCCTGACCTCCCGGGAGCCGGTCCGTACCGGCCCGCGCGGGATCTCGGCCGGGCATCTGCTGGATCAACTGCTGCCGATGGCACGCCGGTTGATGACCGAAGCGGGGACCGAACGCATCGGGGCGGTCGCCGTCGGCGCGGCCGGCCTGGCCACGCTCGGCGACGAACTGCGGGACGAACTGCCGGCGGCGCTGGAGCGTGAACTAGGAGTACGACGGCTCGCCCTGGCGGCAGACGCGGTGACCGCGTACACGGGCGCGCTGGGCCCCCAGGCCGGTGTCGTGATCGCGGCCGGCACCGGCATGATCGCGATCGGCACCGACCTCACGTCGTGGCGCAGGGCCGACGGGTGGGGCCATCTGCTCGGCGACTGCGGCGGCGGCGCGTGGATCGGGCGCGCGGGCCTGGAGGCGGCCCTGCGGGCGTTCGACGGCCGCCCGGGCGGCTCGGCCGCACTGCTCGCGCGGGCCGAGGAGATGTTCGGGCCGATGCCGGAACTGCCTGGCCGGCTGTACCCGCGCACCGACCGGCCCGCCGTGCTCGCCTCCTTCGCCCCGGAGGTGGCCTCCCGCGCCGAGGGCGATCCCGTGGCGGCGGACATCCTGCGGGCCGCCGCACGGCACATCGCCGAGTCGGCCGCGGCGGCGTGCCCGATGGACGGTGAGCCCCATCTCGCACTCACCGGGGGCCTGTTCAACATGGGTGCCCCGCTCCTCGACCCACTGGGAGAGGAGTTGGCCGAGCGGCTGCCGCACGCCCGGCGGGTACCGGCCACGGGCGACCCGCTCGACGGCGCGCTCCGGATCGCCGCCGACTTGGCGAACGGCCTGCTCGCACTGCCCGCGGACGAGCGACTGTTGTTCGTGGCGGCCGAAAAGACGTATCCGGAAATCGATGGTTGAAATTCACCGCAGGACCGACAAGTCCACGATTACTGATCACTTCTGATCCGTACGTAACTCATCAGACAAAAGCGGACGGATACCGCTCACCTGCACCCTCCCCGAACAGGGGAACCCGAGAAACCAGTAACATGCGGCGCCATGAGCTCCCCCACTGGGCCCGCGTCCGGCCTGCCAGTACGAATGCCGCGACCCCGCCAAGCCGGGCGGCACCGCCGTCCGGAACCCCTGGCGGCTCCCGAGGGCGCGCCCGCGCTCGTCCTCGCGGTGCCGGGCACCCCCAGCGCGGCCACGCGCAGCCTCGCCGAGGAGGTCGTGAGCATCGCGCGCTCCGAGCTCCCCGGCCTCGATGCCCGCATCGGTTACCTGGACGGGGACGACGAGTTCCCCACGCTGCAGTCCGTGCTGACCCACGCCGCCGAGGAGCGCACCGCGCGCTTCGAGCAGGCCCGCGCCGCCGGTTCCGACGTCACCGCGCCCGACGGGCCGGTCGGCATCGTGGTGCCGCTGCTCGCCGGTCCGGACAACGCCCTGCTGCGCCGGATCCGCCAGGCGGTCATGGAGAGCCGCGTCGCGGCCGAACTGACCGATGTCCTCGGCCCGCACCCGCTGCTCGCCGAGGCGCTGCACGTGCGCCTGTCCGAGGCCGGTCTCGCCCGCGCCGACCGCGCCCGGCTGTTCACCGTGGCGACCGCCGCCGACGGCATCGTGCTCGCCACCGTGGGCGGCGAGGACGCCGTGCAGGCGGCCGGGATCACCGGCATGCTGCTCGCCGCGCGTCTCGCCGTGCCGGTCATGGCCGCGGCGCTCGACGAGGAAGGTTCCATCGCGGCCATCGCCGAGCAGCTCCGCGGCTCCGGTTCGCAGCAGCTGGCGCTCGCCCCGTACCTGATCGGTCCGGAGCTCGACGCGGGTCTGCTCGACGCGGCGGCCAAGGAAGCCGGCTGCAGCGCCGCCGAGGCCCTCGGCCCGTACCCGGCGATCGGCAAGCTCGCGCTCGCCCAGTACACGTCGGCGCTGGGCATCGCGCCGCCGCAGAGCCAGGGAGCGCCGGCCTTCTAGTCGGCCGGCACACCCGCACAGCCCGCACTACCCGTACAACCCGCACATCGAAAGGGCCCACTCCTGTGACAGGAGGGGCCCTTTCCCATGGGCGCTCGGCGTACCCGGCGCGCTCGGGGCTCGGCGGGCCGCGGGGAGGGGGTGCCCGGTGCGCATCCCCTGGGCCGGCCTGGTCGGCCTGGTCAGCCTGGTCAGCCGAAGACGACGCACGACGCCGCGGGCGCCTCGACCGAACCGGCGCGGGACGGCACGCCCGTGTCCGGGTCGACGGTGAACCAGGTCACGTCGCCGGAACGCTCGTTCGCCGCGTACAGGAAGCGGCCCGAGGGGTGGAGGGCCAGCGCGCGGGGCCAGACGCCGCCACAGGGCACCGTGGCGACCAGCCCGAGCCCGTCGCCCACCGCGTCGGGCGTGAGCACGGAGACGACGTCCTGGCCACGGGTGGCGGTCCACACGAAGCGGCCGTCGGGCGAGACGACGATGCCCGAGGGGTACGCGTCACCGTCCGGGGCACCGGTCAGCACCGGGGTCTCACCGACGGGCCGCAGGGAGCCCTCGGCGGCGTCCCAACGGCAGACCGTGACGGTCGGGGCGAGTTCGTTGAGGACGTACGCGTGCCCGCCCCGCGGGTGGAAGGCGAGATGGCGCGGTCCGGAACCTGGGCGCAGGGCGATCTCGCGGTGCAGGGTCAGCGTGCCGCCGTCGAGGGCGCACACCCGGACGGAGTCCGTGCCGAGGTCGACGCTGACCGCCCAGCGGCCGGTCGGGTCGGGCTGTACCTGGTGAGCGTGCGGACCCTGCTGCCGCTTCGTGTGCGGACCGGAACCGGTGTGCCGCAGGACGCTGGAGGCGGTCACGCCGAGCCCGCCGCCGGGTCGGACGGGCACGGCGGAAACGCTGCCGGAGCCGTAGTCGGCGGTCAGGACGTGTCCGTCGAAGAGACTGAGGTGGGTGGGGCCGCTGCCGCCGGTCCGGACCGGCGGACCGGTCAGCTCCGGTGTGTCGCCGTGCACGCGGTAGGCGGCCACCGCACCCTCGGCGGTCTCGCTGACGGCGTACAGCACGTCGTGTGCGGGCGACAGGGCGAGATACGAGGGGTCCGGTACGCCGTCGACCGCGCTCAGGACGGTCAACGCGCCGCTGTCCGGATCCACGGCCGCCGTGAGGACACCGCGGCCTCCCGCCGCCGTGAACGAGCCGATGAACGCCCGCTGTTGCCGCCTGCCGCCGTCTGCCACTGCTGTCCCCTCTCGGTCCCGCGTCATCGGGGGCGACGGTAGCAGTCGGGACACCGCGGTCTAGACCAGAGCGGGTGGTCCGGTCGGCGGACTGGAACGGGCTGGTACGAACCGGAACGGGCGGGAACCGACTGGAACGCAGGGGAACGGTGGGCCGAAGCGGTCGGTCGAGCGACGGGCTAGAACGGGACGGCGCCCCGTGCCCGTTCCATGGCCTCGGGGTGGTGGACGTAGGCCGGAGTCCGTTCGACGGTGTCGAACGTGCGGTGGAAGACCGGCGTGGCGCTGCCGGAGATCGGGGGCACGATCCACGACCAGTCGGCGCCCACCGGACGGCCTCTGCGTTCCTCGCGTCCCAGATGTGTGATGAAGCGCCGGGACTCGGTGTGGTGGTCGGTGACGGTGACACCCGCGCGGTCGAAGGAGTACAGGACCGAGCGGTTGAGTTCGACGAGGGCGCGGTCCTTCCACAGGGACCGGTCGGTGCGGGTGTCGAGGCCCAGACGGTCGGCTATGAACGGCAGGAGGTCGTAACGGTCGGTGTCGGCGAGGTTGCGGGCGCCGATCTCCGTTCCCATGTACCAGCCGTTGAAGGGTGCGGCCGGATAGCAGACACCGCCGATCTCCAGGCACATGTTGGAGATGGCGGGCACCGCGTGCCAGCGCAGCCCGAGTGAGTGCCACCAGGGGTGATCGGGGTGGCCCAGCTCCACTTCGAGCACCGCGTCCTGGGGCAGCGCGAACCAGCGCGGCTCGGCGCCGGAGTCCTGGATCACCAGCGGCAGGACGTCGAAGGGCGTGCCGGGGCCGCCGGGCCAGCCGAGCCGACGGGCCGCCCCGGTGAGACCGGCGTTGCGCGGGTCACCGGTCACACCGCCGTCGGGGCGCGCGTAGCCCGCGTACCGGACGAGCTGTTCGTTCCAGATCCTGGGGCCGGGGCGCTCCGGCGTGTCGGGCGCGAAGACCGTGATCAGCGAGCGGATCCGGCCGCCGCGGGTGGCCTCCCGGAGGTGGTCGGCCGAGGCCTCGGCGACCTCCCCGGCGTCGTGCACGTCCCGGCGGTCGCGCACGCTCAGCGAGTTCCAGTACAGCCGGCCGATGCAGCGGTTGGCGTTGCGCCAGGCGACCCGCGCGCCGAAGACGAGTTCCCGGGTCGTGTGCCGGTACGTCCCCGTGTCCGCGATCTCCGCGCGGACAGCGGTGATCCGCCCGGCCGGATCACCGAGGCGCTCCTCGGTGTGGTGGAGCGTGATGAACTCGGCGGCGGCGCGGAGGAGGTCGTGGGGCGATCGCGGGGCGCGTCGCTGCGGGCCCGTGCCCGGTTCGTTCCGCTCGGGACCGCCCCCGCACCCGGCGCCGGTCCGCGTGTCCGGCCCCGTCCGCGTGTCCGGCCCCGTCCGCGTGTCCGGCCCCGTCCGCGTGTCCGGCCCCGTCCGCGTGTCCGGCCCCGTCCGGCCGGGATCCCGGGCCGGACGGGTCAGCGCCTCGGCTGCGGTTTCCCCGGCCATCAGCCGCCCGCGCAGCCCCGGGATCGGGGTGGCGCCCCGTTCGGGCCAGAGCGTTGCCAGTGCGTCCACCCGCGCGGACAAGGCGCGGGCCGCCGCGGCAACGTCCACGGCGTGGGCGTCGGCCGGAACGGCGGTCGGGGACACGTCGTCCGCCCGGCGGGTGTTCCGGGCCGCGTGCGGTCCGCGCGACTGGACGGCGTCCCCGTGCCGGTCGGCCGGGGCATCGGGCGCGTACGGGGCAGGGGGCGTAGCGGGGTCCCCCCGACGGGCGGCAGGCACGGTGGGTGCGTACAGATCGCGCGGCCGCACGGGGTCGCCGCGACGCTCGGCCGAGGCATCGGACGCGGACAGGGCTGGAGACCGCCCGAGGTCCCCCCGGCCGTCGGCGGGGACACCGGGCACGTACGGGGCGGGAGGTCTCGTGGAGTCCGTACGGTGGTCGCCGGGCGGTTCGGGGGTGGGCGTCGGGGCGATGGCGGCGGGGGTCGCTCCGAGGCCGTCCAGCGGGCGTCCGTGCCCTCGTTCCGGATCTTCACCCTCGTGCTCGTCGTCGTGCCGGATCCGGTCCAGCCAGCCGGCCGCGCCGTCGCCTCCGGGGCCCGGGTGCCCCGGGTCCGGTCTGCCGGCCGTGCGCTCTTCGTGTGTGGTGTCGCGCGGGAAGTCGCGCATGGTGCCGCCCCCAAGAGTTCCGCCCGCGGGCCGCTCCCGCACGGTCCGCGGCGTCCGTACGTCCGGCGGCCGCGGAGGTGCCCGGCGGGTGCGGCGATCCGCCCTGTGGATGGCCGGTAAATCTGCCCCATTCCGGGCGCCCGTGTCCACAGAGCGAGGGCGGCGTCCCAGGGCTGCGGGCAGCCGCGGGACGCCGGGGGAAGCGCCCCGGAGGGATCAGGCGGCGACGAGCAGCGAGCCGCGCAGCGGTGTCTCCAGCTCGACGAGCGCCCGCTCCAGGCCGTGCAGGTGGACGAGCGCCTGCTCGGCACCCGGGTGGTGACCGGGGACGCCGTGCTGGGCCGCCGGAGCGCTCCCCGGTATGGCGCCGACCAGCGACTCCATCGCTGTCTCGACCCGTCGGCAGGCCGCGGTGAGGTGGGCGTCGTGCGAGGCGTCCGGGTCGGCGGCGACGGCGGCGAGACCCCGTACCTCGCGGGCGCAGTCGTCGAGGAGGGCGAGGATCGCGCGGGCCCGTTCCTTGCGTCGGCGCATCGGGTTGAGCGGATGCACCAGGGGCGCGACAGCCATCCGCACGCGCCCCAGAAGTGCTTCGAGCTCCCCCGCACGCGGCGCGGGGTCGGCCAGGGCGTCGCCCGCGAGCCGCCGGGCCGCCGCCGAGGTACAGCCGTGCACGGCGTGCAGGGCGCGCTCGATCCACCGGTCGGTGACCGTGTGCGTGGTGATGGGCAGGACGAGCGCGACCGCGAGTGCCGCGCCGAGCGCGCCGACACCGGTCTCGGCGAGCCGGAGTCCCAGAAGCCCGGGGTGCAGGACGCCGAGGAGCCCGTAGAGCAGGCCCGCCATGACGGTGACGAAGAACATCATCCAGCTGTACGAGAGCGCGGCCGTGTAGAAGATCCCGAAGACGCTCACCGCGACGAGGGCGAGGGTGGGCGCCGGTGCGCCGTGCAGCGGTACGGCGATCAGGAACCCGGCCACGATCCCGGTGAGCGTGCCGAGCACGCGCCGGAAGCCGCGTACCAGCGTCTCGCCGCGCGAGGCCGTGTTGACGAAGATCCACCATGCGGCGCCGACGGCCCAGTACCAGCGGTCGTGCGAGAGGACCTGGCCCGCGGTGAGCGCGAAGGCGCAGGCCGCGGTCGCCTGGAAGGCCTGGCGGGTGGCGGGGCGCGCCAGCCCGCGTCCGTCGAGCGGCCGCGGCGCGGCGGGCAGCGGACTGCGCCGCTCGACGCACCAGGCGCCGAACCGCACGGCCGAGGTCGCCGCAAGCGACAGGGCGACGGCGGCGTACAGCTGCGGGAGCTGGCCGGGCACCGCGTGCAGGAACTGGGCGGTGAAGAACATCATGAACGCGAAGATGCCGAGCGCGTGGCCGCGCGGGCCGAAGCGGCGGGCGTACACCCCGGCGAAGACCACGGCGAGCCAGCTGGCGTCCCGCAGTGTCGGCATCCCGTGCAAGGCGGTCGCGACCGTCAGGACCGGGAGACCGGCCAGCGGGAGCAGCGCGGTGGTGCCGGCCTGGCCGCGTACCGTCGGGTCACCGACCGTGAACAGCGCGAGGAGCGCCGCGAGCCCTCCGGCGATCGACGCGGGGAGCGACAGCCCGGCCAGTTGGCACAGGACGACCGCGAGGCCGATACCGAGCACCGCCCGGAGCGAGACCCGCAGCCGGAACAGTCCCGGATCCGGAGCCATGAACATCTTCTTCACCGTCGGCGGCCCGCCCCCACATCGCACTTCAGTACAAGGTTCGGCATGCGCAGCGCACATGCGAAAGGCGCCGCGGGTCCGGTACGGCGTCGTTGCCGTCCGGCGCTGCGCAGCGCCATCAATAGGGACAAGGTAAGCGGCAGTCGGGAACTGGCTCAACCGGCGCGGTTTCAGCTGGGCCATTGGTACAGTGGAAAGTGATCATTGTCGGCCACAGGGAGGCCAACGGACCATGGCCGTCGACGAACTCGACACCCGCATCCTGCGACTGCTTCTGGAGCAGCCGCGTACCAGCGTCCGCGAATACGCCCGCGTCCTCGGTGTCGCCCGCGGCACGCTTCAGGCCCGCCTGGACCGGCTGGAGCGGGACGGGGTGATCACCGGGACGGCCCCGTCGCTGTCCCCCGCGGCTCTCGGCCACCCCGTGCTCGCCTTCGTGCACATCGAGGTCACGCAGGGCCATCTCGACGACGTCGGCGACGCCCTCGCCGCCGTACCGGAGATCATCGAGGCGTTCTCGATCACCGGCGGCGGCGATCTGATCACCCGGGTCGCGGCGCGGGACAACGCCCACCTGGAGGATGTGATCCAGGCGCTGATCAGTCTGCCCGGCGTGGTCCGCACCCGGACCGAGGTGGCCCTGCGCGAACGCGTCCCGCACCGGTTGCTGCCGCTGGTGGAGTCGATCGGACGGGCGGCGCAGGGCTGAGCGGCCCCACCCCGATAGCGGCTGGTACCCCCGCAGCCGAGCAGTGTCAGCGCCACTCCCTGCACGGCTGACGACGGCGGCTGACGGCGGACCGTGTGGTCCTGGAGGACCCCGCGCCGGGCGCCTTCGCGCACACGGCCGGCTTGCGCTGCATCGCCGTCCCCTCCGGCGCGGCGCGGGCCGACGACCCCGCCTTCGCACGGGCCGATCTCCTGCTGCGCGGCGGGCAGGCCGAGTTCACGGAACGGGCGGCGTACGCGTGGCCGGCGAGCGTGGCCGCGCGTGCCTGCGCCGTCAGACTTCCGCCGACCTTTTCGGAAGGTCCGCGGCCGAAATCCCGCCGGGTGCGCCAGAATGCCGCTCGGCGACCTGTTCCGGCCGGCATCGCGCAGTAAGCCGGCCACCAAAGGCGGGGCCTGAACGGGCAGTTGTCCACGATCGGCGGACCCGGTACGGCTGTCCGGTCGGCGAGGGCGGTCCGGCGGTGCCCCGGGAGGAATCCGGCCTTCGTTCCGGAAGGAGTACGCGTGCACCCCGACAAGGACGCACCGGCGGGCTCGGGGGCGCCCGCACGCCCGGACGGATCTCTGCGCTCGGACGCGCAGCGCAATCGCGAGCGCATCCTGGCCGTGGCCCTGGCGGAGCTGTCCCGCTCGGCGGACACACCCCTGAGCGCGATAGCGAGGAAGGCGGGGGTCGGCCAGGGGACCTTCTACCGCAACTTCCACCACCGCGAGGCCCTCATTCTGGAGGTCTACCGCCATGAGGTGCGGCAGGTCACCGAGACGGCGGCACATCTGCTCGCCACCCAGGCACCGGATCGGGCGCTACGCGCGTGGATGGACGGTCTCGCGCGGTTCGCGATGGCCGAGGCGAGCCTGGCCGAGGCGCTGCGGCCGACCACCGGCACACCTCGGAGCGCGCTGACGAAGCTGGGCCACCGACCCCTGAGTTCGGCCGTCGCGCTCCTGCTGGGGACCAACGAGGAAGCGGGCACCATCCGGCCGGGGGTGACCCCCGACGACTTCCTGCTCGCCGTGTCCGGCCTCTGGCGGCTCGATCCGCACGGGGACTGGCAGTCGCCCGCCCGGCGCCTGCTGGACCTGGTGATGGACGGCCTGCGGATGGGCGCGCCGGGACCGGGCACACCCGCACAGGAGGACTGATCCCGCGCACGCGGGGCGGGCCGCGAACCGGTCACCGTCCGCAGAGGCAGGCCGCCCCCCGGTCACCATCCGCGGGGACAGGCCGCCCCCGGTCACCGTCCGCGGGGACAGGGCCGCGAATCGGTGACCGCCCGGAGGCGGACCGAAGAGGCGGGTTCCGGAGGCTGCCGCGGACCGTTCACCGTCCTCGCCTCGGTGGGCGACGGAACAGCCAGGCTCGGAACGTGGTCAGCGGCGGACCAGCCGGGCGTGCGTCGCCGCCGGCGATCCGACCAGCTCGGCGACCCGGTAGCCGTCGATCCCGTCCCCGAGGTTGTCGAACAGACGCTCGCCCCGGCCCATGAGCTGCGGGACGACGGCCAAGTGCAGTTCGTCGAGCAGCCCCGCGCGCAGGTACTGCTGGACGGTGGCCGGTCCGCCGCCGAGCCGGACGTCCTTGCCCGCCGCCGCCTCGAAGGCGCGCGCGAGGACCGTCTCGATGGGTTCGCCGGTGAAGTGGAAGGTCGTTCCGCCCTCCATGACGATCGAGGGCCGCAGGTGGTGCGTGAGCACGAACACGTCGTTGTGGTACGGAGGGTTGGGTCCCCACCAGCCCGTCCACGACTCGTCCTCCCAGGGCCCGCGCTGGGGCCCGAACATATTGCGGCCCATGATGGTGGCGCCGATGTTCTCCTCGCTGCGCTCCACGTACTCGACGTCGATTCCCCCCTTCCCGTCGGCCCGGTCTCGCATGGCGGCGAACATCCACTCGTGCATCCTCCCGAAGCCCTCGCCGAGCGGATGTTCGAGACGCTGGTGGGGGCCGGCGGCGTAACCGTCCACCGAAACGGTGATGTTGTGTACGCGCAGCTTGGGCATGACCGTGCTCCTGGAGTTCGTGGTTTCCCGCTCTCACCCGTGCGTCGTACGGGTGCACACCTGGATCGACACCTTCTCGCGGGGAACCTCCGCATGGCGCTTCTCCCGGAGAACCTCGGCGTGCCCCGCGACGGGGCCCCGCCGTCAGCGGGCCGCCGAAGGAGGTGGCAGGCGGAGTTCGGCGAGGTCGGGCGGGATGGGGGTGTCGGGGCGGAAGAACGGGGCGGGCACGCCGTCGGCCGCCGTGGCCGGTGCGTCGGTGAGGCGGAAGCGGTCGCGCAGCCGGCCGTAGAAGTCGGTGGCGTGCAACCGGATGAGGCGCACCCGCTGCGGAGCCCTGAAGACACCGATCCAGTCGCCGGGGTCGAGTACGCCGCGCAACTGGCCGTCGATGCTCACGGCGGCCTGGCCCGAGTGGGGCAGCACCCGCAGGGCGACGGGCTCGTCCGGCGCGGCGATCACACTGCGGTTGAAGGTCATGTGCGGTGCGATCGGGGTGAAGACGACCGCGTCCATGTGCGGGGAGAGCACGGGACCGCCGGCGGCGAAACTGTAGGCGGTCGATCCGGTGGGGGTGGCGACGGCGAAGGCGTCCGCCGAGTAGGAGGCCAGCCGCCGTCCGGCGATGTAGACGCCGACGCTGACCTGACGGTCCCGGGCCAGTTTCTCCAGGACGACGTCGTTCAGGGCCGTGACGTCCAGGGCCACCCCCCAGCCGTCTCCCTCCGTCGTCTCGGCTCTGACCTGCGGCGGCGGCAGGGCGGGACCCCGGCCGTAGTGGAGCAGGGCCTCCATTCCCCAGGGAATCTCCAGGGCCCGGGAGGCGCGCATGGTCAGCGTCATCCGTTCCTCGACCGTCACCTTCCCGTCGTGGACCGCCTGCAACGCCCGGGTGACGTCGGCCGCCGGCACCTCGGTGAGGAACCCGACCTTGCCGAGGTCGACGCCCAGCACGGTCGCGCCGCTCTTGACGGCGATCCGGGCGCCGCGCAGGAAGGTGCCGTCGCCGCCGAGCGTGACGACGAGGTCCGGGTTGCCGGCGGCCTCCGCTTCCGCCCGCCCGCCCCGACGCTGCTGGTCCTTGGCCCAGACATCGATCTCGGTGCACCGGATGCCCTGCGCGTCGCACCACACGTGCACGGCGCGGGAGACGTCGCGGGCCGCCGTCCGCCCCTGGTGGACGACCAGGCCGACGCGGTGTACGGACACAGCAACCTCCACGTCCACGTGAACAGGTACCGCAGGACCGGGGCCTGCCACGGACGGACCATGGCACCGCCACGGACGGACCATGGCGGGCCGCTGCCGGACTCGGACCCAGGACTGGACACGATCCTTCCATGAATACGACATTTCGGTACGGAGGGACAGGCCCGCCCGGACACGCCTGGACGGTCGTCACCGTCGGGACCGAGAGAGACCCGTCGCGCCGGGAGACAGCCGCCGAGCTGCCGGTCACCGACGCGTACGAGGCCGCATCACCGGCGAGCACGCCGCCTCCGCCCACGGAGAGCCGACTCCGCCATGCCCCGATCGCGGGGGGAGTTGTCGCCGCGCCCCGTTCCGGCCAACCGTGTCCGCCGGACGGATTCCGGCCGTGTCAGCGCCGCCTCGGGGGCCCCAACATCCGTGCGGGCAAGGCGAGTTCGACTGCGACGGACAGCCGGACACGCGGAGTCCGGGCCGTCCCGCCGACCGAGCAATTTCGGACACTATGGCATCCAGCCGAACACTGAACGACTATCGTCTCGAATTGACGTCTCCTGAGCGACCGACAAGGCTCGGAGATCCCGTCACGGCCGCTTTCATCCGAATTTTGGACTACTCCGATAGCCCCCATGAAAGGTTCCTTTCGTGATCAACAGCAATCACGGGACTGATTACGAGAGCATCCGGCTCGACCGCAGAGGCCAGGCCGAAGCCTTCGACGCCATCGGCGACCGCTACGAGGAAGCCTTCCCGCACAAGGAGGGCCAGGTCACCGCGGGCGAGTGGCTGATCGGATCGCTGGGCGGGGGATCACGGGTTCTGGATCTCGGCTGCGGCACGGGCGTGCCGACCTCGCGCCAGATGACGGAGGCCGGATTCGAGGTCGTGGGGGTGGACCTCTCCGGCGGCATGGTGAAGCTCGCGAGCACTTATGTCCCCGACGCGACGTTCCACCAGTTGGACCTCGCCGACCTGCGGCCGGGGGGCCCGCGCGACCTCGGCCGCTTCGACGCCGTCGCCGCCTTCTTCTCGCTGCTGATGCTGCCGCGCGCGGAGATTCCCCTCGCTCTGCTGACCATCCGTCATCTCCTCGTTCCCCGTGGCCTGTTCGTCCTGTCGATGGTCGAGGCCGATGTGGACGACTTCTCGATCCCCTTCCTCGGGAACACGATCAGGGTCTCGGGCTATCTGCGGGAGGACCTGCACAAGGTCATCGAGGAGGCGGGCTTCGAGATCGTCAAGGAGACCTCGTACACGTACGCCCCCGCGGTGGCGGACGTCCCGCCCGAGGAGCAGGTGTTCCTCTGCTGCAGACGGGCGGACTGAGGAGGCGGAGTCCGAGCCGCGGACCGCGCCACCCACTGGACGGGACAGAACGCGTGACCGAGCACCACACCCCCCACGAGGGCACCGCCCCGCCACAGGGCCTCCCCTCACCAGCCGCGGTGACGGACGGCCGCGTGCCGCAGACCGACCGCCTGCGGTATCTCGATGTGGCGACGCGGCGGATCGCCCGCGGGATGGATCTGGACGAGACACTCCGGGAGCTGCGGCAGGCGGCCGTGCCCGCGTTCGCGGACGCGATATTCATCCACCTCGACGACCCGCTGCCGGTGGGCACGGAACAGTCGGCGGCACCCGTCGTGCTTCAACTGCACAGCTCCGACCGGGCGTTGCCGACACCCCTGCCCACCGACGGATCCCCGCCACCGCCCGCGGTCCCCGAGGTCGCCGAGCGGGTGGAGCCGGCCGGCAGCGGACGGCTCGCGGAACTGCTGCGGGACGGGCGTCCCGCGTTCGGTGACGCGCCGGGCAACGCGCCCGCCGTCGCCGAACTGCTGGTGGCGGGGGCGAACCCACCGGGGACGCTGCCGCCGGGCCACCGCCTGATCATCGCCCCGCTGCACGGCAGCCATCACGTCATGGGCATGGTCGTCCTGCTCCGGGGCGCGGACCGCCCCGTCTTCACCGGCGACGACCTGCTCGTCGCCTCGCAGCTCGCCACGCACACGGCCCTCGGGGTCCAGAAGGCGGTGATGTACGGCCACGAGGCCGCCGTGGCGGACACGCTCCAGCACACCATGCTCCCGTCGTCGCTGCCCGAACCCACCGGCGTCCGGCTGGCCAGCCGCTATCTCCCCGCCTCGAAGACCGCCCAGGTCGGCGGCGACTGGTACGACGCGATCCCGCTTCCCGGCAACCGCGTCGCCCTGATCGTCGGCGATGTCATGGGCCACTCCATGACCTCCGCCGCGATCATGGGCCAGCTCCGCACCATCGTGCAGACCCTCGCCGGTCTCGATCTGCCGCCCGACGAGGTCCTGCACCACCTCGACGAGCAGGCCCAGCGGCTGGGCAGCGACCACATCGCGACCTGCCTCTACGCCATCTACGACCCGATCTCGCACCGCCTGCTGATGGCGAACGCCGGGCACCCGCCCGCGGTACTGCTCCACGAGGACGGCCGCGCCGAGGTCCTCGGGGTCCCGCCCGGTGCTCCGATCGGGGTCGGCGGCGTCGTGTTCGAGTCGGTGGAGATGGCCGCGCCCACCGGGGCGACCCTGGTGCTGTACACCGACGGACTCGTCGAGTCCCGCGACACGGACATCGGAAGCGGCGTCGAGGCGCTCCGGGTCCGTCTCCAGGGCACGGCGAAGGGGCTCGCCTCGCTGGAAGTGCTCTGCGATCACGTCCTGGGCACCCTGAGCCCGGGGACCCGGGACGACGACATCGCCCTGCTCACCGCCCGGTTCGAGGGCTTTCCGCCGGACAGCGTCGGCTACTGGTACCTGGCCCCGCACCCGATGACCGCGGGACAGGCGCGTCGGCTGACCCGCAGGGCCCTGCGCCGCTGGGGTCTCGAATCACTGATCGATCCGACCGAGCTCATGGTCAGCGAGGTCGTGACGAACGCCGTGCGCTTCGCCTCGCGGCCGCTGTCGCTGCGGCTGCTGCGCACCGATGTCCTCCGCTGCGAGGTGACCGACGACTCGCCCCAGGTGCCCAGGATGCGGCACGCCGACCTCGGGGACGAGAGCGGCCGCGGCCTCTTCCTGGTCAATCAACTCGCCCTGCGCTGGGGCGCGACGAGACTGAGCAGCGGCAAGGTCGTCTGGTTCGAGCAGAAGATCCCGGCGAAGTAGCGGCCGCCGGCCGCTCCGCCCGGTGGGGCCGCGCGCGCTACGGGCACGGCAGGACGGACGCCCGGGGTCGACGTCTGCCGCGATGGAGCCGTCGGCGGGAGGCAGCGCGGCCGTACGAGGGGACGGACCGACACGGCGGAGGCTCCCCGACACACCGACGGCACCGCCCGTCCACCGCGTCATCCCGGACTGCACGGGCACGCCCCTCCACCCAGGGTCCGCATCCGGCTGATTCTTGATCGACGGCTACGGGGTACGCATACCCGTACAGGGTATGGTGGCGGTCCTAGCTCGCAGGAAGTGCGGACGCCCCTGATGACGGTACGAGAGTTGCCCTGGGCCCGGTTCGGTGGCGCCGCCCGCCGGGTTCGCGGTCTGGTCGCGACGCTGTGCCCCGTGGTCGCCGTACTGGTTCACCACGAGCTCCCCGACCCGGCCGTCAGCACGACGTCGGCGACTCCCCCGCGCGACGGGTCGGATTCCGTCTCCCGACCTGCCGTCCCTCTCTCGACCGCGCACATAGGCCACGCCCCACGGCTTCCCGCGTCCCTCGACTGCGCCCAGCCGTGTGTGGACCGTTCCCAATGCCTGTCGCGCATCGAGAAGAGGACCTTTCGTGAACAGCATCAACCGCCGCTCCGTCCTCGCCGGACTGGGAGCGGCAGGTGCCGGCCTGCTCGCCGCCTGCGGCAACGACGGCTCCAACAGCCCCTCCCTCCTCAGCCCTTCCGGTTCCCAGGTCGCCCGTGCCCAGAGGAAGCGGAGCGGTACGGGCAGGGTTCAGAGCCTCAACGTCACCGCCGTGCCCGCCACGCTCGACCTGGGCGGCGGTGTCCTGGCCAAGTCCTGGGCCTTCGGCGGCCAGGTTCCCGGCAAGGAGATCCGCGTCTCCACGGGCGACACGCTCGCCGCTGAGCTGTCCAACCAGTTGCCCAGCGGCACCACGACGTCCGTCCACTGGCACGGCATCTCGCTGCGCAGCGACATGGACGGTGTACCGCCGGTCACCCAGACCCCGGTGCGCGCCGGATCCAGCTTCACGTACCGCTTCATCGCCAACACACCCGGCACGTACTTCTTCCACCCGCATGTGGGTGTCCAGGTCGACCGCGGCCTGTACGCGCCGCTGATCGTCGAGGACCCCAGGGAGCCGCTGTCGTACGACGACGAGTGGGTCGTCGTCCTCGACGACTGGCTCGACGGTGTGACCGGTACGCCCGACGACGTCTTCGCCGAACTCAGCCATCAGATGCCCGGCATGGACACGAAGAGGACCGGCCCGACCGGCTCGACCGGCTCGAAGGGGGCCATGTCCTCGCCGTCCCCTTCCTCGTCCGCGCCCTCCGGCGACGGCACGCCGACGAAGTTCAGGCTCAGCGGCGCCTCCAGTCCCTTGCTCGGCAGCGACGCCGGGGACGTCAAGTACCCGTACCACCTGGTCAACGGGCGGGTGCCGACCGACCCGGTCGTCTACGCCGGCAAGCCTGGCAGGCGCGTCCGCCTCCGGATCATCAACGCGGGCGCCGACACCGCGTACCGGGTGGCGCTCGGCGGCCACAAACTGACCGTCACGCACACCGACGGTTTCCCCGTCGAGCACCAGGAGGTCGACGCCGTGCTGATCGCCATGGGCGAGCGGTACGACGTCCTGGTCACCCTTGACGACGGCGTCTTCCCGCTCGTCGCGCTCGCCGAGGGCAAGGACGTCGCAGGTATGGCTCTGGTGCGCACCGGGTCGGGAAGCGCGCCGGAGCCGACCGTGCGGCCGGCCGAACTGGACGGCCTGTTGGTGACCGCCGCACAACTGCGCGCGAGCGACGGCGTACGACTGGAGGCGAAGGACCCCGACCTGGTTCACCGCGTCAACCTGAGCGGCAACATGGACGCGTACAACTGGGCCATCAACGGCAGGCAGTTCGACATGGCCGACCCGACCGCGAACCCGCTGCTCGTCCAGGAGGGTCAGCGTGTCCAGATCGACTTCTTCAACTCCACGAGGATGTGGCACCCGATGCACCTGCACGGCCACACCTACCAGCTCACCGACGGCGGCCCGCGCAAGGACACCACCATCGTGCTGCCCAGGTCGAAGGTGTCCGTCGTCTTCGACGCCGACAATCCCGGACAGTGGATGCTGCACTGCCACAACGCGTATCACAGCGAGGCAGGGATGATGGCGCTCCTGGCCTACGGAACCTGACCCTCCGGAGCCTCGGCGCTCGGTTCCCGGCCGGGTTCGGAGCCGAGGCCACTCGCTCTCCCGGCCGTACGGGCCGTCGGGCCACCGGGCGCACCCTGGTGGCCCGTCCGCTCGCGCAGCCGGCTCTCGAACTCGACGGGTCGGCGCAAATAAATGCGTCGACAGGGCCCGCCGCGCCCGCCAAAGTGGCCTCCCATGACGAGCAGCGAGTTGTGGAGCCGTGCGACCGCCGACCGCTACGACGCCGAGGAGAGCGAGAACTCCTCGGCCGTCGCTCTCGGTCCGGCTCTCACCTTTCTCTCCGAACTCGCCGGAGAAGGCCGGGCACTTGAGTTCGCCATCGGAACCGGACGCGTGGGCGTCCCGCTGCGGGAACGCGGCGTGCCGGTCGCGGGCATCGAACTGTCCGAGCACATGGCGGCGGTCCTGCGGCACAAGGCCGACGAGGACACGCTCCCGGTCGTCATCGGGGACATGGCCACGACCGTCGTCCCCGGCGAGTTCACCTTGGTCTATCTCGTCTACAACACGATCACGAACCTGCTGACGCAGGACGAACAGGTCGAGTGCTTCCGCAACGCCGCGCGTCATCTCACGCCTGGCGGCCGGTTCGTCGTCGAGCTGGGTGTTCCGCCGCTGCGATTCCTGCCTCCCGGGCAGGTCGCGGTGCCGTTCGACGTCTCCGAACGGCACCTCGGCTTCGACACGTTCGACCTCGTCGAGCAGATCCTCGTCTCGCACCACCTCACCCGCGACGGCGACGACGGCCGCTATCGCCGCGACGCCTCCCGGCACCGGTACGCGTGGCCGGCGGAACTCGACCTGATGGCACGGATCGCGGGCCTCGAGCTGGAACGGCGCGTCGCGGACTGGGACGGTACGCCCTTCGCCCAGGACTCCGCGAAGCACATCTCCGTGTGGCGCAAGCCGGCCTGAGGCCGGGAACCGGCCTCGCGGTCCCGGCCGCGCATTCCTGACCCAACAGCCCTGACCCAACAGTCCTGGCCGCGCGGTCCTGGCCGCGCGGTCCACCGACTGGCCGCGCCCAGCTATCCGAGAATCGACAAGCGAACCTCACGGTCGGGATTGTCCCGGTTCGTGTCCGCCAAACTCCGTCAGGGCAACTCCCAGCACAGCCAGGACATTTGGGGCGCGTCGGGGGATCCACGTTCAGGTGCCCTTGACCGGGGCCCCGGAATCGCCACGCACTCCACATGCTTGATCAGGTCAGCCGCGTCCTGTCGAGATCGGTGAAGCGCAACTGGGCGCCGGGGTGCGGTTGTTCCCTACGGACGATCAGCCGCATGGCCTTCGGCCGCGTGCCCAGGTCGGGGATGCCGGTCACCGCGACCCAGGCGCCAGGACGCTCGGTGCCGCCCGGATCGTAGGCCGGTGGCCGCCTTCTTCGGGATCTTCAGCACGGCCCGGGGGATGGCGGCTGTGATGGTCATTCCGACGGAATACGACAGCCACCGGCCCGGCGGGAGAGCCGGTCGAGGAAGGCGTGGGCGCCGTCGGCGGAGCCGGTGCGGATCAGCTGTCCCGCGGGACCTCGCCTCCGGCGGGCCGGGAGGTGTGAGTGGCACGGCCCGTGTACCGAAGTGCCGCTCAAAGTGCCTCTGACAGTGCCGTTTTGGCTGTCACGGCGCACTTAGTGTGACCACACCGATCGATGATCGCCCCCGCCCGGACCGCGCACCCAGCTCGCACACACCCTCCCCCTCCCCTCCCTCCCGGACGTCCGTCCACGTCTGCCCGCAACCGCCGAAGCAGGGCAACCGCGACGACGGACCGGCCACCGGCCGACCACCGGCCGGCCCCCGGTCATCGCCCGCTCCAAGGTCACCGCCCGTCCGTCACCGCCCTCATGGAGAATTCCGTGACACCAGCAGATCCCGGACACTTCCTCGACACCTTCCTGCGCCAGGCAGCCGCGACCCCCGACCTCCCCGCGGCAGAACTCGGCGACCACCACCTGACCTACGCCGAACTCACCGCCCGCGCCACCGCCACCGCCGCCCGCCTGCACTCCCTTGGCGCGGGCCCGGGAACAACGGTCGGCGTGCTTCTGGAACCCTCCCTCGACCTCGTGACCTCGCTCCTGGCCGTCGCCCGCACCGGCGCCGCCTGGCTGCCACTGGACCCCTCCTACCCGGCCGCCCGGCTCTCCCACATGATCCGCGACTCCCACACCACCCTGGTCATCACCGACCTGCCCGCACCCCCGTGGCTGCACGAACTCGGCATCTCCCTGGCAGAGCCCGCCGCCGACACCGCGCCCACCGAAGACCTCCCCATGCCCCGGCTGCACCCGGATTCCGCGGCATACGTGATCTACACCTCCGGCTCCACCGGACGCCCCAAGGGCGTCACCCTCACCCAGCACGGCCTCGCCAACCTGGCCGCCGCACAACGCACCGCGTTCACCGTGCACCCCGGCCACCGCGTCCTGCAGTTCGCCTCACCGAGCTTCGACGCATCCGTCTTCGAACTGACCATGGCCCTGTGCTCGGGCGCCACACTGGTCCTGCCGCCCCGCCGCGACGTCCTCTACGGGCCCGGCCTCGGCGACTTCCTCGCCGACACCCGCATCACCCACATCACCCTGCCCCCCAGCGTCCTCGCGATGCTGCCGCCCCGGGAACTGCCCCATCTGGAGACGATCATCTGTGCCGGGGAAGCCCTGCCCCAGCACCTCGTCGACCGATGGGCCCCCGGCCGTACCATGTTCAACGCCTACGGCCCCACCGAAACCACCGTATGGGCCTCGCTGTCCCGTACCGGGCAGGGAGCCGGCAAACCGAGCATCGGCCACGCCATCGACGGCGTGCGCCTCCACGTCCTCGACGACTCACTGCGCCCGGTAGCACCCGGCCAACCCGGCGAACTGGTCATCGCCGGCGACGGCGTGGCCCGCGGATACATCCGCCGCCCGGCCCTGACCGCCGACCGCTTCGTGCCCGACCCCCACACCCCCGGCCAACGCGCCTACCGCACCGGGGACCTCGTACGGACCACTTCCGACGGCCAGCTCGACTTCCTGGGCCGCATCGACCAACAGATCAAGCTCAACGGCTTCCGCATCGAACCCGACGAGATCGCCAGTGTGCTGCGCGAACATCCCGCCGTCCACGACGTCGCCATCACCATGGACCACCACGGCGACGACAACCGACTCACCGCCTACGTCGCGGCACCCCACACCAGCCCACTGACACTGCGCGAATTCGCCACCGAACACCTCCCACACTTCATGGTCCCCACCATCACCGTCGTCGATCGACTCCCCCTGCTGCCCAACGGAAAACTCGACCGAGCCGCGCTGCCCACCCTCAGCCGCACATCACTGGGCCTCGGCAGCAGCGAAACCCGAGCCCGCACCGCAACCGAACGCCGACTCGCCGAGATCGCCGCCGAGTTCCTCGGTATCGACGGTGTCGGCGTCGACGACGACTTCTTCCTGCTGGGCGGTCACTCGTTGCTCGCGGGGCGCCTCGCGGCGCGGGTGCGTTCGGAGTTCGGCACCGAGTTGCCGATATCGAGCATCTACGAGGAGCGCACGGTGGCCAGGATGGCCGCCGAGCTGGACCGGCTGGGCCGCAGCGCGCCGCCGCTGCCGCCGGTGGTCCGCGTCCCCCGGGACCGTCCGCTGCCACTGTCCTTCCCGCAGGAGCGGATCTGGTTCCTGGAGCAGCTCTCCCCGGGCAACCTCGCCTACAACGCGCAGGCCACCATACGGCTGCGCGGACCGCTCGACGCGCAGGCCCTGAGTGCCACGATCACCGAAGTGGTCCGCCGGCACGAGATCTTCCGTACGGCGTTCTCCACGGTCGACGGCGCCCCGGTGCAGGAGATCCGTCCCCCGATGGCGGTCCGGGTGCCCGTGGTCGACCTCCAGGACGTGCCGGAGGAGGACCGGGAGCGCCGTACCGAGGAGGTCGTACGGGATACGATCCGCCGTCCCTTCGAGCTGACGGACCCACCACTGGCCCGCTGGCTGCTGATCCGGCACGCGCCCGACGACCACACCCTCGTCCAGGTGGAGCACCACTTCGTGCACGACGGTTGGTCGTTCGGCGTGCTCCTCGACGAGATCCGCGCGATCTACCCGGAGCTGGCGGCCGGCCGGCCGTCGCCGCTGCCCGAACCGCCCATCCAGTACGCCGACTTCGCCGCCTGGCAGCGCGCGTGGATGCGCGACGAGGTGCTGGACCGTCATCTGGACTATTGGCAGGGGCATTTGAAGGATGCCCCGCTGGTCCTCGACCTGCCGACGGACCGGCCGCGGCCGCGCGTCCCGTCCTTCCAGGGCGCGGCCCTGCGGGTGGAGCTGCCGGCCGAACTGAGCCGTGCGCTCAGGGAGTCCAGCGAGCGGTCGGGGGTGACGCTGTTCGCCTCCATGCTGTCGGGCTTCGCCGCCCTGCTGAGCCGCTACTCGGGGCAGAGCGACCTGGTGGTGGGCACGGGTGCCGCCAACCGCCGGCTCGCGGAGACGGAGCGCATGCTGGGCATGGTGGTGAACACCCTGCCGTTGCGGCTGGACACCTCGGGTTCCCCGGACTTCGCCGGGCTGCGGCAGCGGGTGCACGAGGTGCTGGTGGAGACCTCGGACTGGCAGGACGTGCCGCTGGACCGACTGGTGGAGGCCGTGGCGCCGCCCCGGGTGCCGTCGATCAACCCGCTGTTCCAGGTGATGTTCAGCTTCCACAACGCCATCGTCCCGGAGCTGGAGTTCGGGGGCGTGCGGGGCACCGTCCTGGAGCGTCACAACGGTTCGTCCAAGATGGACCTCAACATCGTGGTGGTACCACGGGCCCAGCAGCGCGCGGGCCGTGAGGATCACCCGGACCGCGACCGGATCACGTTGATCTGGGAGTACGCCACCTCCCTGTTCGACGAGGACACGATGCGGCGGATGGTCGACCAGTACGTCGCCCTGCTGCAGTCGGCGGTCGCCGAGCCGGACCGGCCGATGGACCGGATCGCGCTGGTGTCCGGGGACACGGCGGACCGCGAGCCTCCGGCGCTCGGCGGTGGGCTCGGCGAACGCGTCGAGTTCTCCGGCGGGCTGCTGACCGATCTGGTGGACGCCGTGGCCGCGGGCACCCCGCAGGCGCCGGCCGTTACCGACTCCGAAGGGACCCTGTCCTACGCCGAGTTGACGGGACGCGCCAACCACCTGGCCGCACGGCTGCGGGCGGTGGGGGTCGGGGCCGACACCCCGGTCGGCCTGTGGATGGACCGGTCCGCGGAGATGGTGGTGACCCTGCTGGCGATCGTGAAGGCGGGCGGTGCGTTCCTGCCGCTGGACCCCGACCTTCCGGTGGGCCGTGTCGTGACGCTCCTGACAGATGCGGGAGCGCCCCTGATCTGTGCGGACGGACAGCGGGCCGAGTCGCTCGCGGGCGGCACTCTCACGGTCCTGGACTGCGGTCCGGGAACGCTGACCGAGTCAGCACCCACCGCGCCCGACAGCGGCGCTTCCGGGGACAACCTGATCTCCGTCTACTACACGTCCGGCTCCACCGGCACCCCCAAGGGCGTCGCCTCCACCCACACCGGCTGGACCAACCGTATCCAGTGGATGCAAGCCCAGTACCCTCTCACCCCCGGCGAGAACGTCCTGCACAAAACCGTCCTCAGCTTCGACGACTCCGCCGTCGAGATCCTCTGGCCCCTCATCGCCGGCGCCACCGTCGTCATGCTGCCGCCCGGACTGCACCGCGACCCCCGCGCCATCGCCGACTGGAGCGCCCGCCACGACATCGTGGCCCTCCACTTCGTCCCCTCCATGCTCACCCTCTTCCTCGACGAGATCACCCCCACCCGACAACCCCTCACCCACCTCCGCCACGTCATCTCCAGCGGCGAAGCCCTCCGCCCCGACCTCGTCACCAAATTCCACCAACACCTCGCCCCCACCCGAGCCCGCCTCCACAACCAATGGGGCGCCACCGAAGTCTCCATCGACTCCACCAGCCACACCTGTGCCACGGAGGACGAGTGGGCGGGTGACGTGTCCCTCGGTGAAGCGATCGCCAACAACCAGGTCCTGGTGCTCGACGAGCACCTCAACCCGGTACCCGACGGTGTCCCCGGCGAGCTCTACCTGGGCGGTGCCGGCCTCGCCCGCGGCTACCTCGGCGACGCCCGCAAGACCGCCGCAGCCTTCGTGCCGCACCCCTTCACCCACAGCGGACGCCTCTACCGGACCGGCGACCGCGGCATACGGCGCCCGGACGGCAGGCTGACATTCCTGGGACGCGCGGACAGCCAGGTCAAGATCCGCGGCATCCGCATCGAACCCGCCGAGATCGAACACACCCTCCGCCGCCACCCCCACATCCACGACGCCGTCGTCACCAAATGGGAACCCACCCCCGGCGACCACCGCCTCGCCGCCTACATCACCACCCACCACGACATCACCGAAGACAACCTCCTCGCCGACCTCAACACCCACCTCAGCGACCAACTCCCCCTCTACATGATCCCCTCCAGCATCACCCTGCTGGACCACATCCCCGTCAACGCCAACGGCAAGACCGACCACCGCGCCCTGCCCCAGCCGCGGTACGAGGCGGACGCGGTCGCGGTGCGGCCGGCCACGGAGGCCGAGCAGCTGATCGACGGCATCTGGGCGGAGGTGCTGGACCGGTCCGAGCTGGACATCCACGCCAACTTCTTCGCCCTGGGCGGGCATTCGCTGCTGGCCACCCGGATCGTCTCCCGACTGCGCTCGGCGCTGTCGGTCGACGTCCCGCTCGCCCTCATCTTCGACAACCCCACCGTCCACACCATGGCCACCGCCCTGGAGAACCTGCTGTTCGACGCGGTAGGCGAGCAGGACGCGCACGCGGCTTCGGCCACCGTCGGGGACGCAACGGCCGAGAGGACCCGATCATGACCACGACCCGGATTCCCGAGGCCGGCCCCGAGGCCGATCCGCAGGCGGCGCGGGGGGCCCAGGTCAGGTCGCTGCTCCAGGGTGCCCGTGCCGCGCAGCGCGGCGACGCGGCGACGACGGCCATCCCGGCGGCCGAGCCGGGCGCGCCCGTGGCGTCGTACTCGCAGGAGCGGATGTGGTTCCTGGAGCAGATGATGCCGGGCTACAACACGTCCACCGTGATCAGGCTCCGGGGCGCCCTCGACGTCGACGTGCTGGCCCGGAGCTTCACGGTGGTCGCCGGGCGGCACGAGGTGCTGCGGACGGTCTTCGACGAGCGGGACGGCGCCCCCGTCCCCCGGGTGCTGCCGGCCGCGCCGGTCCCGGTCCTGGTCCATGAAGCGGCCGGGGACAACGCCGGTGAACGGCACGCGGCGGGCCTGGAGTCGGCGCGTGAACTGATGCGCGAGCCGCTCTCGCTGGCCGCCGGTCCGGTCTTCCGCGTCGCTGTGGTGCGGTTGGCCGAGGACGACGCACTGCTCGTGCTGGTGATCCATCACATCGCGATCGACGGCACATCGATGCGGGTGCTGTGGTCGGAGTTGTCCCGGGCCTACGAGGCTCTGGCGGCCGGCCGGGAGCCGGAACTTCCACCGCTGCCCCTCCAGTACGGGGACTACGCGGCGTGGAGCCGGGTCCACCAGACGCCGGAGCGGCTGCGGCACCAACTGGACCACTGGCGGGAGCGGCTGGCGGGAGCGAGCGCCGACGAACTGCCCACGGACCGGCCCCGGCCGGCCGTACGGACCGGGAACGGCGCGCAGTTCTCCTTCACCGTCGACGGCGAGCTGGGGGCGGCCGTCAACCGCTTCTCGCGGGAGCACAACGCAACCGCGTTCATGACGTTGACCGCCGCGTTCAGCGTGGTCCTCGCCCGGCACTGCGCAACCCGGGAAGTCACCCTGGGCACACCGATCGCCGGCCGGGTGCGTCCCGAACTCGACGGGTTGATCGGCTACTTCGTCAACACCCTGCTGATCCGCACCCAGTTGGCCGACGACCCGTCGTTCGAGGCGCTGCTGGCCCGGACCCGGGCGAACACCATCGCCTCCTACGAGCATCAGGAGCTCCCCTTCGAGGCACTGCTCGAGGAGCTCCAGCCGGAGCGGGACCCCAGCCGCAACCCGCTGTTCCAGGTGCTGTTCTCCCTGGGCGACGAAGAGACGGACGACCTGGTGCTGCCCGGTCTGGCGACCGAGCGGGTGGAACTGATCGACGGCAAGTCGCGGTTCGACCTGACCGTGGCCCTCACCCGGGCCGGTGACACGTTCACAGGTGTCGCGTACTACGAGTCCGACCTCTTCGAGCCCGTGACGATCAGCCGGCTGATGCGGCACTTCGTCACCTTCCTGCGCAACGCGCTGGCCGATCCCGCCCGGCCCGTCTCCCGTGTCGGCATGGTCGACGAGGGCGAACGCGACCGGCTCCTGGCAGCCGGGCTGGGTGAGTCCGTGGTGTTCCCGGAGGGTTCGCTGGGCGATCTGGTGGACGGCGTCGCTGCGGCGGCCCCGAATGCCGCGGCTGTCACAGACTCCGAAACCACCCTGTCCTATGCGGAGTTGACAGGCCGCGCCAATCACCTGGCGGCACAGTTGCAGGCTGCCGGGGTCGCCCCGGACACCCCGGTCGGCCTGTGGATGGACCGGTCCGCGGAGATGGTGGTGACACTCCTGGCGATCGTGAAGGCGGGGGGCGCCTTCCTGCCACTGGACCCCGACCTTCCGGTGGGCCGTGCCATGAGGCTCCTGACAGATGCGGGAGCACCCGTGGTCTGCGCGGACCACCAGCGCGCCCATGCGCTCGAGATCACCGGTGGGAGCGGCACTCTCAGGGTCCTGGACTGCGGTCCGGGAACGCTGACCGAGTCCTCACCGACCGCGCCCGACAGCGGCGCCTCCGGGGACAACCTGATCTCCGTCTACTACACGTCCGGCTCCACCGGCACCCCCAAGGGCGTCGCCTCCACCCACACCGGCTGGACCAACCGTATCCAGTGGATGCAAGCCCAGTACCCTCTCACCCCCGGCGAGAACGTCCTGCACAAAACCGTCCTCAGCTTCGACGACTCCGCCGTCGAGATCCTCTGGCCCCTCATCGCCGGCGCCACCGTCGTCATGCTGCCGCCCGGACTGCACCGCGACCCCCGCGCCATCGCCGACTGGAGCGCCCGCCACGACATCGTGGCCCTCCACTTCGTCCCCTCCATGCTCACCCTCTTCCTCGACGAGATCACCCCCACCCGACAACCCCTCACCCACCTCCGCCACGTCATCTCCAGCGGCGAAGCCCTCCGCCCCGACCTCGTCACCAAATTCCACCAACACCTCGCCCCCACCCGAGCCCGCCTCCACAACCAATGGGGCGCCACCGAAGTCTCCATCGACTCCACCAGCCACACCTGTGCCACGGAGGACGAGTGGGCGGGTGACGTGTCCCTCGGTGAAGCGATCGCCAACAACCAGGTCCTGGTGCTCGACGAGCACCTCAACCCGGTACCCGACGGTGTCCCCGGCGAGCTCTACCTGGGCGGTGCCGGCCTCGCCCGCGGCTACCTCGGCGACGCCCGCAAGACCGCCGCAGCCTTCGTGCCGCACCCCTTCACCCACAGCGGACGCCTCTACCGGACCGGCGACCGCGGCATACGGCGCCCGGACGGCAGGCTGACATTCCTGGGACGCGCGGACAGCCAGGTCAAGATCCGCGGCATCCGCATCGAACCCGCCGAGATCGAACACACCCTCCGCCGCCACCCCCACATCCACGACGCCGTCGTCACCAAATGGGAACCCACCCCCGGCGACCACCGCCTCGCCGCCTACATCACCACCCACCACGACATCACCGAAGACAACCTCCTCGCCGACCTCAACACCCACCTCAGCGACCAACTCCCCCTCTACATGATCCCCTCCAGCATCACCCTGCTGGACCACATCCCCGTCAACGCCAACGGCAAGACCGACCACCGCGCCCTGCCCCAGCCCAAGGCCACCACCCAGAACACCAGCACCCGGGCAAGCGGAGCAGCCGAGCAACTGGTCGCCGGCATCTGGACGGAAGTACTCGACCAACCCGATCTCGACGTCCACGCCAACTTCTTCGCCCTGGGCGGCCATTCACTCCTCGCCACCCGGATCATCTCCCGACTGCGCACAGCGCTCTCCCCCGACATCCCCCTCGCGCTCATCTTCGACAACCCCACCATCCACACCATGGCCGAAGCAGTCGGACACCTCCTGCCCGCGTCCGGTACGGCCGACGGGAGGACGCCCCGATGACGACAAGTCCGATCGTGGAACGCGCGGTGGACACCGTGCGGCGGCAGACCGACTCGGATCCTGCTCTGGACGCGCCGCTCTCCGCGGCGCAGCGACGGGTGTGGCTGCTCGAACACCTCCGTCCCGAACTCGTCGAATACAACATGGCGCAGGTCTTCGAGCTGACCGGACTGCTCGACGCGAACGCGCTCGACGCGGCGCTGGGGCTGGTCGTGGAGCGGCACACCGTCCTGCGGTCCAGGGTGGTGCAGGACGCGACCGGCGGCCCGCGGCTGCGCGTCGGACCGGCGTCGGCGATCCGGCTCCAGCGCACCGATCTGCGGTACCTGACCGTCGGGCCGGCCTACGACGAGGCGTATCGGCTGAGCAACGCGGACATCCAGGGGCGGTTCGACCTCGCCACCGGCCCGTGGTTGCGCGCCCGGCTCACCGAACTGCCCGAGCAGCGCTACCTGTTCACCGTGGTCGTGCACCACATCGCGGTGGACGCGGCATCGATGCAGATCCTGTGGCGGGAACTGTCCGAGGCGTACACGGCGTTGACCGCCGGCAGCCGTCCGGAACTGCCCGATCTGCCGATCCAGTACGGGGACTACGCGGACTGGGCGGCCCGGCGGCTGGAGACGCCGGAGGCGGTCGCCGAGGTGGAGCACTGGAAGCGGACCCTGGCCGGGGCGACCCCGACGGAGCTGCGCGGCGACCGGGCGCGGCCCGCGGTGCGCGGCGGCACGGGCGCCCGGATCTCCCATGTCATCGACGCCGAGGTCGCCGACGGGGTACGGGAGCTGGCCCAGAAATACCGCGTGACGCCGTTCATGGTGCTGTTCTCGGCGTTCGCGGCCCTGGTCTCCCGGCACACCGGGAGCCGGGACGTGACGATCGGCGTGCCGATGTCCGGCCGCACGCTTCAGGAGACGGAGGGCCTGATCGGGTTCTTCGTCAACACGGTCCTGCTGCGCACCGGCCTGGAGGGCAACCCGACCTTCGCCGAACTTCTCTCCCGGGTCCGGGGGACCACGCTGGAGGCGTACGAGCACCAAGGCGTGCCGTTCGACGTGCTGGTCGATGAGTTGCGGCCGGAGCGCGACCTGAGCCGCAACCCGCTGTTCCAGTTGCTGTTCAACCTGGTCGAGGAGCAGACCTCGCAGCTGCGACTGCCCCGGGTGTCGGCCCGGTCGCTGCCGGTCGAGGCGGACACCGCCCGCTTCGACCTGGACGTCACGGTGGTGACACAGGGCCACCGGATGGAGGTGCTGATCTCCTATGCGACCGAGCTCTTCGAGGCCGACACGGTGGGCCGGTTCGCGGAGCACTACCAGCGGATCCTGGCGCACGCGGTGCGGCGCCCCGAGACCCGGATCGGCGATCTGGACCTGCTGACGCCGGGCGAGGAACGGCTGCTGCTCCACGGCTGGAACGACACCGCCGTACCGGAATCTCCACTGCTCGTGCCTGAGCTGGTGGACCGGCAGGCCGAGCTCACCCCGGAGGCGGTGGCCGTGCGGGGTCTGGACGGCACGGAGATCACCTACGCCCAACTGGTGCGCAGAGCAGCAGAGTTGGCGTCCGTGCTGCGGGCCCAGGGCGCGGGACCGAACGCCCCGGTGGGCGTGATGGTCGAGCGGTCCCCGGAGCTGCTGGTCGCGCTGCTCGCGGTCCTCAAGTCGGGCGCGGCCTACCTCCCGCTGGAGTCCGACTATCCACCGGACCGGCTGGCGTACGTACTGGCCGACAGCGGGGCGCGGCTGCTGCTGGGCCGTCCGGAGCTGGTGGCCGGGCTGGACCTGGACGCGGACGTCCGAGTCGTCGACATCGGCGCGCCGCCGCCGCTGCCGCCGGGGGAACCGCCGGAGCCGGTGACGCCGCGGCCGGACGACCTGGCGTACCTCATCTACACCTCCGGTTCGACCGGTCGTCCCAAGGGGGTGATGGTGCCCCACCGGGGCCTGGTGAACTTCGCCCTGCACATCGCCCGTACCCTCGGCCTCACCGGTGACGACGTGCTGTGCACGGTGACCACCGTGGCGTTCGACGCGTCGGTGCTGGAGCTGTTCGTGCCGCTGGTCAGCGGCGCCCGGATGGTCGTCGTGGACCGGGAGACCGCCTCCGACGGCGCCGCCCTGGCCGGCGCTCTGGCAGAATCCGGCGCCACGATCCTGGCGGCGACGCCGGCCACCTGGCACCTGCTGCTGCTCGGCGGCTGGCAGGGCGGCGACCTGCAGGCCGTCACCGGCGGCGAAGCGCTCTCCCCGCAGCTGGCCCGAGAACTGGCGCCACGCGTGTCGCGGCTGTGGAACCTGTACGGGCCGACCGAGACCACCGTCTACTCGACCCTGCACCGGATCGTCCCGGACGATGCGGCGGGGCCGGTCTCCATAGGGCTGCCGATCGCCAACACCCAGGTGCACCTGGTGGACGACCGGATGCGGCTGGTGCCGGTCGGGGCCGTCGGCGAACTGGTCATCGGCGGCGCGGGCGTCACCCGCGGCTACGCCGGGCGACCCGGGCTGACCGCGGAGCGGTTCGTGCCCGACCCGTTCGACGCCGACGGCCGGCTGTACCGCACGGGCGACCTGGCCCGTCGGCGAACCGACGGCACGCTGGAGTTCATCGGCCGGGAGGACTCCCAGGTCAAGATCCGCGGCCACCGGATCGAACTGGGCGAGATCGAGGCGGCTCTCCAGCGGTACCCGGCGGTGGCGCGGGCCGCGGTGATCACCTCGGGCGAGGGTCTGGCCCGGCGGATCATCGGCTACGTCTCCTGGCGGGACGAGCCCGACGAGCCCGGCCTGCGGGGCTTCCTACGCGAGCGGCTGCCGCAGTACATGGTCCCGGCCGCGCTGGTGAACCTGGAACGGATGCCGCTCACCCCGAACGGCAAGGTCGACCGCAAGCGGCTGCCCGAGCCGGCCGCGGAAGGAGGCACTGAGCCTGTCGCGCCCCGGGACTCGCTGGAGCTGCGGGTCACGTCGATCTGCGAGCAGGTCCTCGGCCGATCACCCGTGGGCGTGCGCGACGACTTCTTCGCCGCGGGCGGCAATTCGCTGAGCGCCTTCGAACTGGTCGAGGCGGTACGGCGGGAGCTGGGTGTGAGCGTGCCACTGAGCACGTTCTTCAGGACGCCGACGATCGAGGCGCTGTGCGGGGCGCTGCCCGGGATGTCAGCCGTCTCCGAACGGCTGCTGGTGCCCCTGGCGTCGGCTTCGCCGACCACCGGTTCGCCGCTGTTCCTGGTCCACCCGCACGGCGGCGGCGTCAGTTCCTACATGGGTCTGGCCAGGGAACTGGAGGGCTCCGTCGACCTGTACGGCGTCGAGGCTGTCGGGTACAACACCGACGTGGCGCCGCTGCGCACCGTCGAGGAGATCGCCGAGCGCTATCTGGCCGAGGTCTCCGACGTGGCGCCCGAGGGTCCGGTGCTGCTCGGCGGCTGGTCTTTCGGCGGTGTCGTGGCCTTCGAGATGGCGGCGCGGCTGGAGCGGGCGGGCCGGAAGGTCGCCGCGCTGGTGCTGCTGGACTCGCCGGTGCCGGGGTCCGCGGACCTCGTCGGCGACGAGGACGTGCTCTCGCGCTTCGGTGCCGACGCCGGACTGTCGTCGCAGCAGATGCGCACGCTCGACGACAACGCGCTGATCGCGGCCCTGGTCCGGCGATCCCACCAGGACGGCCGGCTGCCCGACCGGATCGAGTCCACGGCCGTGCGCCGCATGGTGGAGGTGGCCCGCGCCAACGGGGTGGCCGCCGGGCGGTACCGGCCCGGCACCGTGCTCGACGCCGATGTCCACCTCATCACCGTCTCCGAGGCCCACCCGACCCTCAAGAGCCCCGATGTCGACCCGGACGCCTGGCGGGCGCTGACCCGGGGCACGGTCGCCACCGTGCCGGTGCCGGGCAACCACCACGACATGGTGCACCCGCCGCACGTCGGTGAACTGGCCGCGCGGATCGCAGGGATCGTCCGCCCCCACCAGGCCGCGGCGCACGCCGCGCGCCCGTCCGCAGCCACGTGACGGGCAACGACGCCGGCCGGACGCGGGGCCCCTACGGCCCCGTGTCCACGGGCCCGCCCGAAGGGGCGGCCCGCGATACCTCCATTCCCACACCCGTACGTTCGAGGAGGCGTAGGTGAAGAACGGCGTGCAGAGCCAGGACCTGCTGTCCGCACAGGACACGCACGGCCAGGCAGAGACGGAGCTGGTGCCCCCGCACCTGGAGCACGGCGTGCTCATAGGCACCGGAACCGCCCCCAGCCACCACGGCGAACTGCTGCAAGGGGTGTTCGAGGACGACGGCGTACTCCGCCGCGGCCTGGTGACGCTTCCCTGCTCCTTGTTCGCCAGCAACGCGGTGGTGCGGCTGAGCCCATGGCGGCCGGAGCTGACGGTCACCCCGGCGTGGAAGACGAAGGCCCTCGGCGCCGCCCGCACCACACTGGAGGTGCTCGGCCTGAGCGACTACGGCGGCGAGCTGGAGCTGCGGAGCGACGTAGCCGTCGGCCGCGGCCTGGGCTCGTCGACCAGCGATGTGACCGCGGCGATCTTCGCGGTGCTGTCCGCGGTCGGCCGCACCCTCTCACCGGAGCGGATCGCCCGGATCGCGGTCGCCGCCGAGGCGGCCACCGACCCCTTGATCTACTTCGACCGGATGGTGCTGTTCGCGCACCGCGAGGGCCTGGTGATCGAGGACTTCCACCGGCCGGTGCCGCCGCTGGCGGTGGTCGGTTTCTCCGCGGCGGAAAAGGAGATCGACACCCTGGCGCTGCCGCAGGCACGGTACAACGCCTGGGAGATCGAATGCTTCCGCGCGCTGCGCGGCCTGATGCGCCGGGCCGTGGCCCGGGGCGATCACCGGGAACTCGGCCGGATCGCCACGGCGAGCGCCCGCATCAACCAACGGTTCCTGCCGGTACCGCGTTTCGACCGCGTGCTGCAGATCGCCGAGGAGACCGAGGCGCTGGGCGTGCAGGTGGCCCACAGCGGCACGGTCGCCGCCCTGCTCTTCGCACCCCACCAGCCCGGGCTGGAGCAGCGCACGGCGCTGGCCGCCCGCCGGCTCGCCGAACTGCGCATCACCGACCATTGGCGCTACACAGCCGGGAGCGACTCTCATGTCCCGTACGCACACCAGTCGTAGGGCCTTCACCAGCGCGGTCGACGGTCACGCCCTGCCCAAGGTCATCCAGGTCGGACCCAACGTGTACGGGGCCGCCTTCCATCTGATGAAACTGCTGCCCGCGCAGTTCATCCTCACCAGTGCCATCGAGACCGGTGAACTCACCGAGGGCACCACCGTCGTGGAGACCACGTCCGGAACCTTCGGGCTCGGGCTCGCGATGGTGTGCCGGCTCAAGGGCATCCCGTTGACCCTCGTCGGGGACCCGGCGATCGAGCCGCCGCTGCGCCGCCGGCTGGAGGCGCTCGGTGCCCGGGTGAGCATCGTCTCCGGTCCCGAACTGCGCACGCGTGGCGTGCAGCAGGCCCGGCTGGACCGGGTGGCCCGCATCCAGGCGCGGCTGGGCTCCTACTACACACCCGGTCAGTACGACAATCCGCTCAACCCGGTGTCGTACGGTGCCGTCGCCGAACTGCTGCTGGAGAGCATGGGCACGTTCGACGCTCTGGTCTGCCCGGTCGGCTCGGGCGGTTCGTCGTCCGGGATCGGCTCGTTCCTGCGGGCGCTGAACCCGCAGCTGAAGCTGATCGGGGTGGACACGCCGGGCAGTGTGCTGTTCGGCGCCCCGGCCGGGCCCCGGCAGCTGCGCGGGCTGGGAAACGGCCTGGTGCCGCCCGTCCTGGAGCACACACTGTTCGACGAGGTCCACTGGCTGGATGCCGGTACCGCGTTCACCGCGACCCGGCGGCTGCACGCCGAGCACGCCCTGTACATGGGGCCGACCAGCGGCGCCGCGCACCACGTGGCGCGCTGGTACGCCGAGCGCCATCCGGAGCTGCGGGTGATGGCGCTCTTCCCCGACGAGGGCCACCGCTACACCAACACCGTCCACAACGCCGTGTGGCTGCGCCGCAACGGCTTCCTCACATCGCCGCCCGGGGCGCCCCGCACGCTGGACCACCCCTCCCAGGCCGCCGGCAGTTGGTCCCGCTTCTCCTGGCACCGGCGCACACGTGACGAGGTCGTCGCCCTCATGGAAGGAGTGACCGCATGACCCAGGACGTGTTCGTCCTCGTCGAGAGCAACACCACCGGTACGGGCCGGCTGTTCCCCGCGGCGGCCCGCGCGCTCGGCCTGCACCCGGTGCTGCTGGCCGCCGACCCGTCCCGGTACACCTCGGTGGGCGGCGCCGAGGTGATCCGTACCGACACCGACAGTGTGGCCGCGGTGGTCGACGCCTGCCGACGCCTGGCCGTCGGACGGCGCGTCGCGGGCATCGCCACCAGCTCCGACTACTACGTGGAGACGGCAGCCGCCGCGGCCACCGCCCTCGGCCTTCCGGCGAACTCCCCCGAGGACCTCGCCGCTGTCCGCGACAAGGGCACGCAGCGGGCCCGGCTTGCCGCGGCCGGGGTACGCGTGCCCCGGTTCACGGTGGCCGGGACGGTCGAGGAGGTCCTGGCCGCGGCCGAGGAGACCGGTTACCCGGTGGTCGTCAAGCCGGTCACGGGCAGCGGGAGCCTCGGAGTGCTGCTGTGCGCGGACCCCGTGCAGGCGGCCGGGCACGCCCGCGCACTGCTGGCCCGCGGGTTCGACGAGCGCGGCCGGCCGGTACCGCGCCGGGTCACGGTCGAGGAGTTCGTGAGCGGCCCGGAGTACTCGGCGGAGGTCCTCGACGGCACCGTGGCCGGGGTCACCGCCAAGCACCTCGGGGCACCGCCCCTGTTCGTCGAGACCGGGCACGACTTCCCCGCCGCCCTGGCACCGGCCGTGTACGAGGCGGTGACCGAGGCCGCGGAGGCGGCCGTACGAGCCCTGGGTATCGCCCTCGGCCCGGCGCACGTGGAACTGCGCCTCGGCCCCGTCGGGCCGGTCCTGATCGAGGTGAACCCGCGGCTGGCAGGCGGCTGGATCCCCCGGCTGGTGCGGGAGGCGACCGGGGCAGACCTGATCCTGGCCACGGTCGCGGCGTTCAGCGGCCGACCGGCCCCGGTGGCCGCCACGGTGGCCCTGGGCGCGGCGATCCGGTTCGTGGTGGCCGGGGACAGCGGCCGGCTGCGCGACTTCGAAGGGGTGGCACAGGCCTGTGCCGTTCCCGGCGTGGTCGATGTGGAGACCTACCGGGAGCCGGGAGCGGAGATCGTCGTGGGCGGCGACTTCCGGGACCGCATCGGGCATGTGCTGGCCCGGGGCGCTTCCGCCGCCGAGGCCGCGGAAGCCGCCGCCGAGGGTGTGCGCCGCATCAAGCCGTCCCTGACTGCCCGTCAGGAGGTGTCGGCGTGACGGACTCCGGCCGCCTGCGCAGCGCCGCCTCTCCCGAGATCCGCCGCATGCTCCTGGAGCGGCGCGACCCGCCAAGGCTCGCCTGGAAGACCGAACTCGACCGGATCACCCATGTCGACCTCGCGCATGTCGTCATGCTCGCCGAGCAGCAGATCGTCGGCGTACGGACCGCCTCCACCCTGCTGGCGGCGATCACGGAGTTGCGCGAGAGCGACTACCGGCCCCTGGAGACCAGACCCGCCCCGCGCGGTCTCTACCTGGCCTACGAGGCCCATCTGATCGAGACGCTCGGCGACGGGACCGGCGGTGTCCTCCAGACCGGCCGGTCCCGCAACGACCTCGGCGTCACCTGCCTCCAGCTGGCGCTGCGCGAACCGTACCGCCGGCTGTCGGAGGAACTGGGCGAGCTGGGCCGGGTACTGCTGGAACGCGCCCATGAGCACCGCGAGGTGGTCATGCCCGCCTACACCCACTTCCAGGCGGCCGTGCCGGTCACCTACGGCCACTACCTGCTCGGGCTGGCGCAGACCTTCGAGCGGGACGCCCGGGCCCTGGCCCAGGCCGGCGAGGGGCTTGAACTGTGCCCGCTGGGCGCCGGGTCGATCGGCGGGACGACTGTCGCCATCGATCCGCGGCGCACGGCCGAACTCCTCGGCTTCGGCGAGCCGGTGCGCAACTCGGTCGACGCCATCGCCACCCGGGACACCGCGCTGCGGCTGCTGTCGGCGGCCGTGGTGCTGGGGGTCACCCTCGACCGGGCCGCCCTCGACCTGTTGATGTGGTCGAGCGCCGAGTTCGGGCTGGTGTCGATCCCCGACGGGCTGGTCGGGTCGAGTTCGATGATGCCGCAGAAGCGCAACGCGTTCGTCCTGGAGCATGTGCAGGGCAAGTCCGCCGCGGCCCTCGGCGGGCTGACGGCCGCCGTGAGCGCTATGCGGGGCACGCCGTTCACCAACTCCATCGCGGTCGGCACCGAGGCGATGGCCCACGTGATGCCGGCCCTGGACGCCACCATCGACGCAGTGAAGATCCTGCGGCTGGCCTACGACGGGGCCCGGCCGGTCCCCGGCGCCATGGCGGACCGGGCGACCGCGGGGCTGACACACGCGACCGCCACCGCGGAGTGGCTGGTGCGGCAGGGGGTGCCGTTCCGGCGAGCCCACCACCAGGTCGGGGAGGCCGCCCTCGCCGTCGTGGAGGGACGGGCCGGCTCGCTCGGCGCGGCTCTCGACGCACAGGGCCACACGACGGCCGGCGAGTCCGCCGACCTGCGGCCGCAGACCGTGTGGCGGGCGGCCGAGTACGGCGGCGGCCCCGGCCCCGCCTCGTTCCTGCGCTGCCACGGACAGCTCACCCCGCGCTGGGAGGACCACCGCACCCGGCTGGCCGAGGAGACCGCCCGCTGGCGCGACGCCGACGAGCACCTGCGGGACGCGGTGGCCCTGGTACATGGCCAGGGCCAGGACACCGCCCGGCTGCCGGACACGAACCCGAGGAGGAACTTCCATGCCGAGCACTGACCGCGACGCGTTCGCGCCACCCGTCGTCGAACTGCGCAGCGACACCTTCACCCTGCCGACGGCCCGGATGCTGGAGGAGATGACGAAGGCGCCGCTCGGCGACGACGTCTACGGCGAGGACCCCACCGCCCGTGAGCTGGAGGAGCTGGCCGCCCGTCTGCTGGGCATGGAGGACGCCTGCTTCATGCCCAGCGGCACCATGGGCAACCTGGCGGCCCTCCTCGCCCACTGCCCGCGCGGCACCAAGGCCCTCGCGGGCGCCGAGTCCGACATCTACGTCTACGAGGCCGGCGGGGCCTCCTACTGCGGCGGCGTGATCGTCGAACCGGTGGTCAACCGGGCCGACGGCACCATGGCGCTCGCCGACATCGAAGCCGCCTTCCCGGAGGACCCCGAGGACCCGCAGTTCGCGTTGCCCACCCTGCTGTGCGTCGAGAACCCGCAGAACCGCTGCGGCGGGCGGGTGCTGCCGCTGGAGTACCTGGCCGAGGTCCGGGCGCTGGCTCGGGCCCGCGGGGTGGCGATCCATCTGGACGGGGCCCGCCTCTTCAACGCGGCGCTCGTCCTCGGCGTCCCCGTGAAGGTGATCGCCGGATACGCGGACTCAGTGCAGTTCTGTCTGTCGAAGGGGCTGTCCGCGCCGGTCGGCTCGATGGTCGCCGGCAGCGCCGACTTCGTCCGGTCCGTGCGCCGTATCCGCAAGATGCTGGGCGGCGGCATGCGGCAGGCCGGGGTGCTGGCCGCGGCCGGGCTGGTCGCGCTGCGGGAGATGACGCTGCGGCTCGGCGACGACCACGCCACGGCGCGCCGGCTGGCCGAGGGGCTGGCCGCGCTGCCGGGGGTCGTGGTGGAGCCGGTCGAGACCAACATGGTGTTCTTCCGGGTCGACACCCCCGGCCTGACGCAGGCCCGGTTCATCGAGCAGGCCTGGGAGAAGGGCGTACGCCTCGCCGAACTGGGCCGCGGCCGGATCCGGGCGGTCACCCACGCCGGGGTGGACGACGCCGACGCCGACCGCGCCCTCGCGGTCTTCCGGAACATCCTGCTGCCGCAGACCGCCGCCGCCTGATCCCTGTTCCCGACCACGTTGTCCGGACCGACCGATTCCCCTCCCTACGAACCCACTCCCCCTCGAATCCTTTCCACGTCCCGTCCGCACCAGTCGCTCCACACCCATCCCTGAAACAGCTCCACCACACGATCGGAGAATCGTCATGCAGCAGAACTTCCAGCAGTGGCTCGTGGTCGTCAACGACGAGGAGCAGTACTCGATCTGGGCTGCCGACCGCGACATCCCGCAGGGCTGGCGCGGGGTCGGCGTCAGCGGTCCGAAGGAGGACTGCCTCGACCACATCGAGCGCACCTGGACCGACATGCGCCCGCTGAGCCTGCGCTCCGCCACTGCCGCCTAGAGTCCCGCGCCGGGGGTGCCGGCGGGCTTCGGTCCGCCGGCACCCCCTACCGCGGGGCCGCCGGTTTCCGCACGAGACCGGACGTCCGGCCCGAACCGGACCGCTGGGTCGTGGACACCGGGGTGGGGGCCGCCCGGTTCGCGCCGACGCGCTGGGCGTGTGCCGGCGCCGCGGACTGACTGAGACGTTCCCGGCCGCGGTCGACGACATGCCGGAGAACGCGCGTTGCGACACGTCCCTGCAGCTGGGCCGGAACCTCGGCCTGTCGGAGAGCCACGAGCGCGGCCCGGCGACCGGATCGTCGGGACGGGGATGGACCTCCACCTGCTCGACGGGGCCCAACACGCCGAGCACCTCGCCGCCGACCGGCAACGGGGCCGGATGAGCGGCCGGACGCAGCTGCCTCTTCGCCTCGCTGCCGGAGCTCGAAGCGCCGGCCGAGGGCACCGGCCGGCAGGTCGCCGAGGACGAACGGCCGGCCCGGACTACGGCGTCGTCCGCACGGCGCGCTCGCCGACCGCCACCTTCCGGGCGCGGTCCTCGGGGCCGACCCGGTGCGTCACCGCCGCGCGCCAGCGCCGGGGTTCACGGCGCGCCTCGGCGTACAGGTGGCGGACGTGGTTGAGGACCGAGAACCGGGGTTCGTCACCGCCGAGGCTCTCCCGCCGCACCAGGCCGTACGTCAGC
The DNA here is from genome assembly GCF_044757755.1 of Streptomyces sp. NPDC091209. Classification (NCBI taxonomy): domain Bacteria; kingdom Bacillati; phylum Actinomycetota; class Actinomycetes; order Kitasatosporales; family Streptomycetaceae; genus Streptomyces; species Streptomyces sp. NPDC091209. The sequence continues at coordinate 321,870 of NZ_JBIVVR010000005.1, read as the reverse complement.
AGAGTGAAGACGATGACGGCGGCGTCGGCCCCGGACGTCCCGACGACCGCCGCCGCCTCGGCGACCGACCAACTGAGGTGGTCGCGGGCAACGACGGCGAGGAAGGACACACCGGCCGGGCTGAGCTGGCCCAGGGTGCGGCGCAGCCGGACCACCAAGTCGTGTGAGGTGTCAGCGGTCATCGGCGGCGCGGTCAGGCCGAACGGGCTTCGCTCCACCTCGGCCAGCAACTCCGGCAGGGAGCGTACGAGGGCCCAACTGCCGGCGAATTCCAGGGTCCTGGGCAGTCCGTCGAGGCGCCGGCACAGTTCGGCGACGACCGCGGCGTCGGAGTCGTCCAGCCGAAACAGGGGGTTGCCGGCACGGATGCGGCTGCACAGCAGCTGTACGGACGGCACCTCGGCCAGCAGCGCCGGGTCCGTCTCGGCGCCGGATGCGGGCACCGGCAGCGGGGCGAGGCGCAGGATCTGCTCGCCGGGGACGCCGCACGGGCCGCCCACGGTGAGCAGGATCCGCAGCCGGGGGTGCGCGTGCATCAGCGCGACCAACTGGCCGGCTCCGTCCGCGAACTCGGCGTCGTCCAGCACCAGCACGGTCCGCTCCTCGGGGGCACGGTCGGCGAGTTCACCGGCGGGGATCTCCTCGCCGCGCGCCTGCCACAGGACCCGGGTGCCGTCGGCAGCAGCCCTGCGCACGCCCTCGGCGGCCAGGTGCGACTTCCCGACCCCTCCTATGCCGACGATGGACACCAGCCGTCCGCCCGGCTGTCCCAGCAGGTCGGTGAGGGCGGCCACTTCGGTGTCTCGGCCGATCAGCGGCCCCCGGACGAGCCAGGGCGTGGGGCCGCGGCCCTCACCCTCGGGATGGCCTTCGGTGCCCGGACGGCGCCGGGCCGCGTCCAGCAGCGTCTCGCGCTGGGTGTGGCCGAGCCGCAGTCCGTCCGCCAGGAGCCGGATCGTGTCCAGCCGCGGGGAGAGGACCTTGCCCTGCTCCAGGTTGCCTATGGCGCGCACGCTCACGGTGGTGAGGTCCGCGAGATGCCGCTGGGTGAGTCCGGCGCGCCGGCGGTGGCTTCTCAACAGGGCGCCGAGGTCCGGCTGGGTTCGGATGTCGTTCATGACTCGCTCCGGTGGGCCGTTCCGAGTGCTGGTGGAACCGGTGGCGGGACGCCGTCCGAGTGGGTCTCCCGGTGCCGTTCCCCGCTGTCGTTGCTGGGCATCGCCGGTGGATGCCGAGTGTCTGCCGTGCGCCGACGCGGCCCGGCCGGGCGCCCGCGGCGGCCTCACGGCCCCGCCACGTCGGCGCCCGGCCCCGGCCGGCGCGCCGTCAGCTCCAGGGGTTCGTGTCATCCGTGGAGTTGTTGTCAGCCTGCACGGTGACCGTCCGCTGCGGGTGCACCGCGGCCTCGGCCGCCGCGGAGCCCAGGACAGCGGCCACTGCCGCGATGACGACGAGGGCCTTCACGTGCTTCACGACCGGTGCGACGGTGCTGTTCATGATGACTTCCTGTCTCTCCCCCGGCCCGCTGCCGGACTTCTGGAAGGAAAGTTAGGAGTGGCTGTAATCACGCCACTTTGACGCCGCTATCCCTCGTGGATAGCCATCCTGACCTGCGGATTCGACGTGTCGCGGCTACCGGGTGGCCGCCCCGGGACGGCCGCGAAGGACGGTACGGTGATCTGCGCCGCATACGTCACCTCCTGCTCCCACAGATGCCAGCACACCCGCTCCAGACCGCGTTTCAGATAGCGGCGGTAGGTGCTGAAGGACAGCGCGAGTTCCCGGGCCACCGCCTGCTGGGTGCTGCCACCCTTGACGTACGTCGCCCAGACCGCCGCCCGCTGTCCCTTCGCCTTGGGGTCCTGGTCGATGGACTCGATCGCCCGCACGACGAGTCGGCGCAGGTTCTCCTCCGGGTCACCGGAGCGCCGGGCGACGAACGCGGCGTGCAGCAGCGGGTTGGCGGCCAGCCGCTCGCGCTGATGCCAGACGCGCAGCATGTCGTGGACGGCCTGGTCGAAGGCCGCCCGGGACAGGACGGTCGTGCGGAGCGGTCCGGTGATGCCGGGTGTGCGCAGTCCGAAGAACATCCGGTCGTCGAGCAGGTCGCACCATTCGCTCATTCCCGTGGTCCCCCAGTCGTGTCCGAAGAGCGTGACTCTCTGTGCGGCGAGTTGCGGCCCGCTGGGCAGACGGCGGAAGTCCGCGTACTCCGGCAGGCAGTCGGGGCCATCGCCGCCCCGTACGTGGAAAGTCCAGGCGAGCCGGTCCTGGATGTGCAACTCGCGGGTGACGCGGGCCAGCATGGCGGAGGCGGTGGCCGGGAGGTCGCGCGGGCGCCGACGCAGCAGGGCGAACCGCACCAGGTTCACCCGCTGTCCCGGCCGCAGTTCCCGGTGTGCCTCGACGTGCTCACGCACGACGGCGACCACCGGGTCGATCGCGGTCTCCACGGCGTCCCACCGGTCGAAGGTCAACAGGCCCAGCACGCCGACGACTTCGCCCGTGCGTGCGCTGCGGTAGAGACAGAAACCACGGGGCTGGCGGTGCAGCCAGAAGTCGACGGCGTCGACGCCCTCCACGCCGAGCTGTTCGTGCGCGAGGTCCCGCACGGCGGGCAGGTCCTCGGCGTCGCAGGTGGTCTCGTACACCGCCTCGTGCCCCGGATCGGCGTGCTCGTCCAGGCCGGGATCGGGGAAGCGCCGGCCCCGGGTCTGGATGTGGTTGAAGGCCCTGGCGGCGCGCAGGGAGACCGGCTCGGGGCAGGTGCGGATCAGGGTCTGGAGGTGCGCGCGCAGGGCCTTGTGCAGGGACAGGTAGGCGTCGGGCGCGCGCCAGCGGAGGTCGCGGTCGAGAGCTTCGGCGACCACGGGCAGCAGCCTCAGTCCGGCGCGGCCGCTGGTGGTGTAGGACCGGCGACGCAGCCAGTCGAAGACCTCGTGGACCTGTTCCGGCAGGAAGGCCCGCAGCAGTTCCTCGGTGGTCCCGGGGACGTGCGCGCAGATCTCCAGCGCCTGCCGGTGCAGGAGCGAGGGGACCGGGCCCACCACGTGGTCCAGGAGTTCCGCGACGGCCTCGGGCGTGGGCTGCCAGTCGTCCCCGGGCGGCGCGTCCCGGTCCCGGGCGGCGAGCCGCAGGGCGAGGGGGTGGCCGGCGGCGAAGGCGAGTCGTGCGCCGCGGGCGGTGATCCGGCCGGGTGCGGCGTCCTGCAGGAGCCGCCCCGACTCGGCGCGGGACAGGCGGTCCAGGCGTCCGACGCGCAGGGTGTCGGCCCAGGCCGGGTCGGTGCGCCAGCGCAGGCCGGGCGGTTCGCGGCCGGCGAGCACGACCAGGGAGCCCGGCGGCAGGCCCGTGAGGAAACGGTCCCTGAACCAGTCCTCCAGCGGGCCGAGCCGGTCGGCGCCGTCCACGAGGAGTACCGGCCGCCCGGTGCGGGGGACGTCTGCGGCAGAGGCGAAGGCATCCTCGGTGGGTTCGGTGCATGCCGTGTCCACCTCGATGACGTCCCGTCCGCGCCGCCGGGCCTCAACGGCGAACCGGCGCAGGAGTTGGGTCTTGCCGATGCCGCAGGGCCCGTGCAGCGCCAGCACGGGGACTGTCTCCGGCGGCTGGTCCAACTCCGCTCGGAACAGGGCCAGTTCGTTCTCCCGGCCGACGAAGCCGCGCAGGAACGTCGCTTCTCGGTCGCGGACGGGGGCGTCGATGGCAGACCGCCGGGGCGCCGGGGCGCTGTGCGGGTTCATGTGGGGACTGGTACCTCTGCTCGGGGTCCGTTCCTCGGCACGTGCACGACTGCGGTGTCCGCGTCACCGGCCCACGGCGGTGCCGTTGGCGGTCACCCGGGCGAGCAGTCCGGTGGCGCGTTCCTCTTCCTCGGCCATACCGAGCCGGCCGAACACCTCCAGAGCGTCGGTGAGCAGTCCGCCGGCCTTCAGGGTGTCGTCGCCGCGCAGGGACAGGTCTGCGAGGTCGACGCGGACGGAGGCGGCACCGGCTTGGTCGAGGATGCCCTCGCGCACGGACAGCGCGCGGGCGAAGTAGGAGCCGGCCTCGGTGAGTTCGCCCAGGCGGGTGTGGACCCGGCCGAGGTCGTGGAGGATGTACCCCTCTCCGATCACGTCGCCGTCGTCCCGGACCATGCCGAGAGCCTCGGCCAGTACCTTGCTGGCGTCGTCGAGCTGCCCGCGGTACATGTGCACCTGGCCCGCGCGCTGGAGCACCCGGGCCTGCCCGCCGAGATAGCCGAGGCCGCGCCAGACCTCCAGCGCCTCGTCGAGTTCGGCCTCCACCCGGCGGACGTCGCCGCGCCGCAGCAGGACGACCGCGCGCTGGACGAGGACGGAGGCGCGGGCCCAGGGGTCGCCGGCGCCGAAGTCCCGTTCGGCCTCCTCGAACAGGTCCATCGCAGCGGTCTCGTGGCCCGCGAGCCGTTCCAGGAGGCCGAGGTCGCGGTGGCACAGCCCGAGCCCCTTGGTGTGGCCGAGGTCCTCGAAGAGGCCGACGGCGGCGGTCAGCGCCCGGCGGGCCTCGGGCAGGTTGCGGCGGTTGAGGTGGAGCGATCCCAGGGAGGCCAGCAGCGCGGCCTGGCCGAGCAGGTTGCCGCTGCGGCGCACTGCGGTCAGTGCCTTGCGGTGGGTGCGGGCCCAGTGGTCGAGATAGCCGCGGGCCTCGTAGAACGGGGCGAGGTTGACGGCGAGTTCCCAGGCGTACCCGTCCTCGCCCTCCTGAGCGAGGCTCTCCACGGTCAGGCTGAGGTTCTCGCGTTCGGTGTCGAGCCATTCCAGGGGGCGGCCGAGGATGGCCCTGACGTGGTCGGCGGGCGGGTTCCAGCGATCGGCCGGTCCGCTCATGTACTGGGTGCCGAGTACACGCTGCTGGGCCTCGGCGACCAGGGCGAGCCAGGCGCCGCCGACCCTGCGGATCGCGGCCCGCCGTTCGGTCTCGTCCGACTCGGCGGCCAGCCGGTCCCGGGCGAACAGCCGGATGATGTCGTGGAATCCGTAGCGCAGCTCCCCGGTGACGTCGACCCCGGTGACGTCGAGCATCTGCACGTCGACCAGGGGTTCCATGAGGTCGGACGGGTACGGGTAGGCGCCCGGGGCATCGAGCAGGGCGCCGCCGATCCAGCTGGGGAACGTGGACCCCTTGGTGAGGCTGAGCAGACGCAGCAGGGTGCGGTCGGCGCCGGCCAGTCCGTCGTAGGTGAGGGAGAGACTGGCCCGTACGGTCATCTCACCGTGGGTCAGTTCGTCGAGACGGCGGCGTTCGTCGGCGAGGCGCTGCACCATCGAGGCGAGCGGCCAGTGCGGACGGGCGGCCAGCCGGGCGGCGACGATGCGCAGAGCGAGCGGCAGCCCTCCGACAGTGGCGGCCAGCGCCCTGGCAGCCGCTGGTTCGCCGCTGACACGGTCGGCGCCGACAACGTTGCCTATTAGTTCCAATGACGTCTGCTCGTCGAGAATGCCCAGAGTGATCTGATAAGCCCCGGGGAGGGCGGTCAGCCGTGTCCGGCTGGTGACGAGCACCCCGCAGGAGCGGCTGCCGGGCAGCAGCGGGAAGATCTGCTCCTCGCCGGCGGCGTCGTCGAGGACGACCAGGATGCGCCGGGCGGCGAGCATGCTGCGGTAGACCTCTCCCCGCTCCTCCAGGGAGTCCGGGATGGCGGGCCCGGGCAGGCCCAGCGCGCGCAGGAACCGGCCGAGGACCTCGCGGGGGTCGACGGGATCCGCCCGGCCGCCACGTAACTGGCAGTAGAGCTGGCCGTCGGGGAAGTGGGACTCGGCGAGGCGGTGGGCGACCCGTGCAGCGAAGGTGCTCTTGCCGATGCCGGAGAAGCCGGTGACGACGACGATGCCCGTGGCCCGGTCCGGCGAGGTGTTCGTGAGGACGGCCTCCGCCTGGGCGACGAGATGCCGGTGACCAACGAAGTCGGCGGTGTCGAGCGGGAGTTGGCGGGGGACGACGGCGCGGCCGTCCTCGCCGGGGGCCGGGTCCGGGACGGCGCCCGGCGCGCCCGGCGCCGGTTGGGCGGCGCGCAGTTCGGTGCCGGACGGCTGGTCCAGCCGCAGGGACGCGTCCTCGGTCAGGATGGCCTGCTCCAGGCGACGCAGGTCCTCGCCGGGCTGGAGGCCCAGTTCGTCCATCAGCAGGGTGCGGCCCTGTCGGTAGATCTCCAGGGCCTCGGCCTGTCGGCCGGAGCGGTGCAGGGCGAGCATCAACTGCCCGCGGAAACGCTCCCGTAAGGGGTTCTCGCTCACCAGCCGGGCTGTTTCGGCGGTCAGTTGGTGATGGCGGCCGAGCGCGAGCTCCAGCTCGATGAACGACTCCGTGGCCGCGAGGCGTTCCTCGTCGATGTGCTCGGCGACCCGGGCGAGCTCGTCGCTGGGGATGCCGTTCAGGCAGGGGCCGCGCCACAGGCCGACCGCCATGCGCAGCAGGGCGGCGGCCTCGGCGGTCCGCCCCTCGCCGCCGAGCGCGGCGGCCTCGGTGACCGTGCGCCGGAAGACGTTCAGGTCGAGCGCCGCGTCGTCGATCTGGAGCACATAGCCCGGGGGACGGGTCACGATGGTGGCCTGGCCGGCGGCCGCCGCAAGGGCCCTGCGTATGCGCGAGACACAGATCTGCACCTGGGTGCGGGCGGTCTCCGGCGGGTCCTCGGCCCACAGCAGCCGGATGAGGTGGTCGCAGTTCTGAAGTCTTCCGCTCTCCAGGAGCAGGGCGGCGAGGACGACCTGCTGCCTGCCCGCAGTGACCGGCACGGCGCCCTGGTCGCTGAACACCTTCAGCTCGCCCAGCACTTGAAAGGTGAACCCCACTAATTGGTTGCGCGATTCAAGGTGCACTCCGGCCATGAATCCTCCCGTCACACAGCAGGCCACAGCGCCTGACCACCAACTCTACGGCCCAAACACAGCTGCCTACCGCCCTGAGCATTAGCTGAACAGCGGTGGCCAGGCAGTGGACCAGGACTCCGGCTACGGCCAGGACATGACTGCCCGCCCGGCGTCTGGGAGCACTCGGACCTACCGCGTGGCCAGTCGTGAACAGCATCCGAGCAACGGGTGACCAAGTCACGGGGGCGCGCTGCGCGATACCGCGGTGATAGCGGCGGGTTAACGGGCCGTCGGACGATCGCCCGGTGGGAGCCGTCGGCGTCACCGCGCCCGTCCACCGAGAGCGAGAGGTCGGTCATCCAGTCATGAACAGTGACAAACCCCGTATGTCCCCAGCCAGTTCGAAGGTGACGGCAGCCTGTGTGAAGCATGTGATGCTCGCCTACCACTACTTGGACATCGGAGACATCGACGGGTTCGCGTCCCTGACGGAGCAGGATGTGACGCTGGACCACCCCGGCGCCTCGCCGCACCGGGGCCGCGACGCGGTGCTCAGCGCCCACGCTGCGCAGGCGACGCTGCTCAGGCGGCACGAGCTGGACACCGTCATCGCCGACGAGGAGCGGGTGGTGGTGCTCGGCCGGGTGGTGCACCAGGCACCGGAGGCGGGCAGCCCGGCATCGTACGGCGTGGACTTCGCGGACGTGTTCACCCTGTCCGGGCAGACCCTGGTCCGGGAGTGCCGCCGCTACTACTACGCCGTCCCGCCCGGCGGACTGCCGCCTCGTCCGGAGACGTCCGCCGCGGGGTGAGTCGCCGCGCGGCGCGCGTTCGGCAACGTTCATGGCCACGGCGCCGGTTTCAACGGCGGCCTTGGAGGACCGGGGGCCGGTGATCGGTTCACTGCCGTCGTCATGGCCGGTGTTCTACCGTCCCGTCCCCGGCACTGCCGAAGACCCGAAGTCGATTTCCCGTCCGGGTGCGTAATTCGGCGTCTTTTCCCGGGACTTCACCGCCGTTTTCCGCAAACCGCCGCCGGGCTCCGGTGTTTCGGCCGAGGGCTGTCACCCGGTCCGGGCGGCGAGAGGGCCGCGGGATCGCCCGGCGACCGGGGCCGGAGGAGGCCGCCGTACAGCGGAGGACCTCCCCATCCCCTTCAGTCCGCATCTCCACGTGCGATACACCGTGTTCGCCGAAGACGCGTCCTGGCTGCGAACCGGCAACGCTCCCCGCGCGACTGACATCGCCGCCGCGCCGAAGCCCTGGGGTTCGGGGTCGGATGTCGGCTGCGTTCAGTCGGCACTGGGGCGACTGAATCCGCAGAAGGGACGCATCGCGCTCTCCCGCGTGGGCGGGTCTCTCGGGTTGTCTGTCACGTGATTCCGGGGCCGGGATTCCGGGGCCGGTAATTCGGGGCCGGGAATTCGGGGCCGGGCGACCGTGACCGTGTACATGTGACTTGGGAGTTGCTTCCGAAGAGAGCAGAATCCATGCCAGCGTCCGGCTTAACCGAGCAAAGGATTCTCTTCGTGATAGCTCACACATCGAAATTGCGGATTTCCTGATGCATGCCATGGAAACGGCTCCGGCGGCTTTTTCTCCGGTCGGGGCGCCGTATCCGGTCGATGTTCTCGAAAAACTGGACACGTGGGCCGCCGCCGGCAATCCGGCCCCGTTTCCTTACACCGAGCTGCTCCAGCACCTGCGATCGGTGGGCAAGCACTTCTTGGCGGCCGTACTGCTCAACCGGCTCGCCGCGATCCGCGACGGTCTGCCCGGTGCACCCACCACCGGGTCCACGGCCGTACAGCCCGCCGTTCCCGTCTCCGGTACCGATGACGTGCTCTTCCTGCGCGCGTTCCTCGATGTCGTCCTCGACAAGCATGACGACCGCTACGACTACCCGAGTTACACCGCGCTGCGCCTGTTGACCCACCCGGTGCCGGACGACTGGCGTGCGGCGCTGCGCTCGCGCGACGAGCTGCTGCTGCTCCTGCTCGCCGACCTGGTCCGCTTCGAGCAGGGGGCGCTGACCGACACTCCGACCAACCCGCACGACATGCCGCCCTCGCCCGAACTGGTCGGCAAGCGCGCCCGGTTGGCCGTGCGGGTGATGGAGGCCGCCGCTCTGCGGGTGCTGCCCGCCGGGACAGTGGACCCTGCGGCGGTCGTCGCGGTACCCGGGCGCACTCCTGCCGGCCTCCTTGCCGCGGAGATCCTGCGTGCGGCCACTGCGGAGCAGGAACTGATGCTGTCCGCGAGCGTGCAGCCCGTGTACGTGCTGCACGACGAGTACCTGTTTCTGCGCACCCTGCAGTCCTTCGAGACGACGTTCGGTTTCATGTCGGCCGCACTGGCCGCGGCCGTACGGCAAATGGACGCGGAGCGGGCGCAGGAGGCGGCGGACCTCGTCGGCACCGTGGCGGACGTACTGAGGGAGTCCCTGCCCCTGTTCTCCCTGCTGGCGACCATGCGGCCGCAAGCCTTCCAGACCTTCCGGGAGTTCACCGAAGGGGCCAGCGCCATCCAGTCCGCCGGATACAAGGCCTTCGAGTCCCTGTGTTCCACGCCCGCTCTCGCCCGGCTCGACTCCTCCGCCTACACCTCCGTACCCGGCGTACGCGCCCGTGTACTGGACGGCCAGGCCACCGTCCAGGGCACCTGGCACGACCTGATCGCCCGCAGGCGGCTGAACCCCGCGGACGACGCCGCCCTCCGGGCGGCGGCCGACCGGCTGGAATCGGTCCACCAGCGCTGGAAGCAGACCCACTACCGGATGGCGGTCCGCATGATCGGCGAACGCTCCGGCACCGGCTACACCCAGGGCGTCCCCTACCTCTCGGCGGTCCTGGACAACCGGCTCTTCCCGGCCCCGCACCGGCAGAGCACCCTCGTCGGCTGACCGGTCCGCTCCCCCACCACGCGCCTGGAGGCGTCCACCACGATGAGCAAGCGCACGCAGACCGGCAGGCCGGGCACGGCCCACCGGGTGATGAACCCGGAAGAGAGCAACCGCCTGTTCCTGTACGAGTACGACCGGGGCAGCAACTACGAGGAGGACACCCGACTCACCACCGCGCTGTCCGCGCTGCTGCCCGAGGACAGCCTGGTCCATCCGGACCAGCGGCTGTTCCAGACCGTGCACCTGATCACCGAGTACGCGTGGTGCGAGATGCATTTCGAGATGCGTCGCGCCGCCGCGAAGCTGCGCGAGCGTGACTATCTCCTCGCGGCCCAACTGCTGCAGCGGGCCGCGGCGATGGGCGAGCTGCCGGTGCGGGCCGTGCAATTGCTCATGGACTTCCTGCCGCAGGAGAGCCTGCTGCGGCTGCGCGAGACGTTCCCGGAGAACACCACCGGCCTCGACTCGCCCGGCGCCCGCAACCTGCGCCGCGCTGCCGTCGCACTGTGGCAGGAGACGGAGACCGCCCTCACTCGCGAAGGGCTCACCGCCCGCGGGCTCGTCCAGGCCCAGGGCCGCGATGTCCCGCCCGGCCGGGAGGACCGGGCCCCCGATCTCGCGCTCGTACGCCAGGCACTGTTCCGGCTCGACGGGTCCGTCGGCACCTGGAAGCACATTCATCTGCGGATGGTCTGGTCCCAGCTCGGCGGCCACCCCGAGACCGGCTCGCAGGACGGCCCCGATACCCGCGAGGACCTGCCCAAGAGCCTGCGCGGCCAGTCCACTTCGGGCGTACGCGCCATGGCGGACCGCAGCCTCTTCCCCCGGCTGTGGGACTCCGTCGACGAGACGTACCGGGCGTACGTGCCCGACGAGCAGACACCCGCCTGAGCACGTGAGCGCCCCTGCCCACGCGGCCCACGACCCGGCGAAGAACGAAAGGACATGACAGCTGTGACGGCGACCGAATCCGCGGCACATGGCACCAGCGAACTCACCGCACTGGTGCACCGGGCCTGGGCCGAAGCCCTTGGCCACGACGAGTTCACCGACGAGGACAACTTCTTCCGGGTCGGCGGCCACTCCCTGGGCGCCCTTCAGGTGGTCAGGGACCTCAGCGCGGCGCTGGACCGGCGGATCCCGGTGCGGGTGCTCTTCCGCAGCCCCACCGTGCGCGCACTCGCCGACGTCCTCACGGCCGACACTCCGAAGGACCAGGCGTGAACGGCGCACTGAACGGACTGCCGGTCTCGGCCGCGCAGACGGAGATCTGGCTCGCGGACCGCTGCGAGCCGGAGTCGGGCCGCTACAACGTGCCGGTGGCACTGGAGTTCGTCGGCGCCGTCGACCCTGCCGCCCTGCGTCTGGCTCTGGACGGCCTCCTGGTCCGGTACCCCGTACTGGCCGGTCGCATCGACTCCGAGGACGGGGACCTGCGGTTCCATCCCGAGCCGTCCGCGCCGGTCCCGCTCGGCGCCGTGAGGCGATCCGGTTCCTGCCGTTCCGGGGCGGCCCGCGCGGAGGCACTCCGGGCGGCGCAGCGCCCGCTGGACCCGGGCAGTGCGCCCCTGATCCGTGCCGACCTGCTGCGTCACGACGACGGCGCGCTCCTCGTACTGACGGTGCATCACATGGTCGCCGACGGACGCACCCTGGACGTCCTGGCGTCCGGCCTGGTCGACGGGTATCGAGCCCACGCCCACGGGAGCGCTGCGGTCGAGACGCCCCTTGCCGACGGTCCGTCACTGACGGTCAGCGATTTCGGTGTCGAGGATCTCGGCGACACGGGCCCCTACTGGCGGGAGCTCCTTGCCGGCGAGCCGGTCACGCTCGGTCCGCTGCCCGATCTCGTACGCCCCGAAGACCGGCTGCGGGGAGCGGCGGCCTGGGCCGAGCGCGCGCTGCCCGCCGAACGGCTCGCCGCCGTACGGGAGATCGCCGTCCGCGCATCGGTCTCACCGGCCACCGTGCTGCTCTCCGCGTGGAGCCTGCTGCTGCACGCCTGGTCCGCGGCGGACGACGGCGTGCTCGGGATGCCGTTCGCCGGACGCCATGCGCCCGGCACCGAGGACGCGGTCGGCCTGTTCACCAGGGTGCTGCCGGTCCGCACCCGGGTGCTGCCCGACGACGAGTTCGCTCTGCACGCACAGAAGTTGGGGGAGCAGGTACTCGACTCCATGGAGGCGCTCGCGGTGAGCGGGCCGCCGGCTCCGGCGGACGCGCCCGCGTACCGGGCGGTGTTCCTGCACCAGCCCCGCTCCGACGCGGCGCAGAAAGTACCGGGCGCGACCGTGCGGGTGCTGCCGCTGGACACGGCGTCCGCCAAGTACGACCTCGCCCTCGCCGTCCAGGAGTACCCCGACCGCCTGGTGCTGCGGATCGACTACGACGCCGGTCTGTACACCGCGGTCACAGCGGATTTGTTGGTCCGTCAGCTGGATGCGCTGCTCACCGGCGCCGCCCGGCCCGGCGCCCGGTGCGGTGAGCTGCTTGCCGCACTGGCGGGTACCGCTGTGGCGCCGACGCCCGCCGGCCACGGGGCAACCGCTGAGCAGGGTGCGGACCCCGCCTTCGCGAGCGTGCCGGAGCTGGTCCTGCGCGAGGCCCGCCGCGCTCCCGACTCCGTCGCCGTCGTGCACGGCGAGCACACCCTCACCTATCGCGCGCTGGTCGAGGACGCGGCCCGTGCCGCCCACTGGCTTCGCGACGAAGCCGGTGTGCGGGACGGGGACCTGGTCGCGCTGCTGCTGCGTCCCGGCGCGCACACCGTGACGGCGATGCTCGCCGTCGCCATGGCGGGAGCGGCCTATCTGCCGCTCGACCCGGAGCACCCGCCGGCCCGGCTGGCGCTGGTCCTGGAGGACGCCCGCCCCCGCCTCGTCATCGCCGAGTCCGTTCCGGCCGATGCGATGCCGGACGGCCTGGCGATCCACAGAATGCAGGACATCTCCGCGGCCGCCGCCGAGCGGGCCGTCGATCCGCCCGCCGTGGCCTTCACCGCGGACAGCGTGCTCAACGTCCTGTACACCTCCGGCACCACCGGCCGCCCCAAGGGAGTCCTGCTGCACCACGGCGGCGTGACCCGCCTGATGCACCAGCCGGACTTCCTGCCGCTCGGCCCCGACGACACCGTCTCCCACCTCTCGCCGCTGAACTTCGACGGCGCGACGTACGAGATCTGGGGCGCCCTCACCCATGGAGCCCGGCTCGCCGTCCTGGACAAGGAACTCGTCCTCGACCCACCGGCCCTGCGCACCGCCGTCCGTGAACTGGGCGTGACCACACTGCTGGTCACCACCCCGCTCCTCAACCGCATCATCGAGGACGCCCCCGACCTGCTGCAGACGCTGCGGCGGGTGTACTTCGGCGGCGAGCTCGTGTCGGTGCCCCATCTGCGCAAGGCCCTGCGCTGGGCCCGTCCCGGCACCCTGCTGCACAGCTACGGCCCCACGGAGAATTCGTTCACCTCCACCTGGTGCGCCATCGAGGAGGTGCCGGAGGGCGCCCGCACCCTCCCCATCGGTGATGCCGTCCCCGGCACCCACGTCCACATCGTCTTCGAGGGCACACTCGTGCCCGCCCCGCCGTACATGCCGGGCGAGTTGGTCCTGGGCGGGTCCGGTGTCGCGCTCGGCTACCTCGGGGATCCGACGCTCACCGAGGAGCGGTTCTGCGCCGACCCCTTCGGCCCCGGGACCGGGGGCAGGCTCTACCGCACCGGTGACCGGGTGCGGCGCACCGCCGACGGCCGGCTGGAGTTCATCGGGCGGCAGGACAACCAGATCAAGATCAGGAGCCAGCGGGTCGAGCTGGGCGAGGTCGAATCGGTGCTGCGCGCTCACCCGGACGTCACGGCAGCTTTCGTCACCAGCCGCCGCAACGACCGCGACGAGAAGGAGATCGTCGGCTACGCCGTGCTCGCGCGGCCCGGCAGCCACCCGGAGGTGATGCGCCACCTGCGGGCGAGCCTGCCCGCCTTCGCCGTCCCGACCCACCTCCTGGCCCTGGGCGAACTCCCGCTCACCCCCAACGGGAAGATCGACCGGGCGCGCCTGCCGCAGCCCGGGATCGCCTCCGCACCGGCCCCGGCAGAACCCCCGCCCGCCGCACCGGTACCCGCGCCCCCCTCAGCCGGCCTGCATGCGGCGGTGCACGGCGTGTGGGGCGAGATCCTCGGAGGGCGGGCCTTCGGCCCCGACGACAACTTCTTCGACGTGGGCGGACATTCACTGCTGCTCGTTCGGCTCCAGGCCGCGCTGCGCCGCGCCACCGGTACCCGTCCCTCCATCGGCGACCTGCTGCGGCACACCACGGTCCGCGCCCAGACCCGGCTCCTCGGCGGCGACGAGGCCGGCGCCCGGCCCGCCTCCCCCGCCCCTGCCCGACCCGGCGTCGGCGACCGGTCCGCCGCGAGATCCGCGACCCGGCCGACGCGGGCGAGCGACGACGCGATCGCCGTCGTCGGCATGGCCGCCCGTTTCGCCGGCGCGTCCGACCTGGCCGCCTTCTGGGACAACCTGCGTCAGGACCGTGACAGCTTCGCCGAAGGCCCCGGCCCGGTCGTCACCGAACTGCCGGGCGGGCAACGGCGGGTGGCACGGTGGGGCATGTGCGCCGAAGGTTCGCGCTACGACGCCGACCTCCTCGGCTTCAGCGAGGACGACCTCAGCCACGGCGACCCCCAGCAGGGAGTGCTGCACGAAGCGCTGTGGTCCGCTGTGGAAGACGCCTCCCTGCGGCTGTCCGAGATCGCTTCCCGCACCAGCCTCTACGCCGGCTGCGCCAAGGTCATCGGCACCGACCCCGAGGCCCGCGTCGACGACGTCGTCAACGCGGACCCCACGTTCGTCGCCTCCCGCTTCGCCTACCTGCACGACCTGTGGGGCGAGGCCCTGCTGCTCGACACCGCCTGCTCCACCGGCCTGTACGCGGTCCACCTGGCCTGTCGCAGCCTGCTCGCCCACAGCAGCGACTACGCCCTCGCCGGCGCGGTCTCCCTCGACCCGGCCTTCGACGGCAGCTACCGCTACCGCCCCGGCTTCCTCTACGCGAACGACGGTGTGTGCCGCCCCTTCGACCAAAAGGCGTCCGGCACGGTCGGCGGCTTCGGCGCCGGAGCGGTCCTGCTGCGCCGCCTTGCCGACGCCGAGCGGGACGGCGACCCGGTGTACGCCGTCATCCGCGGCAGCGCCGTCAACAACGACGGCAAGGCCCGCATCGGCTACTCGGCACCCGGCGTCGAGGGCCAGGCGCGCGTCATCCGCGACGCGCTCGCCGCCGCGGGTGTCAGCGGCGCCGACGTCGGCTTCGTGGAGGCGCACGGCACCGGCACCCGGCTCGGCGACGCCATAGAGGCGACCGCTCTGGCCGACGCCCTCGGACCGGACGGACCACCCGTGGCCGTCGGCTCCGTCAAGGCGTCGATCGGGCACTGCAACACCGCGGCGGGCATCGCCGGCTTCATAAAGGCCGTACTCGCCGTGCACCACGGCCGGCTGCCGGGCACTCCGAACGTGGGCGACCCCATCGACGAACTGAGCGGACCCGCTTCGCGGTTGACCCTCCTGAGTGAGGGCCGTCCCTGGACCGAGGAGGCAGGCAGACCGCGCACGGCAGGGGTCAGCTCCTTCGGCGTGGGCGGCACCAACGCACACATCGTGGTGCAGCAGGCGGCCGTCCCGTCGCCCGCCCGCTTCCCCCGACCGAAAGGGATGTGACCCGCGGTGACCGCACCGAAGAACCCTCCGCGCGTACTGGCGCTGTCCGCCCGTGACCCCGGGGCACTGGCCGAACTGCGCGAGAACCTCGCCGTATGGCTGGAGCACACGCCGGACGCCGACCTGGACGGCGTCGCCCTGACCCTGGCGACCGGCCGCGAACGCTTCGCCTGCCGGGACGCCGTGGTCGGCACTTCGCCCGTCGAACTCGCGCTCCTGTTGCGGGAGAAGAAGGCGGCCGAGCCCACCCCCGCACGCGCTCCGGGCGACGGGCCCCTGCTCCTGCTCGACGGAACACCCCTCACGGGTGCCCCCGTCGATCTCCCCGAGGTCGCCGAGGCCCTGCGCCTGGCGGCCGAGTACGGCGACACGGACGCCGCACGGACCGTGGCTGTGCAGTACGGGCTGGCGCAGTGGCTGCGCACCCGCCTCGTCACCCCACGCGCCGTGCACGGCACCGGGGTCGGGGCCGTCGCCGCAGCCGCCGTCCGCGCGGAACACTCCCTCGCCGACGCTCTGCGCACGGCCGCCGGACCCCCCGAGACCACCGAAACCGAGTCCGGCCCGTTCGCCGTGGACGCCGACGCACCGGCCGGTACGGACGCCGTACCCGCCGTGCCGGTGGTGCGGATCGGGGCATCCGGTCCGCTCGGCCTCGACCCCGCCGATCCCCATTCGCCCGCGACCCTGCTCGCCCGGTTGTGGTGCCTCGGCTACGACGTCGACACCACGCTCGGCCGGCCCGGCCGCCGCGTCCGCCTGCCCGGGCACCCCTTCCGCCGCCGTGGCCCCGGTGGACCCGCGGCCGTCGGCGCAGGGCCGTACCGACCCCTGACGCCGTACGAACAGCGCTGGCTGTTCTACGACTTGGTACGGCACGGCTCTTCGGGGGACCACAACGCGGCTGTGGCCGGCGTGCGGGCGGGAGAGCCGCCGGCACCCGAGGTACTGCGTGAGGCGTTCGCCGAACTCCAGCGCCGGCACCCGGCCCTGCGCACCGTTTTCGGCGAACCCGGCGGCCGCTGGCAGGCCCGCATCCTGCCCGACGCAGCCGCCCGTCCCGTGCTCCTCGTCGACGATCCGGACGGCGGCCCCGAGGAGCTGCGGCAGGCGGTGCTCAAGGCGGCCCGGCAGCCGATGCGGCTGCGCGACGAGCCCCTGGTGCGCTGCTGCCTGCGCGGCGGGCCCGCGCACTGGGCGCTGGCCCTGGCCGTCTACGAACCGCTCACCACCACGGCAGACCCGCGGCAGCTCCTCGACGAACTCACCGCTCTTCTCGGCGCCGTCACCCGGCCGCCGCAGGCCCAGCCCGCCTGACCCGCCCCAGAACCGCCCGCATCCACGGCAGATCGGATCACGATGACACTCCTGCACACCCCACCCAGCATCCTGCCCGCCGACTGGTACGGCGGCGCTCCCGCCCCGATCGGAGTCGACCAGGCATTCAACGGCTACGTCGCCGCCACCGTCGTCCACACCCTGGACCGGCTCGGCGCCCTGGACCGACTTGCCGAGCAAGAGACCCTAGATGTACCGGAGTTCATGCGTTCGACCGGGCCCGCGGTGCGCGAGCGCGTCGTCCGTGAGGTGCTGCGGGCCGCCGCCGTGTGCGGCTGGCTGCGTCTGGAGGACGACGGCGACACCGCGGTCCTCACCGACGCGGGACGCGAGACCGTCCGGATGCGCGGCTACTTCACCTGGGCGGTCGGCGGATACAGCGGCCTCTTCTCCGGCGCGGCCCGACTCGCCACCGGCGAGGCCACGTTCGGTGCCGACCTGCTGCGCGACGAGGCGATGGTCGCCCTCGGCTCGGGGCAGAACGACCGCTCCTTCATGGCCGGCACTCTTGACGACGTCCTCCAAGGCGTCGACTTCCACACCATCGCCGACCTCGGCAGCGGTATCTCGGCACGGGTCAGCCGGGTCGTCGGCGGCCGCCCCGGCACCAGGGGCCTGGGCCTGGACATCAGCGGACCGGCCACCGAACTGGGCCACCGCACCATCGCCGACGCGGGACTCGATGACCGGGTCCGGGCGGTCCAGGCCGATGTCCTCGACGTCTGCCACCGTGCCGCCCATCGCGACGCCCTCGCCGAGGTGGACACGGTGATGAGCTTCTTCCTGCTGCACGACCTGCTCGCCGACCCCGAGACCCGGCCGCAGCTGTTCACGCGGATGCGCGAGGCGTTCCCGGCCGCCCGCACCTTCGTCCTCGCCGACACCATGCTGCGGCCCGGCGCCGAGGACTCCGCCACCCTGCCGGTGTTCTCCCTCGGCTACGAACTCGCGCACGCGCTCATGGGCGTTCCGCTGCACACCAAGGAGACGTACGAGGAGCTGTTCGCGGCGGCCGGCCTGCACCCCCTGCGCACGGTCGCGTTCGGCACCCCGCACTCGTGGCTCTACGTGCTGGAGGCCCGATGAGCGCCAACCCGTTCGCGGTAGTGCGGGAGTTCTCCTTCCGGACCCGGGCGGTGCTCGCCGTCAACGCGGTCAATTCCTTCGGCGGCGGCCTGGTCCTGCCGTTCCTGTGGATCTACCTGAGCCAGGTCCGCGGTCTCGCGTCCTGGATCCCCGCCGCCACGCTCGCCGTTCAGGCGGCGACCGCGGTGGCCGGCGGCCTCGTCTGGGGAGCCGTGCTCGACCGCGTCGCCCCCCGGCCGGTCGTCACGCTCGTCATGGGCGTGGCGGGAGTGGGTACCGCGCTGTACGCGGTCGCCACGACCGCACCGCTGGCGCTCACCGCGGCGGTCGTCTACGGCCTCGGCATCAGCGGCGTGGGTACCGTCATGCGCTACCTGTACGCAGGTGCCGCCACGGCCCGCGAGCGCGGCCTCGCCTTCTCCGCCGACTACGCGGTGTTCAACGCGATGACCGGCCTGGGCGTTCTCGTCGGCGGTGTGGCCGCGGCCTCGGGACCCGGTTCGCGCGCGGCCCGGTTCATGGCGCTGTACGTCGCCGACGGCGCCACCTTCCTGGTGGCAGGCGCCGCCTTCCTCCTGCTGCTGCCCCGCATCGAGCGCGCCGGCGGGGCCAAGAAGGCGGCGGAGGGTTCGGTGGGGTACCGGGAGGTGCTGGGGCAGCGCTCCCTCGCGGTGCTGCTGGCCACCCTCACGCTGTGCTCGCTGGTGTCGTACGGGCAGCTCAGGAGCGGTCTGCCCGGCTATCTCACGGCCGGCGGGGCGGTCGGCGCCGAGGGGCTCTCGGGCACGTTCGCCGTCAACATCGTCGTCGCCGTGGTCACCCAGGTTCTCCTCGGCGAACGGGTGCAGCGGGTACGGCGCAGCACGGTGCTCGGCGTGACCGGCGTCCTCTGGGCGGCGGCCTGGGCCCTCGTGCTGGTCGCCGGACGCCAGCACGGAACCGCCGCGACCGTACTGGCCATGGCCGGTGTCCTCCTGCTGTCGGTGGGCGAGGCGCTGGTCTTCCCCGTCGTCACCGGGCTGCTGAACGATCTCGCCGACGACCGCGCCCGCGGCCGGGTCAACGCCATGCTGTCGGTCGCCGTCTCCACCGGCTCGGTAGCCGGCCCCCTGCTCGCCGGCATCGCACTGCCCCATGCCCACGGGCTGCCGCTGGTCGTCCTGCTGGTCGCCGCAAGTGCGGCCGTGGCCCTGGTGGGACCGGCCCTGCGCCGCGTCCTGCCGAGGGACGCGGACCTGCCGGACCCGCACCCGGCGGAGAGCGGAGCCGACGCCGGGACCGTGCTCGATGCCGCCGCCGTGGCCGCCACCCCGTGACCACCGACCACCGACCGCCGACCCAGGAGGTATCCGTCATGCAGCACTGGCCGTTGAGCGGCATCACCGTGCGCACCCCTCTCGTCGAATTGCGCTGGCCGACCCCGCAGGATCTCGAGGCGCTCGCCGACCTGGGCGCTACGGGGGTGCACGCGCCGGGCTTCATGCCCTTCTTCTCGCAGTGGACGGACGGCGATCCGGCCACCGTCGCCCGCCGCGTCCTGCAACGCCACTGGAACGCCATGGCCAACTGGAGCCCCGCGGACTGGACTCTGTACCTGGTCGTGGTGCACGACGGCGAGGTCGTCGGCTCCCAGTCGCTCGGCGCACGGGACTTCGCGGCGACCCGCGAGGTGCTCCTCACCTCCTGGCTCGGCCTGCGCCACCAGGGACTCGGCCTCGGCGGCCACGCCCGCGCCGCGTCCCTGGAGCTCGCCTTCGCCGGGCTGGGCGCGCAGGACGCCTTCTCCGTCGTACGACGTGGCAATGAAGGCTCGCAGGCCGTGTGCCGCAAGTTCGGCTTCACCCGGGACGGCGCCCAGGTCAACGCCGTACGCGGGAAGCGGGTCGTCAGCGACCGCTACCGGCTGCACCGGGACGTCTGGCAGGCGAACCGTCAGATCCACGCGGACATCGCGGGGTTGGCGCCGGCGCTCGCCATGTTCGGCGCCGCGGGCATACCCGGGGACCAGGACGCACCCGCGAGCCCGCAGGCGACTGCCGCGCCCGCCCTGGCGTCCGTGCTGTCCGGCGTGCGCTTCGCAGCCGACCCCGACCACATCGACGCCTGAGGAACCCGGTATGCCTCGCCCCGTCATCGCCGTCGTCTACGACTTCGGTTCCGTCGCGCCCGCGGACATCGTGGACCGGCTCGAACCGCTCGGCGACGTCGTCCTCGCCGTGTGCCGCTCGGCCCACACCGAACAACTCGCCCCGCTGCTCAGGGACCTGGCAGCCGTGGTCCAGCTCGACGGAGACCACGCGGCCGATCTCGACGAGGCCGCGACACGGCTGCGCGCGCACCGTCCGGCCGCCGTGCTCACCTACAGCGAGCGCAGGCTGGCCGTCACGGCGGAACTCGCCGCGCGGCTCGGGCTGCCGTACCACGACGCGGCGACGGTACGACTGCTGACGGACAAGTACGAGCAGCGGCGCAGGCTGCGCGAGCGGGGTGTGGACCCGGTCCGCACGGCGCTGTTGCGCACCCCCCGGGACTGGGCGCCCGCGCTCACCGCGGTCGGTCTCCCGGCCGTCCTCAAACCGGCTCGCGGCGAGGGCAGCCGCAACACCCATCTGGTGCGCGACGCCGCCACCGGCTCCGCGCTTGCCGAGCGCCTGCTCGCGGGCCCCGGTGGCGAGGGGGCCCTCGTACTGGAGGAGTACCTGGCAGGAGCCGACCGCGCGCCGTTCGGCGACCATGTCTCCGTTGAGAGCGCGGTGGTCGAGGGCCGGGTCACGCACTGGGCGGTCACCGGAAAGTTCCCTTTGGCGCCGCCCTTCCGGGAGGTCGGGCACTACTGGCCGGCCCCGCTCGCGGCCGACGAGCAGGCTGCCGTGGCAGACCTCGCCGGCCGTGCGGTCGAGGCGCTCGGTGTGCGCACGGGCGTCACCCACACCGAGGTCAAGCTGACGGCGGACGGCCCGCGGCTGATCGAGGTCAACGGACGCCTGGGCGGCTTCCAGGCCGGGCTCGGGCGGCTCGCCGGCGGGCTGGACCCGGTGGCCCTGGCGGCCGGCCTCGCGCTCGGCGGACCAGCGCCCACGACATGGGTGCCGCAGGACCGGGTGGTGTTCGCCCGCGCCGTGCCGACACCCGCCGACGGCGGTCTGCTGACCCGCGTGGACGGGGTCGCCGACGCACTCGCCCTGCCCGGCCTCGACGGCTACGAGACCCGGGTGCGGCCCGGCACCCTCGTCGAACCAGGTGTCGCCAGTGGCGAGTTGGCGGTCCTGTGGGGCATCGCCGCCACCCACGCCGCGATGGTCGACGTGCTCGACCAGGCCCTCGACGCGCTCACCTACACCTTCGCCCCCGCTCCCGCGGGCCCCGGCGAACGCAGCCTGCGCTCCCACGAGCTCGGCGCCCGCCGACCCTCCGGCCCCCTCGACCGACGAAAGGCCCCCCGATGACCACCGAGACGCCGAACGGCACCGCCCGCCCCCAAGGAGCGGAGGTCCGCACCGACATACCGCGCTTCCTTCCGGTGGCCGGGCATCACGACCCGGCGCCCTTCTACCTCACCGCCGACATGTTCGGCGGCGTCCCGGTCGAGCTCGCGGGCGGCTCCATCACCCACCTCGTCGGCAGGCCTGTGGCCGACCCGCACCGGCACCAGGTCGACGAGATCTACTTCCTCGTCTCGCCCAACGCCGGCGGCGCGCGCATCGAGGTCCTCGTCGACGGCGAGCGGCACGAGCTGACCTCGCCCGCGCTGCTGCGCGTCCCGGCCGGCGCCGAGCACCGCTTCCTCACTCTGGCGGCGGAGCCCGGGAGTTACTGCTTCGGTCTGCTGCTCGGCGGTGCACGGTGACCGCCCCCGCCGTGCCCCGCACGGTGCTGAGGCTGCATCTGTCCGAGAGCCCCTACGGCCCGAGCCCGCATGCCCTGCGCGCGGCCCACGAGGCGATCGATGCCACCGGCGTCTACCCCGACCCCACGCGCGCCGCGCCCGCCGGGGCCATCGCCGAACTGCTGGGCGTACGGGCCGACGAGGTCGCCGTCGCCAATGGCAGCGACGAACTCGTCCTGCTGAGCGCGCTGTCCCTCGGCGACCGGCAGCGCCCCGGGGTCACCACCGCGGGCACCTTCCCCGGCTACCGGATCTGCTTGGAGAACGTCGGACGCGGCTGCCGCGAGGTCCCGTCACCGGACGTCGCCGCTCTGGCCGATGCCCTCGGCACGGCGGGTATCGCCTACGTCTGCAATCCTCACAACCCCACCGGCGGCGTCCTGGACCGGGGCGCGTTCGACCTGCTGGTCGAGCGCGCCGGCGCCACCGGCACCCCGCTCGTGGTGGACGAGGCCTATCTGGACTTCGCCCCGCCCGGCACCCCGCAGGTCCTGGACTATCTCGACAGCGGCGCACCGGTGCTGGCCCTGCGCACCTTCTCCAAGGCGCACGGTCTGGCCGGGCTGCGTATCGGCTACGCCGTCGGCCGTGCCGATCTGGTCGCACGGCTGCGTGACGTCCAGGGCACCATGCCGTTCAGCGTCAACCGGGCCGCGCAGGCCGCCGCGGTCGCCGCGCTCGCCGACCGCGGCCACCTGGAGCGCGTACGGCGGGACAACGCGGTGGCCCGCGAGCGGTTCCGTGCCGGCCTCGCCGCGCGCGGCCGGCCTGCCCTGCCCTCCGTGACCAACTTCCTCGCCGTGCCGGTGTCCGACTCCGCGGCCGCCGAACGGCTGCTGGAACAGGACCACGGGATCCTCGTCCGCGACGCCGGCCGCTTCGGTCTCGCCGGTCATCTGCGGATCTCCGTCGGCGAAGCGCCGCAGCAGCGCCGCCTGCTGGACGCGCTCGATGCCGTCGCACCTCTCGCCGTACCCCTCAACATCCCTCAGGAGAACCAGTGATCAAGCCCACCGCCCTCGCCACCGACCGTCTTCGGCTGCGCGAGGTGCAGCCCGCCGAGGCCGAAGAGCTGAAGGAGGGGCGCGCCGCCGGCCTGGACTGGCTCGGCGGCACGCCCGGAGAGGGCTCCCAGGAGGCTGCGGGTCTGCTCGTGCGAGCCCACGCGGCCGGGCTGCACCGCCCCGGCTGGGGCATGTACGCGCTTATCCGGCAGGAGGACGGCCTCGTCGTCGGCGGCATGGGCTTCCACGGCCCGCCGCAGGACGGGTCGGTCGAGATCGGCTTCGACCTGCACCCCGACGCCCGCGGCCGGGGCTATGCCACCGAGGCCCTGGCGGCGCTCGCCCACCGGGCGCTCGGCGACCCGGGTGTCGACACCGTTTTCGCCACCACCACCGCCGACAACGTTCCCTCCCAACGGGTCATGGAACGAGCCGGGTTCGACCGCCGCCCGGACCGCGACGGCACGCTCGTGTACGCCCTCACCGACTGACGGGTCATCAGTCCACGACTTACCGGTGGCGCCGCACACCCGCGTGCGCCACCGCCCGGCGGCGCACGGCGCCCGCCCCCGATCCACCCGCCGCCCGCGGCCGGGAGAAACCGAGGCATCCGTGAGAACCGCATCCCCGCCGCTCGCCCTGGAGGCGGTCGACGCACCGACCCAGCCCTACGGCTACCGGCGCCACGAGGCGATCGAACCCGACTGGCGCCGTTTCCCCGCCTGGCGGCACGTCACGGCCGCGCAATGGCGCGACCCGCAATGGCAACGCGCGCACTGCGTGAAGGGAGTACGACAGTTGCGCGAGGTGGCTGGAGCCGGACTGGACGACACCTTCTATGCCGATCTCGCCACCGACCAGCAGCAGTTCGCGACGATGCCGATCCTGCTCACCCCGCAGGTCCTCAACACCGTCGCCCCGCTCACCGCACCCGACGCGGCCGCCTGGTACGCCGACCCCGTCCGCCGCTACATGCTGCCCGTCGCCAGCGACCGGCACCCCCGGTGGCCCAGCCATCCGCTCGCCTCCCGCGACTCCCTGCACGAGGCCGAGATGTGGGTCGTCGAGGGGCTCACCCACCGCTATCCGACCAAGGTCCTCGCCGAACTCGTCACCACCTGCCCCCAGTACTGCGGGCACTGCACCCGCATGGACCTGGTCGGCACCTCCACCCCACAGGTCGACAAGTACCGCTTCGTACTGCGCCCCACCGACCGCCTCGACCGGATGATCGCCTATCTCAAGGCCACCCCCGCGGTCCGCGACGTCGTCGTCTCCGGCGGGGACGTCGCCAACGTGCCCTGGCCGCGGCTGCGTTCGTTCGTCGACCGGCTGCTCGACCTGGACAACGTGCGCGACATCCGGCTCGCCAGCAAGGGCCTGATCGGACTGCCCCAGCACTGGCTCGCCCCCGATGTCCTCGACGGCATGGCCGAACTCACCGCCAAGGCGTCCGTGCGCGGTGTCTCCCTGGCCATGCACACCCACGCCAACAACGTCCAGCAGGTCACCCCCCTGGTCGCCGAGGCGTCCCGCGCACTGCTCGCGGCCGGACTGCGCGACGTACGCAACCAGGGCGTCCTCCTGCACGGCGTCAACCACACGCCCGAGGCCCTGCTCGACCTGTGCTTCGCGCTCCTCGACAGTGCCCAGATCACGCCGTACTACTTCTACCTCTGCGACATCGTGCCGTCCGCCGAGCACTGGCGGCTCCCACTCGCCGAGGCCCAGCGCCTGCAGCACGCCATCATGGGCTACCTGCCCGGTTTCGCCACCCCCCGCCTGGTCTGCGACGTGCCCTATGTCGGCAAGCGCTGGGTGCACCAGGCCGAGGGCTACGACCGCGAACTCGGCATCTCCGACTGGTCGAAGAACTACCTGACCTCGGTCGAGCACGGCGACCCGCAGGCACTGCGCCGCGTCCACCACTACTACGACCCGCTGCACACCCTGCCCGAGGCGGGGCAGGCGCACTGGGCGCAGTGGCAGCCGGGGGACGACCGGTGAACGGCGCCGCTCGCGAGCCGAGCTCGCCCCTCGGACTGCACCGGGTCGTGGAACCGGCCGGGGTGCTGCCCCAGGCCGCCCGCCGGCTCGACCCCGACGCCCCGCTGCACGAGGACGAGGTGCGCGTCGACGTCGAGCACCTCAACCTCGACGCGGCCTCCTACCGCCAGCTCCACGAGGCCCACGGCGGTGACGGGGAGGCCGTGCGCGAGGCGGTGTGCCGCATCGTGCGCGAACGCGGCAAGATGCACAACCCGGTGACCGGCTCCGGCGGAATGCTGATCGGCACCGTGGCCGAGACCGGACCGCGCTCCCCGCTGGGCCTCAAGCCGGGCGACCGGGTGGCGAGCCTGGTCTCGCTCACCCTGACCCCGCTGACGCTCACCGACGGGCTGCGCGACTGGGACGGGCTGAGCGAGCGGGCACCGGCCCGCGGACACGCCGTCCTCTTCGGCCGTTCGATCGCCGCCGCGCTCCCCGCCGACCTGCCCGACGAACTGTCCCTCGCGGTCCTGGACGTGTGCGGAGCACCCGCGCTGACCGCCCGAACCGTCGCCGACCACACCGCCCGCACCGGTGTCACGCCCACGGTCGCGGTACTCGGCGCGGCCGGCAAGTCCGGCAGCCTGGCCCTCGCGGCGGCCCGCCGGGCCGGTGCCCGCCGTCTCGTGGGGGTCGTGCCCGACGCGGCCGAAGAGGCCGCGCTCACCCGCTCCGACCTCGCCGACACGGTCGTGCGGGCCGATGCCCGCGACGCGGTCGCGCTCGGCGAGCGCCTGGCGGACTGTGGCGGCCCGGTCGACATCACCGTGGTCTGCACCGATGTCCCCGGCTGCGAACACGCGGCGATTCTCGCCACCCGCGACGGCGGCACCGTGATCTTCTTCTCCATGGCGACGTCCTTCCCTGCCGCCGCGCTCGGCGCCGAGGGCCTGCGGGCCGACGTCACCATGCTCATCGGCAACGGCTACCAGCCCGGACACGCCCAGCAGGCGCTGGACCTCGTGCGCACGAACCCGGGTGTGCGGGGGCTGTTCGACCGGCGGCTGCGCCGCGAGGACACCTCGGTCGGGGCCCCGGCCGTGTCCCGGTCCGCTGAGTCCCGCTCCGCCCTCGACTCCGTCGCCCACCGGCCCGCCACCCCCACCGGCAAGCTCGGGCTCGATCCTCAGCTGGTGAGCCGTGCACGGGAGTTGGCGGTTCGCGCCGGGCGCCCGGTGGTGGACCTCGCACGGTCCCACACCACCGTCGCCGTCGAACGGGCCGCGCTGCGCCTGGCGGGGCTCTCCGGCGCCGATGCCGAGGGCATCCCCTGGGCCAACCGCCTGGTGGACGCCGTACGCGACCAGGTCGGTCTCGAACACGGTGTCGCCCTGCCGGTGTGGCACGCGCTGCGCACCGGCGCGGGCCGTGACCTCACCGACCTCGCCGCCCGAGCCACCGCCCGGGACGTGTCCTTCCGGCTGCCCGAGGGGGCCGAGGCCACCGCGGCCGTGCGGACCGCCCACCGGGCCATGGCCGGCGGACTGAGCGTCATCGACACCCGCCGCCGGGAACGCGAACGCCTGGTGAGTCGATGGGGCGGGGCCCGCGGACCGCTCGTCTACCTGATCGTGGCCACCGGCGACATCTACGAGGACATCCGCCAGGCGGCCGCCGCGGCCCGCGGCGGCGCCGACGTCATCGCGGTCATCCGCTCCACGGGGCAGTCGCTGCTCGACTACGTGCCCCACGGCGCCACCCGCGAGGGCTACGCCGGCACCTACGCCACCCAGGAGAACTTCCGCCTGATGCGGGCCGCGCTCGACGAGGTCTCCGCCGAACTCGGCCGCTACATCCGCCTGACCAACTACGCGTCGGGGCTGTGCATGCCGGAGATCGCCGTCCTGGCGGGTTTCGAACGCCTCGACATGATGCTCAACGACTCGATGTACGGCATCCTCTTCCGCGACATCAACCCCGTCCGCACCTTCGTCGACCAACGCTTCTCCCGCCAACTGCACGCACGCGCGGGCATCGTGATCAACACCGGCGAGGACAACTACCTCACCACCGCCGACGCCGTACAGGCCGCACACACCGTGACGGCCAGTCAGCTACTGAACGAGTACTTCGGCAAGGAGGCCGGGCTCAGCGATGCCCAACTCGGCCTCGGCCACGCCTTCGAGATCGATCCGGACCTGCCGGACTCGTTCCGCATGGAGTTGTCCCACGCCCTGCTGGCCCGTGAGCTGTTCCCCGACGCCCCCTTGAAGTGGATGCCGCCGACCCGGCACATGACGGGCGACGTCTTCCGCGGCTACCTGCTCAACGGGTTCTTCAACCTGGCCGGTGCGCTGACCCGGCAGGACATCCTGCTCGTCGGCATGATGACCGAGGCGGTCGTCACACCGTTCCTCTCCGACCGGGACCTGGCGCTGCAGAACGTCCGCTATGTGAGGGAGGCCGCCGGCGCCCTGGAGGAGGACTTCCGCCCCGCCCCCGGCGGGATGATCGCCCGCCGTGCCGACCACGTGCTGCGCGAGGCCGTCGACCTGCTGGAGCGGATCTGCGACCGCGGCCTGCTGGACGCCATCGCCGCGGGCACCTTCGGCGGCATGCGCCGGCCCGTCGACGGCGGCCGCGGCCGGGACGGAGTCGCCGAACGGGCCCCGGGATACCGCAATCCCGCTACCGAACTGCTGGAGAAGTCCGCGGACTTCGACTGTGAAGGCGAAGGAGAAGACCAGCCATGACCACACCCGCCGGTCCACCGCTCGCGGTCCGCCCCTACGGCGACACGACCGACGACGGCATGGTTCAGCTCTCGTTCACCCTCCCGCTGCCGCACGGGCCGCTCGCCGAGGCGACCGCTCTCCAACTGGCCCGCCGGATGGGCCTGGAGCGCCCGCTGCTGGTGCACGCCCGCCCGGTCGGCGCCGAGTTCACCTTCTTCGTCGTCTACGGCCCCGTCGTGCACCGGGTGGAACTGGACTCGGTGGACGTCATGGAGCGGGAGTACCCGCTGTTGTCCGCCCAGGAGGTCGACGAGACGCTGCACGGGCGCCTGGGCCGAGAACTGGTCGTGGTGGGCGCCTGTATCGGCACCGACGCCCACACCGTCGGCATCGACGCCATCCTCAACATCAAGGGCTTCGCGGGCCAGAAGGGCCTTGAGTACTACCACTCGATGCGCGTGGTGAACCTCGGCGCGCAGGTCGCGGTCGCCGACCTGGCGCGCCGGGCGGTGAGCGAGGGCGCCGACGCCGTCCTGGTCTCCCAGGCCGTCACCCAGCGCGACGCCCACCTGGCCAATGTGCGCGAACTCGGCGCGGAACTGGACGTGGCCTTCGCGGGCCGCACCCGGCCGCTGCTCGTGGTCGGCGGACCGCGCTTCGATCCGGCGATGGCCGCCGAGATAGGCGCGGACCGGGTCTTCGGCCGCGGAACGACCCCCGACGACGTTGCCAGCTATCTCACCCACGCCCTCACCGCGGCCCGTGACGGCCAGGCCGCCGCGGGCACGCGTGCCCGGATCGGAGACGCCGTATGACCCCGCCCCGCCGCGCAGGCGGCCCCGCCCCCACCGACCGCCTCGACTCCCGTTTCCGGGCGGTGGCCGCCCGCGGACCCGCCCGTACCGCCGTTACGGACGCCTACGGCCCGCTCACCTACGGCGAGTTGGCCGAGCAGGCCGCCATCGTCACCCGTGCCCTGCGCGACCGGGTGGCTCCCGGGCAGCCGGTTGCGCTGCGCGCGGGCCGCTCCCGGCACGCCCTGGCCGCGCTCCTCGGCATCCTGGGGGCCGGAGCGTCCTATCTGCCGATAGACCCCGGCTACCCGGAACAACGGCGGCGCCACCTCCTGGAGGACTCCGGCACCCAACTCGTCGTCACCGACGGGGCGTTGGCACCCGACGAGACACCGTTGGCGGAACTGGGACCGCTCCGGCTCGCCGCCCGGCCGCCCGTGCCCGGCTCCGCAGTGCTCCCACCCGACACGGCCTACATCATCTACACCTCCGGCTCCACCGGCGTCCCCAAGGGGTGCGTCGTCGGGCACGCCCAGGTCCTCGCCCTGCTGGACGCGGCCGTGCCGCTCTTCGGCAGCGGGGCCGACGACGTGTGGTCCCTGTTCCACTCGTGGAGCTTCGACTTCAGTGTCTGGGAGATCTGGGGCGCCCTGCTGTACGGCGGCCGGGCGGTCGTGGTCGACCAGGAGACTGCCACGGATCCGGACGCCTTCGCGGCCCTGCTGGCGGCCGAACGGGTCACCGTGCTCGACCAGGTGCCCTCCGCGTTCGGCAACCTGGTCACCGAGGCCACCGCGAGCGGTCTGCGGCTGCCCGCGCTGCGCCATGTCGTCCTCGGCGGCGAGGCGTTGGTCCCCGACGACATCCGCCGCTGGTGGGCGGCCGGCGTCGCACCCGGCGCGGCGGTGACCAACATGTACGGGATCACCGAGACCACGGTGCACGTCACCCACTGTCGGCTGACCCCGGAGATACTCCGCGAGGCCGGTCCCGGACGCACCCCGATCGGACGACCGTTGGGACATCTGGACGTCCAACTCCGTGACGAGACCGGCCGTCCGGTCCCACCGGGAGAGCGTGGCGAGTTGTGGGTGGGCGGTGCCGGCGTGAGCCACGGCTATCTCGGCCGGCCCGAACTGACCGCGGAGCGCTTCCCCCAGGACCCCGAGGGCGGCGGTCGCCGCTACCGCAGCGGCGACTGGGCGGTCGCCGACGCCGAGGGCTTCCTCCACTACGTCGGCCGGATGGACGGCCAGGTGAAACTGCGCGGCTTCCGCATCGAACTCGGCGAGGTGGAAGCCGCGTTGCGGGCGCTGCCCGGGGTGCTCGGAGCCGCCTGCCTGGTCGACGACGCCGGCCGCACACCCGCACTCGCCGCCTTCGTCGTCGCGGACCGCGACACGCTCCCTCCGGCGCGGGTACGAGAGTTGCTCGCCGGGCGGCTGCCCGTCCACATGCTGCCGCAGGCGTTGCACTATCTCGATCGGCTCCCGGTCACCCCGCACGGCAAGCTCGACCGGACCGCCCTCGTGGCGGCGCGCACCGGCGGCCGGGACCCGGGCGCCGCCCGGGTCTCCATCCCCTGACAACCCCACCACACGAAGTGGAGACCCTCATGCCTATCGAATTCATCGGAATGATCGGAGCCAAGGACTCCGAGAGCGGTCCGCACGGGCCCGACGTGGACCCGGAGTTCACGCTGCGCTCTGCACGCGTGCACGAGGACGCCGGGTTCGACCGCGTGCTCATCGGCCACAGCTCCAGCTCGCCCGACGGCGCGCAGATCGCCGCCTATGTGGCGGCCCGCACCGAGCGCCTCGGTCTGCTGCTGGCCCACCGTCCGGGTGTGGTGGAGCCCACCATGGCCGCCCGGTCCTTCGCCACTCTGGACCACTTCAGCGGCGGCCGGCTCGCCGTTCACGTCATCTCCGGCGGAAACGACGCCGAACAGCGGCGCGACGGGGACTATTTGGACAAGGACGACCGCTACGCCCGTACGGACGAGTTCCTCGACGTGCTGAAGGGCGCGTGGGGCGAGCCGGACGGCTTCGGCCACGAGGGCCGCTTCTACCGCTTCGACGACTTCCGTTCCGAGGTCCGGCCCCTGCAACGGCCGCGTGTGCCGCTGTACTTCGGGGGCTCGTCGGCCGCTGCCCTGCGCGTCGGCGGCCGGCACGCGGATGTGTTCGCGCTGTGGGGCGAGCCGTTGGCGCAGACCGCCGAGCAGATCGCCGCCGTACAGGCCGCGGCCCGGGCGGCCGGACGTGCCGAGCCGCCCAGGATCAGTGTGTCGTTCCGGCCGATCCTCGGCCGGACCGAGGACGAGGCCTGGGAGCGGGCCTACGGCATTCTGGACACCATCCGGCAGCGGGGGACCGCGGGTTCCTTCTTCGACCGCAGCCGTCCGCCGCTGCCGCTCGGCCCGTCGGCGAGCCCGGAGAACACCGGATCACAGCGGCTGCTGGCCGCTGCCGCGATGGGCGAGCGGCACGATCGCGCCCTGTGGACGGCGCCTGCGGCCGCCACCGGAGCGGCCGGCAACTCCACCGCCCTGGTGGGCACTCCGGAGACCGTGGCGCAGGCGTTGCTGGACTACGTCGACATCGGCGTGACCACATTCCTGCTGCGTGGTTACGAACCGCTGCGGGACGCCGAGGAGTTCGGGAGGTCGCTGCTGCCGTTGGTGCGCCAGGAGGTCGAACGGAGGGGACGGCCGGCGCTGGTGGCCGGCTGAGATCGTGTCACCCGGGGGACGCGCTGTAGGAAGGCCGGGGGCGGTGACGGTGAACACCGCCTACGCCCCCGGCCTTCCTACAGGTGGAGAGACTCAGATCTGTGTGAGACCGAACTCGTGGAGCCGGGTGGCCTGCAGGGCCAGCAGCATCAGGTGCGCCCGGTTGCTGACGCCCGCCTTGCCGCGGATACGGCGCAAATAGGTGTCCACCGTGTGCGGACTCAGGTTCATCCGGCGCGCGATGGAGGTGTAGGTGTGTCCCTCGGCGAGATGGCCGAGCACTTCCAGCTCGCGGTCGCTGAGGAGGTTCAGGGTGTCGGTGGCGAACGGTCTCACAGGGGTGCCTTTCATGGGTGAGGAGGACCGCGCGGCCGGGCGCTCACGCAGGCTCACGGGGCGGGCGCTGCCGGCCTCGCCGTCCGCGAGCCGCTGACGCGGGCGGTGAATTCGGCGTGGGTCAGGTGGTGGTCGCCGAGTTCTGCCGCGGGGAGGTCGGGGGTCGCGGCTGCCTGGCGCAGGAAGGTGTCGAGGAAATGTCCGGGATCTGCTGGTGTCACGGAAATCTCCATGAGGGCGGTGACGGACGGGCGATGACCACAGAGCCGGCAGGGAGCCGGTCTGTCGTCCCGGTCTCCCTGCTTCGGCGGTTGCGGACGGACATGGGTGGACGTGGGCGGACGTCCCGGGGGGAGGGTGTGTGCGAGGGCGATCATCGATCGGTGTGGTCACACTAACCACGCGAGGACAGCCAGAACGGCACTGTCACAGGCACTCTGAGCGGCACTTCGGGACACGGGTCGCGCCACTCACACCTCCCGGCCCGCTGCAGGCAAGGTCCTGCGGGACAGTGGCGAGGGCAGGATCCACAGGCAGGCGGTGAGCGCCCCGGCCGCCGCGATCCACAGCGTGGCCCGTAGTCCCAGTGGTCCGGCGAGAGCACCCGAGAGCAGCGCGGCGAGTGGCCGCATACCGAGGTTCACGCCCTGGTAGGCGCCGAACACACTGGACCGCATGGCATCCGGGACCAGCGAGGTCAGCAGGGTGGCTGCGGTGACGTCGATCCAGATGACGCCCATCGCCGAGCCGAACTGGGCGCCGACGAGCATGAGCAGGACCGCGGGTCCGGACCCGTGGGCCGCGGGGATCAACAGCAGTGGAGCGGGGGTCGCCAGGCAGCCGAGCAGAAGGGTCCGGCCCACCCCGAGACGGCGGGTGAGCGGGGTCGCGGAGACGGCCCCCACCACCGCGCCGACGGCTCCCGCGCCCAGCACCGTGCCAAGGAGCCCCGCGCCGAGGCCCAGGGTGGTGGTGGCGTACAGGACGAAGAGGGTGGTGGTGACGAAGCAGAAGAAGTTGAGCGTGGCCGTGGCGGCCAGCGCCGCCCGGATGGCCCGGGAGCGGACAATGAACCGGCCTGCTGTCCGCAGTCGTACGCGGTTCTGCGAGGGCGGCGCCTCCTGCGGGGCGATACGGGCCAGGAAGACCGCCGAGACGAGGTACGACAGCGCGTCCACGAGCAGAGCGATCGGCGCGGAAGACAGCTGTACCAGAAAGCCACCGGCGCTGGGCCCGACGACCTTCGCCATGGCCCGGCTGCCGCTGCCGAGCGCGTTGCCGGCCACGTAATCGCCCGGCGGCACCAGCGCCTTGAACAGCGGCGGATTGCACACCTCGAAAAGTACCGACAGCAGGCCGACGCCGAAGGCCACCGTGAAGAGGACGGTGAACGTCAGCGTGCCGAGGGCGTACACGAGGGGCAGACCGAGGAGCAGGGTGAAGCGGCCCAGGTCGGCGGCGATCATGACACGGCGGCGGTGCCTGCGACCGTCCGCCCACAGTCCGGCGCAGGGCCCGAACAGGAGGTGCGGCAGCCAGACCGCGGCACCGAGATAGCCGATCTGGGCCGCGTCGGCGTGCACGACGGTGACGGCGATGAGGGGGATGGCGAGGGCGGACACCTGGTCGCCGAGGTACGACACCGTCTGCGCCGTCCAGTAGCGGCGGAACGCGGTGTCGTACAGCAGTCCGGGGATCCAGGACAGGAAGCGAGAGCGAGTAGCCGGCCGGGGTGCGGGGGCGACGGTCTCCTCAGGGGCGGAGGCGTGCACGGGAGGGCCTTCCTGTGGTCGTCGGGCATGACATGCGGAGAGATGCCCGTGGACGCACGGCATGCCGAGACCGGAGAGAACCGCCGGCGCGAGGACGCAGGCAGCTCCGCAACACGGCATGGCGCACGGCCACGACCGTTCGATGACCCAGGTCCCCCGGCAGCCGGAGGACGACCCCGGAGGTGGTCCGCGCGGAGCGCGTGACCCGGCCGGGGTTACGGTGCGGACCGCCCGTCCCACCCGCCCAGCCGAGCCCTCACGATAGCGCGGCCGTCTTCACCCGTCGCCCCCCACCCGCTGAACCACGCCTCCCCGCACCGGACTTCGGCGGTTCCGGGACGGGGGCCGCCGCACGGAATCGGTGGCTCCCGGGACCTCCCAGTCGTCCGCCCAGCCGATGATGTCCCCCGACCGCTTCCGCAGCCGTGAGAACGTCGTCACGCTGCCGCTCAAGGGAGGACGTGGCGCCTTCCACCGCGACAGCCGACGCACTCCCAGCAGCCGACGGCCACCCCCAGGACGATCCAGCTCATCCCAGGAAGCTCAACCGCACGTGACGGTTGGGGTTGTCCCTGTTCGTGTCCACGAGGCACACCGACTGCCAAGTCCCCAGCTCCAGGCTTCCGTCCACCACCGGCAGGGTCGCGTGCGGCGGGACGAAGGCGGGCAGGACGTGGTCGCGGCCGTGGCCGGGGCTGCCGTGCCGGTGTTGCCAGCGGTCGTCCGCGGGGAGCAGGGAGTGCAGCGCGGTGAGGAGGTCGTCGTCGCTGCCGGCGCCCGTCTCGATGATGGCGATTCCGGCGGTGGCGTGGGGGACGAAGACGTTCAGGAGACCGTCGCGGCCCGCCGCGACCTCGCGGAGGAAGGCCTCGCAGTCGCGGGTGAGGTCGACGACCGTCTCCGACGTACCGGAGGAGATGTTCAGGACCTGCGTGGTGAAGGCATCGGACATGCCTCAATCCTCTCCCATACGCCGGATTCCGCGCGATCGAGGCCGCCGCGGGGTGGTGCGGTTCCCGTGCACCCCGCAGGTGTTGCGGGCGCGACGGGCTCTCGCGCACGGTGACGTCGGGGACCGGATCCCGACCCGCCGTGACGGTGTCGGCGGCCGGTCGCGGGCGGCCACCCGGGCGGCTTCGTCGGGTGGCTCACAGTGCGGCGTCCGACGGGAAGATCCCGGAACCCGGCCGGGTTGGTAGAAGCGTGAACGACACCGGAGTAAGCGCGCGAGCGGTCGATGTGGTCGTCATCGGCGCAGGTCAGGCCGGTCTGGCCGCCGCCTATCACCTGCGGCGCACCGGCTTCGAGCCCGAGCGGGACTTCGTCGTGCTCGACCACGCGCCGTACCCCGGCGGAGCCTGGCAGTTCCGCTGGCCGTCCCTGACGTACGGCAAGGTGCACGGGATGCACTCCCTGCCCGGCATGGATCTCACGGGCGCCGACCCCGCCCGCCCGTCCTCCGAGGTCGTCTCGGAGTACTTCGACACCTACGAGCGCACCTTCGACCTGCGGGTACGAAGGCCGGTCGATGTCAGGGCGGTACGGGAGGGGCCCGCCGGGCGACTGCTCGTGGAGACCGGCGACGGAATGTGGTCGACCCGGGCGCTGATCAACGCGACGGGCACCTGGGACCGCCCGTTCTGGCCCCGCTATCCGGGCCAGGAGACCTTCCGCGGACGGCAGTTGCACACGGCACAGTATCCGGGCCCCGAGTGGTTCGCCGGGCGGCGCGTGATCGTCGTGGGCGGCGGCGCCTCCGGCACCCAGCATCTGATGGAGATCGCCGGCCACGCGGCGGAGACCACCTGGGTCACCCGGCGCCCCCCGGTCTTCCGCGAGGGCCCCTTCACCGAGGAGTTCGGCCGGGCCGCCGTCGCGCTCGTCGAGGAACGGGTCCGGCAGGGGCTTCCGCCCCGGAGCGTGGTCTCGGTCACCGGGCTGCCGCTGAACGACGCGATCCGGCAGGCGCTGGCCGACGGCGTGCTGGACCGGCGGCCGATGTTCGACCGGATCGTCCCGGACGGCGTGGAGTGGGCGGACGGGCGGCGCGTGGACGCCGACGTGATCCTGTGGGCGACCGGTTTCCGGGCCGCCATCGACCATCTGGCGCCGCTGCGGCTGCGCGAGCGGGGCGGCGGCATCCGCGTCGAGGGGACGCGTGCGGTCGCCGATCCGCGGGTCCACCTGGTCGGCTACGGGCCGTCGGCGAGCACCATAGGAGCCAACCGGGCCGGACGGGCCGCCGTACGGGACATCAGGCGCCTGCTGGCGGACG
Source organism: Streptomyces sp. NPDC091209 (assembly GCF_044757755.1). Taxonomy (NCBI): domain Bacteria; kingdom Bacillati; phylum Actinomycetota; class Actinomycetes; order Kitasatosporales; family Streptomycetaceae; genus Streptomyces; species Streptomyces sp. NPDC091209. The sequence continues at coordinate 286,469 of NZ_JBIVVR010000005.1, read as the reverse complement.
CGCCGGACGTACCGGCCGCGTCTGACGCACCACTCACCCGTGACGCGCCGGTCGCCGTGTGAGCCCCCGGACGCCACTCAGTTCGTGGTGGTGACCGCAGGTGTGACGGGGACCGCCGGAGTGACGGGCACCTCCGGAGTGACAGGGACCGCCGGGGTGACGGGGACCGACGGAATGACCGCCGGAGACTCGGCGGGAGGGATCGTGGGAGAAGCCGCCGGAGGGACCGTGACCGGCGGCGCGGAAGGGAGCGTGGCCGAGGGCGGGGCCATGGAAGGGGCCGCGGACGACTTCGTGGGGGACGCGGAGGACGCGCTCCGGTGGTTCCGGTTGAACTCGGCGACGTTGCGCTGGTGCTCCTCGTAGCTGGCCGTGAAGCGCGTGTCGCCCGGCTTGACCGTGACGAAGTACAACCAGTCGCCCGGGGGCGGGTTGATCGCGACCTTCATCGCGTCCTCGCCGGGGTTGGCGATCGGCGTGGGCGGCAGGCCCATGCGCCGATAGGAGTTGTACGGGCTGTTGAGCCTCGTGTCGGCCTGGCTGGTGCTCAAGGTGGAGCGGTTCATCGCGTAATTGATGGTGGAGTCCATCTGCAACGGCATCCCGCGCTCCAGGCGGTTGTAGATGACCCGGGCCACCTTGCCCATGTCCGCCCTGGTCGCGGCCTCGGCCTGCACGATGCTCGCGATGGTGACCGCCTGGTAGACGTTCATCGCGTTGCGCTGCGCGCCCGCGGCGATCGGCGCTCCGTTGAACTTCTTGTTCGCGGTGTCGACCATGAACGTCAGCAACGACTCCGGAGTCGCCTTCTCACCGATCGGATACGTCGCCGGGAAAAGATAGCCCTCGGGGTTGCCCCGGGCGTCGTTCGGGAGCTTCAGGCCGGCTTTGGCCAGGGACTTCTTGGTGGTGCCGGCGGGCACCCGGAGGGCCTTGTCGACAGCCGCGTAGACCTGTCCGGAGCGCCAGCCCTCCGGAACGACGAGCGACGTCGGGCGCGCGTCGTTCCCGATGCTCAGCAGCGGCACCGCCACGGCGGTGGCCGCCACGACGGCTCCGGTCGCGATGAGGGCGACCCGGCCCCGGCGCGTCAGTCGAATCGTGCTCCGTGGCGGAGTGTTCATCTGCATAACGGGCACGGTAACCCGCTAATGCATGCAAACCCGGCATATCGTCATCTTGTCGGCTCCAGTTGGGCGTCCCGGTGGACAAGGGCGGCATAGCGCCCCTCCTGGGCCAGCAGTTCCTCGTGCGTGCCGCGCTCGACCGCACGGCCCGAGTCGAGGACGACGATCTGGTCGGCGCTCCGGATCGTGGACAGCCGGTGCGCGATCGTGAGCGTGGTGCGGTTGGCCGACAGGGCGTCGATGGCCTCCTGGACGGCATGCTCCGTGCGGGTGTCCAGGGCGCTGGTCGCCTCGTCCAGGATGAGCACGGGCGGGTCGCGCAGGATCGTGCGGGCGATGGCGAGGCGCTGCTTCTCGCCGCCGGAGAACCGGTGGCCGCGCTCGCCGACGACCGTGTCGTACCCGTCGGGCAGTGACGCGATGTGGTCGTGGATCTGGGCCGCCCGCGCCGCCGTGTGGAGTTCCTCGTCGGTGGCGTCCGGCTTGGCGAAGCGCAGGTTCTCGGCGACCGAGGCGTGGAAGAGGTACGTCTCCTGGGAGACGACGCCGACCGCGCGCGCGAGGGTGTCGAAGTCCAGGTCGCGGACATCGACCCCGTCGAGGGTCACGCGCCCGCCCGTGACGTCGTACAGCCGCGGCACCAGATAGCTGAGCGTGGACTTGCCGGAGCCGGTCGGTCCGACGACGGCGAGGCTGCCGCCGGCCGGGACGGTGATGTCGATGCCGTCGAGGATCGGGGCACCCTTGTCGTCGTAGCGGAACTCGACGTCCTCGAAGCGGATCTCGCCCTTGACCTGGTCGAGATGGACGGGGTTCTCGGGCTCGGTGATGTCGATGGGCAGGTCGAGGTATTCGAAGATGCGCTGGAACAGCGCGAGCGAGGTCTGGATCTGCACACCGGTGGACAGCAGGCTGACCGTCGGCCGGAACAGGCCCTGCTGGAGGGAGACGAAGGCGACGAGCGTGCCGATCGATATCGTGGGGCCGCCGAGCTGGAGCGCGACGCCCGCGGTCCAGTAGATGACGGCGGGCATGGCGGCCATGACGATGCCGATGACCGACATACGCCAGCGTCCCGCCATGTTCGACCGCACTTCGAGGTCGACGAGGCCCTCGGACTCCTCCGCGAAGGACTTGGTCAGCGAGTCGGCCCGGCCCATCGTGCGCCCGAGCAGGATGCCGCTGACGGAGAGCGATTCGGTGACGGTGGCGGCCATCGCCGCCATCTGCTTCTGACGCTGGGTGGTGATCTTCTTGCGTTCGTTGCCGACCCGGCGACTGATCCACACGAACACCGGCAGCAGGAGCAGGGAGACGACGGTCAGGCGCCAGTCCAGGGCCACCATCGCGATGATCGTGGCGACCACACTGGTGAGGTTGGAGACCAGCGAGGTGGCGGTCGAGGTGACGGTCGCCTGCATGCCGCCGATGTCGTTGGCGATGCGGGACTGGACCTCGCCCGTGCGCGTTCTGGTGAAGAAGGCCAGGGACATGCGCTGCAGGCGGCCGTAGACCGCCGTGCGCAGATCGTGCATCACGCGCTGGCCGACGGTCGTGGAGATCAGCGTCTGCAGGACGCCGAAGACGCCGCTCAGCACGGCGCTGGCGATCATGCCGAGCGCGAGCAGGGTCAGCAGACCCGTACGCCCCTGGGGGATCGCGGTGTCCAGGATCGCCTTCAGCAGGAAGGGGGTGGCAACGCCCACGAGGGACGCGGCACCCACCAGCAGGCCGACGATCGCGAGACGGCCGCGGTAGGGCCGGAAGAGACTCAGGATGCGGCGCACCTGCCGTGGCTGTTCCTTGTCGGCAGGTGGGGGGCTCCAGGTTGACTGTTCGGGGCGCAATGGACTCCTAGGGAAACGGGACGACGGGGACATCTGTGAGGATCCGACGACTGGCGGAGCCTAGCTCATTGTTACCTATACTCACAATGAACGGCATCCTGATATTGTTCCCGCATGACCACCCCCGATGCCGACGGCCTGCTCGCCGAGCAGCTGCTGCGTCTGACGCGCCGCGTGCACCGCATCCAGAAGCGCCATCTGGAGCAGCGCGAGCTGGGCATCACCCCCGCCCAGTCTCGGCTGTTGCGCACGCTCGCGCACTACAGCTCACCGCCCCGCATGGCCGACCTCGCGGAACGCCTCGAAGTGGTGCCGCGGGCCGTGACCACACTGGTCGACGGTCTGGAGGCGAGCGGCAAGGTGCGCCGGGCACCCGATCCCACCAACCGCCGGGTGATCCGTATCGAGGTCACGGAGGAGGGGCGCAAGGCGCTGCGGGCACTGCGCGCCGCGCGCCGCGGCGCCGCGGAGGAGATCCTGGCTCCATTGACGGACGAGCAGCGCGAGGTGCTCGGCGGGCTGCTGGACACCTTGGTGGACGGCATGCCGAGGGTGGAACACCGCTGCTGAGACGGCCCGGGGCGGAACGCCGCCGCTGAGCCGGCCAGGCGCGGAGCACCGCCCGCTGTGACGACTCGGGGCGATGCGTGGCCGCTGAAGCGGTTCAGGGCGGAGTGGCCGCCGCTGGGGCTTCGCGTCACCGCCGGACCGATGGGGCACGGGGCTTCGCCGCCGGCCAGTGACCGGTGACCTAATCGGACGCCCGCCGCCCGCCGCCCGCCGCCGGTCGCCGGTCGCCGGTCGTCCGTGGCAGGCAGCCGACCGGGCAGCGCTGCTCGGTGAGCCCGTGAGGAGTGGTGCGCGATGCCTCTGCTGAAGCCCGACCCCGACGCGCTGCGGCCTGACGGACGTCCCGGGGTCCCCGCGGCCGACCGGGTCCCCGAGGACCGGGCCGGGGGCACCCCCGAGCCACTGCGCGGCGACCTGACCGCGCTGCTCGGCGCCGACAAGGTGCTGACCGGGGTCTCCGACCTCGTGCGCTACGCCTCCGACGCCAGTCCCTACCGCTTCGTGCCGCGGGTCGTCGTGGTCCCCGAGGACATCGACGACGTCTCGGCCGTGCTCTCGTACGCGCACGGCAAGCGGCGTGGGGTGGTGTTCCGCGCGGCGGGGACCTCCCTCAACGGCCAGGCGCAGGGCGAGGACATCCTCGTCGACGTACGCCGCCACTGGACGGGGGTCGAGGTCCTCGACGGCGGCACCCGGGTCCGTATCGCCCCGGGCACGACTGTCGCCCGCGCCAACGCCGCGCTCGCCCGGCACGGGCGCGTGCTCGGTCCCGATCCGGCCAGCGCGATCGCCTGCACGGTCGGCGGCGTCGTCGCGAACAACGCCTCCGGCATGACGGCGGGCACCACCCGCAACGCGTACGTCACTCTCGCCTCGCTCACCTTCGTGCTGCCGACGGGCACCGTCGTGGACACGGCGGAACCGGACGCGGACGAGCGGCTGGCGCACGCGGAACCGGCCCTGTGCGCCGGGCTCATGGAACTCAAGGCGGAGATCGAGGCGGATGCCGGACTGGTCGACCGCATCCAGGCCAAGTACGCGATCAAGAACACCAACGGCTACCGCCTGGACGCCTTCCTCGACGGTGCGACACCCGTCGAGATCCTGCGCGGTCTGATGGTCGGCTCACAGGGCACCTTCGGCTTCATCTCGGAGGTCGTCTTCGACACCCTGCCGCTGGACCGCCGGGTCTCCGCCGCGCTGCTCTTCTTCGGCTCGCTGCCGGCCGCGGCCGCCGCCGTGCCCCTGTTCACCGCCGCGGGCGCCTCGGCCGTCGAGCTCATGGACGGCAACACGCTGCGCGCCTCGGTGAGCGTCGAGGGCGTGCCCGGGGACTGGGCCGGGCTGCCCGGTCCGACGACCGCGCTGCTCGTCGAGTTCCGCGCTCCGGACGAGGCCGCGCAGGAGGCGTACGAGGAAAGGGCCCGCGCGGTGCTGGAGGGGCTCACCCTGGTGTCGCCCGTGCCCTCGGTGACGAACTCCCTCACCCGCGATCAGCGGACCGTCGCCGGCTACTGGAAGGCCCGCAAGGCGTTCGTCACGGCGGTCGGCAGTGCGCGTCCGTCCGGCACGACGCTGATCACGGAGGACTTCGCGGTGCCGCCCGGGCGGCTCGCCGAGGCCTGCGAGGCGCTGCTGGAACTCCAGGCCCGGCACGGTTTCGACGCCGCCGTCGCGGGCCACGCCGCGCACGGCAACCTGCACTTCCTGCTGGCCTTCGACGCGTCCAGGCCGGCCGACGTCGAGCGGTACGCCGCCTTCATGGACGCGTTCTGCCGGCTCACCGTCGAGCGCTTCGACGGCTCGCTGAAGGCCGAACACGCCACCGGGCGCAACATCGCTCCCTTCCTGGAGCTCGAATGGGGGCCCAGGGCGACGGAGTTGATGTGGCGCACGAAACGGCTGATCGATCCGGACGGAGTGCTCGCTCCGCGCATCGTGCTCGACCGTGACCCGCGCGCGCACGTGCGGGGCCTGAAGACGATCCCGCGCGTCGAGCCGATCGCCGACCCCTGCATCGAGTGCGGCTTCTGCGAACCGACCTGCCCCAGCCAGGACGTGACGACCACACCGCGCCAACGGATCCTGCTGCGCCGGGAGATGATGCGCCAGCCCGACGGATCCCCGGTTCAGGAAGGGCTCCTGGAAGCGTACGGGTACGACGCGGTGGACAGCTGCGCGGGCGACTCGACCTGCAAGCTCGCCTGTCCGGTCGGCATCGACACGGGCGCACTGATGAAGAAGTTCCGGCACGCCCGGCACTCGCCGCGCGAGGAGAAGGCGGCGGCGCTGGCCGCGCGGCACTTCCGCGCGCTCGAGGGCTCCGCACGGCTGGCCGTCGCTGCCGTGGACCGGATCGGCGACCGGCGGGTGAACGCCGTGACGCGGGCGGTGCGCAAGGCCGTACGCCCGGATCTCGTGCCCGAGTGGCTGCCGCGGATGCCGGGAGCCGCCGGCTCCGCCATGCCCGGCACCGCGCGCGTGGGAGCGGTGGCTGTCTACTACCCGGCCTGCGTCAACCGCATCTTCGGCGGTCCCGGAGACGTGTCGCTCGCGCAGGCCGTCGTCGCGGTCTCCGCGCGCGCGGGAAAGCCGGTGTGGATCCCGGACGATGTGAAGGGGACGTGCTGCGCGACGATCTGGCACTCCAAGGGGTACGACGCGGGCAACGCGGTGATGGCCAACCGTATCGTCGAGGCGGCCTGGGGCTGGACGGCCGGGGGCCGGCTGCCGTTCGTCGTGGACGCCTCGTCCTGCACGCTCGGCATCGCGCGGGAGGTCGTCCCGTATCTGACCGCCGACAACCGGGAGTTGCATGCCGCGCTGCTGGTCGTCGACTCGCTGGTGTGGGCCGCGGAGGAGTTGCTCCCCCACCTCACCGTGCACCGTACCCTCGGCTCCGCGGTGCTCCATCCGACCTGCTCCATGCGGCACTTGGACGACGAGGCACAACTGCGCGCGGTGGCCGAGGCGTGTGCCGACGAGGTGGTGGTGCCCGACGACGCCGGGTGCTGCGCGTTCGCGGGCGACCGGGGCATGCTCCACAGGGAGCTCACCGAGTCGGCCACCCGCGAGGAGGCGGCGTTCGTGGCCTCCCGCGACTTCGACGCGCACCTGTCGGCCAACCGCATGTGCGAGGTCGGAATGGATCACGCGACAGGCCGCGGCTACTACTCCGCGCTGCTGGCGCTGGAGCAAGCGACCCGCCCCGGGACCCGGGAGGCCGACCGGTCCGGATGACCCGGTCGGCCCGCCGGGTCGCCCCGCCCGGTCGGCCCGCCATGCCGGACGCCGGGACGGGCGCTTGGACGGACGCCGGGACGGACGCCTGCGTGCGCTTCCCGTCCCCGCCCCGGACGGCGGTGTTCGCGCGACCCGTCGTCACGAACGTCCGACGTCCGCGCTGTCCAACGGGCGGCCGACGTCCACGACCGCCTGTGCACCGCGGACGACCGTGCTCAGCAGCCGGCGCGGTCCTCCGTGAGCACCCCCTGCACGGTGCCCAGGGTGCGGTCGTAGCAGCCGGACGAGCCGTACAGCCGATAGCGCTCGCTCGTCGTGGCGACCGCGTGACGCTGGTCGCGCGGGACGTTCGCCGTGTACGTCGCGTCGCCCGTGTAGGTGTCGTCGAGCCGTGACCACGCGGTCCGTCGGCCACCCGACGCCTCGGCCACGGCGGCCCGGTCGCCCAGCGTGAGCACGGTCCGCAGCCGGTCGTCAGCGCCGAGGGCCGTCGTGCCGTCCATCCAGTACGTCCGCCGCGTGCGCGTCGTCGTGGCGGGTCCACGTCCGTCGACGGTCACCGTCTCGTCGTCGGTCCACGTCGCCTTGAGGCCGTCCGTGTTCTCTCCGTCCGTCCAGCGGTGCACGGAGCTGTCCGCGAGGGAGCGGCTGACGGTGGTCAGCACCCGGCCGTGCGAGGTGTCGAGGTATCCGGCGACCGTCAGCCGGTGCCTTCCCGTGGTGTCGACCCGGTTCTCCGAACCTGGCGTGTACGTGGAGGAGTTGGCAAGGGCGCCCGCCTCGGTCCGGGTGAGGGCACCGCTCACGTGGGCGCGCCGCGCGTCCTGCCAGACGAGCACGTTCACCGGCAGACTCCAGCCCGTCTGCCCCTCGGGAACGCCCAGGACGGAGACGTCGATCCGGTGCGGACGCCCGTCGTTGAGCAGTCCCGCGAACGGGGTCAGGTCGTACTCGACGGGTCTGACGTCGAAGGCGCGGGGCCCCGGGATCACGTACCAGAGGAAGGGGTTGGACCAGCCGCCGGTCCACACCGTCGGGAACGGCTCGGCGATTCCCGCGAGTCGGCCGTCCACCTTGATCTGCACCTCCCGGTAGGGGCCGTTGTCCGCCTTGCAGGAATACGGTGCCGCGCCCGGGACGGTCAGATACCAGAACTCCTCGCAGCCGCCACCGGACCCGGTCGCGTACACCTCGGCGATCACGCGCTCGCTGTTGCGCGGGGTGGTCAGCGTGCCGTCCTGGAGGGTCAGGACACGGTCGGGCGCCGCGACGGGCCTGCCCGCGTAGAACGTCAGCGTTGCCTTGACGTCGAGCACGCCGGTGTACGTGTCGTCCACGACGTTCCCGATCAGCATCTCGACGTCGCGGCTCTGCCGGAACGTGTCGCTGTAGCGCGTCACGTCCTTCTCCACGGACCACGCGATCCCGTCGGGCGAGGGTTCCGGAGTGGACGTACGGAGTATCTCCACCCCTCCGACATGCAGATACCCGAGGCGGTCGAACTGGCGCCCCTTGACCTTGCCTTCGAGCCGGAGCACGACCCTGCTCCAGCGGTCGCCGCAGCCCTTCGGCGGGGTGTACGTCCCCGTGTAGGGCGTGAAGTCGCGGAACTGGGCCTCGGCGAGGGTTACTTCACAGGACGGTGCCGCGGGCCTGCCGACGGGCGGAGCAGCGGTGACAGGGTCGTTCCAGTCGCTGCCGAACTCTGCGGGCACGTCGACTGATCGAGCGGCGGCGGGAGCGGGTGCCGCGGACACAGGACCCGCGACGGGCACGCCGGCCGCCGGAGCCGGGCCCGCCCCGATGAGGGCACTCGCCACGAGGATCACTCCGGCGAGCATGGACATGATGACCGGTCTACTCATGTGCGGTGTTCTACGGGGCAGTTGGGCTGACCGCAATGGTGCACCGGGGTTCCGGCCACCGCCCCCGCGCCCGGGGTTGGACTCCGGACTCCGGCTCCGGGCCCAGGGTTTGGGGCCCCAGCTCGGAGCCAGGGGCTTGAGCCTCCCGCCCGGGATCCGGGTGGCGGGACGGCCAGGACACCGGGGGCCGGACGGGGGCCTGGACCGCCGGGTGCCCCGCCTCCCGCCTGCGCCGGAGTTCCGGCACGGACAGCGGCCCGCTAGGCCTCCAGGTCGGCCTTGTCCCCCATCACCACGACGGGGTGCTGCTCCGGGTCGAGGGTGCGGAGCAGGTACTCCATGGCGGGCTTGGGCAGGCTCACGCACGCCGACGTGCCGCTGCCGTGGTCCATGTGCAGCCAAATACCGCCGCCCTTGTCGTCGCCCCAAGGACGGCTCGGGTCGTCCGGCGGACTGCCCTTGAGGCGGTTGTAGTCGATGGCGATGACGTAGTCGAAGTCGTGCCAGTACGACTTCCCCCAGTCGTGCGGCGCCTGGAAGGTCTCCGACTGCGTGTACGGCAGCCGGGCGCCGGGGTCGTCGAGCACACCACCGGCGTCGCTGAGCGTGAACACCCCGACAGGGCTGCGCTTGTCGCCCTCGTGATGGTCGGCGGTCCAGCCCCTCGTCCCGTTGTGCGCGGCCCAGCTGCGCGTCTTCTCCCAGGTCGTGCCGGACTTCGTGTACAGCACGGCCGTGGAGTCCGCGGAGTCCTTGCCCTCGCCGTAGACCGCGAGGACCTGACGGGAGTCGGAGGGGATCCGCCGCTGGATCCGGTCACCCACGTCGGGGATACGTTTCGGATCGACCGCGGGCGCACTCGTACGAGCGACCTCACCGCCGGCTCCAGCGCGCCCCTTCGTACCGCTCCCGGTCCCGCTTCCGCCCTCCGGGCCCCCGCAGGCCGAGAGGGTGACGGCGACGGCCCCGCAGACCATGGCGGCGAGCCACGTACGCATCGCACCGTTCTTTCGCATGCCGCCCATCCTCGCATCACGTATCGGGCGAATCACCCTCCCCTGGATCCCGGCCCGTCGCGGTCGCACCGGGCCGGTTCCTTGCCCCGGAGCGGAAAATCGTTTGCTTTCGACCACGCAGCGAAGCGAACCTTTCACGGTTTGCTGCCGGCCCCCGCGGCCGGACGGTTGCCGAAATCCGCGGCTCCCTCCATCCCTGACACGAGCCACTGGGACGTCATGCAGATCCAAGACCTTCCGTATCCCGACCCGGGTGTGCCCGACGCGCGCTCAGGTTCCCGATTCCTGTGGTGGCTCGGGCGGAACCAGCTCGGCGGACAGTTCAAGGCCCTCGCCTGGGGTCTGCTGCACTTCCTGGCCGTCTCCGCGCTCCCGTTCTGCGTCGGCCTGGCCGTCCAGTCCGTCGTCGACCACTCCGGCACCCGGCTGGCCCTGACGGGCGCACTGATGGTGCTGTGCGGCGTGTGCATCGCCCTGGGCGACACCATGCTGCACCGCACCGCGGTCACCAACTGGATCACCGCGGCCGCGCGCGTGCAGCAACTGCTGGCCCGCAGAACCGCGCTGCTGGGCTCCGCGCTCACGCGGCGCGTCGCGGCGGGTGAGGTGGTCGCGGTCTCCACCGGCGACGTCGAGAAGATCGGCTGGTTCGTGGAGGGCATGTCCCGGTTCACGGCGGCGGCCGTGACGGTGGTGCTGGTCTGTGTGGCCCTGGTCGTCTACCAGCCGGCACTGGGTGTGATCGTCGCCGTGGGCGTGCCGGTACTCGCGGTGGCCGTGCTGCCGCTGCTGCCCCGCGCCACCCGCCGCGCCGACTTCCAGCGGGAGAAGGCGGGCCGCGCCACCGAGCTGGCCTCCGACACTGTCGCCGGCCTGCGGGTGCTGCGCGGCATCGGCGGCGAGGATCTCTTCCTCGACCGCTATCGCCGCGCCTCCCAGGAGGTCCGCCGGGCCGCCGTGCGCAGCGCCCGTATGTGGTCGCTGATCTCGGCGATCCAGGTGCTGCTGCCCGGTCTGCTGATGATCGCCGTCGTCTGGCGCGGTGTGCAACTGGCCCGCGACGGCCGGATCACGGTCGGTGAACTGGTCACCGTGTACAGCGCGGTCATGCTGCTCGCATACCCCTTGCGGCATTTCGAAGAGATTGCCATGGCCTACTCCTTCTCGCGTCCGTCGGCCAGGCGAGCCGCCCGGGTCCTGTCCCTGGAGCGGGCCATGGACAGCACCGGATCGCTCGCCGCGGAGATTCCGTGCGGTGATCTGTACGACCCCGCGACCGGGCTGCTGGCTCCCGCGGGCAGGCTCACCGCGGTGGTGTGCGGCGACCCGGACGCGGCGGGGCTGCTGGCCGAGCGGCTCGGCGGCCATCCCAGCGAGCGGGGCGCGGAGACGCTCGTCGAGAGCGTGCGGACGAGCGACTCGGTGGTCCTCGGGGGCGTACCGCTGGACGAACTGCCCCTGGACTGCGCCCGTACCGCCGTCCTCGTCCAGGACAAGGACCCGGTGCTGCTGTCCGGCTCTCTGCGCGATCTGCTCGACGTGCCCGCGTCGGGTCTCGTGAGCGCCGAGGCGGCCCTGTCCGCCGCGCAGTGCGGCGACGTGCTGGACGCGCTCACCCAGGGCTCGCCTGCCGCCGAGGACCCGATGGAGGCCCGCATCACCGAACGCGGGCGCTCGTTGTCCGGCGGACAGCGCCAGCGGCTCGCGCTGGCCCGGTCCCTGATCACGGACCCGGAGGTGCTCGTCCTGGACGAGCCGACGTCCGCGGTCGACTCGCACACCGAGGCCCGGATCGCCGACGGGCTGCGCTCCCTGCGCGCCGGGCGCACGACCGTTGTCTTCACCTCCTCACCGCTGCTCCTGGACCACGCGGACCGCGTCGTCCTGGTCCACGAGGGCGAGGTCGTCGCGGTCGGCGCGCACCGCGAACTGGTCCACAGCGAACCGCGATACCGCGCCGTGGTGACCCGGGAGACCGAGGAGGAGGCCGCCGGCGAAGCCGCGGTCCGAACAGCTCCCGGCGGCCTGACCGTGGACGACGAAGCCGTTCTCGGCGGCGTGAGCGCGGACGGCGAAGCCGTTCTGGACGGCGTACTGGAAGAAATCGAGGAGACCGCATGATCGGCGTGGCGCCACCGGCGTACGACCCGGCCGCCCCGACAACGGCGAACACGCTGCCCGTCGGCGCGCCCGCGACCGTACGCGCCTACGTGACCGAACTGTTCCGACGGCACCGCACGGCCTTCCTGCTGCTGGTCGCCGTCAACACCGTGGCCGTCGTGGCCTCGATGGCCGGGCCCTATCTGCTGGGCTCGGTCGTCGAACGCGTCTCGGACCACACGCGCGAACTCCATCTGGAGGCCACCGCCGCCTTCTTCGTCGTCGCGCTCGTCGTCCAGGCCGTGTTCGTCCGGCAGGTGCGACTGCGCGGTGCCATGCTCGGCGAGCGGATGCTGGCCGATCTGCGCGAGGACTTCCTCGTACGGTCGGTCGGTCTGCCGCCCGGCATCCTGGAACGGGCCGGGACGGGCGACCTGCTGTCCCGCATCACCACCGACATCGACCGGCTCGCCAACGCGATGCGCGAGGCCGTGCCGCAGCTCGCCATCGGTGTGGTGTGGGCGGCACTCCTGCTCGGCGGGCTCGCCGTGACCGCCCCGGCGCTCGCCCCCGCCGTGCTGGTCGCCGTTCCCGTGCTGGTGGTGGGCTGCCGCTGGTACTTCAAGCGCGCGCCGGCCGCCTACCGATCGGAGGCGGCCGGATACGCCGCCGTCGCCGCCGTCCTCGCCGAGACGGTCGACGCCGGGCGCACGGTCGAGGCGCACCGTCTGGGCCGGCGCCGCATCGAACTGTCGGACCGCCGGGTCCGGGAATGGACGGCGTGGGAGCGGTACACGCTCTGGCTGCGGTCGGTCCTCTTCCCGGTCGTCAACGTCACACATGTGACGGTGCTCTGCTCGGTCCTGATGATCGGCGGGTTCTTCGCCCTCCAGAGCTGGATCGGGGTGGGCCAGCTGACGACGGGCGCCCTGATCGCCCAGATGCTCGTCGACCCCGTGGGACTGATCCTGCGCTGGTACGACGAGCTGCAGGTCGCCCAGGTCTCGCTGGCGCGGCTGGTCGGTGTCCGGGACATCGAGCCGGACGCGGGCGACCCGGCCGTGGCGCCGGACGGACGCGACGTTCACGCGGACCGGGTGCACTTCGGCTACCGCGCGGGCGTGGACGTACTCCGGGAGGTCTCGTTGGCGGTGGCGCCCGGCACCCGACTCGCCCTGGTCGGCCCGTCCGGCGCGGGCAAGTCCACGCTGGGCAGGCTGCTCGCCGGTATCTACGCGCCCCGGGACGGCCGGATCACGCTCGGCGGTGCCGAACTGTCCCGGATGCCGGCGGAGGAGGTCCGCTCGCACGTGGCCCTGGTGAACCAGGAGCACCATGTCTTCGTGGGCTCCCTGCGCGACAACCTGCTGCTCGCCGTCCCCCTCGCCCGGCAGCGCATGGACGCCGAAGCGTCGGCCGAGACCCGGACCACGGCGCCGGCGGAAGGCGTCGAATCCGTCGATGCCCAGCTCTGGGCGGCTCTCGGCGCGGTCGACGCGGACGGCTGGGCCCGGGCGCTGGACGACGGTCTGGACACCGAGGTCGGCTCGGGCGGGTTCGCGCTCACTCCGGCCCAGGCCCAGCAGATCGCGCTGGCCCGGCTGGTACTGGCCGACCCGCACACCCTGGTCCTGGACGAGGCGACCTCGCTCCTGGATCCGCGGGCTGCGCGCCACCTGGAACGCTCGCTGGCCCGCGTTCTCGACGGCCGAACCGTCGTCGCCATCGCCCATCGCCTCCACACCGCCCATGACGCGGACGTCATCGCCGTCGTCGAGAACGGCCGCATCAGCGAACTCGGCAGCCACGAGGAACTGGTCGCCGCGGACGGCGCGTACGCGTCGCTGTGGAGGTCCTGGCACGGGTGAGCGGGGCGTCCGTCCAGGGCTGACCGCGAGGAGTGAGCGGGGAAGCGAGCAGGGCCGCCCGGCCCTCGTGGGTGAGCCGAGGGCGTCGCGCGGCACCTGACCGCCGCACGCACCGCGGGCGCCGGCCGGGGCCACCTGGTCAGCCCCCATGAGCGGGGTACCGACCGAGCCAGCCGGGCCAGCCCCCATGAGTGGCCTACCGACCGAGCCAGCCGGGCCAGCCCCCATGAGTGGCCTACCGACCGAGCCAGCCGGATCAGCCCCCATGAGCGCGGAGCCGACCGAGGCCGCCAGGCCATGCGGCCGGGGCTGTCGGTCCGGTGCCGCCCTCACGCCGGTGCGAACCGGCGCGGAACCGTTCGCCCGGCGCGGCGAGCCGGTGCCCTCCCGCAGCTCAGCGGCGTGGGTCGACGGTGGCCGGCGCCCGCGTCGGGCACGGCCGGTGCCGTCGCACCGCCCGCCGGGAGCGGGGTCGCGGCCGCCCTCGGCACACCCCGCAAGAGGCCGGGCGGGCCGGACGTCGGCCCTTGCGGCGCGACGGGTCAGCCCCTGTGGCGTTGCGCGGTGCCGAAGGGGGGTGGAAGTCTGGACGTGGGCACCCGCTCGGGGGACTCCCGGGAACCACCCGGTTCGCGCGGGGCGACGCCTGTGTCCTCGGGCCCGCGCGCCCGCCGTCGAACACGGCGGCTCCGGTCCCGTCCGCACCCCCTGGAGGTACCCGTGGACAGCGCCGACGGATGGGGAGACGACGTCTACCAGCCCGACGGATCCGAGGTACAGGACGACGCGGGGCTGCTCGACGCCGAGGACACACTGGTCACCGACGGCGTCAGTGACCCCCTCGACCGTGGCTGGTCCCCACCGGATCGGCCGTGGGCGGTGGAGCACCGCGGGGTGACGGCCTCGGAACGCCGGGCGGGCGAGAGCCTGGACCAGCGCCTCGCCGACGAGCTGCCCGACATCGCCGAACCCGACGGAGACGGCATCGGCGACTGCCAGGGCACCGACGGAGAGCCCCTCGACAACGAGGTGGGCGCCCTGCGCTCGGGTCGTCTGGTTGCCCCGAACGAAGGCGCGCACGAGGACGAGGAGAGCGGGCTCATCGCCACGGACATCGGCATCGACGGCGCCGCGGCCTCGGCGGAGGAAGCCGCGATGCACATCGTCGACGAGGACGCCGTGCCCGGCTGACCGGCACCCGTCCCGCGTCTGCCTCAAGGAGTTCCCATGCAGCAGGACAAGCAGCCCGACTACCACCCCGTGGTCTTCCGCGACCGCGCCGCGGGCTACGCCTTCCTCACGCGATCGACCGCGACGAGCGACCGGACCATCGATTGGGACGACGGCGAGACCTACCCGGTCGTGGATGTCGAGATCTCCTCGGAGAGCCACCCCTTCTACACGGGCAAGGCCCGCACGGTGGACTCGGAGGGCCGCATCGCCCAGTTCGAGCGACGGTTCGGAGGCGGGGAGCAGGGAGCGGGCGCCGGGGAGAACGGCTGAGCGCGACGGGCGCCCGCCCTTGAGCCAAAGGCGTCCCGCCACCGCCCGAACCCCACACCGGGACGGGCCACCGCTCCCGCCGCCGCACACGGCCACCGCGGTCACGAGCCGTCCGGCGCCGGTCCTGAGGACCGGCAAAACCGAGCGCCGGGGCGGCTGGAGAGGCACCGGGCACCGGCGTCGTGGCCAGGCAGGAGCCGAGCGCCTGCCTGGCCCAGCGGCAGCGGCAGCGGAGCGCTGGTGCCACTCGGGAGCCGCCGAACTCAGATGAAGTTCAGCGCGGCCGCACAGCCCACGGCACCCAGCAGCATGAACACCGGCGTCAGCACCTTGAGCTCGACCCAGCTGCCCGCGCGGAAGCGCATCACCTTGGGCGGGCCTATCGGGTACCAGCGCTTGCGGCCGACCGGGATCGGCCACAGGATCGGGCAGCCGGACACCGTCAGCGCGTCCCCGATGCAGTGCACCAGGGCGCCGAGGACGACCGGCAGGCCGAGCCACAGGTACTCCTGGCCCGGCGCCGTGAACAGCCAGTCCGCGCCGTTGCCCGGCTTGTCCAGGGTCTGCGCGAGGATCCACGAGGTCGTCGCGGCGAGCAGCCAGACCAGGATGTCGCTGCTGGAACCGCGGGCCGCCCGCCACAGCAGACCCTCGATGGCGAGCACCATGTGCACGAAGAGGATGGCCAGGACCGCCCAGCGGCCGCAGGTGATCGCCAGCACGGCCGTACCCGATCCGATCATCACCGCCCACAGCCACGTGTGGGTCAGCGTGCGGTGACCGCCGTTGCGCCGGGGGTCGCCCGGCTTCCTGGTCCCCTTGTAGGCGGCGTAGGAGAGTTTGTCGACGATCTCGCAGAGCCTTCGGGACACCGGTCCGAAGGCGTTCGAGATGGTGGCGGCCTTGTGGTCCAGGTCCGGGGCGAGTGCGGCGCCGGCGCAGATCAGGGCGCCTACGAGCAGGACCGGCCAGGGCATGGTGTGGCCGGCCGCCGCGGCCGCCGCTCCGACGCCCAGCCAGGCCGCAGCCCCCGACAGTGAGTGTGCTGGTCCCATCATGGCCGTTCCCCGCCCCATTCCTCTTGTACCGCTGTCCAGTTGTCCGTGCGCGCTGACGCGTCGCCGGCGCCACAGCGTAGCGGTCGTGATCTTCCCCCGAGCAGCCGATTCCCCCATCACGTGTATCGACAGGCAAGATGGGGGCGTGACCCTTATCGATCAGCTGCCGCAGACCGCAGACCCCGACGCCCTCTACGAAGCCTTCGAGTCGTGGGCCGGGGAACGCGGTCTCACGCTCTACCCCCATCAGGAGGAGGCGCTGATCGAGGTGGTCTCGGGTGCGAACGTGATCGTCTCGACGCCCACCGGCTCGGGCAAGAGCATGATCGCCGCGGGGGCGCACTTCGCCGCGCTCGCCCGGGACGAGGTCACTTTCTACACAGCGCCGATCAAGGCACTGGTCTCGGAGAAGTTCTTCGAGCTGTGCAAGATGTTCGGCACCGAGAACGTCGGCATGCTGACCGGCGACGCCTCCGTGAACGCCGACGCACCGGTGATCTGCTGCACCGCCGAGGTTCTGGCGTCCATCGCGCTGCGGGACGGCAGGCACGCCGACGTCGGTCAGGTCGTCATGGACGAGTTCCACTTCTACGCCGAGGGCGACCGGGGCTGGGCCTGGCAGATCCCGATCCTGGAACTTCCCCAGGCGCAGTTCATCCTGATGTCGGCGACGCTCGGCGATGTCTCGATGTTCGAGAAGGACCTCACGCGGCGCACGGGCCGCCCCACGGCGGTGGTGCGCTCGGCGACCCGGCCCGTCCCGCTGTCCTACGAGTACATGCTCACTCCGCTGACGGAGACGCTCACCGAACTGCTCGCCACCAAGCAGGCTCCGGTCTACATCGTGCACTTCACCCAGGCGCAGGCCGTGGAGCGGGCGCAGGCGCTGATGAGCATCAACATGTGCACGCGTGAGGAGAAGGACCAGATCGCCGAGCTGATCGGCAACTTCCGGTTCACCACCAAGTTCGGTCAAAATCTCTCCCGTTACGTACGCCATGGAATCGGTGTGCACCACGCCGGCATGCTGCCCAAGTACCGCCGACTGGTGGAGAAGCTGGCCCAGGCCGGTCTCCTGAAAGTCATCTGCGGCACGGACACCCTCGGTGTCGGCGTCAACGTGCCCATCCGCACGGTGCTGTTCACCGCGCTGACGAAGTACGACGGGACGCGGGTGCGCACGCTGCGCGCCCGCGAGTTCCACCAGATCGCCGGCCGGGCCGGGCGCGCGGGGTTCGACACGGCGGGCTACGTCGTCGCTCAGGCGCCGGAGCACGTCATCGAGAACGAGAAGTCGCTGGCCAAGGCGGGCGACGACCCGAAGAAGCGCCGCAAGGTGGTGCGCAAGAAAGCCCCCGAGGGCTTCGTCGGCTGGACGGAGAGCACCTTCGACAAGCTCATCACCTCCGACCCCGAGCCGCTGACCTCGCGCTTCCGCGTGACGCACACCATGCTGCTCTCGGTGATCGCCCGGCCCGGGAACGCCTTCGAGGCGATGCGGCACCTGCTGGAGGACAATCACGAGCCGCGCAAGCAGCAGTTGCGGCACATCCGGCGGGCCATCGCGATCTACCGCTCGCTTCTCGACGGCGGGGTCGTGGAGAAGCTCGACGAGCCGGACCCGACCGGCCGCATCGTGCGGCTCACCGTCGATCTCCAGCAGGACTTCGCGCTCAACCAGCCCCTGTCGACGTTCGCGCTCGCGGCGTTCGAGCTGCTGGACCCCGAGTCCCCGTCGTACGCCTTGGACATGGTGTCCGTGGTGGAGTCCACGCTGGACGAGCCGCGGCAGATCCTCGCGGCCCAGCAGAACAAGGCCCGTGGCGAGGCCGTGGCCGCGATGAAGTCCGACGGCGTCGAGTACGAGGAGCGCATGGAGCGGCTCCAGGACGTGTCGTACCCCAAGCCGCTGGAGGAACTGCTCTTCCACGCGTACAACACCTACCGCATGAGCCATCCGTGGGTCGGCGACCACCCCTTGTCGCCCAAGTCCATCATCCGTGACATGTACGAACGAGCCATGTCCTTCACGGAGTTCGTCTCCCTCTACGAGCTCGCCCGCACCGAGGGCATCGTCCTGCGCTACTTGGCCAGTGCGTACAAGGCCCTTGAGCACACCGTCCCGGACGACCTCAAGTCCGAGGACCTGGAGGACCTGATCGCCTGGCTGGCCGAGATGGTGCGACAGGTCGACTCCAGCCTCCTCGACGAGTGGGAACAGCTCGCCAACCCCGAGGTGATGACGGCCGAGGAGGCCCAGGAGAAGGCCGACCAGGTCAAGCCGGTCACGTCGAACGCCCGCGCCTTCCGTGTCCTCGTGCGCAACGCGATGTTCCGCAGGGTCGAGCTCGCCGCACTGGACAACGTCGACGAACTCGGCGAGATGGACGGCGAATCCGGCTGGGACGCCGATGCGTGGGGCGAGGCGATGGACAAGTACTGGGACGAGTACGAGGACCTCGGTACCGGCCCCGACGCCCGTGGCCCGAAGCTGCTGTCGATCGTGGAGGAGCCGCAGAACGCACTGTGGCGCGTCCGGCAGACGTTCGCCGACCCGAACGGCGATCACGACTGGGGCATCAGCGCGGAGGTCGACCTCGCGGCCTCCGACGCCGAGGGCCGTGCCATCGTCAGGGTCACCGACGTCGGACAGCTGTGAGCACAGGAGAATCCCACCCATGACGAACCCAGCCGAGAGGCTCGTCGACCTGCTCGACCTGGAGCAGATCGAGGTCAACATCTTCCGGGGCCGCAGCCCGCAGGAGTCCCTGCAGCGCGTCTTCGGTGGCCAGGTGGCCGGCCAGGCGCTGGTCGCCGCCGGCCGCACCACCGAGGGCGACCGGCCGGTGCACTCGTTGCACGCGTACTTCCTGCGTCCGGGCCGGCCGGGCGTCCCGATCGTGTACGAGGTCGAACGGGTGCGGGACGGACGGTCGTTCACCACGCGCCGCGTCACCGCTGTGCAGCAGGGCCGCACGATCTTCAATCTGACCGCCTCCTTTCACAAGCCCGAGGAAGGGAGCTTCGAGCACCAGCTGCCGCCGGCGCGTGAGGTGCCGGACCCCGAGTCCCTGCCGACGTTGACGCAGGAGATCGAGGAACATCTCGGCGTGCTTCCCGAAGCGCTGGAGCGCATGGCGCGACGCCAGCCTTTCGACATCCGTTATGTGGACCGGCTGCGCTGGACGCCCGAGGAGACCAAGGACGCCGAGCCGCGCAGCGCGGTGTGGATGCGCGCCGTCGGACCGCTGGGCGACGACCCGCTCGTGCACACATGTGCGCTCACCTACGCGAGCGACATGACTCTGCTCGACGCCGTCCGCATTCCGGTGGAACCGCTCTGGGGTCAGCGCGGTTTCGACATGGCGTCGCTGGATCACGCCATGTGGTTCCATCGGCCGTTCCGCGCGGACGAGTGGTTCCTGTACGACCAGGAGTCACCGATCGCGACGGGCGGCCGCGGCCTTGCCCGCGGACGCATCTACGACCTGAAGGGACGCCTGCTCGTCTCGGTCGTGCAGGAGGGCCTTTTCAGGGCGCTGTAGGCGGACGCGCGTCCAGGTTCCTTCGGCGCAGCCATCCGAGCAGCCGCCGTGAACGCGCGCACTCCGGCGGCATGAACGGGGCGTCCACGGCCGCGTGCCCTTGGCGCGCGGCGCGCGAAGCGGTGATCGGTGACGGCGGGGCCGCTGACGGTGATGCTCCCGCCGATCGCCCCGCCGACGATGTGGCGGCCGGCCTCCGGGCTGTGCCGGATGAGGCGTCCACGGCCGGGCGGGGCGCCGGGCGAGCTTCTCTGGCTTCGGACACGCTCTGCCCCAGGTCGGCCCTGAGCCAGCTGATCTCGTCGGGGTCGTCCGCCGTCGTGATGCGCTCGGCGATCCGGGCTCCGGGCGAGTCCGGGGCGGCTTGTGAAACAGGCGCGGGCCGGAGGCGGTTGAGATGGGCGCGCTCGTAGGGATCCTTGACAGTCTCAGCCACTTGGACGGGGTCGAGCAAGGACGCCACCACCGCGGCGCGGGCCCAGGGATCCTCCGTCTGCCTCAACAGGAACCCCAGGTGACGGCCACGCCAGTTGCGAGGACGGAGGTCGAGGCCTTCGTCCAACTGATCGCGGAGTCCTTCGGGCGTCCGGCCGCTCAGCAGCGGCGTGTTCTGCTGGTCAGTGGCGAACTGCCTTAGTTCCTCGGCGAGGTAGAGCCAGACAACGACCCTGTAACGGCTCAGATAGAACTTTACCGGCACCACCAGTCCCAGGCGGGCGAGGCGGGTGAACCGGGTGGTCGTGACACCCAGGAGAGCGGCGCCCTCCGTGGTGCCGACGGTCTTCACCCGCTCGCGGAGCGCTTCCGGGAAGCCCGCTTCGGCACGCACCCGGTCGATCTCGGCACGTGCGACCCGGCGTCCCCCGCCTCCCTCGTCAGGAACCGAGCGCACGCAGCCGAGGTGCAGGGCGAGGTCGAACTCGCCGCGCCTGAGTTCCAGTTCTCGTGCGGCTCGACCGAGTGATGAGGTGGCGGACTGCGTGATGGTGCTGCCGGGCATGGCGGTCTCCCCTGTGGTGTAGGAGGCTCGCGCCGGTGTGCGCTCGCCTCGGGAAAAACCGTATCCGGCTCGTCGGACATCGTGGCGAGCCTGTGGATAACTCCAGCCGCGACGACATACCGTCAGGTCAGAGGTCTGAAGCGGGCTTGCCTTCCGGCTGTCGCGCATCCACGCGGAGGTGTTCGCCGACGCGGTTCACGAGCAAGGTCATCTCGTAGGCGACCTGGCCGATGTCCGCCTCCGCACCGCTGAGGACGGACAGACAACTGCCCGCGCCGGCCGCGGTGACGAAGAGCACCGCTTCGTCGAACTCGACCATCGTCTGCCGTACTTGCCCGGCACCGAAGTGCCGGCCGGAGCCCTTGGCCAGGCTGTGCAGTCCC
The DNA here is from genome assembly GCF_044757755.1 of Streptomyces sp. NPDC091209. Lineage (NCBI taxonomy): Bacteria > Bacillati > Actinomycetota > Actinomycetes > Kitasatosporales > Streptomycetaceae > Streptomyces > Streptomyces sp. NPDC091209. The sequence goes on along the minus strand of NZ_JBIVVR010000005.1, from coordinate 265,344 downwards.
GATGACACCGCGGCGAGGTGTTCGGCGTCCTCGCGTCGAAGTCCCGTGCTCGCGCCCGTCACCAGCCCGTCGTTGGACAGCACCAGCGCGTGCCGAACGTGCGGGACGCGTTCGGTGAGGTCGTCCAGCAACCAGCCAAGTCCCGTTTTCTGCTCCATGATCCGGTCTCCCCGTGTGTCGCTCCTCCCTGGCCGGAGGATTCGACCAGCAAGCCTTCCCCACAGCAGCCGTCCGGGCAAGGCGGACGGGTGGCATGGCAGAGAAGATGGCCGACGAGCAGGTGCGAGCGGCCGGGCCGCGGGGAGCCGTGCCATGGTGCCGGGGCAGGACAGTGCCTCAAGAGGCGTCGATGAGCGGGCTCAGCCGACGGACTCGAGCAGCCGGGCGGTGTGTACCCTCCCGGCGTATTCGACGAGCCGGATCAGCACCTCCTTCCCGGAGTCGCGGTCACGGGCGTCGCAGAGGACGACCGGCGTACCGCGGTCGAGGTCGAGGGCGCGGGACACGTCCTGGGCCCCGTACGCGCGAGCGTCCGCGAAGCAGTTGACGGCCACGACGAACGGGATGCTCCGGTGCTCGAAGTAGTCCACCGCGGGGAAGCAGTCCTCGAGTCTGCGGGTGTCCGCCAGGACGACAGCGCCCAGCGCCCCCGTCGACAGTTCGTCCCACAGGAACCAGAAGCGGTCCTGGCCGGGCGTTCCGAAGAGATACAGCGAGAGGCCGGACCTGATGGTGATGCGTCCGAAGTCCATCGCCACGGTCGTGGTGACCTTCTGGCCCACTCCGTCGGTGTCGTCCACCGACTGACCGGCCTCGCTCAGCAGTTCCTCGGTGCGCAGGGGCCGGATCTCGCTGACCGCGCCCACCAAGGTGGTCTTTCCCACGCCGAACCCGCCGGCGACCAATATCTTCAACGCCAGGGCGGTCGGGTCGCCACCCGAGGCATCGGAGTTCTCGGAGACCATCGATCACTTCTCTCGGGAGTGCCGACAAGCGTCGGCATCGGGGCGTCTGTACGGGTGCTCGAAGCCAGAAGTCAGCATCATGACAACTGCGGCTCCGACGGGCGGCGTTGGACCGCACATTGCCCATTGCGACCGGAACACGCCCGTTCCGCACCCTGGAGTGAACGCGAGCGGCCGTCGCGCCGACCGACGTGGATCGGCTAGAGCGCCCTCAGTCCCTCGATCACCTCGCGGAGGATTCGCTCGTCAGGCAGTTGCGCGGGCGGCACCGGGCGGCTGACGGTGACGCAGCTCCGCTCCAGGAGGTCACCCACGAGTACCCTGACCACACCCACGGGAAGATCGGCGCCCGCGGCCAGTTCGGCGACCGACTGCGTCTCGGTACGGCACAGTTCGATCAGGGTCCGGTGCTCCGGACCGAGCGAGGTGTCCTCGTCTGCTCCTGGCGCTGCCTTGTCGAGCGTGACCAGGGCGATCAGATCGAAGTGCATCCCGGTCGGACCGGCTTTGGTGCGGCCGCCCGTCACCGCGTAGGGGCGGACGAGGGGTCCCGCCTCCCGGTCGTACCACTGGCTGCCCGGCTGCGGCGGGGCGCCCGTTGTGTCCTCGGTCATCTGCACGGGCCGTCCTCGGTCATCCGGCCGCGGGCGGCTGTGCGGCGACGCGCGGCGGGGCGTGGAGATGCTCGCCGACGCGCTTGACCAGGAGCGCCATCTCGTACGCCACGAGGCCGATGTCAGCGGTGACGGCGGTCAGGACGGCGAGGCACGAACCGTCTCCCGCCGCGGCGACGAACAGGAAGCCCTCGTCCATCTCCACCATCGTCTGGCGTACCCCGCCCGCGCCGAAGTGGCGGCCCGCTCCCTTGGCCAGGCTGTGGAATCCGGAGGCGACGGCCGCGAGGTGTTCGGCGTCCTCGCGTCGCAGGGCGGTGGACGCGCCCACCGCCAGTCCGTCGTTCGACAGCACCACGGCGTGCCGTACTTCGGTCACGCGCAGCACCATGTCGTCCAGCAGCCAGTCGAGTTCACCGGACCGCTGGGCGCTTCCTGTGCTCGGGTCCTGGATCATGCGGGGTCCCTAAGAATGTTGGCGGTCCGGGAGGACCGGGTGTGGCTGATGCGGAGTTGCCGTTGATGGCTCAAGGAGAATGGCCGCCCGGTCCTCCGGGACGCTCCGACCACTGATTGAGAACTGCGGTCATCGCTGGTTAGGGACCTGTCGGCGGAGTGTTCTTCGGACCATGAAGTGCTGGTCACGAGAGACACGGAGCGACAGGCTTGAGCACGGGTTACGAGCGGATATGGGTCGGCGTCGATGCCGGCAAGGGGCATCACTGGGCGGTCGCGGTCGACGCCGACGGCGAGACGCTGTTCTCGACGAAGGTCATCAACGACGAGGCCCGGATCCTCACCCTCATCGACACGGCCCGCTCGCGGGCCAGTGAGGTGCGGTGGGCAGTGGACATCTCCGGCCGGGCCTCCACCCTGCTGCTGGCCCTGCTGGTCGCTCACGGCCAACAGGTGGTTTACGTCCCCGGCCGCACCGTCAACCGGATGACCGGCGCCTACAAGGGCGAGGGAAAGACCGATGCGAAGGACGCCCGGGTCATCGCTGACCAGGCCCGCATGCGCAGGGACTTCGCCGCGCTGGACGCACCCCCGGAACTGGTCTCCAGCCTTCGGGTGCTGACGAACTACCGGGCCGATCTGATCGCCGACCGGGTCAGGCTGATCAACCGGCTCCGCGACCTGCTGGTCGGCATCTGCCCCGCACTGGAGCGGGCTTTCGACTACTCCGCAGCCAAGGGCCCGGTCGTCCTGCTGACCGAGTACCAGACCCCGGCCGCCCTGCGCCGGATCGGCGTCAAGCGGCTGACGACCTGGCTGGAGCGCCGCAAAGTCCGCGGCGCCGACACCGTCGCGGCCAAGGCCGTCGAGGCTGCCCAGTGCCAGCAGATCGCGCTTGCCGGGGAAAAGCGGGCCGCGAAACTGGTCTGCGACCTGGCCCACCAGCTCCTCGCCCTGGACGAGCGGATCAAGGACAACGACCGGGAAATCCGCGACACCTTCCGCACCGACGTGCGCGCCGAGATCATCGAGTCCATGCCCGGCATGGGCCCCATCCTCGGCGCCGAGTTCATCTCCATCGTGGGTGACCTGTCCGGCTACCTCGATGCCGGGCGTCTGGCCTCCCACGCGGGACTGGCCCCAGTCGCCCGAGACTCCGGCCGGCGGACCGGCAACTACCACCGGCCCAAGCGCTACAACCGGCGCCTGCGGCACATCTTCTACATGGCCGCACAGACTGCGATGATGCGGCCCGGCCCCTCCCGGGACTACTACCTCAAGAAGCGATCCGAGGGCCTGCTGCATACCCAGGCCCTGCTCTCGCTCGCCCGCCGCCGGGTCGACGTGCTCTGGGCGATGCTGCGTGACAAGAGGCTGTTCACCTCCACCCCGCCGGTCACGCAGACGGCTTGACACGGTCATTGAGATTCTCCTTCGCTGCTGTCGCTGCCCGCTTCGGGGCCGGGGGTGGCACCGATGCCGGGTGACCGGCCGCCGCCGCGTACCCAGCCGGCCCGGTACGCGGCCATACGTGCTCGTACCAGTTCGGGTGTGCGGTCGTCGTCCGCCGTGGATGCCGGGGACTCCGCCGGTTCGTCGGAACGCTGTCCACGCAGTTGGGGGGCGAGGTTCGCCTGTCGGACACGGCGTGGGAGTTCGTCGGCGCCCGCGGAGTCGTCAGGGGGACGGTGCAGACGGAGTGCCGTGACTCCCGAAGGCGCGGTCTCCCGGGCGCCGTGCGGCGGATGTGCGGTCTCTTTCTGACCGTTCTCCGGAGGCAAGGTCTCCCGTGAACCGTTCGCCGCGGCTTCGGAGGCCATCGGCCTCGGGGAGACCAGGGCGGGCCGCTCGGTGGTGGGCTGGACGGCGTCGTGTTCGGGAGCGGCCGACACACGCGCGTACTGCCTCTCCAACGGCCTGTCCGTGTCGGCCTTGCGGAGGGAACGTTCCGCCGGGCCGTCGTGCAGCAGCGCCGTGGGAAGGAGGACGACCGCCGTGGTGCCCCCGTAGGGCGAGGTCTGCAGGTGCACCCTGATGCCGTGCCGGGCCGAGAGCCTGCTGACGACGAAGAGGCCGAGACGGTCGCTGTCGAACAGGTCGAGCGCCTCGGACTGCTCGATACGCCGGTTGGCCTCGGCGATCCTCTCCTTGCCCATGCCCAGGCCCCGGTCCTCGACCTCGATCACGTAGCCGTTTCCGACCGGTTCGCCGGTGATCCGCACTCTGGTGTGCGGGGGCGAGAACTGGGCGGCGTTCTCGACGACTTCCGCCAGAAGATGGGTGAGGTCGGCGACCGCTCCCCCGACCACGGCCGCCTCGGGGAGTTGCCGTACCTCCACGCGCGCGTAGTCCTCGACTTCGGAAACCGCCGCCCGGACCACGTTCGTCAACGAGACGGGCCTTCGCCAGGCCCGTCCGGGCGCGGCTCCGGAAAGGATGATCAGGCTCTCAGCGTGGCGCCGCATCCGTGTGGTGAGGTGGTCGAGCCGGAACAGGTCGCTCAGCTCGTCCGGGTCCTCGGACCTGCGCTCCATGGCGTCCAGGAGATTCAGTTGGCGGTGCACGAGCACCTGGCTGCGCCGGGCGAGATTGACGAAGACCCCGGAGATGCCACCGGCCAGCTCGGCACGCTCGACCGCGGCGCGCAGGGCGGCCCGGTGCACGGTGTTCAGTGCCTGGGCGACCTGTCCGGTCTCGTCCTCCGAGGGCCGTCCCAGCGGGGCCTCGTCGTCCACGTCGACCGCCTCGCCCGCGCGCAGCCTGCGCATGGCCGCCGGGAGCTTTCGGCGGGCCACGTCCAGGGCGCTGTCGCGCAGGCCGACGAGCTCGACGACGAGGTCACGTCCGATGCGTACGGAGATGATCAGCGAGGCGACGACGGCGGCGAGGCCGAAGAGAACCGCGGCGCCGGCGGGGGTGAGCAGGGCGCGCCCGAGCGGGTCGGTCCCGTCCGCGGCACCGCGGCCCGCGTCGGCCTCGACCGAGCGCATCCCGTCGCTCACGCGCTCATGAGCGATGTTCCAGACGGCCTCCGGCGCGGCTTCGAGGGCCTTGGGGCCGGGGCGCGCGTCGAGCACCTTGTCCTCGACGGCGCGCACGTCGTCGTACGCGCTCCCCTCCACGAGGTCGTTCCAGGCAGTTCGTTCGGGCCCGCCGAGATCCGGCGCGGCGGCGTCCGTCAGGGTGCGGCGGGTGTCGACGGCCCCCGTGAACAGCCGTAGCCGCTCGCCGTCGAGGGTCCTGGCGATCCGGGCCCCGCCGAGTACGGCGTCCTCCTGGGCGAGCGCCTCCCCAGCCCGGGAGAATTCGAGAAGGACGCGCGCGTCGGAGCGCAGGCCCGCGCCGGAGATGCCGGTGAGCGCTCCGTCGACACCGAAGGCCGTCGAAATGGTCCTGGTGTACTCGCCGTACGCCTCGACCCATCCGGTACGGCGGTCCAGAACGGCGGTGCGCAGCGACCGCAGCCGCTCCGCCTCGGCGACGAAAGCGGTGAGCCGCCCGGCGGCTCCGGCAGGCAGGTCGGCGCCGTCGGCGACGGTGTTGTGGTCCCCCAGGCGCAGTTTCGCGACGGCGCGGTCGGTGAGCCGTGCGAGGTCCTTGAAGTCGCTCGGCGGCACGGTGGCGGGGTCGGTCGCGTAGCGGACCGCTTCCGCCCGTTCGGCCTGGAGCGCGGCGACCGCCGCGTCGACGGGGGCCCGGACCGTCGAGTCCACGCGTTGCTGCTGGCGCAGCCGCGCGACGTCCTGTGCCGTACTCACCGTGGCGTAGGCCCACAGCGCGAGCAGGGAGACGATCGGCACCATCAGCAGGCTGACGATCTTGGCCCGGACTGTGCGGGGCCGGATGTGCCACTGCACCGCGCGCGCGAGTGCTTCCGGCGAAGGCCCGGCGACGGGCTCGCCGAGGTCCGCGCCCTCGTCCGCCGGCGGGCCCGCGTGCGCGCGCCGACCACGCACCGGGGGCGGTGGCTGGGCGCCGGTTCTGGTGGTCCTACGGGGTGTACGCATGGCCTCCTCGATCGGAGAGGTTCAGGGCGTGCCGTCCGGGCCGCGCGGGACGGGCCGTCAGCGAGCGACGCCCTGGACCGGCCGCTGGGCCGACGCGGACGCCTCGGTTCGGCCGGACATCGGGGACAGCGCGACGAAGGCCGCCGTCAAGAAGAGGTAGGACCCGAGACCGACGGCGAGGGGGAAGATGAACTGCATCGCCGTGGCCCCGGGCAGCGCACTGCCGGATGGGGTCACGCGTACGGTCACCGCCATCATTCCGGTGTAGTGCATGCTGCTCACCGCGCCGCCCATGACGAGGGAGGCGACGGCAACCGCCACGGGGGACCTGATGGAGATCGCGGCCCACAGGGCAGCGGTCGCCGCGATCACGCCGATCACGACGGAGAGCCCCACGAGTGCCGGGTCGTAGCGCACCTGGCCGTGCAGCCGCAGCGCCGCCATTCCCAGGTAGTGCATGCTCGCGACACCGAACCCCGTGGTGAGCCCGCCGAGGACGAGTGCGCGGTGCCGGTCGCGGCCGTAGCCGACGGCGAAGAGACCCGCGCCGACGACGGCCATGGCGACCAGCAGGCTGAACACGGTCAGGGGTACGTTGTAGCGGATCTCCGTGCCGGTGACGCCGAAGCCGAGCATCGCCACGAAGTGCATCGTCCAGATACCGGTGCCGATCGCGGAGGCTGCGGCGAGGAGCCAGTTGCGGCGCGACCGGCCTGTGGCGTCGAGTGCGCGGACCGTACAGCGCAGCCCCAGGGCGGAGCCTGTGCAGGCCATCGCGTACGACAGTACGGGGGTCAGCCAGCCGAAGGCGGCGTGGTCCAGGTGTCCCATGACCCAGGGACGCTAGTGCGCGCTGGGGCGCACAACTGGGGCGCATTTCGAAAGCTGTTGCAAAGTGACGAAGAGGTGCGCCCGAGCGATCGCGTCGGGCTCGAACGTGTGCGCCGCGTTGTCCTTCGTGTCGGTGAGAGATCATGCGGCACATGAGCGACGACCACACACACGTCCAGGAGTTCTTCGGCTCGCGTGCCGCCGACTGGGACAGCCGGTTCCACGACGACGGGCCCGCCTACGAGGCCGCGGTGGCACGCATGGGGTTGCGCGCGGGTGACCGCGTGCTCGACGCGGGCTGCGGCACCGGGCGCGCCCTGACTCCCCTGCGAGCGGCCGTGGGCGGCGCCGGCGTGGTCGTCGGAGCCGATCTCACGTCGGCCATGCTGGAGGCCGCGGTTCGGGCCGGACGGGACCGCGAGGGACAGCTGCTGCTGGCCGATGTCACCGGGCTGCCACTGCTTACGGAGTCGCTGGACGCGGTGTTCGCGGCCGGACTCGTCGCGCATCTGCCGAACCCGGGCGAGAATCTGCGGGAGTTGGCCCGGGTGGTGCGGCCCGGCGGCACGCTGGCCCTCTTCCACCCGATCGGCCGAGCGGCGCTCGCCGCCCGCCAGGGCCGGCAGATCACTCCGGACGACCTGCGTGCCGAGGCCAACCTGGGTCCACTGCTGGCCGGTTCGGGCTGGGCCATGACCTCGTACGTGGACGAGGACTCCCGCTTCCTCGCGCTGGCGGTGCGCCGGGGACGGCCGCAGGCCTGATCCGGTGATCGGCCGTCAGGCGGTACCGGCGACGGCTGCGGCGAACGCGTCGGGGTTGTCCAACATGATGTTGTGTCCGGCACCGGGCACGGTCGGACGTCTGCGGGACCCGAGGCGCAGGCCGCCGCGCTACGGCACAGGCCGGCCTTCCTGGAGGAACCCGCGAGCTTCTTCTGCGACGGTGACCGGCCGCTCCGGGCCGAGGAGCTGGACGATCCCTTCCGGCGCGGCACCCTCACCATCGCTCGGGCCACCATCCAGGCCCAACCGACCCTGGCTTTCGGACCACGCTCGACTCCCTCGACGCGGCCGGCCGCTGAGGCGGCGCAGAGCTTCACCGCGCCGTCCCTCTTCTGTCGCCGCGACTCCATCTCTACGTTGAGTAGCAGCAACCGCACGATCAGCGATCGAACAGGGGGATGGTGACCTGATGTCCGGCATATTCGGCAGGCTCCGCACGCTGGGGCGCGGAAAGACGGCCGAACGGCCCGAGGGGCGCCCGCGGAAGACGACACCGAAAGAGAGAAAGCGCACATACAACCTTTTCGAGGCTGCCGCTGTGTACGTGTCCGCGCGTGCGGAGGGCAACCAGGAGCAGATCGACGAGGCGGCCACCTGGGTGTCGCCGGAGGCACTGTCCTTCGGGGTGAACGAGCTTGCCTGCCGGGCTGTTGTCGCCCTCGCCCGCGAACGCGACGAGTCGCCCCAAGCGGTCGCCCGTACACTGCTCGGACTGCCGGTGGCCTGACCTGGGCGGGCCCGGGAGGGCGTTTCGCCCCTGTCCAGCCGGATAGCTGCAGCTCCGCATGCGTTTCGGACCCGTGACAAGCGCCTTCCGGTCGCTTAGGGTGCGCCGACAGATGGAGCGATCGGGAGGCTGGAATGGCCGGGACGGACGAAGACGCCGTCGCCACCGGGGACGACGACGCGCTGTATGTGCTGACGGCGGTGCTGCTGACACCGGCGAAGTTCCCCAGCGTTCTCGGCGACGACTACCCGGAGGCCTGCGCGACGCTCGACCTCGCACCCCTCGCGGAGGGGTACGGACTGGTGCTGGGCCAGGACGGTGAGGGCGCGCGTTGGACCGTCGTCATCGACGACGTCTCCCTGGTCGCCGTCGCCATCGCGTCCTGGGACTGCGGGATGGAACACGAGCTGTCGCCGGACGAGCGGACGGTTGTCGCCGCACTGCCCGGCTGGCCTCTCGAGGTAGCCGTGTCGGCCCCCGGGGTGCCGGCTCCGCACGATCCCTCGACCGAGCTCACGGACCGGCCCCCGCTCAGCCCGCCGGACACCACGACCTGGGGACCGGCCCAGCGACGCCTCGGAGCGGACGAGATCGCGCTCCAGTGGGCGACGTGGCGCGACCAGATCGACGACGACGAGTTCGCCCCCTCGGACGGTGCCGGGCAGGCTTCGGACGACACCGAGGACTCTCCGGACGAGGACGGCGAGACCGGGAACCGCGTCGGCGTCCGCCGTGTTCTCGCCGAGGCGCGCTCGTACGTGGACACACCGCCCCCGTTGGGCCGTGTCCGCTCGTCCTTCGCCACCGGCGACGCTCGCACCCTGCGCGCCGACGGCCCCGGCTGGTCTCTCGTCGCCAGGACCGATGACATCGCGTTCGTCCTGCTCGACGAGGAACCCGGCGAGGTCCTGCCCGTAGGCCGCGGACCGGAACTGCCCGGGCTCCTGGAGGCCCTGGACAAGATGGCGGTCCGCCCCAGCTGAGTGACCGCGTCACGCGGAGTTCCGGGTGACGCGGCCCTTGATCAGCCCCCTGTGCCGGACCCTCCGGCCCTCACCGGTCGCGGCGAGCGGAGGGACGGCCGACGGACGGGCGGTCGCTCCTCAGCGGCCGAGCTCCTTGCGGGTGGCACGGCGCAGCCTGCGCCGCTGCGAGGGGTCCAGCGCCAGATACGCGGCCGCCGGAACTCCCAGCACGATCAGGAAGGCGGCCCACCAGGGCAGCCAGATCAACAGAATCAGGCCGACCGCCACACCTCCTGCGGCGATCTTCGCGTTCTTCGACATGTGTCGCCTCCTCCGCGGCTGCTGCCGCTCTCTGTCCTGAGAACGGGTCTCCGCGTCCCACGGTTCCGGACGGCGACCCTGATACGTCCCTGACGCGTGCCCCCTACTCGACCCTGAGCCGCTCCCCGGCCTCACGCGCAGGGCCCGGGTCCTGCCGTCAGGACTCGACGAGCCCGGTCTCCGCACAGGAACTACCCAACTCCGGAGAGTGCACGCGCACCAGGGGGTAGTCAGCCGTGGGCGCCGACGGGTGGGGGCAGCGGCGGGCTTCCGGGTGGAGCGGGTCCGCTCGAAACCCGTACGAGACACGCTGTGAGGACCCGTCAACTTCCCTCCGCGCAACCGAAGGAGACCCGATGATTGCTTGACGCGCTGTGTTCACCCTCAGGTCGTGATTCGTTCGGTGCCAGGGCCAACTCTGGCCGCTGGCAAAGAACTTGTGACTATGGAGGCCTGATGTCCCCGCATGCCGTCGGTCGGCGCCACATCCACCGATCCGTCGCCCTGGGCGTGCCGCTCGCCGTGCTGGCCGCCTTCGTGGTGGGCGGCAGCGCGAGCGCGACGTCCGGACCCGCGCAGTCACAGGTGACGCACACCGCGACACTCGGCGACCTCCCCCCTGGGCGCGTTCAGCAACGCACTGCTGCCCGGCACGGTGGACAACGACCGCGGTGTCGACCTCGGCGGCATCGGCAGCGACATCTACCCGGCCGGCCGCAGGGGCGAGTTCTGGACGGTCACCGACCGGGGGCCCAACGGCCAGATCAAGGTGGACGGCAAGAAGCGCCGGACGTTCCCGGTACCGGGCTTCGACCCTGCCATCGTGAAGATCCGGGTGTGCGGTGACAGCGTGAAGGTGATCGATTCGATCCCGATCACCACCTCCTCGGGGAAGCCGGTCACCGGCCTGTCCAACCAGGCGGGACGCGACGAGGCGCCGTACTCCTACGACGCCCAGACCCCGCTCGCGTACAACCCGAGCGGCCTGGACACCGAGGGCATCGTGCGGGCGAAGGACGGTTCCTTCTGGCTCGTCGACGAATACAGCCCGAGCCTGGTCCATGTCTCCGCGCGCGGGAAGGTGCTCACGCGCTATGTGCCCAAGGGTCTCAACCTGACCGGCACGGACTACCCGGTCGTCGAGGCGCTGCCCGCCGTCCTGCTCCACCGCAAGATCAACCGCGGCCTCGAAGGCCTCGCCGAACTCCCCGACGGTGACCTGGTGATGGCCCTCCAGAGCCCGCTCTCACTTCCGGACGGAAACGCGGGAGACGCCTCGCGCAACACGCGGCTGCTGCGCTTCTCGCCCAAGAAGCGCGCCGTGACCGCCGAGTACGCGTACCGCTTCGACCCGGTGAACGTGGTCGACCCGAGCCAGAACGACACGTCCGAGCTGAAGATCTCCTCCGTGGTGGCTGTCGGCGGCGACCGGCTGCTCGTCGAGGAGCGCACCGACAAGGCGGCCCGTCTGCAGTCGGTACGGCTCACGCGCGAGGCGAACATCCTCGGCGGCCCCTGGGACAGCGACACCACGTCGCCTTCCCTGGAGCAGCTGGACGACCCGGCGGCGGCCGGCGTTCCAGTGCTGGACAAGCGTCTGGTCGTCGACCTGGGCACCGTCGCGGGGGTGCCCGGCAAGATCGAGGGTGTCGCACGCGTTGACCACGGCACTCTCGCCCTCATCAACGACAACGACTTCGGGATGACCGACGGATCGGGCGCCTTCGACGCGCAGGGCCGCCTGGTGGACAGCGGTATCGAGACGACCGTCACCTGCGTGCGGCTGCCGCGCGGGATCTGATCCCGGAGCCGCATGAGCCCGGCACGCGTGTGTGGACGATGGACAGCGGCCACACACGCGTGCCGCTCACTTCAGCGGCCTGGTGAGCTTGTGGGTGCCCTTGCCGACGCCCGCGGACAAGCTGCACGCGACCTTGTCGATCCCCGTCCTGTAGCCGACGGTGTCCGGGTACTGCACGACGGTGTCGCGCACGGTACCGGCGGCCTGGTCGGCCGCCTTTCGCTCCAGAGCGGCCTTGCACAGCGCGGACGCGGCCTTCTTGAGTGCCGTGTCGGTCGTGTAGGTGCCGTTGATTTCCGAGACCTTCACGACTTCGGCGTCGTGCGGTTGTGTACACCGCCGCTTGGCGGCCTGTCCGGGCAGGCTGTCGTCCGCGTCGAAACAATCGCCCTTCCGGAGCATGTAGTACGGCACCTCGTCGTCCGCGAGTGACGGGAACAGCGATTGAAGGCCGGTGGGCACCAGCCCGGTGGGCAGGTCCGAGGGCAGCGACGGCACGACACTGGGCAGGTCCGAGGGCAGTGACGGCAGTTCGGAGGGGATGCTCAGCGAGGGACTGGGCGACCGTCCGCCGCTGTCCGTAGGGGACTTCTTGTCCTTCGCGCCGCCACCTGTGGCCGCCACGGCCACGGCGACAATGACGCCGAGACCGACGATCGCGGCGATGACAAGGAGCAGGGTGTTACGGCGCCGCCCTCCGCGGTGACCGCCGGGCCCGTCCGGCGGTCCGGGTGGAGCAGGAGGCGGCGGCGACCATCCCCCGCCGCTCTGCCCGGGAGGCCAATCGCCCCCTTGTGACGCCGATCCGTGATCTCCGGGAGGGCCGTTACCCCCCGGAGGGGGACCATAGCCACCTGGAGGCGGACCGTAGCCGCCAGAAGAGGGCGGGCCGTAACCGCCGGAGGACGGAGGACCGTAACCGCCGGAGCGCGGGCCCTGGACATCACCCCCAGGAGGGCGTGTATCTCCCTGCGACTGTGGAGGCTGAGGCGGTTCGGGCGGCATGGCCATACCGCCAAGAGTCGCCTCGAATCCGGTCATCGCGCGACCCTTGTGCGGAAGTTGATACGGACTCATGCCATGGATCGCATGATTCCGGGAAATTCCACGCGCGGATCAGCCGTCGCGCAGGGCGGGCCGGACCCGCCTGAAGGCGGGTCCGTGCCCTTGGGAGCCCCCGATCAGCCCCGCGCGCCCAGGAGATGGTCCATCGCCAGCTGGTCCAGCTGCTCGAAGGCCATCCCGCGCGCGGCCGCGGCGTCGACGTCGAAGTCCTCGAAGGCTGCACGGTCGGCGAGCAGCGCCGCCAGACCGTCCGCCGCGGTGGGCTGGGCCAGTTCGTCCAGACGCGAGGCGCGCAGAGCGGCCTGGACCTCGGGATCGGCCCGGAACGCCGCCGCGCGCTCGCGCAGGATCAGATAGTTGCGCATGCAGCCCTCCGCCGACGCCCAGACGCCGTCGAAGTCCTCGGTCCGCGGCGGCTTGAAGTCGAAGTGCTTCGGGCCCGCGTAACCGGCGCTCTCCAGGAGGTCGACCAGCCAGAAGGCGGCCCGCAGATCGCCGGCTCCGAACCGCAGGTCCTGGTCGTACTTGATGCCGGACTGGCCGTTGAGGTCGATGTGGAAGAGCTTGCCCGCCCACAGGGCCTGCGCGATGCCGTGCGGGAAGTTCAGCCCGGCCATCTGCTCGTGACCGACCTCCGGGTTGACGCCGTACATCTCCGGGCGCTCCAGGCGCTCGATGAACGCGAGGGCGTGGCCGACGGTGGGGAGCAGGATGTCGCCGCGGGGCTCGTTCGGCTTGGGCTCGATCGCGAACTTCAGGTCGTAACCCTGGGAGATCACGTACTCACCGAGGAGGTCGAAGGCCTCCTTCATGCGGTCGAGGGCGACGCGTACGTCCTTGGCCGCGCCGGACTCCGCTCCCTCACGGCCGCCCCAGGCGACATACGTCTCGGCGCCGAGTTCGACCGCCAGGTCGACGTTGCGGATCGTCTTGCGCAGTGCGTAGCGGCGCACGTCGCGGTCGTTCGAGGTGAACGCGCCGTCCTTGAAGACGGGGTGCGTGAACAGGTTGGTGGTGGCCATCGGCACCTTGAGGCCCGTGGCGTCCAGGGTCTGCCTGAAGCGCTTGATGTGCGCCTCGCGCTCGCTGTCCGAGGATCCGAAGGGAATCAGGTCGTCGTCGTGGAAGGTCACTCCGTAGGCACCGAGCTCGGCCAGGCGCTGCACCGTCTCGACCGGGTCGAGGGCGCGCCGCGTGGCGTCGCCGAACGGGTCCCTTCCCTGCCAGCCGACGGTCCACAGACCGAAGGTGAACCTGTCGTCGGGGGTGGGCTGGTAGTTCATGTCGCGGCTCCTTGCTAGCTCCGACTATTTCGTCATGGCAGTTTACAAATTAGTATGCGGACGCGACTCTGGGAAGAGACGAAGTAGGAAACCCTGGTCACATGGGTCCAGGGACGAAGCGCGGGACCCGGGCCGTGGCGGTCCGGAGAGCCCCGTGACCAGCACAGATTCCGCAGAGCCGCGGAAGAGGGAGAGCCCGATGTCAGCAGCCGAGGGTCCGCTCGTCGTCGGGGTGGACACGTCCACCCAGTCCACCAAGGCCTTGGTCGTCGACGCGTCGACCGGACTGGTGGTGGCCAGCGGACAGGCGCCGCACACCGTCTCGACGGGGGCGGGCCGGGAGAGCGACCCCCGCCAGTGGTGGGACGCGCTGTGCGAAGCGCTGCGCCAGTGCGGCGACGCCGCGCACGAAGCCGCGGCGGTGTCGATCGGCGGGCAGCAGCACGGGCTCGTGACGCTCGACGCCCGGGGCGAACCCGTACGGCCCGCCCTGCTGTGGAACGACGTGCGCTCGGCGCCGCAGGCACGTCGCCTGGTCGAGGAGCTCGGCGGCCCGAAATCCTGGGCGGAACGGACCGGCAGCGTGCCGGGGGCGTCCTTCACGGCCACGAAGTGGGCCTGGCTGGCCGAGCACGAGCCGGACGCCGTCCGGGCGACGGCGGCGGTCCGGCTGCCCCACGACTACCTCACCGAACGGCTCACCGGGCAGGGCACCACGGACCGCGGCGATGCCTCCGGCACCGGCTGGTGGGCCTCCGGGACTGAGGCGTACGACGAGGAGGTCCTCGCGCACATCGGTCTCGACCCCGCTCTGCTCCCCCGCGTCGCCCGGCCGGGCGAGGTGGCCGGAACGGTGCACGCGAGGGGTGAGTTGCCGTTCTCCAGGGGCACCCTGGTGGCGGCCGGTACCGGGGACAACGCGGCGGCAGCACTCGGCCTCGGGCTGCGCCCCGGCACCCCGGTGCTGAGCCTCGGCACCTCGGGCACGGTGTACGCCGTCTCGACACACCGCCCGGCCGACCCGACCGGCACGGTGGCCGGGTTCGCGGACGCGCGCGGCGACTGGCTCCCGCTGGCCTGCACGCTGAACTGCACGCTGGCCGTCGACCGGATCGCCGCGCTGCTCGGCCTCGACCGTGAGGCCGTCGAGCCCGGCTCCTCGGTGACGCTGCTGCCCTATCTGGACGGCGAGCGCACACCGAACCTGCCGCACTCAGCGGGACTGCTGCAGGGACTCCGGCACGACACGACGGGCGGGCAACTGCTCCAGGCCGCGTACGACGGCGCCGTGCACTCGCTGCTGGGCGCCCTCGACCTGGTTCTGGACGCGGACGCCGATCGCTCGGCGCCGTTGCTGCTGATCGGCGGCGGGGCGCGGGGCAAGGCCTGGCAGCAGACCGTACGCCGGCTCTCGGGCCGGCCCGTTCAGGTGCCCGAGGCCAGGGAACTGGTCGCGCTCGGCGCCGCCGCCCAGGCGGCGGGCCTGCTGACGGGCGAGGACCCGGCGGCGGTCGCCCGCCGCTGGGGCACCGCCCGCGGGCCGGTGCTCGACGCCGTGGAGCGGGACGAGGAGACGCTCGCGAGGATCACCGGGGTACTCTCCGACGCGGCCCCGCTGCTCGAACGGGAGCCGAACAGGAGCTGACCAGGACCGACCTGACCGGACCGCCTCCCCCGCACGGCGTCCCGCGCGGGCGGTGCCGACGGGGCCGCACGGTTGGCCCCGCACGATGCGGGACCGCCTGGCGCGGACTGGCACCGAGAGAGGCCGACGGAACCGGCCGGACGAGGATTGACGCAGGCATGACCGCACCGCTGCACGAGTCCCACCCGACCGGTTCCGGCCGGCGACTGCCCGACACCCAGCAGGGCATGCGCCGCCGCAACCTCTCCCGGGTCATGCACACGGTCAGCGATGAGGGACCGCTGTCGCGTGCCGCCGTCGCCTCCCACATAGGCCTGACCCGGGCGGCCGTGTCCACCCTGGTCGACGAGTTGATCCGGGCGGGGCTCCTCGAAGAGCTCGGGCCCGAGCGGCCGGGCACGGTGGGGCGGCCCGGCTCCGCCCTCGCCGTCAGCGGACACGGCCCCGCCGGGATCGGCGCGGAGGTGGGCGTCGACCATCTCGCGGTGTGCGCGGTCGATCTCCGCGGTGCCGTGCGAGTCCGCGCCGTACGCCACGGCACGAACCGCGGCCGGGCTGCCGGGCCGGTGATCCGGGAGCTGACGGCGCTGGTGCGTCAGGTGGTCGCCGAGGCCGACCGGGAGGGACTGTGGCCCGCGGGCCTCGCCGTCGCCGTCCCGGGCCTCGTGGCACGCGACGCCCGGACCGTGGTCCGGGCCCCGAACCTCGAGTGGCACGACACGGACCTCGGTGAGCTGCTGCCCTCCGAGCTGCCGCTGACCGTGGACAACGAAGCGAACTTCGGCGGTCTCGCGGAGCTCTGGCTCGGTGACGCGACCCCACGAGACTTCCTGCACGTGTCCGCGGAGATCGGCATCGGTGCCGCGGTGCTCGTGGACGGGCGACTGCTGCGCGGGACCCGCGGTTTCGCGGGCGAGCTGGGGCATGTGCCGGTGCGTCCGGAAGGACCGGAATGCCCGTGCGGCGGACGCGGATGCCTCGAACAGTACGCGGGCGAGGAGGCGGTTCTGCGTGCCGCCGGACTGGAACCGGGCGACGACCGGGTCGGGCTGCTGTCCCGGCGCGCCGCCGAAGGCGATCCGGACGTACGACGTGCCCTGCGCGACGCCGGAACCGCGCTCGGCATCGCCCTGACCGGGGCGGTCAATCTGCTGGACCCGGAGACGGTCGTGCTGGGCGGGGCCCTCGCCGGTCTCGCACCCTGGCTGCTGCCTTCGCTGGAGGGCGAGTTGGCGCGCCGCACGGCGGGTCCCGCCTGCCCCGTGTCCGTCTCCCGGCTGGGATCCGAGGGGCCGCTGCTGGGTGCGGCGCATTCGGTGGTGCGGGGGGTGCTGGACGACCCGGCGGCGGTGGCCGGACGGTCGTAGGCGGAACGGTCCTGGACGCGGTCCGGGCTGTTGAGCGGGGCGAAGCGCTGCTGCCCGGCACCGGCGCCGCCGCGGCCGTCGCTGATGCGGTAGGTGCCCGGTGCCGGACGGTCACGGGCGGAGCCGGACCGGATGCCGGAGCCGAACAGAGGGGGACGTCTCGGCGGAACAGGACCGGACGTCGAGGGCGGGACAGGGGCGGGGCCAGGGGCTCGTGGCCGCTGCTTCGACGTCAGGCGCCGAGGCTCCCGCAGCGCAGGCAGGTCGTTCCCTCTTGCGGGTGATCGTCTTGTCCACAATCCGCGGGCTGTCCACGGAATCGCGCCTCGCTCTTCCTGCCCAACAGGCAAGCGCCGTACCGTAATTCACGCGAGGCGCAGCCGTCCTGCCGATGGCTGTATGCCGGTCGAATCGGGGGGTTCAGATGTCGGAGGGGGCGGTTCCGGGGCTGCGGCGTGAGGCGATCGGCCTGCGCGAGGTCCTGTTCCAGAGCATCACGGCCATGGCGCCGGCCGCGGCGGTCGCCGCGTCGATTCCGTCCGGTGCGGCGTTCGCGGGCGGCAGTCTGCCGCTGTCCGTACTGATCGCCCTGGTGGCCTGTCTGTTCACCGCGTCGTGCGTGGCGGAGCTGGCACGGGAAATGCCCGCCGCTGGCTCGGTGGCCACCTACACCGCGCAGGGGCTGCATCCGTCCGTCGGATTCCTCGTGGGCTGGGGCTATGTGTTCGTCGAAGCCCTGGTGCCGCCGCTGCTCCTTCTTCAGCTCGGGTTCACCACGGCGGGCACACTGCACCAGGAATGGTCCTCGTATCCGGACGACCTCTGGTGGCCGTGGTCGCTCGCGGGCGCGGCGGTCATCGCGGTGGCGGGCTATCTGGGAGTGCGTGCCTCGGCGCGCTTCGGTACCGTCCTCGGCGTCTTCGAGGTGCTGGTCTTCCTCGTCTTCGCGGTATGGCTGATCGCCAAGGCCGGCGGGAACAACACGCTGTCGGTGTTCGGGACCTCCCACACCGCGGCGGGGTACGAGGGGATCAGTGGTGTGTTCGCCGGGTCGGTGTACACCGTGCTCGCCTTCGCCGGGTTCGAGGCGGCGGCCCCGCTCGCGGAGGAGACCAAGGACCCACGGCGCACGATGCACCGGGCCGTCCTCGGAGCGGCGCTCGCGATCGGTCTCGTCTACGTCCTGACGACGTACGCCATGTCTGTGTACTTCGGTCCCGACCGGTTCGCGGGGTTCGGGGCCTCCGGCGCCGCCTCGTGGGAAGGCGTGGCACGCGCTTCGTTCGGGCTGTTCTGGGTGCTCGTGTTCCTGGCGGTGGTCAATTCGACGATCGCCAACGCCAACGCGTGCGCCACCGTCTCCACGCGAACGGCCTTCGCCCTGGCTCGGATTCGGATCTTCCCCGCCCTCTTCGCCCGCGTGCACCCGAGACACCGGTCCCCCGCTGCCGGGGTGGCCGTACAGTGCGCCGTGGCGGTGGCGGCCATGCTGGGACTCGGTCTCGCGTACGACCCCGTGACCGCGTTCCTGCTCCTCGCGACAGTCATCGTCACCGTGGTGGTCGGCGTCTACATCGTGGTCAATCTCGCCTGCGCGGGCTACTTCCTCCGCCGCAGACGCGAGTTGTTCAAGCCTGTGCGGCATCTGGTGTTCCCGCTGCTCGGCATCATCGCCTTCGTCCCCGCGCTGCTCACGGCGGCGGGTCTGCCGGTCTTCGATTTCGTGACCGAGCTGACCGCGCCCGTGTCGTACGCCGGGCCGGTCGTGGGTGTCTGGATGTCGGCCGGTGTCGTGATATTGATCTTCCTGCTGCGCCGCCACCCGGGGCGCATAGCCGAGACCGCCCGTGTCCACCTCGACGAGACCTCCACCCCCGCCCCCTCGCAGAGCGGAGCCGTGCAGCCATGAGCGACCCCCGGATCCTGACCGTGCGCCCCGCGCCGGGCGAGTTCGCCTGGACGTTCGGCGGTGCACCGCCCGTGGCACGCATCGCGCCGGGCACGGTGCTCGACCTCTACACCGAGGACTGCTTCGCCGGACGGGTGCGCTCCGAGAAGGACCTGGTGTCCGAGGTGTGCGAGTTCCCGTTCCTCAATCCGCAGACCGGTCCCTTCCACGTCGAGGGAGCGGAGCCGGGTGACACGGTCGCGGTCCACTTCGTCTCGATCGAGCCGGCCCGTGACTGGGCGGCATCCACGACGGTCCCGCTCTTCGGCGCCCTGACCTCGACGCACACCACCGCGTCCCTGCAGCCGCCGCTGCCGGAGACCGTGTGGATCTGGCAGCTCGACCGGGAGCGGCGGACCGCGCTCTTCAGCGCGCGGGACAGCGACATCCGGATCGAACTGCCGATGGATCCGATGCACGGCACCGTCGGCGTGGCGCCCGCCAATCTGGAGGTGCGCTCCGCTCTGGTCCCCGACGCGCACGGCGGGAACATGGACACGCCGGAGATGCGAGCCGGGGTGACCTGCTACCTCGGGGTGAACGTCGAAGGGGCTCTGCTCAGTCTCGGCGACGGGCACGCGCGGCAGGGTGAGGGCGAGACCTGCGGAGTCGCCGTCGAGTGCGCGATGAACACGGTGGTGATCGTGGAACTCCTCAAGGGAATCGCGACCCCGTGGCCTCGCATCGAGTCCGACACCCACATCATCTCGACCGGCTCGGCACGCCCTCTGGAGGACGCGTTCCGTATATCCCAGCTCGACCTCGTGCAGTGGCTCGTGCGCGACTACGGGTTCAGCGAGCTGGACGCCTACCAGTTCGCGACGCAGACGGTCGAGTCCCCCATCGCCAACGTCTGCGACACCAACTACACGTGTGTCGCCAAGCTGCGTAAGGACTGGCTGCCCGCGCGTGAGACGCATCGCGGCCTGCACGCCCGACTGCGCGAGACCGCCGCGTCGCTCCGGCACTGATCGCACGGCCCGCTCACGACACGCCTCGGACCGACGCCGCTCCCGAACCCCACTCCAGGTTCCCGACTCCCGACCGCGGGATCCCGACTCCGGACCCCGCCCACAACTCCCGGCTCCGGATCCCAAATCCCCGGGTCCGGGGTCCGGGACTCCTGGGCCCGAGTCGGGTTCAGGGGCCCGGGGTCCAGGGCGGCCCAGGTCAAGACCCCACCCCCACCGACGAAAGGCCAACTCTCCATGGAGCGAGCACGGTCGTTCCCGAGCCGGCGGATGCTGCTCAAGGGCGCAGCCCTCGCGGCCCTCCCCTACGCGTTGCTACCCGATGCCAAAGCGACGGCGCAAGCGGCGGTCGTCGACTATCCGGGTGCCGAGTGGACACCGGCGACGAGCTCCAACTACACGGCGTCCGACCGCCCCGACAGCTACGAACTCGACTATGTGATCATCCACGTCACCCAGGCGACGTACACCAACACCCTGTCCATCTTCCAGAATCCGCAGAAGCAGGTGTCCGCCCACTACGTCGTGCGCTCGGCCGACGGCCATGTCGCCCAGTGTGTGAGGGAGCACGACGTCGCCTGGCACGCGGGGAACTGGGACTACAACACGAGAAGCATCGGCATCGAGCACGAGGGCTGGGTGGACCAACCCGCCTACTTCACCAACGCCCTCTACGAGGAGTCGGCCAAGCTCACCGCCACGATCTGCGACGACTACGGGATCCCCAAGGACCGCGCCCACATCCTCGGTCACTACGAGGTGCCGGGCACCGATCACACCGATCCCGGGCTGAACTGGGACTGGACGCGCTACATCAGGCTCGTCAACTTCGCCTGACCAGGGGTGCCTCGCGGTGGCCCGGGGGGCACGCCGCGAGGCCCCGAACGGAAGGGGAGCGTCACACGGGTTGTCGAGGCCCGCACCGGGAGTGACGATGGACCCATTCGCATCGCCTTCCGGGAGGCCGAGTTGACCGATCCTTGGGTAGCCCTGGAACCGGGGACCGACCCCGCCGAGCGGGTTCGGCTGCTGCGCCGCGCGTACGAGTCGTTCACCGAGGCCGGGACGGTGCCGCGGCCGGTGCGAGCCGTGGTGGCGGAGTCGTGGCGGCGTTCGGCGCGGGCGGGCGTCGTGCCGGAGGGCACCGCGAGGGTGGAACTCATGGACGGGGAACTCGGTTCCTACCGGGCGGAGCATCCGCTCGCGCGGGTGATGCCGCTGTTCCGGGAACTGATGGGAACGTTCGCGGCGGACGGGGAGCACCTTCTGGCGGTGTGCGACGCGCAGGGCAGGCTCCTGTGGGTCGAGGGCCATCCGGGGACGCGGCGGCAGGCCGGACGGATGAACTTCGTGCCGGGCGCACGGTGGTCGGAGACGGCGGTCGGTACGAACGCGCCGGGAACGGCGGTCGCCGTCGACCGTCCGGTGCAGGTGTTCGCGGCGGAGCACTTCATCCGGCGGGTGCAGCCCTGGACCTGTGCGGCGGCACCGGTGCACGATCCGCGCACCGGGCGGGTGCTCGGCGCGGTCGACATCACCGGCGGGGACGGGCTGGCGCATCCTCATAGTCTGGGCTTCGTACAGGCGGTGGCGCGGGCCGCCGAGGCCCATCTCGCGCTGCTCGCACCGCCGAGGGCCATGGCGGGCGCCCTCGAGCTGACGGCGCTGGGGCGCGACGAGGCTCAACTCGTGGCGGACGGAAGGAAGATCAGGCTCAGCCCGAGGCACAGCGAGATCCTGGTGCTGCTGGCGCGGCATCCGGAAGGCCTGACGGGCGACGAGTTGCAGTGCGCGTTGTACGAGGACGAGTCGGTGACACCGGTGACCCTGCGGGCCGAGTTGGCGCGGCTGCGCAGAATCCTCGGGCCGGGCCTGCTGGGTTCGCGTCCCTACCGGCTCACCCGGCCGGTCGAGTCCGATGTGGCCGTGGTGGAACGGCGGCTCGGTACCGGCGCGGTGACGGCTGCCGCGGCGGTGTACGCCGGTCCGCTGCTGCCGGGTTCGACGGCGCCGGCGGTGGTCCGGCTGCGGCGGAGGCTCGCCGACGGGCTGCGCACGGCGATCATCGCCCGGCGGGACCCCGATCTGCTGGCCGACTGGGCTCGTGCGCCCTGGGGCGAGGACGATCTCGACGTCTGGCGGGCGCTGTCCGCGCTGCGCCCGGCCGCGGCCGTCCACGCGCGCCTGGCCGAGCTGGAGTCCGAGCAGGCCGCACCGGCCGGATGGGCGCACTCCGCGCGCAACGTCCGTATGCGACCGCAGGCGCGCTGACGGAGCGGGGACGGCCCCCGCCTGCGGGGCGGGACGGCGGTTCCGTGACCGCGCAACGTCGTTGCAACGTCCGGGTTCCTAGCCTCGCGGCGAGAGCTGCCCAACGGCGGGCAGCGCTTCTCCGGGAGGCAACCAGCATGACCCGTTACGCGGCGCCCGGCAGTGAAGGCGCGATCGTCTCCTACCAGGCGCGTTACGACCACTTCATCGGCGGGGAGTACGTCGCGCCGGCTCGCGGACAGTACTTCGAGAACCCGAGCCCGTTGAACGGGCAGCCGTTCACTGAGGTCGCGCGAGGCACCGCCGAGGACGTGGAACGCGCACTGGACGCGGCACACGCGGCGGCACCCGCCTGGGGACGCACCTCCGTGACCGCGCGCGCCGACATCCTGCTCAAGATCGCCGACCGGATGGAGGCGAACCTGGAGAAGCTGGCGGTCGCCGAGAGCTGGGAGAACGGCAAGCCGGTACGCGAGACGCTGGCCGCCGACATCCCGCTCGCGATCGACCACTTCCGCTACTTCGCGGGGGCGATCCGCGCCCAGGAGGGTTCGCTCGGCGAGGTCGACGACGACACCGTCGCGTACCACTTCCACGAGCCGCTCGGTGTGGTCGCGCAGATCATTCCCTGGAACTTCCCCATTCTCATGGCGGTGTGGAAGCTCGCTCCGGCGCTGGCGGCGGGCAACGCGGTCGTCATCAAGCCGGCCGAGCAGACACCGGCGTCCATCCACTACTGGATGAGCCTGATCTCGGATCTGATCCCGCCGGGTGTGGTGAACATCGTCAACGGTTTCGGCGTGGAGGCGGGCAAGCCCCTGGCGTCCAGCCCGCGGGTGGCGAAGGTCGCGTTCACGGGTGAGACCACCACGGGGCGGCTGATCATGCAGTACGCCTCGGAGAACATCAAGCCCGTCACGCTGGAGCTCGGCGGCAAGTCCCCGAACATCTTCTTCGACGACGTCTGGGCGCAGAACGACGACTTCCGCGACAAGGCGCTCGAAGGCTTCACGATGTTCGCGCTCAACCAGGGCGAGGTGTGCACCTGCCCCTCGCGCGCCCTCGTCCAGCGCGGCCACTACCGCGAGTTCATGGAGGCGGCGGTCGCCCGCACCGAGCTCATCAAGCCCGGCAACCCGCTCGACACCGACACCATGATCGGCGCGCAGGCGTCCAACGACCAGCTGGAGAAAATTCTCTCCTATCTCGACATCGGCCGGCAGGAGGGCGCCAAGGTGCTCACCGGCGGCGAACGCATCGAACACGACGGGGAGTTGAAGGGCGGCTACTACGTCCAGCCGACGATCTTCGAGGGCGACAACCGGATGCGGATCTTCCAGGAGGAGATCTTCGGGCCGGTCGTCTCGGTGACGTCGTTCGACGACTTCGACGACGCCATCAAGATCGCGAACGACACGCTGTACGGGCTCGGCGCCGGCGTGTGGACGCGGGACATCAACACCGCCTACCGGGCGGGCCGCGCCATCCAGGCCGGCCGGGTCTGGACGAACTGCTACCACGCCTATCCGGCACACGCGGCATTCGGCGGATACAAGCAGTCCGGCATCGGCCGCGAGAACCACAAGATGATGCTTGAGCACTACCAGCAGACGAAGAATCTTCTGGTGTCGTACTCGGCGAAGAAGTTGGGCTTCTTCTAGGCCGAGAAAGAAGGGCGCCTGACCAGGGCGGATGCCCGACAGGCGCCCTTCTTGGCCCACATCTGGGCCGCGGAGCGAGATATAGGGTTCCTCCCGATATCTCCCACTCCGGTCCCACCCCTGACCAGCTGTTCCGGGGCATTTCCGGGCCGGGGCGCGGCTCACATGTCCTGCTTTGGGGCATCGGGCCCATCCCACCGCCTCATCGAGTCCTCTATCAAGGTGCCTGCGTGGCGCAGGTCGTAGGGGCGTCTCCAACTCAAGGGCGTGCTCGTCGAGAGTGAGCGCGGCCTCACGCGCCCGTCCCCAGGTGATGCCGTACGCGGAAGGATCGATGCGGTTTCCCGCAGCATTGCGGAACAGGCGTCCGTCATGTGCGACACCGAAACTCTCTACGCGGGGTAGGCGCGGGGCATGTCCGGCAGCCTTTCGTGAAGGCCGTCAGTTAGCCGGCAGAACTGGAACCTGAGAGGTGGGGCAGGTCAACCTGTCACCCAACCCTGCAGCAGACCCGTTCGCGAAGGCGACCTCCGGTTCCGTGAACGCCGTGCACAGAGCTTTGAACTCATCGCCTTCAGGGCGAAGTCGGGACTCGCCCCGGCCAAGGTGCCCTGGTCATCGTAGATCGCGGCCCTCTCCACCACTCCCGTGCTCATAAGAGAGTCTGCGTAAGCCTGCCAGGACGACGTGGGAAGTCCTCGATGCAGACGGGGCACACCAATGGCAGCCTCGTAACGCATCGTCAAGAGACACTCACGGGAAGCTTGCCGATCACATCCCGGACCGGCAGCGGCGGTTCCGCCGTCGGGGTCGCTGAGGGCGAGAAGACCGGTGGGTTCGGCGATCCCAGGCAGAGTGCTGCCACCGCGCCGCCCGGCGGAAGGCGGAGTACTTGGCCCCTGCCGTCCGGAGAGTTGTGTTCCGTCAGTTGATCGGGGGACGCGGTGCCGACCTGTCGGTCATCCGGGTGGCGATCGGAGAGCGCTGCGTCGGAGACCCGTGGCGGATCGATTCGCCGGGGCGCGGCACGGTCAGCAGGCGAGCGACCGGCTCCACGTCCGCCCGGTTCGCTGCGACGAGCCCGTCTAGGACCCGCTCGCGGCCGACCGGCCATCGATGAATACCAACGGGATATCCCGCGGTCACGCGGGCTGGCAGTCGTCGAAGAGCGGCAACAGCGCCGGCATCGCCTCTCGTTGCGCCTCCCGCCCGCCGGACGCCTGCCCGAAAACGTCGGCGCCCACCTGGAGGCGGACCTCCGGGTGGGCGGTGAGGTCGCTGCACCAGGTGGGGTGGCGAGGCCACCCCCGGAGGACAGCGAGGACGGCCGTCGAGGGGACGGGCCGTGACCTCTCTGGAACCGGGCTCAAGCCCTCGACTGTCGGCAGGACTCGGGCTGGCCGCAGCGGCGTCGCGAGTGACCGCCGAGCTCCGCGAGAAGAAGCGTCGGGTCAACGAAGTCGAGTACCTGAAGCCGACGTCGCGCCTCAGGCACCCGGCTGCCATGGACCGGATTCGATCTCGCGATCACCCGAGATCGACGCAGGGTCGAGACCATGAAGGCCGACGGCGCGTACGTCCCGCCGGCTCGACACCGACGTGGAGAGCGTGCGCCACCCCGAACCCGCGGCACCAGAGCCTCGCCTGGCCCATGGTCAACCAACGCGAGGGGGTACCGAGACCTCGGACGCCTGGGCGAACCCCCTGACACTGGGTGCCCACAGCCGCCCTCACAGAGCGGGCTCTTCCGCGTGGTAGCGGTTGGCCGGCACCGCCAGCCCGTAGTGCTCGCGAAGGGTGGTGCCTTCATACTCCTCACGGAACAGGCCCTTGTCGCGAAGGATCGGCAGGACGTGCTCGATGAAGGTTTCCAGGCCGGACGGCAGGGCCGGCGCCATGATGTTGAACCCGTCCGCGGCACCGCCCTCGAACCAGGTGACGATCGTGTCCGCCACCTGTTCCGGCGTGCCGATGTACTCGAAGTGACCGCGGCCGCCGCCGAGCCGCGAGATGATCTGGCGAACCGTCAGCTTCTCGCGTACGGCGAGCTCGATGATGAGGTCGGATCGGCTCTGCGAGCCCTCCAGCTTCGGTCTCGCGAGGATGAAGTCCGGCAGTGACTCGTCGAGTTCGAACACCGACGGCTCGGTCTCGAAGACCGCGGCCAGTTGACGCAGCCCGTACTCCGCAAGGCGCAGATCGTCGAACTGCTTCGCCAGCGCGCGGGCCTCCGCCTCGGTCGACCCGATGTAGGGGACGATGCCCGGGAGCACGATCACACCGTCCGGGTCACGCCCTGCGGCCCTGGTCCTGGCCTTGATGTCGGCGTAGAAGCCGGCCGCGCGCTCGTACGTCTGGTGGGCGGTGAAGATCGCCTCGGCGTGGTGTGCCGCGAAGTCCTTGCCGTCCTCGGAGGAGCCGGCCTGCACGAGCAGGGGGTGACCCTGCGGCGGACGCTCGACGTTGAGCGGGCCGGCCACCGAGAAGTGCTTGCCCCGGTGGCCGAGCCTGTGGAGCCGGGCGGGGTCGGCGTAGCGCCCCGTGGTCTTGTCGGCGACGACGGCCTCGGACTCCCAGCTGTCCCACAGCGCCTTGGCGATGTGCAGGAACTCATCGGCCCGGGCGTACCGTTCGGCGTGGTCGGGACGGTCGACGAGGCCGAAGTTGGCCGCCTCGTCGGCGCCCGCCGAGGTGACGATGTTCCAGCCGGCCCGGCCGCCGCTGACGTGGTCGACCGACGCGAGGCGACGGGCAAGGTTGTAGGGCTCGTTGTAGGTCGACGAGACGGTCGCGATGAGTCCGATCCTGCTGGTCGCCTGCGACAGCGCGGTCAGGAGGGTGAGCGGCTCGAGCTGGCCCGGCGGCCGGAACTCGCCCGTGCCGGTGATCGCCGGGCCGTCCGCGAGGAACAGTGAGTCGAACTTGGCGTTCTCCGCCAGTTGAGCCAGTTCGATCCAGTGCCGCAGGTCGAAGTCCGCCCTCGGGTTGCTCTGCGGGAGCCGCCACGCCGCCTCGTGGTGGCCCGCCTCCATGAGGAAGGCGTTGAGGTGGAGTCGGCGTCTTCTCTGATCGCTCACGAGTGTTCTCCAGTCCGTTCGTGGTGTGGTGAATCAGCCGACCGACAGCTTCGAGCTGTCGTATCCGGCCGGGAGGAGGTTGTCGGTGATCGACGCGACGTCGACCTTCCTGGTGATCTGGCCCGCTTCCAGAAAGGCGTCGGCGAGCTTCTGCTCCGCCGCTATGTCCGGCTTCACCACCGGGGTCACCCGGGTCTCGAAGGCCTTCAGGGACGCCTTGGCGTCGTCCAGGGGGATGCCCTCCTCCTTGGAGATCGCCTCCGCGTACTTGCCCTCGTGCTTGATCGCCCACGCGAACTCGTGGGCGAGCCGCTGCAGGACGTCGGTGAGAGCCGCCCGCTTGGTCTTGTCGTTCAGGGAACTCTCGCTCGCAACGTAATAGCTGCTCGTCTGGTCGATCGGCGGGAGCCCCTTCGCCAGGATCCGCGCGCCGTTCTTGACCGCGATCGCCGACTGCGGGTTCCAGATGGACCAGGCGTCCACCTTGCCGGTGTTGAACGCCGTGGCGCCGGCCGCCGGGTCGAGGAAGGCCAGCTTCACGTCCTTGGGGGTGAGGCCCACGCTCTTGAGCGCGTTCAGCGCCAGCCCGTGAGCCGAACTGCCCTGCGGCACAGCGATCTTCTTACCCTTGAGGTCCGCGAGCGTCTTCAGCGTCGAGCCCTTCGGCACGATGATGTTCTCGTTCGCCTGGGTGGGCCTGAGGGAACGGTTGACGGCGACGACCTTGAAGCCGTACTCCTTCGCGGCGCCGGTGATCGGCGGCACGTCACCGACGCTGCCCAGGTCGATGTCACCCGACGCGGCCGCCTGCACGAGCGGCGGGCCGTAGGTGAAGCGGGCGAACTTCACCTTGTAGGGCGCGTTGTCGAACACGCCGGTGATCTTCGCCAGCTCCTGGCTGCCGTCACCGCCGTTGTCGCCGATAGTGAAGGTGTACTTCTTCCACTCGGGGTGGCTTCCGGCGCCCGATCCGCTGGAACTGCTCAGGGGCGCGGCGGCCTCCGACGTCGATGCGCAGGCGACGAGGGAACTTCCCAGGGCGAACAGGCCGACGGCTGCGACGATGCGGGAGGTGCTTCTGGACATGGGATTCTCACGTGCTTTCTGTGCTGGGGCGGGAGAAGTCGGCGGGTGTGCTGGGAGAAGTCGGGGGCGTGAAGAGGGAAGTCAGTGGTGCGTCGGGCGAAATCAGTGGTGCGGCGCGGCAAATCAGTGGTGTGGCGGGAGAGTTCAGCGCTGGTTGGCCAGGCCGAGGTCGTCCAGGAGCGCGGAGCGCAGTTCCTCTCGCGCGATGCTCGCCTCGCGGTCCGCGGCCGACAGCTCGACACGGTGCGAGGTGCCGATGCGTCCGTCACTCATGACGACGACACGGTCGGCCAGCGCGATCGCCTCGTCGACGTCGTGGGTCACGAGCAGCATCGCCGCATGGTGTCTGCTCCGCAGCGCCCGCACGAGGTCGTGCATACGCAGCCGCGTGATCGCGTCGAGCGCCGCGAACGGTTCGTCGAGCAGAACGAGTTCGGGCTCCGAGACCAGCGCCCGCGCCAGTGACACCCGCTGGGCCTCGCCACCGGAGAGCTCCTTGGGCCAGGCCTTCTCACGGCCCGAGAGCCCGACCTCGGCGAGCACGTCGAGGGCCCGCCGGTCGGCGTCCGGTCCGTGCAGGCCGAGGGTGACGTTGCGCAGCACCCGCTGCCACGGCAGCAGACGGTCGGCCTGGAACACGATCGCCCGCTTCGCCGGGACCTCCACCCGCCCGCCGTCCGGCCGGTCCAGTCCGGCCAGCAGCCTGAGGAGGGTGCTCTTGCCGCAGCCGGAAGGGCCCAGCAGGACCACGAGCTCCTCGTCGGCGATGGTGAGGTCCAGTCGGTCGAGGACGACCCGGTCCCCGAACCGGCGGACGACGTTCTCGACGACGGCGCCCGCCTGCCGCCGGGGCTGTGTGCCGCGCGGAGAGACCGTGGTGCTCATGCTGCCTCATAACTGGGACGCCACCGCAGCAGCACCCGCTCGAGAGCCCGGACGAACTGGTCGGCGAGCAGACCGAGGAGCGAGTAGATGACCAGCCCGACGAAGACCTGGTTGGTCTGGAGGTAGGTCTGCCCTTGCGTTATGAGGAAGCCGAGACCCTTGTCGGCGTTGACCGTCTCGGCGGCGACGAGGCCCAGAACGCTGTACGCGAGAGAGAACCGGAGGCCGACCAGGAACCCCGGCAGGGCTCCGGGCACCAGCACACGGGTCACCAGGCGCCAGGTGCCGGCACCCGTCGTCCGCGCCATCTCGATCAGCCGCTGGTCGACACCCCGGATCGCGGCGAACAGGTTGAGATACATGGGGACGCCCGCACCGAACGAGATCAGCAGTACCTTCGTGAGCTCGTCGATCCCGAACCACACGATCATCAGCGGCAGCACCGCCAGCAGCGGGATGGTGTTCAGCACCTGCACGAGGCCGTTGAACAGATACTCGCCGCTGCGCAGCAGCCCACCGAGCACGCCGGTGACGACGCCCACGGTCAGACCGATCACGAGACCGATGCCGGCCCGTTGCAGCGAGATGGCCAAGTCCGGCCCGAGGACGCCCTGTTGCCACAGGTCGACAGCGGACCTGACGATGGACGTCGGTGCCGGGGCGTAGGCCTTCTTCAGTACTCCCGCCCTGGCGAGGATCTCCCAGGCGATGAGGATCACGACCGGAGTGGTGTAGATCCCCAACGGCCAGCGCAGCCGCTCGCGCAGTGCGCGGAGCGAGGTCTGCCGACGGGCGTCGCGCGGCAGGAAGACCTCGCGTCGCGGGGCACTCGCCGTCTCGGCCGCCGACAGGACGACGGCCGGCCTGTCGAGGCTGACCTCGGTCATCGGGCAGCCACCTCCAGCACCTTGCCGTAGTGCGAGGCGTCACCGACGAGTTGCTCGCTGCGCCGGCCTTCGACACCGACCGGCACGTCTCCCGCGACCGTCACCCGGTTGAGGCGGCGCGGGTGGTCGCCGTAGTTGTCCACCCCGTTCGCGATGGGCGTCCGGCCGCCGTACGGCGTGGTCACGCTGGACCGGAGCGTGGTGAGCTGCGGCGGGTTGACCACGAAGGTGACGTCCGTGTGCCACTCGTTGGCCTTGGACGTCTCGCTGTCGACTGCGAGCAGGTTCGTGGTGCCCTCGGCGGCCGGGACGTTCGGGTGCGCGGTGGTGAGTTCGCCGAACCACCCGGCGATGCGCTCCTGGCCGGCGTCGTCAAGGTGCACCTGGTCGAACACGATGGCCTTGTGCTCGTCGAGGGCCTGTCGGAGTGTCGTGATCGACGAGCGATCGGGGGGCGCCGTGAGGTCGACGCCCTCTACGACCGCGCCGATGCGGCCCCTGAGTTTGTGGATGGAAACAGGCATGAGGGTGTCCCTCTCGAGGAGTCAGCGGACGGCCGGATGCTGAGAGTCGGAGTGGGTGATGGCGGCGATGAACGGCTACGAAGCCCGTACTCGGTCCGCTCGCGATACGAGGGCCTCGCCGACTACGCAGGAGGTACCGGACGAAGGTCGGACTGTGTGGTGAAGGTCGTGCCACCACACCGGTTGGCGCTCACTGCCCGGGCTGTCCTGCGGAAATCCCGCTGGGGTTACGCCACTTGCACGACGCGCCCTCGGCCCGTAGCCGAGGGCACATCCCCTCGCCGGCCTCGCGTCGTGCCGCACCTGCTTCTCCCAGGGAGAGAACAGGAGCGCGGAGAGGGCGGAGAGAGGAAGGCAGTCATGCGGTGGGTACCGCGGTCCCGCGGGAGAAACCGCCGAGGCGGCCGCGCCCAGCACCTGCCGGAGTTACGCCGTCGGGCGCACACCGGCCGCTGCCGTGGACCGCTTCGTGGATCAGCGACACGCCTTGGGGATCAACGACAACAGAACGCGCTGGAGACGTGCGCCAGGTCGATGTGGCGCCTCCGGGTCAAATCCACGCGCGGGGTCATGGAACGTGAGTTGAGCAGACGAGCATGCCGTCGGTCAATGAGTTTCGGACAGGTCTCACATGGCGGAAGCCTGGACCTTCTCCGCCCTGGAGGATTCCACCACCTGACCCGGCTTCCCGCGGACCTGCCGGTCCCCGAGGACGACGGAGCGGCCGCTCACCTACCGGGCCACCACCGACGGCCCCGCGTCCCATCACCGACAGCCGCGCGTCGCCTCACCCACGGACTGAGCGGCGACCGGCCCGATCCAGTTGGCGGGCGGGGGTACAACCGCCATGGTGAAGGCCGTCGTCGTCCTTCACCATGTCTCGACCCGAGTCGGAAAAGGCTCGGTCCGGAGTCTCTGTCGAACCCGGAACGGTTCACTCCGCAGCGATCGTCTTTTTGCGCCACGCCTGTGAACGTGGTCTACCCCTCCGCCACACCGCCTTGTGATCTCTGATCATATTGTTCGCGGAGGACGGCGGTTCGGGCACGCCATCGTCTGTCTCCCACGGTGGGGCGAATGTCTGCCAGCGACTCCGACACACGCGGCCTGCCTGCGATCGCAGCACCCGGCCTGGTCGGACGCGAGCGTGAACTCGCCGCCTTGCGAGCGGCGTTGTCCGACCCGCCGGTGGTCGTGCTGATCGAGGGCGAGGCCGGGATCGGTAAGAGCCGACTCGTCCAGGAGTTACTCGCGGGGCACGCCCCGGCCCCGCAGCGGGTGCTGCTGGCGGCATGTCCGGCTGTTCGACAGTCCTTCACGCTCGGGCAGGTGGTGGACGCGATCCGACCGGCGACCGAGGACATCGCCGGGCTCGGCCTGAACGGGCTGGCGGGGGCGCTCCGGCCGCTGTTCCCCGAGTGGGCATCGGCGTTGCCGCCCGCACTCGACCCGGCCGAAGACGCAGCTGCGGCACGACACCGACTGTTCCGGGCATCGAGGAGGTCCTCGAGCGGCTCGAGATCGGGCTGCTCGCGGTTGAGGAGGTGCACTGGGCGGATGAGGCCACCCTGGAGTTTCTGCTGTTCCTGGCATCACGTCAGCGCCAGCACGTCAGTCTGCTGGTGAGCTACCGCCCGGAGGAGGTCGCGCCGGAATCCCTGTTGTTACGGTTGTCGTCGCGGCAACCGGCGGGTGCGGCGCGACTGCGGCTGTCGCTGGAGCCGTTGGATGTCCCCGGTACTGCCGCGATGATGACCTCGATGCTGGACGGGGAACGGGTTTCCGACGAGTGCGCGACCATCCTGCACGACCGGACCGGCGGTCTTCCGCTCGCGGTCGAGGAGTCCGTCCGGCTGATGTGGAACGGCGCCGGCCCGACCCGGCGGGGTGGCTCCTGGGTGCGGCAGCGGCTGAGTGAGATCGACGTACCGCCGACGGTGCGGGACGTCGTACTGGAACGCAACGCACGGCTCGGCCCGGCGGCGCAAGCGGCGTTGCGCGCGGCCGCCGTACTCACCGACCCTGCCCCCGAGGGCGCCGTCGTCGAAGTCATGGCTCCGGAGGGCGATCCGGCCAGCAGGCTCGCAGGCCTGGCCGAGGCGGTGGGTTCGGGGCTGCTGAGAGAAGACCCGCGCGGGCTGGTCTCGTTCCGGCACATGCTGGCGTGCCGCGCGGTGTACGAGGCGATTCCCGGGCCGCAGCGGCGGGCGATGCACCTGTGTGCTGCGCACGTCCTCGAAAGCGCCACCCCGTGCCCGGTCGCCCAACTCGCGCGCCATTTCCGGGAGGCCGGCGACACGACGGCATGGTGCCGGTAC
This sequence comes from Streptomyces sp. NPDC091209, assembly GCF_044757755.1. Lineage (NCBI taxonomy): Bacteria > Bacillati > Actinomycetota > Actinomycetes > Kitasatosporales > Streptomycetaceae > Streptomyces > Streptomyces sp. NPDC091209. The sequence continues at coordinate 232,884 of NZ_JBIVVR010000005.1, read as the reverse complement.
GCGGAACGGTCCGCCGACCTTGCCCTCGCCTCGGGTGACGACGCGACGGCGGTCGTCCTGGTGCACGATCTGCTCACCAACGCGTGAACACCTCCGCGGCGGACACCACGCTGTCGCTCCGCCTGTTCACCGTCGGAGAGAACGCGCCCCCAGTGGACGGCACGTTCACGCTCAGCGCCACCGGCGTGACGGTCCCGGCGAACTCCACCGCCGACGTGCCGGTGGCCTACCACCCCGAACTCGGCGCCATGGGCGACTACACCGGCGTCATCACCGCCACCGCGACCGACGGCACCACTGTCCACACCACCCTCGGCGCGACGAAGGACGTACCCACCGTCGACACGATCGACCGGCACGGTGAGCCGGCGAGCCGGCGAGCGGCGAACTCTCGGTGTTCAACCTGGACACGGGTGTTCTCAGCACGGCCTACCCCGACAACGGGACCACGACCGTCACGGTGCCGCAGGGCCGCTACTCCGTCATGGGCCTCGTACACAGCCCGGAATCGGGCTACGTATCGCTGCGCGTCAAGGCGTGGGACGCCGGCGGCAGCCGGATCGAACAGACCCTGATCAGGGCCTACGCCGTACGCTGACCCTCACGGCAGACCCTGACTTGTCCGACCGCGCCCCTGGCACGAGGCTCGTCCTTGTGCCAGGGGCGCCCCCGCTCCGGTCGAACCGAGCACGTCGGCACGAATCCGAGCCCATGGTGCGCAGTGACTCCGCACCGTGATTGCCGGAGTCGCTCTCCTGCGATCTTTCGGGACGACGCACAGGTTTACGACGCCACCAGCACGGCCGTCACACCAGTTCTGTCACCCAAGGCGAATCACATGTACCGATTCACGCCATTTTCCCATGAAGCGCTTCGCTGACAGCGTGAAGAGGTGACGATTTGAATGAATTCTCCGTTCGAATCGGACAGATGGAGCGCCTCGTGACGCGAACCGGTTCCCGTTCACCCGTGCTCATAGAAAACCCCTCCGCGAAGTTCTCCAGTGCTCCACAGCGCCCACCGCTGCGGCACCTGGGCAGGCCCTCCCTGCGGACGTCGCAGTCCGGCACCCGGCGGCGGGCCCTCGGGGAGGCGCCCCGTGTACTGCTCCTCGTGCCCTCGTACACCCGGGTCGTGGAGCCGTCCCCGCAGAGGAGCAGCTTCCGGGCGCTCGGCCTGGACACTTTCGAGGTCATGAAGCGGGCGGGCACCCCGATCGGCCTGTTGCGCATCGCGGCGAACGCCCGCCTCTCCGGCTTCGACGTCCGCATCGTCGACTCGCCCTTCGCCGGCTGGGAGCAGGAACGCCGGCTCATCGACCTCGGGAGCGGCAGCACCCTGGTCCGCTACGGCCTCGACGACTCACAACTGCGCGCCGTCATCGAGGAGTTCGATCCGGATGTCGTCGGCGTCCAGTGCATCTACACCGTCCAGTGGGGCAATGCGCGCGCCCTCGCCGACCTGGTCAAGGACATCGACCCGGCGATCGTGACCATCACCGGCGGCGCCCACCCCAGCGGTGACTGGCAGTACGCCGTGCCGGACTCTCCCTTCGATCACGTGGTCATCAACGAGGCGGACCAGACCTTCACCGCTCTCCTGCAGGCGCTGACCGAGGAGGACGGTGACATCGACGCCGTACCCGGCATCGCCTACCGGCGCGCCGACGGGGCCCTGGTCCGGACGACCGCCATGTCGCCGTACATGCGGATCCTGCCCAAACGGCAGGGGCTGGACCAGCGGCTCGGCATGATGCCGCTGCCCGACTTCGGGATGCTGGACATGCGCCAGTACGAGCAGAGCTACCACTCCTCGGGCAAGCGGGTGCGCGACCACGGCTCCTGGGCACAGATCTTCTCGACCATCGGCTGCAACGTCGGCTGCGACTTCTGCTACATCCCGATGGTGAACGGCCCGTGGCGGGCACTCGGGACCGACTGGTTCGATCTGCACCTCGCCGAGATACGCAAGCAGGGCGTGACCGAGGTCCTCATCGAGGACGACCACCTGCTGCACGACCCGCTGTACGCGATGCGGATCTTCAAACTCTTACGCAAGCACGACCTGCCGTGGGTCGAGGAAGGCGGTCTGAGCCTGTTCAACCTCGTCCTGCTGCACCTGGGCACCGAGTTCGCAGACGGCATGGACGAAACCGATCGGCGCAACCCCAACTTCCGCAACGTCCTCGCGGCGATGCGGTCCGGGCTCACCTGCCGAGACCTGATCAAGGCCATGGCCGACGGTGGCTGCTACAGCGTCTACCTCGCGGTGGAGAGCGCCAACGAGGACAGTCTGGTCGAGTCGGGCAAACCCCGGCTCAACGCCTTCCAGAAGGCAACCGGTGAGATCGTGGAGATGTTCACCGAGTACGGCATCCAGGTCACCGGCGGTTTCATGCTCGGCTTCGTCAACCCGCCCGAGCGGTCCGGGGACGAGCCGTACATCGAGTCGCTGGAACAGATCGAGAAGACCATCGACTACGCGGTCGCACTCATGGGCCACGGCATGGCGTACGCCAACCCCTTCATCGTCACCCCCCTGCCGGGTACGAAGATGTGGGACTTCCAGAAGGACTACGTCGTACGCCACTACGACAACGGCTGGTCGCACGAGAAGGCGACCATGGCCACCGGCAAGTGGAGCGCCGAGGACATCGAGTGCATGCGACTGGAGCTGCTGGTGCGCGCCAACGGCGCTGAGAAGGTGATCGAAATGGTCCGCCGGGGGACCTGGCCGGTGGATGCCTGATCCGGCCGGGCTCAGCCCCTTCGTCGGGGCCTGAACCCGGCTCAGCCCGGACGGCGCGCTGAGCGCAGGGCGTCCGCCGAGGCCAGCATGGCGCCGCCGGCGATCAGCGCGCCCGCGGCGGCGACGGGCCAGCTCGCGTCAGCCCGCCCGGTCGCGACCAGCAGCGCGGTGGACAGGAGCGGAGCGAAGTACGAGAAGGTGCCCAGGAGCCGGAGGTCGCCGTGCTTGGTGCCGTGGTCCCAGACGTAGAAGGCGCCGCCGACCGGGCCGAGCCCCAGGGCGAGCACGGCGAGCCACTGCCGGCCGTCGGGTCGGACCGTGGTTTCGAACAGCAGGTGACAGGCGGCCGCGAGCGCCGCGGTGGCCAGGCAGAAGAAGGCGACCATGTCCGTGGAGACGTGCGGATACCGGCGGTTGGCGACCGAGTACGCCGACCACACCAGCGCGCAGACGGCGGCTGCCGCGTACCCGAGCAGGTACTCACTGCGCAGATGCACACCCTGACCGCCGGTGACCAGCAGGAAGGTACCGCCGAGCCCGAGCACCGCACCCGCCGTGTGCCACCAGCGCAGCCGCTCGCCGGGCAGAAGCGCGGAGCACACGACGATCAGCAGCGGCCACAGGTAGGCGATGAGGCCGGCGTCGACCGCGGGGGCGTTGCGCAGGGCCAGGAAGTAGAAGAAGTGGTAGCCGAACAGACCGCCGATGCCGAGCGCCCAGGCGCCGCCGGGCAGCCCGCGGGCGAGCCCCCCGCCGCGGACGGCCCGGGGCAGCCCGACGATCCCGCCGACCGTGAACGCCATCGCGGTGAGCTGGAAGGGCGGTATCCGCCCGGTCAGCGTGGTGAACAACGCCAGCGACGCCCACAGCAGTACGGCCACCGCACCGATCCCGGTGGCCCTCAGCTGTCGCGCCGGGTGCACCGCTTCGCCATGCTCGTTCCCCGACGCGATGGCGTCGGCTCGAGCGTCCCGTGCGTCCCGTGCGTCCATCCGTCCTCCAGTCCGCGGCGTCCGGTAACGGCGCGTGAGCCCATGACTACCGGGGCATCGTAATGACGTACGCCGAAGGCACCCGTGCTTTCCGGACAGCCGCTGGGACGCGGAGGCAGGCGGCTTCCGTGTCGCCGGCATCCCGTTCGCCCGGCCTCGGTCACCGCGTCGGACCGGCCAAGTGCCGCGAGGCTGCTGGCTACTCGCCGAAGAAGCTGGGCTTCTTCTAGAACCTCAAGTCGGTTGCCTGGAGGCTTGTTCGGGCTCCAGGCAACCGGCAAAGCACCCGCGCTCCGCAATCGAAGCAACGCCATGTGCCACTGCGCAGGCTCCAAGTGCACCCGCCTCGGGGCACCCTCGGGCCAAGCAGCGACGGCCGCGGCGGCCTTGGCGTTCTTGTCGACGGGGTGCTTGGCCGTCGGCTTCGTCACGCCGGACCGTCGAGGCGTTCGCCACGGCGGGGCCGCCACCGACGAGGACCACACCGGCGGCCACGCCCGCGACGCCTCGCCACACCCGGCGGCGATGCCGGCCGTACCGGAGTCGCGAGGACACCGCCACCTCGTGCGGCGGCACTGGTGATCCCTGCGTCGCGCTCCCTAAGATGAGGGCCACCACATCACCGGGGGGGGCTGATGACCACGCTGGGCGAAGCGAGTTCGGGCACCGCGCACGGTCCGGAATCCCTGGGCGGCGACCGGCTCAAGCATCTGGAGTTCCTCCAGGCCGTCATCACCCGGCTGTCGAACCAGTCGTTTCTCGTCAAGGGGTGGGCGCTGACCCTGGCGGCCGGGGTCTTCGCCGTCGCCTCCAGCCAGCAGAGCTGGCAGGTGGCCGTGAGTGGGCTGGTGCCGCTGGCGTGCTTCTGGTCCCTGGACGGAATGTTCCTGCGCCAGGAGCGTCTCTTCCGGTATCTGTACGACGACGTGCGGCGCCCCGAGAGCCAGGTGGAGGCGCTCTCGATGGATGTGGGGCCCTACCTGGGGCGAATCAGCTGGTCGGGCGCGACGTTCTCCACGACACTTCAGCTTTTCTACGGCGCCCTTCTGGTCGCCGACGCCGCGCTGGCCGCCGTCAGCCTGTGACCTCGTTCGCGGGGAGTTTGCGTCGGCCGGGAGTCGGCCGCCCTCAGGAGACCTCGTTCTTGATGTAGCGGACCAGTTGCCCCAGGTCTCCCTCACCGGTCTCGGGATCCAGGGTGTAGAGCGTCACACCGGTCAGGAAGTCGGGCACGCACTCCCTTCCGTGCTCGGGGAAGGACACCAGCAGGATGCGCCGGTACCAGCGGCGGTCCCTCGTTCGCTCCTCAAGGATGTAGTCCGCCTCGAATCCCACCCCGTCCCCCTCGCCGCGGACCTCCTCATGCTCCGCACGGCGCTTGTAGCCCGGTGAGGCGACAACGACGACGAAGTCCGCCTCGGTGTAGTGCTTGCGCATCCATCTCGCCCAGTGCTGGGGCGCTCTTTCGTGCGCTGCCGTGTCCATGTCCGCGTCGATCTCCTCGGCGTGCAGCCGCTGGTACAAGGAGTTGACCCTCTTCTGATGGACGCCGCCGTCTTCCTCATGGGCGTACGAGAGGAACACGCGCGGTCTGTGCGGAACCTCCTGCTGCGCCCGCGGGGCCGGCACCTTGGCCCGCGGGCCGTGGCCGCCGCGCGGGAACGGGAGCACCAGACGCGGCAGTTCGCCGACCGCCAGGACGGGCGGGCTGCCGGCCTGTCCGGCGCAGACAGTGCCGGCGATCTCCCCGAGGGCGTCGCGATAGGCCGCGGAGCTGAAGCCCTCCTCCCGGAGAATGCCGTAGACGCCCTTGCAGGCGTAGCTGTCGGTGACCTCGCCGCTCATGATCGGGGCGAGCGGGATTCCCCTGGGCGGGGTGACCGGCTGCCAGCGCACCAGGACGCGGGCCGGCGGGACAGCCGGGCGGAACTGGACCGGCACCAGGCTCAGCCGGTGGTCGAAGACCGCCCAGTCGCCGCCGCAGCCGGGGTCGGCGTAGTAGGCCGTCGAGCACAGGGCGACAAGGACCTGAGCCTGGGCGATCAGCGGGTGGTTGGCGACACCCTGCCCGCCGCAGCACATGGCCGCCTCGATCGCGCGTCCCTTTTGCCGCGCCACGGCGGCTACGAGGTCTTGATGGAATCGTGCCGCATAGGTCGGGTTCTCTTCGGCTGCGTAACTCGTGACGAAGTCGTCGGCCATGCGTAACTCCTCTGTACCCCGCGCCCCGCAGCGGTCGGAGTCACGCCAACGAAGTCCTGACGTTGGCCAGTTGACCGCTCATGGAACACCGGCTGCTCCTCGTAAGCTGCACGGGGGACATTCGCATCGCCACGCCGTCCGTGCCTTCGGCGTGGTGCCGAGCCGACCCCCTGGGCGACGAACGGGGGTCGGATGCAGGCAGCCTCACCGAGATTTGACAGTACGTCATCGAGGGCCGCCCGGAACAGGCGTCAGGGGCCCACTTGGGACGATTCCACACCACCCCCCAATCATTGGCCGGAGCCCCATATCTCGGTCAGCGAGGACGGCAGGGCGACGCTGCGGGCGTTCGACCAGTTCATCGTCAAGCTGAGCAGCCGGTGCAACCTCTCCTGCGACTATTGCTACGTATACGAGTTGCGCGACTCGGGATGGCGGACCCGCCCCCGGATCATGCCCGCCCGGGTCCGGGAGCGCCTCGTGTCACGCATCGCGGAACATGTATGGGGCCACCGTCCGGAGCGAGTCCGCGTCCTTCTGCACGGCGGGGAACCGCTACTCGCCGGCGCCCGTGTGATCACCGAGTTCACCACGGCCGTCCGCCGGGCCGTGCGCGAGGCGGGAGCCGAGGCGGACTTCGCCGTCCAGACCAACGGGGTGCTGCTCACCGAGGAACTCCTGGACCTGCTCCTGGGACTGGACGTGCGGGTGGGAGTGAGTCTGGACGGCTACGCCGAGGCGCACGACCGGCACCGGCACGGGCCGGGCACCCGTTCGGACCGGGGCAGCCACGCGAGGGTGAGCGCCGCGCTCGGCCTGCTCGGGGGCGCGCGCTACCGGCCGCTGTTCGGTGGCCTGTTGTGCACCATCGACCCGGCGAACGATCCGGTGCGCACCTTCGACGCCCTTGCCGCGCATCGGCCACCCGCCGCCGACTTCCTTCTTCCACACGGGACTTGGGACCACCCCCCGCCCGGAACGGGCGACGGTGCGACGCAGTACGGAAGCTGGCTGCGCGCCGTCCACGACCGGTGGCGGGAGACCGGACGGCCGATGCGCATCCGGCTCTTCGAGTCGGTCGATTCCCTGTGCCGCTACGACGACGGAAGCAGCAGCGAGGTGCTGGGCACCCTGCCGGCGGCGGCCGTGGCGATCGAGACGGACGGAACGCTCACCTGGACGGAGTCGCTCAACGCGGTCGCGGAGGGGGCGGGCGCCACAGGCGGCACGATATTCAGCCACACCTTCGACGGCGTGCTGGGACTCGGCTGTGCGCCGGAGTACGGCGTGGGGTCACTGTGCCGCGAGTGCCAGGAGTGCCCTCTGGTGCATGTCTGCGGCGGTGGACTGCGCGCTCACCGCTTCGGGCGCGGGCGGGGCTTCGACAACCCCTCCGTCTATTGCGGGGACATCTCGTCCCTCATCCGGCACGTCGAGGTTTGGACGGATCACCGACCGTGATTTACCGGAGAGGACGACCGGAAAGCGGCGGCTACCAGCGCACATGTCGTGCAGCGCGCACTCTTTCAGGTGAGAGAACGGCCAATGTCGGGTTTTCGGGGGCGCCGGAAGGGCAAAGCCTCCTAGCATAGGGGTAATTGGCGTGGGGGAACGCACAACGGAATCCTGCCTGTGCACTTCACGTCGAAGTGGGTCTATGGGCGGAGTTCAAGCCGTGGTTGCAGCAGGAGGCAGGCCCTTGGGGGGATGCGATGGGGCCGTTGTTCTTCATCAGCTACGCAAGTTCGACCGGTGACAGAGGACCGGTCCAGCGGTTCCACATCGACGTCCAGAACGAGATCTACAGTGTGCTGGGCCGCACGGCTTCCGCCGAGGGCCGCCTGAAGCATCCCGAGCCTGCCGCGGGGCCTGACCCCGCGGTTCTGGACTGCCGAGCCCTCCTGGTCCTCTACTCCGCGCAGTACGTGGACGATTCGCAGTGCGCCACCGAGTGGTCCGTCTTCGCCGAACGCGTGGAGCGCCGTATGCGGCGTACCGGCGAGCGCCCCGACTCGCTGGTCGGCGTCGTGTGGCGTCCGGACGGACTGGTACTGCCCCGTCCCGTCAGCGCTGTACGACATATCGTCGACGAGGAGTACCAAGGACCCGGCGTGCTGGGCCTCCAGCAGGACCCGGACGGACGGGACCGCTACCAAGGGATCGTCCGTCGTGTCGCCGCGCGTCTGATGCGGGCCGCCGCATCGCCGCCACCGGTCATGTCGGAGGCGGAAGGACACGACGTGGTCGCGCGCTTCGGCCCGGACCACGCGGCGGTTCGCACGCGGCCGCCTGCCCCGAAACCACCGCGGTCAGCGGGACAGGTGCCGGCTTCCGACCGTGCCGACCGGAACGTCACGCTCTTACTGATGACCGGCACGGCGGACCGGATGCGGAATCTTCGCGAGCGGGTCGACGGCTACGGACAGTCCGCCGAGGAGTGGCGTCCCTTTCGCCCGCACAGCGAGGAGACCGTGGCATCCACCGTCGGGTGGGCGCTGCGGGCCTGCGGGGGCGGAAGGTTGGCGGTGACGGCGCCCCGGCCGGGGGACCCGCTTCCCCACGGGATCGACGCATCCACGACGGTCCTTCTCGTGGTCGACCCCTGGCTGACAGGCGATCCGGCGTTCCGCGCGCTGTGGGAGCGGATCGCGCGCTCTCGGGCCCGGGTGGCCGCCGTCGTCGTCGTGCTCGCCCGATGCGACGAGGAGAGCATGGTCCACGCCGGGCGGTTACGGGAGGCCGTGTCCCGGACACCGGCACGGATGCTCGGCGCGGCCCATCACGAGGCAGGCAGCCGGGACGCGCTCGCGCACATCGTGGTGGCCGTCATGGCCGATTCCCGCACGCGCACCCAGGACGACACCGGAGGAACCTGGGCCAGAACAGGTGAGCTGACGATCGAGAGCCCGGACGACCGGCGCAGCCGCAGACAGCGGGAGCGGGTCGGCTGGCTCAGACGCGCAGCGAACTCCTGGCCCCCAATACTGAGCACAACGCCCGGCGAGTCGCTGGGCCCGAGCTGAGGGCACGAGGCGGGGGATGAGTACCACAGGTTCTACAGGGAAACCGGGTTCGTCCGACCCGAGAGGATCGGAGGATGCCCCGGGCTCGTCGCGTCCCGCGAAGATCGTCACCTTCTACTCGTTCAAGGGTGGGGCCGGCCGCACCATGGCCCTGGCGAACGCCGCCTGGATCATCGCCAGCAAGGGCAAGTCGGTGTTGGTCATCGACTGGGACCTGGAGGCGCCTGACCTGCATCTCTATTACGGCGCGTTCCTCCCGTTCTCCGACCTCGGCCAGTCCAACGGCGTACTGGAGATGTTCTCCGCCTTCGCCGGCGCGGCCACCGCCGCCACACCGGACGAGATCCAGGACGATCTGAGATCACTGCACCCGCAGCACACCGACTTCGAGCGCTATCAGGTCGATCTGGACCATCGGTTCCCCAACGGCGGCCGGCTCCACTACATGGGTCCGGGGCGGATGGACGAGGGCTACGCCGACCGGCTGGCCGCCTTCAACTGGAGCGCGTTCCACACCAGCGACGACGGCAAGGACTTCCTGGAGGCGCTCCGCACGCGTCTGCGGGACAGCGACTACGACTACATCCTGATCGACAGCCGCACCGGCTTCTCCGACGGCGCCAGGATCTGCACGCTCGCTCTGCCCGATGAGGTCGTCATCGCCCTCACCATGAACCCCCAGGCCATCCAAGGTGCGCGCAGGATCGCCGAGCTGATCCGCCGTCAGGGCCGGGACACCAAGCTGCACTTCGTCCAGATGCGGGTCGACCAGAACGAACGGGACAGACTGGACCAGCGCTTCCGCGAAGCGCGACAGACCCTCGACACGTATGTCGGCATCGGGAACGAGGACGAGCTCGCCGCCTACTGGGGTCAGATGAGAGTGCCGTACGTGCCGTACTACACGTACGGCGAGGAGCTCGCGGTGATGCGCGAGGACCCGCGGGTCAGCGGCAGCATCGTCGAGGCGTACGTGCGTCTCGTCGACCGCATCACCGACGGTGAGATAGGCGACCTCCAGCCGCCGTCGCGCACCGAGTCCCGCTCCTACCGCCGACTCCTGGAACAACACGAGCGTTCCCAGGCCGAGTTGGACGCTGAGCCCGGCACGGTCACCCTGCTGCACGCACCCAACGACCAGCTGTGGGCCGACTGGATCGGCGAGTTGCTGCGGCCGACCCGGATGCAGATCGTCCCGCCCGCGGAGCGGCCCGACGACACACTGCCCGACACCACCTACGTCCTCGGCCTGCTCTCCCCGCACCTGGCGGGGACGCAGGTCGGCGATACCGTGGCGCGCCTGGCCACCGGCGCACACGTGGGCCGGGGGCCCGGGGACCAGCGGGTCATCGGCGTCCGGGTCAGCCCGGCGCGGCTCGCGCCGCACTTCGAGTTCGCCCCCCAGGACACCGTCACGCTGGACGGCCAGAACGAGGATGCGGCCCGCCAGGAACTGCTCGGCCACTTCGGGCTGCTCGCCGGCACCGAACCGGAATCCTCCTGGTCCGGGCCGCGCTTCCCCGGCCTCCAGCCCGCGGTCTGGAACATGCCCAGGAGCAACGCCGGGTTCGTCGGGCGGACCGAGCACCTCGACGCGCTGCGCCAAGGCTTCGACTGCTCCGGCGCGAGCTACTCCTCGCCCCAGGTGCTCTGCGGGCTGATCGGCACCGGCAAGCGGCAGATCGCCCTGGAGTACGCCCACCAGTTCGCCTCACAGTACGACCTCGTGTGGCGGGTACCGGCCACGTCCGCGGCGAGCATCCAGGACTCCCTCGCCGAGCTGGCTCAGGCTCTCGACGTGAGCGGCGACGGCTCACCCACGGGTGGGGACTGGCGCGCGCTGCTCGAGGATCTGCGGGTGGGCCGGCATCCCCGATTGCGCCGGTGGCTGCTCGTCTTCGAAGGCGCAGCGAACCAGCAGGCAGTCGAGGAGTACATCCCGACCGGCGGCACGGGCCATGTCCTGATCACCTCGAACACCATGGACTGGACCTCGGAGTACACGACGCACGACGTCATGGCCTTCACTCCCGAGGAGAGCTTGGCTCTGCTCGGCCAGCGGCTGCCCGGACTCGCCAACGGACAGCTGCAGCGGCTCGCCGAACGGCTGGGGCACCTGCCGATCGCGGAGCAAGCGGCCGCGGCGGCGCTGCGGACCTGCCCCGAGGACATCGACCTGTACATCGATGCGCTCGACAGTGTCCTGACCGCTCCCTCGAAGTCGCTACCACCCGACTATCAGGCTTTCATCCAGGTCTGCCGGATCGCCTACGACGACTTGCGGGACAGGTCCCCGGCCGCCGCCCGACTCCTGGAACTGTGCGCCTTCCTGTCACCGAACGGCGTGGGTATGGACGTCGTCCGGTCGAAGGACATGGTGGAACTGCTGAAGCCGCTCGACCCCGATCTCAGCGGCTCCGCCTTCACTCTGTTCCACCATCTCAACCTCCTCCGCGAAAAGGCGCTCGCGGTCCAGGACTTGTCCTCCCGGACACTGCGCATCCACCGAGTCGTCCAGGACCTGGTACGTGGCTGGATGCCGGAGGAGAAGCGGATCTCCACCCGCTCCGAAGCACAGCAGGTCCTCGCCTCGATGGTCCCCAGCGACCTGGAACGACACCTGCCGAAGCACCATGACACCTTCGCGGAGCTCGACCGGCATGTCATCGTCTCCGGTGCTGTGGACAGCACCGAGCCGAAGGTCCACGCCTGGCTGGTGAGCCAGGTGTACCACCGCTGGATGTCGAACGACCTGAGGGGCGCCCGCGAACTCGGCGAACACGTCCTGGAGCGCTGGCGGGAGACTCTGGGCCCCGAGCACCTCATGGTGCTGCGCATGGAGTCACAACTGGGCGCGGCCTGTCGGCTCCTCGGCGACCACCGTACGGCGCTCGCACTCACCCGTCACGCCGTCACCCATCTGGTCAGGGAGAACCACACCGCGGCTGACATCCTGCTGGCGCGCCGCGGTTACGCCGCGGACCTACGCGCCGCGGGCCAGTTCAAGGAGGCGTTCGAGGAGGACCAGAAGACCTTCTCGAGGTTGCGGGCAGCCATCGGTGAAGACGCCAACGGAACGCTGGCGGCCTCCCACAACCTCGCCCTGTCCAAGTTCTACGTCGAGTCGGTCCCGGCCGCCATCCGCCAGGAACGGGACGCCCACGAACGGCGTGAGGGCGCGCCCGACAGGGCCTCCGACCCCAAGCGGTGGGTGTCGTACGCCCACCTCGGCACCTACCACCGGGAGTTGGGTGAACTGGCCCAGTCCGAGCTGTATCTGACCAGGGCCCGCGATCAGCTGCACCGACTCCTGGACCCCGGCGCCCAGCACGTGTTGGGCGCGGTCGCCAGCCTGAGCATGACCATGGTGCGCCAAGGAGACGTGCAGCACGGTCTGCCGCTGCTCAAGGACGCGTACGTCGCCTACCGCGACCAGTGGGGGGAGAAACACCCCCGGACGATGGCCTGCAGGCTGTCGCTGGCCATCGGTCTGCACGCCCAGGACAGAACCGCCGACGCCATAGCGTACGCCCGGGACGTCCTGGGCCATTACGTCGACGTGTACGACGAGGACCACCCCTTCACCGCCATCTGCCGCAACAACCTCGCCCTTTACCTGCTCGTCGGCGGAGAACCGGACGAGGCCAAGGAACATGCGGTCAAGGCGGTCGTCCAGTTGAAGGCCGCGTTCCACCGCAAGCACCGGTACACCCTGGTCGCGCGGATGAACCAGAACAACTGCCTGGCGGCGCTCGGTGAGCTGCCCGACGCCGAGGTGACCGCCGAGGACCAGGACATCTACGACAGCTGCAAGGAGGAGTCCGCGTGGGGTCGGAACCACCCGGTCACGCTGACCGCCCTGGCGAACCTGTGCTCCTCCCCTCTGCCGGTCGACGGCGAACTGGCGCCGATCCTCAAGCGCAAGGTCGCCGAACACCTGCCGAGGGACCACGGGCTCGCCAGGGCTCTGCTGGCCGAGCCCTACCAGCGGGTCGGTGCCGATCTGGAGGTGCAGGGTGTCTGATCCTTCCACGGCATCGCAGCGCAATCCGGACGGGGGGCGGCAGAGGATGAGCGAATTCGACACGCAGCTCAGGCAGATACGGGAGTCGTGCGGTCTGACGCATCTCGCCTTCTACCATCGGGACCGGGCGAGGATGTTCAGCGCCGAGATACCGGAACCGCAGGATGAGTCCCCGACCGAGGCGGCATCGCGCCGGCTTGAACGCTCTGGCCGTCAGCTCTTCTACATACTTGAGGAACTGGCTTCGGATTTCGCCGAGCTTCGGACCGGTTCGCCCATACGCACGGTGGTCCATGTGCCCACTGGAGCGCTCCTCTATCATTCCGTCGCGGCGGAAAGCCATCTGTGCTGCGTCACGCGCGCGGACCTGCTGGGCGAACTGATTCCCCGCCTGGCCGAAGGGATCGTCGATCTGCGGCCGGCCCTGAGTCACCACCTGGGTGCCCAGCGCTCCTTTCCGAGCAGGTACACCCGGCCCGAACCGCCGTCCGCCGACCGGACGCCGTCGCCCGTGCACGAGGTGCCGGACACGGACCGGCCGAACACTTCCGGGAAGGCCACCGAAGGCACCGCGTACACGGTCGACCAAACCGCGGGTGCGGACGACGTCCCCACCGCCACCAGGGACCTGCTGTGCGAGGCTCTCGGTGTCCACGGGCTGCATTATCTGGCCTACTACACCGGTGGAGCGCCGACCTGCAGGGTCGACCTCTTCGCCCACTCTGCCGTGCAGAGCTTCCTCGGCTCCTCCACCGCTGAGCAACGCCGGGACAGGTACTCCCTGCTGGGCCAGCTGCTGCCGGGAGTCACGGGCCGGATGAACACGTCTCTCAACGCCCTGCTCGAAGGGGAGATGCGCCAGATCGTCCTGAACATCGAGCGCGGGGCCGTGTACTTCCAGCAGCTGCCTGAACACTGCTATCTCCTGGGCGTGTCACTGGACCAGTCGCACCTCGCGGAGGCGGACCGGCACATCGAGCGGCTCAGCAGGGAGCTGGCGAGCGAATGACGGCGTCCGCCGCGTTCGTCCTCTTCGCGGTCCCTCCCTTCCCGTCGCACTGGGCTTTGTCGGTGGTGGCAGGCATGGGGCCTTCCGGGCGATGAGCCGGGCGGGTCGAAATCGAGTACGTTCACGCCGGTCCGGTCGGCGGGTGCGGGGTGTTCGCGCCGGGCGTCATGGGTCTCGCCGGTACGCAGCAGGGCTGCCGGGCGGGGGGCGTGGGGGTGGGCGTCGCCCGACGGGCACTGCCGGGGCGGTGGCGAAGGTGCGTGGGGGCGATAGGGCCCGTTCGCACTTACCGGCGGCGCTCCTGGGCGGTAACCATGGGAAAGGCTGTTTTGGCCAGCTATGACCTGAATGAGCTGATTCCCTGGAGGGCTCATGAACGCCCCGACCGCCACGACGGCCGACCCCGTCGCGCAGGACGACGCACAGGAGGACCCGACCGTCCACATTCTCTGGATCAACGCGGGGCTGAGCTGCGACGGGGACTCGGTCTCGCTGACCGCCGCCACCCAGCCCAGCATCGAGGAGCTGGCGCTCGGCGCCCTGCCGGGACTGCCCAAGGTGGCGGTCCACTGGCCCCTGATCGACTTCGAGTGCGGGCCCGTGCAGGGCGCGGACAATTTCGTCGAATGGTTCTTCAAGGCCGACCGGGGCGAGCTGGAGCCCTTCGTGCTGGTCGTCGAGGGATCCATACCGAACGAGCGGGTCAAGCCGGAGGGCTACTGGTGCGGCTTCGGGGACGACCCGGAGACGGGTCAGCCGATCACCACCAGTGAGTGGCTCGACCGGCTCACCCCCAAGGCACTCGCCGTGGTCGCCATCGGCACCTGTGCGACGTACGGCGGTATCCACGCGATGGCCGGGAACCCGACCGGCGCGATGGGAGTGCCGGACTATCTGGGCTGGGAGTGGAAGTCCAAGGCGGGCATTCCGATCGTCTGCATCCCGGGCTGCCCCGTGCACCCGGACAACGCCTCCGAGACCCTGCTCTACCTGCTGTACCAGGCTGCGGGCGCGGCGCCCATGATCCCGCTGGACGAGGAGCTGCGGCCGACCTGGCTGTTCGGTGCCACGGTGCACGAGGGCTGCGACCGTGCGGGCTACTACGAGCAGGGGCAGTTCGCGAGCGAGTACGGATCACCGGAGTGTCTGGTCAAGCTCGGATGCTGGGGTCCGGTGGTCAAGTGCAACGTGCCCAAGCGCGGCTGGATCAACGGAGTGGGCGGCTGCCCGAACGTCGGCGGCATCTGCATCGCCTGCACCATGCCGGGCTTCCCCGACAAGTTCATGCCGTTCATGGACGAGCCGCCCGGCGGGCATGTGTCCGCGACGGCGAGCGGTATCTACGGATCCGTCATACGACGACTGCGGAACATCACCGCGAAGACCGTCGACAAGGAACCGAAGTGGCGCGGCAAGGGCGAGGAGCTCACGACCGGCTACAAGGCCCCGTGGTGACCACGGTTACCCACCCGCTGAGCAGGACACTCGACAGGAAGGTGGCGTGGCACCATGGCGACGGCGACGAACAAGCCGGCCGGTGACGGCCTCACGGAGATGTCGTGGGACCCGATCACCCGCATCGTGGGCAGTCTCGGCATCCACACCAAGATCGACTTCAAGGCGAAGCGGGTCGCGGAGTGCTACAGCACCTCGTCCGTCTTCCGCGGGTACAGCGTGTTCATGCGCGGCAAGGACCCGCGTGACGCGCACTTCATCACCAGCCGGATCTGCGGCATCTGCGGCGACAACCACGCGACCTGCTCGGTCTACGCCCAGAACATGGCGTACGGCGTGGCACCCCCGCACCTCGGCGAGTGGATCATCAACCTCGGCGAGGCCGCGGAGTACATGTTCGACCACAACATCTTCCAGGAGAACCTGGTCGGCGTGGACTACTGCGAGCGGATGGTCCGCGAGACCAACCCCGGCGTGCTCGAACTCGCCGAGCGCACCGAGGCCCCGCACGCGGCCGACCACGGCTACCGCACCATCGCCGACATCATGCGCTCGCTCAACCCGCTGGAGGGCGAGTTCTACCGTGAGGCTCTCCAAGTGAGCCGCTACACACGGGAGATGTTCTGTCTGATGGAGGGCCGCCATGTGCACCCCTCCACGCTCTATCCGGGCGGCGTCGGCACGGTCGCGACCATCCAGCTCTTCACCGACTACCTGACGCGGCTCACCCGCTACGTGGAGTTCATGAAGCGGGTCGTCCCGCTCCACGACGACCTCTTCGACTTCTTCTACGAGGCGCTGCCCGGGTACGAGGAAGTGGGCAGGCGCCGGGTGCTGCTGGGGTGCTGGGGCGCGCTGAACGACCCGGAGTACTGCGACTTCCAGTACGCCAACATGGAGAACTGGGGCCGGCGGATGTTCGTCACCCCGGGTGTCGTCGTGGACGGCAAGCTGGTCACCAACAGCCTCGTCGACATCAACCTCGGCATCCGCATCCTGCTCGGCAGTTCGTACTACGAGGACTGGTCGGGCATGGAGAAGTTCGTCGAACGGGACCCGCTCGGCAACCCCGTCGACGAACGGCACCCGTGGAACCAGCACACCATCCCGGCCCCGCAGAAGCGGGACTTCGACGACAAGTACAGCTGGGTGATGTCACCGCGCTGGTTCGACGGCACCGACCATCTGGCCCTGGACACCGGCGGCGGCCCGATCGCCCGGCTGTGGTCCACGGCGCTGTCCGGACTCGTCGACATCGGCTACATCAAGGCCACCGGGCACAGCGTGCAGATCAACCTGCCGCGCACGATGACCAAGCCGGAGATGGCGCTGGAGTGGAAGATCCCGCAGTGGAGCAACGCCCTCGAACGCAACCGGGCCCGCACCTACTTCCAGGCGTACGCCGCCGCGGCCGCTCTCTACTTCACCGAGCAGGCGATGGAGGAGGTACGCGCCGGACGCACCCAGACCTGGGAGAAGTTCGACGTGCCGGACGAGTCGATCGGCTGCGGCTTCACCGAGGCGGTCCGGGGTGTGCTCTCGCACCACATGGTGATCAGGGACGGCAAGATCGCCAACTACCACCCGTACCCGCCGACCCCGTGGAACGGCAGTGTGCGGGACAGCTACGGCACACCGGGCCCGTACGAGGACGCGGTGCAGAACACGCCCATCTTCGAGGAGAACCCGCCCGACACCTTCAAGGGCATCGACATCATGCGGGCCGTCCGCAGCTTCGATCCGTGTCTGCCGTGCGGCGTGCACATGTACGTCGGCGGTGGGAAGACCGTCCAGCAGACGCACATGCCGACCGGGCTCAGCGGACTGGCGGTCTGACCCTCCCCAGGTTCTGACCTTCCCAGGATCTGGACCTTCCCCAGGATCTGACCTCCCGCAGGATCTGACCTTTCTCAGCAGAGAGGCTTGCCGATGGCCGGACAGGAGACGGGCGAGCGGATAGGCGCACTGCTCGACGAGCTGGCGCAGCAGGCGGGACCGGAGGCGCGCGACACCGCGGACGAACTCGTGCGCTGCCTCATGGAGTTCTACGGCGAGGGCCTGGCCCGGACCGTACGCCTGCTGCGCTCCGCACCGGACGGCGCGGATCCCCTCGCCGTCCTCACCGCCGACGAACTCGTCAGTGATCTGCTGATCCTGCACGATGTGCATCCCGAGGACACCGCGACCCGGGTGGGCCGGGCCCTCGACAAGGTCCGTCCCTATCTCGGCTCGCACGCGGGCGACGTCGAGGTGGCCGGGCTCGACCTGGAGGCGGCCGACGGCCCGACCCTGCGCCTGAGGCTGCGCGGGAGCTGTGACGGCTGCCCGTCCTCCACCCAGACCGTGCGCTGGACCATCGAGGAGGCGGTCGCCCGCATCGCTCCCGAGGTCGCGCACATCGAGGTCGAGGGGATGGCCGAGGAGAGCCCGCAGCCGGCACTGCTCCAGATCCTGCCGCACCGTCCGGACGACGCTCCGGGCGAGGCGGCGCCGTCCGCGGAGCCGGGTGATCCGGCGCGCTGGTACACCCTCGGCGCGCACGCTCTGCCCGTGGGCGACCGGGCCACGGGGGTCACCGAGGTCGCCGGCCGCACCCTGCTGCTGGTCCGGCTGCCGGGGCAGCTCTACGCCTATCGCGACCGCTGCCCGGTGTGTGCGGCGAGCCTCGCTCCGGCGGTCCTGGACGGCGAGTCGCTGCGGTGCGCGGGCTGCGCCGCCGAGTTCGACGTGCACCGGGCGGGCCGGGGCGGCCAGGGGCATCTGGAGCCCGTACCGCTGCTGGAGGAGGACGGGTCGGTGCGGGTGGCACTTCCCGGTGAGCTGCTGGGGGCGGGGCCATGACCACCGACGTCCTCAAGCAGTTCACCCGTAGGCCGCCGCCCAAGGGCGAACGCTGCGACCTTTGCGGGGAGCCGCTGCCCGCCGCGCACCGGCATCTCGTCGACACCTCCCGACGGTCCCTCAAATGCGCCTGTCCGCCCTGCCATCTGCTCTTCACCCGGCCGGGCGCCGGGCAGGGCCGCTTCCGGGGCGTCCCGGACCGGTATCTCACCGATCCCGGGTTCGAGCTGGACGAGGCGGACTGGAACCGGCTGCAGATCCCGGTCGCGCTCGCTTTCTTCTTCCGCAACTCCGAGCTCGACCGGCTCGCGGCCTTCTATCCGAGTCCGGCGGGCGCCACCGAGAGCGAACTCGACCCTGGGACGTGGGACGCGGTGCTCGGGCGCAGCCGGCTCGCGGAGCTGCTGGAGCCCGATGTGGAGGCGCTGCTGCTGCACCGCGGACGGGGCGGCTCGGTGACGTGCACGCTCGTCCCGGTCGACGTCTGCTACGAGCTGGTCGGCCGGATGCGGCTGCACTGGAAGGGCTTCGACGGCGGTGCCGAGGCGCGCGCGGACATCGCGGAGTTCTTCGAGCGGATCACGGCCGCGGCCCGGCCGCTGGACCCGGCCCCCGGGCCCAGCGGCGCGTCGACCCACCGCGGGCCCCCCACCGCACCGCCGGAACCCGAGAACACCACCACATCGACGCACCCCGAGCCCCCCACCGCACCGCCAGAACCCGAGAACCCCGCCGCACCGCCGGAACCCGAGAACCCCGCCGCAGCGGCGGAGGGCGGGCGCTCCGCCAGGTCGACGGAATCGGAGGCCCTGGCCGCGCCGGCGGAGAGCGAGGACTCCGCCGCACCGGCGGAGGCCGGTCTCGCCGCCGCACCCGAGGAACGTGGGACGCCCGCCGCGGCGGCTGAAACCGGGCCCTCCCCCGCACGGGCGGAACCCGAGGCCCCCGCCGCGTCGGCGGAAGGCGGTGGCTCCGCGGCTTCCGGGGAATCCCGCGGACCGGCCAGAGACCTCGGGGGCGCCCCGTGACCGATCTCCAGTTCACCTGTACCGGTGTGCGCCCCGAGCCGTACGGGGCCGGGCCCACGCTGTTGTTCGGGCTGCGCATCGAGGAGGCCGACCACCAGCCGGTGCACGCCCTCGCGCTGCGCTGCCAGATCCGTATCGAGCCCGCCGGGCGGACCTACGAGCCGGAGGAGGTCGGCATGCTGGGCGACCTGTTCGGCGAGCCGAGCCGCTGGAGCAGCACGCTCAAGCCGTTGCAGTTCGCCCACGCCTCCATCACCGTCCCCGGGTTCACCGGTTCGACCGAGGTGGATCTCCCGGTGCCCTGCACCTATGACACCGAGGTCGCGTCCGCGTCGTACTTCCGGGCCCTGTCCCGCGGCGAGGTCCCGCTGCTCCTGCTCTTCTCCGGCACGGTGTTCACCGGCCGGGACGGCTTCCGGGCCGAACCGGTGCCCTGGCACAAGGAGACGTCGTACCGCATGCCCGTGGACGTGTGGCGGAACATGATCGAGCAGTACTTCCCCAACTCGGGCTGGCTGCGCGTCCGGCTGGACGTGCTGGACGCGCTGCGCCGCTACCGCTCCTCGCGCGCCCTGCCGTCCTGGGAGCGGGTCTTCGACGAACTCCTCGCCGGCGCCGACGCGAAGAAGGGGGCCGACTGAGATGAGCAATCCCCTGGAGAACCGATTCGAGCAGGCCCGCACGGTTGCCGACGCCGTCCTGTTCGAGGGATACGTCCTCTACCCCTACCGCGCCTCGGCCGCGAAGAACCAACTGCGCTGGCAGTTCGGCGTGCTGGTGCCGCCCGCCTGGACCGCCACGACCGGAGAACACTCCGTCCAGCGCACCGAATGCCTGCTGGAGCCCCGCGACGGCGACCGGCTGCACGCCGAACTGCGCTTCCTGCATGTGCGGCGGCGCACGGTCGAACGGCTCGATGCCGACGGCGGCTACACGGAGGTGCCGGAACTGGACCTTCCCGACCGGGTGTTGGTGCCGTGGGACGAAGGGCACGAGGAACGCGTCCTGATCCATGAGACGTTCGCCGAGCTGACGGGTGATCAGGCCGCGGGTCACGCCGTGCGGTTCGACCTGCCGGACTCCGTCGAGTACGAGCCGGTGACCGACACCGAGGGCCGGACGCTGGGCCGTCTGGTACGGCGCAGACTGCGGCTGACGGGCGAACTGCGCCCGCGCGTCGACGAGTTGCCGGGCCCCTACCGAGCGCTCCGGCTCACGGTGAGCGTGCACAACACCACCACCGTCCCGGAGGGCGCGGGCACCGACCGCGAGACCGCCCTCGCCCACAGCCTGATCGGCACCCATCTGTTGCTCGGCGTGCCCGGGGGACGGTTCCTGTCGCTGACCGACCCTCCCGAGTGGGCCCGCCCGGCCGCCGCGAGCTGCCGGAACGACCACACCTGGCCCGTCCTCGCCGGACCGCCCGGCACGGACGACGTCATGCTGTCCTCGCCGATCATCCTGGAGGACCACCCCTCCGTCGCCGAGGAGAGCCCGGGGCCCCTCTACGACGCCACCGAGATCGACGAGATCCTCTCGCTGCGCACGGCCGCGCTCACCGAACGGGAGAAGCGCGAGGCCCGCGGTACGGACGCCCGCGCCGCCGGGGTCATCGACCTGGTCGACGACATGCCGGAGGCGGTCCGCGAACGGCTGCACGGGGCGATCCGGGGGCTGCGCGAGATCACCGGTGAGAACCTCACGGGCGAGCCGCTCCCCCCTGCTCCCGATGCCGGGCTGAGTCTGCCTCAGGGCCCCGGACACCCCTGGTGGGACCCGGCGCAGGACGCGGAAGCCACCGAGGTGCCGGGCGTCGTCGTCATCGACGGCGCGACCGTACGGGCCGGCAGCCGGGTCCTGCTGACCCCCGGCGCACGGCGCTCCGACGCCCAGGACGCCTTCCTCCACGGCCGGCACGCCACGGTCGAGGCCGTGGTCGGCGACCTCGACGGCGAGACGCATCTCGCCGTCGTCGTGGACGACGATCCCGGCACCGACGTACGCCGTGCCCAGGGCCGCTTCCTGTACTTCAAGCCCGACGAGGTGACCCCGTTGAAGGAGGGGGCGACATGACGACCGGACCTGATCGCACCGAGGCGTCCGGCACCAGCGGCCCGGACGCGACCCGCCGTGTTCTGGTCGCCGGAGTCGGCAACGTGTTCCTCCAGGACGACGGGTTCGGGGTGGAGACCGTACGGCGGCTCGCCGTCCGCACGCCCGAACTGCCGCCCGGCGTCGAGCTGATGGACACCGGTATCCGCGGAGTCCACCTCGCCTACCGGCTGTTGGAGGGCTATCAGGCCCTCGTGCTGGTGGACATCGTCAGCCGCGGAGGCCCGCCGGGCACGCTCTACACGATCGACGTGGGCCCCGAACCCCCCGCGGCACGGCCCGAGCCGGGGCCGCTGGACACGCACGCCATGGACCCCGCCACCGTGCTGGCCCTGCTGCACGATCTGCACGCCGGAGCGGGCGGCACCCTCCCTGAGGAGGTGTACGTCATCGGCTGCGAACCCCTCGACACGAACGAGGGGATGGGGCTGTCACCCCCGGTGGCCGACGCCGTGGGGGCCGCCGCCGACCTGGTGCTCGACCTGGTACGCCGCGCTACCTCTGTACCCCAGAGGAGCTGACCATGATGGAGGCAAGGATGGAATGGCAATGGGTGGGCCTGGCCGCGGGCCTCGTAGTGGCCTACGGAGTCGCGAGGAACCTGTCGGACATCCGCCGCTACTTGCGCATGCGGCGCATGTGATCGGGCGGCCGCGCATGATCCGGTGGACGCGGGCCGGCGCCGGGCCCCGCGCCCTCGCGCCGGCCCGCGCGGCCACCGACGTCCTCGAGCTGCACATAGCGTTCGAGGAAGAGATGCAGCGTGCTGTGGAGTTCACCCAGGCGGACGAACCACAGGGCGAGGTTCATGGCGCCCTGCTGGGTGATCGCGTAGACGCGGCGCGCGGGACCGCTCTCCGACGCGTGCCAGTGCGAGGTGACCTCGCCGCCGCTCTCCATGCCCCGCAGCAGCCGGTACACATGCGCCTGGTCCGCGTCGCCGCAGCCGAAAGCGCCCAGGCGCTGCACCAGTTCGTAGCCATGACCTTGGCGTTCGGCCAGCAACAGGAGCAGCACCGGGGTGAGCAGAGCGCGTCGCTCGACTTCGTGCCCGGTCATCGTCTTCTCAGAGTAACCAGGCATGCGCGCGCCCCACATCCGGGCGCCGCGGCGTCCGCCGGCTGCTCGGCGGCGGGAGGTGAGCACCGTGCATGAGCTGTCCATCGCCGTGGCGGTCGTCGAACAGGTCGAGGAAGCCGTGCGGGAACAGGGGCGCGGGGTGGCGTCGCTGACCCTGCGGATCGGCGAGCTCGCGGGAGTGGTGCCCGAGGCGCTGGACTTCTCGTTCGGGCTGGCGACGGAGGGCACCGCGCTGGCGGGGGCCCGTCTGCTGATCGAGACTGTCGATGCGCGGGGCCGCTGCGACGGCTGCGGCCGCGAGGCGCCGACCGGGATGCCTCCGGTGCTGTGGTGCGCCGCGTGCGGGGCCACGCTGACCCTGCTCAGCGGCCGGGAACTGGAGATCGTCCGGGTGACGCTGACCGACGGGCCCCCGGACGGGAAGAGCGCGGGCGACCGGCCACGGGCCGCGCCGTCCGGGCTGCCGGTACGCGACGAGGAGGCGAGCCATGTGCCGCACCGTTGACCTGCATCAGGCCGTGCTCGCCAAGAACGACGAGAACGCGCTGGCCCTGCGGGGCTATCTGGGTGACCGCGGCACGGTGGCGGTCAATCTGCTGTCCAGTCCGGGCAGCGGCAAGACGGCCCTGCTCGAACTGTTGCTGGCGCGCGCCGTCGCGGGCGGCACCCCGGCCGCCGCGGTCACCGCCGACCTGGCGACCGAGAACGACGCGACCCGGCTGGCACGCTCCGGCGCTCCGGTGCGGCAGATCCTCACCGACGGGCTGTGCCATCTGGAGGCGGGCATGCTCCAGCGGCGGCTGGAGGGCTGGCTGCCCGAGGGCACCCGGCTGCTGTTCGTCGAGAACGTCGGCAATCTCGTCTGCCCCGCCTCCTACGACCTCGGGGAGACCCTGCGCATCGCGCTCGCGTCGGTGACCGAGGGCGAGGACAAGCCGGTCAAGTACCCGACGGCCTTCGGACTCGCGCACCTGGTCGTGATCACCAAGACCGACATCGCGGACGCCGTCGGCTTCGACCGGGAGGCGTTCCTGCGGGGTGTCGGGCAGGTGAATCCCGGGGTGCCGGTCCTGGAGACCTCGGCCCGCACCGGTCAGGGCGTCGACGCGTTGCTGGCCCACGTCCTGCGCTGCGCGGCCGGCGACGAGACGCACGTGCCCGTCCTGGCGCGGCAGCACGAGCGGTACCTGCACAGCCACGAGGACGGCAACGGGCACCCGCACGGCCACACCGGAGGACACGCCCACACGGATGGACACGCCCACACCGACGGCCGGCCGCACGAGCGGGGAGCTGGGGCCGACCCCAGCCGGGAACAGGCGCAGGGGCATCCGCGGTGAACGGGACCCCGGGGCGCGAGCGCAGGCACATCATCGTCACGGGGGTCGTCCAGGGAGTGGGGTTCCGGCCCTTCGTGTACACCCTCGCGGAGGAACTCGGGCTGACCGGCTGGGTCACCAACAACGCGCGGGGCGTCGAGGCCGAGGTGGAGGGACCGGCCGCCGACGTGGCCGCGTTCTGCGCGCGGATCGGGACCGGGCCGCCGCCGCTCGCCGTCGTCGAGTCCGTCGACCACCGTGCCGTGCCCCTGGAGAACGACGGTTCGGTGTTCACCATCCGCCCCTCCTCCGGCGGCCCGGGCCGCACGCTGGTCTCCCCGGACACCGCCACCTGCGACGCCTGTCTGAGCGAACTCGCGGACCCCGCCGACCGGCGGTACCGGCACCCGTTCATCACCTGTACGCACTGCGGGCCGCGGTTCACCATCGTGACCTCGCTGCCGTACGACCGGGACAGCACGACCATGGCGGGCTTCCCGATGTGCCCGGACTGCGCACGTGAGTACGCGGACCCTGCCGACCGGCGCTTCCACGCCCAGCCGATCGCCTGCCCCGCCTGCGGTCCCCGGCTCACCCTGCGCACGGGTCCGGACGATCCGGGCGAACTGTGCGACGGGCAGGCGCTCGCCGAGGCCCGCCGGCTGCTGGCCGAGGGCGCCGTGGTGGCGGTCAAGGGGATCGGCGGCTACCACCTGGCGTGCGACGCGGGCGATCCCGCGGCGGTCCGTACCCTGCGCAAGCGCAAGAACCGGGGCGGCAAGCCCTTCGCGGTGCTGGCCGGCTCGCTGGAGACGGTCCGGCGGCTGGCCCATGTCGGCCCGGCGGAGCGGGAGTTGCTGCTCGGGCCGCGCAAGCCGGTGGTCCTGCTGCGGCGGCGCGCGGAGGCGGGCGGCGAGATCGCGGCGGGGGTCGCGCCCGGCAGCCCCGACCTCGGCTTCATGCTCCCGTACACGCCGGTGCACCGGCTGCTGCTCGGTCTGCCCGGAGATCCGCCGGGTCCGGCCGTCCTCGTCATGACCAGCGGAAACCGCTCGGGCGAGCCCATCACCACGGACGACGCCGAGGCGCTGACCCGGCTGGCGGGCCTCGCCGACGCCTGGCTCGCCCACGACCGCCCCATCCATGTGCCCTGTGACGACTCGGTGGTCCGGGTGTGCGCCGGCGCCGAGCTTCCGGTGCGCCGGTCGCGCGGCTACGCCCCCTTCCCGATCGCGCTGCCGGTGCCGGTGGTCCCGGCGCTGGCCGTGGGCGGGGACCTCAAGAACACGTTCTGCGCCGGGGACGGCCGTTACGCCTGGCTGTCCGCGCATGTCGGGGACATGGACGACCTGGCCACCCTGACTGCCTTCGAGCGGGCCACCGGCCATCTGACGGACCTCACGGCCGTCGCACCGCGGCTGCTGGTCGCCGACCGGCATCCCGGCTATCGCGCCACCCAGTGGGCGCGGCGCGCCGCCGAGGCCCGCGGCCTGACGCTGCGCCAGGTGCAGCACCACCACGCTCATGTCGCCTCCGCGATGGCCGAGCACGGTCTGGACGGCTCGGCGCCGGTGATCGGGGTCGCGTTCGACGGGACCGGCTACGGCGACGACGGGGCCGTGTGGGGCGGTGAGGTGCTGCTCGCCGACTACGACGGATACCGGCGGTTCGCCCATCTGGGCTATGTGCCGCTGCCGGGCGGCGACGCGGCCGTACGCAACCCGTACCGGATGGCGTTGTCGCATCTGCGGGCGGCGGGACTGCCCTGGCGGGACGAACTGCCGTGCGCCGCGGCCGCCACTCCCGAGGAGCGACGGCTGCTCGAAAGGCAGCTCGAACGGGGGCTCAACTGCGTTCCCACGTCCAGCATGGGACGCCTTTTCGACGCGGTGTCCTCGCTCGCGGGGGTCTGCCACCGGGTGGAGTACGAGGCGCAGGCGGCGATGGAGCTGGAGAACGCGGCGCTGGACGACCTGACGGGGCCGCTGGCCGACGACGAGCGGAACGACGCGTACCGGTTCATGCTGAGAGCGGTCCGTCAGGACCCCGAGGCGCCGCTGATCGCCGATCCGGCGCCGGTCCTGGCCGCCGCCGTCGCGGACGTCCGGGCCGGTGTCACGGCCGGGCCGGTGGCCCGTCGGTTCCATCGGGCCGTCGTCGGTCTGGTCCTGGAGGTGTGCACGGTGGCGCGAGAGAGGACCGGCATCCGAACGGTCGCCCTCAGCGGCGGGGTGTTCTGCAACGCCCTGCTCACCGAGGGCTGCGGCGCCGTCCTGGAACGTGACGGCTTCACCGTACTGAGGCACCACAAGGTTCCACCCAATGACGGCGGTCTGGCCCTCGGGCAGTTGATCGTCGCCGCCCGAGCACGGGACTAGCGCGCAACAGGAGCGCTGGAGCGAGTCAGGAGCGAGTCATGTGTCTGGCCGTACCCGGCCGAGTGCTGGAGATCGAGGAACGCGACGCGACGCGGATGGCCAAGGTGGACTTCGGCGGTGTCGTCAAGGACGTGTGTCTGGAGTACGTGCCGGACATGAAGGTCGGTGACTACGCCATCGTCCATGTGGGATTCGCGTTGCAGCGGCTGGACGAGGAGTCGGCGAAGCAGACCCTGGAGCTCTTCGAGAACCTCGGGGTGCTGGAGGAGGAGTTCGGCGACGCCTGGGGCAAGGCCGCCCGGGACGCGGGCGCCGAACGCCCCGCAGGAACCGGACTCCCGCCCCTGGAGGGCGTCGAGAAGGAGGCGCGGTCATGAAGTACCTGGACGAGTTCAGCGACCCGGTCCTCGCCAAGCGGCTCTTCGACGACATCAGGGCGGTCACCACACAGCCCTGGTCGCTCATGGAGGTCTGCGGCGGCCAGACGCACTCGATCATCCGCCACGGCATCGACCAACTCCTCCCCGAGGAGATCCAGTTGATCCACGGGCCGGGCTGCCCGGTCTGTGTCACCCCGCTGGAGATCATCGACAAGGCGCTGGAGATCGCCTCCCGTCCGGACGTGATCTTCTGCTCCTTCGGCGACATGCTGCGCGTGCCCGGCAGCGGACGCGACCTGTTCAAGGTGAAGAGCGAAGGCGCGGACGTACGCGTCGTCTATTCGCCGCTGGACGCGCTGAAGATCGCGCAGGAGAACCCCGACCGGCAGGTCGTGTTCTTCGGCATCGGCTTCGAGACCACCGCGCCGCCCAACGCGATGACCGTCTATCAGGCCAAGAAGCTGGGCATCGCCAACTTCAGCCTGCTGGTCTCGCACGTCAAGGTGCCCCCGGCCATCGACGCGATCATGAACTCGCCGGACTGCCGGGTGCAGGCGTTCCTCGCCGCCGGGCACGTCTGCACGGTGATGGGCATGGGCGAGTATCCCGAACTGGCCGAGCGCCACCGGGTGCCGATCGTGGTGACCGGCTTCGAGCCCCTCGACATCCTGGAGGGCATCCGCCGCGCGGTACGCCAGCTGGAGGCCGGACAGCACACCGTGGAGAACGCCTATCCGCGCGCGGTGCAGGCCGAGGGAAGCCCCGCGGCCCGCGCCATGCTCTCCGACGTCTTCGAGGTGACCGACCGGGCCTGGCGCGGGATCGGCATGATTCCGCGGAGCGGCTGGCGGCTGTCGCCCAAGTACCGCGAGTACGACGCCGAGCACCGCTTCTCGGTGACCGGCATCGACACCCAGGAGTCGTCCGTCTGCCGCAGCGGCGAGGTGCTCCAGGGCCTCATCAAGCCGCACGAGTGCGCCGCGTTCGGCAAGGAGTGCACCCCGCGCAATCCGCTGGGCGCGACCATGGTCTCCAGCGAGGGCGCGTGCGCCGCCTACTACCTCTACCGGCGGCTGGAGACCCCCGACAAGGAGGCGAGCTCCGTTGGCTGACTCCGCATACGCTCCCGCCGACTTCTCCTCCTGGACCTGCCCGGCGCCGCTGCGCGACCACGACAGGATCGTCATGGGGCACGGCGGTGGCGGCACGCTGTCCGCGGAACTGGTGGAGCACCTGTTCGCGCCCGCCTTCGGCAGCGACGTGCTGGCCGAGCTCGGCGACTCCGCCCATCTGCTGATGGGCGGCGCCCGGCTCGCCTTCTCCACCGACTCCTTCGTCGTACGGCCGCTGTTCTTCCCCGGTGGCAGCATCGGGGACCTCGCGGTCAACGGCACGGTCAACGACCTGGCCATGGCGGGGGCCGTACCGGCCTACCTCTCCTGCGGATTCATCCTGGAGGAGGGCGTCGAGCTCTCCGTGGTGGGGCGCGTGGCCGAGGCACTGGGCGAGGCGGCCCGGACGGCCGGGGTGGTGATCGCGACCGGTGACACCAAGGTCGTCGACGCCGGCCACGGCGACGGCATCTTCATCAACACCGCCGGGATCGGCCTGATCCCGGACGGCGTCGACATCCGCCCGCAGCGCGCGGCCCCCGGTGACGTGGTGCTGGTCAGCGGGCCGATCGGCGTGCACGGGGTGGCCATCATGAGCGTGCGGGAGGGGCTGGAGTTCGGCGTCGAGATCCAGAGCGACACCGCGTCGCTGGCCGGTCTGGTCGCGGACATGCTGGCCGCCTGCCCCGACATCCATGTGCTGCGCGACCCGACCCGCGGCGGTCTGGCCACCTCCCTGAACGAGATCGCCGCGGCGGCGCGGGTCGGCATCGCGCTCGACGAGCGTTCCCTGCCCGTCCCGGAGACGGTCGCCAACGCCTGCGCCTTCCTCGGTCTCGACCCGCTGTACGTGGCCAACGAGGGCAAGCTGGTGGCGTTCGTCGCGGCCGAGCACGCGGACGCCGTGCTCGCGGCGATGCGCGCCCACCCGCTGGGCAAGGAGTCCGTGGCGATCGGCCACTGCGTCCCCGAGCATCCCGGCATGGTGGTCGCGGCCACCGGCCTGGGCGGCACCCGGGTGGTGGACATGCCGCTCGGCGAGCAACTCCCCCGCATCTGCTGACCCACCGCGCCGACGGCTGCTGCGGCCACTGCGGCTGCTGCTGAAGCCGCGTCCGCCGGCGGCGAGATTTCCCCGAGGCCGGTCCCCGTTGACAACCCGCATCACGCGGGCGTCACCGGGGACCGGCCTCTTCCTGTGCCCGGCGGGTGCAACCCTCTCGCAACGTCCGGGATGGTGGGCTGTTCCGCGACAGCCGTGACACCCGAGGGGGAGAACCGATGGACGTCGTCCCGCGCGTGGAGCTGACGCCCGTGGCCGCCGAGCTGCTGCGGCGGCTGCGCACCCAGCACGGACCGCTGATGTTCCATCAGTCGGGCGGCTGCTGCGACGGCAGCGCGCCGATGTGCTACCCGGAGGGCGAGTTCCGCACCGGTGGCTCCGACGTACTGCTGGCCGAGCTGGAGGTCGAGGGCGTCGACGAGCCGATCACCTTCTGGATCTCGAAGAGCCAGTACGCGCTGTGGAGCCACACGCGGCTGATCGTGGACGTCGTGCCGGGCCGGGGCAGCGGCTTCTCCCTCGAAGCACCCGAAGGAGTGCGTTTTCTGATCCGTTCCCGCGTCGTCGGCGCCTAGCCACCGGCCGGGGCACCAACCTCTGGTGCAATTCCCCTGAGTCCTGGGAAAGTTGACGAGACATCAGGGGGCACGGTGACACGTCGCGGCAGACGGTTCAGAACGGCACTGACGGTCTTCACGGCAAGCGGAGCGCTGGCCGGTGCGGCCCTGACGGGGGCGGCACCGGCCAGCGGCGCGGAGAGCGCGACGGACATCGCGCCCGGCGTCGAGTACACGCAGCTGGACATCCCGGCGGCCAAGGGAGTCGCTCACGCGCACGTATTGAACGTCGATCTGCGCAATCCCCACGTGCGCGTCGACCTCCTCTACCCCGGCGCCGTGGCGTCGAGGGAGCCCGTGTCCGAGCTGGCCGACTCCCGGGGTGCGGTCGCCGGAGTCAACGGCGACTTCTTCAACATCACGGAGACCCAGCATCCGGGCGTCGAGGCGACGGGCGCGACCGTGGGGCCGGCGATCGCGAGCGGCCGCGGGCTCAAGGCCGCGGTCCCCGACGGCCAGCGGTTCGGGCCGGCGCTGCCGCCCGGCACGACCACCGAGGACGTGTTCGGCGTGGGCGTCGACCGCCGGGCCCGGCTGGACAGCGTGGCCCTGGACGGGTCCGTCCGCAGTCCCGACGGCACCTGGCCGCTCGGCGGGTTCAACCAGTACGCGCTTCCGGTCGGCTCCGTCGGCGCGTTCACCGCGGACTGGGGCAGCGTCTCGCGGGTGCGCGCGACCTGCGGCACGGACACGAACCGGGCAGCGCCCTGCAGCACCGACACCTACGAGGTGACGGTCCGCCACGGCCGGGTCGTGTCCGCCGCGGACGCTCCGGGCAGCGGACCCATCGCCCCGGACACCACCGTGCTCGTAGGCCGCGAGGCGGGCGCCCAGGAACTGCGGAAGCTGTCCGTGGGCGAATGGGTCGGGGTCCGGCACCGGCTGGTGGCGAAGACCTCGCGGGTGCCGTACCGCTTCGCGGTCGGCGGCTATCCGATGATGACCGACGGTGTGCCGCTGCCGGGTCTGGACGACAGGACCGCTGCCGTACGGACCGCGGTGGGCTTCTCCGACCACGGGCGCCGGATGCAGCTCCTCGCCCTGGACGGCGCCCCGGAGTACCGCAACGGGCTCACCATCGCCGAAGTGACGGCGGCGATGAAGGAGTTGGGGTCGCAGGACGCCTTCAGCCTGGACGGCGGTGGATCCACGACCATGGTCGCCCGGCAGGCGGGGGAGGACTCCGTCAGTGTCCTCAACCACCCGAGCGGTGGCGCCGAGCGTCCCGTCCCGAACGGTATCGGGGTGTTCGCGGGTCCCGTGACCCGGCGGCAGGTCATGGCGTCAGGCTGCCCACGATGTCAGCCGTCGCGGTGAGACCGCTGTGGATGGTCGGAGCCATACTCGTACTGGCCAGCAGGAACCCGAGCAGGGCGCAGACCAGCGCGTGGGACATCTTCAGACCTCCGTTGCGGAGGAAGATCACCGCCAGCAGCAGGAGCAGCAGTACCGCAGAGATGGAAATGGCCATCGTCAACCTCCTCCGCCACGTCCACTTCGCGGCGTTCGGCCGTCAGTGTGGCGTAGCGGAGGGTGCGTCCGAGCTGCTGACGTGTCCCCCGAACGGGTGGTCTTCTCCCGTCGGTCGCGGGCGTCCAGGAACTCTTCGAGACCGCCCAGGTCACCGGTGTTGAGGTAGTCGACGTCGGCGGCGAGAAGTTCGCGCCGGAGCGCCTCGCGTGTCGGACCCGCCAGGTCGGGGGTGGCCCAGAGCCGGACCTTCTGTGGCCCAGAGCCGGACCTTCTGCCGGCGCGCGTGCGCGGCCGCCATGATGCTCCGCAGCTTCTCGCGCTCGACGTCCGGGCGGCCCCGGGTGTACCGCCCGCCCGTCTCCGGTATCCGAAGAAAGCCCGCCCCCAGTGGGGCGGGCTTCACTCGGAAACGGTGTCAGGGCGCCTGGAGATCGACCAGTTCGGCCAGGGCCGCGCGATGCGCGCCCGCCGTGCCGTAGGCGATCGAGTCGGCCTTGGCGCGCTTCAGATACAGGTGCGCCGGGTGCTCCCATGTCATGCCGATGCCGCCGTGGAGCTGAAGCGCCTCCTCGGCCGCGTGCACGGCGACGGGTGCCGCGTACGCCTGGGCGACGGCGACGGCCAGGTCGCTGTCGGCGCTGCCGGTGGCCAGCGCGTCGGCTGCGTTCCGGGCGGCGGCGCGGGTGTTGACGACCTCCAACCAGACCTGGGCCAGCCGGTGCTTGAGCGCCTGGAATCCGCCGACCGGCCGGTTGAACTGCTTGCGCTCCTTGAGGTAGCGGACCGTCTCGGTCAACGACCAGTCGGCGAGCCCGAGTTGCTCGGAGGCGAGCAGTCCGGCGCCGGCCCGCAGCGCACGCCGTACGGCGTTCCGGGCGTCCTCGGTGAGCAGCCGCGCGGGCGCCGAGTCGAAGGTGATCCGGGCGAGCGGCCGGGTCTGGTCGAGACAGATCTGCGGGACGATCGTGACGGCGCCCGCGTCGACGGCGTACAGCCCGCCGTCCTCGGCCGGGACCAGCAGGACGTCGGCGGCGGCCGCGTCCGCGATGCCGGTCAACTCCCCGTGCAGGGAACCGTTCTCCAGCCGTACGAGCTGGTGGGCGGCGCCCGGTCCGACGTTCAGCGGGACGGCGAGGGCGCCCACCGTGCGGCCGGAGGCGAGCGCGGCGAGCAGCTCCGCCGCGGCCGGTCCCTCGCAGGCCAGCAGCGCCTCGGTCGCGACCACGGCGCTCGTCAGATAGGGCACGGGAGCGACCGCGCGGCCCAGCTCCTCCAGGACCACGGCGGCTTCGCGGTGAGTGGCGCCCTGGCCGCCGCGCTCCTCGGGCACCAGCAGGCCCGCGAGGCCCATGCCCTCCGAGAGGGCCTTCCACAGCTCGGGGTCGTGCGGAGTGCCCGACTCGGTGCGGGTGATGACGTCGGCCGCGGCGCAGCGGTCGGTGAGGAGGTCGCGGACGGCGGCGCGCAGCGCCTCCTCCTCCTCGGTGTAGAGCAGATCGGGCTCGGTGCTCACCTGGCTCATCGGGCGAGGTCCTTCCATGCGACGTCCTTGTCGGTGCGCGGCTCGGACGGCAGGCCCAGGACGCGTTCGGCGACGATGTTCAGCAGGACCTCGCTGGTCCCGCCCTCGATGCTGTTGCCCTTGGAGCGCAGGTAGCGGTACCCGGCGTCCCGGCCGGTGAAGTCGACCAGTTCCGGCCGGCGCATCGTCCAGTCCTCGTACAAGAGGCCTTCCTCGCCGAGGAGTTCGACCTCAAGGCCGCTGATCTCCTGGTTCAGGCGGGCGAAGCCGAGCTTCATGCCGGAGCCCTCGTGGCCGGGCTGGCCCGCCACGAGCTGCTGGCGCAGCCGCTCGCCGGAGAGCCGGGCGACCTCGGCCTCGACCCACAGCCTCAGCAGCCGCTGGTGGGTGTCGTGGGTGCGCAGTTCGGGCCGCTCGCGCCAGGTCTTGGCGACCGGGCCGATCATGCCGCCCTCGCGCGGGATGCGCATGCCGCC
Organism: Streptomyces sp. NPDC091209; assembly: GCF_044757755.1. Lineage (NCBI taxonomy): Bacteria > Bacillati > Actinomycetota > Actinomycetes > Kitasatosporales > Streptomycetaceae > Streptomyces > Streptomyces sp. NPDC091209. Next base: position 200,030 of record NZ_JBIVVR010000005.1, on the reverse strand, counting down.
GATGGAGACGCGTTCGTTCATCAGCGTGGTCTGCGCGACCCGCCAGCCGTCGCCGACCTCGCCGAGGCGGTGCGCGTCCGGAATGCGCACGTCGGTGAGGAAGACCTCGTTGAACTCGGCCTCGCCGGTGATCTGGCGCAGCGGCCGTACCTCGACACCCGGGTCGGTCATGTCGCAGATGAAGTAGGTGATGCCGCGGTGCTTGGGCACGTCCGGGTCGGTGCGGGCGATGAGGATGGCCCAGCGGGCGAGGTGGGCGCTGGAGGTCCACACCTTCTGCCCGTTGATCACCCAGTCGCCGCCGCCCCCCGGCGCGTCCCCGTCCGCGCGGACCGCGCGGGTGCCGAGCGCGGCGAGGTCCGAACCGGCGCCGGGCTCGCTGAAGAGCTGGCACCACACCTCCTCGCCGACCCACAGGGGCCGCAGGAAGCGCCGCTTCTGCTCCTCGGTGCCGAAGCCGAGGATCGTCGGCGCCGCCATGCCGAGGCCGATGCCGATGCGCCGCGGGTCGTTGTCGGGCGCGCCCGCGGCCGCCAGTTCGGCGTCCACGACGGCCTGGAGGCTGCGCGGGGCACCGAGGCCGCCGAGGCCCTCGGGGTAGTGCACCCAGGCGAGTCCGGCGTCGAAGCGTGCCTTCAGGAAGTCCACGCGATCGGTTTCCAGCGGAGGATGCGCTGCGAGCAACTCCTGGGTGCGGCGGCGCAGTTCGGCTGCGTCGGTCATGCGGCGGCTCCGTTCTCCAGTGTGGGCACCACGGCGATCCGCCCGGTGGTGACTCCGTCGGCGACCCGCTGCACGGCGGCGGCCGCCCCGCTCAGCGGCACCCGCTCGCTCACCAGCGGCTTGATCGCGCCCCGTGCGGCGAGCTCGGTGAGCTGCTCGTGGCAGTGCAGGACCAGCTTCGGGTTCTTGGTGTTGTACAGGCCCCAGTGCAGGCCGAGGATCCCGTAGTTCTTGACGAGGGCGTGGTTCAGCGCGGCGCTCGGGATGGAGCCGCTCGCGAAGCCGACGACCACGATCCGGCCCTCGAAGGCGACGACCTTCGTGGACTGGGTGTAGGCCTCACCGCCGACCGGGTCGTAGATCACGTCCGCGCCGCGTCCGCCGGTGGCTTCCTTGACGGCGCCGATGACGTCCTCGGCGCGCCGGTCGATGACGACGTCGCAGCCCAGTTCGCGTGCCACGGCGGCCTTGTCGGCGCCGCCCACGACGCCGATGACGGTCGCGCCCGCCGCCTTTCCGAGCTGCACGGCGGCGCTGCCGACCCCACCGGCCGCCGCGTGCACGAGCAGGGTCTCGCCGACCTCCAGGCGGGCCCGGCGGTGCAGGCCGAACCAGCCGGTCTGGTAGCCGATGTGCAGGGCCGCGGCCTCGGCGTCGTCGAGGGCTTCGGGTGCCGGGAGCAGGGCGGCGGCGTCCGCGACCGCGTACTCGGCGAATCCTCCGTGCGGCAGCGCCGGGGTGGCGATCACCCGGCGTCCGTCCTCGGTCTCACCGCAGATCTCCACGCCGGGGGTGAACGGCAGCGGCGGCCTGACCTGGTACTGGCCGCGGCACATCAGCGCGTCCGGGAAGTTGATGTTCGCGGCGCGCACCTTGAGCAGGACCTGGCCGTCACCGGGTGTCGGCCGATCCACCTCCTGGAGGCGCATCGCCTCTGCGGGCTCGCCGTTCTGGTGCACTTGCCATGCCTGCATGCGGGGCCTCCAGGGGACTGCGTCGTCTGACCGGGGTCGATCGCATACTAAGCGGTCGCTTGCCACCCTGGGAACAGTCGGCGGCCGTCGTCTTCGCCACGCCCGGCCCCAGGGCCCCCGCCGTGCCCGCCGCAAGCGTCTTGCCACGCCCGGCCCGAACGCCTTCGCCATGCCCGACGCGAGCCGCCCCGCCGCCCGCTCTCACAGCTCCTTGCCCCGCACCTTGGGCCGCGCCCGTACGTGCATCCGCTCCCCCTGCGGACCGAACAGACTCAGGAACTCCACGGGCCCCTCGCCCGTCGACCCGAACCAGTGCGGAACCCGGGTGTCGAACTCCGCCGCCTCCCCCGCCCCGAGCACGACGTCGTGCTCGCCGAGCACCAGCCGCAGCCGCCCGGACAGCACGTACAGCCACTCGTAGCCCTCGTGCGTCCGCGGGTCGGGTTCCATGGTCCGCCGCGGTTCGACCATCTTGTACGCCTGGAGTCCGCCTGGCTGGCGGGTCAGCGGCCAGTACGTCCGGCCGCCCCGCACGATCGGCTCGGCGCGGACCCGGGGGTCGCCGACCGGCGGGGCGCCGACCAGTTCGTCCAGCGGGACCTGATGGGCCCGCGCGATGGGCAGCAGCAGTTCCAGGCTGGGTTTGCGCAGCCCCGACTCCAGTCGCGAGAGCGTGCTCACCGAGATGCCGGTCGCCTCGGACAGTCCGGCCAGCGTCGCGCCGCGCTCCTTCCTGATGCGCCGCAGCCGCGGACCGACCTCGGCGAGAACCTCGTCCGTCGCCGCGTCGCCGGTCGCCCGCTGCCCGGCTCCGTCACTGACACCCGCAGGGCCCGCGTCACTCATCCCGCCACTCGTCCCGTCACTCGTCCCACCTCTCATCCCTTCATTGCAGAATCGGCAAAGCCATTTGTCAATCCGGCGCCGACGGGGCGACCTTCTGCGTGGAGGTGGTCACCATGACCGGGACATACGAAGTGGTCGTCGTCGGCGGCGGCACGGCGGGGCTCTCCGCGGCGCTGGTGCTCGGCCGGGCGCGGCGCCGCACGCTCGTCGTCGACGCCGGCGAGCCGCGCAACGCCCCCGCCGCGCACCTGCAGGGCTATCTGACCCGGGACGGCATGCCGCCCGCCGAGTTCCTCGCCGAGGGCCGACGGGAGGTCGAGGGTTACGGGGTGGAGATCGCCCGGGACCGGGTGGTGGACGTGGTCCGGGACTGCACCGGGGAGTTCGACGTCACCCTCGGGGCCGGGCAGACGGTCCACGCGCGCCGGCTGATCGTCACCACGGGCCTGGTGGACGAGCTGCCCTCGGTGCCGGGCGTCGCCGAGCGTTTCGGACGCGATGTGCTGCACTGCCCGTACTGCCACGGCTGGGAGGTCCGCGACGAGGCGTTCGGTGTGCTCGCCAGTACGCCGTTGTCCGTGCACCAGGCGCTGATGGTCGGCCAGTGGTCGAAGGACGTCACGCTGTTCCTGCACACGGTGACCGAGGACGGGCTCTCCGACGAGGACCTGCGCCGGCTCGCCGCCGCCGGGGTCGCCGTGGTGCCGGGCGAGGTCGCGGAACTGCTGGTCGACGGCGACCGGCTCACCGGTGTGCGGCTCGCGGACGGAACGAGGTACGACCGCTCGGTGCTGTTCGTGGCGCCGCGCCCGGTGCCGCGGACCGGGCTGCTCGACCGGCTGGGCGCGGAGCTGCGGGAGACGCCGTTCGGCGCCTACCCGGTCGTCGACCCGACGGGGCTGACGAGCGTGCCCGGCGTCTGGGCGGCGGGCAACGCCGTCGGTTTCGCGGAGCAGGTCGTGAACGCGGCGAGCGGCGGATACCGCGCGGCGGCCACCCTCAACGGCGAACTCCTCTTCACCGACCTCGACGCGACCGTGGCACGGGGCTAGGCCGGGACCAGGCCGCCGGGCGGCGGGCGGCTCTCGCCTCCGGGCGCCGGGAGGGCCGGGCCACACGGAGGACGAAGCCGGGCGCCCCACCGCGGGAGGCCGCCCGATCGCGGGAGGCCGCCCGATCGCGGGAGGCCGCCCGATCGCGCCGGACGGCGGACTCGGCGGCGTGCATCGGCCGGCCTGCATCGCACGAGGGCGCCGCCGCCGTCCAAGCGTTCCGCGGCCCCCCTCCGGCGAGCCCCGCCGCCGTCTCCGCGCTCCCGTGGAGCCCCCGGGCCGCCGCGGGAGCCGTAGGGTCGCGCCCGGCCCGTACGGGTGTGAACCCCGCGTCCGCGTTGCACCATGGCTGCATGCTGCTGAGCCGGCTCGCCCATGTGTCCCAGGAGGTCGCCGCCACCTCGGCGCGGTCCCGGAAGACCGCTCTGCTCGCGGAGCTGTTCCGTGACGCCGACGCGGACGACGTGCCGGTCGTGATCCCGTATCTGGCGGGGCGGCTTCCGCAGGGCCGGCTCGGGATCGGCTGGAAGGTGCTGAGCGAGCGGGTCGCCCCCGCCGCCGGACCCACCCTCACCGTGCGCGAGGTGGACGCCCGCCTCACCGCGCTCGGCCAGGTCTCCGGAACCGGCTCCCAAGCGGAACGGGCGCGCCTGGTGGGCGAGTTGATGGGGGCGGCCACCGAGGACGAGCAGCGGTTCCTGTTCGGGCTGCTGACCGGCGAGGTGCGCCAGGGCGCGCTGGACGCGGTCGCGGTCGAGGGGCTCGCCGAGGCGACCGGCGCGCCCGCGGGGGACGTACGACGGGCAGTGATGCTCGCCGGTTCGCTGCAGGCCGTCGCGCGGGCCCTCCTCGCGGACGGCCCGGGGGCCCTGGACGGCTTCCGGCTCACCGTCGGCCGGCCGGTGCTGCCGATGCTGGCGCACACCGCCGCCTCCGTCTCCGAGGCGGTCGGCAAGCTCGGCGCGTGCGCGGTGGAGGAGAAGCTCGACGGCATCCGGGTACAGCTGCACCGCGACGGCGAGGACGTCCGTGTCTACACCCGCACTCTCGATGACATCACCGACCGGCTCCCCGAACTCACCGCTGCCGCAAGGGAATTGCGGGGCGAGCGGTTCATCCTGGACGGCGAGGTGATCGCGCTGGACGAACAGGGGCGGCCGCGTTCCTTCCAGGAGACGGCCGGCCGGGTGGGGTCCCGCGTCGACGTGGCGACGGCCGCGGAGACCGTGCCCGTCTCCCCCGTCTTCTTCGACGCCCTCTCCGTCGACGGTCGGGAGCTGCTGGACCTGCCGTTCACCGAGCGGCACGCGGAACTTGCCCGGCTGGTGCCCGAGCCGATGCGGGTCAGGCGGACGCTGGTGCCGGGGCCCGACGGTGCGGCGGAGGCCGAGACGTTCCTCGCCGACACCCTGGCCCGGGGGCACGAGGGCGTCGTGGTGAAGGCCCTCGACGCCCCGTACAGCGCGGGCCGGCGCGGTGCCGCCTGGCTGAAGGTCAAGCCCGTACACACGCTCGACCTGGTGGTCCTCGCGGCCGAATGGGGACACGGACGGCGCACCGGCAAGCTCTCCAACCTGCACCTGGGCGCCCGGACCGGCGACGGCTCCTTCGCCATGCTCGGCAAGACGTTCAAGGGCATGACCGACGCGATGCTCACCTGGCAGACCGAACGGCTGCGGGAGCTGGCCGTCGAGGACGACGGCCACGTGGTGACCGTACGGCCCGAGCTCGTCGTCGAGATCGCCTACGACGGTCTGCAGCGGTCCACCCGCTACCCGGCCGGCGTCACCCTCCGCTTCGCCCGGGTCGTGCGCTATCGCGAGGACAAACCACCGGCCGAGGCCGACACGGTGGACACCCTGCTGGCCGCCCACCCGGAGGTGACCCGATGAGCGGCGGGCAGCACGGGAAGAGGAGCGCGGGACTGCTGTTGTTCCGGCACACCGACAACGGCGTGGAGGTATTGCTCGGCCATATGGGCGGCCCGTTCTTCGCCCGGCGGGACGCCGGGGCCTGGACCCTCCCGAAGGGCGAGTACGAGCCCGACGAGACGGCCTGGGACGCGGCCCGCCGCGAGTTCCGGGAGGAGCTCGGGCTGCCGCCGCCCGACGGGGAGGCCATCGCGCTCGGCGAGGTCACGCAGACGAACGGCAAGGTCGTCACGGCCTGGGCGATCGAGGCGGATCTCGATCCGGCGGCCATGGTCCCGGGCACGTTCACGATGGAATGGCCGCCGAGGTCGGGACAGCGGCAGGAGTTCCCCGAGCTGGACCGGGTGGAGTGGATGGCCCCGGAACGGGCCCGGACACTGCTCGTGAAGGCGCAGACGATGTTTCTCGACCGGCTGGCGGAGCACTCGGCCTGAGAGTCGGCGTTCGGCCAGAAGCGCCGGCTCACCCCGGGAGTCCTCCGCGTTGCGCCGCGCCGCCCCACGCGGGAGGGTCGGGGAACAGCCCGCTTTCAGGAGGTCGGCCATGCCCATCGCGACGGTGAACCCGGCGAACGGCGAGACGCTCAAGACGTACGACGCCCTCGGCGCCGAGGAGATCGAGCGCAGGCTCGCTGCCGCCGAGGCCACGTTCCGCACGTATCGCACCACCCCGTTCGCCGAGCGGGCGCGGCTCATGCACCGGGCCGCCGATCTCCTGGACGAGGACCTAGACGACATCGGCCGGGTGATGACCACCGAGATGGGCAAGCCGGTCAAGCAGGCCCGCGCGGAGGCCGCCAAGTGTGCCAAGGCGATGCGCTGGTACGCCGACCACGCCGAGGATCTGCTCGCCGACGAACTCGCCGCCCCCGCCGACGCCGCGGACTCCGGGGCCTCCCGGGTCCTCGCGCGCTACCGGCCGCTCGGCCCCGTGCTCGCCGTGATGCCGTGGAACTTCCCGCTCTGGCAGGTGGTCCGGTTCGCCGCGCCCGCGCTGATGGCGGGCAATGTGGGCCTGCTCAAGCACGCCTCGAACGTCCCGCAGACCGCGCTGTACCTGGAGGACCTGTTCCGCCGGGCGGGTTTCCCCGAGGGCTGCTTCCAGACGCTGCTGATCGGCTCGGGGGCGGTCGAGGGCATCCTGCGCGACCCGCGCGTCAAGGCGGCCACCCTCACCGGCAGTGAACCGGCCGGCCGGGCTGTCGCCTCGGTCGCCGGGGACGAGGTGAAGAAGACGGTGCTGGAGCTCGGCGGCAGCGACCCGTATGTCGTGATGCCGTCCGCCGACGTCGAACGCGCCGCGCGGATCGCCGTGACGGCGCGTGCGCAGAACAACGGGCAGTCGTGCATCGCCGCCAAGCGGTTCATCGTGCACACCGACGTGTTCGACGCCTTCGCGGAGCGGTTCGCGGCGGGCATGCGGGCCCTCAAGGTCGGCGACCCGCTCGACGAGGACACCGAGATCGGCCCGCTCTCCACCGAGCAGGGCCGCGCCGACCTGGAGGAACTCGTCGACGACGCCGTGGAGAACGGCGCGACGGTGCTGTGCGGCGGCGGACGCCCCGACGGCTTCGGGGACGGCTGGTACTACGCGCCGACCGTGCTCACCGACATCACCGCCACGATGCGCGTCCACCAGGAGGAGACGTTCGGGCCGGTCGCCACGCTGTACCGGGCCGCCGACCTGGACGAGGCCCTGGCGCTCGCCAACGACACGCCCTTCGGGCTCAGCTCGAACGTGTGGACCCGTGACCAGGCCGAGGTGGAGCGGTTCGTACGTGATTCGGAGGCGGGCGGCGTGTTCGTCAACGGGATGACGGCCTCGCACCCGGCGTTCCCCTTCGGCGGGGAGAAGCGGTCGGGCTACGGACGTGAACTGTCGGGTCACGGAATCCGCGAGTTCTGCAACATCACCACCGTATGGCACGGAGCGTGAGCGTTCCGCAGTTACGATCCCCTGTGTGAACCGCGAAGTGACCCTCCCCCTGATCGTCGACGACCGCGGCACGTTGCAGGTGGCGGCCGCCGACGTCAGCAAGCTGCTGCGTACGGTGGGCGGCCGGTGGCTGCATCTGGTGGAGGCCGGCCAGGACGGCCTCGACGAGGACACGGTGGCCGCGCTCACGATCGAACTGGCCAAGCTGGCCGACCGGATCGACGTGGCCTGCATCGCGCACAGCAGCGGGACGAGCGGTCGCTGAAGCGACAGCGCCCGGCCTGGCACCGGCCCCGCCTCCGTACACCGGCCTCTGTCCGGTGTACGGCCCTGTCGGGCGCGCTGTCTCTGCCGGGTGTGCGGTTCATGGCCGAGCATGCGGACCGGCCGGACGTACGCCCTCTACCCCGCCCGGCGCCGGACGGCCTGCTGGGTGGATGCCGGACTCCCCCGCCCCGGCCGGTCCCGACCGGGGCGCCCCGCCGTTCCCGGACTCAGACGACCCGCTGGTCCAGTTCCCACAGGGCGTGCCAGAACTTCGCCTCGTAGGCCTGGAGCAGCCGTCCGTGGCGGTGGACGTCGTCCCCCGGGATCCATCCGGCGTCGAGCCCGGCCTGTACGGCGGCCAGTGCCCTGTTCTCCAGTTCGGGCGCGGGCGCGGCGAAGAGGTCGAAGAACCCGCAGGCCTCGTCGTCCAGGCCGTAGTGCCGGCGCAGGGCCTCGGCGATCGTCTCGCAATAGCCGCCCCACGCGGCGAAGTTGGCGCCCAGGGCGAGGACCACGTCGGTCGGCTCCCCGTTCAGGGCGAGCCAGGCGACGTACGCGGGATAGGCCTGGCAGTCGGCGAGCGGTTCGTACTCCGCCGCCTGTGCCTCGTCGGCTCCGACCGCGGCGGCGAAGGCGGCGAGCCGGTCCCCGGCCAGCGCCTCGCCCTGCGCGAGCATCTCGAAGAAGGCGGCGCTCGCCGGGTCGGCGGCCGACGTGTCCGTGCCCGCCGCCGAGCGTTCGGCCAGATGAAGGAACGCTCGGTGGTCGGCGGCGATCACATGGCGTTGTTCGAGGGCGAGGGCCGCGAGCGTGGACCGCTGGGCGGCGCCCCGGTCGATCAGGGGCAGCAGCCGGTTGGCATGGGGGTCCGGGGCGAGTTTCCCGGTGATGTCCTCCAGGACTTCCCTGGCCGTCCGCGTCATCGCACGCTCCTTCGGTCCGGCAGACTCCGAGCCCCTTCGACCAGGGTGCCATGCCCGGCCGCGGCACCCCGGTTCCGCCGGGCCGCCGCGATGTCGCAGGTCCGGCCGGTGACGGTCGCATCGAAGGCGAGGCGGACGTGTTCGTTCCCCGCGCCGCGCGGGCACTCCGCGCGACGCCCGGGACACCCGTGCTCCGCGTGCCTCGTCGGGGGTGCGGGGAACACGACGGGGGCCGTGAAACCGGCCCCCGGAGCGCGCGGAGGCCTCAGCGGATCGGCATCCCGGACAGGGTGCGGGCGATCACCAGTCGCTGGATCTCACTGGTGCCCTCGAAGATCGTGTAGATGGCCGCGTCGCGGTGCATCCGCTCCACCGGGTACTCCCGCGTGTAGCCGTTGCCGCCCAGGATCTGGATCGCCTGGCCGGTGACCTTCTTCGCCGTCTCGCTGGCGAAGAGCTTCGACATCGATCCCTCGGCGGCCGTGAACGGCTTGCCGTTGACCGCCATCCAGGACGCCCGCCACACCAGCAGCCGCGCCGCGTCGATCGAGGTGGCCATGTCGACGAGCTGGAAGGCGACACCCTGGTTGTCGATGATCGGGCGGCCGAACTGCTCACGCGTCTTCGCGTAGTCGAGGGCGACCTCGTACGCGGCGCGCGCGGTGCCCACCGCCATGGCGCCGACGGCCGGACGGGATGCCTCGAAGGTGGCCATCGCGGCGTTCTTCACCCTCTCGCCGCCACCCGCCTTCGCGCGCTCACGGGCACGGGCGAGGCGCTCGTCGAGCTTCGCCTTGCCGCCGAGCAGGCAGGAGGCGGGGATGCGCACGTTCTCCAGGACGACCTCGGCGGTGTGCGAGGCGCGGATGCCGTGCTTCTTGAACTTCTGGCCCTGGGACAGGCCGGGCGTGTTCGGCGGGACGATGAAGGAGGCGTGGCCCTTGGAGCCGAGCTCGGCGTCGACGACCGCGACGACGACATGGACGTTGGCGATGCCGCCGTTGGTCGCCCAGGTCTTCGTGCCGTTCAGGACCCACTCGTCCTTGGCCTCGTCGTAGACGGCACGCGTACGCATCGAGGCGACGTCGGAGCCGGCGTCGGGCTCGGAGGAGCAGAAAGCCGCGACCTTGACATCGTTGGCATCGCCGTACATCTGGGGGATCCAGGTGCCGATCTGCTCCTCGGTGCCGTTGGCGAGGACGCCCACGGCGGCGAGGCCGGTGCCGACGATGGACAGGGCGATGCCCGCGTCGCCCCAGAACAGCTCCTCCATGGCCATCGGTATGCCGAGACCGGTGGGATCGAAGTACTGCTGGGCGTAGAAGTCCAGGGAATAGATGCCGACCTTCGCGGCTTCCTGGATGACCGGCCAAGGAGTCTCTTCGCGCTCGTCCCATTCGGCGGCCGCGGGACGGATGACATCGGCGGCGAAGCCGTGCAGCCAGTCCCGGACCTCCTTCTGTTCGTCGTTGAGCTCCATGGTGAACTCGGCCATGTCCCCTCCAGCGCTGCACTAAACTGTTACTTGCGGTAACTGGAGTCTGTTACCGGCTAGTAGAGAAAGTCAACTCCCGAGCTCCGCTCGGCAGCCCGTTCGATACCCATACGGCGATCAGTGTTAGTTTGCGCAGGCGTCACCGAATCACCACGGGTGGGGAGAGCACATGGACACCACACAGCGGACCGATCAGCAGAGGTCCGCCGACCGCCGCCGGCGCGAACTGCTGGAAGCCGCCGACAGAGTGGTGCTCCGCGACGGCCCCGGGGCCTCCATGAACGCCATCGCCGCCGAGGCGGGCATCACCAAGCCCATCCTGTACCGCCACTTCGGCGACAAGGGCGGCCTGTACGCCGCGCTCGCCAAGCGGCACACCGACGCACTCCTCGAAGCGCTGCGGGCGGCCCTGGACGCCCCGGCCGAACGGCGTGAGCGCGTCGAGGCGACGCTCGATACGTACTTGGCCGCCATCGAGGCCCGGCCGCAGGTCTACCGTTTCCTGATGCATCCGGCGGAGGGCGGCCAGCCCGGCGACCCCGGCTTCGACGTGGGCAAGTACTCCGCGCCGGTACTGCGCCGCATGGGCGAGGAGCTGGCCGAGGTCATCGAGGAGCGGGTGGACCTCGGGCCGGGCAGCCAGCAGCTCGCGCGGGTGTGGGGCCACGGCATCGTCGGCATGATGCACGCCGCCGGTGACTGGTGGCTCGGCGAACGGCCGTGCACGCGCGCCGAGTTGGTACGCAGCCTCGCCGACCTGCTGTGGGGCCGCCTCGCGGCGGCGGGAGACCGAGTCGGCGGACCGGGGTTCTGATCAGGGTTCCGACCAGGGTTTCCGACCCCGAGGCCTGGCCCATGCACCCGATCCGGGTCTCTCCGGGCTCCCTGACCAGGGATCAGGCGGACAGCCCGTCAGGGACCCGCCGGAGGCAGGGAGCAGCGCGCCACCGGCGGCCGGATGCGCCGACGGCGCGGGACCGCCCTCAGCCGCTCCAGGAAGCCCGCGCCACCTGCCGCAGCAGGCGCCGTCGGCGCCACCCCGTCAGCCGGTCCGCGTACACCCCGCCGTCGAGGTGGTCGCACTCGTGCTGGAGGCACCGCGCGAACCAGCCGGTGCCGTGCACGGTGACCGGCTCGCCGGTCACCGTGCACCCCTCGACGATCGCGTGGTCGTACCGCTCGGTGCCGGCCTCCAGTCCGGGCAGCGAGAGACAGCCTTCCGGTCCGCGCAGGACCACACCGTCCGCCTCGACGAGACGGGGGTTCACCATATGTCCGACATGACGGACATCATCGTCGTCCGGGCAGTCGTACACGAAGACCCGGAGGCCGACGCCGACCTGGTTCGCGGCGAGGCCGACGCCCTCGGCCGCGTACATCGTCGCGAACATGTCCTCGACGAGTGCGGCGAGTTGGGGGCCGAAGTCGGTGACGTCCTCGCAGGCCGCGCGGAGGACGGGGTCGCCGAGCAGGGTGAGGGGCCGGACATGCCCGTGGGTGCCCGGGATGGAACCGTGTCGCATGGCGGCAAGGGTACGGTCCTGGTAGGCGCGCGCATGTCGCGCCGGCACCGAGGTGGTGCCGCGATTCGGGCCCGTGAGTGGATCTCGATAGGCTGAGCCCCCAACGGTGCCGGGGGCAGGGGCGCGGCGCGTACGCAAGGAGGATCGAGAAACGATGTCAGGCAACTCGGACCCGCTGTCGCCGCGGGCCAAGCTGGCCGTGACGGCGGGCAAGGCGGCGGCGGCCGTCTCGCGGGCCGCCGGACGCGGCAGCGGATCGGTGATCGGCGGCCGGGTGGCGCTCAAGCTCGACCCCGACCTGCTGGCGAGGCTCGCCACGCACCTGGACGTGATCCTGGTGTCGGCCACCAACGGCAAGACCACGACGACCCGGCTGATCGCGGAGGCCCTGGGCGCCGCGGGCCCCGTCGTGTCCAACGCGCTCGGCGCCAACATGCCCGCGGGCATCACCTCGGCGCTGGCCGGAGGCTCGGACGCCAAGTTCGCGGTCATCGAGGTCGACGAGAAGTACCTCGCCGGTGTGGCACGTGACACCGACCCGAAGTGCATCGCGCTGCTGAACCTCTCGCGCGACCAGCTCGACCGGGCCGCCGAGACGCGGATGATGGCCGAGCACTGGCGCGAGGGTCTGGCCGGTTCCAAGGCCGTCGTGGTCGCCAACGCGGACGACCCGCTGGTGGTCTGGGCGGCGTCCTCCTCGCCGAACGTCATGTGGGTGGCGGCCGGTCAGATGTGGAAGGACGACGCCTGGTCCTGCCCGTCCTGCGGCGGTGTGATGCAGCGCCCCGGCGACGACTGGTTCTGCGGCGACTGCGGCTTCCGCCGTCCCAGCCCGACCTGGGCCCTGTCCGGGGACCACGTCCTCGACCCGCACGGTTCCGCGTGGCCGATCCACCTCCAGCTGCCGGGCCGCGCCAACAAGGCCAACGCCGCCTCCTCGGCCGCCGTGGCAGCCGTCTTCGGCGTGCCGCCGCAGGTCGCCCTGGAGCGCATGTACCAGGTGCAGGCGGTGGCCGGACGCTACGACGTGGTGCAGTTCATGCAGCGCGACCTGCGTCTGCTGCTCGCCAAGAACCCCGCGGGCTGGCTGGAGACCTTCTCCCTGATCGACCCGCCGCCGACCCCGGTCATCCTGTCGGTGAACGCGCGCGGCGCCGACGGCACCGACACCTCCTGGCTGTGGGACGTCGACTACACCCGCCTGACCGGACACCCGATCTTCGTCCTCGGCGACCGCAAGCTCGACCTCGCCGTACGTCTCGAAGTCGCGAACCAGCAGTTCCAGGTCTGCGAGAACCTCGACCAGGCCGTGCAGCAGGCACCGCCCGGACGCATCGAGGTCATCGCGAACTACACCGCTTTCCAGGACTTGAGGCGTCGTGTCGGCAACTGAGCCACGGAGGACGAAGAGAATGAGTGACAACAGCCTGCGTCTGGTGTGGATCTATCCGGACCTGCTGAGCACCTACGGCGACCAGGGCAACGCGCTCGTCGTGGAGCGCCGGGCGCGTCAGCGCGGCCTCGACGTGGCCCGCGTCGACGTGCGCAGCGACCAGCCGATCCCGACCTCCGGCGACATCTACCTGATCGGGGGCGGCGAGGACCGGCCGCAGCGGCTCGCCGCGGAGCGGCTGCGCCGCGACGGCGGTCTGGACCGTGCGGTCGGCAACGGCGCGATCGTGTTCTCCGTCTGCGCCGGCTACCAGATCCTCGGGCACGAGTTCATCAACGACCTCGGCCAGCGCGAGCCGGGCCTCGGTCTGCTCGACGTGGTCTCGGTGCGCGGTGAGGGCGAACGGTGCGTCGGTGACGTCCTCGGGGACATCGACCCGCGGCTCGGTCTGCCCCCGCTGACCGGCTTCGAGAACCACCAGGGTGTCACCCACCTCGGGCCCACCGCCCGCCCGTTCGCGAACGTGCGGCTCGGCAAGGGCAACGGCACGGGCGACGGTACCGAGGGCGCGTACAACGACACGGTCTTCGGTACGTACATGCACGGGCCCGTCCTCGCCCGCAATCCGCAGATCGCGGACCTGCTGCTGAAGCTGGCCCTCGACGTCAACGCGCTGCCGCCGATCGACGACCGCTGGTACGAGGCGCTGCGCTCCGAGCGCATCGCGTCCGCCCAGCAGCCCGCGTAGGACAGGCCCGCCCGGCGGGACAGAGGAACCGTTTCTCAAGGAGGAACGGTTCCTCTTCGCTTTTCCCGGAGGAACCGTTTCGGCCCCGGAAACGACCCGTCCAGCCTCGTCCGGAGCCCGTCTGAAACCGTATCCGCACAGGTGAGCGGGGCCGTCCAGCAGGCGGACGCACAGTGCGGACGGGCCCCCTCCCGCCGGTAGGGTGGCGGGGATCCTCGCCGGACAACGTGGTCCGGTCCCCGGACCACGTTGAGAAGGTATTTCGGGCTATGCGCATTGGTGTCCTCACGTCCGGCGGCGACTGCCCCGGCCTGAACGCCGTCATCCGGTCGGTCGTACACCGTGCCGTCGTCGACCACGGCGACGAGGTCATCGGCTTCCGGGACGGCTGGAAGGGTCTCCTGGAGTGCGACTACCTCAAGCTCGACCTCGACGCGGTGAGCGGAATCCTCGCTCGCGGCGGCACCATGCTCGGCTCGTCCCGGGTCCAGCCCGCGCACCTGCGTGACGGTGTGGAGCGGGCCAAGGGCCACGTCGCGGAACTCGGGCTCGACGCGATCATCCCGATCGGCGGCGAGGGCACGCTGAAGGCGGCCCGCCTGCTCTCGGACGGCGGCCTGCCCATCGTCGGCGTGCCGAAGACCATCGACAACGACATCGCGGTCACGGACGTCACCTTCGGCTTCGACACGGCCGTGGGCGTCGCGACCGAGGCCCTCGACCGGCTGAAGACCACCGCCGAGTCCCACCAGCGTGTGCTGATCGTGGAGGTCATGGGCCGCCATACCGGCTGGATCGCGCTGCACTCCGGCATGGCCGCCGGCGCCCACGCCATCGTCGTCCCGGAGCGCCCCTTCGACATCGAGGAGCTGGCCGCGCGGGTCGGCGAGCGGTTCGAGGCGGGCAAGCGGTTCGCCATCGTCGTCGCCGCCGAGGGCGCGAAGCCCCGCGAGGGCTCGATGGTGTACGACGAGGGCGGCAAGGACATCTACGGCCACGAGCGCTTCGCGGGCATCGCCCGGCAGCTCTCCATCGAGCTGGAGGAGCGGCTCGGCAAGGAGGCCCGGCCGGTCATCCTCGGGCATGTGCAGCGCGGCGGCACGCCGACCGCCTACGACCGCGTGCTCGCGACCCGGTTCGGCTGGCATGCCGTGGAGGCCGTGCACCGCGGCGAGTTCGGGAAGATGACCGCGCTGCGCGGCACCGACATCGTGATGGTGTCGCTCGCGGAGGCGGTCGAGACCCTGAAGACGGTTCCGGACGAGCGCTACGCCGAGGCGGAGTGCGTGCTCTGAGACGTACGCGGTCGGAACCGCCCCCGGTCGCGGCGGCGGCCGGGGGCGGTTCTACTCTGGTGCGGACAGACAGCGCACAACCTCCCCCACTGCCTTAAAAGGGCCTGGGAGGTACCCCAGAAACAGGAGCCGGCGGATGGATCACAGCGGGCACGGCATGACCACGGATCTGCCGCCGTTCACGCTGGGGCGGGGGCTCGAGTGGTCCCCGGACCCGTTCTTCCTCGTCGCGTGCCTGCTCGGGCTCGGGCTGTACGGCTGGGGAGTCGTGCGGCTGGCGCGGCGCGGCGATGCCTGGTCATGGGGCCGTACGGCCTCCTTCGTCGTCGGCGTACTGACCGTACTGATCATCACCTGCACCCGGCTGAACGACTACGGCATGCTCATGTTCAGCGTGCACATGGTCCAGCACATGGTGATCAGCATGCTGTCGCCGATCCTGATCCTGCTCGGGGCGCCGATCACGCTGGCGCTGCGGGCGCTGCCGGTGGCGGCGACGCGGGGCAACAAGGGGCCGCGTGAACTGCTGCTGATGTTCCTGCACAGCCGTTACATGCGGATCATCACCCACCCGGCCTTCACCATCCCGCTGTTCATCGCGAGCCTGTACGCGCTGTACTTCTCCCCCGTCTTCGACTTCCTGATGGGTTCCAGTACGGGCCACATCGTGATGATGTGCCACTTCCTCGCGGTCGGCCTGGTCTTCTTCTGGCCGATCATGGGCGTGGACCCGGGTCCGCACCGCCCGGGTTATCTGATGCGGATGCTGGAACTGTTCGCGGGCATGCCGTTCCACGCGTTCTTCGGCATCGCGCTGATGATGGCCTCGCAGCCGATGGTCGAGTCGTACAAGAATCCTCCGGCCTCCCTGGGCATCGACGCCCTCGCGGACCAGACCGCCGCGGGCGGCATCGCCTGGGCGTTCAGCGAGATCCCCTCCGTGCTCGTCCTGCTCGCGCTGCTCTTCCAGTGGTACAGCTCCGAGCAGCGGCAGGCCAAGCGCCAGGACCGGGCCGCGGACCGGGACGGCGACAAGGAACTCGAGGCGTACAACGCCTATCTGGCCTCACTCAACGCACGCGGCCGCTGAATTAACCGTGTCATTCGCGCTTGCGCGAAAGGCATTTCCCTTCAGTAGCATGGAGGCGAAGCTCCGCGTCCCGTCTCCGGTTCGCGGGGTCCAGGGGGAACCGCGAGGGGGAGCGGTCATGACATTTCGCGCGTCCATGCGAAGGACCGGATTATCGGCGGTGCGCCGGACGGCTTTACTGCTGGTTTCCGTACTGGTCGTCAGCGGGTGCGGTAAATCCGATCAATTGTTCGTCGTTCGTGCCGTGGCCGCGGGGGTGACACAGGCCAACCCCTTCTTCGAGGAGGACGGCACCCTCGGCAAGGACACCACCGGCACACCACGGGCCCGGCCGATCGGCGGGGTGCAGGCCAGCAACAGTCCGGGGCTGTACGGCGGCACACCCGCCGGTGAGTCCGGAGGTGAACCCGGCGGCCACAGCGGCACCCCGGGGCAGGGCGGGAACCACGGCACACCCGGACCGGGCGAGTCCGGTGCGCCCACCCCCGATTTCGGCGGCTCGACGCGACCCGGCACCTGCGTTGTCGGGAAGCTCAAGCAATTTCTCACCGACCCCAAGAACTCCGCCAGGGCGCGGGAATGGGCACGCGTCCTGAATATCCGGCCGGATGAGATTCCCGGATATATCGATCGGCTCACACCCGTTGTCCTGCGTCACGACACCCTCGTGACGAATCACGCGTACGAACACGGCAAGGCCGTCCCCTTCGACGCCTTGCTCCAGGCCGGAATCGCCGTTCTGGTGGACGATCAGGGGCTGCCCGCGGTGAAGTGCTCGTGCGGTAATCCGCTGCGCCCGTCCAGGGTGGACATCGAAAAATCCTCGGTGGGTTTCGAGGGCGGGAACAGGAAATGGTCCGGCTATCGGCAGGACCGGATCGTCCTCGTCGAGCCGCCGCCCGGGAAGGCGCCCATCGAGCGGCTCCGGCTGGTGGACGTCGACAACCCCGACCGGGGGATCACGCGGCCGCTCGGCACGGAGGGGGAGCACGACACGTCCTTCGACCCCCATGCGGGGACGGCCGTTCCACAGGTCACGGGTCTGACGTTCGCCGAGGCGAGCGGGCGACTGGCCGACGTGGGGCTGGCCCTCTCCCACGAGGGCGGCTCCCTGCCGCCGGACGACGCCCGGGTCACCTCGTCCCGGCCCGTCGCGGGCAGCGCCCTGGAGTGGGGCAGCCAGGTGACGCTGTCCGTGTCCGACCCGGGCGGCGGCGGGGACGCGGGCACTCCCCCGGACACCGGCGGCCTGACCCCGGGCCCGGACCAGTCCAGCACGGGCGGCTCCACGGGTGAAACCGGCTCGGGCGCCGCGACAGGCGAGACCGGCACGGGGACCGGTCCGGGCGAGACCGGCACCGGCCAGACCTCGGCGGGCGAGACCGGTACGGGAGCCACGGCGGGCGAGACCGGCCCAAGCCCGGCCACCACGGGCGAGACCACGACAGGTGCCGCGACCGGTGCCACGACCACGGGCCCGACCTCCATCGGTGGCACGACCGGAGAGACCACGACGGGGGCCGCGACAGGCGAGACCACGACGGGCCACACCACATCGGGCGCCGCCACGGGCAGTGCCACCACCGGTGCCGCCACCGCAGGGCAGACCACGACCGGCGCCACCAGCGGCGCCGGCACCACCGGGCAGACCACCACCGGCGCCACCACCACCGGGCTGACCACCACCGGCGCGACCACTGCGGGTGCCGGCACGGGGCGAAGCAGCGCCGGGCAAACCGGAGACGGTGCGACCACCGGCTCCGGCGGCTCCGGCTCCGACTCCGGGGCCACCGGCCCGACCACCACCGGTGCCACGGGCGAGACCACCACAGGCACCGGCGACACCGCCTCCGGTGGCACCGGCCCGGCCGACTCCGGCGGTGTCGGTGACTCCGTCGGGCCGTCCTCCTCCCCGGGCGGGACGACCTGATGGCGCCGGGGTCACCGCAGTCGGGGGTGGGCCGGATCATCGCCGACCGGTATGTGCTCGTGGACCAGGTCGGGTCGGGCGGGATGGGGCATGTGTGGCTCGCGCACGACCAGCGGCTCGACTGCGAGGTCGCGCTGAAGGAGATCAGGTTCCGCGACGTCCCGGAGAGCGGCGCGGAGCACGAGTCCCGGATAGCGCGGGCCCGCGCCGAGGCCCGGCACGCGGCGGTGCTGCGCGGGCACCCGCACGTCGTGACGGTGCACGACGTCCTGGAGCACGAGGGCCTGCCCTGGATCGTGATGGAGTACGTGGCGGGTGCCGAGGACCTCCGCGACCGGCTCGCCCGGCACGGTCCCCTCGCGCCCGACGCCTGTGCCCGTATCGGCATCGCCGTCCTCGACGCCCTGACCGCCGGGCACGAGCGCGGCATCATGCACCGGGACGTGAAGCCCGCCAACATCCTCCTCGCCCCGGACCGCGCCGGGAACCCGGGAGCCCGCATCCTGCTCACCGACTACGGGATCTCGGTCCAGCCCGACTCCCTGGAGACCCGCTGGACCCAGACGTCCGTGCTGGTGGGAACGGCCGGCTATCTGGCCCCGGAGCGGGCGACGGGCGGTCCGCCGACCGCGGCGGCCGACCTGTTCTCGCTGGGCTGCACCCTCTACTTCGGGGTGGAGGGCCACGGACCCTTCGACCGGGACACCGATCTCGCGGCGATCACCGCCGTGGTCCTGGAGGAGGCGCCGCCACCCCTGCGGGCCGGCGCCCTGCGGCCGGTCGTCGAGGCCCTGCTGGTCAAGGATCCCGCCCTGCGGCTCGGCGCCGAGGACACCGCGTCGGCGCTGGCCCGGATCCTCACGCCGCAGCCCCATCCGCCGACCCGTCTCGACCCGGGCTCGCAGCCACCGTGGACGGGGCTCGTCACCTCCGACGGGCCTTTGGGCACGTCCGGCCCGGTGGGAGACCGGAGCCGGGCCCTACCGGGCGGGTATCCGGCGACGGAGGGTGCCACCGCGTACGGTCCGGCCCAGGACCAGGGGGCGGCCGTACCGGGTGGTGGCCCGCCCGCCGCCCCCGCCGCGGGCCCGTACCCGGCGGCGGCCGGGGGACCGGGTCCGTACGCGCCCACCGGTCACGCGCAGGGTGTGTACACGCCGCCGTCACGGCAGGGGTCGGACCGTCCGGCGCCGGGCGGACAGCGGCCGGAACACGGGCAGGTCTTCGGGCCGCCCCGGCACGGAGGGCCGCCGGTCTCGGTCCCCTGGCCACCGGGGCGGCGACGGCGAAAGCCGCCGCACGCCCTGCGTACTGTGGCCGCCGTGCTGCTCGCGCTCGGCCTGGCGGCCGGTGTGGTCTGGTACGCGGGGGCCCACCGGGCCGCCCGGCTGCCGTACGGCGACACGGTCGGGCTCGTCGAACCGCTGCACCGGGGCGACTGCGTCTACGGAGAGCCCTCCCTGTGGAAGACGGCCACCGTGTCACGGCTGTGGCTGGATCTCAGCTGTCACGACAAGAGCCCCGACGCACAGGTCATGGCGGTGTACAGGGCGCCCTCGTTCGACGCGGCCCGCCGCGAGGGCTCGCGCCGGTGCGAGGAGCGGACCGAGGACACCGCCCGCAAGCTCGCCTGGAACGTCAAGAGCATGGCCGTCGTGCCCACCCGGGACGGCTTCGACACCACGGGCGGCACCGTCGCCTGTCTGCTCGCGGGCGTGCACGGCCCGGTGTTCGGTCCGCTCGGGGACCTCCGTCGGTACGGGATGACGTTCGCGGACGCGACCCAGATGCAGCGGGGCGACTGTCTGGGCCATGTGGGCGGCGACCACCGGGTGAGTACGCACTTCGAACTGGTCGCCTGCGACAAGGCTCCCGTGGGAAAGGTCGTCGAGATCACCCACCTCCGCCGCTACCGGCCCGGAACGGACCCGTTGGAACAGGCGAACGACCAGTGCGCGGCCGACGCGCCACCGGACCTGTACGGCAAGGACCCCGCTACGCACTGGAGTCATGGTGTGCGCAGTACCGGCGTGTGGGCGCAGCCGTACTACCTGGTGGTCTGCTTCATCGACAGGGGGCAGCGGCCGGCGCCGGGGGCTCGGTAGTCCGCGCGGCTCTGGCGGACCTCCCCCCTCCGGGTGAAAATGGCCCCAAAGGCCACGGCCCGCGCCGCGGACCCGCCTGGAGGAGGGTGCCGCCATGCCCGGTTCGACGAAGACGATGGGGGTGCTCACCGTGGGCGGGCTCGTCGTGGTGACGGCCTACACGGTGGCGCTGGGCAGTAACGGCTGGCTGTGGTTCGGCTGGGTCGTGCTCGGCCTGATAACCCTGGGGATGGTGGTCTCCCACAGCACCTGACCGTCTCCCCCGGCTCCCGCAGCACCTGGCCCTCTCCCCCGGTACCGGACCGTCGGCCGCGCACGTCACCTTCAGGGGAGCCGTGCCGCCGGGTGCACGCCGGGCTGGTATTTGGGGAGCCGGGCGGTGATCTTCATTCCCGCTCCCACCGCGGTCTCGATGACGAGGCCGTGATCGTCGCCGTAGACCTGGCGCAGCCGTTCGTCGACGTTGGAGAGGCCGATCCCCCCGGAGGGACTGGCCTCGCCGGACAGGATGCGGCGCAGCCGGTCGGGGTCCATGCCGATGCCGTTGTCCTCGATGACGACGAGCGCCTCGGCGCCGGCGTCCTGCGCCGTGATGCTGATGTGGCTCTTGTCGGTCTTGCCCTCGAGTCCGTGTTTGACGGCGTTCTCCACCAGCGGCTGAAGACAGAGGAAGGGCAGCGCGACCGGCAGTACCTCGGGTGCGATCTGCAGGGTGACGGACAGCCGATCACCGAAGCGGGCCCGGACGAGCGCCAAGTAGTGGTCGATGGCGTGGAGTTCGTCGGCGAGGGTGGTGAACTCGCCGTGCCTGCGGAACGAGTAGCGGGTGAAGTCGGCGAACTCCAGCAGGAGTTCGCGGGCGCGCTCCGGGTCGGTACGCACGAACGAGGCGATCACCGCGAGCGAGTTGAAGATGAAGTGCGGCGATATCTGGGCGCGAAGTGCCTTGATCTCGGCCTCGATCAGCCGGGTTCGGGACTGGTCGAGGTCGGCCAACTCCAGTTGGACCGAGACCCAGCGGGCGACCTCGCCGACGGCCCGTACGAGGACCGCGGACTCGCGGGGCGCGCAGGCGACGAGCGCTCCGTGCACCCGTTCGTCGACGGTGAGCGGTGCGACGACGGCCCAGCGCAGGGGGCAGTCGGGTTCTTCGCAGGCCAGCCGGAAGGCCTCGCCGCGGCCGGTCTCCAGCGGGCCGCCGAGGCGTTCCATGACCTCGGTGCGGTGG
The DNA here is from genome assembly GCF_044757755.1 of Streptomyces sp. NPDC091209. NCBI lineage: Bacteria > Bacillati > Actinomycetota > Actinomycetes > Kitasatosporales > Streptomycetaceae > Streptomyces > Streptomyces sp. NPDC091209. Next base: position 178,572 of record NZ_JBIVVR010000005.1, on the reverse strand, counting down.
TGGGCGCCGGCGCCGTCCCAGGCGAGGACCGTCTCCTGGTCGGTGAGGCACAGCGCGTCGGTGCCGAGCAGGGTGCGCAGCCGTCGGGCGGACCGGCGCGCCGTCTCCTCGGTGAGTCCGGCGCGCAGCGGGGGCGCGGCCAGCGAGGCGGTGTGCAGGGTCTGGAAGGTGGCGTGCTCGACCGGGGTGCCGAGCCCCCCGAGGTTCTCGGGCCGCGCGGTCCGCCTGCCGAGCCAGAACCCGGCCGCCAGCAACGGGAGTACGGCCACGCACAGCCCGGCGATGAACCCGCTCACCGGCTCACCGCCCCACCCGCGGGGCCGCGTCCGCGAGGCCGCCCCCGTACAGAGGCCGCGTCCGCGAAGCCCCACCCGCACAGCCGCCCCGGCGACCGGGGCCCCGGCAGCATCCCGGTAAGGCCCGCTCCTCGTACCGCCGCCATCGCTCCACTCGCGAGGCCGCGCCCGTACGACCGCCTCGGCGACCACCGATCCGAGAGCTTCCCCGGCATGGACACCTCATCTCGCGCCCAGGCCACCAGCCCACCCGCGGGGCCGAGTCCGCGCGGCGGGACCGGCGGCCGCCGGTCCCGCCGCGACCCCGGCGAAGACCCCTCATCTCGCGGCCCGTCGGCCGACACCCTCACCGTTCGGACTCCTTCGCTTCCGTTGTCGCGCCGGCCGTTCCGCCGGCCGCCGCGCGGACCTGGCCGTCCGTGAGTTCCTCCGGGAGGTGGAATCGGGCGAGGATGGCCGCCGTCCCGGCGGGTACGCGGCCGGCGGTGGCCAGGGACACCAGCACCATGGTCACGAAGCCGAGCGGCACCGACCAGAGCGCCGGCCAGGCGAGCAGCGCGTGCAGGGACCCCGTCGTCCCCGGATAGCCGGCCATGGTCGCGCCGACGGCGAGGAGTGCCGCGCCACCGCCCCCGAGCATCCCGGCCGCCGCCCCCGGCGGGGTGAGCCGGCGCCACCAGATGCCGAGCACCAGCAGCGGGCAGAAGGAGGACGCGGACACGGCGAACGCGAGCCCCACCGCGTCGGCGACGGGCAGCCCGCCCACCAGCACGCTCGCGACGAGCGGCACGGCCATCGCCAGGACGGTGCCGAGCCGGAAGTGCCGTACCCCGCGGGAGGGCAGCACGTCCTGGGTGAGCACACCCGCGACCGCCATGGTGAGTCCGGACGCCGTCGACAGGAACGCGGCGAAGGCGCCGCCCGCGACGAGCGCCCCGAGGAGGTCCGCGCCGGCTCCGCCGATCATGCGGTCGGGCAGCAGGAGTACGGCGGCGTCCGCGTCGCCGGTGAGGCTGAGTTCGGGGGCGTAGAGCCGGCCGAGCGCCCCGTAGACGGGCGGGAGGAGGTAGAAGGCGCCGATCAGGCCGAGGACGGCGACGGTGGTGCGGCGGGCGGCGACACCGTGCGGGCTGGTGTAGAAGCGGACGACGACGTGGGGCAGGCCCATCGTGCCGAGGAAGGTGGCGAGGATCAGTCCGTAGGTGGCGTACAGCGGGCGTTGCTCGTGCCCGGCGGCCAGGGAGGTCGACATGGACCCGTCAGTGCCGCGTTCGGCCGCCGGGACCGGGTCGCCCCGGCCGAAGGTCAGCCGGGTGCCGCTCTCGATGTGGTGGGCGCCCTGCGGGAGCCGGACGCGCGCGTTCTCGTACCGGCGGCCGTCGACGGTGCCGGTCGCCGTGACGGTGAGCGGCCCGGACAGCTTGAGGTCGAGCGTGGAGTCGACCTGGACGAGGCGCTGTTCGCGGAAGGTCGGCGGTTCGTCGAAGGCGTTGCGGGGGGCGCCGTGGGACTGCCAGGCGAGGGCCAGGAAGACCGCGGGGACCAGCAGGGCGGTGAGCTTGAGCCAGTACTGGAAGGCCTGTACGAAGGTGATGCTGCGCATGCCGCCCGCGGCGACCGTGGCCACCACGACGACGGCGACGAGCACTCCGCCGAACCAGTCGGGCGCGTCGGTCAGCACCGCCAACGTCAGCCCCGCACCTTGGAGTTGGGGCAGCAGATAGAGCCAGCCGACACCGACGACGAACGCCCCGGCGAGCCGTCGCACCGCCTGGGAGCCGAGCCGCGCCTCGGCGAAGTCGGGCAGCGTGTAGGCGCCGGAGCGGCGCAGCGGTGCCGCGACGAAGAGCAGCAGGACGAGATAGCCGGCGGTGTAACCGACCGGGTACCAGAGCATGTCGGGTCCCTGGACGAGCACCAGGCCGGCGATGCCGAGGAAGGAGGCGGCGGAGAGGTATTCGCCGCTGATCGCGGCCGCGTTGAGCCGGGGTCCGACGGTACGTGAGGCGACGTAGAAGTCGGAGGTGGTCCGGGAGATGCGCAGCCCGAACGCGCCGACCAGGACGGTCGCGACGACGACGAGGGCGACGGCGGGAACGGAGTAGTTCTCGTTCACGGTTCAGCGGTCCTCGACCAGGCGCACGAGGTCCTTCTCGTTGCGCTCCGCCCGCCGTACGTACCAGCGGGCGAGCAGAACGAGCGGCGGGTAGAGGCAGAAGCCGAGGACGGCCCATTCCAGGGTGGCGCCGCCCGGCATCGCGGCGAAGAGCAGCGGCAGTGGCCCGACGAGCAGTACCAGGACGGCCAACGTCACGCCGGCGGCGCGGAACTGGCTGCGCATCAGAGAGCGGACGTAGGTGTGTCCGAGTGTGGTCTGTTCGTCGATCTCGGTCCGTGGCCGGTAGGAGCCGGACGCATGGGGGTACCTCCCGCGCGAGCGGAGCCGAGCGGGGGGAAGGGTGCGCCGGGGCGCTCCGGTGACGACCACACGGCGTTCGGTGGGGTCCTGCGGCACGCGGTGCTCCTCAGCTCGTGGTCCGGCGCAGCAGCAGATCGCGCAGTTGGCGTGCGTGCCGGCGGCTCACCTGGAGTTCGACGGAGTCGACGAGGACGCTCACCGTGCCCGCGTCCAGGCGGAGTTCGCCGATGTGGCGCAGTGCGACGAGGTGGCGCCGGTGGATGCGGACGAAGCCGCGGGAGCGCCAGCGCTCCTCCAGGGTGGACAGCGGGATGCGCACCAGGTGGCTGCCCTGCCCGGTGTGCAGCCGGGCGTAGTCGCCGTGGGCCTCGACGTGGGTGATGTCCTCGACGGCCACGAAGCGGGTCACCCCGCCGAGTTCGACGGATATGTGGTCGGGGTCGGGCTCGTGGACGGGGATCAGGGGTGCGGTGTCCCGCAGTTGGACGGCCCGGCGGACCGCCTCGGCGAGCCGTTCGCGGCGTACGGGCTTCAGGACGTAGTCGACGGCCTTGAGATCGAAGGCCTGGACGGCGAAACCCTCGTGGGCGGTCACGAACACGACGAGCGGAGGCTGCGCGAAGCCGCCGAGCAGCCGGGCCAGGTCGAGCCCGTCCAGGCCGGGCATGTGGATGTCGAGGAAGACGACGTCGATCGCCTCGGGTCCGCCGGGTCCCGACTCCAGGGCCCGGTTGATCCTGCGCAGCGCCTCGGTCGCGTCGCTCGCGCCCTCGGCGCTGCCGACCCGGGGATCGGCGTTCAGCAGATACAGGAGTTCCTCGAGGGAGGGTTGTTCGTCGTCGACGGCGAGCACGCGCAGCATGACAGTGGAGTCTAGGAGCGATCGGCATGGCTGGACATGTGCGGGACGTGGCCGTTGTCCCCGGCCGGCCGGCGGTCGTCGCTGGATACAGTGCGGCCATGAACAGCAAGCCCGCGATGTTCGACGAGCTCGACCGCAAGATCATCACGGCCCTGATGGCCAATGCCAGGACGAGCTTCGCGGAGATCGGCGCGGCGATCGGACTGTCCGCGACGGCCGTCAAGCGCCGCGTCGACCGGCTGCGCGAGACGGGCGTGATCACCGGGTTCACGGCCACGGTGAAGCCCGCGGCGCTCGGCTGGCGCACGGAGGCGTACGTGGAGGTGTACTGCGAGGGCGCGGCGCCGCCCCGGCGGCTGGCGGAGGTGGTGCGCAACCATCCGGAGATCACCGCGGCGATGACGGTGACCGGGGGCGCGGACGCGCTGCTGCATGTGCGGGCCGTCGACGTGGAGCACTTCGAGGAGATCCTGGAGCGCATCCGGGTGGAGCCGTTCATCCGGAAGACGATCAGCTACATGGTGCTGTCCCATCTGCTGCCCGAGGCCCCGGAGGCCGGGGCGACATACGCGGCCCCGGACGACGCAGGAAACGTGCGCTGACCCGGCCGATCACGCAGCAGTACTGCGTATACGCGCAGCTCTCGTCGCTTGTCGTCCGTATCCCCTCCTTCTTACCGTGGAGGCATCCCACCAGTCGACACCGCAGGAAGCGGAGGGAACCTCTTCGTGCCTGACAACCGTGTGCCGCGCCCCCGGCGCTTTCTCGTCTGCGAACCCAGACACTTCGCCGTGCAGTACGCGATCAACCCCTGGATGCGTCCCGACACCCCCGTGGACGTCGATCTCGCGCGTGATCAGTGGCAGGCGCTGATCAGCGCCTATCGCGCGCACGGCCACACCGTCGACTCCGTCGAACCGGTCGCGGGCCTTCCCGACATGGTGTTCGCCGCGAACTGCGCGCTCGTCCTGGAGGGCCGTGTCTTCGGCTCGTCCTTCCACGCACCCGAGCGCCGCCCCGAGTCCACCGCGTACGACACCTGGTTCAAGACGGCCGGTTTCGACGTCTACCGCCCCGAGTCGGTGTGTGAGGGCGAGGGCGATCTCGTCCCGACACGCCGCTACGTTCTCGCCGGTACCGGGTTCCGCACCACACGTGAGGCCCATCGCGAGGTCCAGGAGTTCTTCGGGGTCCCGGTGATCAGCCTCCAGCTCGTGGACCCGCACTTCTACCATCTGGACACCGCGCTCTTCGTCCTCGACGACGACAACGTCGCGTACTACCCGGAGGCCTTCTCGCCGGGCAGCCGCGAGGTGCTGGGCCGGCTGTTCCCGGACGCGGTGCTCGCGACCCGCGAGGACGCCCTCGCCTTCGGCCTCAACTCCGTCTCCGACGGCCGTCATGTCTTCATCGCGCCGCGCGCCGAGGCCCTCGCCGACCAGCTCGTCCGCCACGGCTACGTTCCCGTCCCCGTCGACCTGTCGGAGTTCCACAAGGCCGGCGGCGGCATCAAGTGCTGCACTCAGGAGATCCGTTCATGACCGCTCCCGCCCGTACGACCGCGTCCGCCGACGCCGGCGCGCGCAGTTCCGCCGAACTGATCCGAGCCGAGGAACCCGTCCTGGCGCACAACTACCACCCGCTGCCCGTGGTCGTCGCGCGCGCCGAGGGCACCTGGGTGGAGGACGTCGAGGGCCGCCGCTACCTCGACATGCTGGCGGGCTACTCGGCCCTCAACTTCGGTCACCGCAACCCTGTGTTGATCGAGGCGGCGCACCGGCAGCTCGACCGGCTCACGCTCACCTCGCGGGCCTTCCACAACGACCGGCTGGCCGAATTCGCCGAGTCACTGGCCGCGTTGACCGGCCTGGACATGGTCCTGCCGATGAACACGGGCGCCGAGGCGGTGGAGAGCGCCATCAAGGTGGCCCGCAAATGGGCGTACGAGGTCAAGGGCGTCGAGCCCGACCGGGCCACCATCGTGGTGGCGGCCGACAACTTCCACGGCCGGACGACCACGATCGTCAGCTTCTCCACCGACGAGACGGCCCGCTCCGGCTTCGGCCCCTTCACGCCCGGCTTCCGGGTCGTTCCGTACAACGACCTGGCCGCGCTCGAAGCGGCGATCGACGAGACGACGGCCGCGGTGCTGCTCGAACCCATCCAGGGCGAGGCGGGCGTGGTCATCCCGGACGACGGGTATCTCGCCGGGGTCCGCGAACTCACCCGCCGCGCCGGCTGTCTGTTCGTCGCGGACGAGATCCAGTCGGGCCTCGGCCGCACCGGCACCACGCTGGCGGTGGAGCACGAGTCGGTCGTCCCCGATCTGCTGCTGCTCGGCAAGGCGCTCGGCGGCGGCATCGTGCCGGTCTCCGCGGTCGTCGGACGCCGGGACGTGCTGGAGGTGCTGCGTCCCGGTGAGCACGGCTCGACCTTCGGCGGCAACCCGCTGGCCGCGGCGGTCGGTTCGGCGGTCGTCGGCCTGCTGGAGACCGGTGAGTACCAGCGCAGGGCGGCCGAGCTGGGCGTCCTGCTGCGGGACGGGCTGACGGCCCTGGTGGGCCGGGGCGTCGAGGGCTTCCGCGCGCGCGGGCTGTGGGCGGGCGTCGACATCGACCCGTCCATCGGCACGGGCCGCGAGATCAGCCGGGGCCTCATGGACGAGGGGATCCTGGTCAAGGACACGCACGGTTCGACCATCCGGCTGGCACCGCCGCTCACCATCACGGCCGAGGAACTCCAGTCGGCCCTCGGGTCCCTGGAGAAGGTGCTGACGCAAGGGGTCTGATACCGGCCCAGTGGCCACCGGAGGGGACACCGGCCCCTCGACCGCGGGCGGGCGCCGAGGCGCCCGCCCGTCGCGGTGCGAGGACCGTCCTCCCGTCTCCGGGACGCCAGCCGCCCGGGGCAGCAACGGCCCGGGACACCGCTCGGGTTCCCGGTCCAGCGACTCCATCAGGCAGTTCACGACCCCGGTGGAGCAGCCGGCCGTGATGAGCTGCCCCGATGCCGCCGCCGCGACCGCCTCGACCGTCTCGTACAGCGACGGCCTCGACCGTCTCGTACGGCGGCTGCCAGGGCAGCAGCTCGCGTGCCGGCACACCGACCGCGAGGCATTCCGACCGGCATCCGCCGGATCTCCCACGGGGCGGCGCCCGCGGTGGCGTCCAGCCCAGCCTCGGCCGGGTGGACGCCGGGCCGCTGACCCTGGACGGGACCGCCGTCCGCCGCGCAGCCTGCGCAGCCGAGGGCGCCGCGCATGGCGGGCCGCCCTTCGTGTTCGCAGATCCCGCAGCGGTCGGTGGGCGCGGGCGCCTCGCGGACGGCGACCGGACTGACGGTGGTACGCGGGGTCGCCACGTCCACCCCAGCGGACGGGCGTCCGCAAGGCGTGGCACCACCGGTACTTCCCCGTACCTCGGCTCGGACAGAGGTCGGTACAGGCGAGGCGCTCAGCTCTGTCGACGCGCTGCGTCTCGCTGTGTGGAGCTGAAGCCGGGAGGGGCAGGCGCCGTCATGTCCAGCAGAAGCAGCGCATCGTGGTCGGGGCTACCGGGTTCGGCGGTATAGACGCCGATGCGCTGGCCCGGCGTGCCTTCCACGTGCAGGGACTGTGCCGTGAGCGTGACCGTCCCGACCTGGGGGTGGTGGAACGTCTTGTGAGCAGGTTTGCGTCCGGTCACTTCGTAGCGTTCCCACAGCCGTGCGAAGTCGGGGCTTTTGAGGAGGAGTTCGCCAACGAGGTTGGTGAGGTCGGGGGCGTCGGGTGCGGTGCCGGCGACGGCGCGCAGGCGAGCGACGCAGGCGGTGATCTGCCGGTCCCAGTCGGTGAAGAGGTCGCGCGCCGCAGGGTGGAGGAAGAGGTAGCGGGCGAGGTTGCGCTGCTTGGCCGGCCAGTCGTCCAGGCCCGCGTAGAGGGCGAGGCCGCCGGGGTTCCAGGCCAGTACATCCATGCTGCGGCTGATGACGTAGGCCGGGTTCGGCCGCAGCGATTCGAGCAGCAGCTTCAGGTGGGGGCGTACGGTGCGGCTGGGCGCGGGCGGCGGCTCGGGGGCGTAGCGGGCGGCGCGGGCGGCGAGCTCGCGCAGGTGCTGGTGTTCTTGGTCGTCCATGAGCAGGGCGCGGGCGAGGGAGTCGAGGACAGCGGGGCTGGGGCGGGTCTCCTTGCCGCGTTCCAGGCGCACGTAGTAGTCGATGCTGATGCCGGCGAGGGTGGCCAGTTCCTCGCGGCGGAGCCCGGGGGTGCGGCGGATGCCGGTGCCGACGGTGAGGCCGACGTGTTCGGGACTGGTCTGGGTGCGGCGGGCGCGCAGGTAGCGGCCCAGCTCGGCGCCCTCGCTGTGCGCGCTCATCGATGCCATGACTCCAGTCTCACCCGCCGGGCACCCGCTGAGCGGGCGGGAGGGGGGCCCTGTCGTTACCCCCGAAGAGCCCGCCCTGCCACACCAGAGCAATCCGGGCGAAGGTGAATGAGGAAGACGCCGGCCCCTCGCGCCGCCCGGCTTCAACCGGCACGAGCTGCCGGGCCGGGGCGAGAGTGGAGACCAGGTAACACCTTGATCGGAAGAGGGCGAGATGCGCTACATCAAACTGCGTGACCTGGAGGTTTCCCGGATCGGTCTGGGTGCGATGGGCATGTCCCACGGCTATACCGGCTCGGGCACCGATGACGCGGAGTCGATCAGGACCGTGCACCGGGCGCTGGAGCTGGGCGTCACGCTCATCGACACCGCCGAGATCTACGGCCCCTATACCAACGAGGAGCTGCTCGGGCGGGCGTTGAAGGGGCGCCGGGACAAGGTGGTGCTGGCCACCAAGTTCGGCCTGGTCTCCCACGCCGGTGACGGCGCCTGGAACCTGGACTCCAGCCCGGCCAACATCCGCACCGCGGTCGAGGGCTCTCTCAAGCGTCTGGGCACCGACCACATCGACCTGTACTACCAGCACCGGGTGGACCCGAACACGCCGATCGAGGAGACCGCCGGAGCCGTCGGTGAACTGATCGCCGACGGCAAGGTGCGTGCTTTCGGGCTTTCGGAGGCCGGCCCGGACACGATCCGCCGCGCCCACGCCGTCCAGCCGGTCACCGCGGTGCAGTCCGAGTACTCCCTGTTCACCCGCGGCATCGAGGACCGTGTCCTGCCAGTCCTGCGGGAGCTGAACATCGGCCTCGTGCCCTTCTCTCCGCTGGGCCGTGGCGTCCTGACCGGCACCGTCCGCTCCACCGACCAGTTCGACGAGAACGACTTCCGGCGCGGCAACCCGCGCTTCACCGGCGAGAACTTCCAGCACAACCTGGCGCTCGCCGACGAGGTCAAGGCCCTGGCCGACGAGGCCGGTGCCACGCCCGGTCAGGTGGCACTGGCCTGGCTGCTCGCCCAGGGCGACGACATCGCTCCCATCCCCGGCACCAAGCGCGTCAGCCGGGTCGAGGAGAACGCCGCCGCCGATGCCGTCACGCTGACCGCCGAGCAGCTCGACAGGCTCTCCAGCCTGCCGCCCGCCGCCGGCGACACCCACACCGAGGCCCAGGCGAGGATGCTCGAACGCTGACCCCGCCCCGGCACGCCGCGCTTCGCGTGGCGCCCCCTCCCTCGTTCGGAGTAACACCTTTCATGCATGCAGCAGTGATGTACGGAGCCGGAGACGTCCGCGTCGAGGACCGGCCCGACCCGAAGATCGTCCAGCCCACCGACGCCGTGGTCCGCGTCGTCGCATCCTGTGTGTGCGGCAGCGACCTGTGGCCCTACCAGTCGATGCCCGCCACCGACACCGGCCGCCCCATGGGCCACGAGTTCCTCGGCGTCATCGAGGAGATCGGCGCGGACGTGACCGGCCTGAACACCGGTGATCTGGTCGTCGCCCCGTTCACCTACAGCGACAACACCTGCGACTACTGCGCCAAAGGCCTGCACATCTCGTGCCGCAACGGCGGCCGGTACGGCTTCGACGGCGTGGATGGCGGGCAGGGCGAAGCGGTCCGTGTCCCGTACGCAGACGGCACTCTGGTGAAGCTTCCGGTGGCCGCGGACTCCGCGCTGCTGCCGTCGCTGCTGGCACTGTCGGACGTGATGACCACCGGCCAACACGGCGCGGTCACCGCAGGGATCGGCCGCGGCGACGCGGTGCCGGTCGTCGGGGACGGCGCGGTCGGCCTGTGCGCGGTGATCGCCGCGAAGCGGCTGGGTGCCGAGCGGATCGTGCTTGCCGGCCGTCCCGAAGCCCGCACCGGCTTGGGCCGGGAGTTCGGCGCCACCGACGTGGTCGCCGAGCGCGGTGAGGAGGGCATCGCCCGCATCCGCGAGCTGACCGGCGGCGTGGACAAGGTCATCGAGGCCGTCGGCACCCGACAGGCCCTGGACACCGCGCTCGGCGCGGTCCTGGACGGCGGCACCATCAGCCGCCTGGGCGTTCCCCAGTACGAGCAGGGCCCGATCGGCCCGGCCGACTTCATGCGCGACATCACCCTGACCGGCGGCGCCAGCCCCGCCCGCGCCCATATTCCGGAACTGCTGGCCGACGTCCTGGACGGCACCATCGCCCCCCGCCGCGTCTTCGACGAGGCCTTCCCCCTCGACCGGACTCCGGACGCCTACCGGGCCATGGCCGACCGCCAGGTCCTCAAGGCCCTCATCCGCCCCTGACCTCCCCCACCCGTACAGCGAAGGACATTCCGCCCATGCAGACCGTTACCCTCAACAACGGCGTCGAGATGCCGCTCCTCGGCTTCGGCGTCTACCAGATCCCCGCCGAGGACACCGAGCGCGCTGTCTCCGAGGCCCTGGCCGCCGGCTACCGCCTGCTGGACACCGCCGCCGCGTACGGCAACGAAGAAGCCGTCGGCCGCGCCATCAAGTCCAGCGGCATCCCGCGCGAGGAACTGTTCGTCACCACCAAGCTGTGGGTCCAGGACGCCCCCGCCCAGGACAACACCCGCCGTGCTTTCGAGACGTCCCTGAGCAAGCTGGGCCTGGACCACCTCGACCTGTACCTGATGCACCAGCCCTTCGGCGACGTCTACGGCCAGTGGCGCGCCATGGAGGCGATCAACCGCGAGGGCGCGGCCAAGGCGATCGGTGTCGCCAACTTCTACCCCGACCGGCTGATCGACCTGATCGTCAACAACGAGAGCACCCCGCAGGTCAACCAGGTCGAGACCCACCCGTTCTTCCAGCGCGCCGACTATCAGGACCTCATGCGCGAGCACGGGGTGCAGATCCAGTCCTGGGGCGGCTTCGCCGAGGGCAAGAACGACCTGTTCACCAACCCGCTGCTCGCCGAGATCGGCAAGGAGTACGGCAAGTCCGTCGCCCAGGTCGTGCTGCGCTGGCTGACCCAGCGCGGCGTCATCGCCATCCCCAAGTCCGTGCGCGCCGAGCGCATGGCCGAGAACATCGACGTCTTCGACTTCCAGCTCACCGACGAGCAGATGACCCGGATCGCTGCCCTCGACACCGGCAGCTCGCTGTTCTTCGACCACCACGACCCCGAGATGGTCACCTGGCTTGCCAAGCGCCGTCTGGACAGCTGAGCGACGCCCCTTGCCGGCGGCGGGTGCCCTCAAGCCGACGTCCGGGGCGCCCGCCCGGCCTCCACTCCGCCAACGGTTCACCGGGAGCCGTCCACCGTGATCGCCCCACAGCACCACGCCGCCCTGCCGAGCCGGCGCACCGTTCTGCGCCGCGCACGGGCGACCGCAACCGCGGCTTGGAGCGCTGTCCAGGCCGCCGACCCCTACTCGACCGACTACGACGCGCCCGTCCAGCGCAACGTCCGCGAGCAGGAAGCCGACGCCCGCCCGACCGTCGAAGGCGGACCGCCCTCCCTCGACGGCTACGACACCATCCTTCTGGCCAGCCCCGTCTGGAACGTCCGAGGCCCGCGCGGCCGCACCTGGGCCGAACACGTGGCACCGGGGCACGACGGACGAGGGGATTCCGGTGAAGCGCCCGCGTGGCTCGGCCATCCGGCCGACGCCGCCGTCGGCGTCACGGCCGCGGAACTCCCGCAGCTTCCAGTGGCCCCTGCGGTCGGCAGTGGCGCAAGGGATCCGATACCGGCCAAGTGGCCACAGAGGGTGACACCGCACCGGTTACGTCCGGCGACGGCCGCGCCTACACTGATCGCTCCCCGGGGGAAAAGAGGAGCGCCCCAGTGTTTTATTACGTGCTCAAATATGTGCTTCTGGGTCCACTGTTGAGACTGGTCTTCCGGCCTCGGATCGAGGGCCTTGAGCACATCCCGTCCTCGGGTCCGGCGATCGTGGCCGGCAACCACCTGTCCTTCGCGGACCACTTCCTGATGCCGGCGATCCTGAAGCGCCGGATCACCTTCCTCGCGAAGGCCGAGTACTTCACCGGGCCCGGCATCAAAGGGCGGCTGACGGCGGCCTTCTTCCGCAGCGTCGGACAGATTCCGGTGGACCGTTCCGGCAAGGAGGCGGGGCAGGCCGCGATCCGCGAGGGACTCGGCGTGCTGCGCAGGGACGAGTTGCTCGGCATCTACCCCGAGGGCACCCGCTCGCACGACGGACGGCTCTACAAGGGCAAGGTCGGTGTCGCGGTGATGGCCCTGCGGGCCCAGGCCCCGGTCATCCCCTGCGCGATGATCGGCACCTTCGAGGCGCAACCCCCGGGCCGCAAGCTCCCGCGGATCCATCCCGTGGTGATCCGCTTCGGCAAGCCTCTCGACTTCTCGCGCTATGCCGGGATGGAAGGCGAGAAGGCGATCCTGCGCGCCATCACCGACGAGATCATGTACGCCATCCTGACCCTCTCCGAGCAGGAGTACGTCGACCGGTACGCGGCCGTCGTGAAGGCCGAGGAGGCCGCGGAGAAGGCCGAGGCGGGACGCAAGTTCCCCCGGATGCCGATGAGTTGAGACGACGGCCGGGCCGGGCCTACGACAGGGACGCGTGAGGGGGCGGCCGGTCGGACCGGCCGCCCCCTCATGCTGCGAGGACTACGGCTGCGGCGTGGCGTGCGGCGCGCACGTCACGTCGGCGGCGTCCGTGGCGCCGGTGAGCAGGTAGGAGTCCACCCGCCCGTTGATGCACGGGTTGACCAGACCGGTCACACCGTGTGAGCCCGCGCCCTGCTCGGTGATCAGGCGGGAGCCCTTGAACCGCTTGTGCAGCTCGACGGCGCCGGGGTACGGAGTGGCGGCGTCGTTCGTGGACTGCACGATGAGGACGGCCGGCAGACCCTTGCCCGTCTTCACCTCGACCGGGGACTGCTGCTTGACGCCCCAACTCGCACAGGGCAGGTTCATCCACGCGTTCGCCCAGGTCATGAAGGGATACTGCGTGTTGAGCCGCGTGTTGTCCCGGTCCCACTTCCGCCAGCTCGTGGGCCACTGCGCGTCGGTGCACTCGACGGCCGTGTAGACGGCGTTGCTGTTCTCCGAGGTGATGTTGCCCGCCGTGTCGGTCAGATCCGGGGCCGCGGCGTCGACGAGCGCCTGGGTGTTACCGGCGGCGTACTTGCTGAACACCGAGGCGACCGGCACCCACGACGAGTCGTAGTACGGGGCGCTCTGGAAGAAGGAGATCAGCTCGGCGGGGCCGACGACCCCACCCAGCGGGCTCTTCTTCGCGGCGGCCCGCAGCTTCAGCCACTGGTCCTGCACCTTGGCGCGGGTGTCACCGAGGTGGAAGGCCGCGTCGTTCTTGGCGACCCAGTCCTCCCAGTCCTTCCAGCGGCCCTCGAACGCGATGTCCTGCTCCAGGTTGGCCTGGTACCAGATGTTCTCGCGCGAGGGGTTGACGACGCTGTCGACGACCATGCGTCGCACATGCCCCGGGAAGAGCGTGCCGTACACGGCCCCGAGGTACGTGCCGTACGAGACGCCCAGGTAGTTCAGCTTCTTCTCGCCGAGCCCGGCCCGGATGACGTCGAGGTCGCGTGCCGTGTTGGGCGTGGTCATCTGCTCCAGCACGGCCTTGCCGGTGCGCTCGGCACAGCCGTCCGCGTACTCCGCCGCCAGCTTGCGCTGGACGCGCTTGTCCGCCTCGGAGTCCGGGACCGGGTCCGCCTTGGGCGCCTTCACGAACTCCTGCGGGTCGATGCAGGAGATGGGCGCCGAGTGGCCGACACCACGCGGGTCGAAGCCCACGAAGTCGTACGCCTTCGCGGTGTTCGCCCACAGGGGGCTCTTGGTGGTGACCCGGCGCGGGAAGCGCATGCCCGAACCACCGGGGCCGCCCGGGTTGTAGACGAGCGCGCCCTGGCGCTCCTCCTTGGTACCGGTGTTCCCGATGCGGTCCACGGCCAGCTTGATCTGCTTGCCGTAGGGGTGGGCGTAGTCCAGCGGCACGCTGACCCAGCCGCACTGGATCGGCTTCTCGAAGCCCCAGTCCGCCGGGCAGTCCTGCCAGTCGATCCCGGCTTTGGCGGCCCGCTCCGCGGCGATGGCCGCTCCGCGCTGCTCGCGGCTCTGCCCGTAACCCTGGCCGTGGCTCCGGCCCTGTCGCGAGTCGGCGGTGGCCGACGGGGCCGCGACGGCTCCGGCTATCAGGGTCGCGGTGACGAGCGCTCCGGCCGAACCGAGCGCTGCCACCCGTTTCGTCGGTCTCTTGGACCTCAAGTGTGACCTCCCCGTACATCGTTGCGATGGATACGGGGATCCTTTCTGCTGTGAGGTCCCTGGCAACAGACGTGACCGGTGTTCTTTACCAATCCGATAGCCGGTATGCCGTGTTCCGTTGAGCGGTGACTCTGGCGCGAATCCGCCTTCTCTCCAAGACAATTGACGTCACGTGAGATCGTGCAGCGCCTCGCCCAGCACCCGCCGCAGCAGCAGCGCGTCGGGGGCGAGCGCGGTCACGAGCACGGCGGGCCCGGCGAGCGGAGTGAGCGCCGCGTACTCGCCCAGCAGCCGCGCCGCGGGCATCTGCCGCTCGAACTCAGGCCGTACGACGACGAGTTGCCCGAGAGCCCGATGTCCCGCGAGGACAGCGGGGCCGTCCCAGCCGCCGGGTGCGCCCGGGCCGCACGCCAACTCCTGGTCGAGCAGGGCCCGTCCGTCGCGCCGCACGGTGAGACGGCTGGTCAGTCGCCCGGGTTCCTCTCCCACCCGCCCGAGCACCTGCTCCTCCCGGAAGACCAGCCGGGCACCGCCCCGCAGGTCGACGCGCGAGGACACACACAGTTCACTGCCACCGGCGGAGATCAACTGCTCCGGCAGCCAGACGAGTTCACCTCCGTCGGCGACGTCGAGGCGTACGTCGTAGCGGGCCTCACCCTTGGCCTGTCCGGGCAGGGCGATGGTGGCGGCGGCCGAACCGACCCGCAGCCGCGCGCCCGGGCCGACCCGGGCCTCGACGGCGAGGTGGTCGCCGCCGAGCGGTCCGCTCATCGCCCCGACCAGCATCACGCGTGCCTCGGATCCCGTGCTCCGGATCCGGCGCAGGGCGAGCGGCCCCTCTCCGTCCAGCACGGGCAGCGAGGTCCCGCCCCGGCCGTCGTCCCTGGCCTCGATCCGCGCGGTGGCGCGTACTCCCGCCGTCGTCATGCCGTCCACGCCGCGAGCCGTTCCCGCACCCAGCCGGCGACCTCCGTGACACCGCTCTCGGTCCTGAGCGACTGGAAGACCACGGGCAGTTCGGCCCGCTGGGCCTTGGCGTCGGTCGCCATTCGCCCCAGGTCGGAGCCGACATACGGAGCCAGATCGGTCTTGTTCACGACGAGCAGGTCGGCCGTCGTGACCCCGGGACCGCCCTTGCGCGGGATGTCGTCCCCGCCCGCGACGTCGATCACGAAGATCTGCGCGTCGACGAGCCCCTTGGAGAAGGTCGCGGTGAGGTTGTCGCCGCCGGACTCCACGAGGATCAGATCCAGCGGCCCGATCTCGTCCTCCAGGTCCTCGACGGCTTCGAGGTTCGCCGAGATGTCGTCCCGGATCGCGGTGTGCGGGCACGCGCCCGTCTCGACTGCGGTGATCCGCTCGGGCGGCAATACCGCTTCCCGCAGGAGGAATTCGGCGTCCTCACGGGTGTAGATGTCATTGGTGACGACGGCGAGGGAGAGCTCGTCGCGCAGCGCCCGGCAGAGCGCGGCGACGGTGGCTGTCTTCCCCGAACCGACGGGTCCACCGAGCCCTATGCGCAGGGCGCGGCGCCTGCCGTCGGGCCGGTGGGCATCGGCGCTGATCGCGGACGGCCCGTCGTGAGTGTGGTCGAGATGCACGGTACGGCTCCAGCTTCGTTCGGCCCGCGCCGGCCGCGAGGCGGCCTGTCCGTCGTTGACGGACCAGCCCCTTCGGGGCCGGCGAGGGGGTTCTGAGGACGATTGCCCCGGAGGCTGTGGGTCCCCCGACGAATCGAGCGGAACCGACACCTCCGGGAAGGTTGGCGGGCCCAGGGACGACCGCACCCGACGGCGCCCACCCCACAGACTTGCTGTGATGCGGAGCCCCACGAAATCCCCGCGCCGCGAGAAGCCCGTGGACTCCCCGCGACACGAAGGCCGCGGACCCTGCGACGCGAAGGCCGGGAACTCGCCGCGCCGCGAAGACCGCGGACCCCCTGCGACGCGAGGCCCCGCGAAGTCCGCGCGCCGCGAAGGCCGCGCACTTCCCGCAAACGCGAAGTCCCGCGGAGTCCCACGCCTCGAAGACCCGCAGGCTTCCCCGCGCCGTGAAGACCCGTGAACCCCCGCGCCGCGAAGCCCTGGGACTCCCCGCGACGCGAAGGTCGCGAACTTCCTGCGACGCGGAGCCCCAAGACCTCCCGGCAATCCGAGAGATCCGATGCGCCCGGCGAGCCGAGGGGCCACGGACTCCCGGCCCGCGTCCCGTGGCTCCCGTGGCTCCCGTGGCTCCCGGGCCCCCGGGCCCCCGGCGACATGGAGGCCCACGCTCGTTACGACGCGAAGAGGCGTACCGGCCAGGCCGCGTGCGCCTCCGCGCTGATCTCCAGGAGCGGCGCCGACGCCGCGGGAAGCGCCTCGACCCCGTCGTCGAGGACCCGCCGCGCCGCACTCGCCGCCGCGTGGGCCACGACATCCAGTTCCGGCGCGAGCCGGGCCAGCGCGGCCGTCGCGTCGAACGGGTCGAGGCTCAGCAGCCGCACCGTCGCCGAGGCCGGCCCGCTGACACACTCGTACGCCGAGCAGTACGCGGCGTCCTCGGGCCCCAGGCCGGCAGCCCGGGCCGCCACGCCCAGCACCACCGGCTGATGGGCGCCCTTGGGGAACTCCCGTGCCAGTGCGTCGAGTTCGTCGGACGGCCAGGTCGCCCTGGCAGCCCGCATGAGCTGCCGTCCCAGCCGCCGCGCGGCGGCCCGCAGCGCGAGGGAGGGCGTGCGCGCGTCGGCGGCCGCGTCCAGGGCCGACGGATCGACCCCGAGCGCCCCCGCCGCCGCCAGCGCGGCCGAGACGAGTCCGGTCGTGTGCAGCCGGCCCCTGCAGAAGTCCTCCAGTGTCGCCGCTCCGGTGATCCGCCCGGCCTTGACGGCCGCCTCGGCCCCGCCGGAGTGCGCGTGCCCTCCGGCGGGAAAGCGGCCGTCTGCCAGGACGAGAAGCGCTGCCCGGGACATCAGAAGAGGAAGTAACGCTGGGCCATGGGCAGTTCGGCGGCCGGAGTCGCCTCGACGAGCTCCCCGTCGATGTGCACGGCGAAGCTGTCGGGGTCGATCCGCACCTCGGGCCGTGCGTCGTTCTCCCGCATGTCGGCCTTGGTCACCGCCCGCGTCGACTCGATGGCGACGAACCGCTTGCCGAGCGAGAGCCGTTCCGGCAGTCCGTCCTCGATCGCGAGCGGTGCCACGAAGTTGAAGGAGTTCGAGGCCGGGGCTCTCCCGATCGCCCCGAACATCGGCCGGGGCAGCACCGGTTGCGGCGTCGGGATGGACGCGTTGGCGTCGCCCATCTGCGCGTACGCGATCATTCCGCCCTTGATGACGAGGTGCGGTTTGACCCCGAAGAACGCGGGCTCCCACAGCACCAGGTCGGCGAGCTTGCCGGTCTCCACGGAGCCGATCTCGCGGGCCAGCCCTTGCGCCAGCGCCGGGTTGATCGTGTATTTGGCGACATAGCGACGTACACGATGGTTGTCCGCGCGTCCGTCGCCCGGCAGCGCACCCCGGCGCCGCTTCATCACATGGGCCGTCTGCCAGGTCCGCATGATGACCTCGCCGACACGGCCCATGGCCTGGGAGTCGGAGGAGATGATCGAGATGGCGCCGAGGTCGTGGAGTATGTCCTCGGCCCCGATCGTCGACGGCCGGATACGGGACTCGGCGAAGGCCAGGTCCTCCGGCACCGCCGGGTTCAGGTGGTGGCAGACCATCAGCATGTCGAGGTGTTCCTCGGCGGTGTTGACGGTGTAGGGCCGGGTCGGGTTGGTGGAACTGGGCAGCACGTACGACTCGGAGACCACGGACATGATGTCCGGCGCGTGCCCGCCGCCCGCACCCTCCGTGTGGTAGGCGTGGATGCCCCGGCCCGCGATGGCGGCGAGGGTGTCGGCGACGAACCCGGCCTCGTTGAGCGTGTCGGTGTGGATGGCGACCTGGATGCCCGTGCGGTCGGCGACGGTGAGCGCGGCGTCGATCGCGGCGGGCGTCGAGCCCCAGTCCTCGTGGATCTTCAGGCCGAGCGCGCCGCCCCGGATCTGCGACAGCATCGCGTCGTGCGAGACGGTGTTGCCCTTGCCGAGCAGACCGAAGTTGAGCGGGTACCCCTCCATCGACTCCAGCATCCGGGCCAGATGCCAGGGCCCGGGCGTGACGGTGGTCGCCTTGGAGCCCTCGGCGGGGCCCGTGCCACCGCCGACGAGCGTCGTGATGCCGGAGGCGAGCGCCTCGTCGGCGATCTGCGGACAGATCAGATGGACGTGCGCGTCGATGGCGCCCGCGGTCACGATCCGCCCGTTGCCCGCGATGATCTCGGTCTCGGGGCCGATCACCAGGTCGGGATGGACCCCGTCCATCGTGTCCGGGTTGCCGGCCTTGCCGATACCGGAGATCCGGCCGTCGCGGATCCCGACGTCGGCCTTGACGATCCCCCAGTGGTCGATGATCACGACACCGGTGATGACCGTGTCCGGGGTGCCTTCCGCCCGCGTGGCGCGTGCCTGGCCCATGGATTCGCGGATGACCTTGCCACCGCCGAACACCGCTTCGTCGCCGGCGAGTCCTGGCCCGCCGGAACGGTCCTCCTCGATCTCGATCAGCAGATCGGTGTCGGCGAGGCGGATCCGGTCGCCGGTGGTGGGGCCGAACAGGTCGGCGTACGCGGCACGGGAGATCTCAGGCATCGAGGGCACCTCCGGTCTCCCCGCGGAGTCCGGGCACCACACGGGCGCCGGCGAGCGGGACGAGTTCGACGTCGACGGGGATCCCGGGCTCGAAGCGCACGGCGGTGCCGGCGGCGACGTTGAGCCGCTTGCCGCGCGCGGCGCCGCGGTCGAAGTCCAGACCGGGATTGGCCTCGGCGAAGTGGTAGTGGGAGCCGACCTGGACGGGGCGGTCGGCGGCGTTGAGGACGGTCAGCCGGGTGACCGCACGGCCCTCGTTGAAGACGACGGGCTCCTCGGCGAAGAGGATCTCTCCGGGAATCATGGCGCTCGCTCCCCCGTCAGACGATCGGATCGTGGACGGTGACGAGTTTGGTGCCGTCGGGAAAGGTCGCCTCGACCTGGACGTCGTGGATCATCTCGGGGATGCCCGTCATGACGTCGTCCCGGGTGAGGATCTTGCGTCCGGAGGACATCAGCTCGGCGACGGTACGGCCGTCACGGGCACCTTCGAGGATGTGCGACGTGATCAGGGCGACGGCCTCGGGGTGGTTCAGTTTCAGTCCGCGGGCCCGGCGCTTCTCGGCGACATCGGCTGCCACATGGATCAGCAGCCTCTCCTGCTCGTGCGGGGTCAGTTGCACGGCGTCCCACCTCACATCCTCGCTCCGGACCGTGCGGGGCCCGGTGGCCGCAGCCACCAAAACCCCTGGTGGCATGGATGGGCACGCTAGTTGGCCGGAGTTTCGAGGACGTTAACCAGCCGGTGATCCCTCCAGGGCCGGGCGGCAGGATCCCGTCAGGTCGGCAAGGCCTCCCCGCTTCCCCGGTTTCACGCCATCGGGCCGCGTAGGCACCCCGGACAGCCGCGACACCATCGGCGAACGGACCGTATACGGCATACCGCGCGGTCGCGGGGGCGGTACCGGGAACGAGGTCGTGGCCGCGGGGGCGGTCCCGGAACGCGGCAGGGGCAGCGGGGGCGGTCCCCTGGCACGGCAGGGGCAGCGGGGGGGGTCCGGTGCGGTGGCTAGGACGCGCTGGGCCCCCGGTGCTCCGCGGCGATCCCGAACCGCTGGCGTTCGCGGGGCGCGGACGCCACGTCGCGGACGCTGGACAGAGCGCTGATCACCTGCTCCTCCGCGGGCTCCTGGAGTTCTTCGAGGCGCTCCAGGTCGGCGGCGGAGACCAGGGCGACGAGGGGCTTCCCGTGCCGCGTCACGACGACGCGCTCACCGCCGTACACGACGCGGTTGATCAGTTCGGCGAGCTCAGCCCTGGCTTGCGTCACCGGAATCTCGTAGGCCATGACGTCCAGCTTAGACCGGGCCCCCGGCACTCCGCGGGGCGCGAGATCCCGTCGGCGGGCGGTGCGTGGTGACCCTCGGCCGGCTCCCGGTGCGGGGATACGGCCCTTTTCGCTCTGAGCGTGGCCCCTTCCACAGAGGCGTACGTCCTGTACATTTTTTACAGACGTCGACCTGAGGAGGCGCGCGCCATGGACAACCCGTCGGCCCGCTATGTCCTGCCCGAATTCACCGAACGCACCAGCGCGGGGCACCAGACGCTGGATCCGTACTCGAAGCTGCTCAGTGAGCGGATCGTTTTCCTCGGGACGCCGATCGACGACACCTCGGCGAACGATGTGATGGCGCAGTTCATGTACCTCGAACACCAGGCGCCCGAGCAGGACATCTCGCTCTACATCAACTCCCCGGGCGGCTCCTTCAGCGCGATGACCGCGATCTACGACACGATGCGGTTCGTCACCTGCGACGTCGAGACGATCTGCCTCGGCCAGGCGGCGTCGGCCGCGGCCGTCCTGCTGGCCGGCGGCACTCGGGGCAAGCGACTCGCCCTCCCGGGAGCGCGCGTCCTCCTCCACCAGCCGTCGGCGCCGGAGCCGATCCAGGGACAGACGAGCGATCTGGTCATCCAGGCCGAGGAGTTGCTGCGCACCCGCGAGCTCCTTGAGCGGATGCTCGTACGGCACACGGGGCGGAGCCCGGAGCAGGTCTCCGCGGACATCGAGCGGGACAAGATCCTCGACGCGCCGGCGGCGCTGGCCTACGGACTGATCGACCGCGTCGTCCCGAGCCGCAGGGCCTCGCGCGCGACTCCCGGCGCGAGGTGAGCGGCCGATGATCCCGGACCTCCCCCCGCTGCCGGCGCTGACCCGCGCCGAGTCCGAGCTGATCGACCGCTACCTCGACGTGGTCGACCTGGTCGGCCGTATCAACCCGTCCCGTCCCGGGGACACCTATCGCGGTCTGAGGGCGGCTCAGGCACTGGTCGGCCAGGCGGTGGCCCTGCGGGACGCCCTCACACTGATGCATCAGCGGGGCGAGAGCGAGGTGCACGCCCCGACACTGGCTCAGGCGCTGCGGGTTCTCGGCGGCGAGCGGCGGGCGGCCCGGGTCACCGTGCCGCCCGAGTCCGGCAGTTGACGGACCCCCACCCCGGAGCCGGTACGCGCCGCGGTGCCGCGGTGTCCGGACCGGGACTCAAACGGACCGGATGGTGTACCCCCCGATGGCGTAGTGAACGATCCTTTCTGCGACCCCTCCAAGTTGCGCAACACGCGGACCAGAAAGGCGGGATGAGGCCCTTCACCGCAGGTGCGGGCCTCGTCGATGTCTCCAACACCCCCTCGAACAGAGGGGTGTCCACCCGAACGGGTGAGTGGTGAGTAAGCCCACAAAACGCCGGTTCAGCTCGGCATTTCCGACACTCATGAGTGAAGATCCCTTCCGACGACAAGCCCCCGCCACAGCGGCGGGGCGGTCCGGGCGGACGCCGAGTCCTGCCGCCGCCCGGATGACCGGTCGACAGATGTGCATCGGCAGGAGTGGAGGACCCAGCTAGACGGGTCGCCGGAACAGTTCCGGGCGGTCCTTGGGGTGAAGCCGCAGCTGCGGCCGGGCAACTTCGCCAGCCCGAATCCGACAGGTCATCCTTCACAGGCGGCTGACGAAGGGTTGCGCATGACTGCGCTCAATCGTGTCCCGTCGCTGTGGACCCGGGCCGGTACGGCCTCGGCGCTCACCCTTGCCGCCGTGGGCGGCAGCCTCGTGGTCCCCGGCGCCGCACCCGCCGCCGAGGCGGCCACCCCTGCGACGAGGGCACTCCAGGTCGCGGCGTCGAAGCACGGCTCCCCTTACCAGTGGGGCGCCACGGGACCGCACCGTTTCGACTGCTCCGGGCTCACGCTCTACTCGTACAAGAAGGCGGGCAAGAAGCTGCCTCGTACGGCCGCGGCGCAGTACAACAAGACGCACCATGTCTCGGCCTCGCACCGCAAGGCCGGTGACCTCGTGTTCTTCCACTCGGGCCGGAACGTGTACCACGTCGGCATCTACGCCGGGAAGGGAAAGATCTGGCACTCCCCGAAGACCGGGGAAGTGGTGAAGCTCGAGAGGATCTGGACGAGAAGCGTCTGGTACGGCAGGGTCAGCTGACCCTGTCCCCCGGGCGGGCGGCACGTGACGCGTGCCGCCCGCCCGGGGGACACGCGGCGCGTGAATCGTGTGCAACACGGGCCGGAGTGGTTACTCGTTCCCCATGACCGCCGACCCGGCCCACGCGTCCCGGAACGAGACGTCCGCGCGAAGCGAGCCGTCCCCGGACGAGCGGACGTCCGGCCGCGACGAGACACGCCTCGAACGGGCGGACCGCAACTTCGCCGAGCTGCTCCAGGAGCTGCGCGTCACCCAGACCGGGGTGCAGATCCTCTTCGCCTTTCTGCTGACGCTCGCCTTCACCCAGCGTTTCCCGACCCTGGACACCGTGCAGCGCGCGACCTACGTGGTCACGCTGTTGCTGGCGGTGCTGGCCGCCGCCCTTTTCACGGCCCCCGCCGCCCTGCACCGGTCGCTGTTCCAGCGGAACGCCAAACCCACCATCGTGCGGGTCTCCTCGCTGCTGGCGACCATCGGCCTGTACGTCCTGACGCTGGCGTTCGCCGGTTCGGTGCTGCTGGTCGTCGACGTGACGCTGGGGCGCGCCGCAGGCATCGCGGCAGGGTCGGGCACCCTGGCCGTCTGTCTGGCGCTGTGGGGGCTGCTGCCCCGGCTCGTGCAGCGCCGTCTCAGCTCCTCAGAGGCTCCAGCAGGAGGACGAGGCCCAGAACGGTGAGGGCGCCGCCCGTGACCGCCTCCACGGCGCGTGCGGCACGCGGCTCGCGCAGCCATCGTCCGAGCCGGTCCACCAGCAGCGCGACCGCCGGGAACCACACCAGGGCGAGAACGACCACGATCAGCGCCAGCAGCAGCGTCCGCGGCATCGCGGGGCTGCCCGCGGGCACGAACTGCGGCAGCAGGCTGAGGAAGGTGACGGGCGCCTTCGGGTTGAGCGCGTTGGTGACGAAGCCCTGCCGCAGCGGACGCGCGCCCGGGCCCGCCGCCCCGGCCACCACGGCTCCACCCGGACGCGTTCCCGCCCCCTCCGCCATCAGGGTGCCCGGAAGCGGGCCGGCCCCCACCGCCACCACCGCGGCTCCCGGAAGCGGGCCGACTCCGTGGGCCGCCGGTCCACGCGGACGGCCCAGGGCGCGGAGCGTGCGCAGGCCCAGGTACAGCACGTAGACACCGCCGAGCAGTTGGAGCGTCCGGAACAGCGCGGGCACGGCGGTGAGGACCGCGGCGACCCCGGCGACGGCGAGCGCGGTGTGGAGCAGCAGCCCGCCCGCGATGCCGAGGGCGCACGCGACCCCGGCCCGGCGTGAGACGAGGGCGTTGCGTACGACGACGGTGAAGTCCGCGCCCGGCATGGCGACCATGCCCGCGGCGACTCCGGTGAAGGCGATGAGCTGTGCGTCCATGCCCCCAGGCTGCCCGGCCCGGGCCTTCAGCAGGTATGTCGAATATCCTGGGCAGGCCTTAAGCAATCGTTTAGACCCGGCAGAGTGCCGCCGGGCCCGGGAGGGGTGCGATGTACGACCCGACGCGGCTCGCGGCGCTGGTGGCGGTCGCCGAGGCGGGGTCGATCACCCGGGCCGCCGAACGCCTCGGATACACCCCGCCGGCCCTGTCCCAGCAGGTGGCGAAACTGGAGCGGGAGGCGGGGGCGACTCTGCTGGTGCGCTCCCATCGCGGGACACGGCTCACCGGCGCGGGTGAACTGCTGGTCGTGCGGGCCCGCAGGGTCCTCGACGAGATGGAGCTGGCCCGGCACGAACTGGCCCGTCTGACGGGACTGTCGGGCGGCACACTGCGGCTCGGCACCTTCCAGACGGCCGGCATCCATCTGCTGCCGCCCGTGCTCAGCGCCTTCCGGCGGGCCCACCCGGACGTGGCCCTCGCGGTCGCCGACTACGAACCTCCGCACGGGATCGCGGCGGTCGCGGCCGGCGAGGTCGACCTGGCGCTCACGCACACCTACCAGCCCGCCCCGCCGGTCCCGCTCCCGTCGTCCGTGGCCGTCGAGCCGGTCCTGGTCGAGGAACTGGTGCTGGTGACCGCTCCCGGTCACCTCCTCGCGGGCGGTTCGGCCCGGCTCCCGCTCGCCGAGCTGGCCGGGCAGCCGCTGATCAGCATGGCGCCGGACCACCCTCCCCGGCAGGGCGTGGAGGCCGCGCTCGCCCGGGCGGGGGCCACTCCGGCGGTGCTCGTCGAGACCCCGGGATACGCCCTGGTGTGCGCGCTGGTCAGCGCCGGGCTCGGGATCGCGGTCGTGCCGGAGATGGTGGCGGCGACCGCGGCGACACCGGTGGGAACGCGGCTCCTGGAGCCGGGGGATCTGCGCCGTACGATCTCGGTCGTCCACCGGACGGATGTGACGGCACCCGCGGCCGACGCGTTCCGTGCCCTGCTGCGCGGCGCCTTCGGGCGGGCCGGACAACACCGGCCCGGCAACCGCCCGGACGTCTGAGAGCCGGACCGATCGGCCCGTTCGAGCACGGTGGCCGACCGGCCCGCCCGAACGGTCCGAACGGCTTGTCCGAACGGTCGGTCCGCGCGGTCCTCGGCACAACCTGTCCGCTCGGCCTGTCCGCACGGTGTGCCCCCACGGCCTGTCCGCACGATGTACCCGCACGGCGGGTTCTCAAGGCTCCTGAGGCCCCCCGGCCGGAACCGGCTGGATCGGCACCGTCCACGGGAGTTCGATGGAGACCGTCTTGCCGCCCTCGGCGGTCGGCCGGACACTGAGTCCGCCGCCGCATTCGGCGGTCAGCCAGCGGATGATCACCATGCCCCGGCCGTTGTCCTGCTGGACAGCCGCGGGCAGCCGCTTCGGAAAGCGCGGATGACTGTCGGTGACACCGATGCGCAGGCGCTCCTCCCGGTCGAGACGAACGCCGACCGTGAAGGTGGGCGACTGCCCGAAGGTGTGCTGGACGGCGTTGGTGGCCAGTTCGGACACGATCAGGCGCACGGTCTCGGCGACTTCGCAGTCGCGTGGCAGGCCCCATTCGGCCAGCACTTCGGCGACGAATTTACGGGCCACGGAAACCGAGGCCGGTTCGCTCGGCAGCGTGACGGATGCTTCCTGGTGATCTGCCATGGCGACGTCGTCCCTTTCCCACCGGACCGGAGCCCGACACCGAGCGGACGGTTCGAGTACGGTCCCGGACTGGTGCTTGCGCCAGACTGCCATTACCGGGCCGGTCGCGGGTGCGATCCACCGAGTAATGCATATATCTGTCGCTCGATGCGGTGAACTCTGCGTCGGCAGAGCGTATTCGGGCGACTTGGAAGGAGTAAGGAGAACAGCCATGCAGCACGGTCCCGCGGTACGCCGCCGCAAGCTCGGCGCCGAACTGCGCGCACTGCGCGCGGGCTCGGGCCTCACGAGCGGCGAGGCTGCCCGCCTGCTCGGCTGGCACCAGTCGAAGGTGAGCCGCATCGAAACCGGCACCAGCGGGGTGAAACCGGCCGACGTGGAACGCCTTCTGAACGCGTACGGCGTCGAGGATCCGGAACTGCGCGAACTCCTCGTCGTGTTGGCGGGGTCCGAGGGCAACGGCCGCCATCACTGGTGGCACGCGTACCGCGGGGTGCTCCCGCCGACGTACCGCGACTTCATCAGTCTGGAGTCGGGAGCCAGCGGTATGCGCACCTTGGAGACCTCTGTCGTACCCGGACTGCTGCAGACGCCGGAGTACGCCCGCGCGGTGACGCGGGCCGCCGTGGACGGACTGGAGGAGAGCAAGCTCGACGCCTTGGTCGAGGTGCGCCTGGCCCGGCAGGACGTGCTGCGTTCGGACCCGCCGCTGGAACTGTCCGCCGTCCTGGACGAAGCGGTGTTACGACGGGAGGTGGGCGGCCCCGATGTGATGGCACGTCAGCTACGCCGACTGACGGAAGCGGCCGCCTTGCCTCAAGTGCGGCTCCAGGTACTGCCGTTCGCCGCCGGGGCACACATCGGAATCACCGGCCCTTTCGTTATTTTCTCATTTCCGAACACAACTGATCTGGACGTGGTTGTTCTCGACCACTTGACGAGTAGCCTCTATCTCGAACGGAAAGAAGACCTCCAGGCCTACGCCGAGGCCTTCAACGCCCTTCAGTTCCACGCCCTTTCGCCCGATGACTCGTTGGACTACATCGCCGGGATAGGTGACGGCGCGTAAGGAGGCACCTCATGTCTGCAATGCCTCGGTACGTACCCTCCAGCACTTCACTGCACGATGTGCGATGGCTGCGCAGCAGCCGCAGTACCGGAATGAACAACTGCGTCGAGACAGCGCGCCCGGGCTCCGGACCCTGGTCCGGAATGGTCGCGGTGCGCGATTCCAAGAACACGGCGGGCCCAGCCCTGATGTTCACCCCCGGCGTCTGGGAGGGGTTCATCACCGGGCTGAACTGACCCCGCACGGTTCACCGCACCACCGCTCCAGAGGTTCACGGCTCCACCGGTTCACCGGTTTTGACTGATCACGTCCACCGCGTGCTCGATCTGCTCCTCGGTGAGGTCCGCGCGGGCCGTCAGCCGCAGCCGCGAAACACCGTCGGGCACCGACGGGGGACGGAAACAGCCGACGGCGAGGCCCGCCTCGCGGCAGTCGGCCGCCCATCGCACCGCCCGTTCGGGGGACGGTGCCCGCACGGAGACGACCGCGGCGTCGGGTCGTACCGCGGAGAGACCCTCCGCCGTCAGCCGGGTGTGCAGCGCCGTGGCCACCTCGCGCGCCCGCGCCGCCCGCTGCGGTTCGCGGCGCAGCAACCGCAGCGCCGCCAGCGCCGCGCCCGCCGCCGCCGGCGCCAGGCCGGTGTCGAAGATGAAGGTGCGCGCCGCGTTGACGAGATGGTCGATGACCGCCGCCGGGCCGAGGACCGCGCCGCCCTGGCTGCCCAGCGACTTGGAGAGCGTGAGCGTCACGACGACGTCCGGGTCCCCCGCGAGCCCCGCCGCGTGCGGAGCGCCCCTGCCGCCGTCGCCCAGGACGCCGAGTCCGTGCGCGTCGTCGACGATCAGTCCGGCGCCGAACTCCCGGCTGGCGAGGGCGAGTTCGCGAAGCGGTGCCGCGTCGCCGTCCACCGAGAAGACCGTGTCGGAGACGGTGACGGCGGGTCCGTCGTGGGTGCCGAGCGCCTTGCGCACGCCGTCGGGGTCCGCGTGACCGACCACCTGGGTGGTGCCGCGGGCCAGCCGGCAGCCGTCGATCAGGGAGGCGTGATTGCCCGCGTCCGAGACGACCAGTGAGCCGTGCGGCGCGAGCGCGGTGACGGCGGCGAGGTTGGCCGCGTAGCCCGAGGACAGGACGAGCGCGGATTCGAAGCCGCAGAAGTCGGCCAGCTCGCGTTCCAGCTCACCGTGCAGTTCGGTGGTGCCGGTGACGAGCCGCGAACCCGTCGCGCCGCCGCCCCAGGTGCGCGCGGCACGGGCCGCGCCCTCGATGACCTCCGGGTGCCGGGCGAGCCCGAGGTAGTCGTTGCTCGCGAGATCGAGCAGCGGCGAGTCGGCGGGACGCGGGCGCAGCGTACGCACCAGTCCGGCCCGGCGGCGCGCCTCGGCCTGCTCGTCGATCCAGCCGAATGCCATGGGTCCTCCGGGGCTCGCCGCGGGTGCGGTGACGGTGTTTTGTAGGCAGTGAACAGACCCTAGCGGTCGCTCCAGCGGGCCAGGATGTGGCAATACCCACACGTCGAACCATCTCTGTTGTGCAAACTCTCCTTGGCCGAGAGCGGTCGCATGGTCCAGGATCGGACCTCATGGACCTGCTGAACACGCTGGTGGACAAGGGGCTTCGGCGCGAGCTGCCGACCCGCGAAGAGGCGCTGGCCGTACTGGCCACCTCCGACGACGACGTGCTGGACGTGGTGGCCGCGGCCGGCAAGGTACGCCGGCACTGGTTCGGCCGACGGGTGAAGCTGAACTACCTCGTCAACCTGAAGTCGGGCCTGTGCCCGGAGGACTGCTCGTACTGCTCGCAGCGACTCGGCTCCACGGCCGGGATCCTCAAGTACAGCTGGCTGAAGCCCGACGAGGCCTCCCGGGCCGCGGCGGCCGGGCTGGCCGGGGGCGCCAAGCGGGTCTGCCTGGTGGCCAGTGGGCGCGGCCCGACGGACCGTGACGTGGACCGGGTCTCCGACACCATCAAGGCGATCAAGGACCAGAACGAGAACGTCGAGGTGTGCGCCTGTCTCGGCCTGCTCTCCGACGGCCAGGCCGAGCGGCTGCGCTCGGCGGGCGCGGACGCCTACAACCACAACCTGAACACGTCCGAGGGGACGTACGGGGAGATCACGACCACCCACACGTACGCCGACCGGGTGGACACCGTCCAGAAGGCGCACGCGGCGGGGCTGTCCGCCTGCTCGGGTCTGATCGCGGGCATGGGCGAGTCGGACGAGGACCTCGTCGACGTCGTGTACGCGCTGCGCGAGCTCGACCCCGACTCCGTTCCGGTGAACTTCCTGATCCCGTTCGAGGGCACCCCGCTCGCCAAGGAGTGGAACCTCACCCCGCAGCGCTGTCTGCGCATTCTCGCCATGGTCCGGTTCGTCTGCCCGGACGTCGAGGTCCGTATCGCCGGTGGCCGCGAGGTGCATCTGCGCACCCTCCAGCCGCTCGCCCTGCACCTCGCCAACTCGATCTTCCTCGGTGACTACCTCACCAGTGAGGGCCAGGCGGGCAAGGCCGACCTGGAGATGATCGCGGACGCCGGTTTCGAGGTGGAGAACGCGGGCGAGGTGACGCTGCCCGAGCACCGCGCGCCGGCCGGCGGCGGGTGCGGCTCACACGCCGAGGCCGGGTGCGGCGCGCACGGCGGCGCGGGATGCGGCTCGCACGCCGAGGCCGGCTGCGGGTCCCAGGAGGGCGGCGGCGGGGTGTGCGGTTCGGCCTCCGCGGCTCCGGCCGAGGCACCCGCGACTGCGGCCACGGTGCCCGCGGCTGCGGCCGAGCTGCCCGCCGACGCCCGTACGGACCTCGTCTCCGTGCGTCGCCGCGGTGCCGGAACGGATCTCGCGCCCAATGCCTGACCTGTCCGCGCCCGAGCTGTCCGTGCGGGAACTGCTCGACCTCGACCGACGGCACGTCTGGCACCCGTACGGGCCGATGCCCGGCCGCCAGGATCCGCTGGTCGTGGAGTCGGCGAGCGGGGTCCGGCTGCGGCTGGCCGACGGCACGGGCGAGCTGATCGACGGCATGTCGTCCTGGTGGTCGGCGATCCACGGCTACAACCACCCGGTTCTGAACGAGGCGGCACGCGGCCAGTTGGACCGCATGAGCCATGTGATGTTCGGCGGGCTCACCCACGAGCCCGCCGTGCGGCTGGCGAAGCGGCTGGTCGACATCTCGCCGGAGGGTCTGGAGCACGTCTTCCTCGCCGACTCCGGCTCGGTCTCCGTCGAGGTCGCGGTCAAGATGTGCCTCCAGCACTGGCGCTCGCTCGGCCGTCCGGGCAAGCAGCGGCTGCTGACCTGGCGGGGCGGCTATCACGGGGACACCTGGCAGCCCATGTCGGTGTGCGACCCCGAGGGCGGGATGCACGAGCTGTGGCAGGGCGTGCTCCAGCGGCAGGTGTTCGCCGACGCGCCGCCTGCCGGGTACGAGGAGTCGTACGCCGACCATCTGCGCGAGCTGATCGGGCGGCACGCCGACGAGCTCGCCGCCGTCATCGTGGAGCCGGTGGTCCAGGGTGCGGGCGGGATGCGGTTCCACTCCCCCGCGTATCTGCGGGTGCTGCGCGAGGCCTGCGACGCGCACGACGTGCTGCTGGTCCTCGACGAGATCGCGACCGGTTTCGGCCGTACGGGTGAGCTGTTCGCGGCGGACCACGCGGGTGTGACCCCGGACGTGATGTGTGTCGGCAAGGCGCTGACCGGCGGGTATCTGACGATGGCGGCGACGCTGTGCACCGCGCGGGTGGCGGACGGCATCTCGCGCGGCGAGGTCCCGGTGCTCGCGCACGGCCCGACCTTCATGGGCAACCCGCTCGCCGCCGCGGTGGCGTGCGCGTCCATCGACCTGCTGCTCGGTCAGGACTGGCGGACCGAGGTGAAGCGGATCGAGGCGGGTCTGCGGGACGGTCTCGCGGAGGCCGCCGCCCTGCCGGGTGTCCGGGAGGTGCGTGTGCTCGGCGCTATCGGAGTCGTCCAGCTCGACCACGAGGTGGACATGAGGGCGGCGACGGCGGCTGCGGTGCGCGAGGGCGTGTGGCTGCGGCCGTTCCGCGACCTCGTCTACACGATGCCGCCGTACGTCACGGGCGACAGGGACCTGGCACGGATCACCCGCGCGGTCTGCGCGGCGGCACGGGAGGGCTGAGATGGCGGTACTGGTGATCACGGGGACGGGCACGGAGGTCGGCAAGACGGTCGTCACGGCCGCCGTCGCCGCCACGGCGCTCGCGGCCGGGCGGTCCGTGGCCGTCCTGAAACCCGCCCAGACGGGGGTAGGTCCGCACGAGCGCGGCGACGCCGACGAGGTGGCCCGGCTCGCGGGGGCCGTCACGACACTCGAACTGGGCCGCTACCCGGAGCCGTTGGCGCCCGCGACGGCGGCCCGGCGTGCCGGACTGGCGGCGGTGTCCCCGCAGTCGGCGGCGGAGGCCGCGGCCAAACTGGCCACCGAGCACGATCTGGTCCTCGTCGAGGGCGCCGGCGGTCTGCTCGTCCGGTTCGACGACGAGGACGGGACGCTGGCGGACGTGGCCCGGCTGCTGGACGCGCCCGTGCTGGTCGTCGCCTCGGCGGGACTGGGCACGCTCAACACGACGGAGCTGACGTCCCGTGAACTGCGGTCGCGGGAGCTGGACTTCGCGGGTGTGGTGATCGGCAGCTGGCCGGACTCCCCCGATCTGGCGATGCGGTGCAATCTCGGGGATCTTCCGGCGGTGTCCGGGGCGCCGCTGCTGGGCGCGGTTCCGGCGGGCGCGGGCTCGCACTCGCCCGCGGACTTCCGTGCGGGGGCGCCGAGTTGGCTGGACCACCGGCTGGGCGGGCGCTGGAACGCGGACGCCTTCGCGGCGGAACACAGGATCTGACGGACACCCCCCTGCGGGCCACCCCGGGTGTGAACCACTCCGTTCCGCACCCCGGGCCCTGCACTCCCGCACCCCGGGCTCTGCACTCCCGGACTCCGGACTCCGGGCTCCCAGCTCCCAGCAGGCGTACCCGGACGCGTGGGGCAGCACGGCGCGCCCTCACCCGTCCGGACGAGCATCGGTGTCGGGCCCTTTGACGTAGAGGGGGCCCCGCACGCGGGGCGCGTGCGGCGGACGTCCCGGGGGGACAATCTCGGTAAGCCCTGTCCCCCGGGAGGTCCGTCATGCCGTTCACGCCGCTCCGGTCGGCCGGCTCGGGCAAGGTCTCTCCGGAGGCCGTGCACCATCCGGTGTTCGCCCGCTACTACGCCCGCTTCAGCGGCGGCGCGGAGACCCGCATGGGGATGGGCCGGGTGCGCGAACGGCTGCTCACCGGACTGTCCGGACGGGTCATCGAGATCGGCGCGGGCAACGGCCTGAACTTCGCGCACTATCCGGGCGCCGTCTCGGAGGTCGTCGCCATCGAACCCGAGCGCCTGCTCCGCCAGCTGGCGGTGGAGGCGGCGCTGCGCTGCGAGGTGCCCGTCGATGTGGCGCCCGGCGCCGCGGAGGCGCTCCCGGTCAAGAGCGAGGCGTACGACGCCGCCGTGCTCTCGCTGGTGCTGTGCAGCGTGCGGGACGTGCCGAGGGCGCTCGCCGAGGTACGACGGGTGCTGCGCCCCGGTGGCACGGTGCGGTTCTTCGAGCACGGCAGGGGTGGCGGACGGCTGATGGGGTCCGTTCAGCGGGGCCTGGACGCCACGGTGTGGCCGCGGCTGTGCGGCGGCTGCCACGTGGCCCGCGACCCGATCGCCGCACTGCGTGAGGCGGGGTTCGAACTGGGCCCTTACCGCAGGCTGTTGATGCCCGAGAAGGGACCGCGCCTGCCCACCTCGTACTGCGTTCTGGGCTCGGCCCGCCGACCGCCGGGCTAGGACGATGTCGGGGCGGTCAGGGGAACCGCGTCACAGGCTCCAGCGGCGCAGCTCGTGCGCGATGTCGTGCACGGTGGCCTCCCCGTTCTTCACCAGGCGGGCCAGCTCCCGCACCTGTTCGGGTGAGGTGACGACCTTCAGGCCGCTGGCGACGAGATAGGCGTACGCGACGGCCGAGGCGAACATCGCGTTGGAGCGTTCGAGCGCCGGGACGTGCAGCAGGAGCTGGAGCAGCGCGGCGGCGCGGGCGTGCGGGCTGTCGTAGACGGGGATGCCGAAGATCTCCGCCTCGTGCCGGCTCACGGCGGCGACGAGGGCTCCCCAGTCGGTGACCTGGGGATCTCCGGGCGTTTTCTGTTCGGCGATCATGAGGAGCCAGGCAAGATCGACTCTGAGACTGCTCAAGGGATCAACGACGACCTTCGCGGGTGCCTTCACGGTCCGAGCCGAATTCCTCGGCGAACACGGACTCGTACTGCTTCATGAAATCGGCGGCGGCCTCCACGAAGGTGTGGCCGACTTCCCCGGTGTCCTGCCGGACCAGCTCCTCGATGTAGCGGTTCACGCTCATCCCCCGTTCCAGGGCTCGCTCCCGGGCGGCCCGCGCCGTGCCTTCGTCCACCCGGACGTTCAGCTGAGTCTTCGCCATCCTTCGAAGCTAGCGCGATATCGCTAGCACAGGCAAGAGGGCCTGGCCCAGGGGTGGAGGACGGCGGTGGAGAACCGCGGTGGAGATTGCCCCTTACATCGACCTCGGGGGCACACCCTGGGGCGGAGACCGTGCGGGACCTAGGGGGGATACCAGGTGTGCCCCGGATCACACTACGCTCGGGCCGGACGAGGAGTCAGGACATCCATCACAGAGGAGGCGGTCTTGTCCACAGCTGCTGCGGAGCAGGTTCCCGGCCGCGCGGAGGGGGACGGGATCGCCGCCCGCGCCCGCGGCCTGACCAAGGCGTACGGATCCGGCGAGACCACGGTGCTGGCCCTCGACTCGGTCGACGTCGACATCGCGCGCGGCCGGTTCACCGCCGTCATGGGCCCCTCGGGCTCGGGAAAGTCCACCCTCATGCACCTCCTTGCGGGCCTCGACACCGTCTCGGCCGGGCAGGTGTGGCTGGGTGACACCGAGATCACCGGGCTGAAGGACCGCGAGCTGACCCGGCTGCGGCGGGACCGGATCGGCTTCATGTTCCAGTCCTTCAATCTGATCCCCACCTTGAACGCGGCGGAGAACATCACGCTGCCCATGGACATCGCGGGCCAGAAGCCCGACCAGAAGTGGCTGGACCAGGTCATCGACACCCTCGGGCTGCGCGACCGGCTGAAGCACCGGCCCGCCCAGCTCTCGGGAGGGCAGCAGCAGCGGGTCGCTTGCGCCCGGGCGCTCGCCTCCCGGCCCGAGCTGATCTTCGCGGACGAGCCGACCGGCAACCTCGACTCCCGCGCGGGCCTCGAAGTCCTCGGCTTCCTGCGCGAGGCCGTCGACGAGCTGGGCCAGACCGTCGTCATGGTGACGCACGATCCGGGCGCCGCCGCCCACTCCGACCTGGTGCTCTTCCTCGCGGACGGGCGGATCGTGGACGAGATGGAGCGGCCCTCGGCAGAAGCCGTGCTGGAGCGGATGAAGCGTTTCGACACGACGCGGGTGACCTTCGACGGCGGGCGCGGCGCGCCCGGCGAAGCGGTGCCCGCCGGCGGCTCCGGCGCCGCACCGCGCGCCGAGGCCGACTCCGGTGACACGGCCCCCGTCCCTGCCGACTCCGGTGCTACGGCCCCCGCCGAGGTCGACTCCGCCGCTACGGCCCCCGCCGACGGCGCGAGTGACACGGCCCAGGCCGGATCCGGTGGCATCGCTCCCGGCCGCGACTCCGGTGACGTAACCCTCGACAAGGACTGAGGCGGTCGTGCTCAAGGCGACACTGCGAAGTTTTCTCGCGCACAAAGGCCGGCTGCTGCTCTCGGCGCTGGCCATCGTGCTGTCCGTGGCCTTCGTCGCGGGCAGTCTCATCTTCTCGGACACGGTGACCCGCACGTTCGACCGGCTCTTCGCCTCCACCGCGGCCGATGTGACCGTGGAGCCGAAGAACGACCTGAAGTCGCAACTGCCGACCGGAGCCACCGAGACCGTGCCGGCCTCGCTCGCGGACCGGCTCGCCAAGGTCGACGGAGTCGCCGCCACCCATGTCGACGCGTCGGTGGAGAACGCCCCGGTCGTCGACAGCGCGAACAAGTCGGTCGGACCGACCACAGGCGCCCCCACCATCGTCACCAACTGGCAGATCACCGAACGCAGTCCGGTGAAACTGACCTCCGGGCACGAGCCGCGGGGCAGCGGCGAGGCCCTGCTCGACGCGGACACCGCCGACAAGAAGCACCTCGGCATCGGCGACACCCTGACGGTGCAGGCGCAGCCCGGCTCGTTCGAGGTGCGCATCGTCGGGATCGCCACCTTCACGACCACCAACCCGGGTGCCGCACTGATCTTCCTCGACACCCCGACCGCGCAGACCAAGCTGCTCGGCCGCCCCGACGTCGCCACGAGCGTCTCCGTGGACGCGGCACCGGGCGTCGACGACGCCGTGCTCAAGCAGCGCGTCTCCGCCGAACTCGGCGCCAGGACCTACGACGTGAAGACCGCCGAGGAGCAGGCGAAGTCCTCCGCCGCCCAGCTCGGCGGATTCCTCGACGTCATCAAGTACGTGATGCTCGGCTTCGCCGGGATCGCGGTGCTCGTCGGCATATTCCTCATCGTCAACACCTTCTCCATGCTGATCGCCCAGCGCACCCGGGAACTCGGGCTGCTGCGGGCGCTCGGCGCCGACCGCCGCCAGGTGCGCCGGTCGGTGCTCACCGAGGCGCTGCTCCTCGGGCTGGTCGGTTCGACCCTCGGCCTGGCGGCCGGGATCGGGCTGGCGGTCGGGCTGATCAAGCTGATGACCGCGTTCGGCATGAACCTCAAGTCCACGGAGATGGTGATCGGTTGGCCGACACCCGTGGCGGCGTACGTCGTCGGGGTCGGCGTCACCTACGTCGCGGCCTATCTCCCGGCCAGGCGCGCGGCGACCGTCTCCCCCATGGCGGCCCTCTCGGACGCCGAAGTCACGGGCGTGGGAAGGCCGTTGCGGGTACGGGCCGTGGTGGGCGCAGTCGTCGGCGCGGCCGGGGCCGCTGCTCTCGCGGGATGCGCGGCCTCGACGAAGACCTCGACCGCGGCCTCCCTGCTGGGACTCGGGGTCGTCCTGACGCTGATCGCCACGGTGATCGCGGGGCCGCTGCTCGTCCGGCCGGTGATCCGCGTCCTCGGGGGCGCGTTCCCCGCGCTCTTCGGTCCGGTGGGCCGGATGAGTCAGCGCAACGCGCTGCGCAATCCGCGGCGCACGGGTGCCACCGCGGCCGCACTGATGGTCGGACTCGCCCTGGTCGGCGGGATGTCCGTGGCCAGCGCGTCCATGAGCAAGTCCTTCGACCAACAGATCGACAAAACCCTCGGCGCCGACTTCGTGCTCCAGAACGCCAACTTCGTGCCGTTCTCGCACGAGGTCACGGACAAGGTCCGCGCCACCGAGGGCGTCGGGCTCGTGGTCCGCCAGCGGTTCACCCCGGTCGCGGTCCGGCTGCCCGACGGCAAGCGGGTCGAGACGACCGCCTCGGCCTACGATCCGCAGCTCGACGACGTCGCCCACATCACCTATGCGCGGGGCGACACCGCCGCGGCGCTCGGCGACGGTCGCATCGCCATGGACGCGAAGTTCGCCGAGGACCACGGCGTGCGGGTCGGCGCCACGATTCCCGTCGAGTTCCCCGCCGGCCGCAGGGCCGATCTGACGGTGGGCGCGCTCACCGACCAGGCCGGCAGCGGAGGGTTCGGGATGCAGGGCGGGCTCGTCATCGGCTTCGGCACGATCGAGAAGTACGTGCCCGGCGGGCAGGACTCGGCGCTGTACGTGAACGCGGCCCCGGGCACCGCCCCGGACCGGCTGCGCCCCCGTCTGGAGCAGACCCTCACCCCGTATCCCCAGGTCCAGGTCCGTGACCAGGCCGACTACAAGAAGCTGGTCCACGACCAGATCGCCGTGCTGCTCTACCTCGTGTACGCGCTGCTCGGGCTCGCGATCGTCATCGCGGTGCTCGGCGTGGTCAACACCCTCGCCCTGTCGGTCGTCGAGCGCACCCGCGAGATCGGACTCCTGCGTGCCATCGGGCTCGGCAGGCGCCAGCTGCGCCGGATGATCCGTCTGGAGTCGGTGGTGATCGCCGTGTTCGGCGCGGTGCTCGGTCTGGCGCTGGGGATCGTCTGGGGTGTCTGCGTCCAACAGGTGCTCGCGCTGCAGGGCATGAAGGCGCTCGCGATCCCCTGGACGACGATCGTCGCGGTCGTGATCGGCTCGGCCGTCGTCGGGATCGTCGCGGCGCTGCTCCCGGCGCTGCGCGCGTCGCGCATGAATGTCCTCGCGGCCATCGCGCACGAGTGACCGCCGGCTCGCCCCGGTCCGGCGGACCGGGGCGAGCCGCCCATAGCCGGGACAAGTTCGCCAAGTCCGGGGCGAGTCCCCGGGAGAAGGGATGGTTCATGCCGCGCCCGTTCCGTTTCGGCGTCAGCCTGATCGAAGCCGCGCCCGGCGCCGAGTGGGCCGCCAAGTGCCGCCGTGCCGAGGAGCTCGGCTACGACGTGATCACCGTGGCGGACCATCTGGGCATGCCCGCGCCGTTCCCCTCGCTGGTCGCCGCCGCCGGGGCCACCGAACGGCCCCGGCTCGGTACCTTCGTGCTCAACGCGGGCTTCTGGAACCCCGCGCTGCTGGCCCGTGAGGTGGCCACCACGGACGCGCTGACAGGCGGTCGCCTCGAACTCGGCCTCGGCACCGGGTACGTACCGGCGGAGCACGAGGCGGCGGGCCTGCCCTGGGGCACCGCGCGCGAGCGGGTCGACCATCTCCTGTGCACGGTCGAGGAGTTGGAGCGGCTCCGCGGCTCGGACCAACTCACCCGCGGCACTCCGCGGCCGGGCGGGAAGGCTCCCGGAGCGCCGCCCGGCGGGCCGCCGCGGGTGCCGTTGCTGATCGGGGCCAACGGCGACCGGATGCTCCGTATCGCCGCGGAACACGCGGACATCGCCGCGTTCACCGGGGCGCGGACCCGGCCGAACGGCGCCCTGGAGCCGGTCACGGCCGCCGAACTCGACGAACGCGTCGCCCTCTACCGGAGCGCGGCCGCCGCGCGCGAGGTGCCCGCCGAGCTCAACCTGCTGATTCAGATCGTCGCCGTCACCGACGACCGCCGTGCCGCGATCGGCCCGTGGCTGCCCCGGATCCCGCGTCTGACCGAAGGGCAGGTCCTTGAGCTGCCCATCGTCCTGGTGGGCACCGTGGAGCAGATCGTCGGACAGGTGCGGGCCCAGCGGGAGCGCTACGGATTCTCGTATCTGACGGTGCTGGAACCGAACCTGGAGGCCTTCGCTCCCGTGGTCCGCGCGCTGCGCGGCCGGTGACCGTCCGCATGACGGAAACGCCGTTGCGGCGCGCGGTCCGCGTGATGGGATCGGACCATGAAGGACTTGCGGTTACGGGCCGCGCAACCGGACGACCTCGACGCCGTTCTCGCCTTCTGGAAGGCGGCCGCCGAGGGCACGAGCATCAGTGACGACCGGGACGGCGTGGAGCGGCTGGTCGCCCGGGATCCCGGGGCGCTGCTGCTGGCGGAACACGCCGGGGAACTGGTCGGCACGGTGATCGCCGGCTTCGACGGCTGGCGCTGCCATCTGTACCGGCTGGCGGTCCACCCCGGGCGACGCCGCCTCGGTATCGGCTCGGCACTGCTCGCCGCCGCGGAGGAACGTTTCGTTCGGCTCGGAGGGCGGCGCGGGGACGCGATGGTGCTGGAGCGGAACGAGACCGCGCACCATGCCTGGCGCGCCGCGGGGTATGTGCCCGAGGAGCACTGGCGACGCTGGGTGAAGCCGCTCACCGACTAGGACTCCAGGGCGCCGACCGGCGGCAGGGGCACCGAGGAGATCCCTTTGCCTGTCCTTTACCCTTGTTGGACCGTCATTCCTTCCACGAAAGGTGTGAGCGTCCGCCCATGGGCGAGCCTCCCAGTACCCTCAGCCGTGATCCTCACGGTGGCCGCGGACATCGCGCGATCCCCCCGCCCCTGGCCGATCATGGGACGGAGGTGACCCGATGACCGAAGTGTTCCTGCTGCTGGTGGCGGTTCTGCTGTCGCTGGCCTGCGGCGGCTTCGTGGCGGCGGAGTTCTCGCTGACCACGGTCGAACGCAGCGAGCTGGAGCGTGCCGTGGAGCGCGGCGAGCGGGGTGCCTCCGGCGCCCTCAAGGCCGTACGGAACCTCACCTTCCAGCTCTCCGGCGCCCAGCTCGGCATCACCGTGACGAACCTGGTCGTCGGCATGCTCTCCGAGGCCTCGATCGCCAAGCTCATCGCGGGTCCCCTGGAGTCGGTCGGCGTCCCGCCCTCGGCCTCGAACTCGGTGGCCCTGATCATCGGCACGGCGCTCTCGACGCTGTTCCTGATGGTCGTCGGCGAGCTGGTGCCCAAGAACTGGGCGATCTCCGCACCGCTGGCCGTGGCCAAGCGGGTGGCGATGCCGCAGCGCTGGTTCAGCGCCGCGTTCCGTCCGTTCATCGCCCACCTCAACAACACGGCGAACCGCGTCGTGCGCCGCTTCGGCCTCGAACCCGCCGAGGAGCTGGCCTCCGCCCGCGGGCCCCAGGAGCTGGTGGCGCTCGCCCGGCACTCCGCCAAGGAGGGCGCGCTGGCGGCGGACACCGCCGAACTGTTCGTACGCACCCTGAACCTCGCCGACCTGACCTCGGAGAACGTGATGACACCGCGCGTCCAGGTCATCGCCCTGGACGTCCAGGCGACCTGCGAGGACGTGGCGAACGCGACCCGGGCGACCGGCCTGTCCCGCTTCCCCGTCTACCAGGGAACCCTCGACGAGGTCGTCGGCGTCGCGCACATCAAGGACGTGCTGACCGTGCGCGCCGCGAGCCGGACGCAGACACCCGTCTCGCAGATCATGCGCGAGCCGCTGCTCGTACCGGAGTCGCTGACCGTCGACCGACTGCTGGACCGTCTCGCCGACAGGCGCACCATGGCCGTGGTCATCGACGAGTACGGCGGTACGGCCGGGGTCGCCACCCTGGAGGACATCGTCGAGGAGGTCGTCGGAGAGGTACGCGACGAGCACGACCCGCACGAGACACCCGACCTCGCCCCGGTCGGCACGGACGCCGAGGGCCGGGCGCTGTACTCGGCCGACGGGTCCGCCCGGACCGACCAGCTCGCCCGGGTCGGGCTGCGGGTGCCGGACGGGCCGTACGAGACGCTGGCCGGTTTCGTCGCGGCCGAACTCGGCCGCATCCCCGCCGAGGGGGACACGGTCGAGGTCGCCGGGTGGCGGCTCGACGTGGTGGACGCCTCGGGACGGCGCGCCGCGCGCGTTCTGCTGCACGCACCGCACGACGCCGAGGAGGGCACGCGATGACCGCCGTACAACTGCTGATCGGGCTCGCGACGCTCGTCGTGAACGGCTTCTTCGTGGGCGCCGAGTTCGGGCTGATCTCGGTGCGCCGCAGCCAGATCGAACCGCACGCCGAGCGGGGCGACCGGCGGGCGCGCAGCGTGCTCTGGGGCCTCGAACACGTCTCGGTGCTGCTCGCGACCGCGCAACTGGGCATCACGCTGTGCACCCTGGTGCTCGGCATCGTCGCCGAACCCGCGATCGCGCACCTGCTGGAGCCGGTGTTCCACGCGCTGGGCGTCCCCTCCGGGGCCGGCCACGCGGTCTCCTTCGTCATCGCGCTCACCCTGGCGACGTATCTGCACATGCTGCTCGGCGAGATGGTGCCGAAGAACGTCGCCCTCGCGGAACCCGTGCGGACGGCGCTGACCCTCGGACCGCCGCTGGTCACGCTCTCCCGCGCGCTGCGCCCGGTGATCTTCATGGTCAACGCCTTCGCCAACGGGCTGCTGAAGCTGTTGCGGGTCGAGACGAAGGACGAGGTCTCGGCGACCTTCTCCGACGACGAACTGGCCCGGCTCGTCCAGGACTCCAGTGCCGCGGGGCTGATCGACCACCGCGCCCAGGAACGGCTGCACGACGCCCTGGAGCTGGGCCGCCGTCCCGTGCACGACGTCGTGCTCCCGGTGGAACGCGTCGTCTACGCGCGCGTGGGCGTCACTCCCGAGGAGCTGGAGCGGCTGTCGGCCGAGTCGGGCTTCTCCCGCTTCCCGGTCGTCGACGAGGGTCGCCGCATCGTCGGCTATCTGCACGTCAAGGACGCCCTGGACGCGACCCCGCGCGAGGTGCCGTTCCGCGTGGAGGACATGCGGCCCATCGCCCGCGTCCGGGAGAGCACCCCCTTGGACGACGTCCTGACGGCGATGCGCCGCAGCCGTACGCATCTCGCGGGCGTCATGGGCAGCGACGGACGGCTCACGGGGCTGGTGACGATGGAGGACGTCCTGAGAGAGCTGTTCGGTCAGCCGGCGTAGGAGAGTCGTACGAGCCGCGGGCCGTAGGAGGGCCCGCACGGAGTCGCGGGCAAGGCGTACCCGCCGTACGAGTTGCAGGAGCCCAGTCACCGGCCTGGCCGGGCAGGCGGGTCCCGGTCGGGCAGGCGGGTCCCGGTCGGGCAGGCGGGTCCCGGTCGGGCAGGCGGGTCCCGGTCGGGCAGGCGGGTCCCGGTCGGGCAGGCCGGTCCCGGTCGGGCAGGCGGGTCCCGGTCGGGCAGGCCGGTCCCGGTCGGGCAGGGGACCGCACGGGAGCCGCTCGGCTTCGTCATGGTTCACCGGCGGGACAGCCCGACCGACCGATGAGTATGTGTTCGGGTTACCATCTTTCCCGCCATGCAGATGAATGCCACCTACACCAGCCTCGTCGCGGTCGGCGACTCCTTCACCGAGGGCATGTCGGACCTGTTGCCCGACGGCTCGTACCGAGGTTGGGCCGACCTCCTCGCGAACCGGATGGCGGCCCGTACGCCCGGTTTCCGCTACGCCAACCTCGCCGTGCGCGGCAAGCTGATCGGACAGATCGTCGCCGAACAGGTGGACGTGGCCGTCGCCATGCGACCCGACGTGATCACATTGGTGGGCGGACTCAACGACACCCTGCGGCCCAAGGTCGACATGGGA
Source organism: Streptomyces sp. NPDC091209 (assembly GCF_044757755.1). NCBI lineage: Bacteria > Bacillati > Actinomycetota > Actinomycetes > Kitasatosporales > Streptomycetaceae > Streptomyces > Streptomyces sp. NPDC091209. The sequence continues at coordinate 137,197 of NZ_JBIVVR010000005.1, read as the reverse complement.
CGTGTCCGCGGTCTCCTGGAGGAGGCGGTGGAACGGCTCGCCCCCGCCTGCGAGCGGCTCGTCCTGATGCGCAGCCCCGGCCGCAACGGTCCGGTCCTCGAACGCTTCCGGCCCCGCATGGAGGAGCTCTTCACCGTCGTCGACGAGCTCGCCGCGCGGCACGACGCGCTGGTGGTCGACCTGTACGGGGCGCCCTCGCTCGCCGACCCGCGCGTGTGGGACGTCGACCGGCTGCACCTGTCCGCCGAGGGGCACCGCCGGGTCGCGGAGGCCGTGTGGCAGACCCTCGGCTACGAGCCCGAGGACCCCGAGTGGCGCACCCCGATGGCACCCACGCCGCCGCCCAACTGGGTCGCCCGCCGCGGCGCCGACGCCCGCTTCGCCCAGCGGCATCTGCTGCCCTGGATCGGACGACGGCTGACGGGGCGCTCGTCCGGCGACGGACGTCCGGCGAAACGGCCGGAGCTGCTTCCCTACGAGGGTCCTGTCGGGGGCGGCCACGGCGGCTGAGTCCGTCGCTCGTCGAGCCGACTCCACGATGCCCTGACCGGGTCCGTGTGCGGTGAAGACCGCCTGTGGTGAAGGCCGGGCGCGGTGGCCACGAAGGGTGACACGCGGGCCGAGAGGAGCGCCGGCTGACGGCTTCCGCCGTGCCCCTCTCTCGAGTGACACGGCGGCCCATGCTCCGCATGAAGAGGACGCTACCGGTTCGCCCCTCGGCCGCCACAGGGCGCACGGGGGGCGCTCGACAGCGCGAGAGTGCGTTGATGCGCTCACTCACGCGCCCCGGAACTACGGCCGGGCCCGGCGCGTACGCCGGGCCCGGCCGACGGCCCCTCCAGCTTTGCGGAGCATGGAGAGGAGCCGTCTCGCCACCCTGGAGGGGATGGCAAGTAACAGGCCAGCCGGGAAACCCCGCTGGAATCAACATCAAAGCACTCATGCGTGGGCCTGAGAAGTACGCCCCTGAGCACGGCCCGAGGAACTTCCTGGCGCCTGTCTGTGGGCGTGGCCGGGGCAAAGGCGCGTGCGTACCTTTTGGCACCGACACGCCATCGGTGGACGGATCAGGGCCGATGTGCCCCATCGGCACCCTTGCGGCGAGCTGTCGGCAGGGTGGGAAACCAGCCACGTCGAGCGACCGCGCCTACTGCTGGTCAGGGTTGTTCTGCGCCAGGTGCATTACACGACCCGGGAACATCCGTGGACGCCGGGCCCTGGTTCGTCTCGTGCAGAGGTGCGGGTCGCCACGGGTGAGAAACAGCCAGCGGAAGCGGCGGCCCCCGATGGCGGTCACGCACTGTCCCCGGCCATTCCGCCGGAGGGGAGGGGGGTCGCCGTCAGCGGACCGTGCGCCATGACGATCGAAGCCAGCGGATAGGGGGGGCCGTCCGTGCCGCGCAGGATCAGCAGAGGCATCCCGCGCTCGTCCTGTCGCCGGCCGAGGGACAGCCAGATACGGTCGGTCCGGTCGATCTGCCCCATCCCGAGGTCGTAGATCCGTCCCCAGAGGTAGAAGGGGTCGGCGGCGGCGTCGCTCGCCTCCTGGAGGAGTTCGGGGACGCCGTGCGCGGTGAGGTGGACCGCGACTCCGTCCAGGGTTCCCGCGGCCACCTGTGCGTGGCCGGCCGTCCTGGTCCGGACGTTGCGAGCAGCCCCGATGGCGTCGAGCCAGTACTCCCAGTCGGCCAGACACGTGGCCTTGATGGCCACCGTGACCCGCTCGCCGTCGGCCGAGATCTGCATGGCTTCCAGGCGGGCGAGGTGGTCGGACTGCAGTCCGGCGGCGACGGAGACCGCGCGGGCGGAGGCACTGCCCCAGCCGACCGCACGTGAGCGGGCGGCGGCCGGCCGCACCCGCGGAACCTGCCCCTCGATGCGTTTCGGCACCGACGCCGGACCGTAGTCCGCCATGGCCCGGCCGGCGCCGCGGTCGGCGAGGTGCAGCACGATCGCACCGCGCGCGGCCGGTACGAGCGGCTCGGACGCGGAGGCGGGGTCGTGCCGCGGCTCCGGGCCGTCGCCACCGAGGGCCGGTCCCTCACGGTCCGGCGTCGACGCGGGAGCGTGATCGGGCCTGGGTTCGGGGCCCTCGCCACCGAGGAGCGGTCCCTTGCGGTCCGGCCCCGTGCGCTGCGGCCCGGCCACGGGCGCGTGATCGTGCCGGGGCTCGGGTTCCTCACCACCGAGAGCGGGCCCCGAGCGGTTCGGCGTCGACGCCGGGCCGGCGTCGCGCCGCGGCTCCGGTTCGTCGCCGCCGGGGATCAGCCCCTTGCGGTTCAGCGCGGTGGCGATCCGCATCGCGACCTCGCTCGGGTAACCGCAGTCCTCCACGATCGTGTCGACGGCCGCGTGGTAGGCCTCCGGGCAGTTCTGCCAGGTCTCGACCTGTGTCCGCAGCCGTTCGAGAACGCCGGCCCCACCCACCTCCACCAGGCGCCCCTGCGCCTCCAGTTCGGCGACGAACTCCCGCGCGAACGTGCCGAGTTGCTCGGCGAGGTCCGCTTCGACGGCCGTACGGATCCCGGGCACGGTGGTCATGCCGCCACCCCCAGGTACTCACTGCGCAACTTGGCCAGGGCCCTGAACTGAAGGGTCTTCACCGCTCCTTCGGACCGCTCCATCTGACGTGCCGTCTCCAGAACCGAGAGCTCCATCAGGAACCGGCGCGTCAGGACCTCGCGTTGTGGCGGCCGCAGTTGCTCCAGAGCCTGGAGCAACAACTCCTCGTCCAGGTTGATCAGTACGGTGTCCTCGGTGCTGACCGTGAGGTCCTCGTCGAAGCCGAGCATGTCCTCGACGACGAACTCGCGGCGCTGCGCGCTCTTACAGTGGTCGATGACCTTGTTCCGGGCGATGGTGATCAGCCACCCGACGAAGCCGATACCGCGATAGGTGAAAGTTCCGCGTTTCATCCAGGCGTTGAGAAAGGTCTCGCCGGTGATGTCCTCGGCGACCTGCCGATTGCGTACGCGGCGCTGTACGTAAGCCAGCACCGCGGGGTGGTGCAGAGCGTAGAGCTCCCCGAACGCGTCCCGGTCGCCCGCGAGTGCACGGGCGATAAGGGCCGGTTCTCTAGTGTCGAACCGCGGTGTGGCGGCGTTAGCCTCGGCGATCAAGGCCTACTCCGTTCATGAGTGGATGAACTGTGGTGGGCAGGTGCTGCGACGGTCCGCTCCAGCCATGGCCGGGCTCGGGCGCCGGATGACCGGGTCGTGGTGTCCGAAGGGTTTCGAGGTGCCCTCCGCAGATGCCTCGCAGCTCCGGAGCCTGGTCGAGCTGATGCCGAGGCGGTGCAAATAGGGTCCCCTCAAAGGGACTTGCATACGTGCGACTAACTCACAGTCATGCAACATATGCAACTTGCGTACACGTACGCAAGTTGCTTCGCCGGTATGACGACGAGACTTTTTGTTGGGAACTGGAGTGCGAGCCGTCCCCCTTGGCCTGCCACGACACCCACAAGCCTGTTGACCTGCGAAGATGCACGCATGCAAGTCGCGTGCAAGTTGCATACACGCGCGCTACTCTCCGGGCATGCGGAGCATGGAAGAGTCCCCCCACGAGTCCCGCGGTGAGCGACAAGCTCTCGCAAGGAGGGTTGGCGAGTACCTGACGAACGCTGCGACAGCGGCCGGGTACGACGTCCGCCCACGAGCCGGTGGCCGGGCTCAGCTGGCCATCTCGATTGGAGTGAGCCTGACGACGATCAGCAGAACGCTGGAAGGAAAGACCCTCCCCCTCCCCTCGCAACTGACCACATGGGCGTCAGTACTTGGCCTCGACCAGCGAGAGATGTTGGTCAACAGCGGCATGCTTCCGCCGGAACACGGGCCTCAGCCTGCGGTTCGGAGGGTAGCCTCAGCAACACTCACCCCGGAGGAGGCCATGGACGCATGGGGAATCACTGATCTCAGAATCCGCACAATGCTCAGCGGGAACATCGTCCAAGCGATCGAGCTCCAAAAGGACCTCGATGCCGACGACAACCGGGGGGCCACTGCAAGGGGGTAACGAAACGTGGCGTACAGACTGGCATTCGCGTCCACCGCCAGCTGCACAGCCGGCTGGACATTCGTGGGCGAGGGCGTCTGGCACCATACATGGGAGTTTGCGGCAGTCGGGGTCGGCCTGTTAATCGTGGGCGTGACCGGGGCACTTGCGGCCCTGCTCCGCCACACGGTCAACAAGGTCGACGCCCGCACACGGCATGACCTCAGCGTCCTGGCGGAGCACCGACGACGTCTCGAGCTGGACATGCACAAGCGCGAGCTGGAACTGTCCCAGCGAGAGAAAGCCATGGCCCGCAGGGCCACCATCACAGCCATCAGACTCGGCAGTCATGCCAGAGCCCTCGACGAGGCGCGGAACGCGAACACGGCACTCCGAGCCAAGAACTCCCAGCTCATGCAGGAGATCGAGGAAGTCAACGACGAGCGCAACCAGCTGATCACGGCGGAGCTCACGCTCGCCCACGACCGGTTCACCTCGAAGGCGTACGGGGGTCTGCGCGCTGTGGTCGGCAGCGAGCAGTCCCACCCGGATCCCCATGCGCAGGCCGGCTACGGAAGCCGCCCCCCGCGTTCGGGCTCCTGAGCGACCCTGCGAAAACGGTCCACCAAAATACCTCTCCCCTACATACGATGAACAACTGCCTTCTACTCAAAGGAAGTTGAGCGTATTTCGCCGGGACCACCGGCGGACGGCAGGAGCGACGACGTGGTCTGTGGTGTCCGCTGCGCACGGCACCCCGGTCCCGTCCCCGCACCTCTCACGCACACCCCGGTCCGCCGGGGGGTGCTGCTCCGCCCCGACCTGCGCATTCGGGACGCGGCGGACCTGACAGGCCCCGCGCCTGGCAGCCGGTATGCTCCATACACGTGACTCCCGCGCCTGCAAAGCCCCGTATCCCCAACGTTCTCGCCGGACGCTACGCCTCCGCCGAGCTCGCCACGCTCTGGTCCCCCGAGCAGAAGGTCAAGCTGGAGCGTCAGCTCTGGCTCGCCGTCCTGCGCGCCCAGAAGGACCTGGGGATCGAGGTGCCGGACGCCGCCATCGCCGACTACGAGCGCGTCCTCGACCAGGTCGACCTCGCCTCCATCGCCGAGCGCGAGAAGGTCACCCGGCACGACGTGAAGGCACGGATCGAGGAGTTCAACGACCTCGCCGGGCACGAGCACGTGCACAAGGGCATGACGTCCCGCGACCTCACCGAGAACGTCGAGCAGCTCCAGATCCGGCTCTCCCTGGAGCTGATGCGCGACCGCACGGTGGCCGTCCTGGCCCGGCTGGCCAAGCTGGCCGGCGAGTACGCGGAGCTGGTCATGGCCGGCCGCTCGCACAACGTGGCCGCACAGGCCACCACCCTGGGCAAGCGCTTCGCGACGGCCGCCGACGAAATGCTCGTCGCGTACGGCCGCCTCGAGGAACTGCTGGAGCGCTACCCGCTGCGCGGCATCAAGGGCCCGGTCGGCACGGCGCAGGACATGCTCGACCTGCTGGGCGGGGACGCGGCCAAGCTCGCGGACCTGGAGCGGCGGATCGCCGGGCACCTCGGCTTCTCGCAGGCCTTCACCTCCGTCGGCCAGGTCTACCCGCGCTCCCTGGACTACGACGTCGTCACCGCCCTGGTGCAGCTCGCGGCCGCGCCGTCCTCGACGGCCAAGACCATCCGGCTGATGGCCGGGCACGAGCTGGTCACCGAGGGCTTCAAGCCCGGCCAGGTCGGCTCCTCCGCGATGCCTCACAAGATGAACACCCGCTCCTGCGAGCGCGTCAACGGCCTGATGGTCATCCTGCGCGGCTACGCGTCGATGACCGGCGAGCTGGCGGGCGACCAGTGGAACGAGGGCGACGTGTCCTGCTCGGTGGTGCGCCGGGTCGCGCTGCCGGACGCCTTCTTCGCGCTGGACGGTCTGCTGGAGACCTTCCTGACCGTCCTCGACGAGTTCGGCGCCTTCCCCGCCGTCGTCGCCCGCGAGCTGGACCGCTACCTGCCGTTCCTCGCGACGACCAAGGTCCTGATGGGCGCGGTGCGCGCGGGTGTCGGCCGTGAGGTCGCCCACGAGGCGATCAAGGAGAACGCCGTCGCCTCCGCCCTCGCCATGCGCGAGCAGGGCGCCGAGCGCAACGAACTGCTCGACAAGCTCGCCGCGGACGAGCGGATCCCGCTGGACCGCGCACAGCTCGACGAGCTGATGGCCGACAAGCTGTCCTTCACGGGCGCCGCCGCCGACCAGGTGGCCGTCGTCGTCGGCCGTGTCGAGGAGATCGTGAAGCAGCACCCGGAGGCCGCCGGCTACACGCCCGGGGCGATCCTCTGACCCGGCTCACCCCAGCGGACCTGGAGGCCGCCCGCGACCGGCTCGTGCCGGATGTCGTCGCGGACGGCCTCTCGGTGCTTTTCTGCGGGATCAATCCAGGCCTGATGACGGCGGCCACCGGCCATCACTTCGCCCGGCCCGGCAACCGGTTCTGGCCCGTGCTGCACCTCTCCGGGTTCACTCCACGGCTCATGAAGCCGTCCGAGCAGGACGAACTGCTCTCCTACGGACTCGGCATCACCAACGTGGTGGCGCGGGCCACGGCCCGCGCCGACGAGCTGAGTGCCGAGGAGTACCGCGAGGGCGGGCGGCTGCTCGGCGAGAAGGTGGAGCGGCTGCGCCCGAGGTGGCTGGCGGTGGTGGGGGTGACCGCGTACCGAGCGGCGTTCGACGACCGCAAGGCCCGCATCGGCGCGCAGGAGCGGACGATCGGGTCGAGCCGGGTATGGGTCCTGCCCAACCCCAGTGGGCTCAACGCGCATTGGACCGCGGCGACGATGGCCGAGGAGTTCGGCCGCCTGCGGGCGGCGGCACAGACCCCCTGAGTCAGGGCGGGTCTTTTTCCGTGATCACCGCGAGCAGCTGGAACGGCGGTTCGCTGTCCCACTGCGCGATACCGAGGGCGACCCAGCGGTCGTGCCCCTCCGGCTTCCAGAGGTGCACGTCGGGCACGTGCGAACTCAGGACGCCCCAGGGCTCGGGTATGTCCTCGCCGTCCATCACCCGGTCGAGGACGCTCGACAGGCTGAAGACGTCCGGGCTCCCCCAGCGGCGGGTGAGCACCTCCGAGAGACCGTCCCGGTCGGCCTCGAACTGCTCCTCCGTCTCCTCACGTGCCACGCCGTCGGCTTCCCGGAAGTCCTCGCTCGTCACTAACTCGGCTATGTGGTAGCCGGGTCCACCCGTGCCGGTGTCCGAACGGCCGCGCTCCGCGGGGAAGTCCTCGGAGCACAGCCGGTCGATCACGGCGAGCTGCTGCGCGATGGTCATGACGTCCAGTAAAGCGGCCGCCACTGACAATGGGTGAGGCCTCAGGAGGCCGGTGCGGTCAGGCGTCCCGGCGCCGGACGCACCACGCGCCCGCGCCCAGTGCCGCGGCGGTCCACAGCGCGGTCACCGCGAGCCCGCTCCAGGGACCCAGCGCGCCGTCCGGCGCCTCGTGCAGGACCGTCTGCCCCGCCTTGTCCGGCAGGAAGTCCGCCACGCTCCCCGACCCTCCTCCGACGACGAAGGACACGATCAGGAGGAAGGGGATCAGGATGCTCAGCGTGGCCACCCCGCTGCGCAGGACGGCCGCCAGCCCCGCCGCGAACAGCGCCATCAGGGTCAGGTAGAGCGCGCAGCCGACCACTCCCCGGAGTTCTTCCGCCCAGGTCAGCCCGTTCGCCCGGGAACCGAGCACGGACGTCCCCACGACCAAAGTGGCCACTCCCGTGACCAGGCCGATGACCAGGGCCGGTCCGCCGATCGCCACCGCCTTCGCCAGGAACCAGCGACCCCGGTCGGGAACCGCCGACAGCGAGACGCGCAGGGCACCGCCCTGGTACTCGGCGGAGACCGCCTGCGCTCCGAAGGTGATGGCGGCGATCTGGCCGAAACTGACACCGAGGAAGGTCGAGAAGAGCGCGTCGAAGTCCGGCGCGCCGGAGTCGTCGAGTCCGGCGAGCGCCGAGAACGCCACCGTCGCCGCCAGGACGGCGAGCAGGCCCCAGAGAAGCGAGCGCAGGGTTCGGATCTTGAGCAGTTCCGCGCGGAGTGCGGGTGCGAAGGACACGGTCAGACCTCCTGAGGCTGGGCCGGGGCGGCGGCGAACTCGGTCTCGGTGGCTGTCAGATCCAGGTATGCCTGCTCCAACGTGCCTTCCTCCGCGGCGAGTTCGAGGATGGGGAGCCCGGCGGCCGAGGTGAGGCGCCCGATGTCCTCCAGCCGCGCGTCGAGGGCGGTCCAGCGGCCGTCCGCGCCCTCGACGGCCTCGATGCCGTGCTCCACGAACAGGCCCGCCAACGCGCCGCTGTCCGTGCTGCGTACCCGGACGCGAGGCTGCACGCGTGCGTGGATGAACTCGCGCATGGGCATGTCGGCGAGAAGCCGGCCGCGGCCGAGGACGACGAGGTGGTCGGCGAAGGACGCGGTCTCGTTCATGAGGTGGCTGGAGACGAGGACGGTGCGCCCTTCCCGGGCCAGTCGGCGCAGCAGCTCCCGGATCCAGATGATTCCCTCCGGATCGAGGCCGTTCGACGGTTCGTCGAGGAGCACGACGGGCGGATCACCGAGGAGTGCGGCCGCGATGCCCAGCCGCTGGCGCATGCCCAGGGAGTACGTCGTCACGCGGCGCCGGGCCACCGGGGCGAGCCCGGTCTCGTCCAGGACGTCGTCCACCCGGCGTTCGGGGATGCGGTTCGTGGCGGCGAGCACCCGCAGATGGTCCCGGGCGGTCCGCGATCCGTGCGCGGCCCCGGCGTCGAGCAGGGCGCCCACCTTCCGGAGCGGCTCGTCGAGGGTGGCGTAGGCACGGCCCCCGACGGTGGCGGTGCCGGAAGTGGGCCGGTCCAGGCCCAGCACGAGCCGCATGGTGGTGGACTTCCCGGCGCCGTTCGGGCCGAGGAATCCGGTGACGCGGCCCGGGAGAACGCTGAAGGTCAGGCCGTCCACGGCGCGCCTGCTGCCGTACTCCTTGGTCAGGTCTTGGACGTCGATGCTGGTCATGGCCCCAGCGTGGCCGCCGACGACGGGTCCTCGCCTCCCCCGCCGGTGGGGATCCTCTCCCCCGCCCGGGGGAGGCCCGTTGTCAGTGCCGGCTGGCACGATGACGCGATGGCCCGGTTTCTGCGCCCGCTGCTGTGGGGGACGACGTACACGCGTTTGCTGCACCTGTGGGTGCCGATGCTGTTCGTCAGTGTGTGGCTGTACATCGACAGTACGAGGCCGTGGGTGCCCGCGCTGATGCTCGCCCCGCTGGGGCTGATCCCGGCCGTGCGGCGGGGCGAGGGTGTGCAGGCGCGGTTCATGCTGGCACCGGGAGAGCGAAGCGGCGAGGACACGGCGTTCTCGATCACTCCTTCGGCCGGCCGACGGGACCGGTGGCGGACCGTGCTCTGGCTGGAAGCCCGCCTCCTGCTGAGCGTGGTGACGTCCATGGCCACCATCTGGCTGCCCATGTTCGCCGTCGATCTCACCAGGGCGGCCCTCGGCTACTGGCCGTCCAACGACCCTGTGGTGAGGCTCCTGGACCCGCACTGGAGCTGCGCGCTGCTCATCCCCTTGCCCCTGCTCGCCCTGTACGGCGCGGTGGTCGGACTCGGTGAGCTGACCACCGCGCTGGCGCGGCGACTCCTCGGCCCCTCCCCCACCGAGCGGCTCGCCGCGTTGGAGGAGCGCACCGAACAACTCCTGGAGCGCAACCGCATCGCCCGTGAGCTCCACGACTCCATCGGCCACGCGCTCACTGTCGCGGTGGTGCAGGCCGGCGCCGCGCGGGCGGCCGGCGACCCGGCGTTCACCGGCCGCGCCCTGGTCGCCATCGAGGAGACCGGACGGGCCGCCCTGGAGGACCTGGAGCGGGTGCTGGGTGTGCTGCGCGAGGCGCGGCGTCCGGTGAGCGGCCGTCCTACGCTGACCGACGCCGACCGACTGCTGGAGTCGGCGCGCACCTCGGGAGCCAAGGTGGACGCCGAGGTGACGGGCCCGCTCGAGACCGTGCCCGGTCCGGTCTCCAGGGAGGGCTACCGCATCCTCCAGGAGTCGCTCACCAATGTGCTGCGGCACGCCGGGAGCGTCCCGGTGCGCGTCCGTATCGAGGTCAGGGACGGCACGCTCGCCCTGGAGATCCGCAATCCGCTGCCGGACGGCAGAGCGGGAACCGGACGCGGCAGCGGCCTGCGCGGCATACGGGAGCGGGCCGCGCTGCTCGGCGGCAGCGCCCGGACGGGCCCGCACGAAGGTGATTGGCAGGTGCACGCAGAGCTCCCGTTGAGTTGATCTACGCTGGCCGGATGCCGGTCACCGTTCTGCTCGTCGACGACGAACCCCTCGTACGCGCGGGGCTGCGCGCCGTTCTGGAGGCGCAGCCCGACATCGAGGTGGTCGGCGAGGCGGCCGACGGCGCCGCGGTGATCCCCCTGGTCCGGCGGTTGCGGCCGGACGTGGTCGCCATGGATGTCCGGATGCCGCTGATGGACGGCATCGAGGCCACCCGCGCGGTGCTGCGGACCGTCACCGATCCGCCGAAGATCCTCGTGGTGACGACGTTCGAGAACGACGAATACGTCTACGAGGCGCTGCGCGCGGGTGCCGACGGCTTCCTGCTGAAGCGGGCTCGGCCGGCCGAGATCGTGCACGCGGTGCGACTGGTGGCCGAGGGCGAGTCCTTGCTGTTCCCCGCCTCCGTACGGCAGTTGGCGGCCGAGTACGGGGACAGCGGGGGCAATCGGGCGGCGCGGGCGGCCATGGAGCGGGCCGCGCTGACCGAGCGGGAGGCGGACGTGCTGCGGCTGATGGCCCGGGGCCTGTCGAACGCCGAGATCGCCGCGCGACTGGTCGTCGGGACGGAGACGGTGAAGTCGCATGTCAGCTCCGTCCTGGCGAAGCTCGGGGCCCGGGACCGTACGCAGGCGGTCATCGCGGCCTACGAGTCGGGGTTCGTGGCGCCGGGCTGACGGCAACCCGCGCGCGGGAAAGGGTCCCCGGCTCTCGCCGGGGTCCTCCGCGACGAGTACGATCCGGCCAACACGCGTACAAGCTGGGAGGACGGACGTTGGGGCAGTTGACCGGCGGGGATCCCTCTCTGCTGCGACGGATCAATTCCGCGGTGGTGCTGCACGCCTTGCGTGCCACGGACTGCGCGACCCTCACCGAGATCACCCGGGTGACCGGATTGTCACGGCCGACGGTCGAAGGGGTCGTCGAGGGGCTGATCGAGAACGGGCTCGTCGTCGAGAAGGCGGCCGAGGAGGGCGCCACACGGCGCCAGGGGCGTCCGGCGCGCAGGTTCCGGTTCCGTGCCGAGGCGGGGCATCTGCTGGGCCTGGAGATCGGCCCGCACCGTGTCGCGGCGCTGCTCGCGGACCTGGACGGGCGCGTGATGGGCGCGATGGCCAAGGACGTGGAGGAGACGGCGTCCGCCGACGAGCGGCTGGAACGGTTGCGGGTGGCGGTCGCCGAGCTGCTGCGCAGGGCCGGTGTCGCCCGCAGCTCCCTGCGGGCGGTGGGCGTGGGAAGCCCCGGCATCGTGGAGGCGGACGGCACGGTACGCCTGGGAACGGCGCTCCCGGAGTGGACGGGCCTGCCGCTGGGCGAGCGGCTGAGCCGTTCCTTCAAGTGCCCGGTGCTCGTGGAGAACGACGCCAACGCCGCGGCGGTCGCCGAGCACTGGAAGGGTGCGGCGACCGAGTCCGACGACGTGGTGTTCGTCCTGGCGGGGCTGAGCCCGGGCGCCGGATCGCTGATCGGCGGGCGGCTGCACCGGGGATACGGCGGGGCGGCCGGCGAGATCGGCGCGCTGCATCTGCTGGGCCGCGACGTCACGCCCGAGACGCTGCTGTCGACCACGGACGAGCCGTTGCACCCGCTCGACGAGCAGGCGGTCGCCAAGGTCTTCGCGCTGGCCAAGGGGGGCGACCAGCGGGCACGCGCGGCGGTCGACCGCTTCATCCAGCGGCTGGTGCACGACGTGGCGGCCCTGGTCCTCGCCCTCGATCCGGAGCTGGTCGTCGTCGGCGGCTGGGCGGCCGGACTGGACGGCGTACTGGAGCCGCTGCGGCGGGAGTTGGCGCGCTACTGCCTGCGCCCGCCCAAGGTGGCCCTCTCGATGCTCGGGGAAGCGGCCGTGGCGACCGGGGCGCTTCGGCTGGCCCTCGACCATGTGGAGGAGGAGCTGTTCGCGGTGGAGGGGACCGTGACGGCGCGCCGCTGAAGCCAGAGCGACGCGGCGGCCGGCGCCAGGCGCCGGCGAACAGCCACAGCCACAGCCACAGCCACAGCCACAGCCACAAAATACGGCGCGCCCCGGAGTGTTCCGGGGCGCGCCGGGTGTTGTCCGGGGACCGGCTCAAGAGAGCTGCGGGTCCGGGCAGGGCGGCTCAGGAGGCGCGACGCTCCGGGTCGTGGGTGATCTCCACGCCGCCCGAGTCGCCGAAGGTGAGCCGGCAGGTGTCCGCCCGGTACGTCGCCACGGACACCGCGGCGGTGCGCCCCTCGGTGAAGAAACGGGTCGTGACGACCAGAACGGGCGCCCCGGGAAGGCGGTCGAGCTCCTTGGCGTCGTCCGCACGGGCCGAGCCCAGCTCGACGGCACGGTCCTGGCCTTCCAGTTCCAGTCGCTGAAGCTCCCGCAGCACGGCACGCGCGCGTGCCGCACCCGAGGGCGCGTCGATCGCCGAGAGGTCCGGCACCGAGGACGCCGGGATGTACAGCAGCTCGGCGGCCACGGGCTGACCGTGCGTCACCCGCGAACGGCGCACGGTGTGCACCAGCTCGCCGACGGCCGTCTCCAGGATGCCGGCCACGGACGCGGGCGGCGCCGCCACGGCGCAGTCCGCGGCGTGCCAGGCGTCGCCCGCCGCCCCCGGCCACACCTGCTGTTCGGTTCCGACGGCCACGCCCATACGCGGCGGGGCGACCGTGGTGCCCACGCCGCGACGGCGCTGCAGCCGGCCTTCCAGTTCGAGCTGTTCGAGTGCTTGGCGCAGGGTGGCCCGGGCGACACCGAAGCGGGCCGCCAGATCACGTTCGTTGGGCAGGATCTCGCCCACGGTGAATTCGGAGTCCAGTGCCTCACTGAGCACGGTCTTGAGATGCCAGTACTTAGGTTCCGGCACCGATTCCAACTGCGTGGTCCCCACCCTGTCCTCCGCAATCGCCGTGGCCCGGCGGCGTTTTAACGCCCTTGTTTATTAAAGGTTCCTGCACTATCCCTGCGACGATAGGGCCGCCCCCACCCTTGGTCAAGACCAATCCTCGATCCCTTATGGATTGCACAGGTGTCCCGCCGCGGAGCGTTCACGGGGTGTTCTCGCCCGGAGATGTCCGTGACACAACGCCGAAAGCCCCCGTCCAAAGACGGGGGCTTTCGCTGTCCTGCGGTACCTCGGGCGGAGGCGTTCGGAAGGGGTCAGCCGGCGGAGAGCGACACCAGCTTCTCGGGGTTGCGCACGATGTAGACACACTGGACACGGCCGTCCGCGACGTCCAGTTGGATGATGCTGTCCGGTTTGCCGTCGGAGAGCGCGAGCACCGCCACACCGCCGTTGACCTCGAGGAAGCGGAACGACAGGCCGGGCACACCCTTCCTGCTGACGCCGATGACGAACCGTCCGACCTTGTCGGCGGAGTCGAGGACGCGCAGCGGCGCCTGGGTCAGGCCTCCGCTGTCGCCGATGAGCCGTGCCTCCGGTGCCAGCAGGGACATGAGTCCCTCCAGATCGCCTTCTCCCGCCGCGGCGAGGAACCGTTCGGTGAGGTCACGGCGTTCGTCCGGGTCGACCTCGTAGCGCGGCCGCCGTTCCTCCACGTGCTTGCGCGCCCGCCCGGCGAGTTGACGCACCGCCGGTTCACCGCGGTCGAGGACCACGGCGATGTCGGCGTAGGGAAATCCGAACGCCTCTCTCAGGACGAACACGGCGCGTTCCAGCGGTGACAGGGACTCCAGGACGACGAGGACGGCGAGGGAGACGGAGTCCGCGAGGACGGCCCGGTCTGCGCTGTCCGGAACGGTGTCGCCGAAGTCGGTGACGTAGGGCTCCGGGAGCCACGGTCCGACGTAGGCCTCACGGCGCGACTGGACCTGGCGCAGCCGGTCGATGGCGAGCCGGGTGGTGACGCGGACCAGATAGCCGCGCGGTTCGCGCACGTCCGTCCGGTCGTCGGCGGACCAGCGCAGCCACGCCTCCTGGACGATGTCCTCCGCGTCGGCCACCCGGCCGAGCATGCGGTACGCCACGCCCATCAGGACGGGGCGATGTTCTTCGAACACATCGGTCACGGTGTCGATTGCCACCGCACCATCCCACCCGACACCTTCCCTCGTGTCCAGGCGAAATCGCCGCCTCGGTACCAGAATGGCCGCGGGGCCGCCGGTGGCCCGCGGTCTCGACACGGGAGGAACGACGATGCGATACGGGGTTCTGGGCACGGGCGACGTGGGGCGCTCGCTCGCCGGCAAACTGGTCGAACTGGGCCACGAGGTCTCCTTGGGCTCGCGCACGAAGGACAACCCGGCGGCCGTCGAGTGGGCCGGCGGTTCGGGTCCCACGGCACGTCACGGCACGTTCGCGGAGGCCGCGGCGTTCGGGGAGGTGGTCGTGAACGCGGTGGGCGGGCGGGTCGCCCTCACCGTGCTGCGGTCGGCGGGCGAGGAACATCTGGACGGCAAGGTGCTGCTCGACGTCTCCAACCCGCTGGCGTTCGAGGACGGCGAGATGCGCCTCTCCCCCGTCGGGTCGGACAGCGTGGGCGAGCAGATCCAGCGCGCGTTCCCGCAGGCCCGCGTGGTGAAGAGCCTCAACACCGTCAACTGCCAAGTGATGGTCGACCCCGCCAGGGTGCCGGGCGAGCACCAGATCTTCGTCTCCGGTGACGACGGGGGCGCCAAGGAGCAGGTGACGTCGCTCCTGGGCGAGTTCGGCTGGCCCGCGCACCGGGTGCTCGACCTCGGGGGCATCCGGACGGCCCGGGCCGCGGAAATGTATCTGCCGTTGTGGATGAGCCTTTTCCAGGGCATCGGGCACGCGGATTTCAATGTGGAGGTGCACAGGGCGCGATAGCGGGCGCCGAGGACGGGGCGGGATCCGGAGACGGGGGCTACCCGTCGGTAGCAGTTGCTGACAAGCTGTCTACGAGTTGGTTCGTCACGGCGTCCAGACGAGGAGCAGTCCCATGTCCGACACGGTCACCGTCAGCCTCCCCTCCCCGCGCGGCCCGAGGGCGGTCACCCTGTCCTACGCGCGCGTGGGCACCGGTGAACCGCTGCTCCTGCTGCACGGGATCGGCCACCACCGGCAGGCCTGGGACCCGGTCGTCCCCATCCTCGCGGCCGAACGCGACGTCATAGCGGTCGACCTCCCGGGCTTCGGAGAGTCCCCGGCGCTGCCCGAAGGACTCACCCACGATCTGCCGACGGTGGTTCCCGTGCTCGGCGCTCTGTGCGAGGCGCTCGACATCGAGCGGCCCCATGTGGCCGGCAATTCGCTCGGTGGGCTGCTGGCCCTGGAACTGGGCCGCGAGAAGCTCGTACGGTCCGTCACGGCGCTCTCGCCCGCCGGTTTCTGGTCACCGGTGGAGCGGCGCTACGCCTTCGGTCTGCTGATCGCCATGCGAGCGGCGGCCCGGCGCATGCCGGTCCCGGTCATCGAGCGGCTCTCCCGCTCGGCGGCCGGACGGACGGTGCTGACCAGCACCATCTACGCGCGGCCCGGCCGCCGTTCACCGGACGCGGTCGTCGCCGAGACCCTCGCGCTCGCCCACGCCGAGGGATTCGCCGAGACCCTCCGGTCGGGCACGGACGTCCAGTTCACGGACGACATCCCGGCACTGCCCGTCACCGTGGCCTGGGGCACCCGCGACCGGCTGCTGATGCGCCGCCAGGGCGTCCGGGCCAAGCAGATCATTCCGCGGGCGCGGCTGGTGCGGCTGCCCGGCTGCGGCCACGTCCCGATGAACGACGACCCGGCGCTCGTCGCCCGCGTCATCCTCGACGGCAGCCGCTGAGGCGTCCCCCGCGGCAGCCCGTGAACCGCGTCCGCCGACGCGACTCAACGCGCCTGATCCGAGGGCGACGCCGGCGCAGACGAGGGCGCTTCCCACGGCCTGCGCGGGCCCGTAGGCGCCCGTGCCCACGAGCGGCGCGGTACAGGCGGCGGCGACGGGGACGAGACCCGAGAAGAGCGTGGCGCGCTCCGCGCCGATGCGCTGGACACCCATGTACCAGCAGACGAAGCCGACGACCGTGACGACCGCCGCCTGCCACAGCAGCGCGGTCGCCTCGGTGGCGTCCGGCACCCGCAGCCACGCTCCGCGGCCGGTGACCACCCCGGCCACCGCCGATTCCGCCGCGGCGAGCCCGCACACGGTGGCCGACAGCAGCCGGGGACCGAGCGGCCGCAGTACCGGTACGGCGAGTACGGCGAACCCGGCCTCCCCGGCCAGCGCGCCCAGGGAGTACGCGATCCCGGCCCCGTCGGTGCGGCCCCACCCCTGAACGGCCAGGGCTCCCAGTGCGACGAGCAACGCCCCGTACAGGACACGGCGTCGTGGACGACGGCTCTCCTGAAGAGGCACGAGCACGGCCACGAGGACCGGGGCGCAGCCCACGAACACTCCGGGGACCGCCGGCTCGGCCGTCCGCTCGGCGGCGAGTACCGCGAGGTTGAAGCCGAGCATGCCGACGGCCGCGATCAACGCGAGGCGCCCCCACTGGCCTGCCCTGAGTCGGCGCAGCGGGGCGCCGCCGCCCCGGCCGACGAGGGGCAGCAGGAGGACACAGGCGAGGCCGTAGCGCAGGAACTGACCGCCCGCGTACGGGTAGTGGCCAAGGACACTGTTGGCGGAGAAGGAACCTCCGACGAGGACACAGGCGAGGGCGGCGAGCAGCGTCCCCCGGGTGGTGGTGGCGTTCATGAAGGTGACGCTACGAACGGACGTGGTCCGGCTTAAGGTCCACTTCCATGACGTCATCGGGGACCAATCGAGGCGGCCCGCCGAATCCCGCTCCAGTCGGCGCGGCACCCTGGACGGCCGCCTGGGAGCTGCTCCTGCCGGCCGCGGCGACTCCACCCCGCGCGCGTGGACGCACACTTCAGACCGCGCTGCGCGAGGCGGTCCGGTCCGGGCGGCTCGCTCCCGGCACCCGGCTGCCGTCCAGCCGTGAGCTGGCCGGTGATCTCGGCGTGTCGCGGGGGCTGGTCACTGAGGCGTACGAGCAGCTGACGGCGGAGGGGTATCTGCGCAGCGACCGCGGTGCGGGTACCTGGGTCGGCGGCGCGGTGCGCGCGGTCGGCCCGCTCGCGCGTGACCGTGCCCCGCGGCCGGCCGGGGTGCGGGCCGACTTCGTCGCGGGAACCCCCGACCTGGCCCTCTTTCCGCGTGCGGCGTGGGCCGCCGCGCACCGCGGGGTACTGGCCGAACTGCCCCACCATGCGCTGGGGTACCCCGATCCGCGTGGTCTGCCGAGGCTGCGGACCGCTCTCGCCGAACTGCTCGTCCGCCGCCGGGGGGTGGTCGCGGACGCGGAACGCGTCATCGTGGTCTCCGGGGTCGCGCAGGCGATGGCACTGCTCGGATTCGTGCTCCACGCGCGCGGGACACCTGGCGTGGGCGTCGAGAATCCGGGCAGCCCGGAGCACGGCTCGTTGTTCGCCTCGGCCGGCATCGGCACCGTACCGCTGCCGTTGGACGACGAGGGCCTCGCCCTGGCTCCGCTCCAGGCCTCGGGTGTACACGCCGTGGTGACGACGCCCGCTCACCAGTTCCCCACGGGGATCGCGTACTCGGCGCGGCGCCGCACGGAACTCCTCGGTTGGGCCCGGTCCGTGGACGGGCTGGTGATCGAGGACGACTACGACGGCGAATTCCGCTACGACCGAGCCCCGGTGGGTGCCCTCCAGGGGCTCGACCCCGAGCAGGTCGCGTACACGGGCTCGGTCAGCAAGTCGCTCGCCCCGGGGCTGCGGCTCGGCTGGCTGCTCGTCCCCGCGTCCCTCGTCGAAGAGGTCGTCGAACGCAAACGCACCATGGACCTCGGCAACCCGGTTCTCGACCAGGCGCTGCTGGCCCGTTTCGTCGAGCGTGGCGACTACGACCGTCACCTCCGTCGCTGCCGGCGCGCCTACCGGGAGCGGCGTGACGTCCTCGTCGCGGCCCTGGAGGAGCACTTTCCCGGCGCGAGGGTGTCCGGGATCGCGGCGGGCCTGCACGTCGTCGCCGCGCTGCCCGACCGGTACGGGCCGGAGGACCGCTTCCTGGGACGGGCAGCGGCGGCGGGCGTGGTGGTCCGGTCCTCCGCGCACTACGGAGAGACGGCCGTGGACGGCGTACGGCTGGTACTGGGATACGCCCATCTGCCGCCCGCGCGGATACGGGACGGCGTGCGCCTGATGGCGGACGCCGTGCGCGACCACGGCGCCCGGCGGGAGCCCTCGGCGCCCTGAGGCCCGCCGGCGAACGGGGACATCACACGGGCGGCGGCACCACACCCGCGCGCGTAGCCGGGGACGTCCGCTCCGGGCCAGGCCGGTTCGCCGGGCCAGGCCGGTTCGCCGGGCCAGGCCGGTTCGCCGGGCCAGGCCGGTTCGCCGGGCCAGGCCGGTTCGCCGGGCCAGGCCGGTTCGCCGGG
>NZ_JBIVVR010000005.1:97732-118451 GCF_044757755.1 Streptomyces sp. NPDC091209 | reverse complement strand
CGCCAGGCCGGGTCCATCTGACCGGGCCAGTCCGGTCTCCCGTCCCACCCCGCCTCCAACCTGAGCCGCCCCACCCCAGCCCGCTCGGGCCCGACCAGACCGGGCCAGCCTCGCTATCACCACGCTGCCAATTCCCCACTTTCCAGTGCTGGTTGTTCACCCGTGGTTTCCGTGTGCGCTGCGGCGCACCAGTAGTTGTGGCTCTGCACACTGGCCGAATCCGTCCCCGGAGGCGTATCCATGTCGCACCGTCCGCTCAGCTCGTTCCCCGGTCGCCGCAGCGTGCTGCGCGGCTCCCTGGCCGCGTCGGCGGCACTCGCCCTCCCCACCGCACTCGGCTCCGCACCGGCGTTCGCGCTGTCCGGCCGGCCGAAGGCGGGCTGGGGCGTCCAGGCCGGCGATGTGACCGCCGATTCCGGCCTGGTGTGGGTCCGCTCCGACCGCCCCGCGCGGATGATCGTCGAGACCTCGGCGACCGAGTCGTTCCGCGACCCGCGCAGATGGCACGGTCCGCTGCTGGGCCCCGACACGGACTTCACGGGGACCACGCGGCCGCGCGGGCTGCCCTCCGGCGAGCAGATCCACTACCGCGTCCTGCTCGCCGACCCCGACGACCCGCGGCGCACCGGCGAGCCGGTGAGCGGAACATTTCGTACGACGCCGCACGGGCGACGCCGGGGCGTGCGCTTCCTGTGGTCGGGCGACCTGGCGGGGCAGGGCTGGGGCATCAACCCGGACATCGGCGGCTACCGCATCTACGACGCGATGGCCCGGCTCGACCCCGACTTCTTCCTGTGCAGCGGCGACAACATCTATGCGGACGGCCCACTCGCCGCGACCGCCGCACTCCCCGACGGCAGCACCTGGCGGAACATCACGACCGAGGAGAAGTCCAAGGTCGCCGAGTCGCTGGCGGAGTTCCGCGGCAACTTCCGGTACAACCTGCTCGACGAGAACCTCAGACGGTTCAACGCCCAGGTGCCGTCCGTCATCCAGTGGGACGACCACGAGGTGCGCAACAACTGGTACCCGGGCGAGGTGATCGCGACCACGGACACGCGCTACACCGAGAAGAGCGTCGACGTCCTGGCGGCCCGGGCCCGGCGCGCGTTCAGCGAGTACTTCCCCGTCTCGACCCTGCGGCCCGGCGACCGGGAGGGCCGTGTGCACCGGGTCATGCGCCACGGGCCGCTCCTGGACGTGTTCGTCCTCGACATGCGCACCTACCGCAACGCCAACTCCCCTGACAACCAGACCACGGATCCGCAGGGGATCCTCGGCGCCGAACAGCTGGAGTGGCTGAAGCGCGAGCTGTCGCGCTCGCGTGCCGTGTGGAAGGTGATCGCCGCGGACATGCCGCTCGGCCTCGTCGTGCCGGACACGACCGAGGGACAGCCGAACTTCGAGGCCGTGGCGCAGGGCGACCCGGGTCTGCCCCTCGGACGTGAGCTGCAGATCGCCGAGCTGCTGCGCTTCGTCAAGCACCGGCGGATCACGGGCACCGTGTGGCTCACGGCCGACGTGCACCACACCTCGGCGCAGCATTACCAGCCGTCGCGGGCCGCCTTCGCCGACTTCGAGCCGTTCTGGGAGTTCGTCTCCGGTCCGCTCAACGCCGGCGCCTTCCCGGCGAGCGCGCTGGACGGCACGTTCGGTCCGGAGCGGGTGTTCGTGAAGGCGCCCGTCGCCTCGAACGTCTCGCCCGCCGGGGGCTATCAGTTCTTCGGCGAGGTCGACATCGACGGCGACAGCGGCGAGCTGACGGTGCGGCTCCGCGAACAGGACGGGACCGTGCTGTTCACGCAGGTGCTCCAGCCGGGGCGCGTGGGGCAGTAGGCGCGCCGAACCGCCGTGCCGCGCGCCGGGACCGTACCCCGGCGCGCCGCGCGGCGGACCCGCGCCGAAGTCACCTAGCGAGCAGGTCGTCGCAGGTCAGAGGCGATTGTCAGTGGTCGCGTCTACGGTTTTCCCATGACGCGATCGTTGCAGGCCGTGGCCTACACCCGACCCTCCGCGCTGGAGTCCGCACCGGACGGACCGCGCCTGGGACTTGAGACCTCGCGGGGCGCGACGCCCACGGGGATCGAGGACCATCCGCGATTCTTCGCGGGCTTTCTGACGTCGCCTCAAGTGGCGGCCGCGGGGCTGCTGGCGGTGGCGGATGTCGCGGCGGCGCGCTACTACCAGCCGCAGCTCCGCGCCTCCCTGGACCCGGTGGTCACGGGCAACGGCGACCGCCTCCGGTTCGAGTCCTTCTCCGGATGTGGCGGGGTGTACGCGCGTCTGGACGTCCTGACGGCGGGCCTCGACGGTGACGAGATCGGGCACGGGACGACCAATGTCGACGTCAACAACCCGCTGCGCGAAGCCCTTTCGCGTCTCGGCACGGATGATCCGCTGCACCTTCGGGTCGGCCCCGACGAGATGGCCGTGACCACGCTGGACGGACCGGTGGTGGAGAAGAAGGTGCCGTTGCCCGACCGTTGGCTACGAGGATTCGCCGAGGCCCAGGTGATAGCGGCCGGATTCGATCTGCGGGCCGAGTTGCCCGCGGCGGAGGCCGTGCGGTTCCTGCGTTCGCTGCCGCGCGGCACCGCGCGCGGGACGTCGGGCGCTGCCTCGCGGTGGGTGGTACCGGCCGGCCGGGGACTGCGTCCGACGACCCGGCCGGTTCCGGGTGCGGTGTGTCTGCCCGGCCCCGAGCGGCTGATCGCGCTCCAACGGGTGCTGCGCCATGCGACGTCCCTGCGGGTGTACGGCCCACCGGTCGGCGGCGAAGCCGTCGCCGCCGCCTGGGAAGCCGTCCTGCCCGGCATGCGGCTCACGCTCACGCTGTCGCCGGACGCCTCCCGGGGCTTCTCCGGGGAGGGCGGGGTTCTCGAGGCCCTCGCCACCGACGAGGCAGCCGAGGACGCGGAGCTGATCGCGGTCCTCCTGGCCTGGGAGCCGCGCGTCGACGTCGGAGACCTGGCAGCCGCCTCCGGCCTGCCGGCCGAGCGGGTCAGAGCCGCCCTGGTCCGGCTGGGCACCTCGGGACGCGTGGGGTACGACACCGCGGAGGCGGCGTACTTCCACCGCGAACTGCCCTACGACGCGGGGCGGGTCGAGCGGCACAATCCGCGCCTGCGGTCGGCCCGCGCGCTGGTCTCCGCGGGCGCGGTCTCCCTGGACGGCGCCATCGGCACGGTGACGGCCGACGACGGACATGTGCACCGGGTCCGCGACGACGCGGGAACGCTGAGCTGCTCCTGTCTGTGGTGGGCCAAGTACCGGGGCGGACGCGGGCCCTGCAAGCATGCGCTCGCGGTGCGGATGGTGCGGCGGGGCGCCCGGGCCGAGCACGGCGACAGCCCGGCTCCGGCCGGCGGCCGGCGCGGGGAATTCCTGGAGGTTCCGGTCGACGGGGGCGATGTGCGATGAGCGGCGAAGCGTTGCTGACGGCGGTACGGGCGGGGCGCACGGTCGAGGCCGCCGGTCTTCTGGACGGGATGACCGACGGCGAACGCCGGTCCTGTCTGCCCGCGTTGAAGGAACTCCGCAAGGAGCTGCGGACCGCGCCGTGGAACGCGGGATCCCGGGTGGCCTATCCCGCGCTGCACGCGGCGGGAGCCGCTTGTCACACGGGAGCCGCCGGCGCGGCGACCTGGATCGCCGCAGCCGACATGCGCTGGTCCCAGGCCTCCCCCGGTGTCCTCCTCCATGTGCTGGGCGACCGCGAGTCCGACTGGCTCGCCGACCTGACGCACCGGCTCGCCGACCGGCCGGCGACGTCCCGGCTCCCGTTCGCCCTGTTGTCGGGTCTGGTGGGGCTGTCCGGATGCGAGGTTCCGACGACCGACGCCTATGTGCAGGGCTGGTTCGAGCACATCGGAGCTTCGTGGCACAGCGGAGGCACCGTGGCGCAGCGGCTGCGCAAGGAGCCGCACCTGCCCCGGATGATCGCAGCGCTCTTCGAATCACCGGACGTCACGGGGCAGATCGCCTGGCTGTTCGGCGACGGACCGGGCAGCTGGTACAACGCCCTCGCCGAACTGGCCGAGGAGGGCAGCCTCGACCGCGAGGTCCTGGTGGACGCCTGTGTGGCCCGGCTGCTGCGCGGCGGCACCCTCGCCGACCAGAGGGTGTTCCTTCGCCTGCTGTCGTCCCTCGGCCCGACACGTGACGAGGAACGCGAGCGCACCGCCGACTGGACGGCGCTCGCCTGCCAGGCCCTTCCGGCCGTCGCCTGGCACGCGCAATCAGTGCTCGCCTCGTTCGCACTGGACGGCGAGCTGACGTCCCGGCAACTGGCCGAGATGTCCTCGGGTGTGCTCTTCCGAACCGAGAAGAAGCTGGTACGGGCCCAGCTCGTCCTGCTGGGCAAGGTCCTCAAACGCGATCCGTCCACGGCGGATGTGCTGCTGCCCGCGGTGGCGGAGGCCTTCGGACACGAGGACACGGAAGTGCAGGAGCGCGCGCTGAAGCTGGTGGAGCGCCATGTCACGGCACTGTCCGACTCCGATGACGCGCGGGATCGGCTCGGCGAGCTCACCGCCGACCTGAGCCCGGGACTGCGGCTGCGGGCCCAGCGAGTCCTCGGCATCGAGGCTCCCGGCTCCGCTTCGGTGGTCCAGGAGGAGGTGCTGCCGCCTGTTCCGGAGCGGGCACGACTGGCGACGGCACCGGAGTCGGTGGCCGAACTGGCCGAGGAGGTCAGCGCGCTGCTGGCCTCCGGTGGTGACGTCGCCGCGTTCGAGCGCGCCCTCGACGGCCTGGTGCGCCACGCCCACCGCGACCGGGACGCTCTCGTGGAGGCCCTCGAACCCGTGGTCGCGCGATGCCGGTGGAGGGACGGCGATCCGCGGCACTCGAACGCGGGCAGGTATTTACGAGAGTCGCCGGGGGGCCTCGACGTCGTCCTCGCGGCCCTGTTCGAGCAGGTCGGCATGGACACGCTTCTTGCGGCGGTGCAGCAGGGGACGACCAGCGGGAACTGCCACCACAGCGCCCTGTCCCATGCGTTCGAGGCACGCCTGTGGGAGGTGGCCTACCGGCTCCGCGCCGACCCGATGCCGTTCCTGCTGGCCACTCCCACCTGGAACACCGGGCTGCTGGAGCCCGACGAGCTGGTGGCGCGCCTCACCGAATACCGGCGGCTCGACGCCCGGCCCGGGTCGGCCGACTTCGCGCAGGCGCTGCTGCGGGTACGGCGCGACGACCGTACGACGGCGACGGAGGCCGCGTCACGGGCCCGCGCTCTCGGCAGCCCCGAGGGGTACCGGCTGGCCCAGTGGCTCGCCGCCGAAGCGCCGCTGCTCCCGGAGAGCCGCCGACGGACCGCAGGCGTCCGCATCCTGGTGGAACTGGGAGAACTCGAGGAGATACAGGGCCTGTTCCCCCCGGGGTTCCGGCTGCTGGGCCGCCCCTTCACGGTGTTCAAGGACCGCTGGTACTGCGGGCACTGGAACGTCACGGACCGGCGGCACTGGCCGGCCGTCCTGCCGGAACGGCGGGAGCTGGTGGCGGCGCGTCTGCTGCGCGACATCAGCAACGCCGCGGTGGAGGACAGCCGCACGGACGCCGTGATGCTGCCGCTCCTCGCCGAGGCCGACGGCACCGCGGGCGAGGCGCTGCACCTGTGCGTGGCCTACGGGCTCGGGGCCCGGCATCCCGAGGACCGGCTCGCCGCGGTGGACGCCCTGCTGGTCCTCGCCGCACAGGGGCACCTCGACGGCGCCCGGCTCGGCACGGACATCGGGGAGTTGGTGTGCAGGGGAGCGCTGAAGCAGTCCCGGCTGGCCGAGTCGATACGCACGGCGGCGGCCACGGGCGCGTACGCCACCGTCTGGTCGGTGCTGCGCCACCTGCTGCCGGCCCTGCTGGCCGACCTTGCCGCGGACGGGTCGAGCGGCGGCCCGGTGCGGGGGCTCGGCGAACTGCTGGCCGTCGCCGCCGACTGCGCCGAGCGGTCCGGAGCGCGCGGTGATCTCGCGCATCTCGCCGGGACCGCCGGGCGCCGCGGCTCGTCCAAGGTGGTGACACAGGCCCGGCGGCTACGGACGGCACTGACACAGGAGGCCGCCGCCTGACGTAGGGCCGCCACGCCCCGGGCGCAGGGCGATCGGGGACCGGGCTGCCCTGACCAGGTGGGCAGCCCGCTCGCCCGTTCGAGGCAAAAGACCCGTAAAAAGAACTATAAAAAGGGCAGAACGACACTTAACCGATCAGTCACAAGCCGTTCGTGATCACGCAACACCGTTCCTTCACAGTGACTGTATGACTCCAGACATGTCTGATGTGACGCGTGCGAAGCACGGACGGCCCGTCCACCACTGGCGGCGGGACCTCGTCGAACTCGCCGCACTGTTCACGGCCGTGGCGGTCGCGGACGGTGTGGCCAACCTGATCGGGCACGGGCCGGACGGTCCCGCGCTGCTGGTCACCTCCGCGGTGATCCTTTTCGCCACGGCCGGGTTCCACACATGGTGGGCACGGCGCCACGGTCACGCGCCCCCGGCGAGCGATCCCGGCGCCCGGCCGCCTTCGGACGGGCGAGCGGGCGGGCCGTCCGGGGAGGCGACGGGAAGCGCCGTACCGGTGGCCGTGGTGGAGGCGACCGTCCTGTGGCGGATGCGGACGACGGTCAAGGACGCGCCGGGTTCGCTGGCCACGCTGTGCACGGCGCTGGCGCAGCGCCAGGTCGACATCCTGAGCCTCCAGACGCACCCCTTGGCGGACGGGACGGTCGACGAGTTCCTGCTGCGCGCGCCCGCCGAGCTGGCCACGTCCGAGATCACCCGCAACGTGGCGCAGGCGGGCGGCACCGCCACCTGGATCGAGCGGGCGGACGCGCACGATCTGGTGGACGCGCCGACCCGGGTGCTCGGCCTGGCCACCCGCACCGCGCTCGACGCCTCCGAACTTCCGCTCGCGTTGCGGCAGTTGCTCGGCCGCTGCACGATCCGCTCGCTGCCCGCCACCTCGCCCGTATCCGGCCGGCCGGCGGAGGGGGCTCCCGTGGAGGGGGCACTCGAGGACACGGTGATGCGGCTGCGGGCGCCGGAGGGCGGAGTGATCACCGTGGAACGGCCGTATCTGCCGTTCACGCCGACCGAGTTCGCTCGGGCGCGGGCACTGGTCGAGCTGGACGCGCGGCTCGGTCCCCGCATTCCGCGAGGGCAGGACATGCTGACGCTGCCCGAAGGCAACGCGATCACCGTACGGCGCGCCGACGCCTCCGACGTCGAGGGCGCCAAGGCGATGCACGAGCGCTGCTCGCCGCGCACGCTGAGCATGCGGTACCACGGACCCGTCGGGGACGCGGACCGCTACCTCAACCACCTGCTCAGCCCCAGTTTCGGGCGCACGCTGGCCGTCCAGACGGCATCCGGCAGGATCGTCGGGCTCGGCCATCTCCTCTGGGACGGCGACGAGACGGAGGTCGCACTGCTCGTCGAGGACGACTGGCAGCGGCGCGGTATCGGCGTCGAGCTGCTCGGCCGCCTGGTGACGATGGCCGTCGAGGCCGGCTGCGAGAGCGTGTACGCCGTCACGCAGGCGTCCAACACCGGCATGGTGGCCGCCATGCGCAGCCTCGGTCTCCCGCTCGACTACCAGATCGAGGAGGGCACCCTGGTCATCACCGCCCGTCTGGACGCGACCCCGGTGAGCTCACGTCTGCCGTACGACCAGAGCCACGCACAGCAGGGAACGCGGGCCCGCCGGAACTAGCCGGCCCCGAGACCTCGGGTCCGCGACCCGCTCCGCCTGCGGCCCCGCCGGCCCGCGGGCCCGCCCGTTTGCGGCCGCGTCCGTCCGCGGGCCCGAGAGCCCGCAGGCCGCGCGGGCGGGTCCGCGGACCCGCCCGCTCCACCGCTGGTGCCGGCAGGCACTGCCTGCGCCACGGTGCCGTCGGGCGCTGCCGAGACGCCGGGCACGATGGGGTGCCTCCGAGGTGCCGCCGAGGGGACGTGTCTCCAGGGCCTCAGCCCTCGCTGGTGTACCCCAGTGCTCCCTCCAGGTCGGACCACAGGTCGTCCACGTCCTCCAGGCCTACCGACAGGCGCAGCAGGCGGTCGCTGACTCCTGCGTCGTGCCGGTCGGCTGTGGGGACTATGCGGTGGCTTATGGAGGCCGGGTGCTGGATGAGGCTGTCGACGCTGCCGAGGCTGACCGCGGGGGTGATCAGCCGGACTCCGGCGATCACGTCGTGCGGGTCGCCGTGGACCTCGAAAGCGATCATGGCGCCGCCGATGCGCGGGTAGTGGACGCGGGCCACGCGCGGATCGGCGGCGAGCCGAAGGGCGAGCTCCGCGGCGTTCGAGGACGCCGCCCGGACCCGTACCGGCAGGGTCGACAGGCCACGCAGCAGCAGATAGCCGGCCAGCGGATGCAGGACACCCCCCGTCGCGAACCGCACCTGGCGCAGCTTCCGGGCGAACTCCTCGTCGCACGCGACCACTCCGGCCATCACGTCCCCGTGTCCGCCCAGGTACTTGGTCGCGCTGTGCAGGATCAGACGCGCGCCGTGTTCCGCGGGCCGTTGCAGCACGGGCGTGGCGAAGGTGTTGTCGGCGAGGAGGGGAACGGAGCCGCAGGCATGCGCCACGGCCCGGAGGTCGAGCTCGGCGAGCGTCGGATTGGCCGGGGACTCGACCATCACGAGGCCCGTGTCGGGACGCAGCGCGTCGGCGATGCCGGCGGGGTCGACCCAGGTGACCTCGCTGCCGAGCAGCCCTGCCGTGAGGAGGTGGTCGCTGCAGCCGTACAGGGGACGTACGGCGACGACATGGCGCAGCCCCATCGTGTTCCGTACGAGGAGGACGGCGCTCAGCGCGGCCATACCGCTCGCGAAGGCGACCGCGCTCTCGGTGCCTTCGAGCCGCGCGAGGGCGGTCTCGAAGCGGGCGACGGTCGGATTGCCGAGACGGGCGTAGACGGGCGGGCCCTCCGGTTCGGCGCCGTCGGCCGCGAAGGCGTCGATCCGGGCGGCCTCACCACGGCTGTCGTACGACGGATACGTGGTGGACAGGTCGATCGGGGCCGCGTGCAGCCCCAGAGCCGCCAGATCCTCCCGGCCGGCATGCACGGCTTCGGTGGCGAGTGCCCGGGAAGGAGCCGCCGCCAGGACCCGGCCGCTTCCGCCCAGGTCGTCCTGCGCGCTCTGCGCGCCCTGCTTGTCGTACACAACGGAGTCCATGGGCGGAAGCCTGAACACCGGGCGGGGTTCGGGCGCCACATCCCGTGTTACGTTCGCGCCATGGCCGATTCTGTCGTACTCGATCCGGTGGATCTTCATCTGTTGCGGCTGTTGCAGAACGACGCACGGACGACGTACCGCGATCTCGCCGCGCAGGTCGGGGTCGCCCCCTCGACCTGCCTCGACCGGGTGACCCGGCTGCGGCGGGCGGGAGTGATTCTCGGCCATCAGCTACGGCTGGACCCGGCGAAACTCGGACGGGGTCTCGAGGCCCTGCTGTCCGTCCAGGTCCGGCCGCACCGCCGGGAGCTGGTGGGACCGTTCGTGGACCGGATCAGACTGCTGCCGGAGTCCCGGACCGTCTTCCACCTCACCGGTCCCGACGACTACCTCGTCCATGTCGCGGTCGCGGACGCGGCGGATCTGCAGCGGCTGGTGCTCGACGAGTTCACCTCGCAGCGTGAAGTGGCCCGGGTCGAGACGCGGCTGATATTCCAGCAGTGGGACTGCGGCCCGTTGCTGCCGCCCGCCGCGCCGGGCATATCGCCCTCGGCCAAATCGGGCTGATCCGGTGAGAAGCCCGGCTGCCCGGGCTGACGCGGCGCCCGTCCCCGTATGAGGATGTGCGCATGTCACAGACGAAGAGCCCGCTGCCCCGCGAGGTCGCCGACGCGTACGTCGACGAGCTCATCGCCCTCGACCCGGTTCTCGGTACCTACCTCGGTGTGAAGGAGAGTCACGGCAGGCTCCCCGACACGTCGCCCACCGGCCAGGAGGCCGTCGCCGAGCTGGCGCGGGTGACGCTCGCGCGGCTGGACGAGGCGGAGCGGCAGCCAGGCGCGGAAAGAGACATCGAGCGCCGTTGCGCCCGGCTGCTGCGTGAACGGCTCACCGCCTCGCTCGCCGTCCACGAAGCTGGCGAGGGCCTGCGGTCGGTCGGCAATCTGCACACGGCGGTGCACAGTGTGCGGCAGGTCTTCACCCTGACGCCGACGGAGACCGACGAGGACTGGGCCACGGTCGCCGAGCGGCTGCGCGCGGTACCGGCCGCGCTCGCGGGCTACCGGGAGTCCCTGGCGCTCGGACTCGACCGCAAGCTGTACGCGGGCCCGCGCCCGACCGCGACGTTCATCGACCAACTCACCGAGTGGTCGGACACGGACGGCCAGGGCCGCGGCTGGTTCGAGGACTTCGTGTCGGCGGGCCCCGACTCCGCGCGCGAGGATCTGGACACGGCGGCGCGCACCGCGACGGAGGCGCTGGTGGCCCTGCGGGACTGGATGCGCGAGGTGTACGCGCCCACGATCGAGGGCGCGCCGAACACGGTGGGCCACGAGCGGTACGCGCGGCTGGCGCGCTACTTCAACGGTACGGACCTCGACCTCGACGAGGCGTACGCGTACGGCTGGGCCGAGTACCACCGTCTCCTCGCCGAGATGAGGACCGAGGCCGAGAAGATCCTGCCGGGCGCGGAGACTCCCTGGGTAGCGCTCGCGCACCTCGACGAGCACGGCCGGCACATCGAGGGCGTCGACGAGGTCCAGAGCTGGCTCCAGGGACTGATGGACGAGGCGATCACGGCCCTGGACGGCACGCACTTCGAACTCGCCGAGCCGGTACGGAAGGTGGAGTCCCGCATCGCCCCGCCCGGCAGTGCCGCCGCCCCCTACTACACCGCCCCGTCGCAGGACTTCTCGCGGCCGGGCCGTACCTGGCTGCCCACCATGGGGCAGACCCGCTTCCCCGTCTACGACCTCGTCTCGACCTGGTACCACGAGGGCGTGCCCGGCCATCACCTCCAGCTCGCGCAGTGGGCGTACGTCGTCGACGACCTGTCCCGCTACCAGGCCACCGTCGGTCAGGTCAGCGCCAACTGCGAGGGCTGGGCGCTGTACGCGGAGCGGCTGATGGACGAGCTCGGTTTCCTCACCGACGCGGAGCAGCGGCTCGGCTACCTCGACGCGCAGATGATGCGGGCCGCCCGGGTCATCGTCGACATCGGCATGCACCTGGAGCTGGAGATCCCGGCCGACGCGCCCTTCCACCCGGGCGAGCGCTGGACCCCGGAGCTCGCGCAGGAGTTCTTCGGCTCGCACAGCAGCCGCCCGGCCGACTTCGTGGAGAGCGAGCTGACCCGCTATCTCACGATGCCCGGCCAGGCCATCGGCTACAAGCTCGGCGAACGCGCCTGGCTGCTGGGCCGGGAGAACGCGAAGAAGCGCCACGGTGACGCCTTCGACGCCAAGGCCTGGCACATGGCCGCCCTGTCCCAGGGGTCCCTGGGCCTGGACGACCTGGTGGACGAGCTGTCCCGGCTCTGACGACTCCGCGCGGCGGCCGGCCCCGGCCGCCGCGCCCCCTTGTCTGGGAGCCCCACGGTCGAGGCGCCCCTTTGCGCTGTCAGGGCGCCCACGTGTCGGTGCGCCCAGGTGTCAGGGCACCCTGATGTCGGTGCGCCCCGGTGTCGGCGCGCCGCTTCGTCAGGCTGTGAGCCGACGCAGTTGTACGAGGCCCACCCATGTCTCGGGGCCCGGTTCGACGCGAGTCGCGCGAACCCCGTAGAGGCCCGGTTCGAGCGCCACCGTCAGGTGGTCCGTGCCCTCGGAGGCGGCGCCCGGCCAGGCGGCGTCGAAGAGGACGACGGGGCCGGGCACGTTCCACCGAACCTCCGGCTCCCACACGGCCTCCGCCAGCGCGGCCGGGACGACGGAGAGAAGCTCGTCCTCGGACTCGGCGGCGCACCAGCGTACGAAGGTGCCGTGCTCGGGGAGGTAGGTGGTCGAGGCGGGATCGTCGCCGAGGACCAGGGCCCAGGTGTCGCCCACGGGCAGGAGGCCGACGAACCCGTCGACGTCACAGGCCCGGTCGTAGTCGCAGGACATGTCGTCGCCGTCGGCCCCCGCCCAGAACGGGAGCACCGTCTCCGGAATCGCTATGAGCGGCCCGCCGCCCGACTCCACCCACTGGACCGCACCAGGGTCCGCGTATCTTGGCATGCGCAGAAGTTACACGGCACCCGTCCGCTCCCGTACGGCAGGCATCCCCAGGAGACCGGAGGCGGACGTCGGCGCGAAATGCGGGTGCCGAAGCCGTCGGCGCGATCCCCGCTCCCCGGGGTCAGCAGCCGCAGTCCTCCGCGTCCACGGGCGCCGTCAGCGGGTCCGCGGCGGGGCGCTCGCGCCCCTCCCAGGTCTCGAACTCGAAGCCCTCGCGCGCCCAGTACTCGAATCCGCCGAGCATCTCCTTGACCTGGAAGCCCAGTTCGGCGAGGGCGAGGGCCGCGCGGGTCGCGCCGTTGCATCCGGGCCCCCAGCAATAGGTCACGACCGGCACCGACTTGTCGAGGAGTTGTTCGGCCTGCTCGGGGATCAGCGCGGTGGGCAGGTGGACCGCGCCGGGGATGTGGCCCTGGTCCCACGACGCGGTGGAGCGGGAGTCGAGAACGACGAACCCGGGGTCGCCGTCGGCGGCGAGGGCGGCGGCCACGTCGGACACGTCCGCGTGGAACGCCAGGCTCGCGCCGAAGTAGGCGGCGGCCGCGGCCGGGGACGCCGGTGCCACCCGCAGAACGGGGTTGGCCACCGTGACGGACGCGACCACGGAACCGGTCGCCCTGTCCGCTCCACCGGTGCTCGTGGCCGACGCGGGAACGGTCCCCCTGCCCGTCCCGTCGCCCACCGCCGCCGGAGTGGTCACCGCGCCCGTCCGGTCGACGGCCGACACCGGAACCGCCACCGCGCCCGCTCCGTCGACGGGCGACACCCGCGCCGTCACCGCGCTCGCCCCCTCGACGACCGAAGCGGAATCCGTCTCCGTGCCGGTCGTGATGCCCTCGGCAGTCGCAGTCGCAGTCATGGTCTGGCCCCTCCTTGCTCCGTAGCCCGCCGGACCGGTGCCGTCCTTGCCACCCCCGGTGCTTCCTCCGCACCGCATCCCGCGGGACTTCCTGACCAGAAATCTATGTCCGTCGATCTCCGCCTTGAAGTGACGATCCACGGCAGCACTCTTGATCGGCCGGGGATTCTCCTGGTATTCATCATGGATGACCGCGTATTCCCCGGACGCCACCGACTGGCGCATCCTCGACGTCCTCCAGCGGGAGGGCCGGGCCAGCTTCGCCGAGCTGGCCCGGGCCGTCTCCATGTCCGCGAGCGCGGTCACCGAGCGGGTGCGCCGCCTGGAGGAGGCGGGGGTCATACAGGGGTACGCGGCCGTCGTCGACCCCGAGAGCCTGGGGCTGCCGATCCTGGCCTTCGTCCGGCTCAGGTACCCGAACGGCAACTACAAGCCGTTCCACGACCTCGTCGAGGTCACGCCCGAGATCCTGGAGGCACACCACGTCACGGGCGACGACTGCTTCGTCATCAAGGTCGCGGCACGCTCGATGGGCCACCTGGAGACGGTGTCGGGCAAGATCGGCACACTGGGCTCGGTGACGACGAGCGTCGTCTACTCCTCACCGCTGCCGCGCCGCCCGCTGGGCCACTGAGACTTCCGGGGAGACCGCCCGGATCAGCCCAGATCCGCCCGGATCCGCCCGGATCCGCCCCGGTGCGAACCCTCCGCACCCGGGAGCCGGCTCAGGCCTCCGCGCCCCGCTGTCGTACGACCGACCCCGTTCTCCCCTTCACGACCTCCAGTTGGGCGTGGATGCGGCGGCGGAGATCTCCGACGTGACTGACGATGCCGACGCTGCGGTCGCGTTCCCGCAGCGAGTCGAGGACGTCGAGCACCTCGTCGAGGGTCTGGTCGTCGAGACTGCCGAAGCCCTCGTCGATGAAGAGCGTGTCGAGCCGTACTCCGCCGGCCTCGTCGGTGACGACGTCCGCGAGGCCGAGGGCCAGGGCCAGGGAGGCGAAGAAGGTCTCGCCCCCGGAGAGCGTCGCCGTGTCGCGCTCCCGTCCGGTCCAGGCGTCCACGACATGCAGGCCTAGCCCGCTGCGCCCCCGGCCCGCCCGGCCGTCGGAGTGCACCAGGGTGTAGCGCCCCGAGGACATCCGCTGGAGGCGCACGGTCGCGGCGGCGGCGACCTGCTCCAGACGCGCGGCGAGGACGTACGACTCCAGGCGCATCTTGCGTTCGTTGTCCGCCGACGTGCCCGCCGCCAGACCGGCGAGCCGGGCCACGCGGTCGTACTCCTCGCGCAGCGGGGCGATCCGGTGGACTCCTCTGGTCGCCCGGATGGAAAGAGCGTCCAGTTCCGTGCAGCGCCGGGCCGCCGCGTCCTGCGCCGAGGCGGCGTCCCGCAGCCGCCGGGCGGCGGACTCGGCCGTCTGCTCGGCGGCCCGCGGATCGGCGGGCGGGCGCCGCGCCGCAGCAGTGGTGTCGGCCTCGGCGAGTACGGAGCGCACCGCGGACTCCTCCGACTGCCAGGCGTCGAGCTGTCGTTGGAGATCCCGGTGGGCCGCGTCGTCGAGCAGCGCGGCGGCCGCGGCCTGCGGGGTCTCGAACCCGGCGCGGAAGGCCGCGTCGGCGAGGCGCGCGTCGGCCTCCTTGAGGCGCCGCGTGGCGTCCTCGGCCGTTCGCACGCGGTCCGCGGCCTCGGTGAGCAGCGCGACCTGCCGCTCCAGCTGAGCGGCCCGCTCGGACACGCTCCCGGCGGTGCCCCGCGCCTGCTCCAACTCCCCTTCCAGCGCGGCCTTCTCCCGATCGAGGGAGTCCCGCAGCGAGGCACGTGACGCGACCCGGCGGGCGGCCTCCTGCTGGGCGGTCAGTCGTCGCTCATGTTCCCTCTCCGCCTGTTCACGGGCCTCGCGCGCCGCGTGCAGCCCGGAGGCCACAGCACGGGCCTCGGCATGCAGACGCTCCAACTCATCTGCCCGCTCCGCGAGTTGTCCGGTCGGTGTGTCACCGGCCTCGGCGGTCGCGGCGGCCAGCGCCTCGCGTACGACACCGAGCCGGCGCTCGGCCTCGGCGCGCTCCTCGTCGGCGCGCCGGTAGGCGGCGAGGGCCCGCTCCTCCGTCTCGCGGTCGACGTGACCGGCGATCTTCCGGGCGGGCGCGGGGTGTTCGGTCGCGCCGCACACGGCGCAGGACTCGCCGTCCACCAGTCCTGCGGCGAGTTCGGCGGCGATGCCCTGGAGGCGCCTCTCCTTCAGGTCGAGCCAGCGGGCGTGCGCCTCCGTGGCGTGCTCGCGCGCGGCGAGGCTCCGCTCATGGGCGCTCTCGGTGTCCTGGGCCAGCTCGTCGCGCAGCCGGGCCGCGGCGAGCCGCTTGAAGGCCGGCTCGCGCTGGACGGCGAGCTGCTCGGCACGCGCCGCGGCCTCCTGCGCGGAGTCGATCCGCGCCTGGACGCCCGCCCGGGTCTCCTCCCAGCCGGCCAGCCAGCTTTCGGCGTCCTGGAGGACGTCGTCGTCGGCACGCTCCTGGCGGTCCAAGGAGGCACGCTCCGTGCCGAGTTCACCGAGGCGCCGCTCCGCGCGGCGCGCCGACTCCAGGCCGCCCAGTTCCTCGGCGGCCTTGCGCGCGGCGGTCGCGAGACCAGGCGCTCCGGCTTCCGCGAACGCCTCCGGCAGGGCGGCACGCGCGTGCGTCTCCTCGGCGGCGGCTCGCCGGTGCTCCGCCTCGGTGGAATCGCGCAGGTCGAGTGCGGGGGCCACCGCCTCGGCCTTGCGGCCTCGTTCCATTCGCGTCCGGTCGTTCCGGTGGGCGTCGGCGCGCTCCTCCAGACGCGCGGCGCGCTCCTGCGCCTCGGTGAACCGGCGCTGCAGCCGGTCCACTTCGCGTACGTCGTCGAGTGCACGGTCGGCGGCGGCCTGCGCGGATTCGGCGGCCCTGCGCGCGCAGTGGGCGATCGTCAGGCCCTCACGGGCGGCGCTGCGGGCCACCGCGGCCCAGGAGAGCACGGACTCGGCGAGGCCCGGATCGCCGGGCGCCAGGTCGGGCAGCGGCTCCTCGACGGTGGGCCCTGCCTCCTGGTGCATCCGATGCGCGTCGGCCAGCAACGCGGCGTCGCCGGCGCGCACTTCGGCCTCCGCGGCGCGCCGCCGCTCGGCGAGCCGCTTTTCGACCTCGGCGAAGCGGTGGGTGTCGAAGAGCCGGCCGAGCAGCTTGCCGCGGGCCTCGGCGTCGGCCCGCAGGAAGCGCGCGAAGTCCCCCTGGGGCAGCAGCACGACCTGGCAGAACTGCTCACGGCTCATGCCGAGCAGTTGGGTGATCTCCTCGCCGATCTCCTGGTGGGAGCGGCTGAGGTCCTTCCAGGCGCCGGCTGCGGAGTCGTACTCGCGCAGCCAGCTCTGCGCCTTCTCCATGGTGGTGCCCGTGCCGCGCTTCTTGGCACGCTCCCACGGGGGCTGCCGGGTGACGTCCAACCGGCGTCCGGCGACCGTGAGTTCGAGGCGGATCTCGGTGCGGGTGGCGGGTGCCGCGTGGTCGCTGCGCAGGCCGAGGCCCTGACCGCTCTGCCGGGCGCCGGGAACCGCTCCGTACAGCGCGTAGCAGACGGCGTCCAGGATGGAGGTCTTGCCCGCGCCGGTCGGTCCGTGCAGCAGGAAGAGCCCTGCGGCGGACAGCTCGTCGAAGTCGACCTGCTGGGCGCCGCCGAACGGGCCGAAGGCGGTGATGTCCAGGCGGTGCAGCCTCATCGGTTTCCCTCGGTCTCCGGGCGGACGGCCCCCTGGGCGTGCGGCGGTCGTGAGGTCACCGGGCGGTCTCCCGTACGGTCTCGTCGGCGCGGACGGCGTCGAACGCGTCCCGGAGCACGGCCTGTTCGTGGGCGTCGGGGCCCGCGCCGCGCACATGGGCGACGAAGTCCTCGGCGATCTGCTCCTCGCTGCGGCCCGCGAGCCGGCGGGCGTACGAGACGTCCGGGGCCTGCGGAGAGCGTTCGGGGTCGAAGACGAGGCTGAGTGTGTGCGGGAAGCGCTCGGCCAGCCGGGCCATGGGGTCGGCGGGCCGGACCGGGTCCGTGAGGGTCGCCTCGACCCAGGAGCCGGCGTGGCGCCCCAGCTCCGGGTCGGCGAGCAGGTCTTCCAGGTGTCCGCGGAGGCGGGCGAGCGGGCGCGGCACGGGGCAGTCGATCCGTTCCGCGGCCAGGTCTCCGCCGGGCCCGAGATCCACGAGCCACATGCTCTTGCGGTGGCCGGACTCCGAGAAGGAGTACGGCAGTGGGGAGCCCGAGTAGCGCACGCGCTCGGCGATGATCTGGCTGCCGTGCAGGTGACCGAGGGCGGTGTAGTCGACGCCGTCGAAGACTCCGGCGGGCACGGAGGCGACACCGCCGACGGTGATGTCCCGCTCGCTGTCGCTCACCTCGCCGCCGGTGACGAAGGCGTGGGCGAGGACGACGGACCGGGTGCCCGGGGCGCGGGTGGCGAGGTCGGCACGGACCCGGTCCATGGCGGCGGCGAGCACGGCTTCGTGGCCCGCCTTCTCGACCCCGAACTCGTCCTTCACCAGGGCGGGTTCGAGATAGGGCAGGCCGTAGAAGGCGACATCTCCGTGCGCGTCGGCCAGCACCACGGGGGTGCCGCACGCGGCGGGGTCGGTCCGCAGATGGACTCCGGCGCGTCCGATGAGTCCGGCGCCGACGCCGAGCCGGCGCGCCGAGTCGTGGTTCCCGGAGATCATCACGGTGGGCACGCCGAGGTCGGCCAGCCGGTGCAGGGCGTCGTCGAAGAGCTGGACCGCGGCCAGCGGCGGGACGGCACGGTCGTACACGTCTCCCGAGACGACCACCGCGTCCACCTCGCGCTCGCGCACGGTCGTGACGAGATGGCCGACGAAGTCGGACTGGGCGCCGAGCATGTTCACCCGGTGGAACGCCCGGCCCAGGTGCCAGTCGGAAGTGTGCAGGAGCCTCATGATCCCCGAAGGGTAACGGCCGGGTCTGACATCACGGGCGGTTACTCCCGTATCGGCCCGCCATGACCATTCTCAGAATGTGCCGATCAATCCGCTACTGCCTGAATTGTCACGCGTCTCCGTAGGCCTCTCCGCCCAGCTCGAAGCCGGCCGTCCCCGCGGTCGTGTCGGCCAACCACGCCCGGAAAGCCTCCACATCGGCGTCCGGCAGCCCGATCTCGATGGTGACCGCCTCGCCGTAACGCACATCACGTACCTCGCGACCGGTGGACCGCAGATCGTTCTGCACCTTGCCGGCCCGCTGGTGGTCGACGGTCACCGTGGCGAGCCGGAAACGGCGTCGGGTGATCGTGCCGAGCGCGTCCAGCGCCTCGCCCACCGAGCCGCCGTACGCCCTGATCAGTCCGCCGGCGCCCAGCTTGACCCCGCCGTAGTAGCGGGTGACCACGGCGACGACGTACCGCATGTCGCGACGCAGCAGCATCTGGAGCATGGGGACACCCGCGGTACCGCCGGGTTCACCGTCGTCGCTCGCCCTCTGCACGGCGGCGTCGGCGCCGATGACGTACGCGGAACAGTTGTGCGTGGCGTCCGCGTGTTCCTTCCTGACGGCGGCGATGAATTCCTGGGCCTCCCGCTCGGTGGCGGCCGGGGCGAGGGCGCACAGGAACCTGGAACGGTTGATCTCGGTCTCGTGCACGCCCGCGCGGGCCACTGTGCGGTACTCGTCCTGCATTCCGCCAGCGTATGCGCTGCACGCGCGCGTGCCCGACGGGCCGACCCCAGGCCGACACCCGAGCCCACGATCAGGCACCGCCCACACGCGCGCGTGGCCGATGGACGCGCGGGCGGGGACCACGTGATCCAGGTTCACAAGCGGTCACGCGTGCGTGGCGGACGGCGGACGGCGGACGGCGGACGGCGGACGGCGGACGGCGGACGGCGGACGGCGGACGGCGGACGGCGGACGGCGCGAGCGTCCGCGTCCTGCGGGGACGCGTCCGTGGCGGAGGGCGGACCCGGGGAAAGGTGGACGGCGCGAGCTCGTCCGCGCGAGGGGCGCGGCCACGTCGTGCCCTCCCTCGGCCACCGGTGCGCACCCCCGTCCCGCGTGGCGGCGCGGGCGCGCAGTCACGCCCGAGGTGCCGCGCCGGGTGGCGGCCGGCCCGGACCGTCGGCCCCGGGGGTACGTCGGCCGAGATTCACTCCTTCTTGCCCCTCGGCACGACGACGTCCGTCAACAGCGCGTCGCCAGGACCGAGTTCGTGCCAGGAGCTGCCGTGCCAGACCAGGACCGCGACGGCGGAGGTCGGGAACTTCGTCCGGACATGGTCCAGCGTGTCGTCGAAGGCGTCCCCCGCCAGTCCGAGGACCAGCTCCTCAAGACCCGGGTTGTGCCCGACCAGCAGCAAAGTCCTTACATGTTCCGGGACTTCGCGCACGGCTTCCAGCAACTCCGGTACGTCCGCCCCGTACAGCCGCTCGTCGAACCGGACGGGCGGTGGAGTACCCCACTGTTCGGCCGCCAACTCCCAGGTCTCCCGGGCGCGTACGGCGGTCGAGCACAGCGCGAGGTCCGGCAGCAGGTCGGCTCCCGCCATGGCGCGTCCGGCGGCGGGGGCGTCTCGACGGCCGCGCGTCGCGAGCGGCCGTTCGTGGTCGGGCACTCCGTCGGGCCAGGCGGACTTGGCGTGCCGCAGGACGACCAGTCTTCGCCTCGGGCCGGCGGCGGCGCGCGTGTTCACAGCGACGCTCCGATCTCGCGGGTGAGTTCGAGGCCGAGCAGCCGGTCGGCGTAGGCGTACGTCTCGAAGCGGGCTCCCTCCGCGACGTCCGACGTCTCGACCCACCGCAGCACATCCAGCACGGCGAGGACGTCCAGATCGTCCTCCCAGGCGGCGCGCAACCGCAGGCGTACGTCCTCGGGGACCGGCTTGGAGGGACGGGTGGCCCATCCGGCGACGGCGGAGCGCCAGCGCTTGAGCGTGCTCTCCGCCTCTGCCAGGGCGTCCGCGTCGAGGCGCAGGGGCAGCTCCCGGCGCCGTGCGAGCAGAGCCAGCCGCAGCACGGTGGGATCCCCTGGAAGGGGCGCGGGACCGCTCCCCGTGTCGACGGGTACCACCTCGACGCGCGGCCCGTCCGTCCCCGCGGCCCCCGGAGCGAGGACGTTCACGGTCCGCGTCGCCGCCGGGCCCGGCTCCGTGTCACGGTGCTTCTCGAACGGCCGGATCCCCAGTTCGGCGGCGCGCGCCCGAAGTCCGGCCTCGCCCCAAGTGCCTGCCGGGTCCGATGGGCCCGCCGGGTCAGATGCGTCCGATGGGTCCGCGGGATCTCCCCCGTCCCCAGTGGCCGCCGCTTCGGGCGCCGAAGTCAGCGTCGCCCAGACGGGGTTGCCGCCGATCTCCAGGGCGCGTACCAGGACATCGGCGACCAGGAGCACCCGTAGGCCGGTGAGGTCGAACCCGGGCAGGTGCGCGTGGACGCGGACCAGACCGCGGCGGGCGAGGGCTGCGTCGATGGGTTCGCCCGTGCGGGCGTCGAGGATACGGAGCACGAGGTGAGCCTAGGCGGAGGCACGCCCGGGTGCGGGGAGGTGGGGGCCGTTCCGGACAGGCGCCCCGCGCTCGGGGTGTCCGCGCGCCTTTCGGCGTCTCCGGGCGCGCGCGTTTCGGGGTCGCCCGCCGCCCGCGTTTCAGAGTCTCGGGCCGCGCACGTTTCGGCGTCTCCGGGCGCGCGCGT
>NZ_JBIVVR010000005.1:59756-97635 GCF_044757755.1 Streptomyces sp. NPDC091209 | reverse complement strand
CGTTCGGCGTCTCCGGGCGCGCGCGTTTCGGGGTCGCCCGCCGCCCGCGTTTCAGAGTCTCGGGCCGCGCACGTTTCGGCGTCTCCGGGCGCGCGCGTTTCGGCGTCTCCGGCCGCGCACGTTTCGGCGTCGCCGGCCGCGCGCCTTTCGGCGTCGCCGGGCGCGCGCCCAGCGGGTGAGGCCCGGCAGATGGGCGCGCGGCGGATGAGGCCCGCCGCGCACCGGCGCCCACCGGCTTCCGCAAGCCATCACGCGGCGTTCACGGCCGCGCCACACGATGGGCCACCGAGGCCTGAATGAGTGGTTCCGCTCAGTGAGTCACTCGGAGGCACCGGAGGGCTGCCCCATGACCGGGACCGAACCCACGTCCGTCATCGGCCGTCGTCGTCTTCTGCTCGCCTCGGGCGCCGCCGTGGCGGCGGGCCTGGCGGGCACCGCGGGAGCACTGCTGCCCCGCCAACGCCGACACGCGCCCGAACGGCCCCCCGCCAGGGCCGTACGCCCGGAGGCGACCCGCACCGCGTCCACCACCCTGGAGACGACCGCCCGCCCGGGCGGCCCCGCCCGCCCCGGCGTCTACCGGCGGCTGATCTCCGGCCCGGGCTGGCCGACCGTCGTACGCGAGGAGCTGGCCGCGGCCCGCACCGGGCGTGAGGACCGCCGAACCCCGCTCGCCTGCTTCGTCCAGTTCACCGATCTGCACCTCGCCGACGTGCAGAACCCGCTGCGCACCGAGTTCCTGCGGGCGCGGTCGGCGACCGCGTGGCGGCCGCAGGAAGCGCTGACCGTCGCGGGCGCGGTGGCGCTGGTGGAACAGGCGAACGCACTCCGGGCGGGCCCGCACACCGCGCTGCCGCCCGCGTTCGTGATGACGACCGGCGACAACCTCGACAACAACTCGGCGATCGAGCTGGAGTGGTTCCTCACGCTCATGAGCGGCGGCCGGATCACGCCGAACACGGGTGACCCGACCGCGTACGAAGGCGTCCAGAACTCCGGACTGCCTCTCTTCTGGCACCCCGGCGACGCGACCGTACGCGACCTGGACAAGCGGCGCGGGCTGCCGCTGATCCCCGGCTTCCTCGCCGCCGCGACCCGGCCGGTGACGAGCCCGGGGCTGCGGATCCCCTGGTACTCCACGGCCGGCAACCACGACGCCCTGCCCGGCGGCTGTCTCTCGCCCGCGCTCGGTGACATCGCCGTCGGCGCCCGCAAGCTCCTCTCGGTGCCGGACGCGGACGCGGCCGCCTACGCGAACGCGCTGCGGACCGGGGACGACCCCAAGAGCACGGTCCTCACCGCCATCCTGCGCCGGCACACGGCAGAGGCACGGCAGGTGACCCCCGACGAGCGCCGCCGGCTGTGCACCCCGCACGACTACCTGACCGCCCACCTCGACCCCGCGTACACGGGTGCGGGACCGGTCGGGCACGGCTACTCGCCGGACCATCTGAACGACGACCGCCTGTACTACTCCTTCCGGATCGCCGAGAACGTCGTCGGCGTCAGCATCGACACGACGTACCGCAGCGGCCACTACGAGGGCTCACTCGGCACCGAACAGCTCCGCTGGCTGGAGCGGACCCTGACCGCGCACAGTTCGCGGTCCTACGACACCGACGGCCGACTCGTCCGCCACCCCGCCGCCGACGACGCCCACGTCCTGGTGTTCAGCCACCACCACAGTCCGAGCATGACCCGCCGCCCCGACGCCGCCCGCACCGACGAGCCCCGTCACGACGGCGCCGAGGTCATCGCCCTGCTCTCCCGCTTCCCGAACGTGGTGGCCTGGATCAACGGCCACAGCCACGTCAACCGCGTCACCCCGCACGCGCACCCGTCACCCGACCGCTCCTTCTGGGAGGTCAACACCGCCTCCCACGTGGACTATCCGCACCACGCCCGGCTGCTCGAACTCGCCGACAACGGGGACGGGACGGTGTCCCTGTTCACCACCCTCGTCGAGTCCGCCGCCCCGCACCGCACCTCCGCCGACTTCTCCGACCTGTCGGCGACCGGTCTCGCCTCGCTGTACCGGGAGCTGGCCTACAACGCTCCGGGGCTCGCCGAGGGCATGCGGGCCGGCGTCATGGAGGGATGGGCGGGCGGTCCGGGCGACCGCAACGCCGAGCTGCTGAAAGTCACCGCGTGACGCGCACCGCACCTCGGCGGTCGTGGCGGCCGTGGCGGCCGTGGCGGCCGTGGCGGCCGTGGCGGCCGTGGCGGCCGTGGCGGTCGTGTCGGTCGTGGCGGCCGTGGCGGCCGTGGCGGTCGTGTCGGTCGTGGCGGTCGTAGAGCCTTGAGAATCGGCAGCCACCGGGCTCGGCACCGCGCCGGAGCGGGCACGGGGCGCGGGCTTGACAATCCGCTTCCCCTGCCTGAAGGCTGACCGACCAGTCGGTTTGAGGGAGTGGATCGTGACCGAGCTGAGCATCTCGACCGCGGCGGGCGTGTTCGACGCCATCGCCGCAGGTCCGCCCGGGGGCCGACCGGTCCTCCTGTTGCACGGCTTCCCCCAGACGGGGCTGGCGTGGCGACGGCAGATCACGGCGCTGGCCGCGCACGGCTACCGTGTGGTCGCGCCCGACCAGCGTGGCTACTCCCCCGGGGTCCGCCCGACGCGGCCCGAGGACTACCGCATCAGCGTCCTGGTCGACGACGTCGTCGCGATCACGGAGGAACTGGGCTGGCCCACGTTCGACCTGGTCGGACACGACTGGGGCGGCGCGGTGGCATGGTGGACGGCCGCCGCCCATCCCGGCCGCGTCCGCACCCTGACAGTCGTC
This sequence comes from Streptomyces sp. NPDC091209, assembly GCF_044757755.1. Lineage (NCBI taxonomy): Bacteria > Bacillati > Actinomycetota > Actinomycetes > Kitasatosporales > Streptomycetaceae > Streptomyces > Streptomyces sp. NPDC091209. The sequence goes on along the minus strand of NZ_JBIVVR010000005.1, from coordinate 94,849 downwards.
TCGACCCCGCATCCCGGCGCTCTCGCCACAGCTCTGCGCACCGACGAGGACCAGCGCGCGCGGTCCCACTACATGCGCGACTGGCGCGAGACGCCCGCGACCGAGGATCGCATGCTGGCCGACGATGCCCGGCTGCTGCGCACGCTCTATGCGGGAAAGGTCCCGCGGGCCAGTGCCGACGCCTACGTCCGGCACCTGTCCCGGCCGGGCGCCCTCACCGCGGCCTTGAACTGGTACCGGTCCGGCCGCCCCGAGGGCGCGATCGGCGTCATCGAGGTACCCACGCTGTACGTCTGGAGCACGGAGGACACCGCGTTCGGCCCGGCTCCCGCACACGACACCGGGCGGTGGGTCGACGGGCCGTACCGGTTCGAGATCCTTCCGGGCCTCAGCCACTGGATCCCCGAGGAGGCTCCCGAGACGCTGAACCGTCTGCTGATCGACCACCTGCAAGCACACGGGCAGAACGGCGTCCCCGCGGACACCTCCCCCGGCGATGTGCGGGAGCGGACGGCGGAACAGGCACTCGGCCAGTGACGACCGGCCTTCGTGGACGGTGGCCGGGAGGAATCACCGCGCTCCGGCCGCTGTTGTCCCCCATGGCAGACCTTGACCGACTCCCCTGGAGGCCGAGCGTGTACGGCGACTCAGAGACGATTCGCAAGATCCTCACCGAGCGGGGTGACACCTGGGCGATCGTGGGACTCTCGTCGAACCAGCGCCGCGCGGCCCACGGCGTCGCCGACGTCCTCCAGCGGTACGGCAAGCGGATCGTGCCCGTGCACCCGAAGGCCGAGACGGTCCACGGCGAGCAGGGGTACGCGTCCCTCGCGGACATCCCCTTCGACGTCGATGTCGTCGACGTCTTCGTCAACAGCGACCTCGCCGGGCAGGTCGCGGACGAGGCCGTCGCCATCGGCGCCAAGGCCGTCTGGTTCCAGCTCGACGTCATCGACGAGGACGCTTACGAGCGGACGCGCGCCGCCGGACTCGACATGGTGATGGACCGCTGCCCGGCCATCGAGATCCCGCGCCTCGGCTGACGCGCCGGGACCGAAGCGACGTGCCTCGACCGTCCGGTCTTCCGGACGGTCGGCTGATGACCGTTGCCGGAGGCTGATGACTGATGGCTGATGGCTGATGGCTGATGGCTGATGGCTGATGGCTGATGGCTGATGGCTGATGGCTGATGGCGAATTGTTGGTGACCGCCGGCCGCCGGCTGTGCCGACCGAGCCGGTCCAGTGGCCCGGCCCCGGCCCGACCGGCCCCGCGGGGGTGGCGGCTGTCCGGCCCAAGAGGCGCCCGGACAGCGGCGGTTGACTCCGAGCGGCTCGTACGGGTTTCCTGCTGCGATGTCCATCCTGCGCATCGAAGCCCCGGACGACGAGGCCCGCCTCGCCGACTGGCGGCACGTCCACAACGTGATCGTCCCGCCCGCCGCCCTGTCGCTCGACGACGTGCGCGAGCGCGTCCGGCGCAACCGACTGGAGGTCGCGTACGTCGGCGATGTCCTGGTGGGCTGCACGACCGTACGTCCGCCTGCCGGCGACAGCGCGACGGCGACCGTGATCGCCCGCGTGCTCACCGAGCACCGCGGGCAGGGCTTCGGCGAGGAGCTGTACGCGCGTGGTCTGGAGCAGGCACGCGGCTTGGGCGCCGAGGTGATCGAGACGGTCGTCCTCGCGGCCAACGAGGACGGACTGCGCTTCGCCCGGCGGCACGGTTTCGCGGAGATCGAGCGCTATGTCCTGCCGGGCGAGACCGCTGAATGGATCGACCTGAGACTGAACTGAGCGCGGCGGAACCCCGGTGATCCGCCCGAGCGGTCAAGCCCTCGGCCGGTCCCGCCCATCCGCTTCCCGACCGTCGCGGCCGTCAGCCTCCCCGTCGGCCCGCCGATTGTCTTCCCGGTCGTCCCGCCGAGCCGCCTCCCCGGCCTACCGCCCATCCGCTTCCCGACTGTCCCGCCCGCCCCAAGGAGCGACCACCCCGTCGTCCGCGTCGTCCGCCCGGTCGAGGAAGCCCGCGACCGTCTCCCGGAATTCCTCGGGGGCGTCGAGCCACGGGAAGTGGCCGGCGCCGGACAGGACGGTGAGTTCGGCCCGGGTGAAAAGGTCCGCGACGGCGGCGGCGACGCGGGGCAGGGGACCACTGTCCAGCTCGCCCGCGACGAGCAGTACGCGCGCGTCCCAGGCGGCGGCGACGGCGCGGGCCGCGGCGGGCCGGAAGGCGCCGGGGGCCGCGTAGAGATCGGCGGCCTCCTCGTTGGTCTGCTCGACGTCGACCGCGGCATGCGCCATCGCCGCCGCGTCCCAACGCCCGTAGAAGAACGGGGTGGCCGCGTCCCAGTCGGTGTCGGTCGCGGTGCCGGCCCAGATCCGCCCGTACGCCTCGCGCGCGCTCTCGAACCACGGTTCCGCCGTACGCCGCGCCGCACCCTCCGCGCGGTGCTCCGCGGTGAAGTCGACGCCGAGCGCCCGCGCCCGTCCGGTGACCAGGGTGAGGGTCCGGACGCGCCGCGGGTGGCGGACGGCATAGAGAAGCGCGAGATCGGCCCCCGCCGAGTGGGCGAGAAGATCGACCCGGTCGAGTCCGAGGTGGGCGCGGAACGCCTCGACGTCGTCGACCTGCCGGTCGCAGCGGTACGTCGCCGGGTCGGCCGGGAGTGCCGAGTCGCCGGTGCCCCGCAGATCGAGCACGCACAGCCGGCGGTGCCGAGTCAGTCCGCCGAGGTCTCCGAGGTAGGCGGAGGCGCGCATGGGTCCGCCGGGCAGGCAGAGCAGCGGTTCACCCTCGCCCCGTGTGTGATGGGCGAGTCGGGTTCCGTCGGGAGCGGCGAAGATCGGCACGCCCGCCATCGTCGCCCGCACGGCGGAGCGTGGGCAAGCGGTTTGATGGATCATCAAGTCACTGGCAACGCAAGGCGGTTGTCCGATACGCCGCAAAAATGCGTTCAGCTCGACCCGGGCACGCGTCGCCTTCGTCTCCGGTTCTCCCGCCGTACGTCTCCGATTGCTTCCATCGGGAGATGGACCACATCACGTTCCTCGTGGCGGTCGTCATCGTCACGGCTCTGGCCTTCGATTTCACCAACGGATTCCACGACACGGCGAACGCGATGGCCACGTCCATCGCGACCGGGGCCCTGAAACCGCGAACAGCGGTCCTCATCAGCGGTGTTCTGAACGTGGGAGGTGCGTTCCTGTCCACCGAGGTCGCCAAGACGATCTCCGGCGGGATCGTCGACGACACGCTCGTCACTCCGGGCATGATCTTCGCAGGCCTGGTCGGGGCGATCCTGTGGAACCTGCTGACCTGGCTGCTCGGGCTTCCCTCCAGTTCCTCGCACGCCCTGTTCGGCGGACTCATCGGCGCGGTGTGGGTCGGCGCGGGTGAGCAGGGCGTGCACTTCGACAAGGTGGCCGAGAAGATCCTGATCCCGGCGGTGGCCTCGCCGATCGTGGCGGGGGTCGCCGCGCTGCTGGCCACCTACCTCGCGTACCGGATCACCGCCCGCGCCCGCGAGAAGTCGGTGACCAGGGGCTTCCGGCTCGGGCAGATCGCCTCGGCCTCCCTGGTGTCGCTGGCGCACGGCACGAACGACGCGCAGAAGACGATGGGTGTCATCACGCTGACGCTGATCTCGGCGGGCGCGCTCGGCCATGACGCCGGTCCGCCCGCGTGGGTCATCGCGTCGGCGGGGCTCGCCATCGGGCTCGGCACCTACCTGGGCGGCTGGCGGATCATCCGGACCATGGGCAAGGGGCTCACCGACATCCGGTCACCGCAGGGCTTCGCCGCCGAGGCGGCCTCCACGACGGTGATCCTCACCTCCGCCCACCTCGGTTTCGCGCTCTCCACCACGCAGGTCTGCTCGGGCGGCATCCTCGGCGCCGGACTGGGCAGGAAACTGGCCGAGGTGCGCTGGGGAACCGCGGGCCGTATGGCGGTCGCCTGGCTGATCACACTGCCGGCCGCCGCGCTGGTCGGCGGGGTGTCGGCGAGCGTCGTGAAGCACGGCGGGACGTTCGGCACCGTCGTGATCGCGCTCGTCGCGGCGGCCGTCGCCTCGGTCATCGTCGCGGCCGCGCGCCGCAACCCGGTGCACGCCTCGAACGTCAACGACCACCACGCGGTCACCGTCCGTACGGCGGCGCCGGCCGGCGTCGGCACGGCCGCCTGAGCCAAGGGGAGTTCCGCAGATGCATCTCGACTGGACCGCTCTCGGCGAGGTCGCCGCGGTGAGCGTCGGAGTGACCGTGGCCGCGGTCGTCGTCTTCGCCCTCGGCGTGCTGGGCCTCGCCCGCGTCGAGGCCGCGCGGGACGGCGGCAGCGGCGGCGACGCCCTGGGGTTCGCGCAGGCCGCGCTCTGCTTCCTCGGCTGCGCGGCCGTGGTGGCGTACGGCCTCTATCTGATCGTGCCGCAGTTCCACTGACACGGCGGGAACAGGCCGATCGACAGACAATCGGAACACGGGAAAAGGAGGGCCGGATGACGGAACTGCTGGCAGGCATGCGGGTGGACTACACCGACCACGACGACCCCGTACTGATCCGGCCGGACGGCAGCCCGGTGGACACCTGGCGGGAGAACTACCCGTACGAACAGCGTATGGAGCGCAAGGAGTACGAGTGGCACAAGCGGCTCCAGCAGATCGAGCTGCTGAAGCTGCAGAGCTGGATCAAGGCGACGGGCCGACGGCTCGTCATCGTCTTCGAGGGGCGCGACGCGGCCGGCAAGGGCGGCACGATCAAGCGGTTCACCGAGCATCTCAATCCGCGCGGGGCCCGGGTGGTGGCGCTGGAGAAGCCGACCGAGCGGGAGCGCGGGCAGTGGTACTTCCAGCGGTACGTGGAGCATCTGCCGACCGCGGGCGAGATAGTGATGTTCGACCGGTCCTGGTACAACCGGGCGGGTGTGGAGCGTGTGATGCGTTTCTGCACCGACGACGAGTACCGGCGCTTCATGCGGCAGGCGCCCGCTTTCGAGCGGATGCTCGTCGACGACGGCGTGGACCTGGTCAAGTTCTGGTTCTCGGTCTCGCAGAGCGAGCAGCGCACCCGCTTCACGATCCGTCAGGTCGACCCGGTACGACAGTGGAAACTGAGCCCCATGGACCTGGCCTCGCTGGACCTCTGGGACGACTACACGGCGGCCAAGGTCGCCATGTTCCGCGAGACGGACACCGAGCAGGCGCCCTGGACGGTGGTGAAGAGCAACGACAAGAAGCGGGCCCGCGTCGAGGCCATGCGCAGCGTCCTGGCCCGCTTCGCCTATGCCGACAAGGACGAGGAGGTCGTCGAGAGCCCCGACCCGAGCATCGTGGGCGCGGCGGCGAACCTGCTGGAGGAGGGCGAGGACGACGGGACTCCCACGGGCGACCGCGCGGTCGCCCGCTGAGAGCGGCCCCCACACGGGAGCCCGCCCGCACGCCGCCTCAACCCCACGAACGCGACCGCACCTGACTCCAGGCGCACGCGGACTCTCCCCAGTCACCACCGGCACGCAGGCTCGCCCACGCTTCACACCAAGCGCGGACGCGACCATGCCTCACTCCGAGCGGACGCGAACTCGACCGCGCGCCATCCCAGGCGCGCGGGATCACCCGCACTTCACACCAAGCCCACGGACGCGACCGCACCTCAGTCCAAGGTGACGCGGATCCGCCCCATGTCACCCCTGGCGCGCGGACGCGACCGCGCCTCACCCCTCAAGCGCAGGCCCTCTCGCCCGCGTGTCCTCCAAGGGCGCGGGCCCGCCGTATGGCGCCCCACGTCGCTTGGGTTCGCGCCCGCCTCACCCCGGGTGTGGGCGGACGCGACCACGCGTCGCCCCCCGGTACGCCCGCTGCGGCGGCCGTACCGGGCGCCCGCGTGGTGGCCTCAGTCGTGCGGCGGGTGGTCGGAGAGCCGGTGGTCGGCCAGGCTCAGCGCCTCGTCGACCACCCGGCGCAGATGCCCGTCCCCGAGCGAGTAGATCACCCGGCGCCCTTCCTTCCTCGTGTTCACGAGCCCGGCGAGACGGAGCCGGGCCAGGTGCTGGCTGACGGCCGGACGGGCCGCCCCGCACGCCTCGGTCAGCGTCATGACATCGGCCTCGCCGCCCGTCAGCGCATGCAGCAACGCGAGGCGGGTGCGATCGCCGAGGAGGGCGAGGAGCTCGGCGGCGAGCGCGAACTGCTCCTCGCCCGGGGTGCGCGGGTGCGCATCGTGCGCAGGTGATAGGTGCATGCGTGCGCTCATACGCACATAATGGCGTCGTGGACACCGCGCGTCCACTCCCGCGCACGGAAGGGGACGTACGTGAACGACCGGCACGACCACGACCACGGACATCACCACGGCACCGGCCACCACAGCCACGAGAACGCCGACGGGCGGAGCCACCAGCACGAGGACGGGCACGGGCAGCCGCCCAGGCATGGCCACGGGGGCGCCGCCGAACCGGGCCATGGTCACCACGACGCGAACGGGCCCGACCACCGGCACGAGCACGACAACGGACACGGGCACGGGTCCGGCCGGGACCACGCCCCCACCCACTCCCCCGGTCGGCCGCACCCGCACCCCCACTCTCACGAACGGGGCCGCATTCACCCGCGCGGCCTCGGGAGCCGGCTGCGCCATCTCCTCACCCCCCACTCCCACGAAACGGCCGACAAGCTCGACCGAGCGCTGGAATCGTCGGCCCGGGGCATGCGGGCACTGTGGGTCTCGCTGGCCGTCCTCGGCACAACGGCCCTGGCACAGGCCGCCGTTGTCCTGCTGTCGGGGTCGGTCGCACTGCTCGGCGACGCCGTGCACAACGCGGCCGACGCACTGACGGCCCTGCCGCTCGGGGTCGCCTTCGTGCTGGGCCGGCGCGCGGCGACACGGCGCTTCACCTACGGCTACGGGCGGGCGGAGGACCTGGCGGGCATCGTGATCGTGCTGACGATCGCCGCGTCCGCCGCCTTTGCGGCCTGGGCGGCGGTCGGCCGGCTGCTCGATCCGCAGCCGGTGCGGCACCTCCCCGTGGTCGCGGTCGCGGCGCTCATCGGCTTCGCCGGGAACGAGTGGGTCGCCCGGCACCGCATCCGCGTCGGGCGGGAGATCGGCTCCGCCGCACTGGTCGCGGACGGACTGCACGCCCGTACCGACGGATTCGCCTCGCTCGCGGTGCTGGTGGGCGCGGGCGGCGCGGCCCTCGGATGGCAACTCGCCGACCCTCTGGTGGGGTTGGCGATCACCGCCGCGATCCTGCTGGTGCTGCGCGATGCCGCCCGAGAGGTCTTCCGACGCGTGATGGACGCCGTGGAGCCGGAGTTGGTGGACCGCGCGGAGCAGGCACTGCGGGAGGTCGCGGGGGTGCGCGACGTGGGCGAACTGCGTTTGCGCTGGATCGGGCACCGGCTGCGCGCGGAGGTGGCGGTCGTGGTGGACGGCGAGGCGACCGTGCGCCGGGCCCACGACATCGCCGTGGAGGCCGAACACGCGTTGCTGCACGCCGTCCCGAAGCTGACGGCCGCACTGGTCCACGCCGATCCGGCACCGGCACCCGGCGAGGCGGATCCGCATCGGACACTCGCGCATCACGCCGTCGTATGAACGGCCCCGAAGCTTGGCGCCGACGCCTCCCCATGGGGCACGGGCCCGTCGACAAGGGCGGATCCGGTCGACGGCGGACCGTTCACGAACGGACGTGAGCCGTCAGACGATGCCCAGGCCCTCCAGCACCACCGCGTTCGGCAGTTCCGCGAACGCCTTGCCCGGTACGAGGAGTTTGCCGCGCCGACGGCCACTGCCCACGAGCACGTACGGCAACTCGACGACGGCCGAGTCCACCAACACCGGCCAGCCGTCCGGGAGTCCGATGGGCGTGATGCCGCCGTACTCCATGCCGCTCTCGCCGGTGGCGGTGTCCATCGGGGCGAACGAGGCCTTCCGAGCGCCCAGTTGACGTCGTACGGCGCCGTTGACGTCGACACGCGTGGTGGACAGGACGAGGCACGCGGCGAGCGTGGTCTCGCCGCCGCGCTTGGCCGCGACGACCACGCAGTTGGCGGACCGGTCGAGCAGATCCTTGCCGTAGTGCTCGACGAAGGTGGCGGTGTCGGCCCACTCGGGGTTCGTGTCGACGTAGACGATCTGCTCGGCGGGGGTCCCGCCGCGCCAGTCACGCAGGGCGTCGGCGACGGGGCGGGTGAGTTCGTCCAGGCAGTCGGGGGCGGGGACGGCGTGGTCGAAGCGTCCGATGGGTGCGCGCATGACGGCACGCTAACAGCCCGGCGGACCCACCCGACGGGAGCCTTCGGCGCACGGCGCGACGGTCCGCCGACGGACCCGACAAGGCCTCAGTGCACGAGCGGGACCGACACGGCCATGACCATCTCGACCGGAACCTCACCCTTGTTGGCGTACGTGTGGGGGGTGTTGGCCTCGAACGACACGCTCGCTCCCTCGGGGACGTGATGCTCGACGCCGTCGACGGTTAGGGTCATGTCGCCCGCGAGGACGTGCACGAGCTCGACGGTGCCGGTCGGATGCGGGTCCGACGGGCTGCCCTCGCCGGGCATGAGCCGCCAGTCCCACATCTCCAGCGGGCCCGGCGCCTCGGTGCCGGCCAGGAGCCGGTTGTAGCTGCCCGTCTCGGTGTGCCACAGACGTACCGCCTGATCGGCGGGGACGATCCGGACCTTGGGCCCCTGCTCGTAGTCGAGCAGGCTGGTGATGCTGACGCCGAGCGCGTCACCGATCTTGACGACGGTCCCCAGGCTGGGATTGGTCCTGGCCTGCTCGATCTGGATGAGCATGCCGCGGCTGACTCCGGCGCGAGCGGCGAGCGTCTCCAGGGTGAAGCCGCGCTCGGTGCGCCAGCGCTTCACATTGCGCGCCAGGGATTGAGTCAGCAGGTCGAGATCCGACACATTCCGTCCAATATTTTGAATGACAGAGTTCAATCAGATGAACTATCGTATGGTGCACCCGATCGTCCACCGAACTGTACTGCGAGGCACCCCGTGACAGCACTCTTCGCCCTGGCCACCAGCCTCCTGTGGGGCCTGGCCGACTTCGGCGGAGGTCTGCTGACCCGGCGCACGCCCGCCCTCACGGTGGTCGTCGCCTCCCAGTCGATCGCGGCGGTGGTCCTCGGCGCGATCGTGCTGGCCACCGGCGGCTGGAGCGCGGCGGGCCCTCAGCTGTGGTTCGCGGTCGCCGCGGGGCTGGTGGGTCCGGTCGCGCTGCTGTCCTTCTACAAGGCGCTCGCGCTCGGACCGATGGGCGTGGTCTCCCCGCTCGGCTCGCTGGCCGTGGCCGTCCCCATCGGCGTCGGCCTGTTCCTCGGGGAGCGTCCCGGGCTGCTGCAGATCGCGGGCATCGCGGTCGCCGTGGCGGGTGTCGTCCTCGCGGGCGGGCCCCAGTTGCGCGGCGCGCCCGTGCAGCGGCAGGCGATCCTGCTGACGCTGATCGCGGCGGCCGGTTTCGGCACGGTGTTCGCGTTGATCGCGGAGGCGTCGTCGTCGGTCACCGGACTCTTCCTGGCGCTGTTCGTGCAGCGCGTGACCAATGTCGTCACCGGTGGCGCGGCCCTGGCCGTCTCCGTCCGGCGCGGCGCGCGGGCCCTTCCCGAGGGCGGCTTCCCCTGGGTGTCCCTGCCCGCGCTCGCCTTCGTCGGCCTCGCCGACGTCGCCGCCAACGGCACGTACTCGGTCGCCGCCCAGCACGGCCCGGTCACCGTCGCCGCCGTCCTCGCCTCGCTCTACCCCGTGGTCACGGCCCTGGCCGCACGCGGTGTCCTCCGGGAACGGCTGCGCGCGGTGCAGGCCGCCGGAGCGGCGCTGGCGCTGGTCGGCACGGTGCTGCTGGCGACCGGCTGAGCCGGTTCGCTCGGGCGGGCCGGCCCCGCCCGAGACGACGGTCCGCCCCACTCCGGTCGACGGACGGCCCACTCCGGTCGTCTCCAGCCCGCTCCGGTCGCCTGACGCTCCACTCCGGTCGACGGACGGCCCACTCCGGTCGTCTCCAGCCCGCTCCGGTCGCCTGACGCTCCACTCCGGTCGTCGGCCTGCCCACTCCGGTCGTCCGACGGCCCACTCCGGTCATCGGTCCGTCCACACCAGTCATCGGTCCGTCCACTCCGGTCGACGACCGGCCCACGCCCTATGACGGACCGGCCACGGTCCAGTTGGCGGAAAGGGACTGCCCCGGTTCAGGACTCGGCGCGGATGTCGCCCGACGGGGCGTGTACGTCCTCGGCGGCGTCCCGCGCGTCGAGGTCCAGTTCCGCGAGCCGCGCGACCGTCTCCTCGTCCAGTTCCGACAGCGCGAGCAACTGCTCCGGGGTCACCCCGTCGGGAATCGGCACCGGCGGGGGTGTGCGCAGCGGCGGCTGCCAGCCGGCCACCGGGTCCCAGCGACGGACGACCCGCGCCGGCGCCCCGGCGACGACCGAGTGGTCGGGCACCGAACCGCGTACCACCGCACCGGCGGCGACCACGACGTTCCGTCCGATCCGCGCGCCGGGAAGGATCACCGCGCCGGTGCCGATCCAGCAGCCGGGCCCGATCTCCACGGGCTCCATCCGCGGCCACTGCTTGCCGATGGGCTCGTGCGGATCGTCGTACGAGTGGTTCGTGGACGTCACATACACATAGGGCCCGAAGTAGCAGTCGCTGCCGATCGTGACCGTCGTGTCGGCGATGACATGGCTGCCGCGCCCGAGCACCACACCGTCCCCGATGCGCAGGATCGGGTCGGGACCGAGGTCGAGATCGGGCATCAGGCCCGCGGTCAGCGTGACCTGTTCGGCGACGATGCAGTACGAGCCGAGATGGATCCAGGGTTCGCCGAAGACGGTGCCCAGCGGGAACGCCAGTCTGGTGTTCTCCCCCATGGCGCCGAAGCGGAACCGTCCCGGGCACTCGGCCGAGACCGTACCCGCGCGCCGCACCCAGGCCCAGCCCGCGTGGACGGCGCGCTGCGCGAGGCGTCGCCGCCATGATGAGAACGTGTTCTTGCTCCTGGACACCCGTTCACGGTACTCAGGGCGGACCGCGCCGATGCGGCCGCGCGGCTGTGATCTTCGCCCCACCGGCGGCGCGGGGCCGATGGCATACGGTGCCCGTGTACGCAGCGGGACCGGACCACAAGACGACGAGACGGTGACAGGGTGACGACGCAGCAGGCGCTGATCAAGGGGATCGGCGGCAAGGACCCGCAGGTGGATCAGAAGGCGTTCGCGGCGCCCACCTCCGTGGTCATCGGAGACGTCACGCTGCACGCGGGCGCGAGTGTCTGGTACGGCGCGGTGCTGCGCGCCGACGGCGGCCCGATCGTCATCGGCGCCGACACCAATGTGCAGGACAACTGCACTCTGCACGTGGACCCCGGCTTCCCCCTCACGGTCGGGGAACGCGTCTCGATCGGCCACAACGCCGTGGTGCACGGCGCCACCGTCGAGGACGACTGTCTGATCGGCATGGGTGCCACGGTGCTCAACGGGGCCGTGATCGGTGCCGGCTCGCTGGTGGCGGCGCAGGCGCTGGTGCCCCAGGGAATGCGGGTGCCGCCGGGCTCACTCGTCGCGGGTGTGCCCGCCAAGGTCAAGCGTCCGCTGACCGACGAGGAGCGCGAGGGCATCTCCCTGAACGGCGTCTTCTACGTGGAGCTGGCGAAGGCGCACCGCGAGATCCACGAGTAGCCGCTCGCGTCGGGGCGGCCGAGGTGGGGCAGGAGCTATTCGGCGGCGGGGACGGGTTCCGGCTCCGCCGCACCGTGCCCGGTCGCCGCCTTCTTCGCCTTGCGGCGGACGATCAGCATCGAGGCGAGACCGATGAGCACCGCGGCGACCAGGCCGAGCCACGAGAAGCGCTTCAGCCAGGACTCGGCGACGACTCCGACGTAGTAGATGACCGCGGTGGTGCCGCCGGCCCAGATCACCCCGCCCAGGACGTTGGCGATCAGGAACTTCCAGTACGGCATCCGCAGCACGCCGGCGAGCGGGCCCGCGAAGATCCGCAGCAGGGCGATGAAGCGGCCGAAGAAGACGGCCCACATGCCCCACTTCTGGAAGGACCGCTCGGCCGTGGCGACGTGGGCTTCGCCGAAGTGCCGGGGGAATTTCGCGCCGAGCCAGGCGAGCAGTGGGCGTCCGCCCTTGCGGCCGATGGCGTATCCGATGGAGTCGCCGACGATCGCCCCGAGGCTGGCGCACGCGCCGAGGACGACCGGGTTGATGCCGCCGTGCTGCGAGGACAGCAGTGCCGCCGAGACCAGGACGATCTCTCCGGGCAGCGGGATGCCCAGGCTCTCCAGGCCGATGACCAGGGCCACGAGCGCGTAGATACTGACCGCGGGCACCGTCTCGAGCCAGTCCTGGACGTGCAACGCCGCATCCTCCCGTTTCGGTGTACGTGACCTGGGCGACCGCGTTTCGCGTGATCGTCCGGGATGCGTTTCCCCGGGGCGCCCGCCGGGAAGCCTACCCGGTCGTCCTGAACGACGGCCCGGACGTGCGGCTTGTCACGTCCGGGCCCGCCAGCTCTCGTAGTGGTCGAGGAGGGTCTCCTCGACGGGGCGGTAGGTGATCCCCAGTTCCCGCACGCTCCGGCTGTTGTCCACGCGGAAGCGGATGCCGAGGTGCTTGCGGATGTAGTCCTGGGTCAGTCCGAACGCCGGGCCCAGGATGCGGACCGGCCAGTGCGGGAGCGCGGTGCGGGGCAGCCGGAGGGCGCGGGGATACCGGCCGCGGATGACACGCGCCATCTCGTGGAAGGACGTCATCGTCTCGGCCGCGACGATGTAGCGGCCCTTGGCGCCGTCGTGCTCCGCCGCCGCGATGTGCGCGTCGGCGACCTCGCGGACGTCCGCCGTGGTGAAGCTGAAATCGGGGGCGCCGTAGAAGAAGTAGCCCTTGAAGAGTTCCTCCAGCAGGAACAGGCTGCCGGATTCCGACGCCGGGGTGAGGGACGGGCCGAGGATCAGGCCGGGGTTGACGGATACCAGGCGCCAACGGTCCTGAGCCGCCTCCGCCTCCCAGGCCGCGCGTTCCGCGAGGGTCTTCGCGTAGTGGTACGGGTTGTTCTCGACCGTGCTGGTGGTGTTGAAGTACTTCTCCGACAGGATGCCGCCGTCCATGCTCCGGACATCGATGTAGTCGCCGAAGATCGCGCCGACGGTGGAGGTGAGGACGAGCTTCTCGACGGTCGGCGTCCGTTCCACTCCCGCCAGCACATTGCGCGTGCCGAGCAGGGCCGGGTCGACCATGTCCTTGCGGCCGTCCTTGATCCTCTCCGGCATCAGGAACGGCGACGCCACATGGAAGACCACGCCGCAGCCGCTCATCGCGGCGTCGAAGGACCCGTCGGCCAGCAGATCCGCCTCGAACAGCTCAAGCCTGCCGGGAAAGGCCTCCCCCATCTCCCGGAGCGGCCGCACCTTCGCCGCGTTCGCGGTCGCCCGTACGGTGGTGTGGACCCGGTAGCCCCGCTCCAGCAGCCGCCTCACCAGATGGCTTCCGACGAACCCGCTGCCACCGGTCACCAGAACGGCGCTCCGCCCGTGTACGACCACGTTCGCACTCCCCTTTCCCGGTCCCCGCACCTGGCCGTGTCCTCCAGGCGATGCGCGCGCACCACCCGTAGGTCAGGGTCGGGCATGGAAGGCCGGAAGGGAACAGGTATTCGCTCCCCCGGCGACAGGCGCCGATCACCGGATGGTAGACGCCCCCGGCGACGAGGGCCTCGATGTCGCGCCACCGACGCCCGGTCCGTCGAGGTGACCATCACCGAGGAGAGCAAGGACCTCTTCGAGCGGGCCCCCGCCAACGGGCACTCCCCCGGTGCCCGGCCGGCCCGGCGTGAACTGCCGCACCGGCCGGGCGACTTGGCGCGAGGCCGTGATCGAGGACCGATGCCTAGGCGAAGGGCGTCAGGAAGTCCCGTACGGGCAGCGCGTGGTCGACGATGCGGGTGTCGCCGATCCAGCCGTAGAAGCCCTGCCCGAAGCTCTCGTCGAACTGGGTGGCACCGATCACGAACGGCTTGCCGAGCGTCGCGATCCCGGTCGACGGCTGCGTGGGATTGCGGGCGATCTTCGAACCGTCGACGTACAGCACGGTGCGGCGGCCGTCGTTGACGACGGCGACGTGGGTCCAGCGGCCCACGGGGAGGGCGTGGCTCCAGGATGTCGGGTCGGCGTCCTGCTGTGACGGGTAGGCGACGAACTGCAGGAACCGTTCCGGCGACAGATTCAGGCTGCAGGTGGGCTCCAGCGTGGACCAGCCGGTCGTCTTGCCCGCGTCGCCGTTGCGGCCCTCCCAGCTCAGGATGCCCATCCAGGCATGGTCGCCCTCGAACGGGTCGGGCAGCCTGATGAACGTCTCGATGGTGTAGCCGCGGGTGAACTTCGCGCTGTTCAGGGCGGCTTGGGGGCCCGTCGTCAGGATGGCGCCGCGGTCCGGGCTCTTGCCGCCGTCGAAGTGGAGGCTGGCGTGGGCGGGTTGACCGGGATGGTGGTCCGCCGACCAGGTGAGGACGGCTGCTCCGCTCGCGTGCAGCCGGCTCACGGTCAGGTCGTTCCCGTGGCCCGTGAGGTCCCGTACGACCGTGCCGTCCGCGACCGAGGCGCCCGGGGACGTCCCGGAACCGTCGAAGCGCCAGTACGCCACCGTGCCCCGCGGCATCACGGCGGAGGCGGGACGCGGCTTCGGCGGAACGACCGGCGCGAAGCCCTTGAAGCGCTCGTCGAAGTCGACGCTCAGGCTGAACCGGTCGACGGGACCGGTCAGTTCGATGGTCTCGGCCTCCAGCGGCGACCGCTTCTCGGGATCCCGGGCGAGGAACCACGGGGCGAACGTCTCGACGTCGACGACACCCCGGACCAGGTCGAAGGAGTAGGTGCGGATCATCCCGGCACCGCCGTAGTAGCGGTCCTGGTAGTTGGTGATGTGGACGTGGACATCGTTGTCGGTGTCGTTGGACAGGACCGTGCGCCCGGGCGGCCAGTAGTGACCGCCCAGGGCGAGGAAGATCTGGTCGCTGCCCCGGACGAGGCCGTCCCACAGGCGCTTGCCGTTGTCCGAGAGCTGGGCCTTGCCGTCGTCGTCGGACCACGCGATGTCGTGCGTGGTGAGCACGGCGGGCAGCGTGGGGTGGGCGTCCAGGACGCCCTGCGCCCAGCGCAGCCCCTTGTCCGACACCCGCCAGTCCAGGGCGAGCACCAGCCACTCCCGGCCGCCGGCCCGCAGCACGTGATAGCTGTTGTAGCCGTCGGGAGAGGCACCGCGGAAGGTGGGCATGGACGCGTAGCGCTCGGGGCCGAACGCGGCGAGGTAGGCCGTGTCTCCCCGCTGGTCGTCCGTGGAGGACGGGATGTCGTGGTTGCCCGCCAGGACGCTGTAGGGAACCTTGCCGTGGAGGGTGCGGAAGGTGTCGGCGGCACGTCCGATCTCGTCCTCGGTGCCGTGTTCGGTGACATCGCCGAGGTGCGTCATGAAGGCGATGTTCGCCTCGGCCCGCTCCGCCACGAGGTAGCGGAAGGTCTCGCGCAGCGGGGCCGGGTCCGCGCTGTCGGCGTCGAAGAGGTACTGCGTGTCGGGAAGGACGGCCAGCGCGAAGCGCGGGCTCTCGGTGTCGAACCGGCCTCCCTGGCCCGCGGTCGCGGCCCGCGCCGGGGTCGTCTCGAACGCCGCTGCCGCCGCGCCGGCCGCCGGTACGGCGACCGCCGCGCGCAGCAACGCCCGTCTGCCCGGCCCGTCCTGCTGTCCTGCTGTGCTCATGTGCCCTCCAGGTGAGCGAGTTTGGGGTCAGGAGGCACGGTGCAGATCGGCCATGGCCGGGCAGTGGCAGTGAGCTGAACGACGCATTGTGTTCGCCGCACGATTGGCGCCCGGGCGAGGCCCGGGACGGCAGCCCTGGGGCACGCGACACCGGACGCCGGCGGGGCGGGGTGCCGGGGTGCCGGGTTTGCCGGGCCCCTGAGGCTCGGGGGTGCCGGGCTCCGGGGCCCGGTGGACCGGCAGACCGGCAGACCGGCGGACCGGCGGACCGGCGGACCGAGGCTCCAGTGGGCCGGGTTTCAAGAGTTCCGGGGTTGGCGACCGGGATCGCCCCCACACTCCGCATCTCCGTAACGCCCCCTGAAAGCAGACGAGTTGATAGAACGGATCACCAACTTGCGTCCCACCCCCATTCCCACAAGGAGCTCGATGTGACCGTCACCGCCGAAGACATCTACGCGATGGCCCCCTACGCCAGGACCCTCGGCGTACGCTTCACCGCCCTCTCGGCCGAGGGAGTGCACGCCGAACTCGACTTCGTGCCCGAACTGTCGACCGTGGGCGGCGGGTTGCACGGAGGCGCGCTGATGGGCCTGGCCGACGTCGCCTCGGCGGTCTGCGCCGCGCTGAACGGCCCCGCGGGCGCCGTTCCCGCCACCACCACCTCCACCACCCATTTCCTGCGGCCCGTGCGCGAGGGCGCCGCGTACGCGAAGGCCCGTGTGCTGCGCGTCGGACGCGACACAGCGGTCGTGGAATGCGACATCGAGGACGACCAGCGCCAGCTCTGCACCCGCGTGACACAGACGGTGAGCGTGCGGGTGCCGAGGGGCTGAACGGCACCGCCTGGCGCGGCGCGATCATGGCCACAGCGCGGGAAGCGACACCTGCCGCCGGTCCGGGCGCGACTCGGGGACTAAGTCGCGACTGGAACGCGGGAGAGGCTCGGAGCGCAGCGGCGGGTTGCGTGTCGGGGCGCGGGCGGGTTGCGGGCGGGTTGCAAGTCGAAGGCCGGCGCCGCCGCAGGCCCCGGCGCGACTGCGGAGGGCCCCCGATCGGGTCGTACGCCCCGATCAGGGCCCTGCACGGGAGACGGTTCTCAGCCGTTCGGGCGGAGCGTCCAGATGACCGTCATCTCGCCGGTCACCGCGCCGTCACTCCGCTGGATCGCGATGGTGACGGGGAACTCGGGACGCTGACCGGCGTCGAGCTCGGCGACGACGTCGGCGGCGGGCCGCCCGAGCGTCGCGGTGGCCGTGACGGGGCCCATCGCGAGCTTCTTGTACGCGATCTCGGCGCTGACGGCGAGCGGCACGGCTCGGGAGAGCTGGTCCCCGAAGGCGGCGAGAACGATCGCCCCGCTCGCCGACTCGCCCAGCGTGAACATGGCCCCGGCGTGCGGTCCGCCGACGTGGTTGTGGAAGTCGCCCTGGTCCGGGAGCGCCACGACGGCCTTCTCCGGAGTGGTCTCCACGAACTCGAGGTTCAGGGTCCGAGCCATCGGCACGGTCGCGGCGAGCATCTCGCCGATCGTCATCTGGTCTGCGCTCATACCGCGATGTTACCCATGGGTAGTAATTCTTGACCAGCCCCGCCGCCCCGCGCCCGAAGTCGATCAGCGGTGCGGGCGGTGACGTACTCCGGTACAGGCCTGACGAAACGCGGTGACAGAAACGTTTCACAGGCGCCACTAACGTGACTGCCCATGTGGCCAGGACAGCAGCCGCCCGGAGGCGAGCAGAACCCGCAGGACCAGAACCCGTACCAGCAGCCGGGGTACCAGCAGCCGAACCCCTATCAGCAGCCCGGATACCAGCAGACCGGGCACCAGCAGCCGGGCCCGTACGGAACGCCGCCGGGACAGCAGCAGTGGGGAGCGCCCGCTCCCGCGGGCGCGCCCGAGCCGCCGCGCGGGAACGGAAACCGGACCAAGGTGATCGCGATCGCCGCGGCCACCGCCGTGGTCGTGGCCGCCGGGGTGACCGGCGCCCTCCTGCTCGGCGGCGGCAAGGACGACAAGGCCGACGGCGGCGACAACGGCAAGGACGCGAACCCGTCGACGAGCGCCACGAAGGACCCGAGTGCGTCGCCCTCCGACGGCGACCCGCGCGGCGGTGCGGGCGAGCAGCCGACGATCGCCGGCTGGAAGGTCGTCGTCAATCCCAAGTGGGGCACGGCCTTCGACGTCCCCGCGGACTGGGAGGTGGCCTCGCCGGGCACGTCGATCGGGTTCGACAAGACGAACGCGAAGGCCGACGACAAGCCGTTGATCGTGATGTCGGCGCCCGCCTACTTCAAGTCCAAGTGGTGCTCGTCCGACGACGACAGGGACGGCCGTACGGAGGACACCGCGCTCGGCGCCGCGGGCACCAAGGGCGCGAGCGGAGCGAAGAGCACCGACGAGGTCGCCGTGAACCAGGTCCCCTGGTGGGTGTTCGGCGGCTACACCCAGCCGGACAGGAAGAGCCTGACCTTCGACAAGCAGGCCAAGCCCTACACGACGAAGTCGGGCGTCACGGGCAGCGTCGCCTGGGCCAGGTCCAGGAACACTCCCCAGAAGGGGAAGTGCGCGAGCGACGGCAAGGCCGTCACGTTCGGCTTCAAGAACTCCGTGGGCGACTACGTGGCGTGGAACCTCTACGGAGCCACCGGTGTGAAGGACGAGATCCCCGACGCGACCATCCTGAAGATCTTGAGCACCGTACGTCTGCACGGTGACCCGACGGGGTCCTGAGCCGGAGTCGCATGAGTCCTGAGCCGGGATCAGGCGAAGCCCTGAGCCGGGGCGGGACGGCCTCCCGAGCCCGGACCAATGGGGCAAGTGGCACGGCGGTGGGGTCGTTTCGGGGACCGCCATGGCACTCGGGACATGGGCCCCTCTATCGTTACCGGCCATGTGGCCAGGACAGCAGCCGCCCGGGGGCGAGCAGAACCCGCAGGACCAGAACCCGTACCAGCAGCCGGGGTACCAGCAGCCGAATCCGTACCAGCAGCCCGGATACCAGCAACCGGGGTATCCGCAGCAGCCGGGCCCGTACGGACCGCAGCCGGGGCAACTGCAGTGGGGAGCCCCGTCGGATCCCCTCGGCGCGCCCCAGGCACCCGGCGGCAGCGGCGGCGGTGGCGGTGGCGGCAACAAGACGAAGATCACCGCGATCGTCGCCGCCTTGGCCGTGGTGATCGCCGCCGGAGTCACCGGATTCCTCGTCCTGGGCGGTGGCGACAAGGACGACAAGGCCGGCACCGACACGTCCGAGTCCCCCAAGGCGTCGGCCTCCACGCCGAGTGCGAGCACGAGCGGGAGTGACGACAACCCGCGCGGCGGCGGCGAAGAGAAGGCGACGATCGCCGGCTGGAAGGTCGTGGTGAACCCCAAGTGGGGCACCGCCTTCGACGTACCGCCGGACTGGGATGTCAAGACTCCCGGCCTCTTCATCGGCTTCGAGGACGACAAGAAGGGCGACGGCTCCGCGCTCATCGGCATGTCCGCGCCCGCGTTCCTCAAGGAGAAGTGGTGCACGTCCGACGACGACAAGGACGGTCACACGAGCGACTCGGCACTGGCCGCGGCGGGCACCAAGGGCCAGAGCGGTGCCAAGAACACCGCCGACGTGGCGCGCAATGATGCGGCGTGGTGGGTCTTCGGCGGCTACACCGACCAGAAGGACGCCTCGAAGAAGCTGCTGAGGATCGGCAAGCCCCAGGCGTACACCACGGCGTCGGGCGTCACGGGCAGCGTCGCGACGACGTACTCCTCGGGCGTCGTCAAGAAGGGCAAGTGCGACTCCGACGGCAAGGCGACCACCTTCGCCTTCAAGAACGCGGCGGGCGACTTCGTGTCCTGGACGCTCTACGGCGCCAAGGGCGTCTCGGAGGAGATCCCGAACGCGACCGTGCAGAAGATCCTCAGCACGGTACGGCTGCACGACCTCCCGACGGGGTCCTGAGCCCGCGACCCGAGCCACGGGCCTTCGAGCCTCCTGGCGACCTTCCAGGCGGGTGAGCAGGGGCGCGAGGCCCCCGGCGGGTGGACGAGCCCTCGCCGCGCGCTCGGCGAGGGCACCCCGAGTGCCGGGCGGCCCGGGCGCTGACGCGCGCACTTAAGGCGTGCGCCCTGTGCGGGTGCAATGGGTTTGGCAAGTCGGGCACCGGGCGGCGATAGTCTCCCGGTGACCTCAGCCGCCGACCTCGCCAGACCCTCCCGCCGGCCGTCCTGGGCGGGCCGGAACTACACCCTTCTGACCGCCGCCGCGGTCGTCACCAACCTGGGCGCCCAGGGCGCCCTGATCGCCTCGGCGTTCGCGGTGCTCGGCGCGGGCGGCGACGGAGGCGACGTCGGCCTGGTGGCCGGGGCGCGGACGCTGCCGCTGGTGCTGTTCCTGCTGATCGGCGGGGCGGTCGCGGACCGGCTGCCGCGGCATCGGGTCATGGTCGCGGCCAACGCCCTCAACTGTGTGTCACAGGCGGCCTTCGCCGTCCTGGTCATCTCCGGTGAGGCCCGACTGTGGCAGATGATGCTGCTGTCCGCGCTGGGCGGCACCGGGCAGGCGTTCTTCAACCCGGCCGCCGAGGGCATGCTGATGTCCTCGGTCCGCGGTGAGCAGGCGAGCCGCGCGTTCGCGATGTTCCGGATGGCGATGCAGGGCGCGGGCGTCGGCGGCGCGGCCCTCGGCGGCGTACTGGTGGCCGTGATCGGGCCGGGCTGGGTGCTCGCCGTGGACGCGGTGGCGTTCGCGGTCGCCGGGGCGCTGCGTTCGTTCCTCGACGTCAGCCACATACCGCCGCGCGAGCCCGGCGGCGGCGGCCTGCTCGCCGATCTGCGCGACGGCTGGCGCGAGTTCGTCGCGCGGCCCTGGCTCTGGGCGATCGTCGCGCAGTTCTCCGTGGTGGTCGCGGTCGTCGGAGCCGCCGACGCGGTCTACGGCCCGCTGGTCGCCCGGGACAGCCTCGGCGGCGCGGGACCCTGGGGACTGGCCCTCGGCGCGTTCGGCGCCGGAACCGTGGGCGGCGCGCTGCTCATGACCCGCTGGAGACCCCGCCGCCTGCTGCTCGCGGGCACCCTGTGCGTCTTCCCCCTCGCCGCACCCGCCGCCGCACTCGCGGTCCCCGTGCCGGTGGGACCGCTGTACGCCGTGATGTTCGTCAGCGGCCTGGCGATCGAGGTGTTCGGCGTTTCCTGGATGACCGCGCTCCACCAGGAGATACCCGAGGACAAGCTCTCGCGGGTGTCGGCGTACGACTGGTTCGGGTCGATCGCCATGGTGCCGTTGGCGACGGCGCTGGCGGGGCCCGCGGAGCAGGTCTTCGGGCGGGCGACCGCGCTGTGGGGCTGCGCGACGCTGGTCGTGGTGGTCACGGCGGCGGTGCTGTGCGTCCCGGACGTCCGGAATCTGACCCGGCGGACCCGGGCGGTGGCCCAGGGCGCCGCCCGCCCGGTGTCCGGCGTGGGGCGCGCGTCAGCCGATGCCGAAGGATCCGCCGGGCGGCTCGGGTGACGGAACCGCGTTCTCGTCGCGCACCGGAGCCGCCCCGCCGATGAAGTCCCGCAGCCCGGGGCCGTGTTCGACGCGTGCCGGAAAGGCGTCGGCGGCGGTGCGGCGGGCCAGGGCGGCCGTGTCGAGCGGGCGGTGGGAGGCCACGAGCACCGCGTTGCCGAAGCGCCGGCCCCGCAGCACGCCGGGTTCGGCGATGAGCGCGATCTCCTCGAACACCGTTGAGAACGTGGCGAGTTGAGAGCGGAGAAAGGCGAAGGGCGCCGCGTCCGCGAGGTTGGCGAGGTAGACACCGTCGGGGCGCAGCACGCGCTCGGCGGCGCTCGCGTAGGCGGTGGATGTCAGATGCGCCGGTACCCGCGAGCCGCCGAAGACGTCCGCGATCAGGATGTCCGCGGAGTCCGGCGCGGCGGCTTCGATCCAGGTACGGGCGTCGGCGCGGTGCAGTTCGATGCCGATGCCGGCGGGCACCGGCAGACAGTCGCCGATCATGGCCAGCAGGCCCTGGTCCGCCTCCACCACGTCCTGACGCGAGCCGGGCCGGGTGGCCGCGACGTAGCGGGGCAGCGTGAGCGCCCCGCCGCCCAGGTGCAGCACGTCCAGGGCGCGTCCTGGTTCCGCCACCGTGTCCAGCACATGCCCGAGGCGCCGCGTGTACTCGAACTCCAGATGCGTCGGCTCGTCCAGATCGACGTACGACTGGGGTGCGCCGTCCACGGTGAGCAGCCATGCCCGTTCGCGGTCCACGTCGGGCATCAGCTTGGCGGTCCCGTGATCCACGGCCCGCGTCACGGGTATCGGCTCGTCCACGGGTCCATTGTGCGGCACCGGCGACAACACGAACGGGTGTCCGCCCTGTCAGGGCGGACACCCGCGTCACCCGTACCGCTCGCCGCACCGGCCGGTCGTCGGCCCGACCGACGTACCGGCCGGGCGACAACCGACGGGCCACCCGGACCAGGCGGCAACCCGACCGGACTCCCGGACCCGGCGTCAGCCGACGGACGTAACCGTCCCTGCGCCGACCGTCCGCCCGCCCTCGCGGATGGCGAAGCCGAGGCCCGGCTCCAGCGGCACCTCGCGGCCGAGCTCGACCGTCATGACGACGGTGTCGCCGGGCCGGGCGACGGCCCCCTCGCCGAGGTCGACGTCGCCGACCACGTCCGCGGTGCGGATGTAGAACTGCGGCCGGTACCCGGTGGAGACCGCTGTCGTACGACCGCCCTCGCGCGTCGACAGGACGTACACCCGCGCCGTGAAACGGCTGCTGGGTACGACACTGCCGGGCGCGGCGGCGATGTGCCCGCGGCGGACCGCGTCGCGGGGCACACCGCGCAGCAGCAGCGCCACGTTGTCGCCGGCCTGCGCCTCCTCCATGGGCTTGCCGAAGGTCTCCAGGCCGGTGACCACCGTGTCGACGCCGGCGCCGAGCACCTCGACGCGGTCGCCGACGTGGATCGTGCCGCGCTCCACGGCACCGGTGACGACCGTTCCGCGTCCGGTGATGGTGAGCACGTTCTCGACCGGCATCAGGAACGGCGCGTCGAGGTAGCGCTCGGGCATCGGCACGTACGTGTCCACCGCGTCGAGCAGCGCGTCGATGGCCGCCGTCCACCGGGGGTCTCCCTCAAGGGCCTTGAGGCCGGACACCCGTACGACGGGCACCGCGTCGCCCCCGTAGCCCTGCGCGGAGAGCAGTTCGCGGACCTCCAGCTCCACGAGGTCGGCGAGCTCCTCGTCCGCCATGTCGGCCTTGTTCAGGGCGACGACGATGTGGTCGACGCCCACCTGCCGGGCGAGCAGCACGTGTTCGGCGGTCTGCGGCATGATCCCGTCCAGCGCGGACACGACGAGGATCGCCCCGTCGAGCTGGGCCGCGCCCGTGACCATGTTCTTGACGTAGTCGGCGTGGCCCGGCATGTCCACGTGCGCGTAGTGCCGGGTGTCGGTCTCGTACTCGACGTGCGCGATGTTGATGGTGATGCCGCGGGCGGCCTCCTCCGGAGCGCGGTCGATCCGGTCGAACGGGACGAAGGTGCCGGAGCCGCGCTCGGCGAGGACCTTGGTGATGGCGGCGGTCAGGGTGGTCTTGCCGTGGTCGACGTGACCCATGGTGCCGATGTTCAGGTGCGGTTTGGTGCGCACGTAAGCCGTCTTGGGCATGGCTGTACCTCGAAGCCTCTTCAGTGTCAGCGGAGCTGAGTGATGGCCCCGGCACGTTGTGGCCGGGACGGGGACCCCCAGGAGTTACCGACCCTCCCCCTGCGGGGTCCGCCGGACAATCCGGGAAGGGTCAGCTTCGGGCGCCGTCGACGGCTGCCGTGATGATCGGGACGGCAGCCTTCGGCGCGTCCGCGACTGCGGATGCTGCGAGGAGGAAGGCGTACCGGAACATGAGGAGATCATCGCCGACGCGTCTGCCCACGTCGAATGGTTTTCCGTGCTCCGTGGACGGGTGCACTGCGGGTGATGCAGATGGTGCGCGCGGTGCGTCGGGAGGCCGGGCGGTCCGGGGCGTCGGCGTTCTCAGGGGCCGATGTTCTTGAGCGCCTCGCGCACGGACAGCGGCGCGAGCCTCGCCCGCTCCGCGGCGACGAAGTCCCGAACGGCCTGCGGGTCGGTCCTGGCGTATTCGCGCAGACACCATCCGATGGCCTTGCGGATGAAGAAATCGGGATGGCCAGCCTGCCGGACGCAGTACGCGAACAGGCGCCCGGTGTCGGTGGCCTCCTTGTGGCGGAGCTGATGGAGCAGCGCCGTGCGGGCGACCCACAGGTCGTCGTCCTCGATCCAGGCGTCCATGTCGGTGCGCAGTCGCGGGTCGGCGGCCACCATGCCTCCCACCACATGCGCGGCGAGCGCGTCGACGGTGTCCCACCAGGAGACGGTCGAGACCAGGTGCCGGGCCACCGGCAGGAAGCCCGACGACAGGCGCGTCACATGGCGGCGCAGGTAGTCGACGGCGAAGTACTGGTACTCGCGTTCCGGCAGTCGCCAGCAGCGCAGGGCGAGCGCCGTGCAGTCCGTCTCGTCGGGACGGGCGATGTCCAGGAGCACGGTCCGGGACAGGGCACGGCGCTCGGGCGTCGACAGCCCGAGGAAGGGGGCGATGTCCTTCATGTACGCGCGCATCGACGCGGCACGGTGAGGGTCGGCTGCCGCCGGGTAGACAGTCGTGAGCCGTTCCAGGACGGTGTCCGCGAGGAGGCTGTCCGGTACCTCGAAGCGCGCACCTGACGTTCCGGAAGCTGTGACGCCCATGAGACGAACCATACGGCGATCACACACATACGTCGGCTAGTGTCACCGGAATGCTCGATGCCACCACCCGCTCTGGGGGCACCGCCACGGCCACTCCCCAGGCCGCCGCCACGGAGCTCACCGTCGCCACTGACCTGGTCGTCGCCTCGGAGATCGCCGTCGCCGCACCCGCGGCCCCCACCGCCGCACGCTCCGACCTGGGCGCTCGCGGCCTGAGAGCACTGCTCTCGCCGTGGTCGCGGCTCTCCCTGCTGGTCGTGCTGCTCGCGGCTGCCGCGTCGAGCGTGCTCCTCTTCGACCCGCAGCGGCTCCTCGCCGACGGCTGGCCGCCCCAGCTCGGCGGCGCCGCCGCTGCCGTCTCGTTCGCCGTGGCGTACGGGCTGTGCACGGTCGCCTTCGTGCCCCGGCCCCTGCTCAATCTGGCGGCCGGCGCCCTGTTCGGCTCCCAACTGGGCCTGGGCACCGCACTGGTGGGCACGGTGCTCGGCGCGGGTGTCGCCTTCGGGCTGGGGCGGATCCTCGGGCAGGACGCGCTGCGGTCGCTGCTGCGGGCCCGCTGGCTGAAGGCGGCGGACGGCCAGCTCAGCCGGCACGGCTTCCGGTCGATGATGGTGGCCCGGCTGTTCCCCGGCGTGCCTTTCTGGGCCGCGAACTACTGTGCGGCCGTCTCCCGCATGGGCTGGGTGCCCTTCCTGGTCGCGACGGCGCTCGGCTCGATCCCGAACACCGCCGCGTACGCCGTCGCCGGCGCCCGTGCGTCCTCGCCCACCTCTCCGGCCTTCCTGATCGCGATGGCCTTGATCACCGTCCCCACCGTGGTCGGAGCAGTGGTGGCCTGGCGCAAGCGCCACCACCTGCGCGGCCACTGAGGCACCTCACGCCCACGGGCGCTCGGTCCGGAATCCTCTGCCGGCAAGGGCCGTCCCGCACCCGGCGTCCGCCATGGACTCACCACCTCCAGGGTCCGCAGGGATACGGACTCACGGCCTCCAGGACCCTCGGAGCTACGGACTCACGGCCTCCAGGACCCGCAGAGCTACGGGCGTACGGCTTCCGGGATCCGCCGCGGCTACGGACGTACGGCCTCCAGGATCATCGCGTTGGCCAGTCCGCCCGCCTCGCACATCGTCTGCAGCGCGTAGCGGGCCCCGCGGGCGCGCATCGCGTGGACGAGGGTCGTCGTGAGGCGCGTGCCGCTCGCGCCGAGCGGGTGGCCGATCGCGATGGCTCCACCGTGCACGTTGACCTTGGACAGGTCGGCGCCGGTCTCCTGCTGCCAGGCGAGAACGACCGCGGCGAACGCCTCGTTCACCTCGAAGAGATCGATGTCACCGAGGTCCAGACCGGCCTTGCGCAGCACCTTCTCGGTGGCCGGGACGACGCCGGTGAGCATCAGCAGCGGGTCGGAACCGGTGACGGCGAAGCTGTGCAGACGGGCGATGGGCCGCAGGCCGAGACGGGTGGCGGTCTCGCTCGACGTGATGAGCACGGCGGAGGCGCCGTCGTTGACCGGGCTCGCGTTACCGGCCGTGACCGACCAGTCGATCTGCGGGAAGCGCTCGGCGAAGTCCGGGTCGTAGTACGCGGGCTTCAGCCCGGCGAGTATCTCGGGGGTCGTACCGGGGCGGACACTCTCGTCCCGGGTGAGGCCCTCCAGGGGCGCGACCTCGGCGTCGAGCAGACCGCCGCTCCACGCCTGTGCCGCCTTCTCGTGCGAGCCGACGGCGAAGGCGTCCATCCGCTCGCGGCTGATGCCCCACTTGGCGGCGATGAGCTCGGCGCTGATGCCCTGCGGCACCAGACCCTCGGGGTAGCGCTCGGCGACCCCGGGGCCGAAGGGGTCGGCACCCGCCGGCACGTTGGACCACATCGGCACCCGGCTCATCGATTCCACACCGCAGGCGACGACCATGTCGTACGCCCCCGACATGACGCCCTGCGCGGCGAAGTGCACGGCCTGCTGCGACGAGCCGCACTGGCGGTCCACCGTGGTCGCGGGGACCGACTCGGGGAACCCCGCGGAGAGCACGGCGTACCGGGTGGTGTTCATGGCCTGCTCGCCGATCTGGTCGACGGTGCCGCCGATGACGTCGTCGATCAGCGCCGGGTCGATCCCGGAGCGCTCGACGAGCGCGCGCAGGGTGTGGGCGAGGAGTTCCACGGGGTGGACGTGGGCGAGCGAACCGTTCGGCTTGCCCTTGCCCACGGGGGTGCGTACGGCTTCGACGATCACGGCGTCACGCATGGGATGCCTCTCAGGTCTGTGCGGTCGGGGGAACCGGCGACCGGGCTGGTCCGGTCTTCGAACCCGGTGAGTTTGATTTTCCAACCCACCAAGTGACCCAAGAGTAACCCAGTGAGTTGGAACATCCAACCCACCCTCGTAGACTGGCGGCATGAAGGACCCCCGCCCCTGCTCGATCGCCGCGACACTCGCCCTCGTCGGCGAGAAGTACTCCCTGCTGGTCCTGCGCGAGGTGTCGCTCGGCGCCACACGCTTCGACCAACTGGTGCGCAACACCGGCGCCCCTCGTGACGTGCTGACGACCCGGCTGAAGCGCCTCGTCGACGCCGGGCTGCTGGAGAAGGCGGAGTACAGCGACCGCCCCAAGCGCTACGAGTACCGGCCGACCCGGGCGGGCCTCGAACTGGAACCCGTCCTGCTGACGCTCATGGCGTGGGGTGACCGGCACCTCCAGGAGGGCGGCTTCCGGCCCATGGTGCTGGAGCACACCTGCGGCCACGAGCTGGTCCCCCAGGTGGTCTGCCGGGAATGCGGAGAGCAGGTCGAACACGACGCCCTCACGGCCCACCCCCAGGCCCCGGGCTGGACGGTCACGGGGCCCGCGGTGGCGTAACCGCCGATACAGGGACGCGGGCCGTGGACGGCAAGCGCCAAGCGGCGGCAAGCGGCAAGCAGTGGTACGACCTAGTCGGCCGCCTTGTAGACATCGAGCCGTCCGCACATTCCGAACCGGCCCCGCGCAAAAGGTTGTTCGGCCCGTACGACGGCCGCGGCGAGGTGCGACGCGTCTCCCCGCTCCAGTCGGTCGAGCTGGTCCCCCGTCGCCCCGGCGGCGGCCTCGGCCCCGCGCCGCCATCGTTGGCGCCACTCCGCGAGGCGCGGCCGCACCAGGGCCGCGGCCGCCCGGTGGAACGCCGCGAGCGGCTCGGGTCCCTCGGCGGCGCACAGCACGCGGTAGCCCTCCAGCGCGAGATCACGCCGGGCGCGGGCGAGGCGCGCCTGCTCCTCCTCGGGCGCGTCCGCCGGGACGAGGGTGGCCGCCGCGTAGGTCCCGGGATCGGTCAGGTACTCCGGAGACAGGGTCATGACCGCGTCGCCGGCCTCCGGCAGTCCGTCGTTCTGCATGAGCACGGTGATGCACAGGTCGCCCTCGTTGACGAGCCGGTGGATCGTGCCCGGGGTGAACCAGGCGACCGTGCCGGGCACGAGCGGTGTCACCTGGTACCCCGATGCCGTCAGCGTCTGGACCGAGCCGCGACCGCCGGTGACGACGTACGCCTCCGAACAGGTCAGGTGGAGATGGGGAGTTCCGCCGCTCACACCGTCCGCCGCGGGCCAGTCGTACACCCGCAGACGCGATACGGCGACGGCTCCCGGGAGCCCGGGAAAGCCGGGAGTCTCGGTGCTCACCAGGGGTGTTCCGCAAGGTACTTGACGATGTCCTCGCGTTCCCAGGCTCCTTCGGCGACGACCACCCGGTAGCGGCGGGTGAGCGTGTCGCCGGGCGCGAGTTCCAGTTCGTCGAAGAAGGCGAGGGACGGGGCGACGGCGGCGAAGGGCTCGTTGCGTACGAACCAGTGGGCCGGGTGGGTGCCCCGCGTTCCGTCGTGGTCGTTCTCGGGCGCGTGCGCGAAGACGAGGGTGGCGTGACCGTCGCGGCCGTCGTGCTCCGCCGAGTACGCGAGCCAGGGTGCCTGGCGCCCCATCAGCCCGGGTCCTTCGCAGTCCGGCCCGATGACCCGCCCGTCCCGGAAGGCACGCGGTCCGCGCCAGAACAGGCCCGTGTAGCCGGCCATCTCGCGGCCCGCGGTCGTCGGACTGCCGAAACGCAGGGGCTCGCCGCGGTGGTTGGTGACCGCGGAGCTCCAGGTCAGCGCCCAGGAACCCGCCCCCGGATCGACGTCGTGCACCTCGACCCGGCGCTCCTCGCCGGCCCACAGCTCACCGTCGTACGGATGCCAGGTGAGCCGCTCGGCGATGACCGCGCCACCGCCGTCCGCGGCGACCTCCTCGAAGGCGTCGTGCGCCATCGACCCGACGCGCTCCGGGAGTTCGAGATATCCCTGTCCCTGGACGTAGGTGTTGCCGCCCCACAGATTCTGGCCCGAGAGGTGCGAGGCCGTCATCTGCAGGCCCTTGTGCCAGCGGTGGTCGTTCGGGCGGTAGTCCGTGACGACGTTGCCGGCCAGCGTCCGCAGCGGATGCAGATAGGGCTTCGGCGACTCCCAGGCGGCCTCGGGACGGTAGACGTAGTTCAACAGCTCGACGCCGGTGGAGACTTCGCTGATCGCGATCCGCTCCCCGTGCGTGTGGACGACCCGCAGGCCGGACTCCGGCGCCTCATTCATGCCCGGACCTCCGCACGCGCCGCCTCAGGCACCTCAGAGGTCTCGGGCACCTCGGGTGCCTCGGGCGCCGACGTCCCGGGCTCGGCGGGCGCCCAGCCGGGCGCGCCGCCGTGCAGCGCCGTGTAGTACGGGTCCCCCGGACCGATCTCCCCCGCGCGGACGGTCGTGTCCGTGAACGCCGACTTGTAGAGGGCGGTGATCAGTTCCAGACTGGTCCGCCCGTCGGGACCACTGCTGCGCGGCCGTTCGCCCGCCCGCATGCTCGCGACGAGGTCCCGTAGCTGCGCGAGGTGCGAACTGGGCACATCCGCACCGAAATCCCGCCAGTCCGCGATGTCCGCCTCCGGCACGTCGGGCGCGGGGGTGATGCGCCAGTCGTCGTTGCTGTGACCGTACAGGTGGGTCAGCTCGACGGTGGCGCGCTCGCAGTCCACCCTGATGCGGCTGACCTGGTCGGGGCTCAGGACGCTGTTGACGACGGTCGCCAGGGCGCCGTTGGCGAAGCGGACCAGGGCGGTCGAGACGTCCTCCGTCTCCACGTCGTGCACCAGGCGACCGGCCATCGCACGCACCTCGGTCCACGGCCCCAGCAGGTCCAGCAGCAGATCCGTCTGGTGGATGCCGTGTCCCATCGCGGGCCCACCGCCCTCGGTCGCCCAACGGCCGCGCCAGGGAACGGCGTAGTAGTCGGCGTTGCGGTACCAGGTGGTCTGGCAGTGCGCGACGAGCGGGCGGCCCATGGCACGCTCCGCGATCAGGCGCCGCACGTGGCGAGCGCCCGAGCCGAAGCGGTGCTGGAAGACGATCGCGGCGTACGGCCCGCCGTCCGTGCCCTCCTCCGCCTCCACCGCGTCGAAATCGGCGAGCGTCGGCACGGGTGGCTTCTCGCACCACACCCACGCGCCGGCCCGCAACGCGGCCACGGTCTGCTCCCGATGCAGGGTGGGCGGCGTACAGACGGAGACCAGATCGGGCCGCTGCTCCTCGAGCATCCGGTCCAGATCGGTGTACGCGTGCGGGATGCCCGCCTCGGCGCAGAACCTCCGGACCGCGTCCTCGGCGATGTCCACCGCGGCGACGATCTCCGTCTCGCCCTCCTCGGCAAGCCGGGCGAGCGCGGGGTGGTGACTCCCGCGCGCGATGGCGCCCGCGCCGACGACGGCGACCCTGATGGGACGACCGCCGAGGGGGGTGTTCGCGGCGCGGTTCGTATGCGTGGACGGAGAGGTCCGGAGGTCGAGTGCGGTACGGGATGCGGTCATCTACCTGATCAGCGCTCCATCGGACGTGATGTCAGACGTCGGCCAGCGCCTGTCGCCCCCGGACCGGGCGCGTACCGCCCAACGGACGCGCACCGGCGTGAGCAAGCGCTTTCCCTGCCGCTGCAACGTAAGCGGCGGCCGGGCGGCGGGTCAACACCCCGGAAGTGCCTCGAAACCACTGCGGTCGGGCCGGCGCAAGCGGAGGTCAGGCTGCCCTCCGCGCCCGCGAACACTTCGCACCGCGATCCGGCGTGCCCATCTGTTGGACCTGTAGGCCGTCTGGCCGAACGCTTCTGCGAACTGGGTGGCGGCGTTTTAGCGTGGTCTCCCCGACTGGAGGTGGAGCATGCCGAAGGACCCGACACTGGGCCGGTTGGGCACGGAAGCGCGCAGCGTGAAGTTCCCGGACGGCAGCCGCGGAATCATCCTGGTGAAAGCGGGAATCCCCCAGGACGAGGCGGAAGCGCTCGCGGCGCGGGTCTGGGCGGAACGGGCTGAAAGGGCGGACACGGTCGGAGGTGGCCGGGCCGAACGGTTGAACCCGTGACAGGCCCCCTGACACAACCCCCTGATGGCGACCGGGCCGGGACTGTCGGGACTGTCGAAGCGCCGCTCGCCGCATGCACCGCATCCGCCGCCTCGACCGCTTCCCCCCTCGGCCGTCTCGGCCGTCTCGGCCACCTCAGCCGTCTCTGCCCTCTGCCCTCTGCCCTCTGCCCTCTGCCCTCTGCCCGACGGTCGCGCGGAACAGGCAGGCCGGTTCGGCCATGGCGTTTCTCCAGCGTTCGTGGTGCGGAGGTGCGGGCCGCCCCGTCGACGGCAACTCAAGCCGCTGGAACAGGACTTCGGTGAGCGGCTGCGCGTCGGTCGCGTGCGCCGTGACGAAGCACATACGGGTTGAGTAGCCGCCCGGTAGCGCAGTGTCAGTCCTTGCGCCTAGGCTGGTGCGCATGTCCCCCGAAGTCACTCCGCCTGGTTCCGTGCGGTCTGCCGCCGCGTTGAACGAACAGATCCGCGCCCTGTGGACGCGGACAGGCGGCTCCCTGTCCGCACAGGAGCGGGCGGAGTACGAGCTGTTGGTCGTGAAGTGGGCCGAGGCGATCCGCGGCGAGATCATCGAGGCGGCGTAGGACCGTACACGTCGCCGCGCCGATTCCCGCCGCCGCTCGTGACTGTCGAGTTCCTCCCCGTACGAGCACTCACCTCAGCCACGAGCCTGCCCTGGCCTCGTCGACGGATGCCGAACCGAACCCTGCCGGACACCGAATATCCCCGCACAGCCCCTTGGCGTGGCAAGCCCTGTGACCAACACTGAGCCGATGACGCAGCGTGTGGAGCTCGCGACCGTGCTGGACCGGTTCGCCGTGGACGAGATCGTCACCGCGTACGCGGTGGCAGTGGACGACGGCGACTGGGAGGCGTACCGAGGGTTGTTCACGCCGAAGGGCCGCGCCGACTACCGCTCGGCCGGCGGCATCGAGGGCGACGCCGCCCAGGTCGCCGGGTGGCTTTCGCAGAGCCTGGAACTGTTCGCGATGCGCCAGCACCTGATCGTCAACCGGCGTGTGCGGTTCGGTGTCCTGGACCAGGACACCGGCGACACGGCCGAGGTACAGGCGGACTACATCAATCCGATGCGGTTCGCCGGGCAGGACGGCGACTCCACCGCGCCCGACCTCGTGTGCGGCGGCCGCTACGCCTTCGGTCTGCTGCGCACCGACGACGGCTGGCGGCTGGGCCAGGTGGTCGTCCAGGAGAAGTGGCGCCGGATGCCGCAGCCCCGGAACACACCCGCGAGCGCCTGAGCCACCCGCTCCCGGTCCGGGGCGCTCACCCGTCGGTGCGCCCCCTCCCGATCTCCCTGCCCCCTGTCGGAGATCGCCGCCGGCGCGCACACTGGAGAGACCTCGGGGCAGGGAGGCGAAGGATGAAGAGGCCCGACCGTGCTTTCGGTCCATGGCTGGTCTCTCCCTGGCGGCGCGGTGTCGTCGCCGCACTGGCGGGCGCGCTGCCCGTGTTCGCCTTCCCCGCCCCGTCCTGGTGGTGGTTCGCGTACGTGGCGCTGGTGCCCTGGATCCTGCTGGCCCGCTCGGCCCCCACGGGCAGGCGTGCCGCGTACGACGGCTGGTTCGGCGGGTTCGGTTTCATCCTGGCCGTGCACCACTGGCTGCTGCCGAGCCTGGGTGTCTTCACGGTGGTCATAGCGGCGCTGCTCGGCGCGCTGTGGGCCCCGTGGGGGTGGCTCGTCCGGCGGTTCCTGGCCGGGGTGCCGTCACCGGGCCAGGTCGGCGCCGCCCTCCTGGTCCTGCCGTCGGGGTGGCTGATGGTCGAACTCGTCCGGTCCTGGCAGGGCTTGGGCGGTCCCTGGGGTCTGCTCGGATCGAGTCAGTGGCAGGTGGAACCCGCGCTGCGGCTGGCCTCGGTCGGCGGGGTGTGGCTGCTCAGCTTCCTGGTGGTGGCGGTCAACGTCGCGGTCGCGGTGCTGGTCTCGGTGCGTGAGTCCCGTATGCCCGCGGTGGCCGGACTGGTCGCGACGGCCGCCGCGACCTCGGCGGCCTGGGTGTGGTCGCCGCGCCCGGAGGTCGACGGCCGGGTACGGATCGCGGTCGTGCAGCCCGGCGTGGTGGACGGCAGCACGAGCGGCGCCAAGCGCTTCGCGCGCGAGGAGGCGCTGACCCGGGAACTCGCGGGTCAGGGCGCCGACCTGATCGTCTGGGGCGAGAGCAGCGTCGGCTTCGACCTGGCCGACCGGCCCGATCTGGCGCACCGCGTCGCGACGCTGTCCCACGAGGTCGGCGCCGACATCCTGGTGAACGTCGACGCGCGCCGCTCCGACCGGCCCGGTATCTACAAGAGCTCGGTCCTGGTAGGGCCGCACGGTCCGACGGGCGCCCGCTACGACAAGATGCGGCTGGTCCCGTTCGGTGAGTACGTGCCGGCGCGATCCGTGCTCGGGTGGGCCACCTCCGTCGGCAAGGCCGCGGGCGAGGACCGCAGGCGCGGCACCGAGCAGGTGGTGATGAACGTCGGGCATGGCCTGCGCATCGGCCCCATGATCTGTTTCGAGACGGCCTTCCCCGACATGAGCCGCCACCTCGCCCAGGACGGCGCCGAGGTACTGGTGGCGCAGTCCTCGACGTCGACGTTCCAGCACAGCTGGGCGCCCGAGCAGCATGCCTCGCTCGCCGCGCTGCGCGCCGCCGAGACCGGCCGCTCCATGGTGCACGCGACCCTGACCGGCGTCTCCGCCGTCTACGGCCCGAGCGGCGAGCGCATCGGCTCCTGGCTCGGCACGGACGCGAGCAGCGCTGTGGTCTACGACGTGCCGATGGCCCGCGGTGTCACGCCGTACGTCCGGTTCGGGGACTGGCCGGTGCACGGCGCCCTGCTGGTGATGGCCGCGCTGTGCGTGACGGAGGGCGCCCGCACGTTCAGACTGCGGAGGGCCGCTCCTGAACAGCTCGTACCACGCGCTCGCACAACTCGTGAGTCGCCAGCGCGTCCCGGGCGCTGAGCACCTTTCCCGCGCGCACGGCGTCGAG
This sequence comes from Streptomyces sp. NPDC091209, assembly GCF_044757755.1. Classification (NCBI taxonomy): domain Bacteria; kingdom Bacillati; phylum Actinomycetota; class Actinomycetes; order Kitasatosporales; family Streptomycetaceae; genus Streptomyces; species Streptomyces sp. NPDC091209. The sequence goes on along the minus strand of NZ_JBIVVR010000005.1, from coordinate 60,940 downwards.
GAACACGAGGACCGCCTGCTCGATACCGCGCTGTCTGGCCACCGGCACCCAGTCGCCGCGCCGTCGCACGGTCGGCTGTCCCTTGTGGTCGATCACCTCGGCGAGATTGACCACCTGACGCTTGGTGTCCTGGCCGGAGACCTCGAGGATCTCCTCGCTGGAGCCGCTCAGCCGGTTCATCACACCGAGTGCCGTGAATCCGTCTCCGGCGAGCTGGAGCACGACGTGGTGCAGCAGCCCGTCCTCGGCACGGGCCCGCACCGTCACGTCGTCGACCGGACCCGGCACCAGGAAGCGCAGGGTGTCGACGACGTGGATGAAGTCGTCGAGGATCATGGTCCGGGGCTCCTCGGGCAGCCCTGTGCGGTTCTTCTGCATCAGAATCAGCTCGCGCGGGTGTTCGACACACTGGGCGTATCCGGGTGCGTGACGCCGGTTGAAACCGACCGCGAGGCTGACGTTCCGCTCCTCCGCGAGCCGCACCAGCCGCTCCGATTCGGCCAGCTCGTAGGCGAGCGGTTTGTCGACGTACGTCGGTACGCCCGCCTCCAGCAGACGCGTGACGATCTCCGGGTGGGCGACGGTGGCCGCGTGCACGAACGCCGCGTCGAGGTCCTGGTCCAGCAGGTCCGCCAGGTCGGTGTGGCGCTGCGCGCGCGGCAGGTGCAGGCTGTCGGCGACCCGGTCGAGCGTGGACGGCGTCCGCGTCTGCAGATGCAGCTCTATCTCGGGCTGCGCGCCGAGCACCGGCAGATACGCCTTCTGCGCGATGTCGCCGAGTCCGATGCAGCCGACCTTCACAGGGGTCTCCTTCAGTCGCCGACGCGGGTCCCGTCGGAAGCATACGGCCGCCGCGACGGCCGTCGTTCGGGCATTCCGTCGGAGCGCCGCGGCACGAGCGCGGGTTCCGCCCCGGACAGGTTCGTGATCGCGGTGCCGCGCGGGGCGATCTCTGCACGGGTGCTCATCCTGCTCACCGGGCCGCCACGTCACCCGGAGGGCCGTCCGGGCGATGGCGGCCTGCCTTGTCCGGGGTACCCGGTCCACCGGGTGGGCGACCCGGTCGGCGGCCCGCACCGGTCCGAGGCAACGGTCGGCGGCCCGCGCCGGTCCGAGGCAACGGGATCCCGGCGCGTGCAAGGCCGACACCCCGACGACCCCCGGCACCCCGGACCCCCGTCAGC
>NZ_JBIVVR010000005.1:0-59659 GCF_044757755.1 Streptomyces sp. NPDC091209 | reverse complement strand
CGCGCGTCAGCGCGTCAGCGCGTCAGCGCGTCAGCGCGTCAGCGCGTCAGCGCGTCAGCGCGTCAGCGCGTCAGCGCGTCAGCGCGTCAGCGCGTCAGCGCGTCGACTGCCCGTGCCGCCGGAGGAGCGGCAGGATCACTCGTGCGGGGCATCCTGCGCCTCTCCGCTCCCCACGGCGGTCCGGAACCAGCAGAGTTGGGCGGGTGTATCGAACGACGACGACCGCAACGCTCTTTGTCGCCGTGGCAGTCACCGCCCTCTCCGGGTGTGTGACCGTCCAGCGACCGCCCGCCTCCGGCTCCCCTTCCGCCCCTTCCGGACCCGCCTCGCCGCATCCGGACAGCAAAGGCGGGTCCCGGATCGTGCAGGCACCGGCCCGGGAAGCACTGGAGCGTGTCGGCCCCGCGCACAAGCCTTCACCCGACGCGGCGACCCGGCACCGGGCCGCTCCCCCACCACAGGCCGTGGCGCCCCCGGCCCCTCCGCGGCACGCCCGCCCTGTGCCGCGTCCCGAGCCACGGCACCCGCAGCCCCGTGTCGCCGGCACGCCCGAGGTGCTGAAGCGTTCGGACGTGTGCGCGCTCGGCAGGAAATACGGCGGCTGGAACGTGGACAGCCCGGCGTCGGTCATCTGCGGCAGGACGTACGGAAACTGACGGCACCCCCGGCCCCGGCTCGGGGACGGCACCGCATCAAGGGAACCCGAAGCCCAGGACCACGCGCCCGGCACGGCAGGCCGCGGGCCACCGGCCCGTCCCCGACGAGCGGTTCTCACGGCCGACCCCGTGCCGACCCGCCGAGGCCAGGCTCAGGACCGTACCCCGTGCCGCCCTGCGGCACGGGACTCCAGCCCGCGCCACCCCATGCCCCCGACAGGACGAGGCTCAGGGCCGCACCGCCAAGCGCCCCCAGCCGGGGCCGGACCTGGCGCCACACCCCGTGGCCGCCCCTGCGGCCACGGGGCTCCGGCCCGCGCCACGAAGTGCCGCCCCGGCGAGGCGGGGCTCACGGCCGTTTGCCGGGCAGCCCGACGGGACGAGACTCAGGGCCGCTGTCTGGGCGGCCCCAGGGTCTCGCCGCCGGAGCCTCCGGAGCCTCCGGGGCCGCCGAAGCGGTCGGGGCCGGCGGTCTCCGCCGAGGCGCCGGTGTCCTGGAGTCTCAGCTCCAGTCGGCCGATCGCCGCGCGGACACCGTCCCCGTATCGGTCGTCCGCGAGGGCGCCGACCGCGCCGCGGGCGCGGCGCAGATGGGTGCGGGCGGCCTCCGAGCGGCCGAGCTTCGCGTAGTCGGCGGCGAGGTTCAGATGCAGCGAGGGGTAGAACGCGCGTACGGCAAGGGACTGGTGGGGCTCGGCGACCCGGCCGTCGGTCAGCTCCTCGGCCGCGGACAGCGCGCGCAGGTCCCACGCGAGCTCGTCCGCGGGATCGTCCTGGGTGTCGGCCATGTAGTGCGCCAGTGTGCAGCGGTGCAGGGCGTCGCCGCTCTCGCCGATCTCCCCCCACAGCCGCAGGAAGCGGCCCCGGGCCTCCTCGCGGTCACCGGCGTGGTGCAGCATGACGGCCTGTCCGATCCGGGTCATCATGGCGTCCGGCGCCGCCTGCTCCTGTTGCTCCGCCACCGCGTCCTCCAGGCTCGTCACTGTCCCTCACGACGCTAACCGGAGCCACGGACAATCCCGCTCAGGCGCCCCCGTACGCCGCTGGGCCAGGCCGGTGACGGTCCCGCCCAGCGGCTCGGCGCTCAGCCCAGGTCCGGGATGCGCCAGTCGATCGGCTCATGGCCCTGGGCGGCCACGGCCTCGTTGATCTGCGTGAACGGGCGCGAGCCGAAGAACTTCTTCGCGGACAGCGGCGAGGGGTGCGCCCCCTTCACCACCACATGCCGCTCCTCGTCGATCAGCGGCAGCTTCTTCTGCGCGTAGTTGCCCCACAGCACGAAGACCGCCGGGTCGGGGCGGTCGGCCACCGCGCGGATGACCGCGTCGGTGAACTTCTCCCAGCCCTTGCCCTTGTGCGAGTTCGCCTCGCCGGAGCGCACGGTCAGCACCGCGTTGAGCAGCAGCACGCCCTGCTCGGCCCACGGCATCAGATAGCCGTTGTCCGGGACCGGGGTGCCCAGCTCCTCCTTCATCTCCTTGTAGATGTTCCGCAGCGACGGCGGGGTCTTCACTCCAGGACGGACCGAGAAGCACAGGCCGTGCCCCTGGCCTTCGCCGTGGTACGGGTCCTGGCCGAGAATCAGCACCTTCACCCGCTCGTACGGCGTGGCGTCGAGCGCGGCGAAGACCTCCTCCCGGGGAGGGAAGACGGGACCCTTCGCTCGCTCCTCCTCGACGAACTCGGTGAGTTCCTTGAAGTAGGGCTGCTGCAGCTCCTCGCCCAGGACGCCGCGCCAGGACTCGGGCAGCATGGCGATATCGGTCACGTCAACTTCCTTCGATGTGCGATGACTTCCAGACCACAGAACCTACCGTCGCCCACTGACAATCGGTTTCCGGCCCGTGTCGGGGCCGTGGGACGGGTACCGTGTGCCCCCTCGGCGCACCGCCGACCGGCGCGCCGGGCCTCCGGCAACGGTCCCCCGGGTCCGCTACCAGCTCGTCTTGCGGTCCAGCTCCCACATGGTCATGATCGTCGACGGGTCCAGTGCCCGCTCACCCCCCGAGATGTCCTCGCTCGCGGCCACGTACTGCCTGCCCTGCCACAGGGGCAGCAGCCGGGCGTCGTCGACGAGGATCCGCTGGGCCTCCTCGAACTCCTTGACCACCGCCGCGCGATCGCTCTCGGCGCGGGACTCGGGCAGCAGGCTGTCGGTGATCCGCGGAACCGGATAGGGCGTCCCGAGGACGTTCCGCTCCCCGACGAAGGGGGCGATGAAGTTCTCGGCGTCGGGGAAGTCGGGGAACCAGCCGCGGCCGAACACCGGGTACTCGCCGGCGCGGTAGCCCGCTTGGTACGTCTTCCAGGGACGGCTCCTGAGCGTGACCGTGAACAGACCGGAGCCTTCGAGCTGGGTCTTGAGTTCACGGAACTCCGCGGCGGTCTCGGAGCCGTAGCGGTCGGTCGTGTACCAAAGGGTGAGCGGGACACGTCCGTTGACGCGCGCGTCGAGCAGGATCTTGCGCGCCCTGGACGGGTCGGGGCTGCCGTACGCGTCGAAGTAGCCGGTGGTGTGCCCGGTCAGGCCCGCGGGGACCATCGAGTAGAGCGGGTCGACGGTGTCCCTGTAGACCTTGTGCGCGATGGCCGGCCGGTCGACGATCTGGGCGATCGCCTTGCGGACGGCGGGCTTTCGGGCCCACGGATCCTTCGGGTTGAAGACCAGATAGCTGATCTCGGTGTCGGCGCCGTCGAGGAGTTGGATGTCCTTCCCGTCCGCGTGGTCCTGCAGGGCGACGACGTCCGAAGCGGCGAGGCCACGGTAGGTGACATCGATCTTCTTGTCCTTCAGCGCACCGACCATCTGGGCCGAGTCCTGGAAGTAACGGATGTTGACCGCGCTGTTCTTGCGCTCGGCGAAGCCGTCGTAGTGGGCGTTCCCGACGAGTTCGGCCTGCTTGCCCTCCGTGTAGGAGCGCAGGCTGTAGGGCCCGGAGCCGAAGACCTTGTCGTCCGTGCGCAGGGCGTCGGCGGGGTACTCGCCGGGGTCGACGATCGACATCGCCGGTGTGGCCAGGACGAACGGGAAGGTGGCGTCCGGCTTGTTGAGGTGGAAGACGACCTCGCGCCTGCCCAGTACCTGGACCCGGTCGAGGCTGCCGAGCAGACCGGCGGGACCGCCGCGTACACCGATCGTCCTGATCCGGTCGATGGAGTACTTGACGGCCGACGCGTCGAGCGGGTCCCCGTCGGAGAACCTCATGTCCGGGCGCAGTACGCAACGGTAGGCGCGATTGGTTCCATCCGTGAACCCGCACTTCTCGGCGGCGTCGGGCTGCGGGGTGACCGAGCCGGTCGGATAGCCAAGCAGCGTCTGGTAGATGTTGCGGAACAACTCCCACGAGCCGTCCCAGGAGGCGGCCGGGTCCAGCGTGCTGGGGGCGCTCGTGGTGCCCACCACGATGGGTTCTTTGTCGGCCGACGATCCCGAGGAGAGAACTCCGCACCCGGCCACCAGGGTTATGGACGTGATCGTCGCCAGTTGTCGAAGGCATCGCTTCCGGTTGAACACGCGCACGCTCCTCGATCCGCCGTACCAAGGGTCGGGAGACCATACCGCAGCGCCCCGCCGGGGGAACCGTGTTCCCGGCAGGGCACTTGATCAGCACGTATGTGACCGCGTTGTCAGAATTCTGTGAACGCGCCGACGCTCCGGATATCGGACTCCGTGCCGCTCGGCACGGCAAGCGCGTTTGTCGACCACCGACAAAAGGCCGGTCGGGCGTTCCGTGTGCGGGGAACGCCCGACCGGCCTTCGCGTCACTCGCCTCACTCGACTCCGGCGTTGAGGAACATCCCGCCGTCGACCACGAGCGTCTGACCGGTGACCCAGTCCGACTGCCGCGAGGTCAGGAACGCGGCGGCTCCACCGATGTCGGAGGGCACGCCGAGCCGGCCGAGCGGGTAGGCCGCGGCGGCCTCCGCCTCACGACCTTCGTACAGTGCGGCCGCAAATTTCGTCTTCACCACGGCGGGCGCGATGGCGTTGACCCGCACCTTGGGCGCGAACTCGTGCGCGAGCTGCACAGTCAGGTTGATCATCGCGGCCTTGCTGATGCCGTACGCGCCGATGAAGGGCGAGGGCGCGAGGCCCGCGACCGAGGCGATGTTGACGATCGCGCCGCCGTTCTCGCTCTGCCAGGCCTTCCAGGTCTGCTGGGCGAAGCCGAGGGCGGAGACAACGTTGGTCTCGAAGACCTTGCGCGCCACATTGAGGTCCAGCTCGGCGATCGGCCCGAACACCGGGTTCGTACCGGCGTTGTTGACCAGGAAGTCGACGCGGCCGAAGGCCTCCATGGTGCGCTCCACGGCGACGGCCTGGTGGGCCTCGTCGTGTGCCTTGCCGGCCACGGCGATGACGCGGTCGGCGCCGAGCGCCTCGACGGCCTCCTTGAGGGCGTCCTCGTTGCGGCCGGTGATGCAGACCCGGTCGCCGCGGGCGATCAGGGCCTCCGCGACGCCGTAGCCGATACCGCGGCTCGCACCCGTGATGAGCGCGACCTTGCCCGAGAGTTCGGGAAGCGTGGTCATGTGCGTTTCCCCCGTACTTAGTTGAGCGGTCCGCCGGCCACGTACAGCACCTGGCCGGAGACGAATCCGGCGGCGTCGCCCGTGAAGAAGGCGATGCTGTTGGCGATGTCGTCGGGGTTGCCGACGCGCTGCACGGGGATCTGGGTGGCGGCCGCGGCCTGGAAGTCGTCGAAGTCCATCCCGACGCGGGCGGCGGTGGCGGCGGTCATGTCGGTGACGATGAAGCCGGGCGCCACGGCGTTCGCGGTCACGCCGAACTTGCCGAGCTCGATGGCCAGGGTCTTGGTGAGGCCCTGGAGACCGGCCTTGGCGGTGGAGTAGTTGGCCTGGCCGCGGTTGCCCAGCGCCGAGGACGAGGACAGGTTGACGATACGGCCGAACTTGGCGTCGACCATGTGCTTCTGGCAGGCCTTGGCCATCAGGAAGGCGCCGCGCAGGTGCACGTTCATGACGGTGTCCCAGTCGGACGCGCTCATCTTGAACAGCAGGTTGTCGCGAAGGACGCCCGCGTTGTTCACCAGGATGGTCGGCGCGCCGAGCTCCTCGGCGATCCGCGCGACGGCGGCCTCCACCTGGGCCTCGTCGGAGACGTCGCAGCCGACCGCGAGGGCCTTGCCGCCTGCCGCGGTGATCTTCTCCACGGTGTCCTTGCACGCGGCCTCGTCGAGGTCGATCACCGCGACGGCGCGGCCTTCCGCGGCCAGTCGTACGGCGGTCGCGGCGCCGATGCCGCGCGCGGCACCGGTGACTACGGCAACGCGCTGCTCAGTGGTGGACATTGCTGGTTCTCCTCGCCCTTGGAAAAGCCGGCCCAAGCCCGGCCAAGCTGTCTCGACAACCTTGCGGAGTCCTCCGGTGTCCCGGAAGACCTGCGGCTCACACGGTACGCCCGTCCGGTGAGCGACCGCTTAGTACCTTCAGCAGACGTGACGCTAGAAGCCCTGGCACCCGGTGTCAACGGCACACCGCGCGCATGTGATCCATTACCTGACCAGGAGCTGGAGCAACCGCTCCGTCTCGGCCTGCGGATCGATCGTCAGGCCGGTGTGCACGGGCCCCGGCTGGACCACCGTCGAGCGCGGCGCGATCAGCCAGCGAAAGCGCCGTCCGGCGTCGTCGTGGGCCGCTTGACCAGCGGCTTTCCCTCCGGCGCAGACACCCTCGACAGCGCGCAGCGCGGCCCGTACGCCGACCACGTCCGCCTCCGGGTCGAGCGCGAACAGCTTGCTCTCGTCCAGATGGGTACGAGCCGCGACGAAGGAGTGGGCGCGGCAGTACACCAGCACGCCCGCGTTGAAGCACTCGCCGCGCTCGATGCGCGGCACCACGCGGAGCAGCGCGTACTCGAAGACGTTCCGCTCGCTCACTTGTCCCCCATGATGCCGTCGACGCCGTCGATGCCCTTGATCCGCTCATGGACGACGCCGGCGCGGGCCAGCAGCGGCCGCGCGTAGGCGCGCCGCAGCGCGTCCACCGAGTCGAAGCCCGGCTCGTCGGCCAGCCAGGCCTCCGGGATCTCGGCGGTGACCTCGGCGAGCAGGTCCTCGGTGACCAGCGGGGCCAGATCGGCGGCGGCCGAGGCGATGTCCGGGCCGAAAGGCGCGAGCGCGTGGTCGGAGATGTCGTAGGGCTTGGCGGCGGAAACCTCCGCGCCGGGCCAGTTGTGGTGCCAGATCATCGTGGCACCGTGGTCGATGAGCCACAGGTCTCCGTGCCACATCAGCAGGTTGGGGTTGCGCCAGGAGCGGTCGACGTTGTTGACCAGGGCGTCGAACCACACGATCCGGCCGGCTTCCTCGGCGCTCACCTCGAAGGCGAGGGGGTCGAAGCCGACGGCGCGGGAGAGGAAGTCCATCCCGAGGTTCTGGCCGACACTGGACTTCAGCAGTTCCTGGACCTGCTGGTCCGGTTCGCCGAGCCCGAGGACCGGGTCGAGGCCGATCGTCACCAGGCCGGGCACCCGCAGCCCGAGGCGGCGCGCGAGTTCACCGCAGACGACCTCCGCGACGAGCGTCTTGCGCCCCTGTCCCGCGCCGGTGAACTTCATGACGTACGTCCCGAGGTCGTCGGCCTCGACGAGTCCCGGCAGCGAGCCGCCCTCACGCAGCGGCGTGATGTAGCGGGTCGCGGTGACCTCTTTCAGCACTTCCCAGGCCACCAATCTCTTCAACCTTGCAATCCACGGCCAACTTTGGAGGGATGCAGCAGTGGAAATCACCCGTCAACGGGCCTGGGGAGAATCTGGGGAGTTTCGGCCGGCCTGCCGATCTCCCCGCTCCCCGACCGGTCCGTCGATGACGGTGCGCCCCGTGCTTCCGGCCTCCGGCATGAAGTGAGCATAGTAACCGCGGGTGATCGCGTGCGGCGATTGCCCGAGCCACCGCGCCAAGGCCACCACGGACCCTCCCGGCCGGGTGAGGAACCGCTACCCGGGCTGCGAGTCGCTCGGCCGCGGGGGTGTTCGGCGTGATACGACTGTGCCTCACGAGGCAGTGCGTATGCGGATGACTACGTAGCGTCTCGCCCGACGGTTTGATCGGGAAGGGAATGCGGTCGCCCCGACGAGGCTCCGGTCCGTCGCCGAGGTCGAGGGTGGGGGAAGTGAGAACCCAAGAGGTCCCGGCGTCCGTCCTGGTGGGGGTCGGTTCCTGGGTGCCGCCGCGCCGCGTGGCCAACGAGGAACTGGCCGAGCGCCTGGGCCGGTCGCCCGAATGGATGTACCAGCGCTCCGGCATCCGGTCCCGGCACGTCGTGGAGCCGGGTACCACCAGCGGGGACCTGGCGGTCGAGGCCGGCCGCGCGGCGCTGGCCCGGTCGGCGGTCGGCCGGGTCGCTGCCGTGGTCGTCGCCACCACATCGCCGGACAGGCCGTGCCCCGGCACCGCTCCGAGCGTCGCCTCACGCCTGGGGATGGCCGGAGCGATCGCGCTGGACGTCCAGGCCGTATGCGCCGGCTTCGTCTACGGGTTGGCGGTCGCGCAGGGCCTGATCGCCGCGGGCACGGCTGACAGCGTCCTGGTGGTCGGTGCTGATTCGCTGTCGCTGAACGTCGCTCCGGACGACCCCACGAGCATGTTGTTCGGCGACGGCGCCGGCGCCGTCGTCCTGCGTTCGGGCCACCGCGAGGAGCCCGGCGCCCTCGGGCCCTGCGTGCTGGGCAGCGACGGCGGCGGCCGCGACCTGATCACCGTACGCGGTGGTGGTTCCGAAGAACGCTCAGGACCTGACGGCGCACCGGCGGACCGGTATCTGCGCCTGGAGGGGCAGGAAGTGTTCTGGCGCGCCGTACAGCACATGACGTCCGCCTCGCGCGCGGCGCTGGACGCCGCGGGGTGGAAGCCGCAGGACGTGGACCGGATCGTCGCCCACCAGGCGAACGCGCGGATCCTGGCCATGCTCGCCGAGCGGCTGGGCGTCGCCGCGGAGCGCGCGCTCTCCAATGTCGAGCAGGTCGGCAACACCTCGGCCGCCTCGATTCCGATCCTGCTCGATCACGCCGACCGCGCGGGGGACCTCAGGCCCGGACACCGCGTCCTGCTCACGGCCTTCGGCGGCGGCCTGACCTGGGGAGCCACCACCGTCGTGTGGCCGGACTTCCTGAGCCCGGACCAAAGCCCTCACCAACTCAGCCCGGAGAGACGGTATGTACGACCTTCTGGTGAAGATCTTGACTGACAGGTTCCAGGTGCGGCCCGAGCTGGTCTCCCCCGAGGCCAGGCCGACGGCCCTGGGCCTGGACTCGCTGTTCGTGGTGGAACTGTCCTTCGTGCTGGAAGGTGACCCCGGCGTGGAGATCAGCTTCGATGAACTCGCCGGTGCGGGCACTCTGGCGGAGATCGCTCAGTTGATGCAGAACAAGCAGGACGCGTCGGTCTGAGGAGCGCGGACGGGCCCACCGGGACATTCGGCGGGCCCTCCGTTCCTACGTGTCGTCGGGGCGTGCCGAAGCGACGTCAGCGGCCCGCGGCGCCCGTGGGACGCCGGAACATCAGGGCGTGCACGGTGAAGCGTGACCCGTCGAACTCCGCCTGGCCCACCGCCCGCCGTTCCTTCAGCAGCGTCAGCATGGTCTCCTTGTGCTCGGCGTACGCCAGGAGCGGGATGTCCATCTCGAAGATCGCCAGCGTCTCGGACTCATAGCCGCGCGCGGTGAGTTCCGTGACGGTACGGGGAATGTCGGCGAGCGAGGAGTGCGCCATGAGCAGGGTGCCGCCCGGCGCGAGGAGCGTGTCCATGCGTTCCACGACGGAGTCGTACACCGCGCGGCCGCCCCTGCGGGCGACGAGGGCGGTCTCCAGCCCGTTTCCCGTCGCGTAACTCGGGTCGTAGGGCAGATGCGGCGGATTGGTGATCACCAGGTCGAACCGCTCATCGGGGGTGTACTCCTCCAGCGGCGAGGTGACACAGGTCAGCCGGGTGCCGTCGAGACCGTTGGCGACGACGTTGGCCGTGGTCTGGGCGGCGGACGCCGGGTTGATGTCCAGTGCGGTCACCCGCTCGGCTCCGGCCGCGAGCAGGGCGACACTGTAGAGACCGGACCCGGCTCCGATGTCCAGGGCCCTCACGCCTTCCAGATCGGGGGCGTTGTCACCGTCGAGGGCGCTGATCAGGCTCAGTCCGCAGTCGGTGGGAAACAGGATCTCGGCGGGGTCTTCCACGACGAGCCGCAGACGCGTGCCGCGGAACCCGAAGATCCCGCACGAGGGCCGGGTCTCCCACAGCGAGCCGTTCTCGCCGACGGGCAGGACACGGCGCCGTGTGAGCGTCCGGATCGGGGAATCGGTCATCAGAGCTGAACCTTTCGACAGGAATGGGGACGGCGGGCGGACCGGTCACTCGGCGAGGGCGGACAGTACGGTGCGGACGGCGTCGTCGGCGATGCGTTCCGCGCGCAGTGCCGGGACCATGTCCTCGACGTAGCTGAAGTTCCAGGCCAGTTGGCCATGGCTGGTGGTCGTCGTCGCCACGATGGCGCCCATCACCGAGACGCCCGTGAGGAACTGGGCGTCGCCGACCCGCCACGAGCCCACCCGGTCGGGGAACTCATAGCGGCCGACGTTGGACAGGCACAGGTTGATCGGTCCCTCCTCGTCCATGAACCGCATGAACGACTCGCCGTCCGCCAGCGACTTCGGACCCGCCCAGCGCGGCAGGCTGATCGTGGCCAGGTGCTCCTGGCGTCTACGGCGCCGCACCAGGTCCTGACTGATCTCCCGGGCCATCGGCCACAACGGCCCACCGGGTGTGTAACGGACGCGGGAGGGGACCGTGGCCACGTAGGTGCCGACCTCGTCGGGGGAGACGGCCGGGTCGAGGTCACCGCGGAAGTCGACCGGAGAGCCGATCGAGAAATGAGCGCCCGCCGCGGCGTCCGCGTCCCGGGCGACCGCCGTCACCAGCGCGGCGGCCAGTACCCCGTGGACCGTGGTCCCCCGTCGCCTGGCCGTCTCCGCCAGGAGATCCACCTGGGTGGACGGCAGGGATCGGTGCACCATTTGGGTACGCCGCTGCCCGAACGGGACCCGACGGCTGGGAACGACCCGCTGTGCGGGGCGCCGCCGGGCCGCCCGCTGCTCCCGTCGCATCATGGCCCTGAACTCCGCGACACCCGCCGCGCCCCGGAGGCGCCGCGGCAGCAGGTCGTCCGTCGCCGGCAGGACCCGTCTGGGGTCGGTCCGGGGCAACGTGCCCCGGTCCAACTGCGCGGCGAGCTCGATCCACTCCCGGACGAGGGACAGACACGTCTTGCCGTCGGCGATGATGTGCGAGGCCGTGAGCAGCAGGTCGTGGACGTTCCCCGCCTCGTCGCCTCCGGTGATCACCACCGCACGCAGCAGTGGCCCGGTGCGCCAGTCCACGCCCGTCACCAGCTCGTGCTCGTTGACCTCGCGCTCCCACCTGGTGTCGGCCGTGGGGTCGTCCGGTGGCACGTCGACGTATCGCAGCGGGATCTGCTGTCCGTCCAGTGGGACGAAGGCGGGGTGCGCTCCGGTGCCGTCGTCGGTGATCGCCACCCGCAGCAGGGGGTGCCGGAGCTGGAGGGTGTCCAGGGCGCGGCGGTGCAGTGACGGGGGCAGTTGTCCGTGGACGCGGGCGCGGGCGACGACGTTGAGCGGTGAGGTTCGGTCGGCGATCCAGTACAGACGCTCCAGCGGGCTCAACTCGCGCTGGACGCTGGTGGGTTCAGTGACCGGGCCATCCGGATAGGTGAGGGCCTGAGCGGTCTGCCGGGCGAGGATGGGACGGGGTACGAACCGGAAATAGGCGTTGCGGACCAGGCGGCGGCGCAGGTCGGCGCCCTGGGTCAGTTCGCTCATCCTGCGGGATCCGGCCACCATCGCCCGGGTGCGGTCGCGGCGCTGTTCCTCGTAGGCGCGCAGGGCCCGCACCGGGTCCTCGCCGGCCGTCGCCCCGGCCAGCGTCCGGGCCAGTACGATGGCGTCCTCCATGGCCATGCCGGCTCCCTGGGCGAGCGTGGTCAGCATGGGGTGGGCGGCGTCGCCGAGCAGGGTGACGGGGCCGTCGCCCCATCGTTCCAGGAAGGCCCGGTCGTGTGACGGGACGGTGAGGATGTCCTCCTGCGGAGTGGCCTCGATCACCGCCCGCACCTCGTCGGCCCAGCTCTCGTAGGCCCGGCTGACGGTGTCCTTGACGCGGTCCGGGCCGGGAGCGCCGTCGGACGTGCTCATGGCGGCCCACCAGTAGGCGCGGCCGTGACCGATGTCGATGAGGCCGAAACGCTGTCCACTGCCCCAGTAGTGGCGGACGGCGCCCGTGGTGAGGCAGGGGTGCCGGAAGGGGACGACACCGAGCCGGAAGAGGTAGCCGGCGTCCCGTGCCCGCTCGGGGCCGGCGAGGTGGCGCCGTACGGCCGAGTGGAAGCCGTCGGCGCCGATCAGGATGTCCCCGCTCGTCGAGCGGCCGTCGGTGAAGCGGACGGTGACCGCCGCGCGGGAGGTCTCGAAAGCGGTGGCGGTCGCCCCGAGGTGGATGGGGCAGTCTCCGGCCTCCGCCAGCAGAGCCTCCTGGAGGTCCGCGCGGCTGATGCAGAAGCTGGGCGCGCTCGCCCGGTCTGAGGCCTCCTTGAACGGCAGGTCCCTGATCCGTCTGCCGCGCCGGTCCATGTATCTGAAGGACTCCACGGCCTGACCGCGCTTGTCCAGGCCCAGGTCGATGCCGAAGCCGGCCAGGGCGGTGACGGCGTTGCTCATGACGGACAGAGCGGAGCCGGCGCCGCGCAGTTCGGCGGCACGTTCGTAGACCTCGACGTCGATGCCGACGCGGCGCAGCGCGACCGCACACGTCAGACCGCCGATACCGGCGCCGATGACAAGGGCTCTGGGGCGATGTCCCGATGACATGGCGTCAGCTCTCCGGGCCGGTTCGGGCGGGGTCGTCCATCAGCTCCGCGACGGTGGCGGCCAGGTGTGCCACGTGCGGCTCTTCCATGATCGTCAGGTGGTCGCCGGGGACGCCGACGATCCGGATCCGTCCATCGGTCATCGCGCTCCAGCCGTTGCAGGGGTCCTGGTGCCGGGTCCGGGCGGCGTCGTGCAGACCGGACAGGACGGCGGGCAACGGCTCCATGGCGCGGATCAGGGTGAGGTCCTGATGCTCGCGCGGGGGTCGGTAGTCCAGGGTCGCCTGCCAGTTGGCCCTGTAGACGCCGAACAGACGGCGGACGACGGCCCCGGAGCTGCCGGCCGGCAGGACGCCCCGCTCGCCCGCGACGCGCGCGATGAACGCGAACCTCTCCTCCGGCGAAACGAGTCCGTCGGGAATGATCCGTGCCGGTGACGTGCCGCCGAGCCGGGGCCAGAGCAGTTCGTGGGCGAACCACTCCAGCAGGCCGTCGTCGTCGTGCGCGGCGCGCGGTCCCTGTTCCAGGGCCGTGGTGTCCAGCACGAACAGGGCGGCCCGCTCGCCCGCGGCCCGCAGCCGACGGGCGATCTCGAAGGCCACGAAGCCGCCGAAGGACCATCCGCCGATGGTGTAGGGGCCGTGCGGCTGGACCGTCCGCAACGCGGTGAGGTAGCTGTCCGCCAGGTCCTCCACACTGGGGAGAGGAGTGGTGCCGGGGTCCGCTCCGGCGGCCTGGAGCGCGTACAGCGGCCGGTCGTCCGGGAGATGCCGGGCGAAGGCGACGTAGCACAGCACGTTGCCGCCCATCGGGTGGACCAGGAACAGCGGTGGGCGGGTGCCCTGCGGACGGATCGGCACCAGGGGATCGAACACCGCTCTCGCTCCGCCGTCGCGCAGCCGTGCCGCGAGTCCCGCGGGGGTGGGTGTGGCGATGAACTCGGAGAGAGGGATGTACACCCGGTAGCGCTGTTCGATGCGGACCACCAGCCGCATCGCGGCCAGGGAGGTGCCTCCGAGGTCGAAGAGACTGTCGTGCGCTCCCACCGTGTCCAGGCACAGCACGTCCGCCAGCATCTCGGTCAGTGCTTGTTCGTAGGCGTCGCGCGGCGCGGCGGCGGGAGCGCGGCCGGGGACGGTCAGCGGGGCGCTGCGCAGTGCGGCGTCGTCACGCTTGCCGCTGGGGGTCAGCGGCCACCGGGAGACCCATTGCAGGTGCGCGGGGACCATGTAGTCGGGCAGGGTGGCGCGCAGCCGCTCACGGATGTCGGCCACATCCTCGTCCGTGCCTTCGCCGAGGAGGAAGGCCGCGAGGAAGGTCTCGCCGTCCGTCCGCCGCCGGGCCACCACCGCGGCGTCACGCAGTCCCGGGTACCGCGCCGCGAGGCCGGTGACGGCCAGTTCCACCTCGCCCGGCTCCACACGGAAGCCCCGCACCTTGACCTGCGCGTCGTCGCGTCCGAGGAAGACGACGTCTCCGCCGGGGAGCACCATGCCGACGTCGCCGGTGTAGTAGAGCCGGTGCTCCCCGCCCGCGAAGGGGTGCGGGAGGAAGCGCTCCTTCGTCAGGTCCGGGCGGCCCTCGTAGCCGTCGGCCAGGCAGCCGCCGCCCAGATAGACGTCTCCCCTCACCCCGGTCGGCACCGGACGCATCCGTTTGTCCAGGACGTGCACCTCGGCCCCGTCGACGGCGACGCCGATCGGCGGCAGTGCGGGGAAGGCGGCGGGGTCACCGGTCATGGTGAACGCGGTGACCACGTGGGTCTCGGTCGGACCGTACTGGTTCTCCAGGACGGCTCCCGGAAGCCCGGCGCACAGCTTGCGGATCTCCGGTGTGACGCGCAACTGCTCGCCGCAGGTGATCATCACCCGCAGGGTCCGCGGGGTGATGCCCAACGTACCGGCGGCTTCGGCCAGTTGTTGCAGGGCCACCGGGGGGAGGAAGACCTGCTCGACGCGCTCGCGGTCGAGCAGGCGCAGCAGCGCCGGCATGTCACGGCGCTCGGCGTCGCCGGCCAGGCACAGGGTGCCGCCGAAGCTCAGCGTGGAGAAGATCTCCTGGAAGGAGATGTCGAAACTCAGCGGTGCGTACTGGAGAGTGACACCGCCCACGGCCGCGCTGGGCGCCCCGGCCTGCCAGGCCACGAGGGCGGCCAGGGTGCGGTGCGGCATGGCGACGCCCTTGGGGGTCCCGGTGGAACCCGAGGTGAAAAGGACGTACGCGGTGCTCTCCGGGTCCGTGCCGCCCCGCGCCCGGCCTGACGGCGCGGGCGCGGGCTCGGGCTCGGCCACCGATTCGGCGGGCAGGAGCAGCGTCGGATCACCGGCGAGGTGGGCGTACGGGGCCTCGGCCACGACGCGGAAGGGCCGGGCCTGCTCCACCATCGTGGCCAGCCGGGCGGCAGGGTAGCCGACGTCCATCGGGACGACCGCGCAGCCCGCTCGCAGGACACCCAGGAGCACCGCCATGGTCAGCGGGGACCGGTTCATGGCGATCCCGATCCGGGCGTTCGCCGGGGCCCCGAGCGCGTACAGCCGCCCGGCCACGTTCTCGGCGGCCTCGGCCAGCCGGGCGTAGCTCCACCGCTCCTCGCCCATCACCACCGCGGTCGCGTCCGGAGTGCGCGCGGCCTGTTCGGCGAAGCGTGTCACGACCGTCGGGTGCCGGTCGGGGGAGGCGAGGACGGGCCGGGGGGCGAGGAAGGCGAGGTCCGGCCTGCTGTGCGGCTGTTCCACCATGCGGCGCAGGCTGCGCAGGTAGCCGGTCGCGAAGAGGTCGCCCTGGGCGGCCGAGAACGTCGCGCCGTCGCAGTCGACCCGCAGCCACATGCCGGTGCGGTCCGGTTCGGTGACCGCGTTCACCAGGAGACGGAAGTCGTTCTCCTCCCAGGTGCGGAACTCCCTGAGGCCCAGACCGGGCAGGCCGAGGACCGGGGAGAGCTGGTGGAAGTGCACGTAGTTGAAGGCCGTGTCGAGGACGGGCCCGCCGTGGTCCTCCAGGACGGCGCTCAACGGGTAGCGGCGGTGAGGATGGCCTTCCCGCTCCTGGCGGAGGCCTTCGCGTGCCACCTCCAGCCAGGTGTCCCGCGCTGTGTCCAGCCGTACGGGCACGGTGTTCAGGAAGAGCCCGGCGGTGCGCTCCGCCCCGGCCAGTTCGGGCCGGCCGTGGGTGATCAGACCGGTGGTGACGTCACGGGTGCCGGCGAGCGTGGCCAGGGTCAGCGTGTGCGCCGCGAAGAGCACGGACTTCACCGGCAGGGCGTGTTCGGCCGCGAAGTGCCGCACCCGCTCTACCAGCTCTCCGGGCAGGTCGACCCGCCGGGAGGCCGGCTGGTGGCCGGCCTCGGGCAGGTGGGGCGAGAACGACTCGATCGGTACGGGTCCGCAGCCGGCCAGCTTCCCGCGCCAGTAGCGCCGTGCCGCCTCCGAGCGCAGGGCGTCCTGCTCCAGCCGTACGTGGGCCGCCGGTGAGGGCGGCGCCGTGTCCTCGACGGGGCCGATGTCCAGGCCGAGGCCGTGGGCGTAGTCCTGGAGCAGTTCCCGGAGCAGGGTGGCGACGCTGCCGCCGTCGAGCAGCGCGTGGTGGAAGCTGAGGACCAGGTCGACGGCGGCGGGCCGTACATGGGCGCGGAACAGGTACAACGGCGGCCGGTCGAACACGTAGGGGTGACGGCGGCGGGCCTCGATGTGCGCGCCGACCTCGGCCTCGGCCGCCGCGCTGTCGAGCGCGCGCAGGTCGGCGATCTCCAGACCGCCCCGTACCCGGGGGCGGACGACCTGGAGCGGTTCGGCGCCGGCCAGGTCGAAGGCCGACCGCAGCACCGGGTGCCGTGCCGTCAGCCGGTCGAATGCGTGCCGGAACTCCGCCTCGTTCCACGGCATTTCCAGGGTGTAGCGGAAGACGTCCCGGTACCTGGCCGAGCTCTCGTGCCTGCGGCTGTGGTAGAGCAGGCCGAGTTGGAGCCGGGTCAGCGGGTAGGCGTCCTCGGCGTCCCGCAGCCGGGCCCGGTCCAGGTCGGCCACGAGGGCGAACGGCGCCGGGACGCTCTCGGTCCCGGCCGTGTCGCACTCCTCGGCGCATCGGGCGAGGCCGGCCACCGTCGGGTTCCGCAGGAGGTCGGTGAGCGAGAAACGCAGGCCGCGGGCCTCCGCCCCGGCGCGCACCCTGAGCATGGTGATCGAGTCTCCGCCGAGGGCGAAGTAGTCGTCGTGCACCCCCACGGCGTCATGGCCCAGGACGTCGGCCCAGACCTCGGCGAGGACCGCCTCGGTACGACTGCGCGGTTGCCCGTCTCCGGTGGCCTCGGGGGTGTCGTGCGGTGCGGGAAGCGCGTCGCGGTCGGCCTTGCCGTTGGGAGACAGCGGAATGCCGTCGATCCGGGTGAAGGAGGCCGGGACCATGAACGCCGGCAGGGTCCGCCCGAGCCGCTCGCGCAGCAGCGCGGTGTCGATCCGGGCGTCGGCGACGTAGTAGCCGGCCAGGACGGTTCCCCGGTCGGGGGCGGTACGGCCCACCACGATGGCGTCCCTCACCCCGGGGACCGCGCGCAGCACGGCGGCCACCTCGTCGGGCTCGACGCGGTTGCCCCGGATCTTGACCTGGTCGTCGATCCGTCCGAGGTACTCCAGGGTGCCGTCCGCGAGCCACCGGGCCAGGTCCCCGCTGCGGTAGAGGCGGCCGCCCGGTACGAACGGGTCGCCGCCGAACCTCTCGGCGGTCAGCTCCGGACGGTCGAGATACCCACGGGCGACGGCGACTCCGCCGATGCACAGTTCGCCGGCGACCCCGGCGGGTTGCGGCAGGTCGTCGGCGCCCAGCACGTACAGCCTGGTGTTGTCGATCGGCCGGCCGATGGGCACCCGCGCGATGCCGTGGGCGGGATCGACGGGATCGTCCGGGCAGTCGTGGAAGGAGACGTCCACCGTCGCCTCGGTCGGGCCGTACAGGTTCACGAGCCGTGCCGACCGCTCGGCGCCGCTCTCCCGCCGATACCGCTGGGCCAGGCGGTTGAACTGCTCGACCCGCGGGGCCGGCAGGGCCTCACCGCTGCAGAAGACGTACCGCAGGGTGCCGAGGACCTCGCGTGCCGTCGCCGACTCCTCCAGCAGGTCGAGGAACGGGCCGAGCATCGAGGGAACGAAGTGCACAGCGGTGACCCGGTGCTCGCGGATCGCCCGCAGCACCTCACGCGGGTCCCGCTGGCCGCCGGGCGGCAGCAGGGCCAGGGTCGCCCCCTCGGCCGCCCACCAGAACAGCTCCCACACCGAGACGTCGAAGGAGACCGGTGTCTTCTGGAGGAGGACGTCCCCTTCGCCGAGCGGGTAGCGATGCTGCATCCACGCGAGGCGGTTGACCACGCTGCGGTGCTCCACCATGACGCCCTTGGGCCGCCCGGTCGAACCGGAGGTGTAGATGACGTAGGCGAGGTCGCGGGAGCCGGCGAGCGGTTCGACCGGGGCGCCGCCGCCGGTCAGCAGGTCGCCGACGCGTCGCACCGTCGCGTCCGCGTGCGGACCGGCGGGAGCGTCGTCGTCGACGATCACCACTTTGGCCCGGCTGTCGCGCAGCAGGAAGTCCACCCGCTCGGCCGGGTAGCCGGGGTCCACCGGCACGTAGGCGCCGCCGGACTTCAGGATGCCGAGCAGCGCGACCGGCACCCGCGGCCCCCGCTCCATCATCACCGCGACACGATCGTCCGGGCCGATGCCCTCCGCACGCAGGGCCCGCGCGACACGGTTGGCCTGTTCGTCGAGTTCGGCGTAGGTCAGTGTCTCCCCGGACGCCGCGACCACCGCCGTACGGTCGGGCCGGCGGGCGGCCTGCTGCTCGAACAACCCGTGCAGGGTGGCCCGTTCCGCGAAGGGCACGCGCCGGCCGTGGGCACGCCCGGCGGTGAGGTCCCGGTGTTCGGCCGGCGACAGCATGGGCACCTCGGACAGTGGCCGGTCCAACAGGTCCAGCCCACGCTCCAGGAGCGTCGTGAGGTGGCTCGCCACGGAGGTGATCGGAAGGTCCCCGTCGAAGACGTCCCGGGCGTGGTCCAGGTCGACGCGGAGGTCGGTCGTGTCGTCGAAGGCGGACACCAGAACGCCCAGTGCGTCCCGGTCGTGCGAGGGAGCCATCAGGGTGCCCTGCCGCACGATTCCCGGAGTCTTCGGCCGGGACCAGTTCAGGTAGGAGAGCGTCACGTCGAAGAGCTGCCGCGGACCCCGCGCCGCCGCGGGCGCCTCACGCAGGATGTCGCCGAGCGAGAGCCGCTCATGACGCCGCAGGACGCGGGTCCCGCCCTGGACCCCGTCGAGCAGTTCACGGACGGTCAGCCCGCCGGGCGCCGCGACCCGCAGGGGCAGGGTGTTGGCGAACTGGCCGAGAACGTCCCGGTGCCGCTCCGTCGGACGGTTGAGGAAGGGGACACCGAGGACCACCTCCTCGCTCCTGTGCAGCCGCGTCAGGTAGGTGCCGAGCATGGCCGCGACGTAGGTGAAGGGCCAGTAGCCCGCGGCGCGGACCCGGTCGACGAGAGCACCGTCGATCACGAAGGAGTGGCGACCGCGTTCACGCGGGCCGCTGCCCGTCGTACGGGCGAAAAGCGCGGGCGTCACGCCCAGGAGGTACTCCCGGTAGAAGGCACGGTCGCGGTCGCCGTCCCGCCCCGAACGGTAGGCGGCGTCCTCTTGGACGAACGCCAGATAGGAGGACGTTTCCGGGGCACTCCGCGGATCGCCGTGCGGCTCCCGGGCGTACTCCTGGAGGATCTCGTGACTCAGCCGGTCGAGCGTCCAGCCGTCGGCGACGATGTGGTGTGCCTTGATGTGCAGATGCGTGACGTCCGGGCCCTCCAGCAGGAGGGTGGCTTCGACCAGGGGGCCGCCGCCGAGCGGCAGGGCGTCGGCCAGCGACCTGCGCATCCACTCGGCACAGGCGGTGTCCGGCTCGGGCTCCTGGGAGAGGTCGACCACGACGACCGGCACCCGCTCCGGCACCACCCGTTGAGAGGGAGTGCCGGCGTCGTGGGCGAACCGCAGCCGGAACGTCTCATGGCGGTGCAGCACCCGCTCCGCGAGGGCGGCGAGCCGGTGAGGGTCGACGACGCCGTGCAGCCGCTCGTGGAGAACGCAGTTGAACTGCGGTGATTCCGGCGCCTGGGAGCCGACAGCCCACACGTCCTGCTGGTAGGCCGTCAGCTGGTGCGGCGCTTGGTGATGGGTGCTCAACTGTGGGGGTTTCCTTCGAGCCGCACCGGGATCTCCCGGTGCCCGTTGAAAATGAGGGATGGGAACGGAGTCAGACAGTCGCGTCCCACGGCGAGTTCGAGGGCGGGGAACCGGGAGAAGAGCGCCGACAGCGCGACACGGCCTTCGAGACGGGCGAGCTCGGCCCCCAGGCAGTAGGTGGGGCCGTGGCTGAAAGCCAGGTGCTCGCGGCCGGTGGCACGGGTGATGTCGAAGAGATCGGCGTCCGGGCCGTGCACCCCCGGGTCGCGGCCGACCGCGGCGTAGTTGACGACGAGGGCGTCGCCCCGCGCGAACATCAGCCCGGTCGGCTCGTCGTGGATGTCCTCGGTGGGGAAGCGCATCATGAAGTTGGCCACCGGGGCCTGGTGCCGCAGGGTCTCCTCCACGACCTGGTCCCAGCCGGCCCGGCCCGACAGGACGAGGTCCAACTGGTCCGGATGCGTGAGCAGGTTGACCACGGCGTGGTCGAGGAGGTTCGCCGTGGTCCCGTAGCCGGCGCCGAGCACCATCCAGATGTTGTCGGCCACCTCCCGCTCGTCCATCAGGCCCTCGCGGTGTGCGGCGACCAGAGCGCTGGCGATGTCGTCGCCGGGGTGCTCGGTCTTGAGCACGATCAGGTCCGCTAGGAGGCGCGCGGCCTCGGTCGCGGTGGCCTCGGCCCGCTCCGCGCTCAGGTCCGTGGTGAAGACCGTGTCGTTGACGGCCTGGAACCTGTCGTGCATGGCCTCCGGCAGGCCGACCAGCGTGGTGACGGTCCGCCACGGCAGGCGCGAGGCGAAGTGCGTCCGCAGGTCCACGACCCGGTCGGGGGCGGCGGCAGCCGCCTCGGCGAGGTCGTCCAGCAGCGCGACGGCGGTCTTCTCGATCCACGGGACGAGTGCCCGTACGCGGCGGGCGGTGAACGCGGGAACCAAGGGCTGGCGCAACCGGCTGTGGTCGGGCCCGTAGGCGGTCTGGACGGTACGGATGTCGACCCAGATCCGCAGCGGCCAGTCGGCGGGGAGGTCACCGTCGACGAACGCGGGCCAGTGCCGGTGGGCGTCCTTGGAGACCCGGGAGTCGATCAGCAGCCGGCGGACCAGGGCCGGGTCGGTCACCGACCATGCCATTACGCCACCGGGCAGTTCGACCCGGGCCGCAGGCCCCAGAGCACGCAGGGCCGCGGCTTCGCCATGGACGTCCGCGGCGCTGCCGTCCATGCGGTAGGGGCAGCGGTCCCGGGTGGGCAGGGAGGACATGGCACCTCGACGGCAGGAGTCGGTACTCAGGAGCGAACAGCGGTCAGGAGTCCGTAACGGAGCTGCGGAACCTCGCAGAAGAACCATTCGCCCAGGTCGGCGGCTGTCTGCCAGTAGGACGCCGCCTCGCCGTCGGAATCGCGTGCGGCGTCCCGCCAGCCGCGGACCATGCTGTCGTAGCAGCGCCGGACGTTCTCGGTGATGTCGGTGTGGTCCACCACCTCCAGTCCGGCCTTCCGCAGCAGTTCGCCGTACCTGTCGTCGCTCAGCGAGAACTTGAAGTACGCGTACGCGTCGGCCATGCGGGCCGCGTCCGGACCGCTGAGCTCGCCTTCCAGACCGTGTTCGGCGATGACCAGCCGTCCACCGGGGCGCAGGACCCGTGCGATGTGTCCGAGCGCCGCCGCCCTGTCCTTCATGTGCATCAGGGACTCGATGGCGTACGCGCCGTCGAACGTCTCGTCCGCGAAAGGGTTCTCCATGGCGTCGGCCAGCCGGAACGTGGCCTGCCCGGGAAGGTCCGGCGGCTGGGGGCGGCTGTTGGCCACGTCCACCTGGTAGTCGCTGACGCTGATCCCGGTGATGTGCACGGCATGGTGGGCGATGATGCGCGCCGCGGTGCTCCCGTGGCCGCATCCCACGTCGAGCAGGTGCTGGCCCTCGGCCGGGGCGAGACGTTCCGCGACAAGGTCCGTCAGCCGGTCGGTCGCCACCTGCATCGAACTGTCGTCCACCGCGTCGTCCCAGTAGCCGACGTGGATGTTGCCGCCGAGCGCACGGTCGTACACATCTGTGTGGCGGTCGTAGAAGGTTCCCACTTCACCGGACGTGTGACGGTGCTGCGTGAGCATCGGTGGCCTTTCACGGTTCGTCGAGTCGCCGGCCGGGGCCGCGGACGGGGTCCGCCGACCTGTACGACCGGACTTGGGGTGCTACGGGTGGTAAACGAGTCGATCATGACAAACAAGGCGCGTCGCACGGGGTGGACGACCCTCGGCTTCACCTCTTCGGCGGCGCGGTCATCACCCACGTGCCGGAACGGGCGCGTGTCCGGGCAGCCGTGAACGGGTGGGCCTGGACAAGAGCCGCAACCGCACTCCGGGTGCCGCCGCCGGTCGGGCAGGGGCACTTCGGAGTGCGGTCGCGGGATCAGCTCACCCGGAGCCGGTCAGACATACCCGAACCGGTCAGACACGCCCGAAGAACAGGCTGCCCGGTGCGTCCGGGTCGTTCGAGAGGAAGTGCTCACGGACGGCGCGGATGAACTCGTAGCGCGAGATCGAGCCGTCCCCGTCGGTGTCCAGTTTGGTGAACATGTCCATCGCGTCGGGTGCTTCGCTCTTCCACACGTCCCGCAGGAAGCGGGCGAACTCGGCCTTGCTGATCTCGTTGTCGCCGTCGACATCGATGACGTCGAAGATCGCGTGGCCGCCGCCCTCGGTGACGTTGAGCCGGCTGGTGTCGATCACCGCGAGGCGGTTGGCGATGACGAACTGGTCCTTCGTGAGCCGGTCCCCGTCCACCCCCGCGTGCCGCAGCAGCTCCAGCCAGTAGATCTGGCAGAAGGTCTGGAGAGCCCTGGCCCGGCGGTCGTTCTTGTCGAGCTTGTACGCCTGGATGTAGCGGTCGGCGAGCTTCTGGTAGTCCGTCCAGTCCAGGTAGCCGTCGTTGTTGGCATCCATGGTGTCGAAGGTGCGTTCGAGCTTGGTGGTGATGACGTCCTGCACAGCGGCAGTCATGCGTCCTCCTCGGGAGGTGTGGGGGGTGTCACGGGAAACCATTCCTTGACCTGCGACGGAGCGCACCTGCCGACGACCGCCCGCCCCGGTCTTTTCATCCCTTCGACTGATCCGCATCCTTTCGAGGCGTGCGTCCCGCACCGCTCGACACGCGCGCCGAGGCGGCTCGTCGAGAGCGGACCGCCTCTACTGTGGGACGGCCGATACCGGCCACGGCCGGACAAAACGGAAGCCGACTGTGTGGCCCGCGGCCGTCACGGCAGGTGGGCGGAGTGGCTCGCCTGCGGATCGCCGGACACGGTCCTGTCCGCGTCCACGTCCTGAACTGGAGTGAACACGTGTTGAAATCGTCGGGTCCGACGCCACCCGCAGGCCGGTTCGTACTGATCACCGGGGCCTCTTCCGGCCTGGGGGAAGCTTGCGCACTTCACCTGTCCCGGGTCGGTTTCCACGCCCTCGCCGGGGTGCGCCGGCCCGAGGACGGAGAACGGCTGCGCAGGGCCGCCACCGGCCGGCTGACCCCGGTGATCATCGATGTGACGGACGAGAAGTCGGTCCAGACGGCCGTGCACGAGGTTTCCGCGCTGACCGGCGAGGCCGGGCTCCGGGGGCTGGTCAACAACGCGGGCATCGCGGTCACGGCTCCGCTGGAGTGCGTACCGGCCGAGCTGATGCGCAGACAGCTCGACATCAATGTGATCGGTCAGGTGCAGGTGATCCAGGGCTTCCTGCCGCTGCTGCGGGCCGGCGCCGGCCGGATCGTCAACGTGTCCTCGGGCCTTGGGAACGTCGCTCTTCCCTACCTCGGAGCCTATGCCGCCTCCCAGTTCGCCAAGGAGGCACTCAGCGACACACTCCGCCGCGAGCTCGCTCCGCAGCGCATCCCGGTCGTGGTGATCCAGCCGGGGGCCGTCCTGACCCCGCTGTGGGGCAAGATGTCCGATACGGGCAACCGGGCGCTGGACAGCGCCCCGCAGGCGGTCCAGGAGCTCTACCGGGACTCGTTCCTCGGCTTCATGGAAGCCAACGAGACCTCCGCCCGGAGCAGCCGCACAACCCCGGACGACGTCGCCCGGGCGATCTTCCGGGCGCTGGTCGCGGCGCGGCCGAGGACCCGCTACACCGTCGGCCGGGACGCGACCGGCAGCCGCGTACTGTCCAGGCTGCTGCCCGACCGTGCGCTGGACCGCGTCTTCGGCGGCACCTCCGTATGGACGAACCTCAGGAACTGAGCACGCTGTTCACGGAACGTGCGACGAGCGGGCGGCGGCCTGTCGCTCCCCGACGACGGGGACCCGCATCGCTCACCTCCTGGAGCATCGCCCCAGGTTACTGGGGTCGCCCCGCCCGGCGACCGCAACCGGGGGGCGACGGCCGGAGCGGCGGCGCGGAGCCGTGGCCGGGACGGGTCGTGCTCGCGGCGGTCCCGCTGTCAGCCCCCTGTCGGCCCGCTGTCGATCAGGTCAAGAAGTCGCCATTCCCTGAACGGCACGCACGGCCGGACCGTACCTCTGAACAGATCCAGATCATGTCCGCTGAAGGGAAGGCCAGCATGACCAGCGAATCGCTTCACCCCGCACAGGCACCGGCCCGGCGCACCGTCGTGGCGGCGGTCGGCGCGGCAGGACTCGCCGTCGCGCTGACCGCGTGCGGGGCGGACGACAAGGCCTCCAACACCGTGGGCTCCGGCAACGGAACGAGCGGCGGGACCTCGGGCGGCGGCACCGGCGCGGCCGGGAACGCGGGCGGTACGGAACTCGCCAAGACCAGCGACATCCCGGAGGGCGGCGGCAAGGTCTTCGCCGACCAGGGTGTCGTGGTGACCCAGCCGGCGGCGGGCACGTTCAAGGCCTTCTCGTCCAAGTGCACCCACCAGGGCTGTGCGGTCAAGGGCATCGCGAACGGTGTCATCACCTGTCCCTGCCACGGCAGCCAGTTCTCCGCCACCGACGGCAGCGTGAAGAAGGGGCCGGCGACGAGCGCGCTGGCCGCCGCGAACATCACCGTCGACGGGGACTCGATCAAGCTCGCCTGACCGCAGGCCGCCAACCGGTGACCGCTGACGGCCGGCCTCTCGGAAGGTCAGCGTCAGCGGCGTCGTCGCTTGAAGCAGGCGAGCACGTCGTCGGTGGTCGTGATCGTGGCGACCAGCGCCAGCGTGTTGCGGACCATCGCGGGGGTGTACTCGGAGGGCACCCCCGCGATGGCGTCCGCCGGCACGACGACGGTGTAGCCGCGGTTCACCGCGTCGAACACGGCGTTGGGGATGGCGATGTTGGCCGAGACTCCGGTCACGACGAGGGTGCGGCAGCCCAGGTTGCGCAGCAGCGGGTCGACGTCGGTGCCCGCGATCGGCGACAGACCGTGCAGCCGGCGTACGACGAAGTCCTCCTCGGCGACTTCGATGGGCGGCGCGATCCGCACCGCCGTCGTGCCGGTCAGCTGCTGCACCGGCAGCCGCTCGGCCGCACGGAACAGCCGGGCGTTGCGGTTCGCGCCACGGCCGTCCGGGCGGCGCTCGGCGACCGCGTGGATCACCTGCACCCCGCTCTCGTGCGCGGCGTCGACCAGCCGGGCGACATGGGTGAGCGCTCCGGACGACCGCGCCTCCCTGGCGAGTTCGGGGAGCGCGCTGTCCGGGCCCACGACACCCTGTTGGCACTCCACGGTGAGCAGTACCGTGCCGATGGGGTCGAGGAGTTCACTGAGTTGTTCGAACGACGGCATGGCTCTCCTTGTCGTCGCGGGTCGGGACGGGCGAGGGTAACGACCATTGCGTGAGGACGGAAGACGCCTCATGCTTTCCTGACGGAGCGTCAGGATTCCAGAAGAAGAGGGGACCGTATGGCCGTCACACAGCGCAGAGGCCGGAAGATCATGATGACTCCCGGTGAACTGGACGAGTTCCTCACCACCCAGCGCACCTGCCGCGTCGCCTCCGTCTCGAAGGACGGAGTCCCGCATGTGAGTGCGCTCTGGTTCACCTGGGACGGCACCTCGCTGTGGTTGTACTCGGTGGTGCGCAGCAAGCGCTGGGTGCAGTTGCGGAACGACCCGCGGGTCGCGGTGGTGATCGACTCCGGTGAGGAGTACGGGGAGTTGCGGGGCGTCGAGCTGTCCGGCACGGTGGAATTCGTCGGCGAGTTCCCGCGCACCGGGGAACTGTGCGCCGAACTCGACGTCCCGGAGACGCTGTTCGCCCGCAAGAACTTCGGCCTGGAGGAGATGCCGCACGACGGCCGGCACGCCTGGATGCGGCTGACACCGGACGCGATCGCCTCGTGGGACTTCCGCAAACTGCCTCCCCTGTAGGGCCCGTTCGGATCATCCTTCTCCGCCGCTACTCGACGGCCTCACCGGCCCTGCGCAAGGCGTCCACCGCCGCCCTGATCGACGGCCGGCGGTCGGCGTCGGCCCGCCACACGACGTAGACATGGCGGCGCACCCGCTGACGGACCGGCACCGTGACGACTCCCTCGGGCATCGGCCGGCGCCCGAGGAGCGGGGCCACGCACACACCGAGCCCGGCGGCGACGAGTCCGAGCTGGGTGTGCGTCTCCCCGGCGCGGTGCCCGATGCGCGGTTCGACGCCCTGGGAGCGCAGCGTGAGCATCAGCCACTCGTGGCAGAACTCGCCCTCGCCCCAGGTGATCCACTCGTCGTCGGCGAAGTCCCCGAGGTCCACCTCCTCGCGGCCCGCGAGCCGATGGCCGGCCGGCATCGCCACATCGGCAGGGTCCTCGAGGATCGACGCCTTCACCAGGCCGTCGGGCAGCGGCATCGGCTTGTTGTACCAGTCGAGCACGACGGCCAGGTCCAGGTCCCCGCGCACCACACCCGCGACCCCGGCCTCCGGTTCCAGCTCACTGGAGCGCACCCGCAGGCCGGGGTGGTCGGTGCGCAGTTCGGCGAGCGCCGCCGGGAACAGTCCGCGCGCCGCGGTCGGGAACGCGGACATCCGCAGCTCACCGACCACCTGACCGCGCTGGGCCTCCAGGTCGGACTGTGCGAGCTCGACCTGGGAGAGGATGCGCGCCGCGTGATCGGCGAGGAGCCGCCCGGCGTCGGTCAGCCGCACTCCCCGGCCGTTCTTGGCGAGCAGTTGCTGTCCCACCTCGCGCTCCAGCTTCGACATCTGCTGGGAGACGGCGGAGGTGGTCACGTGCAGCCCCTCGGCCGCGCCGCTCACCGAGCCGTGCCGTGCCAGGGCGTCGAGGGTGCGCAGTCGCTCCAGGTTCAACATGTAAGCAATGCTACGAGATATCGCTTGAGTATTCTCGCTTGTGCTACGAGATTGTTCTGCCGCATGGTTGACCCCATGAGCACCGTCGCCTCCCCACGCCCCGTCACGCCGACCGGCGTCGCACCCCGCCGCCGCACCGCCCTCGACTGGCGGATCCGCTTCGGCGTCCTCTCGCTGATCTGGGGCTTCAGCTTTCTGCTCATCAAGGTCGGCACGGAGGGCTACGCGCCGTTCCAGGTCACCTTCGGGCGGCTGCTGTTCGGGACCGCGGTGCTCGCGGCGGCGATGGCGGTGAAGCGGGAGCGGCTGCCGCGCGGCGCGCGGACGTGGGGACACCTCGCGGTCGCGGCCTTCCTGCTGAACGCGCTGCCGTTCTCCCTCTTCGCCTACTCCGAGCTCACCATCCCCTCGACGCTCGCGGGCATCTGCAACGCGACCTCACCCCTGTGGGGCATGGCTCTCTCCCTGGTGGCCCTGTCCGAGGACCGGCCGACCCGGCGCAGAGTGGCCGGCCTCGGCCTCGGTTTCCTCGGCGTGCTGACGGTCCTCGGTGTCTGGCAGGGCTTCCACGGCCTGGACGCCACGGGCACGACCATGGCCCTGCTGGCCTCGCTGAGCTACCCGGTCGGCTGGATCTACGTCCGCCGGACCCTGGCCGGCACCGGCGCCTCGCATCTGTCGATGACCGGCGCGCAACTGCTCCTGGCCACCGTCCAACTGGCCTTCGTCACCCCGCTGTTCACGACGCTGCCGGACCGTGTCGCATGGGTGCCGCTGCTCGCGATCGCCGCCCTGGGGGCGCTCGGCACCGGTCTGGCCATGCTCGTCCAGTACGGCATCGTCGCCGAGGTCGGCCCGACGACGGCCCAGATGGTCACGTACTTCATCCCGGTCATCGCCACCGCCGCCGGTGTCGCGATCCTCGGCGAGTCCCTGGCCTGGTCGACGCCGGTCGGCGCGGTGATCGTCCTCGCGGGCGCGGCCCTCACCCAGGCGAAGCCACGCCACTGACCCCTCACACCACCCGTCGTCCCGGCCCTCCGCGCCACGCGAGGTCCCGCCCCTCCCACGAGACCCGCGCTCCGGTCCCCGCGACACCTGGCCCAGGCCCGCACGCCACCGTCGCGCGGGCTCCGCGACTCCCGTCATACGGGCCCCACGCCACCCGTCGTCCCGGCCCTCCCACGAAACCCGCAGTCCGGTCCCCCGCGACCCCAGGTGCCAGGCCCGCACGCCACCCCTCGCGCGGTCCCCACGCCACCCGTCGCGAGGGCTCCGCGACTCCCCGTCGTACGGGCTCCGGCGGGCGCCTCAGACGTATCGGCGGGCGGGCGCCGGCCCCACGGCGGACGCCACGGCGTCCGCGAGCGGCTCGGTGTCCTCGGGCCGAAGCGTCGAGACGGTGATCCGGATGCCCGGCGGAGCACTCGACCGGAAGCGGGCGCCGGGCGCGACCGCCCAGCCGGAGTGCAGTAGCCGGGAGACGGCGCCGGTCTCGTCCGGGACGGGGATCCAGACGTTCATCCCGCTGCGCCCGTGCGCCTCGACCCCACGCGCCTTCAGGGCGTCGATCAGGCCGTCGCGACGCGCCGCGTACGCGGCGGCCACGGCCCCCGCGTCGACCGCGCCGGAGGTCCACAGGTGGACCACGGCCTTCTGGAGCAGGCGGCTCACCCAGCCGGGCCCGAGCCGCTGCCGACCGTGCACACGGTCGACGGTGACGGGGTCGCCGGTGAGCACGGCGAGCCGGAGATCGGGCCCGTACGCCTTGGCGACGGAACGCACGAAGGCCCAGCTCTGCGTGACCCCGGCGAGGGGATGCAGGGGCAGGTCGACGATCTGGTGGCCGTGGTCGTCCTCGATGAGCAGGGTCCCTGGGTAGTCCCGGAGCACGGAACGCAGGTCACGCGCACGGCGGGCGGTGACGGCGGCGCCGGTGGGGTTCTGCGCCCGGTCGGTGACGATCAGGGCCCGCGCGCCGGCGGCCAGCGCGCTGCGTACGTCCGCGGGAAGCGGACCCTCGTCGTCGACACCGACGCCGACCGTACGCAGCCCGAGCGCGGGGACGAGATCGAACAGGCTGCCCCAGCCGGGGTCCTCGACGGCCACCGCGTCGCCGGGCCTGAGATGGGCCGTCAGGACGCGCTCGATGGCGTCGAGCGATCCGGAGGTGACGACGACGGGCCCCTCGGGCACTCCGTCCGCGTCGAGGCCGGCCCGGGCGAGGCGCTCCAGCTCCGGTTCGACGGCGTCCTCGCCGTACTGCACGGGATGCCGGTCGGACTGCCGGGCCGCCGCCGCGAAGGCCCCGGCGAGGGCGGGCAGCAGAGCGGGATCGGGATTGCCCTCGCCGACGTCCCGGACGCCCTCCGATACCTCGACGCGAAGGTACTCACGCCCCGTGGTGGCCGGCTTCGGGCGCACCCGGCTGCCACGCCGACCGGCGGTCTCGATGACCCCCCGGTCGCGCAGCGTGCGGTAGGCGGCCGCGACCGTATTCGCGTTGACCCCGAGCTCCTCCGCCAACTCCCGCATGGGCGGCAGCAGTTGACCCGGCTCCAGATCCCCCGACCCTACCGCCCGCTCGACACTGGCGGCGATGTCGGCTGCGCGACGCCCCTCGATCCGATACTCTCCTAGCACAAAAGAGATTATGCACTAGTGCAATGGAGAAGGCAATGCCGGAGACGAGCACCCAGCCGAGGACAACGGGGTCCGCTGCCTACACCCCGACCGACCGCACGGTTCCCACCCGCGCCAAGGAACGCGCCGCGTACGACCACGAGCTGGTGCACGCGATACTCGACGAGGGGTACGTCGGCCACCTCGGCTTCGTCCGCGACGGAGCGCCGGTCGTCCTGCCCACGCTGTACGCACGGGTCGGCGAGCGGCTCTACGTGCACGGCTCGACGGGTTCGCGCCCGCTGCGGATGACCGGCCAGGCCGATCCCGGGCTGGCCGTCTGCCTGACCGTGACCCACGTCGACGGGCTGGTGCTGGCCCGCTCGGCCTTCCACCACTCGATCAACTACCGCTCCGTGGTCGTGCACGGCATCGCCCACCAGGTGACGGATCCCGACGAGAGGCGCCTGGCGCTGGACGCGCTGGTCGACCACGTGGTGCCGGGCCGCTCGGCCGACTCCCGCCCCGCCAACGCCAAGGAACTCGCGGCCACCGCCGTGATCAGCCTGGATCTGGACGAGGTCTCCGCGAAGGTGCGCGGCGGCGGCCCGAACGACGAGCCCGAGGATCTCGGCCTCCCGTACTGGACCGGCATCCTCCCGCTGACCAAGGGATACGGCACCCCGGTCCCGGCGGACGACCTGGCCCCGGAGATCGAACTGCCCGGCTACCTGACGGCGCCGTGAGCGCGCCCGGCGTCGTCCAGGGCCTCATCCAGGACGTGGGCCGGGACGCGGACGGATGAGCCGGGTGCGGGCCCGCACGGTCTTGTGCGCGGCCCGCACCCGGCCCAGGCGGACCCGCGCGACCGGCGACCGGGCGCCCCGGAGGGGCACCGGCCCTCCCGTGCCGGACCGGTGCTGGTCCTTCGTCAAACAGGCGCCACCGCCCTCGTGGGCCGCGCCCCGGCGCCGCCGCCCGTCTCGGGCCTCACACGAGAAGCGCCTCCTCCGGGACCGCGCGCCGTTCGGCCCCCACGGCCCGCGCCTCGGCGACCGCGAGTCCGGCGACCGAGCCGAGCATCAGCAGGGTGCCGGCGAGCGTCGGCAGGGTGAGCCGCTCGCCGAGCAGGCCGACGGCGAGGACGGCCGCGCTCACCGGCTCCAGGAGCATGATCACGGACACGGTCGCCGAGCGGACGACGGCGGCGCCGGCGAAGAACAGGGCGTAGGCCAGCGCCGTGGGGACGGCGGCGATGTACGCCAGCAGGGCCAGCACATGAGCCGGCTGGGCGGCATGCGGGATCAGCCCCTCGGCGAGCCCGAACGGCAGCAGGCAGACGGTGGTGACGGCGAACGTCCACACCGTCGTGCCGGAACCGTCGACGCGGCCGTCGCGCCCCCACCACCGGGTGAGCAGCGTCATCGCCGAGTATCCGGTCGCGGAGAGGACCGCGAGCACGACACCCCAGGGCCGCACGGTGGCACCCTCGCCTCCCAGGACCAGGACGCCGAGACCGGTCAGCGCCCCGACGGCAGCGGCACTCCCGCCCCGGCCGATCCGCTCCCCCATGGTCAGCCGCGCACCGAGTGCGATGAGGACGGGCCCGGCGCCCAGAGTCACGACGGTCGCCACCGCGAGGCCGGTCGCCTCGACGGCGGCGAAGTAGGCGGTCTGGAAGACGGCCAGCCCGAGGCCGGTCAGACCGATCCGCAGCGCTTTGCGGCCGAGGGGCTCCCGCACGGCGGGGCGGCGGGCGCGCCCGTCGGGGCGAAGGCGTGGACGAGGGCGCAGGCGTACGGCGAGCAGCAGGGCGAGTCCGCCCGCGCAGCGCCAGAAGGAGAGGGCGATGGGTCCCATGTCACTGGCCCGGTAGACCAGTGACGCGGCGGCGCCCGCGGTGCCCCAGGCGGCGCCGGCGACGATCAGATAGAGCAGGCCTCGCCCGACGGGCAGGCCGACAGCGGTGTTCGACACGTGTTCTCTCCGCAGATCCGCAGAAGTTCAGAAGTTCAGGAAGGGACCGCGTCGCAGCCCGTGCCACGGGGGCAGGGGCGTACGGAAAGGTCCTCGGACTTCTTCTGCGGGCAGCGCCGTTCCGCCCGGCGCGTGGCCGGGCCGGTGTTCCGGTACGCCCGCCTCAGGCGGCCGGAGGCGGAAGAACGAGCGTCGCAGGCATGATCCGCACCCTAGACGGCCGTTCCGTGGGTCGACAACTCCCTTTCGGCGTCGCCCGGCCCGCTCGCGACCGGCCCCTGCGAGGGCTTCGCCGGGGCCGACGACTGCGCGATGAACGCACCGAGCAGGACCACCGCGCCGCCGACGATCTGCGGAGCCGAGAGATGTTCGCCCAGCAGCACCCAGGCCAGGACGGTGGCGATCACCGCTTCGAGACAGGCCACGACGCCCGCGACCTGCGGGGAGAGCCTGCGCACCGAGAGCACTCCGGTGACGTAGGCGACGACGGTGGCGACGAGCACGATCCAGCCGAGGAGCAGCGAGGCGGGCACGGACGTCCCGTCCATGTCCGCGCTGCCTCCGAGGACCGACCAGTCCATGGTCCAGGGGCGGGCGACCGCCGTCAGGACGAGGGTGCCGACGAGCAGCCCGTACGCGATCACGCCCAGCGGGTCGGGTGCCTCGTCGCCCGCGTCGCTGCCCTGGTCGGACAGGACGAAGTAGCCGACCTGACAGCAGGCGGCGCCCAGCGCGAGCAGGAGTCCGACCACATCGAAGCCAAGCCCCGACCACACCTCGACCACGCAGGCGAGTCCGCCCGCCGCGAGAACGACTCCGAGCGCGGCGGCCCGCGTGACGGGCCGCCGCTGCACGAAGCGCACCCAGCCGAGCACCAGCGCGGGAGCGAGGTACTCCACGAGGAGGGCGACGCCGACGGGGATGCGGGATATCGCGGCGAAGTAGAAGGCCTGGACACCGGCCACACCGAGCAGTCCGAAACCGGCGAGCAGCGCGGGGCGGCGCTTCACCAGCGCCCGGTGCCGCACGGCGAGCGGCAGCATGACGAGGGCGGCGCCCGCGACCCGCAGCCACACCACGTGGAGCGGGTCGAGCCCTGCCTCGATCAGCGGCTTGGCCGCGACACCCGAACCACCGAAGGCGACAGCCGACACGAGCGCCAGGGTCAGGCCGACGCCTCTTCCGTGGTTGGCCTGATTCCCCATAGACGTATGCACGGGCACATGATGACAGGCGACGACATGACCGTCACCCCCGATGACACCTGTCTCAGCGACTGGACTCCGGCACCCGGTCGCGACGACGACCGGCCGGCCCGCACGACAGAACGCGGGCCGACCGATAGGCACGCCTGACAGAACGCGGGCCGACCGATAGGCACGGCTGACAGGACGCGGGCTTCCGGGTTCCCGCGCTCCCCCTTTCCCCGCGCGCCCGCTCTGCTCTCGCGCGCTTACTCCAGGGCTCCCGGACTCCAGGACGCCTCCGGAATCTCAGCAGCACGCGTCGCCGCCGCTCACGCACTCCTCGTGGCCGCGCTCGATCCGCTCCAGCAGCGGCCGGAGCTCGACCCCGGCGTGCCCGAGGACCTCGAGGGCCCGCGACCGGGGATCGGTGAGGAGCGCCGCCAGCAGGTCGAGACCACGGGCCCGCTCGTCGCCCCGCAGCACGGCACGCTCGTACGCCTCCTCCATG
Source organism: Streptomyces sp. NPDC091209 (assembly GCF_044757755.1). Taxonomy (NCBI): domain Bacteria; kingdom Bacillati; phylum Actinomycetota; class Actinomycetes; order Kitasatosporales; family Streptomycetaceae; genus Streptomyces; species Streptomyces sp. NPDC091209. The sequence goes on along the minus strand of NZ_JBIVVR010000005.1, from coordinate 26,361 downwards.
GCACCGGCCGCCACCGGGGACCAGTTCCCGCCGGCCCCCATCGGCCCTGCGCCGGAGTTCTCGACGGCGCTCTGCCAGCGGAGTCCGTAGCCGATGCTGCGCTGCACGAGGTAGCCGAGCAGCCGGGCGATCTGCGGCCCGGCGCCGAAGACCGCGCGCACCTCCGGGTCGGACTCGAGCAGGGAGTGCAACAGATGGGCCGTGTCGATCTGCCGGTCCCCGTCACGCAGCGCTCTTCTGCGCGCGCCGGAGACCACCGAGGCCAGCTCCTCGCTGAGTCCGGCATCGGTGCCGGGGTGGTTCGGGCCGCTCGCGGCGGCGGACTGCCGGGGGATACGGGATGGCACAACCCCTACCCCATCAGCCTCGCGGCGCCGGGTCATCCACGGCGGGCAGCATCTTCAGGTCCGACACAGGGTGGGCATTCCTGTGCGGTTCTCCTCCTTACGGATGACTTCGCGCCGATTTCCCCCCGAGGCGCGCGCCGCCTTCCTTCGCGCCCCCTCGGCCGGCCGGGCCGCACCGGAGCCCGCCCGCCGGACCTCGGCGCACGGCCGACCCTCCGGGCATCCCGGCACGCGACCCGCCGCCCCCCTCCACAATTCCTGACGGTTCATCAGTATTGAATGTTCCAGAGCCTGGGGCTACGTTCCGCGACACCGTAGCTGCGCCGGGCGCAGCGCCCGACACGAAGGGGTGGTCGCATGGCCGAAGTCAGCGCGGAAGCACGTATCGAGGCGCCCGCCGAGAAGATCTGGGCCCAGCTCACGGACTGGTCCGCATACGGCGAGTGGAACGCCACGCACACCAACTTCCCAAAGGGCGGCCCGGAGAAGCTCGAAGTGGGCGGCACCTTCGCGGAGAACATGAAGCTCATGGGCTTCCCGGCCGAGGTCACCTGGACCATCGAGGAACTGGAGCCCGGACGGACCCTGGCCATACGCGGCAAGGGCCCGATGTCGGTGAACGTCACCACGCGCTACACGCTCACCCCCGACGGCGACGCCACGTCGGTGCGCATCGACGGTGAGTTCACGGGTGCGGCCGTCTCGCTGATGGCCGGCAAGCTCAAGGACTCGGCGACGGCGGCCCTCGACGAGTCGTTGCGCAAGCTGGCCGGGCTGGTGGCCTGAGTCCCGCACGTCCCCGCGTCGCACGAGGCGGCGCCCGGCGCTCCGTATGCGGAAAGGCGCCCCGCGGAAACACTTCCGCGAGGCGCCGGCAGATACCACAGCACGCCGTCAGTCCTCGTCGGCGAGGATCAGGTACAGCTTCTTGCGGGCTTCGTTGATGACCGCCAGCGCCTTGTCGCGCTGGCCCTTGCTGCCGGTCTTCCAGACCTGGCCGAAGGCCTCCATGAGACCGAAGCCGGCCTGCCGGATCTCCTGCAGCGACTCCCAGTCGACCCCGCGCCCGGCCTCTTCCCACGGCGCGTCGGGACCCTCGTCGGCCGCGCTGCGACCGGACTCGGTGAGCGAGAACAGCTTCTTGCCGCCCTCGGCCTCGCTGGTGATCAGGCCTTCGTCCTCCAGCAGTTGAAGGGTGGGGTAGACCGAACCCGGGCTGGGCTTCCATGCCCCGCCGCTGCGCTCGGCGATCTCCTGGATCATCTCGTAACCGTGCATGGGCCGGTCCTTGAGCAGGGCGAGGATCGACGCGCGTACGTCGCCGCGCCGCGCCCGCCCGCGCGGTCCACCCCGGCCGCCGCGCCCGCCCCAGGGACCCGGGCCGAAGCCGGGTCCACCGAAGCCGGGGCCGCCGGGACCACCCGGCCCGAAGGGCCCGAAAGCCCCCCGCAGCCCCTCGAAGCCGCCCCGACCTCGATGGCCGGGTCCGCCGTGGTGTCCATGTCCGTGTTCGTGCTCGTATCCGAAGTCTTCTCCACGGGAACGCATCGCAATCACTCCATTCCATCGTTGATCGGTCGCGATGCGTCAACGATATATCGGAAGCGTTCGCATGACAACCCCCTTCAAGGGGGCGACCCGGTCGACCTGTGCCAGTGATCGGTGATCGGCGATCGGTGATCGATTGGCCGTAGCGTCGCGTCCGTTCGCGGTCGTCGATGCGGAGGCGGCGGGTGGGTCGCGACTCGGGACGTCTTTTCCGAGGATGAGCTGGTTCGGCTGCGTACGTTCCCGGAAGTCGGGCGCTCGGAGTTGATCCGTCACTTCACGTCGGCCGGGCCGGACGAGGCGTTGCCGCGCAAGTTCCGGACCGGTCGTAACGTGCTCGGCGCGGCGATGCAGTTACGCACGCTGTCCTGGTTGGGGTTCGTGCCGGACGAGGTGAGCGGCGCGCCGTCGGCTGCGGTGGGCCGGCTGTCGCTGCGGCTCGGCGTGCCGATGGGTGAGCTGCGCGGGTACGGCGAGAGGGAGCGGACGCGCACCGATCATCCGCGGGAGGTGGTCGCGTACGGCGGCTGGCGGGTACTGGATCGGGGCGAGTGGAAGGACCTCGATGAGTTCCTGTTCGCGCGGGCAATGGAGCACGATTCCCCGAAGCTGTTGTTCCGGCCGGCCTGCGAATACTCGCCGGCAACGCCGCCATCGGCGCACTCCGCATCACCGGCGTCACCGACATCGCCGCCGCCAACCGCCACTACGCCCGCGACAGCACCCGCCCACTGGCTCTGCTCGGCATCATCTGACGACTTTGCCGGGGCCCTGGGTGTCCATCGCACTATTCAGGTAGTGGATTGGGTGTCCCATCGCACTATTCAGGTAGTGGATGTGGTCTCCCGGGGATACGGGCGGCGGCTGCGGCGACGGTTGCCAGGTCTTCGCTCGAGAAGCCGGCGCGGCTCAGCACCGCCAGGGATTTGTTCGTCGCCAGCGTGCACAACGCCAGCTCTGCAGCCTCGCGCTCATCGGCCCCCGCCGCCAGCAACGCCTGCTCCAGCATCCCTCGCAAACCGTCGATCATGGCGCGGACCATCGCCTGGCCCTCCGCGTCGAGGGCCGGGAACTGCGTTGCCGACACCGTGAGCAGGCAGCCATCCGGGACCGTCGGGTCGGCGATGCGGTTCAGGGTGACCTGCAGGTAGGCGGCCACAACGGCGCTCGGGCTCGGGTGGGGGCCGGACAGTGCCTGGTCGTACAGCGGGTGGTAGGTCTGCGCGTACCGTTGGAGGCTTTTCCGGAAGAGGGTGCTCTTGTCGCCGAAGGTGCCGTAGAGCGAGCTCCGGCCCAGGCCCGTGCCCTCGGTCAGGCGGTCGATCGAGGCCTCCGAATAGCCCCAGCGCCAGAAGACGTGCATCGCGCGTCGTAGCGCCTCGTTCACGTCGAATTGCTTGCGGCCCGCCATGGTTCGTCAGCCTACACATCTTGCACCGACCGATTCAACATGCGTATGGTCGCCCACATGACAAGTTGCACCGATCGTTCCATCATGAGTACGGCCGACGGCACGACAAGCTTGAGTTCGCTGCGGCTGCCCGACGGGTTCACCGACGTCTTCACCAGCCGGCTCGTGGAGCTGAACGGGCTGCGGCTGCACGCGGTCACCGGCGGGGACGGCCCGCCGCTGCTGCTGGTCGGCGGGTGGCCGCAGACCTGGTACGCCTGGCGGGAGGTGATGCCCGCGCTCGCCCGCGAGCACACCGTCGTCGCCGTCGACTCGCGCGGGGCCGGGCTCTCCGACAAGCCCGACGACGGTTACGACGCCGGCACGCTGGCCGCCGATCTGGTCGCTCTGATGGCCGCGCTCGGGCACGACCGGTTCGACGTGGTCGGCCACGACATCGGCATGTGGACCGGATACGCCCTCGCTGCCGATCACCCCGAGCGGGTGGGCCGGCTCGCCGTCGTCGACGCCATCATCCCCGGTCTCACGCCGACCCCGTCGGTCTTCAGCCCGGCCGCGGTCAACCAGCGGCTCTGGCACTTCGGCTTCAACCGGCTCACCGACCTCAACGAGGAGCTGGTCCGGGGGCGGGAGCGGCTCTTCTTCGGCTACCAGTTCGCCAAGAAGGCAGCCACCCCGGACGCGATCCCCGCGTACGCCGTCGACGTCTACGTCGATGCGATCGTCGCGGATCCTCGCGGGCTGCGGGCGAGCTTCGCGTACTACCGGGCGCTGGACGAGACGATCGCGCAGAACGAGCAGCGCAAGAAGACCCGGCTGACGCTGCCGGTGCTCGCCATCGGCGGCGCGCGGTACAGCGGCGCGATGGTCGCCGAGACGATGCGGCTGGCGGCCGACGATGTCACCGGGGTGGTCATCGACGATTGCGGCCATTACGCGGCCGAGGAGCAGCCGGCGCGGTTCACCGAGATCCTGGAGGACTTCCTCGGTGGCAAACCGGTGGCAGGCGTGCCGCACGGCTGACACATGCGTGGCGGAGTTTCGCCATGTCTGTCTTGCGCCCCCGCTCATTCACGTCGCGGCGCCTCCCGCGTGCCGGGAATCGACGGCGATGCGTGCGCCGTCGGTGGGGCGCGAGCCATCCGTACCAATGAATGCGGCGTCCCCGGCCGATGGCCGGGGACGCCGCGTCTCAGGCCGTGAGAGACCGCTCGGCTGTGTCCTGTTCCGGCTGCTCAGGCCGGCTGCGGGACAGCCGGTGACACTTGCGCGAGCACCAGTCGCGAGTCCAGGCGTCCTTGCGGCGATCGAGCGGCTTTTGCCACTGCCCGCAGGCCATCGGGCAATCGGGCAATCGGGCAACGATCGCCGGCACAGGTCACCCCCCTCCCTGTCGATCCGCCCACCGTCCCACCGTCCCGCAGCGCAGCCCGTATCGCCCGTGCCTCCGGATACAGCGGGAGACGGAGGTGGCGCCCGTGGCGCGCGGCCCCTCCGCCGCGCCGACAAAGGGCCAGACCCCCCGGATTGGCCTTGGCCCGTGGCTCCCGGGGACCGCTAGCTTCGTGGCATGCGCATTCGTGTCGTCGACGCCTTCACCGACCGCCCCTTCGCCGGCAACCCGGCAGGGGTCCTCCTCCTCGACTCCTTCCCGGACGATGCCTGGCTCCAGAGCGTGGCCTTGGAGGTCAACCACGCGGAGACGGCGTTCACCCACCGTCTTGCCGAAGGCGGCGAGGCGGACTGGGCGCTGCGCTGGTTCACCCCCGCCGTCGAGGTCGCCCTGTGCGGACACGCGACGCTCGCGGCAGCGCACGTCCTGCACACCACCGGCGCCCACCGGGGCCCGGTCCGCTTCGCCACGCGCAGCGGTGTCCTCATCGCCACTCCCGACGCCGACGGCTCGATCACCCTGGACTTCCCGACCCCGCCGCTCACACCGGTCGAGACCCCCGACGGTGTCGCCGAGGCCCTGGGCGCCGAGCCGCTCCGCACCCTCGACACCGGCCCGAACACCGGTGACCTGCTGGTCGAGCTCGCCGACGAGAAGACCGTCCGCGCTCTCGCCCCTGACCACAGGGCGCTCGCCCGCTACTCCGAGCGCGGCATCATCGCGACCGCCCGCGCCGAAGACCCCTCCCGGGGCTACGACTTCGTCTCGCGCTGCTTCTTCCCGAACGTCGGCATCGACGAGGACCCGGTCACCGGGAGCGCCCACACGGCCCTCGCCCCGTTCTGGTCCGAGCGCCTCGACCGCCCCGCGCTCACCGGCCTGCAAGCCTCCCCGCGCTCCGGCCTGGTCCGCACCGAGGTACGCGGCGGCCGCACCCTTCTGTCGGGGCACGCGGTCACGGTCATCGAGGGCGAGCTGCTCACGTGAAACAGCCCACGGCGCTCCCGTAGCAGCCCGTGGGACGCGCGCGACAGTACACAGGTCTCGTCCGACGGCACACGGCTCTCCCGACGGCACGCGAAAGGGGCGTACGAGCTGGCCGTACGCCCCTTCGAAGCCGGTCCGCGCCATTCAGTCGTCGCGGGCGCCGCCGCTCACGCCGTCGGGAGCCATCCCACCTTCCCCGCGAGCAGCGCGTAGCCCACGAAGGCCCCGATGTCGAGCAGCGAATGCGCGACCACGAGCGGCCCGACCCGGCCCCAACGCCGGTACAGGTAGACGAAGACGACGCCCATCACCATGTTGCCGACGAAGCCGCCGATGCCCTGGTAGAGGTGGTACGAACCGCGCAGCACCGCACTCGCCATCAGCGCGGTCCCCGGCGTCCAGCCCAACTGCCCCAGCCGGCGCAGCAGATACCCGACGACGATGACCTCCTCCAGCACGGCGTTCTGCACGGCCGAGAGGATCAGCACCGGGAACTTCCACCACACGTCCGGCAACGCCTCGGGCACCACCGTGAGGTTGGCGCCGAACCCACGCGCCGCCAGATAGAAGGCGATTCCCGTACTGCCGATCACCGCCGCGACCAGGGCACCGCGGCCGAGGTCCGGCCAGGGGCGCGTACGGTCGAATCCGATCACGCGCATCCCCTGGCCCTCGCGGATCAGCAAGTGCGCGACGAGCGCGACCGGCACCAGGGCGGACGCGATACCGAAGAGCTGCCAGGCCAGATCGAGCCAGGGCCGGCCCGGCGCCGCCGAGGCGTTCAGGGTGGCCGCCTGGTCCTTGAGGCCGCCCGGTTTCGTGACCGATCCGACAAAACTGATCAGCGCGGACACTCCGCTCGCGCCGAGCGACAGCGCCAGGACGAGCAGCGTCTCGTCCCGGAGAATCCGTCGTGTCAGCCTCTCCTCCGGAAAGGAATCGGCCACCGATCCCGCCTCCACCTGCACTCCCGCCTCCAGTTGGGTAATCCCGCCGCATCCCCGTCGTCGCCCCGCTAGGGTCTCGAAAGAAGTTGCGAAGATCGTGCGCGACAGGCCGTCGGGGGGCGGGCGCCCTACGGGGCGTACTTCCCCCTTTGCCTGTTCCACGGCTGTCTCACGGCTCGGGCTCACCTGGGAGGACCTCACCGTCATGGGACGTCACAGCTTGCCCGACGCGCCACGGGCGGGCTCCGCCGACCCCCGGATCCGTGCGCGCCGCCGCAATGTGGCCCTCGCGACGGCACTCGTCCTCACCGTCGCCGGAGGCACGGCCGCGGCCGTCCGTGGAGGCCTGTTCTCCTTGGCGGGCTCCTGCCAGGACGACGCCGTGCACATCGAGGTGGCCGCCTCACCGGACATCGCGCCCGCGCTCAGGGCCGCCGCCGAGGACGCCCGCGCGAAGAAGATCACCTCCGACGGCCGCTGCCTCGATGTCAGCGTGACCGCTCGCGCGTCGTACCAGGTCGCCGCCGCGCTCCGGTCGGGCAAGAAGTCCGACGTGCAGGTGTGGGTGCCGGACTCGGACGCGTGGGTGGAGCGCGTCACCGAGATCAGCGCCGCCACACAGGTCGACAGCCTGGGCAACGTCGCCTCCACACCCGTCGGCGTCGCCATGGTCCCGGCGGCCGCCAGAACGCTGGGCTGGCCCGTGAAGACGTACACCTGGAACGAGTTGGCCGGGTCGGCTCTGCGGGCCAAGCGGATCGGGCTGGGCACGGTCGACCCCGCCCGCAGCTCGACGGGCCTGCTCGCGCTCACCCGGATCAACGAGTCCGCCTCCCGGGTCAAGGGCGGTGACGTCCAGGCGGCCACGATGGCCAAGGCGCTCTCGCGGCGCACGTCCGACAGCGACACCCAGCTCCTGGACACCCTGCCCCGCGACGTCTCCGGCTCCGGACACGGCAGTCCCGGGCGCAATCAGGCGCTGATCCTCTCCGAGCAGGCGGCGTTCGCCCACAACACCTCGGCGGGCAGCGGTGACGACCTCGACCTCTTCTACCCCAAGGACGGCACGCCGCTGCTCGACTACCCGTACACGCTGGTCGACGAGCCGCGGCTGGGTACGGACGAGAGCCGTGCGGCCCTGCGGTTCATGATGTTGCTCGGTGAGGCGGCACCCCGGCAGTTCCTGCGGATGTTCGGCTTCCGTACGGACGCGGACAACCCTTCGGACGCGCTGGTCACCGAGGCCGGCGGGAGGTTCCCGCAGCCGTACGCGCGCGTGGTGACGGCCCCTTCCTCCAAGGAGTCGCTCCAGGAGGCCCTCGGCATGTGGACGATCACGGTGGAGAGCGCCCGGATCACCACGGTCGTCGACGCCTCCTCCTCCATGGGCGAGCCGCTGCCGGGCAGCGACCGGTCCCGCATGGATGTCACCAAGGAGTCCCTGATCCAGGCGCTCGCCACCTTCACCCCCGAGGACGAGATCGGGCTGTGGAAGTTCTCCACGAAGCTCGACGGCCGCAAGGACTACCGCGTCCTGGTGCCGACCGAGCGCCTCGGCGACACGAAGGGATCCGGCACCCAGCGCGACCGGCTGTCCGCGGCCTTCCGCTCCCTGAAGCCGGTCCCGCACGGGGAGACCGGTCTGTACGACACCACACTCGCCGCTTACAAGGCGGCCGTCGCCTCCTACGCCAAGGGCCGGTTCAACGCGCTGGTCATCCTCACGGACGGGGTCAACAAGGACCCCGGCAGCATCTCCCGGTCCGATCTCGTCGCCGAGCTGCAGAAACTGGCCGACCCGGAACGCCCGGTGCCGCTGATCGCCATCGCCGTGGGCCCCGACAGCGACCGACGGGAGGTCGACCAGATCGCCCGGGCGACCGGCGGCTCCGGCGAGCGGGTCAACGAGCCCTCACAGATCCACGCGGCGATGCTCAAGGCGATCACGGCAGCGGGCGCGGGCAACCCGAACTGACGGCCACCCGGCCGGTACCGGCCCCTGCCCGGTCGCACCGGCACCCGCAGCCGCGCCCACCCGGCACACCACTCCCGCGTCCGTGGCCCGACCGGCCGCACGCCCACGGCCCACCGGCGGGATCCGTCCGGTCGGCGTCAAGAGAGGGGCGCTCAAGCCGACATGACAGATGTTCGGCACGCACCGGCCACCACAGGACGCTGACCCGGTTCCGTCCCCGGGCACCCCGGGCGCCCCCGCGCCGTCCCCGGCACGACGCCCCGCGTCACCCCAACGGAACCGGCTCCGGGAGTCCCACCGGCCAGGTGTGCACCGGCTCTCCGAGATGCATCAGCTCGCCGTAGCGCCGCGTCGTCGCGGCCAGTGCGGCGTCGCGGCCGAAGCCCTTCTCCAGGGCCCGGTGGAAGGTCGCCGTCTGCCAGGTCGCGCCGTTGAAGCGCAGTCGGCACCGGTCCTCGATCACGCCCAGGTAGAAGTCCCGGTCGGCCGGCTCGACACCCCAGGCGTCCAGTCCCGCGGCGGCGAGCGGCAGCAGCTCGTCGCGGACCAGGTTCGCGGCGTCCACCTGCGCGGTCCCGCCGTAACGGCCGCGCCGCGGCCACTCCAGGCGCGCGTCGATGCCGTACCGGCACGCCGCGTCGAAGTTGGCGGCGGCCGCCTCGAAGGACAGCCGCGTCCACACCGGACGCGACTCCTCGGCGAGCGCGCGGATCAGCCCGTAGTAGAAAGCGGCGTTGGCGATGACGTCGGTGACGGTCGGGCCCGCGGGCAGCACCCGGTTCTCGACACGCAGATGAGGGACGCCGTCGGCGATGCCGTAGACCGGCCTGTTCCAGCGGTACACCGTGCCGTTGTGCAGCACCAGTTCGGCGAGTTTGGGCACACCCCCGGCGTCCAGGACTCCGAGCGGATCCTCCTCGTCGCAGATGGGCAGCAGGGGCGGGAAGAACCGCAGGTTCTCCTCGAAGAGGTCGTACGCCGAGGAGATCCACCGTTCGCCGAACCAGGTGCGCGGCCGGACTCCCTGTGCCTGCAGCTCCGGGGGCCGTGTGTCGGTCGACTGCTGGAAGAGCGGGGGCCTCGACTCCCGCCAGAGCTCGTGCCCGAACAGGAACGGCGAGTTGGCCCCGACCGCGATCTGCGGGGCCACGACCGCCTGCGCCGCGTTCCACACATCCGCGAACCGGTCCGGCGTGACCTGAAGGTGCAACTGCACTGAGGTGCAGGCGGCTTCGGGCGCGATGGATCCCGACCTGCAGACCAAGCGCTCCACACCGTCGATGTCGAGTTCGAAATCCTCTCCGCGCGCGGCCACGATCTGATCGTTGAGCAGCGTGTAGCGGTCGACGTCCGAGAGGTTCGCGGACACCAGATCGTCCCGGCCGAGTGTCGGCAGAATGCCGATCATCACGATTCCGGCGTCGACCTCGCCGGCTTTCCGATGGGCGTACGCGAGCGAGGTGCGGATCTCCTCGGCGAGCCGGTCGAATACCCGTCCGCCCAATCGGTGTGGGGCTATGTTGACTTCCAGATTGAACATGGCGAGTTCTGTTTGGAAATCGCGGCTCGCAATCCGTTCGAGCACTTGCGCATTCATCATTCTGGGCAAGCCGTCGGGTCCCGCGAGATTCAATTCGATCTCCAGGCCCATCAGGTTCTTCGGGCGGTCGAACCGCTTCTCCTCCAGCAGTCGCTCCAGCCCCGTCAGACACTGCCGGAGCTTGTCGCGGTAGCGCTGCCGATCGGACAGGCCGATTGTCCCTGCCACGACCTTCTCCCCCATCGAAGTGTCCCTCCTCGGATGGGCAGGCCGACGCTCCGGCCCTGGCGTCCCGGGTCACGGTGGATGATGCCCAGGCAACGCGATCCATAACGTCCCGCGGGCGCTCTTCGACCGCTACCCTGGACATCGGCCCCGGGCACATTCACCGGGCATGGAGCAAAAAGCAAGTTTACCGCCCGACATGATCTCGTGAAAAACGCCGACGAGAATCGGCCGACCGCTACGGCGGAGTATTCCGAGGTCACCGCGGTTCGACCGCTCAGAACCGGGATGAATCCCTCTTTTCATCGACCGAATAGCGCCTTGCTCTTCGTATTCGGGACGACTAGACGAAACACCGCCTGAACACGCGTCGTATAAACTCCGCTACCGAGGCAGAGAGTTGGCGCTCGCGGTCCTAGGTCCTGTCGTCACGGTGACGGCGGCAGGCGACACCCTGTCGGCGGATCCAGACCCCTCGCCCCTCTGACCCGAGAGCTGACAGCGCCGTCCGCCCCCGCCCTCGCGCCACTGTGCCTGTCGAATGAGAGGCGACCCACCATGCCGTTGCACGTACCCCCGGCTCCCGCGCCCGCCCTGCGCACCGTTCTCACGGCACTCGGTTCCCCCACCGCTGTCCGCGAAGCCCGCACCCCGTCCCTGCGCCTGGCACAGGGACCCGCCACCCCCGAACTCCCGCTGCCCGTCCACGTCCTGGATCGCATCACTCCCGCGGGCGCCTCCGCCACCCGGCTCGCCGGGTGGCGTTTCCTGATCCGTTGCGGCGACCGTGCGGTGGCCGCGGCCGACACCGTGCTGACCGCGGACGGCTGGGCCTTCTCGCGCTTCTTCGAGGGCCCCTACATCGCCGCGACGGAAAGCGCCGTACGGCAGGCCGAGACCATGCAACAGCCCTACCAAGCACGCCTGTTGTCCGTGCCCGAGCTGTACATGCTGACCCTCTGGCTGCACGGCGACTGCACGGCGGACGGTGCCGCCGGCCATCCGGCCGCCACCGACCTTCTGGTCCCGCTCGCACCGGCCCCACCCGGCATCGCCGCGCACCGGCCGTACCGCGTCGCCGAACTGCTGCCCGTTCTCACCCACCGGGTCACCCCGGCACCGCTCCTCAGCTCGCCCGCCTGAGCCGCCGCGCTCCTGCACCCTTGTCCGTGCCCCGCAGCCGTGCCCCCGGCCGCGGGGCACGGCGCTGTCACGCACCCGGAGGACCGATCGCTCGTTAGGGCTCCACAGCGCTCGTACGAGGGGAAACGCGCTCCGCGCCGGACCTGACTAGCCCTATTCGGCCACCTCGAACCACCCGAAAAGGCAACGCAGTTGGGGTGAACCCTCCGCAGGGGTGATGCGTCATCAACCTGTGAGAAGCGGTGCCCCCAAATCCCTGCGGATTGGCGCCCGTGGGGCAACACTGGGGTCAGACCACACATCAACGGGGGGCGGCCATGAGTACCTCAAGCCGCAAGACAGACACCACAGCCATCACTCACACCTCGACCCAGCGAAAGATCCCATCCATGTGCCAGCACCAGCCACCGTGTCCTTCAGCCGAATCAGCCGACCGGGAGTCCGCCCGCCTCGCGGCGCACCACCCGGAGCAGGGATGGAGCCTGCTGTGCAACGGCGTTCTGCTCTTCGAGGACACCGGTGAGCTCCTGCCCGACGGCCAGATCATCGCGCCGCACCGCCCGCTGGGCGGCGCGCAGGTGATGACGGCCGCCTGAGCCGCACCACCCGGGCGGCCCTGACCGGCCGCCCAGACACACGAGGGGCCGGCCCGGAGACGTACTCTCCGAACCGGCCCCGACGCATGACCGAGGGTGATCACTCCCCGTAGCCGTCCACGTGCCGAGCGCTGATCAGTCCTCGTAGGCGTCCAGCGGCGGGCAGGAGCAGACGAGGTTCCGGTCGCCGTACGCCTGGTCGATGCGGCGCACCGGCGGCCAGTACTTGTCGGCGGGCGAGACACCGGCCGGGAAGACGGCCTCCTCGCGGCTGTACGGGTGCTCCCAGTCGCCGCCGAGCGCGGCGGCCGTGTGCGGCGCCCCGCGCAGCGGGTTGTCGTCCACCGCCCACTCGCCGGAGCCGACCTTCTCGATCTCCGCGCGGATCGCGATCATCGCGTCGCAGAACCGGTCGAGCTCTCCCAGGTCCTCGGACTCGGTCGGCTCGATCATCAGCGTGCCGGCCACCGGGAACGACATGGTCGGCGCGTGGAAGCCGTAGTCGATGAGGCGCTTCGCGATGTCGTCGACGCTCACGCCGGTCGCCTTGGTGAGCGGGCGCAGGTCGATGATGCACTCGTGCGCGACCAGGCCGGCGGGACCGGTGTACAGCACCGGGTAGTGCGGCTCCAGGCGCTTGGCGATGTAGTTCGCGGAGAGCACGGCCACCTGCGTGGCGCGCTTGAGGCCCTCGCCGCCCATCAGCCGGACGTACGACCAGGAGATGGGCAGGATGCCCGCGGAGCCCCAGGGAGCGGCCGAGATCGGGCCGACACCGGTCTCGGGACCGGCCTCGGGCTGGAGCGGGTGGTTCGGCAGGTACGGCGCCAGGTGCGCGCGCACACCGACCGGGCCGACGCCCGGACCGCCGCCGCCGTGCGGGATGCAGAAGGTCTTGTGCAGGTTGAGGTGCGAGACGTCGCCGCCGAAGTGGCCCGGCTTGGCGAGGCCCACCAGGGCGTTGAGGTTGGCGCCGTCGACGTAGACCTGGCCGCCGGCCTCGTGCACCTGGGCGCAGATGTCGGCGACGTGCTCCTCGAACACACCGTGCGTCGAGGGGTACGTGATCATCAGCACCGACAGTTCGTCGCGGTACTGCTCGATCTTGGCACTGAGGTCCTGGACGTCGATCTCGCCGTCGTCCGCGGTCTTCACGACGACGACCTTCATGCCGGCCATCACGGCGCTGGCGGCGTTGGTGCCGTGCGCGGAGGACGGGATGAGGCAGACGGTGCGCTGGTCGTCGCCGTTGGCGCGGTGGTAGCCGCGCACGGCCAGCAGACCGGCCAGCTCGCCCTGCGAACCGGCGTTGGGCTGGAGCGACACCTTGTCGTAGCCGGTGACCTCGGCGAGCTGGTCCTCCAGCTCGTGGATGAGCGTCAGATAGCCCCGCGCCTGCTCGGCGGGCGCGAAGGGGTGCATCTGCCCGAACTCGGGCCAGGTGACCGGCTCCATCTCGGTGGTCGCGTTGAGCTTCATCGTGCAGGAGCCCAGCGGGATCATGCCGCGGTCGAGCGCGTAGTCGCGGTCGGAGAGCTTGCGCAGGTAGCGCAGCATCGCGGTCTCGGAGCGGTGCTGGTGGAAGACGGGGTGCGTGAGGTACTCGTCGGTGCGCAGCAGCGCGGCCGGCAGGGTGTCCTCGGCGCTCGCGTCCAGCGCCTCGATGTCGCCCTCGACGCCGAAGGCGGTCCACACGGCGGCCAGCTGCTCGCGCGTGGTCGTCTCGTCGCACGAGATCGACACGTGGTCGGCGTCGACGGGGTGGAGGTTGACGCCGTGGTCGCGGGCGGCGGCGACGATCTCGGCGGCCCGGCCCGGGACCCGCACGGTGAGGGTGTCGAAGTACGCGCCGTGCACGAGCTCGACACCGCCGGCGGTGAGCCCGGCGGCCAGGACCGTGGCGTAGCGGTGGGTACGCCGTGCGATGGTCCGCAGGCCGTCGGGACCGTGGTAGACGGCGTACATGCCGGCCATCACGGCGAGCAGCACCTGAGCCGTACAGATGTTGCTGGTCGCCTTCTCACGACGGATGTGCTGCTCACGCGTCTGCAGGGCGAGGCGGTACGCCTTGTTCCCGTCGGCGTCCACGGAGACACCGACCAGCCGGCCGGGGAGGCTGCGCGCGAACTTCTCGCGGACCGCCATGTAACCGGCGTGCGGTCCGCCGAAGCCCATCGGCACACCGAAGCGCTGCGTCGTACCGACCGCGATGTCCGCGTCGAGCTCGCCGGGCGAGGTGAGCAAGGTCAGGGCGAGCAGATCGGCCGCGACGGTGACGACCGCGCCCAGCTCGTGCGCCTGCTCGACGATCGGCTTGATGTCGCGTACGGCACCGGAGGCGCCCGGGTACTGGATCAGCACGCCGTTGATCTCGCGCCCGGCGAGGTCGGCCGGGATGCCGTCGGCGAGGTCGGCGACGACGATCTCGACGCCGGTCGGCTCGGCGCGGGTCTCTATGACGGCGATGGTCTGCGGCAGCGCGTCCGCGTCGACCAGGAAGAGGCCCTTCTTGTTCTTGCCCATGCGGCGGGACAGCGCCATCGCCTCGGCGGCGGCGGTGCCCTCGTCGAGGAGGGACGCGCCGGAGGTCGGCAGTCCGGTCAGCTCGGCGACGACGGTCTGGAAGTTCAGCAGCGCCTCGAGACGGCCCTGCGAGATCTCCGGCTGGTACGGCGTGTACGCGGTGTACCAGGCCGGGTTCTCCATGACGTTGCGCAGGATCACCGGCGGCGTGAAGGTGCCGTAGTAACCGAGGCCGATCATCGAGCCGAGCACCTCGTTGCGGTCCGCGAGGGAGCGGAGCTCGGCCAGTACCTCGGCCTCGGTGCGCGCGGCCGGCAGCTTCAGGGCCTCGGCATTCTTGATCACGTCCGGCACCGCGGCGGCCGTCAGCTCGTCGAGCGAGCCGTATCCGACCTGCGCGAGCATCTTGGCCCGGGCTTCGGAGTCGGGCCCGATGTGGCGCTGCTCGAAGGGGATGCCCTGTTCGAGCTCGGAAAGCGGAATGCGAGGGGCGGTCATGGCGGAGGCCTCCTGGTCTGACGCGACCTTCGAGGGGCACCCCGGCACGGGTACCCCGACGGCCTCCCCCTCTGTCATCTCAACCTGAGAGTTTCACCGGATCGTCCATGGACGATCCGGCTTTCACCGTCGGTGAGAGCGGAGGCCAACAGCACCCGCCCTGCTTTCCAGAGTGACCTCGTCCGTGCGGTACGTGAGCCTGAGAGATTCCGGGGAGGAGTTGCTCCTTCGGCGCCTCCGGTGAAATCTGGAGGACTCTCCCGCACGGGATCAGCAGCCGTCTGCCAGCCTACCAGCGAGGACAAGACATCAGCCTTCGAGTGGCCGCTCTCACAAATGTGCTCTTTTGTAGTACTTACGGATGAGTTTGCGACCACGTGGAGGGACCGTGCAGACCGACATCGATCCGCGCAACCTGATCGGCCGCAAGGCGTTCGACAGCAAGGGCACCAAGATCGGCACGATCGACGAGGTGTACCTCGACGACGCGACCGGCGTCCCTGAGTGGGCTGCCATACGCACCGGGCTGTTCAGCAGGGACGCCTTCGTGCCCCTGGAGCCCAGCGAGATCGTCGAGGGGACCTTGCGCATCCCGTTCGACCGGGCCCTGATCAAGGACGCCCCCGACTTCGGCGTCGGGCGTCACCTCTCCCCCGAACAGGAACTCCAGCTCTACCACCACTACGGGCTCGACGTGGCGTCCCCGACGCCGCCGGACCGGGACTTCGGCCGGCTCGCGGGCACGGAGGACGCCTGAGCCCCCGGGGCCGGGTGCGGGCCCGCCTTCGGCTCCGGACCTCGCGTCGCGGCTTCTGACGCCGCCGGGCCGGGACCCGGTGCGGACCCGCCGGGTCTTCGCTCCACCAGGGGCAGCGGGTCCGCCGGTTCGAGCTGCGGATCGTCCGTCCGGAAGGTCCGCACCCGGCCGGGCTCGGACGAGGGCGTCTCGAAGCGCACCGTGACCCGTCCCAGCCCGCTCCCCTGCACCCATCCGTGCCCGTGCTCGGCATGGCGCACATCGTGCCCGGAGGGCCACCGCCGCTCGGCGGGCACCGCCTCCTCCGCGACGGCCCCCTCGGGCTCGTCCGCCGAATGGTCATCGGCCGCGGGCTCCCCCACCGCGGCGGCCTGCGCCTGCGCGAACAGGTCCTCCTGCGTGTAGTCGGCGAGCCCGGAGACGCCGACCCCCAGCAGGCGCACGCCGCCGGTCGTGTCCACGCCCTCCAGCAGCCGCGCGGCGGCCTCCCGAACGACACCGGGGTCGTCCGTGGGCCCGCGCAGCGTCTCGGAGCGGGTCAGGGTCGAGAAGTCGTACCTGCGTACCTTCAGAACGATCGTCCGCCCCGACAGCCCGGCCCGGCGCAGCCGCCGCACACACCGGTCCGCGAGCCGCTGCACCTCCAGCTCCACCCGGACCCGGTCGTGGATGTCCACGTCGTACGTGTCCTCGACCGACACCGACTTGGTCTCCCGCTCGGCCACCACGGGGCGCTCGTCGTGGGCCAGCGCCATCGCGAACAGCGCGTGCCCGTGCGCCTTCCCCAGCAGCCGTACGAGCTCGTCCTCGCCCGCCTCGGCCAGTTCCTCGACGGTGGTGATGCCGGCCCGCCGCAGATGGTCGCCGGTGGCCGGCCCCACGCCCGGCAGCGTCCGCACCGGCATCGGCCCCAGCAGCGCCCGCTCGCTGCCCGGCTCGATCAGCACGAGACCGTCGGGCTTGGCCTGCTCCGAGGCGATCTTCGCCAGCATCTTGGAGGCGGCGAGCCCCACCGACCCCGTGAGACCCGTGACCGCCCGGATGTCCGCGCGCAGCTTGGCACCGGCCAGCCGCGCCGAGGCGTCGTCCCAGGCCGTCCCGCCCGCCTCCAGGTCCACGAACGCCTCGTCCAGGCTCAGCGGCTCCACCAGCGGCGACAGGGCCCGCAGCAGCCCCATCACCTGCTCGCTGACCTCACGGTAGAGCCCGAAGCGCGGCACGAGATAGGCGGCGTTCGGGGCGCGCCTGCGGGCCTGGGCCATGGGCATCGCCGAGTTCACCCCGAAGACGCGAGCCTCGTACGAGGCGGTGGCGACGACTCCACGAGGTCCGAGCCCGCCCACCACGACGGCTTTCCCGCGCAGGCTCGGCTTGGACGCCTGCTCCGCCGAGGCGAAGAAGGCGTCCATGTCGAGATGCAGGATCGTGGGCGCGGTTCTCACATCTCCGATGCTGCCCTACGCCACTGACAATGCCCCGGCAGGCCGGGGCATCACGTCATCGAAAGCCGCGCGTCACACCGCGCGGTTGCGCCTGCGCGCGAGTTCGTCGGCGGGGTTGTGCCCGAGGAGCGTCTCACCGGTGTCGACCCGCTCTCCGTGCAACTGCGACAGGGCGCCCTCGACGTCCCGCCACACCACGCCCACGGCGATGCCGAAGACACCCTGGCCGCCCTGCAGCAGCGCGTGGACCTCGTCGGGCGAGGTGCACTCGTAGACCGTCGCGCCGTCGCTCATCAGCGTCATGCGCCCCAGGTCCTGGAAGCCGCGCTCCCTCAGGTGCTGGACCGTGGTGCGGATGTTCTGCAGCGACACCCCGGTGTCGAGGAACCGCTTGACGATCTTCAGGACCACCACGTCCCGGAAGCTGTACAGGCGCTGTGTCCCCGACCCGTAGGCGGGACGCACACTGGGCTCGACGAGTCCGGTCCTCGCCCAGTAGTCCAGCTGCCGGTAGGTGATGCCCGCGGCGGCGCACGCCGTGGGCCCGCGGTAACCGAGCTCCTCGGGAACAGTCCCTCCCTCACCGGACACTGCTGTCGGCCGCCGCGCAACGTGATCGGCCGCGCCGCCATGATGGGGGTGCCCCCTGCTCGAGCCGAGCCGAGAGCTTGGGGGAGGGTACGGGCCGCTCTCTCCCGGACCGTGTCCGGGAGCACCCCCAGCCGTACCGTCGCCGCTGCTTCTCACGCCGACCTCCGTCCTTGACCTGCCTTCTCGACGGTAGGCAGTCACCAGGGGCGCGTCAACGATCGCCACACTCGGCACGCCGAGTGATAATCACCCTAAGAGTGGTTTCCCGTGCCCTACCGCGGGGAAAGGCTAGCCGAATGCTCTCGGCGCGGGCCGCGGCACACCACACTCGCCACGGGCAAATGCGGCCCGGATCGGCCCTCCGCCCGCCCGCCTCACTGGCTGTTGGTGCCGAAGTCCTCGGGCGAGATCTGGTCCAGGAACTCGCGGAACTTCTCCACCTCGTCCTCCTGCTCGTCCGGGATCGCGATACCGGCGTCGTCGAGCACCCCGTCACTGCCGTAGATCGGCGTTCCGGTGCGCAGGGCCAGCGCTATGGCGTCGGACGGCCTGGCGCTCACCTCGACCCCGCTGGCGAAGACGAGCTCGGCGTAGAAGACGCCCTCGCGCAGGTCCGTGATCCGTACTTCGGTGAGCTCCTGGCCGACGGCCTCCAGCACGTCCTTGAAAAGGTCGTGGGTCAGCGGTCGTGCGGGGGCCATGCCCTGCTGTGCGAAGGCGATCGCCGTCGCCTCCCCCGGTCCGATCCAGATGGGGAGGTAGCGGTCGCCTCCCACTTCACGCAGAAGCACGATCGGTTGGTTGGAGGGCATCTCGACCCGGACACCTACGACATCGAGCTCGTTCACACAGCAACCCTAGGCCGTGCCCGGGACGTTTGGGTAGTCGGGCACAGAACGGGTGGACGATCCAGGGCCCGCGCCGGTACGCCGGATCAGCGCAGTCGCACGCCCAGCGCGGTCTGCACGAGTGCCGCGTGCAGCTTCACCGTGAGGCCCGCGAGTTCCTTCGTACGGGCCTCCGCATGCGCCCGGGTCTGTGGGTTGCGGTGCCGCCGCAGGGGTGCGACCACCTGGTCCACCAGTCCGGCATCACGCTCCGCCGCGGCCTTCATCGCCCGCAGATGGCGCGGCTCGATCCCGAACCGGCCCAGCTCGACGACGAGCGCGGCGACCGTCACCGCCTCGGCGTCGTAGACACCGTCGGGCAGCGGGCCGATCAGTCCGTACGACTCCCACTCCTCGAGCTGCTGCTCACCGATCTCGGCGGCGGCCAGCAGCTCGGCGCGGCCCACCCGGGCCGCCGTGGGCCCCTCGGGCTCGCTGTAGAGCTCGCCGAGGGCTTCTCCCTCACCCGGGTCGCGCTGACGGCCCACGGAGGGCAGACGCACCTGCTCGCCGCGCGCCAGGGCGTCCAGGTGCTCGCGGATCACCTTCAGCGGCAGGTAGTGGTCACGCTGCATCCTCAGGACGTGGCCGAGGCGTTCGACATCGTTCGCGCTGAACTTGCGGTACCCCGAAGGGGTCCGCCGCGGCTCGACGAGCCCCTCCGACTCCAGGAACCTGATCTTGGAGATGGTGACTTCGGGGAACTCGTCGCGCAGCACGCTCAGCACCGCGCCGATGCTCATCAGCCCACTGTCCGCGGCGGCGGTACCGCTGCCGGCACCGCCGCTCGGTGTTTGAAGCATGGACATTCCCTCGGTGTCCCCCCGGACGGATTTGGGGGAGGGTCAGATGCCCTGCTGGCTCGCGTAGAACACCAGCCGGTACTTGCCGATCTGCACCTCGTCACCGTTCGACAGCGGGACCTGGTCGATCCGCTCCCGGTTGACGTACGTGCCGTTCAGGCTGCCGACGTCGGCGACCGTGAAAGATCCGTCCGCGATACGACGGAACTCCACATGGCGCCGCGACACCGTCACGTCGTCGAGGAAGATGTCGCTCTGCGGATGACGCCCGGCCGTGGTCAGCTCACTGTCCAGCAGGAAGCGGCTGCCCGAGTTGGGGCCTCGGCGCACCACCAGGAGCGCCGATCCGACCGGCAGCGCGTCGACAGCCGCCTGAGCCTCGGGGGAGAGCATCGGCGAGGGAGTCTGACCCGTCACCTCGGCGTCGTACGCCTCGATACCGGAGATGGAGATCGTGGACGTCTGCTCCGAGGGACGCTCGGGTCCGACCCGCAGCGGCGCACCGCAGTTGGAACAGAACCGGCTGTTCTCCGCGTTGCGGTTCCCGCACCTCGAACACACCTGGGCCGACATGGACGGATCCTCCTGCCGCGGCTGCCCACCAGGGGCATGGGACGCATACGGATCGGAGGCGAACCCTCCACCCGTGCTTGAGGCTGACGGTTCCCCGAAACCTATGCGGCCGGACTGGGCAGGGTCAACAGACGACGCGCCGGGTCCACCGGGGCCGGTGACCTGGTCCCGGAACAGCGGACGGTCGCCGCTCTGGGCCTCCGCGTCTCCCTGGCGCGGTGCACGGTGACGGGCAGTCGCGTTGTCGCCACTGTCCTCTCGCGTGCTCTTGCCGAACAACTTCGCAAACAACTTCACGGGCGATTCCCCTTGACCGAAACAGACCCGCCCGTGGGGCAGGACGAACCCTGATTGAACACACCGGTCGACCCGGACATCCTCACAACGTCCGTATCCACCAGACAGTTTCCACCACGCACCACCCATTCGGTGCGCCGACCCCCCGCAACCTCCTGCCCTGGCCCGGCGGCCCCCATGCGACCGCCGTTCACCGGGAGGACGACTGAGCGTAGTCAGGCCGCTCCGCCGGTCGCAAGGCATCGACGACGATCTTCGTCGAGCCGTTCACCGTGACGGTGGCCTGCTCCTTCTCCAGTGTCTGCACCACGCCCCCCGGAATGTTCAGCGCCGGCTCCAGATCCTGCGGCTTGCCGATGACCTTGAAACGATAGGGCTGGGTGATCTTGTTCCCGTCGACCTTCACTCCGCCTCCGGAATCGGCCAGATAGGTCCCGGCGACCACACGCACACCGTTCACCTGGATCGCCTCCGCACCGGCGGCGCGCAGCTCCTGGATCGCGTCGAGCAGCATGTCCGCCTTGACCGCCCCCTTCGCGTCGTCGATGGTCAGCGTGATGCCGGGTCCCTGGGCGGCCACGGTGCCCGCCAGAATGCCGAGTTGCTTCTCCTTCTCGACCGTCTGCTTGCGGGCCTCCTCGGCCTGGTTCGAGCTGTTCTCCAGCTCGGTGCGCTGATCCTCGAGTCCCTGCTTCTCGTCCTCAAGACGCTGAGTCCGGCTGTCGAGTTCATCGAGAATGCGGACGAGATCTTCCTGACGCGCGCCGCGCAGCGCGCTGTCGCCGTCGCTGTTGGACGCCACCTGCACGGCCAGGCCGAAGCCGAGGCCGAACAGCAGCACGGCGACGATGAGTTGGGCACGCGACACCCGCGGCGGCCAAAGCCCCTCGACCAGCCTCTGACGGCCGGACGGCGGCGTCTCGGCGTTCCCCTCGGCGTTCTCCTCGGCCGTCTCCGGTTCGGGCTCCTGCACGGCCGCGGGAACCTCTTCCGGCAGCTCTTCGCGCAGCGGGTTCTCGGGAGATTCGTCTTCGTTCTCGTTGCTCATCGGCCTCACGCCCGGAACACGTGCCGACGGATCGCCGCGGCATTGGAGAAGATCCGGATGCCGAGGACGACCACGACACCCGTGGACAGCTGGGCACCCACACCCAACTTGTCACCCAGGAAAACGATCAGCGCGGCGACGACCACGTTCGACAGGAACGAGACCACGAAGACCTTGTCGTCGAAGATGCCGTCGAGCATCGCGCGCAGACCGCCGAACACGGCGTCGAGCGCCGCCACGACGGCGATCGGAAGGTAAGGCTCGACGACCGCCGGAACCTCGGGCCGGACCAACAATCCAGCCACGACTCCCACGACGAGGCCCAGTACGGCGATCACGGTGTGCCCTTCTCTGTTCTCGGCTCTGCTGTACGTACGATCACACTCGGTGCTGCGGGCAGCCGGACGTCGCCCTCGGTGGAAATGCTGGTCCGGATGCCGTAGTTCTCCTGCAGGGCGTGCAGATACAGCCCGTCGGCGCTGTTCTGGAACCTGGTGCTGAGCCGCTGGCCGTCCCCCACCGCGAGCACCGTGTACGGCGGCACCAGCGGCTTGTTGTCGACCAGTATCGCGTCACCCGCGGCCCTGATGGCCGACAGGGCTGTCAGCCGCTGTCCGTTGACGGAGACGGCCTCGGCGCCCGACTCCCACAGGCCGTTGACCACGCGCTGCATGTCTCGGTCCCGGACGCGTCCGGTGTCGGAGAATCCCGAGGTCTCCCGCGGATTGGTGCCGTCACCGCCGGTGCTGGCTTCCTTGGCGTCGTTGACGACGAGCTTCACGCCCGGTCCGTGCACATCGGTGGCACCCGACAGGATGCTCACGAGGTCGGCCTGCTCGCCGCCGTCCTTCTTCAGCGCGGCTCGCTGGCGGGCGCTCACATCGGCACGCAGGGTGTCGACGCCGTTCTCCAGCTTGTCCGCGGCCGTCGTCTCGCGCTCGATGCGGTCGATGAGCTCCTGGCGCTCCTTGGCGACGACGGGCGCCGCCAGCCGAGCGTTCGCCGCTCCCAGAGTGACCACGAGCGCGGCGAGCACCAGACCCGCGGCAAGACCCAGCTTGGCCCGGACCGTCTTCGGCATGCCGCCGGCATCCTCGGCCTCCCTGCGGGCGGCCGCCTCGGCGTACCCCTCGTCGAGGCTGTGATCCATGACGTTGGTGAGCAGCGACATGGAGGCGTCCGGGCGCGGGGGGCGCGGAGCGCTGCTCCGAACGGGGGGCTGCTGCGGCATGCCGCACATCGTCGCACGTCGCGGGTGCTACCTCCGAATGGCCCCACCAACGTGCCGGACAGGCCCCCTTGGGGACACTTGTCCGACACGTAAGGGTGAAGATCGTCTCAGCGGCCGGCGCTGTCCACAACGGCCGCCCACTCGTCGAGCAGAGCCTCAGCGGAGGCGTCGTCCGGGCCCTCCGCCCACAGATGGGTGACAGCCTCGGCGGGGTCCGGCAGCACCATGACCCAGCGTCCGTCCGTCTCCACGACCCGCACGCCGTCCGTCGTGTCCACGAAGCGGTCTCCCGCCTCCTCCACGACCCGGCGCATGACCAGCCCCTTCACGGCCCAGGGCGTCGCGAGGTCCCGCTTGAGGACGTGCGCCCGCGGAATCCGCGCGTCGATCTGGCTGAGCGTGAGCTGTGTCCGCGCCACAAGACCGATGAGCCGGACGAACGCGGCCGCGCCGTCGAAGACGCCGCTGAACTCGGGAATGATGAAGCCGCCGCGCGCGTCGCCTCCGAAGATCGTCGACTCTTCTCGGCCGACCCGCGTCAGGTCGTCCGGCGACGTGGTCGTCCACTCCACCTGCGTGCCGTGGTACGCCGCCACCTGTTCCGCGATCCGTGTGGTGGTGACCGGCAGCGCCACACGTCCACTGCGCCGCTCGGCGGCCACCAGGTCGAGCATGACGAGCAGGGCCCGGTCGTCCTCGACGATCCGCCCCTTCTCGTCGACGAGCGAGAGACGCTCGCCCACCGGGTCGAAGCGCACGCCGAACGCGGCCCGCGCGGACGCGACGATCTCGCCCAGCCGCACCAGCCCTGCCCGCCGCGTCTCCACCGTCTCGGTGGGCCTGGACTCGTCGAGACCGGGATTGATGACCAGGGAGTCGACGCCGAGCTTGCCCAGCAGGCTGGGCAGCACCAGTCCGGCACTGCCGTTGGAGGCGTCGACGACGACCTTCAGCCCGGAATCCGCGATACCGGTGGTGTCGACATTCCGCAGCAGTGATCCCGTATAGGAGTCGAAGACACTCGCGGGGAAGTGCAGATCCCCGATCTCGCCGGGAAACGCGCGTCGGTACTCCTGTCGCGCGAACACCCGGTCCAGCTTCCGCTGACCGCCCTGCGACAGGTCGGCGCCCTGCCCGTCGAAGAACATGATGTCGACGGAGTCGGGCACTCCGGGGGTCGTCCGGATCATGATTCCGCCGGCGCTGCCCCGGGCCGTCTGCTGCCGCGCCACGGGCAGCGGTACGTTCTCCAGGTCTCGTACGTCGATGGCGCTGGCCTGCAAGGCCGAGATCACCGCTCGTTTCAGCGCGCGGGCACCTCGGGAGTGGTCGCGGGCCGTGGTGACGGTGGAGCCCTTCTTGAGGGTCGTCGCGTAGGCCCCCGCCAGGCGCACGGCCAGCTCCGGGGTGATCTCGACGTTCAGGATCCCGGAGACGCCACGAGCGCCGAAGAGGTGGGCCTGGCCGCGCGACTCCCAGATCACCGAGGTGTTGACGAAGGCGCCGGCCTCGATGGTCTTGAAGGGATAGACGCGGACGTTGCCCTGAATGATCGATTCTTCACCGACGAGGCATTCGTCGCCGATCACGGCTCCGTCCTCGATGCGGGCGGCGCGCATGATGTCGGTGTTCTTTCCGACCACACAGCCGCGCAGATTGCTGTGCTGCCCGATGTACACGTTGTCGTGCACGACGGCCCGGTGGAGGAACGCACCGCTCTTGACGACGACGTTGGAGCCGACGACGGTGTGCTCGCGGATCTCGGCGTTCGCCTCGACCTTGGCGTAGTCACCGATGTAGAGCGGCCCTCGCAGTACGGCGTCGGGATGGACCTCCGCGCCCTCTGCCACCCATACGCCCGGGGAGATCTCGAAGCCGTCGAGTTCGACGTCGACCTTGCCCTCCAGGACGTCGGCCTGGGCCTTCACATAGCTCTCGTGCGTGCCGACGTCCTCCCAGTAGCCCTCGGCGATATAGCCGTAGATGGGCTTGCCTTCCTTCATCAACTGGGGGAAGACGTCGCCGGACCAGTCGACGGAGACATCGGCCTCGACGTAGTCGAAGACCTCAGGTTCCATGACGTAGATGCCCGTGTTCACCGTGTCCGAGAAGACCTGGCCCCAGGTCGGCTTCTCCAGGAAGCGTTCGACCTTGCCCTCTTCGTCCACGATGGTGATACCGAATTCCAGCGGATTGGGTACGCGCGTAAGACAGACCGTGACGAGCGCGCCTTTCTCCTTGTGGAAGTTGATGAGTTCGGTGAGATCGAAGTCGGTCAGGGCATCACCGGAGATGACGAGGAAGGCGTCGTCCTTCAGCGCCTCCTCGGCGTT
Organism: Streptomyces sp. NPDC091209; assembly: GCF_044757755.1. NCBI lineage: Bacteria > Bacillati > Actinomycetota > Actinomycetes > Kitasatosporales > Streptomycetaceae > Streptomyces > Streptomyces sp. NPDC091209. Next base: position 1,266 of record NZ_JBIVVR010000005.1, on the reverse strand, counting down.
CTTGACGCTCCCGGCAGTACCGAGTGGCTTCTCCTCATTGGCATAGGTGAGCTCCATGCCGAGTTCTTCACCGTCACCGAAGTAGTTCTTGACCAATGAGGCCAGGAACTGCACGGTGACGACGGTCTCGTTGAGCCCATGCCTTTTGAGCAGCCTCAGCACATGCTCCATGATCGGCCGGTTCACCACCGGCAGGAGCGGCTTGGGCATGCTTGAGGTCATTGGGCGAAGGCGTGTGCCTTCGCCTCCGGCCATCACGACGGCCTTCATGTCGGAAGCGTCCTCCTTGAAGAGACGACGGTACAGCCGACTTCACCCGTCCTGATTGTCCCGCAGTTTTCGAGCGGGGGCCATCGGGGCACTACAGCCGCCCAATCGGGCCGAGCTCAATCGGCCATGGTGTCCGCTCGGATCAGCCGGCGGACCTGCACCACGTAGAGGACTCCTGCCCACCAATACAGGGTTGTACCCCACCCGGCGAACGCCCATCCGAAAACAGCGCCGAATGTCGCGATCCAGCCGCTCGCGTCACTGAGCAGCAGCAACGGGAAGGCGTACATCAGGTTGAAGGTGGCCGCCTTCCCGAGGAAGTTCACCTGCGGGGGCGGATAGCCGTGCCGGCGGAGGATCCACACCATCACCAGCAGAACCAGCTCGCGTGCGAGGAGCGCGGCCGTCAGCCAGATCGGAAGAATCTCGCGCCAGGTGAGACCGATCAGTGTCGACAGAATGTAGAGCCGGTCGGCCGCGGGATCCAGCAGCCGGCCGAGGCTGCTGATCTGGTTCCAGCGCCTGGCCAGCTTCCCATCCAGATAGTCGGTGATACCGCTCAGCATGAGGATGAGCAGGGCCCAGCCGTCACTCTTGGGACCGCCGAACTCCGGCCTGAGGATCAACCACAGGAAGATGGGTACGCCGACGAGACGCGCCATGCTGAGGATGTTCGGGATGGTGAGGACCCGGTCGGTCTGAACGCGGGTCTCCTGGACCTCCACCCGGGGGCCTCCTGTGGGAAACGAGCCAACGATGCCCCCTGACCTTACCCGCAGCCCCGGCACCGCAGCGCAGAGGGCGAGGCAAGGAGGAGGCGTCATGCGGAAATCTCTGTCGGAAAACTCTGTCGGAAAACAAAAAAGCTCCGGCTCTCGGGAAGAATTCCCGAGAGCCGGAGCTCTAAAATTTGTTCGGCGGCGTCCTACTCTCCCACAGGGTCCCCCCTGCAGTACCATCGGCGCTGTGAGGCTTAGCTTCCGGGTTCGGAATGTA